>NZ_LBCO01000035.1:876889-881924 GCF_000988085.1 Janthinobacterium sp. KBS0711 | reverse complement strand
GGAATCCGTGCGTTTCTACACGAAACAGAAGGCCGTCACGCAGCGCTGGCCGGCGTCAACCAAGGCAGGCGCCGAGTTTGCCATGCCGACCCTGAAGTAAGGCACCATGGCGGTGCGCTGCATCAGCGTGCCGCCACGTATCCGTAGCAGGTTTTCAGTTTAGTATAGTCGTAGAAGACGCTGCCCGGCGCGATGCGGGCGCCGTCGCAGGCGGCCTGGAAATCGGTTTCCTTTTCGTTGTACAGCAGTCGCACGATCAGATGTCCTTCGCCGTTGCGGTACACATCCCACTGCATGTTGGCTGCCAGCGGCGAGACGCTCTGGCCGCGCCATCGAGGGCCGGCATGGCTGTCGCTGGCCGATGCCGGCAAGGGAGCCAGCGCTTCTTTCAAACTGAGTGCCGAGGCGAGCGGAATGATCATCTCGGCGTGCGTGAAGCGCAGCTTGGCCGCGTGGCGCAAGTCGCCGCTGGCCAGTGCATCGACTTCCTTGAAAAAATCGTCGCGCAAGGCCAGCGCGAAGCGCCAGGTCACGCCTGCGCTGGTCGTGGTGCCCGGCCCTTTCTGGTAAAAATCCTCGTGGTCGGCGATATAGGCGTAGTAGCGCGCATCCTCGGCGGGCATGTAGCGGCTGAAATCGGCCGGCACTTCATGGCGCATGCCGGCGGCGATCGCATACAGCTCATACAGTTTCGTCGCGGCCGCATTCAGGCTGCGGATGACGGTCTTGCCGCTGCCCGTCATGGTGCGCGTGAGTTTCCCGTCCGCGCTGGTGAACGTGTAGCTGCCCGTGTCCGCATAGCTGGCGGCGCCGCGCTCAAGCTGGTCGAGAAAGGCGGGTGCAAACAGCCGTTCAAGCACGTGGCGTGCATGCGCGGCCGCTGCCGGCAGCCTGGCGGGGGCATCCATCAGCGCGTGCAGCTGCTTGGTTCTTTCATAGTACTGGTAGGCCTGGCTGGCGGCATAGGTGACGTAATACGGATTGGCGGGATCGGTGACAAGATCCGTCTGCGGCGTCAGCTTGTGCGCGTACAGCAGGAAGCGGTTGACGCCATCCGCTTGCGGTACCGCCTTGCGTCCCTGCGGGTACGGCGCCGGGGCGGGCGGAAAGTACAACAAGGGAGCCAGGGCGGGCGCGTGCTCCAGCAGCGACTGCGTGAAAAAGCGTGCACTGTCGCGCGCGCGGTCCACGCCGGAATCGATGGTGACGAGCTGGCGCGGCGCCGTCGCCGCGTCCTGGCCCACTTGCGCAAACAGGGCGGGCAGGCGCGCCAGCATGCGCACGGCCAGTTGCCGGTGTTCCTCGATGCCCGTCTGCGACAGATTGCCGTAGCCGGGTTTCTCGATGCCGGCCACGCCATAGCCAAGCAGCGCGTTGGCCTTCATCAGGGCCAGGATGTCGGGACCCAGTTCGCGTCCCAAAGGCATCAGCGCATCCTGCGCGGCGGCCTGCTGCCACATCGCATACAGGGCCGCGTCGCTCTTCATGCCAGTCAAGCCGCGCGAGCCGTGGCGCGCCACCAGTTGCGTGTAGATGGGCTGGAAACCGGCCGGTGGCGCGGCATACGTGGCCGTATCCTGCTGCGGCGCATAGGGTGTCTTGGTCTGGTAATGGCCTTCGACGGCCAGGACGGGACTGGCGTGCAGGTACAGGGCCAGCAGCATGCTGGACAGGGGGGACGGTGGGGGCATGGCGATCCGCGGGTGACGTGATTGATTACCAGGCGTAGCCTAGCATCAAACGCCAGACAGGCGGGCACGGCTGCCCGCCCGCACTCCGCGCTTACTGCGCCACGTGGCCGTAGCAGGTCTTCAGTTTCGCATACACATAGAAATGGCTGCCGGCAGCAAAGCGGGCGCCATCGCAGGCGGCCTGGAAGTCCGTTTCCTTTTCGTTGTACAGCATTTTCACGAGCACATTGCCGCTGGCGTCGCGGTACACGTCCCACTGCATGTTGGCCGCCATCGGCGCCACGTACAGGCCGCGCCAGCTGTTGTTGTCATAGCTGTAGGTTTGCGCCGCCGGCAGCGCGCCGACGACGGTCTTCAGGCCCATGGCCGTGGCCAGCGGGATGATGGCTTCCGCATGCGTGAAGCGCAGCTTGGCGCCGTGCGACAGGTCGCCGCGCGCGATGGCGTCCACTTCCGTGAAAAAGTCGTCGCGCAGCGCGCGCACGTAATTCCAGGTGACGCCGGCGCTTTCCGTGGTGCCGGGGCCCTTGTTGTAAAAGTCCTGGTAGTCCTGCACGAAGGCCTGGTACTTGGCCGCGTCCGACGGCATGTACTGTACGAAGTCGGCTTTCACTTCGCTCGTCATGCCGGCCATGATGGCGTACAGGTTGTACAGCACCGAGGCGGCATCGGCCAGGCCCTTGATGGTGGTGCCGCCGTCACCCGTGACGGTGTTGGTGAACTTGCCGTCGTCGCTGGTGAAACTGTACGTGCCCGTATTGGCGAAGCGGTAGGTGCCGTTGTCGATCTTGTCGACGAAGGACTTGCTGAACAGGCGTTCCAGCACTTCGCGGCCCAGGGTGCGCGCCGTGGCATCCGTGTCGATGGCTGTGTACTTGGCCAGGAAGGCGGGACTTTCCAGGTAGGCCTGATAGGCCTGGCTATCCTGGTAAGTCGGGTAATGGCGGTCGAGGGCATCGGTGACGAGGTCCGTCTTCGGCACCAGTTTGTGCGCATACAGCAGGAAGCGGTTGGTGCCATTGGGCTGGACCACGGGCTTGCCGGCCGGGTAGCCGGCCGGCGCGGGCGGCAGGGTAATCAGCGGCGCGACGTTTGGTGCCGTGGCGGCCAGCGACTGCGCAAAATACGCGGCGCTGTCCTTGGCGCGGTCCACGCCGGAACTGATGGTGACGATCTGGCGCGGCGCGCTGGCGGCGTTCGCGCCCAGCTGCGTGAATAGGGCGGGCAGGCGCGCCAGCATGCGCACGGCCAGCTGCTTGTGCTCATTGATGCCCGTCTTCGACAGGTTGCCGTAGCCGGGCGCCGTGATGCCGTCAACGCCGTAGCCGAGCAGCGCGTTGGCCTTCATCAGTTTCAGGATGTCGGCGCCCAGCTTTTGCCCCAGCGGCGTGAGCGCATCGTCGGCGGCCGCCCGTTGCCAGACGTTGTAGAAGGCCGCATCGTATTTCATGCTCGACAGCCCGCGCGAACCATGGCGCGCCACCAGTTCGGTAAACACGGGCGCGTAGCCGGCCGGCGCGGTTTCGTATGTGGCCGCGTCCTGCTGCGGCGTGTACGGCGTCTTGGTCTGGTAGTAGGTGGCGGGCGGTGGCGTGACGGGTGGCGTCACCGGTGGCGTCACGGGAGGGGCGGTGTCATCGCCGCCGCCACAGGCGGCCAGGGCGAGCATCAGGAGGGACAGGGGAAGATGGCGGGCGTGCAGCATGGCGTTTCCTTTGGATGTGAGTTGCCCGGGCGCGCCGCGCAGGACGGCGCACCCAGGGTAGACAGGCAGGAGAATCGGTGTTACAGCTTGAGGGCTTTGGCCAGGCTGTTGGCGCGCGCATCGCGCTCGCTCAAGGGCGCCAGGCCATGGCGTTCCTCGATGAACTTCAGGATCGACACGGTTTCATACTCGGTATGGTCGATATGGCCGCCTTCGCTGAAGGGCGAGATGACCAGGGCGGGGATGCGCGTGGCCGGGCCGAAGCGGTCGCCTTTCGGTGGCGCCACGTGGTCCCAGAAACCGCCGTTTTCGTCGGTGGTGACGATGATGACGGTGTCCTTCCATTGCGGCCCTTCCATGATGGCGCTGATGATGGCCACGCCCTCGTCGTCGCCGGCCGCCACGCTCGATTTATCCATCCCCGGATGCATGTTCTTCTTGCCCATGGGCTTGTAGAACGAGACGGGCGGCAGCTTGCCCGCCTGGACGTCGGCGAGCATGTCGGAGCGGTCCTTCAGGTGCGTGGCGCGCTGCTGCGGGCTGTCGATGAAGCGCTTGAAGTAGGTGAACGGCTGGTGGTGATACGAGAAATCGTCGGCCTTCTTGCCCGACTTGGTCGAGGCGACGGCGATGTCGTAGCCGTCCGCATAATAGACCCACGAGATGCCATTGTCCGTCAGGCGGTCGCCGATGGTGGGCATGGTTTGCGGCGGCAGGAACGTCTGCTTCTTGGTCGGGTCGAACAGCAGCGGGCCTTGCATGGTGTTGACGGCGTAGCCGTCCTGCGTCACTTCCGCCTCTTCGCCCTTCTTGTGGCCCGTGCCGCGCTCATCCTGGGCGACGATCGACTTGGGCGCGTTCGGGAACACGGGTGTGCAGGCGCATGTCAGCCACATGTGGTTGAGGAAGGAGCCGCCATAGGCGGACTGGAAGAAGCGGTCGGCCAAGGTGTAGCGCTGCGCCAGCGCCCATAGTTTGAGCTTGCTGCCGTCGAAATAGCCCATCGGCAGGGCGCCCGTATTGCCCTCGACGACGAAGCGGTCGTTCTTGCCGTCGTTGATCTGCCGCTTGTGCGTCCAGAAGGCGTGCACGGGACTGGCCGTCTTGTCGCCCAGCGACACGCTCGGTTCCATGTGGAAGGGCGCATTGGCGATGTCGGCCTTGAAGCGCGGGTCCAGGCCGCCCTTGTCGAGCGCCACGGCGGGCAGCATGGCATACGGCTTGCCATCGGGGCCGGTCTGCGTGGTGGTGTCGGGCGAACGACCATTGGCGATGCCGTCGGCGCCGGGGAAAGTGCCGAACAGGTGGTCGAAGCTGCGGTTTTCCATGTACACGACGACGATCTGGCCGATCTTCGCCAGCTTCGGATCGGCGGCGGCCGTACTGTGCTGCGTGCCGGCGGGCGTGGTGCAGGCCGCCAGGCCGATCGCCCCGATGCCGAGCAGGGCGGTTCTTAAAACGTGGTTCAACATAACAGTCTCCTTGATGACGCCTCCGTGGACGGGGCGCTTTTTGTAATGGTGTGGCCGGAACTGGCCTGTTTGAAGAAATTGCACACGTGTGCAGTACACGTGTGCAAACAGTAACCCGGATTTTTTTTGATGTCAACAAGTACAGGCGGGGGATGAAAAAGTGTGGA
>NZ_LBCO01000035.1:827980-876853 GCF_000988085.1 Janthinobacterium sp. KBS0711 | reverse complement strand
GGCGGGCAGGCAGATGGCGTTGCGCCACCTGCCGTATTGCATCGTTTAGCGCGTGGTGCCGCGCCGAACCAGGGTGACGGGAACTTCCTTCAGGCGGCCCGGCATGGCAAATTTTTCCATGCGTTCGACCAGGCTCTTGACGGCGCGGCGCGCCAGTTCGCCCGCATCCTGGCGGATGGTGGTCAGCTGGTAGGCGTCCAGTGCGGCCATGGGAATGTCGTCGAAGCCGATCACCTGCAATTGCGCGGGCACGTCGATGCCATACTTGCTGCGCGCCGCGTCGATGAAGCCGCAGGCGATCAGGTCGGTGGCGCAAAAGACGCCGTCGGGCAGCTTGCCCGAGGCGAGCAGGGCGTCGGCCGCTTCCTGGCCTGCCTGGTAGCCGATGGCATCTGCCAGGTATTCGCCAGCCGTGCAGCGTTTCTTTGCCACCGCCGGCGCCAGGTGCTCGAGGAAGGCCTTGCCGCGCGCGATGCCGCTGAAACTGCTGGCGCGCGTGTTGACGAAGGCCAGCCGTCTGGCGCCGCTGTCGAGCAGGGTGCTGGCCGCCAGTTCGCCGCCGTTGCGGTTGTCGCTGTTGACCACGTCCACGCCTTTCAGGTCGCGCGCGCGGTTGATCATGGCCACCGGCACCTGCCGCTGCAGGTATTCCGTCGCCACGGCGGACGGCGGCGAGCCGGACGTCATGATGACGCCGGAAATCTTGTAGCTGAGGAGGATGCGCAGCAATTCGCTGAGTCGCTCTGGATCTTCCGCATTCATCAGCAGCGGCACCAGCGCATGTTCGCTCAGGCTGCGCGTGACTTCGCCCAGCAGGGCCACGCGGAACGGGTCCGTGAAGCCCGTGATGACGACGCCCACCAGGTTGCTTTGTCCCTGGTTCATGCTGCGCGCCAGGATGTTGACCTGGTAGCCCAGCGACTGCGCCGCTTCCATCACGCGGGCCCGCGTTTCGGGCGCCACGCTGGCGCCGGGCGTGAACGTGCGCGAGACGGCGGAGCGCGAGACGCCGGCCCGTTTGGCGACGTCCACCGAAGTGACCCAAGACTTGTCTTTTTGTTCCATTGACGGTGTAGATGAATGAGAGGCCGATGCACGATGCGGTGCGGCGCAACGCCGCGCCATCATCTTAGCCGAAAATCCCGGCCGCGGCGCGAACTGAATGTCGCGCCACGGCCCTCGCGCCGGCCCTCAGCCCTCCTATCCATCTACCACTTCGGCGTGTACTTCAGGGTCAGCTGCACGTTGCGCGGGTCGCCGAAGTGGTTATTGCCGCCCGTGTCGTTATACGACGGGATCACGTAGCGCTTGTCGAACAGGTTGTTGACGTTGACGGCGAGCGACAGCTGCGGCGTGGCTTGCCAGGCCAGGCGCGCGTTCCACAGCGAGAAGCCGGCCACGTCGAACGAGCGACCGAAGTCCAGCGTGTGGCTTTGCATGTTCACGCCGGCGCCGACGCTGAACTTGCTCCACTCGCCGGGCAGGGTATAGCCGGACCACAGGCGCAACATGTGCTTCGGGGTCCATGTCGAGAAGACCTCGCCCTTGTTGTCCGGGTCGTCGAGGTAGGTCGTCGTCGTGTAGGCATAGCCGGCCGAGAGCTGCAGGCCGCGTGCCACTTCGCCCGACACTTCCGCTTCCAGGCCCTGGCTGCGCACCTTGCCCGAGGCGCGCGAGCAGTACCAGCCGTCGCAGGCGAAACCGGCGGCGTAATCGTTGACGGCGCGGTCCTTGTGCTCGTAGCGGAAGACGGCCAGCGAGGTATTGACTTTGCCGTCCAGCAGTTCGCCCTTGATACCGGCTTCATAGCTGTCGCCCGTGATCGGTTTCAGGACCTGGCCCGCCGCGTTGCGGTTCGTCTGCGGCTGGAACACGCCCGCATAGCTGGCGTAGGTGGACCATTGCGGCGTCAGCGCATACATCAGGGCCACCGATGGCGTGAACTTGGCCGTGACACGGGTGGTGTCCGCCGTGCCACCCTGGGGGGCATACTCGAAGTCATACCAGCTGAAACGCCCGCCCAGCAAGGCTTTCAGGTGACTGGTCAGCTGGCCGTTCCAGGTGCCGTACAGGCCTTTCTGGCGCATGTCGTAGGTGCTGCTGGAGCTCACGCCGCGCGCGGCGATGGTGTCGAAGTCCTGCCATGGGCGGTGGTGGTCGATATTGAAGATCTGCGCGCCCTGCGTCCAGGCGCGCGCATAGCGGTCGTCGGAATGGAACTTCACATAGCTGGCGCCCATGACGACTTCCTGCGCGATGCCCAGGCTATCGAATTTGCCGCGCACGAAGGCGTCGATGCCGCGCTTCTGGTTCTTGAAATCGGTGGAGAAGTCGCCGTACATGGAACCGCTGCCATCGGCCTTGATGGTGCCGGCCATGCGCTGGTGGGTCGAATTGGTGCGTTCATTGACGCCCAGCGCGGCCGTCTTGAAGGTCCACCGGCTGTTGAAGTGGTGCTCGAGGTCCAGGTTGACGGTGGTCTGTTCCACCTTGCTGCGGTTCCAGTCGGCGCCCGTATAGGTCGAGCGGGGCAATCCCAGCTCGCTGCCGTCGGCGTAGCGCGCCAGGCCGATGAACATCGGGCGGCCGCGCCCGTTGACGTTGCTCACGGCCAGGCCCACGGTGGTGGCGGGGCCGAGGTCGTAGTCGAGCGCCGCATACACGGTGCGGTTCTTGTTCCAGACCTGGTCGATGAAAGAATGGCTGTCGTCTTCATCGACGATGGCGCGTCCGCGCAGGCTGCCTTCCGCATTCAGCGGCGTGCTGACGTCGAGCTGCGCGCCGTAGTGGTCCCACGAACCGGCGCGGCCCGTGAGCGCGACCTGGCGCGTGGCCAGCGGGCGCTTGCGCACCAGGTTGACGGAGCCGCCCGGGCTGCCCGTGCCTTCGAGCAGGCTCGATGCCCCGCGCAGCACTTCCAGGCGGTCGTAGATGACCATGTTTTCCTGGCCCCAGTTCCCCAGTGCATAGGTGTTGCGGTCGATCGGCACGCCGTCGTACTGCCACTGGTCGATCTGGAAGCCGCGCGAAGTGATCACCACGCCCGGGCCCACGCCATGCACGCCGACCACGCCGGTGACGTTGTTGACGGCTTCGCGCAAGTCCGTGATGCCCTGGTCGTCCAGGCGCTGGCGCGTCAGCACGCTGACCGATTGCGGCATGTCCTTCATCGACTGTTCTCCCTTGCCGAGGGTGATCTTGCGCGCCGTGTAGGAGCCGCTGCCTTCCGTAGTGGCGCCTTGCTCGGCCTGGCCGACGATGGTAATCGAGGGCATGGTGCGCTCGGCCGCCGAGGCGGCGCTTGCCGCTGCCGTGGGGGCGGATGCCGGCGCGGCCACCAGCACGTAGCCGGTGGCCGTCTTGCCGATGGCGTAGCCGCTGCCGCGCAGCAGCACTGCAAAGCCGTCGTCGATGGCATAGCTGCCCTGCAGGCCGGCCGTCTGCAGTCCCTGCACCTTGGCCGAATCGATGACGATGGACACGCCCGCCTGCTGCGCATAGCGGTTCAGGGCGCCGGCCAGCGGACCGGCGGGGATGGCGTAGCTGGCGGCAGCCGGCACGGTCTGGGCGACTGCCTGGGCGTGCAGGCCGGCGCTGGCCAGTAGCAGGGCGGCCAGGGCCAGTGGGCGCAAGCGCGTGCGCAGGGTGTGCGTGGATGAAAGGGCAACGACTTGAGCGTACATGGTGACAGCCTTTTTTGATTGATCTCAGCTGCCTTGACGCACGAGATGCGCAAAGTGGAACCGTGAATGCAAAAAATATTTACTTTTTGGCGGGGGCGTCCACCATCACCAGGTAGCGCGTCAGCATGCGGATGCGCAGCTGGGGGAAATTGTCGATCAACAGCTGCAGCGCCTTGTCCGTGTCGTCCAGCGGCAGCACGGCCGCCACGCGGATGCCGGCGATCTGCATCCGGTCGTAATGCAGCTGGCCGGGGCGGTGGCGCGCCAGCTCGTCGAGCACGTCGGCCAGCGGCAAGTCGTCGACCACCAGCTGGTGCGCACGCCACGCTTCCTGCACGCTGGCCGCATCGATGCTTGTCAGTGGCCCGACGCCATCGCGCGTGATGCGCGCGCGCTGGCCAGCCTGCACCACGACGGCAGGATGTTGCGGCACCTGCGCCGATACTGTCGATTCGAGCATGCTGAGGATGGTGGCGCCGTCTTCCCTGCGCACGGCAAAGCGCGTACCCAGCGCACGGATCGCCGCCTGCTTGCTGTCGACGATAAAGGGGCGCTGCGCGTCCTTGGCCACGTCGACGAGAATGTCGCCACGCACCAGTTCCACATGCCGCTCGCCCGCATTGAAATGTACGTTGACGGCGCTGCCGCCGGCCAGGGTCAGGCGGCTGCCGTCGGCCAGGGTGTGCGCCTGCCATTGTCCCGTGGGGCTGCGCAGGTCGGCCAGCAGGTAGGCGGGGCGCTCGCCGAGGACCAGCGCGCCGGTCAGCACCAGCACGGCCACGGCGCTGGCGGCGGCCAGCTGGCGCAGACGCTGGCGCTTGGGCGCGATGGCGGCCAGGGCGGCGCGTGCGGGGCGATGGTCGCCGCCGGCCGGCTCGCGCACGGCATTCAATTGACGCAGCAGGTTTTCCATGTCGGCGGCCACTGTCGCGTGCAGCGGATCGGCCGCCTTCCACGCAGCGAAGCCGGCTCGCGCCATGTCGCGTTCGGCCAGGTCGTCCGCGCTCAGCTGCACGATCCAGCGGGCGGCCTGCTCGGCGGCGATATCGGTGCGCGTGCCGCTCATGCCGCCATGGCCGGGCAGGCGTGGCGGCAGGCCAGCAAGGCTTGCACCAAGTATTTTTGCACCATGCGCGTAGAGACGTTCAGCTGCGCGGCGACGGCGGCCTGCGGTTGTTCTTCCAGGTAGTGCAGCAAAAAGGCGTCGCGCGCCTTGGCGGGCAAGCCGTCCAGCGCCGTGGCGATCTGCCCGAGCGCCTGCACGGCCATCAGGATCTCCTCCGGCGAGGGTGCGCCGGGCAGGCTGTCGGCCAGCAGGGCCAGTTCCGCCAGGTAGCTGCGTTCGAGTACTTGCCGGCGCGCGCGGTCGAGCAGCAAGCGTTTCGCCGTCGTCGACAGATAGGCGCGCGGCTCGCGCATGCCGAACAGGGCGTCGCGCGAGGCGATGATGCGTAAAAAGGTGTCTTGCGCCACGTCGGCCGCGCCATGCGGGCAGCTGAGTTTCTTGCGCAGCCAGCCGACCAGCCAGCCGTGATGCTCGCTATAAAGCGTGTGCACTTGCTGTTGCAGGCTGGGCTGGATGGCGGACATGGGTGATGAATAATATAAATGAGAATTATTCTCATTGTAAGCGGCAGAGGCGGCTTGCCACAATCCCCGATTGCATGGGGCGGGGACAGTGTTGCGCGCAGGCCGCATGCGCGCTGATGGCGAAAATGAAAAAACCCGCCGCTGCACGGGGCAGGGGCGGGTTCATCAATGCTGCAAATTCTTGGTGGTGATAGGTGGACTTGAACCACCGACCCCAGCATTATGAATGCTGTGCTCTAACCAACTGAGCTATATCACCAAACAGACCGGTCAGACCGGATGCTCGTTTTGACCAGGGGAAACCTGATCGATGTTCTTTGGTGGTGATAGGTGGACTTGAACCACCGACCCCAGCATTATGAATGCTGTGCTCTAACCAACTGAGCTATATCACCCAACAGCCGAGCATTATCCAGTCTTCCCATTTCCTTGTCAATGCTGGCCATGAAAAATCTGTGGATTTTTTGTGTGTTACAGCGTTCATGATTATTTCAGCAACGGCTGGATCTGCGCCAGCATGGACGAGGCTGGATCGGCGCCCAGGCAATCGATGACGATGCGTTCCGGCATCGCCCGCAGCCAGGTTAGCTGTCGTTTGGCCAGCTGGCGCGTGGCGATGATGCCCGTCTCGCGCAGGGCGGCGCGGTCGATGCGGCCATCGAGGTAGTCCCAGGCCTGGCGGTAGCCCACGCAGCGCATCGAGGGCAGGCCCGGGTGCAGGTCGCCGCGCCGGCGCAACCCATCCACTTCATCGAGCAAGACGTCGTCTTTCAGCATCAGGTCGAAACGCGCGGCGATGCGCGCGTGCAGCACGGCGCGGTCCGACGGCTCCAGCGCGAACGATTGCAACCGGAACGGCAGCACGGTCTTTTCGCGGCGGTCCAGCAGGGCCGACATGGGCTGGCCGGACAGGGCGATGATTTCCAGCGCGCGGCCGATGCGCTGCGCGTCCTGCGGCGCCAGGCGCGCGGCCGTGACAGGGTCTTGCTGCGCCAGGCGCGTATGCATGGCGGGCCAGCCGATGGCGGCCGCGTCTTCTTCCAGCTGGGCGCGCAGCACGGGATCGGCGCCGGGCAAGTCGTCGAGGCCATCGGCCAGGCCCTTGAAGTACAACATGGTGCCGCCGACGAGCAGCGGCAGCTTGCCACGTGCGGAAATTTCGCTCACCAGGCGCAGGGTATCGTTGCGGAACTGCGCCACGGAATAGGCGTCCAGCGGGTCGATGATGTCGATCAGATGATGCGGTACCTGGGCCAGTTCTTCCTTCGACGGCTTGGCCGTGCCGATGTCCATGCCGCGGTAGACGAGGGCGGAATCGACGGAGATGATCTCGGACGGAATCGCTTGCGCGATGGCCAGCGCACTGGCCGTCTTGCCGCTGGCCGTGGGGCCCATGATGGCGACGGCCAGGGGGAGGGAGGAGATGTTTTGCATGTTGACTCGTGTAAAGTGATGCGTAGGTCGGATTAGCGCAAGCGTAATCCGACGTGATGCCGCCGCTGCAGTGTCGGATTACGCTGCGCTAATCCGACCTACTGTCTCTATTGTCTACTGGCCGCGCAGGAACAGTTTATCGAGCGCATTGATCTCGACCTGCACCCACGTGGGCCGGCCATGGTTGCACTGGTCGGCGCGTTCCGTGCTTTCCATCTGGCGCAGCAGGGCGTTCATTTCCTGTACCGATAAAATCCGGTTGGCGCGCACGGCCGTGTGGCAGGCCAGGGTGCCCAGCAATTCGTTCTGGCGCTCGATCAGCACGCGCGAGCCGCCGTATTCGCGCACGTCGCGCAGCACGTCGCGCGCCAGGGTTTGCGCGTCCGCGTTCTTCAGCAAGGTCGGCACGCTGCGCACGGCCAGGGTGGTGGGCGACAGGGCGGCGATGTCGAAGCCCAGCGCTTTCAATGTGTCCTGGTTTTCATTCGCCGTCGACACTTCGATGGCGTCCGCATAGAAAGTGACGGGGATCAGCAAGGATTGCACCTGCATGTCCTGGCCCGACACTTGCGCCTGCAGCGCGTTTTTCAGCTGCTCGTACAGGATGCGCTCGTGCGCCGCATGCATGTCGACCAGCACCAGGCCCTTGGTATTTTGCGCCAGGATGTAGATGCCATGCAGCTGGGCCAGGGCAAAGCCCAGCGGATACTCTTCGCGCGCCATCGCTTCGGGCGAGGCGATGTACGGTTCCACCTGCGTGATCGGCGAGTTGGCGACACCTGTGCCGCCGCTGAACAGGGCGCCGTAGGCCGCCGTGTCCTGGGCCACGCCTGGCGCGTCGGCAAAGAAGGGGAGGTTCGCGCCGGGCGAGGCGGGGGCAAAGGTATTTGTAAACTGCGTGCCGAACGAGGTCTGCGTCTGCTCGCGGCGCCAGATGCCGGGGCCACCCAAACCTGCGCCAGCGGTATCGCCGCCCAGGGTGGAAGCGGCCGGCAAAGGTGCCGGTACGCTGCCGAAGGCCGTGGCCGACGTCTGCGCCAGTGCGCGCTGCACGGCGTGGAAGACGAACTGGTGCACGGAACGGCTGTCGCGGAAGCGCACTTCGATCTTCGACGGGTGCACGTTGACGTCGACCAGGGCCGGGTCGAGGTCGAGCGCCAGCACGTACGACGGAAAACGGTCGCCGTGCAGCACGTCCTGGTAGGCCATGCGCACGGCGTGCACGAGCAGCTTGTCGCGCACGAAGCGTCCGTTGACATAAAAGAACTGGCCATCGGCGCGCGCCTTGGACGCCGTCGGCAAGCCGGCAAAGCCGTGTATGCGCAGGCTGCCGGCCGACTCGTCCAGCGCCAGGCGCGCTTCGGCGAAGTCATTGCCCAGGATGTGGGCGCTGCGCTTGGCCAGTTCGCTGATATTCCACTGGTCGATGGTACGGCCGTTGTGCGACAGCGAGAACGACACGTCCGGCCGCGCCAGCGCGATGCGGCGCACGACTTCGGCGCAGTGGCCGTATTCCGTCTGCTCCGATTTGAGGAATTTGCGCCGCGCGGGCGTGTTGAAATACAGGTCTTGCACGTCGACCGTGGTGCCGTGCGCGCCCGACGATGGCGAGACGCTGCCATTGTGCGAGCCGACGATTTCCCACGCATGGGCCGCATCCATCGTGCGCGAGGTCACGGTGACGGCGGCCACCGAGGCGATCGAGGCCAGCGCCTCGCCACGAAAGCCCAGGGTGCCCACGTTTTCCAGGTCGTGCAGGGAAGCGATTTTTGACGTGGCGTGGCGCGCCAGGGCCAGCGGCAGCTGATCCTTGTCGATGCCGCGCCCGTTGTCGGTGATCGCGATGCGTTTCACGCCCCCTTCTTCCAGCCGCACCGTGATCTGCGTGGCGCCCGAGTCGAGCGCGTTTTCCAGCAGCTCCTTGACGACGGCGGACGGCCGCTCGACCACCTCGCCGGCGGCGATTTGCGAAATCAACTGGTCAGGCAGGGCCTGGATCGGGCGGTGGGGCGTAATGGGAGCGTTCATGCGGTAATTATACCGGGGTCAGACCCGTCGGGTCTGACCCCAGCCCTTGCTCTTGGGCTAAAAGTTGGCCTACTTCCCCACCTCCCGCACCGGTATCGGCGCATTGCACAGGTCGATATGGCCTGCCGTGACCTTGCTCCACGGGCCGCCGCGGTGGCGCTGGGCTTCTAGCACGGCCTGGTAAGCGGCGCTGTCGGTGCGCATCACTTCCAGGTTGCTGCGCTGCTCGGGTGGCACGCTGGCGGCCAGGCGGATGGCCTTGATCGGCACGTTTTTCTCGGGGCTGTCATAAAAGCCCATGGGCGCCGTACCCCGTGGCAGGGTGGACAGCAATGGCATGCCGGAGACGACCCTGCCGACGACGGTGATGTCGCGGTCCAGGTGGCGCGGCGACTGGCCGATGACGGCGTACAGCTCCGTGCCGCCGCCGCTGTCGCTGGCGCTGTCGCGGCCCACGCCGACGGTGGCATAGCAATGCGTGAGCCAGGCCGTGCCCGTTTTAGGGTCGCGCGCGGACGGGAAGCCGTTTGAATGGCCTACTTGCGGCGCATAGCCATCGACGTCCGGCAGGCGAGTGAAGCTCTTGATGTTTTTCAGCGGTACCGTGAATTCGCCGGGCAGGGTGCGCTGGGCATGCTGGATCGGCTTGGGATTTTTCTCGTTCGGATCGCCCCACTGCGCCACCCAGTTGTCCTGCGCGCGCGTGATGGCCAGGCCGTCGTAATACTGTTCCGCCACCAGGGCCTTGATGTTGGCCACGTGTTTCGGCGCGAAGTCGGGCGCCAGTTCGATCACCACGCGGCCGGCGGGAATGTCGAGGTACAGAGTGTTGTCCGGGTCCAGCGGACGCCAGTCGGACGGCTTCGAGGCCTTGATCACGTCGGCCAAGGTTGCCTTGGCGGGCAGTTCGGCGGGCGCCTTGATCTGGACGGGTGCCGCGTGGGCAGCCAGCTGTGCAAGGCCCAGTACGGTGGCCATGGTCAGGCCGCTCAGTGGGTGTCGATACATGTTTTCTCCTGGTCGACGCGGGTTGCGCCGTGCGGAAAGTGTATACCGGAATGGCAATATTTCGTTGGAAAAACATTGCAGATGGCGATCCTGACAGTTGCCTGCCGATATGGCTTTTCCTTAACCTTTACTTAAATTGCCACACGCGCAAGGGCGCCGCAGAATTAATCCAGAAATATCGGCCCGGGGACTGCCGTTGCGCGGGCCGGGTGGTGTATGATTCCGCCGCTACCTTTAGGGAAAAATATATGGATTTTGTGCAATTCCTCGACATGATCGTGCATGTCGACAAGACGTTGGGTATCTTGATCGAGCAGTACGGCACCCTCGTGTATGCGGTGCTGTTTGCCATTATTTTTTGCGAGACAGGCCTCGTGGTGCTGTTTTTCTTCCCTGGAGATACCTTGCTGTTTATCGCCGGCGCGTTTTGCGCGACGGGACAGATGCACCTGGGCTTGCTGATCTTCCTGCTCGTCACGGCGGCCGTCACGGGCAACACGCTCAATTACTGGATAGGCGAGGCCATCGGGCAGAGGGTGTTTACCCACGATTACCGCTGGATCAACAAGGATGCCATGCGCCGCACGCATGAATTCTTTGAAAAGCACGGCGGCAAGACCATCATCCTGGCCCGTTTCGTGCCGGTGGTGCGCACCTTCGCCCCGTTCGTGGCCGGCATTTCCGACATGACGCATGCGCGCTTCCAGATGTACAACATCACGGGCGCCCTGTTGTGGGTGGTCGGTCTGGTGACGGCGGGTTACTTCTTCGGCAATATCCCATGGATTCGCGACCACCTGACCTTGATCGTGCTGATCGGTGTCGGCGCCGCTGTCGTGCCGGTGGTACTGGGCGGCATGTGGAAACTCTACAAGCGCATGGTCGGCAAATCAGCGTAATTGCTGCAAAGATCCAGGGCAAGCATGCTGCGGCGCCGTCCGCAGCTGGCCCTGGATCCCGTTTTCTCTTCGGTACTTCTGTTTTGCTCCTGCCCTGATTCAAGTTTTGTTGCTTTCCAGCCGTAAACCAGAGGGTATTCTTACTTTCTGGATTTCCATGCGACATTTGAGCGCCCTGTTAGCTTGCAGCCTTGCCGTGATGACGGCCATGGCAAGCGCCAAAGATGCCCCCACCCCGGCGAGCGCCACCGCATCCGCGCCCATGTCGGCGTCGGCGCGCGCGGCCGCCATGAAAACCCTGACCGAATCGGTGAAGGGCAAGGAGGCCAAGGCGCCTGTGGTCGTCGCGCCCACGGCGCGCGAAAAGGAAGAAGCGGCCGAAGTCGACCTGTCCGAACGCATCGCGGCGCGCCTGGCGGAAATGCGCGCCACCCAGGCGGCCCGCGCCGCCGCCCGCGCCAAGCGCGCCGCCGTGGTGAAGGCCGCGCCGCCGCCACCACCGCCCGTGGCGCGCGGCACGCACTGGTCGTACGAGGGAGACAGCGGCCCGGCCAACTGGAGCAAGATCAATGTCGACTGGGCCAAGTGCGGCAATGGCAGCCGCCAGTCGCCGATCGATATCCGCGACGGCATGAAGGTGGAACTTGAACAGATCAGCTTTGACTATCACCCGTCGTCATTCAACGTGGTCGACAATGGCCACACGGTGCAGGTGGGCGTGAGCGGCGGCAATTACATCACGGTGCAGAACCGCATGTTCGAGCTGCAGCAATTCCATTTCCACCGCCCGTCCGAAGAGCGCATCAATGGCAAGGCGTTCGAGATGGTCGTGCACCTGGTGCACCGCGACGCGGAAGGACGGCAAGCCGTGCTGGCGCTGCTGCTGGAGCGGGGCGCGCCGCAAGCGACCATCCAGACCGTGTGGAACAACCTGCCGCTGGAAAAATTCGAGACCATGCAGCCGACCATCCTGCTCGACCCGGCCGAGATGCTGCCGGCGCGGCGCGATTACTACACGTATATGGGGTCGATGACGGAGCCGCCTTGCAGCGAAGGCGTGCTGTGGATGGTGATGAAGCAGCCGGTGCAGGCGTCGCCGGCGCAGATGGCGCTGTTCAGCCGCCTGTATCCCTTGAATGCGCGCCCGATTCAGCCGGGAAATGGCCGCATCATCAAGGAATCGAATTAAATAAACTCAAGGCGCTGGCGGCCCGTCCATTCGGCGCCGGCGGCCAGGGTATCGGGCTGGATCAGGGCCGGCTCGATGCAGATGAAGCGCGGCTGCTCGTCGTCGGCCAGGTCGGGCAGGGCTGCCGCGTCTTGCGCGCCCGGGTTCCACACGACGGCGTCCGTAAAGCCCTGCTGCTCCAGGCGCAGGGTATGGCTGCCAGATTGCAGGGTCAAGGGACCGGGCAGCTGGTAGTAGATGCGGTCCAGCTTGTCCGCGAACTGCAGCACTTCTTCCGCCTGCAAGGCGTCTTGCGGCGTCTCGTCCGAGTAGCGCACGCGCTGCAAGCCGCCAACGCGCGCTTCGCTCAATTGATCAATCGCAAAATAACTGTGCAGGGCGGCCGAGAATGGAAACGCCTGCTCGCCCGTGTTGTGCACGGACAGGTTCAGTTCCAGCGCCTGCGCCTTGACGGCCACGCGCAGGCGCAAGGTGAAAGCCCAGGCCCAGGAGGCGGCGATTGCTTCCGGCAAGTCAGCCTGGGTCAGGACAAATTGCGCCCATGCGGCGCCATCGGCCTCGCCGCTCGATTCCAGCTGCCACGTCGCCACGCGCGCAAAGCCATGGCGCATGCCCGTGCCGCGCGCGCCGAACTGGGGAAAGATCACGGGTACGCCGCCACGGATGGCGCGGCTGCCGTCGAGGGCGGAATCGCGGCTGCAGAACAGGCGCTCCTGGCCATCGCTGGTCTGCCACGAGACCAGGTGGCCGCCGTACAGGGTGACGGTCGCTTGCGCGCCATCGGCGGCGCGGATGGTCACGGCCGGCAGCTGGCCAAAGGTACTCTCGCTCATGCTAGGCTTTCATGTCAGGTCAGGCGGCTTTTCGCCAGTGGCGGATTCTTGGCAAAATAATTCTTGATGCCCGTGACGATGGCGTCGGCCATCTGGTCCTGGTAGCCGTTGTCGGTCAGCTTGGCTTCTTCTTCCGGATTCGAGATGAACGCCGTCTCGATCAGGATGGAAGGGATGTCCGGCGCCTTGAGCACGGCGAAGCCGGCCTGTTCGACGGAACCCTTGTGCAGGCGGTTGATGCCGCCGATTTCACGCAGCACGGCCTTGCCCAGCTTCATGCTGTCATTGATCTGCGCCGTCGTCGACAGGTCGAGCAGCACGCTGGCCAGCTGCTTGTCGTGGTTCTTCACGTTCACGCCGCCGATCAGATCGGCCTGGTTTTCCTTGTTGGCCAGCCAGCGCGCGGCCGTCGAGGTGGCGCCCTTTTCGGACAGCACGAAGACGGACGAGCCGCGCGCCGTCGGCTGGATGAAGGCGTCGGCGTGGATCGAGACGAACAGGTCGGCCTGCACCTTGCGCGCCTTTTCCACGCGCATGCCCAGCGGGACGAAGAAATCGGCGTCGCGCGTGAGCATGACGCGCATATTCGGCTGCAGTTCCAGCTTGGTCTTGAGGCGCTTGGCGATGGCCAGCACCACGTCTTTTTCGCGGCTGCCCCGGCTGCCCATGGCGCCCGGATCTTCGCCGCCGTGGCCGGGATCGAGGGCGATGGTAATCATGCGCACCACTTTCTGGCCCGGCAGTGGGCGCGCTTCGGGGCGCTGTTCCGGGCGCACGTCGGGCACGGGCGGCACGATCGGCGTTGCCGGTGTGACGGCGGCCACGGGCGGCTTGCCGCTCTCGGGCAGCGGCAGCGCGGGCGGCGGCGTATGCGTGTCGGCCATCGGCGGCTTGGCCGGGTCGCTCGACCAGTCGCCTTTTTCGATCATCTGCGCGATCAGGTCCGGCTCGCGCACGGGATACAGGTCGAAGATCAGGCGGTGGTTGTAGGAGCCGGCCGGCGGCAGGGTAAACAGCTGCGGCGTGACTTCCTCTTTCAGGTCGAACACCAGGCGCACGACGTTGGGCCGGTTCTGGCCCACGCGCACCTGCTTGATGTACGGGTCGTTCGACTGGATCTTCGCCACCAGGCCCTTCAGGGTGGGATTGAGTTCCAGCCCTTCGATGTCGACCACCAGGCGTTCCGGGTCCTTGACGATGAAGTGGGTCGCCTTGAGGATGCTGTCGTTTTCCAGGGTGACGCGCGTGTAGTCCTCGGCCGGCCAGACGCGCACGGCGAGAATTTGCGCCGCCATCGCCGACATGGGCGCGAACACGGACAACAGCAGGGTGCCGCCGGCCTTGAGGACCGTGCGCCGGGTGATGGGCGAGGAGATCAAAGGTTCGGGGCGAATTTGAGACGGTGAAGGCATGACAGACCCAATTCAGAAGACGCTTGCAATTCTACATCACGTCCTGTACCCGCAACGTTCAAATAAATATTCAGGTCGGCCGGCGGCAGCACCGGTTCGGCTTTCTCCGGCCATTCGACGATGCAGATATTGCGGCCGTCGAAGTCTTCGCGAAAGCCCGCGTCGAGGAATTCCTCGGCGCTGCCCATGCGGTACAGGTCGAAGTGGATGACGTTGACGCTCTGGCCATCGAGCTGCACCGTGTACGGTTCGGACAAGGTGTAGGTGGGGCTTTTCACGTGGCCCGCATGGCCGGCCGCGTGCAGCAAGGCGCGCGTGAGGGCCGTCTTGCCGGCGCCCAGGTCGCCGTGCAGGTAGATCGCCAGGCCCGGCGCCAGCGCGCGCGCCAGCGCGGCGCCCAGCGCGGCGGTGCCGGCTTCGTCGTGGAGGTGGGCTTTGAAGTGTTCGGTCATTATCTTCGGTATCGCATAAAATGGAGGCTGCTGTCATTGTAACCGCCCGCGCGCCTCCCGTTTTCCGTAAAGTCCCCTATGTCCGCCACCGTCACCGATCTCGCCGTCCTGGCGCGCACCATCAAAGAATGGGGGCGCGAGCTGGGTTTTGCCGAGGTGCGCATCGCCGACGTCGACCTGTCGCACATGGAAGCGCCCTTGCAAGCCTGGCTAGCTGCAGGGTATCACGGCGAAATGGATTACATGGCCAGCCACGGCATGAAGCGCGCGCGCCCGGCCGAACTGGTGCCGGGCACGGTGCGCGCCATCAGCGCGCGCATGAATTATCTGCCGCCGGCGCTGGGACCGGACTGGCGCGAACGCGAGGCGGCGCGCGACGCCGACCCTGAAGCGGCCGTGATCTCCGTGTACGCGCGGGGCCGCGATTATCACAAGGTGATGCGTTCGCGCCTGCAGCAGCTGGCCGAGCGCATCAAGGGCGAGATCGGCGACTTCGGCTACCGCGTCTTCAGCGATTCGGCGCCCGTGATGGAAGTCGAGCTGGCGCAAAAGGGGGGATTGGGCTGGCGCGGCAAGCACACCTTACTGATCAACCGCCAGGGCGGTTCCTTCTTTTTCCTTGGCGAGATCCTCATCGACGTGCCGCTGCCCGTCGATCCGCCGGAAACGCCGCGCTGCGGCCAGTGCTCGGCGTGCATCACGGTGTGCCCGACGCAAGCCATCCTCGGGCCGTACCAGCTCGACGCGCGCCGCTGCATTTCCTACCTGACGATCGAATTGAAGGGCGCCATTCCCGTCGAGATGCGCCCTTTGATCGGCAACAAGGTGTACGGCTGTGACGATTGCCAGACCGTCTGCCCGTGGAACAAGTTCGCCCAGCGCGCCGTCGTGCCCGACTTCGACGAGCGCCACAGCCTGGGCAGCGCCGGCATGGTGGAGCTGTTCGCCTGGACGGAAGAGGAATTCAACCGCCGCATGGAAGGCAGCGCGATTCGCCGCATCGGCCACGAACGCTGGCTGCGCAACCTGGCCGTCGGCATGGGCAATGCGGCCGCCAAGGCCAAAGGCCAGGCCGACATCGTCGCGGCCCTGCTGTCGCGCCGCGAGCATCCATCGGCCATCGTGCGCGAGCACGTCGAATGGGCGCTGGCCTTGCACGGCATCGCCTAGACCATCCTCAAACCTGCTTCAGGCGCAGCGCTGACCAGCCGGCGTCGATGGCGACCATCGCCACGCTGTCGAGCCCTGATTGCTGCGCATACTGGCGGATATCGTCGCGGTGGATATCGCTGCCTGCCTTGATTCCTCCCTTGCGGTAAGCCACCCAGAGGGCGCCGCCCGGCGCCAGGCGCGCCTGCGCCACCGGCAGGAATTGCTCCAGTTCCGCGCGGCTGCGCGCGAACAGCAAGATCCAGTCGGCTTTTTCACTTTCCCGTACCAGCCGCTCCGGCGGCAGTTGCGCCAGCAATTCCCCATGCTCGCCGCCGTCATTGAGCACGGCCAGGGCCGTGGCATTTTTCACATACATTTTTTCAGTAACGGTTTTTTCAGGCATGGCATCGGCGTGTGGAGTGGGAAAAGACGAGCATAACAAATTTCTCCTTGACTTATCGATATATCGTTATAAAATGGCGACACCTACTAACGATATATCTTTAAAGAGAAAACATGAGAAACTCACACCACGCAGAACATGGCCACGGCGGCCATCATCATCATCACGGCCATTGCGGCCAGCATCACCACCATCATGGCGAACATCGCCAGGAATACGCCATGCATGGCCGCGGCCCGCGCGGCTTCGACGAGCGCGGTGATGGCATGGGCGGTGGTCCTGGCGGGCGCGGTGGACGCGGCGAACGGGCCGAGCGCGTCTTCGGCCGCGGCGACCTGCCGCTGATCGTGCTGGCGCTGATCGAAATCAGTCCCCGCCATGGCTATGAAATCATCAAGGCCATCGAAGAGCGTTGCGGCGGCGCCTACGCCCCCAGTCCGGGTGCCGTGTATCCGACCCTGACCCTGCTGGAAGAGCAGGATCACGTCACGTCTTCCGAAAGCGCCAGCGGCAAGAAGCTCTATACGATCACGGACCTGGGCCGCGCCTACCTGGACGAGAACCGCGCCCAGGTGGACGGCATCCTGGCCCGCCTCGACATGTTTGCCCGCGTCCAGGCGCGCAAGGCCTTGCCCGAGCGCGTGCACCAGGCCATGCATACCCTCAAGCATGCGCTGTTGCTGAACAAGACCAATTGGAGCGAGGCGGAAGCCGAGCGCGTCTCCGCCGTGCTGGAACAGGCTGCGAACGCCATCGTCGACGGCCACTGAGCCCACTTTACAAGGACAAGCAATGACTACTGTAACAACTACAGCGCCACACCCGCACGCCATCGAGCGCGTGCGGCATGACTTGAAACTGCGCGTGCTCACCGTCGTGCGCACCGAACAGCTAACGCCGCACATGCGCCGCATCACCCTGGCGGGCGATGACCTGGACGGCTTTGTCTCGCCGGCGCACGACGACCACGTGAAACTGTTCTTCCCCGCCCCGGGGCAGACTACTCCCGTGTTCCCCGTGCTGGGCAATGGGCCGAATCCCATCCAGTACGCGGAAGGCGCGCGCCCCATCGCCCGCAATTACACGCCGCGCCGCTACGATGCCGAACGGCGCGAGCTGGAAATCGACTTCGTGCTGCATGGCGATGGCCCCGCAGCCAGCTGGGCGGCGCAAGCCGCACCCGGCCAGACCCTGGGCGTGGGCGGCCCGCGCGGCTCCATGCTGGTGCCGCTTGATTTCGACTGGTATGTGCTGGTGGGCGACCAGACGGCCTTGCCGGCCATCGCCCGCCGCCTGGAGCAGTTGCCGGCCACGGCGCGCGCCATTGCCGTGATCGAGATCGTCGAAGACGGCGAACAGATCGCGCTCGATTGCGCGGCGCAGCTGAACGTGCGCTGGGTGGCGCGCAATGGCCGCAAAGGGCCGCTGTTACTGGACGCGCTGCGTCAGGTCACGCTGCCGTCAGAGGGCGACGGCTACGTGTGGGTGGCGTGCGAGCATGCGCAGGTGCAGGGCTTGCGCGGACACTTTATTGACGCCGGGGTGCCGAAGCAGCATCTGCATGTGGCCAGCTACTGGAAGCATGGCGTGGAAGAGCATCATGAACACCATGATGAGTGATGGTGGTGGTGTCGGCTTACGCGCGTTGCGCTAAGCCGACCTACGCCGGCCTATATTGCAACGTAGGTTGGATTAGCGGCGCGCCAGCGCTGCGTAATCCAACAATCAGCGTCATTACTTCAACAATCCCGCCAGCTCCACCGCCGTCTTGACCTGCATCTTGTCGAAGATATGCGCGCGGTGGACTTCCACGGTGCGCATGCTGATGCCCAGCTTGTCGGCCACCACCTTGTTCATCTTGCCCGCCAAAATCAGGTCCAGCACTTCGCGTTCGCGTGTCGACAGGGTGGCCAGGCGCGCGTGCACGGCGGCCAGTTCTCCCGCCTGGCGCGAGTTGGCCAGGCCCTGCTGCACGCGGTCCATCAGGTCGTTGTCGTTGAACGGCTTTTCAAAGAAATCGAAGGCGCCCCGTTTCAGGCTGTCGACGGCCATCGGCACGTCGCCATGGCCGGTGAGGAAGATCACGGGCAGGCGCGCCGTCAGGTCGCGCTTGACCAGCTGGTCGAACATGGCGATGCCGTTCATGTCGGGCATGCGCACATCGAGCAGCACGCAGTCGCCGGCGGCGTCGAAGTTGCCGTCGAGGCTATCGAGAAATTGCTGGGCGCTGGCGTAGTTGCGTGATTCGATGCTGCGCGAGGCGGCCAGCCAGGACAGGGAGTCGCGTACGACCTCTTCGTCGTCGATGATGTGTAGCATGGGGTCTCCGGCTTGTCGTTATGCGTTATTGGTTACTGATTACTGGTTAATGCGAGTGCGGCGCGCTTGGCGCGGCCGGCACGCTGAATGTAAAGATGGTACCGCCAGCGGGGTTGGCGCCGAAGGTCAGCGCGCCGCCGTGAAATTCGATGGCGGTGCGGCAGATGTTCAGGCCCATGCCCATGCCTTCGGACTTGGTCGAGAAAAACGGCGAAAACAGCCGCTCGGCCACGTCCTGCGGGATGCCATGGCCATGGTCGATCACGTCCACCGTCACCATGCCTTGCCGCGCGTCGTGGCTGGCCCGCAGGCGCATGATACGCCGTCCCGGCGCCGCGTCCTGCATGGCCTCGATGGCGTTGCGCGTCAGGTTCAGCAGCACTTGCTCGATCATCACGGGGTCGGCGCGCAGCAGCGGCAGGTCCGGCGGCAGCTCTTCCTGGATGGTGACATAGTATTTGCGCGCCTGCAGGTCGATCAGCGCGCGGATGCCGTCGATCAGGGTGCGGATGGCGATATCCTGGCGCTGTGGCTCGCTTTTGCGCACGAAATCGTGCACGCTGCGGATGATCTGGCCGGCTCGCTGCGCCTGCGCGCTGGCCTGTTCCAGCGCCGGCTTCAAGGTGCCCGGATCGACGGGAGCGTCATGCTCGATGGCGCGGCGAATTAAATTCAAGGCGCCCGTCGTGTAGCTGGAAATGGCCGCCAGCGGCTGGTTCAGTTCATGCGCCAGCATCGACGCGAGCTCGCCCATGGTGGCCAGGCGCGAGCTCGTTTGCAGCTTTTCCTGCTGCTGGCGATTGAGTTCCTCGACGCGCTTGCGGTCCGAAATATCGAGCACGGACCCCATCCAGCCCGTCTGCTGGCCGTTCTTGTCCACCAGCGGCGCCTCGAAGATCAGCACCGCCACGCGCGTGCCGTCCGGACGCTGGAAATAGGTTTCGAACTGCGGCGTGGGATTGCCGGCCAGGGCCTTGACGAAGCGCTGCTGGTATTCCTCCAGCGCCTCGGGCACCCAGTAGGGCATGGGCGGCAAACGGCCCAGGATTTCTTCGGGCGGATAGCCGACGATCTGGCAAAACGCGGGATTCACGTAGGTGACTCTGCCTTCCAGGTCGCGCGCGCGCATGCCCGTCACCAGCGAGTTTTCCATCGCCGTGCGAAACAGCATCTGCTGGCGCAGCGCGCCTTCGGCCACCAGGCGGCGCGAAATATGCCGCCACAGGGCCAGCAAGCTCCACAGCAAACCCAGCGACAGGGCGATGACGGAGCCGACCAGCAAATTGGGCAGCAGCTTGGGCTGGCTTTTCACGCTGTCGGTAAACAGGGTGATGCTGGCGCCGGGCACGTCGAGCGCGCGCTTGTGCGTGTACACGCCGTGGCCGGGACCGGCGGCGGCGCGGCGCGCCAGCACCTTGTCGTCACGGTCGATCAGCGAAATCTGGTTATCCTGGGCGAACCACCACGGCACCATTTCATCGAGCAGGCTGCTGATCTGGTAGGTGGCCACCAGGCTGCCGACATAGCGCTGGCCATCGAACAGGGGCTGGTGGTAATCCATCAGCATGGCGCCCGGCGGCGCGTCGGGAAAGCCCGTCTGCTGCGAAGGCTGGGCATACTGGCCCCGGTGCAAACGGCGCGCATTGTCGGCCGCCGTCAGCGAGGCCGGCGCAAACGACAGCGCGTGCGGCAGGCTGTTGTCGCTGGTGGCCAGCACCTTGCCGCTGGTGTCGAGCCACAGCACGCGCTGCAATTCGCGGCCATTGCGCAACATCTGCTGCAGCCGTTCGTGCACTTTTTCCGCCGACAGGGAGGCGCTGGCGATGTCCACGCCCAGGTTGAACAGGCTTTCCTCGTTGCGCGCCAGCTGGAAGCGGATGGTCTGTTCCACCCACAGGGTGTCGGCGATCAGCTGCTCCTGACGCTCGTTGCTCTCCATCTGGCGCGCCTGCCAGGGCAGCCAGAACAGGATGGACAGGAACAGCAGCAGCAGGATGACGGGCAGCAGCCAGCGCATCGGGCTCGATAGCTTGAAGCGGCGTGCAAGGGTGGGGGGAGTCGGCATGGCTGGCAGGGTAGCGGCTTATCGGGAACCGGCTATTGTGGTTAACCACAATAGCGGCGGCAGTTTCTTTGGCACAATATCCAAGTAGACAAATAATAAAGTTTTTCAAAAACCACTCAGGAGACAACAATGCAGATGAAAACCATGTTCGTCGCGCTGTGCGCGGCCATAGGCGCCACCGCCGGCGTCCACGCTTACGCGCAAGCCCCCATCGTCATCAAGTTCAGCCACGTCGTGGCGACCGACACGCCGAAAGGCCAGGCCGCCGAACGCTTCAAGCAGCTGGCCGAAAAAGCCACGAATGGCAAGGTCAAGGTCGAACTGTACCCGAACAGCCAGTTGTACAAGGACAAGGAAGAACTCGAAGCGCTGCAGCTGGGCGCCGTGCAGATGCTGGCGCCCTCGCTGGCCAAGTTCGGCCCGCTGGGCGTGAAGGAATTCGAAGCCTTCGACCTGCCCTACATCTTCCCGACCAAGACGGCGCTGTACAACGTCACCGAAGGCGAAATCGGCAAGAGCCTGCTGAAAAAACTGGAACCCAAGGGTATCACGGGCCTGGCCTACTGGGACAACGGCTTCAAGGTGATGTCGGCCAACAAGCCGCTGCACATGCCGGCCGACTTCAAGGGCCTGAAAATGCGCATCCAGTCGTCCAAGGTACTCGACGCGCAAATGCGCGCGCTGGGCGCCAACCCGCAGGTGCTGGCCTTCTCGGAAGTGTATCAGGCGCTGCAGACGGGCGTCGTCGACGGCACGGAAAATCCGCCATCGAATATGTACACGCAAAAGATGCATGAAGTGCAAAAGCACGTGACCGTGTCGAACCACGGCTACCTGGGCTATGCCGTCATCGTCAACAAGAAATTCTGGGATGGCTTGCCGCCCGATATACGCGGCCAGCTGGAAAAAGCCATGCGCGAGGCGACCACGTTTGAAAAAGCCATCGCCCAGCGCGACAACGACCAGGCCCTCGACGCCATCAAGAAAGCGGGCAAGACGCAGATCTATACGCTGACGGTGCAGGAACAGGCCGAGTGGCGCAAGGCGCTGGCCCCCGTGCAGAAGGCCATGGAAGGGCGCATCGGCAAGGACCTGATCTCGGCCATCAACAAGGAAAGCGCGAAGTAAGCTGCATGCTGTAGCGCGCCGCCTGGCGCGCCAGGCAGGGCATCCCTGCCACTGGCTTGAATGACTCCTGCGCGTCCTGCGCGGGAGTCCGTGTACCCGCATTCTTTGAAAGTCCACCATGAAATTTCTGGATCACCTGGAAGAGTGGCTGATCGCGACCCTGATGGGCGCAGCCACCTTCATCATTTTCGTCGCGGTCGTGCACCGCTACCTGGCGGGCCTGCCGATACCGGGCCTGCAAGACTTCCTGATTCAAATCAATACCAGCTGGGCCCAGGAACTGTGTATCTACATGTTCGTCTGGATGGCCAAGTTCGGCGCCGCGTATGGCGTGCGCACGGGCATCCATGTGGGCGTCGATGTGCTGATCAACCGCATGAACCCGCGCTGGCGTGACCGCTTTATCGTCTTCGGTCTGGCCGCTGGCGCCCTGTTTACGGGCATCGTCGGGACTTTGGGCGCCAGCTTCGTGTGGTCGATCGGCCACACGGACCAGACCTCGGCCGACATGGAAATCCCCATGTGGCTGGTGTACCTGGCCGTGCCGCTCGGTTCCTACCTGATGTGCTTCCGTTTCCTGCAAGTGATGGTGCATTTCATCAAGACGGGCGCCTTGCCGAAACACGACCACTCGCACGTCGAGGGCCTGGAAGACGAACTGACGGCGGAAGAAAAAGGAGCCAAGGCATGAACGCGCTGATTATTTTTGTGTTGCTGCTGGCGCTGATGCTGACCGGCATGCCGATTTCCATTTCGTTGGGCCTGACAGTACTGACGTTCCTGTTCACCATGACCAGCGTGCCCATCGAATCGGTGGCCCTGAAGATTTTCACGGGCATCGAGAAATTCGAGATCATGGCCATCCCGTTCTTCATTTTGGCGGGTAACTTCCTCACGCATGGCGGGGTGGCGCGGCGCATGATCAACTTCGCCAGCTCCATGGTCGGCCACTGGCATGGCGGCCTGGCGCTGGCCGGCGTGATGGCGTGCGCGCTGTTTGCGGCCGTGTCCGGTTCCAGCCCCGCCACCGTGGTGGCGATCGGCTCCATCATCCTGCCGGCCATGGTCAAGCAGGGCTATCCGCGCGGTTTCGGCGCCGGCGTCATCACCACTTCGGGCGCGCTGGGCATCCTGATTCCACCGTCGATCGTGATGGTGATGTATTCCGTCAGCACGAACACGTCCGTTGGCAAGCTGTTCATGGCGGGCGTGATTCCCGGCATGATGCTGGCCATGCTGCTGGGCCTGACCACGTGGTTTTTGGCGCGCAAGCACAACTATCCGCGCATGAAAAAGGCCAGCTGGGGCGAGCGCTTCGTCACGTTCAAGAAGAGCGCCTGGGGCTTGCTGCTGATCGTCATCGTCATGGGCGGCATTTATTCCGGCGCCTTCACGCCGACGGAAGCGGCCGCCATGGCTGCCGTGTACGCCTTCATCATCGCCGTCTTCGTCTACAAGGACTTGAAGATCAAGCAAGTGGGCAAGGTCTTGCTTGATTCGGCCGCCATGTCGGCGATGCTCTTGTACATCATCACGAATGCCGTGCTGTTCTCGTTCCTGATGACCAGCGAAAACATCCCGCAGGCGATGGCCGAATGGATCACGGGCAAGGGCCTGGGCGTGATCAGCTTTTTGCTGGTGGTCAACGTGCTGCTGTTGTTGGCTGGTAACGTCATGGAACCGTCGTCCATCGTGCTGATCATGGCGCCTATCCTGTTCCCCGTCGCCATGAAGCTGGGCATCGATCCCGTGCACTTCGGCATCCTGATCGTGGTCAACATGGAAGTGGGCATGTGCCATCCACCCGTGGGCTTGAACCTGTACGTGGCGTCCGGTATCACCAAGATGGGCATCTCGGAGTTGACCGTGGCCGTGATGCCATGGCTGCTGACCATGCTGGCCTTCCTGGGGTTGATTACCTACGTACCACAAATCTCGCTGTGGCTGCCAAATTTAATTTACAACTAAAACAGTTGTCCCCGTCATGGTGCAAAAAAAGTCGATACGGCCGAATAAATGCGCTATGATGGGCAGCCTTAAGGGGAAAGACGTATATGCATATACGCTCCGGTAGCAAGGCTGAAATACAGAATTGGTAACAAAGTTAGTGGGGGAGTGGTCTATAAAAACGGTATTGATACCGGGGATATATTGAGGAGACACACGTTTCACAGAAGTTGTTGAGTCATAGCTGTCTGCGGCCACAAGCCGGCACCGGCGGACCCAAACGACCGGGAACGTGAAGCAATATTTGAAGCGCACCGACTGGTGCGCTTTTTTTTCGTGCGCAGGAAACGTCCGCCTGCACGCCCAAAGACGGTGCATAATTCCCGTGGCGCCGGTTCCCGCGCCGGCAGGTTGCATATATGCCACACTTGAATAATGATCAGCAGATGAAAAAACAACAGGGCAGTGAACTGTTCAGCGCCATCGTGGCCGCGCCGTTCGGCGCCATGGGCGTGCGCGCGCACGATGGCCAGGTATGCGAACTGGTCTACCTGCCGCCGCACTTTGCGGAAAAAGACGCGCTGGATGCCGTCTCCGAGCGGGCATGCCAGCAACTGGCGCGCTATTTCCGCGATCCCGATTATGTCATCGACCTGCCGCTGGCCGCTTCGGGCAGCGCCTACCAGCAACGGGTGTGGGCGGCGATCAGCGGCATTGCGCGCGGCCAGGTGCGCACCTATGGCGACGTGGCGCGCCTGATCGGCTCGGCGCCGCGCGCCGTGGGCCAGGCCTGCGGCGCCAACTGGTTTCCCGTGGTGATCCCCTGCCACCGGGTCACGGCCGCTGGCGGCCTGGGCGGCTTTGCCCACCACGACGACGCGACGGGATTCCACTTGGGCGTCAAGCGCTGGCTGCTGGCGCATGAAGGCGTGGCGGCTTACCTATGATGAACAGCCTGCTGGCCCCCGACAACGCCACCCTGATCGATGAATTCTGCGACAGCCTGTGGCTGGAAGACGGCCTGTCGAAAAACTCGCTGGACGCTTACCGGCGCGACATGCGTTTGTTTGCGCGCTGGCTGGAAGTGGCACGTCCCGGGCGTGAGGGCCTGTATGAGGTGTCCACGGCCGACATCGAAGCGTATTTCGCCGCCCGCCACGACGAGAGCAAGGCCACGTCGTCGAACCGGCGCCTGTCCGTGCTCAAGCGTTTTTACCAGCTGGCCCTGCGGCACAAGCATATCGCTGCCGACCCGTGCCTGAAGATGGTCTCGGCCAAGCAGCCCGCGCGCTTCGTGCACACCTTGAGCGAAGCGCAGGTGGAAGCCTTGCTGGCGGCGCCCGACGTGAGCACGCCGCTGGGCCTGCGCGAACGCACGATGCTCGAACTTATGTATGCGAGCGGCTTGCGCGTGTCGGAGCTGGTGGACTTGAAATCCGTGGAACTGAGCCTCAATGATGGCGTGCTGCGCATCACGGGCAAGGGCAGCAAGACGCGGCTGGTGCCGTTCGGCGAACAGGCGCGGCTGTGGATCGAGCGCTACCTGAAGGAAGCGCGCGGCATCATTCTTGACGGGCAAATGGACGACGCGCTGTTCGTCACGCGGCGCGGCGGCGCCATGACGCGGCAAATGTTCTGGGTCATCATCAAGAAACATGCGCTGAGCGCCGGCATCACGGCGCCCCTGTCGCCGCACACCCTGCGCCACGCGTTCGCCACGCATTTGCTCAACCATGGCGCGGACTTGCGTGTTGTGCAATTGTTACTGGGACACTCCGATATTTCCACCACGCAGATTTACACGCATGTGGCCCGCGAACGGCTGAAACTGCTGCATGCGCAGCATCATCCACGCGGCTAAACATTTGGTGTTTGCTCCAACTACGTCATAATGTGGCTTATATGCTTATCTGTAACATCTAAAAACTAAAGAGGTAGTAAATGGCCAAGACAAATTTCCAATACGAAAAACGGCAAAAAGAGCTGGAAAAGAAGAAGAAAGCCGAGGAAAAAGCCAGACGCAAGCTGGAAGCGAAGAACAATCCGAAGCCGGCCGATGGCGAAGAGGGTGCCGAAGGTGCGGAGAGTGATGAGCCGGAAGACGACGACACCGACGCGCCAGCCCAGCCCCAGTAATTCCCCGTGCTTGACGACCGGTGCGGCACCATCGCCGCGCCGGTAACTCCTCGTTCTACTTTCTCCCCGCTACAAGCGCGGCCGCTGGCCGATCGCCAGTTGCAGCTGCGTGCTGGCGATGGCCGCATCGGCGCGCGCCTGCACATAGCCCTGGTAGGCCTCATCGGCCGAACGCTGCGCCGCCAGCCATTCCAGCAGCGACGCATTGCCTTTGACGTAAGACAGGCGCATGCCATCGACCACCTTTTGCGCATCGACCAGTACGCCGTCACGGTAGCGCGCCAGCCTGTCCTGCGCCGCATGCAGCTGCCGCTGCGCCGTGCGCACTTGCGTCTCCGCCGTCAGTTCCGCCTGGCGCAGCGCCAGCATCGCCTGCGTGACACCCGCTTCCGCCTGCACGATATCTCCCTTGTCGCGCCGCGACAGGGGAATGGGGATGGCCAGCGAGATGGACAGCGCGCGCGAGCGCGGTGAACCGTCGACGGGATTGCCGCTGGCGTCGATCCCGTCATGGTAGCCGCGCGCGGCGGCCAGGCCCACGGTGACGGTCGGATCGACCGAGCGGTTGGCGCGCACAAGGGCCGCGCCGTCGCGCAGATTGTCCACGGTGGCACGGGCGATGCGCACGTCGTTGCGGGCCTCGAGCGCTTGCGGCAGCAGCGCGCTGGCATCCTTGTCGGCATACGCGGTGAAGTCGCAGGCCAGCTGCGCGTCTGGAAACAGCGCATCGAACTGGCGCCCCAAGGGCGGTGACAAATTCAACATGGCGCTGTCCACCTCGCTGCGCGCCTGCGCCAGCTCGGCCTGGAACTGGTCGCGTTCCACGCGCGACTGCAGCAGCTCGATGCCGCCCACGTCGCCCGCCTTGCGCCGCACGGTGTTCGCCTCCACCACTGTCGACAGGGCCGCCATGGTCTGCTCCTTGCGCGCGAGGACGTCGCGCGTGCGGCACGCTTCCGTGAACGCGGCGGCGGCCGTGCCATACAGCTCGCTCTTGAAGCCGGCCACCGTTTCCTCGGCCAGCGCGACATTGCTGTGCGCCGCTTTTAACCGCGCGGCGCGCTTGCCGCCCGTCTCGATGGCCATGCTGATGGCCGGGTTCCACGTGACGGGACGGTGCTCGACGCTGCGCACGGTTTCGCGCGTGGCGCCCAGAGTGAACTCCGGGTCGGGACGCAGGCCGGCAATGCCGATGCCGGCCTTGGCCGAGTTGATGCTCTCCTGCTGCGCCTGCAGTTCCAGGCTGTGGCTTTCCACGGCGGACAGGTAAGTGTCAAAGCTCAAGGGCGCGGCAATGGCGCCGGGCGCGATCAGCCAGACCGCCAGCAGCAGATTAAAACGTGTCATGGGTCTCTCCTTCGGTATGCGTCTGGCGTTTTTGCAGGTGCGCCTCGATCAGGTAATACAGGGCAGGCAACAGCAGCAGGGTCAGTGCCGTCGCCGTCACCAGGCCGCCCACCACGACAGTGGCCAGCGGTCGCTGCACGTCGCTGCCCAGGCCCGTGGCCAGCATGGCCGGCGTCAGCCCCAGGGCTGCCACGGTGGCCGTCATCAGCACGGGGCGCATGCGATCGCGCGCGCCTTCGAGCACGGCGTCGCGCAAGCTCTTGCCCTCGTCCGCGCGCAAGCGGTTGATCTGCGCCAGCATCAGCACGGCATTTAATACGGCCACGCCGAACAGGGCGATGAAGCCGACGGCGCTCGACACGTTCAAGGTCATGTCGCGCAGGTGCAGCGCAGCCAGGCCGCCCAGCATGGCCAGCGGCACGGCCAGCAAGACCAGCGCAGGCTGGCGCAGGTTGCGGAACTGGCCAAACAGCAGCAGGAACATGGCGCCCAGGGTCATCGGCAGGATCAGGGCCAAACGGCTTTGCGCGCGCTGCAGGTTTTCGAACTGGCCGCCCCATTCGACGCTGATGCGCTGGTGCTCGCCTGCCACGGCTTGCGCCACCAGCGGGCGCGCTTCGGCCAGGAAGCCGGCCAGGTCGCGCCCGCGGGCATTCAGGCGCACGATGATGTGGCGCCGTCCCATTTCGCGCACGATCACGCTTTCGCCCGAAGTGGTGCTGATGGTGGCTACCTGCGCCAGCGGCACCTTCGCGCCATTGGCGGCCGTGAGCTTCAGGCTGGCGATGGCGTCCGGGCTGGAGCGCGTGGCGGGCGGGAAGCGTACGGCGATGTCGTAGCTTTTCTCGCCGACATACACCTGGCCGATGGGCGCGCCGCCGATGCCGGTGGAAATCAGGTCGGCCACGTCGGCCGCGTTGATGCCGTAGCGGGCCGCCTTGGCGCGGTCCAGTTGCACCTTCAGGTTGGGCAAGGGCGGCTCCACGTCCACAGCCACGTCGGAGGCGCCGTGGACGGTTTTGAGGACATTGGCCACCTTGCCGGCGATGGCGCGCACTTCATCGAGATCGTTGCCGAAGATTTTCACCGTCAGGTCGCTGTGCGCGCCCGACAATTTATCCTGCACGCCGTCGATCATCGGCTGCATGAAGGCCACCGTAACGCCGGGCATGCGGGCGAAGCGTGCATTCATTTTGGCGATCAGCTGCTGCTTGCTCATGCCCGATTTCCAGCTTTTATACGGATGCAGTCCCACGCTCGCCTCGATGTGCGACGGCGTCCAGTAATCGGTGCCGTCGTCGTTGCGCCCCGTCTGCGTGACGATGGTCGACACTTCGGGAAATTCCAGCGCGGCGCGCCGCAGTTCGCTGGCCATCTCGGAGGCCTTGTCCAGTGTGATCCCGGGCGGCATCTGCACCTGCAGCCACAAGGAGCCCTCATCGAGGTAGGGTAAAAAGTCGCGCCCGATGCTGCCGCCCAGGACGGCAAGCGCCGCGAGCGATCCTGCGCACACCATCGCCACCCAGCGCTTCCTGCCCACCATGCGTTCGAGGAAGCGGCCATACGCGCCCGCCAGTTTGTCCAGCGCGCGGTTGTGCGGCATGCGGCGCGGCTTGCGCAAGGCCAGCCAGGCCAGGCCGGGGATCAGCACCAGCGCCACCACGAGCGCGCCCACGAGCGCCGCGCCGACCGCGTATGCCATCGGCGAAAACAGCTTGTATTCGATGCGCTGGAAGGCGAACAGGGGCAGATAGGCGGCGATGATGACGGCCATGCCGAACATGATGGGACGCGCCACCTGCAGGGTCGCATCGATGGCGTCCTGCAGGGTCAGGGGCCGTTCCTGATCCCGTTCGCGGCGGCGCAGCATGTTTTCCAGCACCACCACGGAACCGTCGACGAGGATGCCGAAATCGATCGCGCCCAAGGACAGCAAATTGGCGGGAATCTTAAAGTGGTGCATGAAGATGAAGGCGATCAGCAGGGCCAGCGGAATCGTCAGCGCGACGATGGCGGCCGCGCGCGGGCTGCCCAGATACAGCAGCAGCACGAGGGCGACGAGCAGCATGCCTTCGCCCAAGGTGAATCCGACCGTGTGCAAGGTGGCGTCGATCAGCGAGCTGCGGTCCAGGTCGGGCACGACCTTGACGTCCTTCGGCAGCACATGGGCGTTCAAGTCGTCGACGGCCGCATGGATGCCGGCCAGCGCTTCGGACGGGTTGAAATCCTTGAGCAGCAGGGTGATGCCTTCGATGGTGTCGGGGTTGTCGTCCTTGCCGAGGATGCCGCGCCGCTCCACGTTGCCGTAAGCGAGCCTGCCCAGGTCTTTTACCAGTACGGGCACGCCGTCCTTGCTGCTGACGACGACGTTGCCCATGTCGTCGAGCGAATGGAGCAAACCTACGCCGCGCACCACGTACGATTGCTGGCCGCGGTCGATCACGCTGCCGCCGCCGCTGATGTTGTTGGCGTTGATGGCGTCCTTGACCTGCGCCAGCGAGAAGCCGTAGCTGTCGAGTTTTGCGGGATCGAGTTCCAGCATGAATTGCGTCGTGAGACCGCCGAAATTGCTGACGTCGGCCACGCCGCGCACCTGCTGCAGGCGGGGAATCACGGTCCAGAACTGCAGCTCGGACAGTTCGCGCAGGGAACGCGTCTTCGATTCCAGAGTGTAGCGGTAGATCTCGCCCGTGGGCGACGTATAGGGATCGAGGCCCGGCTTGGCGTCGTAGGGCAGGTTCACGCTGGCCAGACGTTCCTGCAGCCGCTCGCGCGTGAAGTAGCCGTCGCTGCCATCCTCGAACACGACCGTGATCAAGGACAGCGCGAACAGGCTGCGCGTGCGCAGCACGTGCATGCCGGGCGTACCGAGCAGGGCACGCTCGAGGGGAATGGTGATCTGCTGCTCGATTTCCTCGGCGCCCAGCCCCGGCACCTGCGTGACGATCTGCGAGGTGACGTCGGCGATGTCGGGATACGCCTCGATGGGCAGCTGCTTCCAGCAATAGACGCCGTAGGCGGCGACGAACAGCAGCACGAGCCAGACGATGCCGCGCCGCTGGCAGCAGGTGGCGATGAAACGGTCAATCATTGAGCAGCACTCCTTCCTTGACAACGATGCGTTCGCCCGCGCGCAAGCCCGAGACGATTTCCACCTGGTCTCCATGGCTGGCGCCCACTTCCACCGTGCGCGGCGTGAATACCAGCGGGCTGCGTTCGACCATCACGCGCGTCGATGGTCCGCTTTGCAGCACGGCGGATGCGGGCACGAGGAGGGCGCGGCGGGAAGCGCCGGCGAATCCCGCCTGGGCGAACATGCCCGGCTTGAAGGCGCCGGCGCGGTTGTCGATGGCCACGCGTACTTTCACCGTGCGCGTCTCGGGATCGAGCACGGCGCCGACATAGGCGACCTTGCCTTCGAAAGCCTTGCCGGGCCAGGCGTCGACGGTGATGCTGGCCGTTTGTCCCACGGCCACCTGCGCCAGGTCTCTCTCGGCCACGGTGGCCGACAGCCACACGGTGGAGAGATCTGCCACCGTCATGACGGGTGCGTTGATATCGTTCCAGTAGCCGCCCTGGGCGCCTTCCATGGCGATCACGGTGCCGGCGATCGGTGAACGCAGCACGTAGTCACGGCGGGCGCGGCGGGTGCCGCGTGTGCCGCGCGCGCCGGCGCCGTACTGGGCCAGCTTGTCGGCGCTGGCCTGCGCGTCGCTGCCGGCCTGGTCGTAGGCCGCCTGGGCCGCTTCGTACTCCTTGCGCGCGGCGATCTCCGCCTCGAACAGGGTTTTCTGGCGCTCGAGTTCCTGGCGCGCCTGCAGCAGGGCGGACTTCGCCTTGCTGTCGTCCGCGTAGGCGGCGCTCAGTTCCGCCGAATCGAGCGTGAACAGCGGGTCGCCCGCCTTCACGCTGTCGCCCAGTGAACGTTGCAAGCGCGTGATGCGCCCGGCCAGCGGTGGCGTGATTTTCACCAGTTTTTCCGGCATCGCTTCGATGCTGCCCGGCGCCTCCGTTTGCGTGGCGATCTCCTGTTCCTGCACGGGCGCGATCTGCAGGCGCTGGCGCAGCGGCGACATCTTGTCGACGGCGATGCTGCCGTCATCGCGGTGTATTGATTGCGCAGCGGGCGTGGCCGCCGGTGTCGGCTTGGCGCAGCCGGCCAGGGCCGAGCAGGCGAGAGCGAGGGCGCAGCTGGCGCCCAGGGCGTTGCGGGTGGTCGTGTTCATCCCGTGTTTCCTTGTTATTGATGGTGATGGGGCATGCGTGGATGCCGTGCCCAGGCGGGCGGTCAGAGGGGGCGCGGGCAGTATCAGTACAGCGCCGGGAAAGCATAGCAATGTGCTCCTGAAGAAGCGCCCAAGAACGCCTGAATCATTCTTCAGGTTCCGTGTGCGCACGCTGCGGCGCGGTAAAATGCCAGCATGGAAAACAAGGCACGACGCGAAAGGCAGGCATGAGAATCCTCCTGGTGGAAGACGACCGCAAGGCGGCGCGCCTGCTGGCCCGCGGCTTGCAGGAAGAAGGCTTTGTTGTCGACGTGGCGCACAGCGCGGAAGAGGGCGAGGATGAAAGCTACGCCGTCGACTATGACGCCATCGTGCTGGACTGGATGTTGCCGGGCAAGCAGGGCATCGATTTTTGCCGCGACTTGCGCGCGCGCGGTATCCAGACGCCCGTGCTGATGCTCACGGCGCGCGACGCCACGGCCGACCGGGTGGCGGGCCTGAACACTGGCGCCGATGATTACCTCACAAAGCCGTTCGAATTCGAGGAACTGCTGGCGCGCATCCGCGCCTTGCTGCGCCGCTCCGACATCAGCCGTCCGCTGGTGCTGGCGCTGGCCGATTTGACGCTCGATCCCGTCAGCCACCAGGTGACGCGGGCCGGCGCGCCGCTGGTGCTCACGCCCAAGGAATATGCGATTCTGTTGATCCTGCTGCGCCAGGCGGGCGAGGTGGTCAGCCGCGCGCGCCTGGCCGAGCAGATCTGGCAGGCGGACCTGATCGGCATCGATAACCTGATTGACGTCCACGTGCGCAACCTGCGGGGCAAGGTCGATGCGCCGGGCTTGCCGCCCTTGATCCACACGGTGCGCGGACGCGGTTTCCGCCTGGCGGAAAACAACGGTGGCTAGCTTTCGCAAGCGCCTGTTGCTGGTGCACCTGGCCGTCATCCTCGCCATCGTCGCCTGTACGGCGCTGGCCGGCTATTGGGGCTTGTCGCGCGCCGTGCATGGCCAGCTCGATGCGGCCCTGCTGGCGCTGGGCGAAACGGAAATGGCCATGCTGCCGGCCGCGCCGCGCCAGCCCGTGCAGGTGCACGAGGTGGCGCCGGGCCTGGCGCCGCCGTCGTTGACGCGCCTGGATCGCCTGGTGCAGATCATCGATGGCGAAGGCCGCGTGCTGGCGCGCAGCCGCAATCTGGAGGCGGCGCAGCTGCCGGCGCCGCCCGGCCTGCTGGCGCGCCTGGCGGCCGGCGAGACCGTCTTTGAGACCCTGCCCAAGTTCGGCGAAGAGCCGCTGCGCATGGTGTCGATTCCCGTGCCCTCGTCCGGCGCGGGCCTGGCCGTGCAGGTGGCCGGTTCGCTCGACGACACCAATCACGTGCTGGCCGCGGCCACCGTGCTGTTTGGCGCCATGGCGCTGGCCTTGCTGGCGGCCGTGGGGCTGGCCGGCGAAATGCTCACGCGCCGCGTGCTGGGCGCCATCGACGACGTGGTGGACCAGGCCCATTCGATCGGCGAAGCCAGCCTGCACCAGCGCCTGCCCCATCCCGGCACGCAGGACGAAATCGGCCGCCTGGTCGATACCCTGAACGCCATGCTGGATCGCCTCGAACACGGCTACGATGCGCAGCGCCGCTTCACGGCCGACGCTTCGCACGAATTGCGCTCGCCCCTGTCGCGCCTGCGCACGGAAATCGAAATCACCTTGCGCCGCCCGCGCGAGACGTCCGAGTATGTCGATGCGCTGGCGTCCTGCCTCGATGAAGTGCAGCGGCTGACGACCCTGGTGGAAGAACTGCTGATGCTCACGCGCCTGGACGTGGGCCAGGAGCGCAATGCCGTGGAAACCATTGAACTTGATCCCCTCGTGCGGGCGGCCGCGCAGCGCCTGGAAAAGGCGGCGGCGCAGCGCGGCATCCGCATCGTCTTCGATGACAGTGTGGCCGTGCGCGCGCGGGTGGCGGCCGGCCCTGTGGATCTGGTGCTGGCCAATCTGCTCGATAACGCCGTGAAGTTTTCGCCGCCAGACAGCGTCATCACCGTGCACGTGGCGCGCGATGGCACGCATGCGATCGTCGGCGTGGCCGACGCGGGCCCCGGCATCGGCGTGGAAGACTTGCCGCATCTGTTCGAGCGTTTTTACCGGGCCGCCAAGGCGCGCGCGGGCGAGGCGCCCGGTTTCGGCCTGGGCCTGGCCCTGTCGCAAGCCATCGTGCATGCGTACGGCGGCAGCATCGAGGCGCAGAACCGCCCGCAAGGCGGCGCGCTGTTTCTCATGCGCCTGCCCGCCTCAGATTGACGGCGCGACGCCTTCCCAGCGCACTTGCCGCACTTGCGGCCAGGCGCCCGCGCGGTTGACGAAGCGCACCAGCACGGCGCGCTGCACGGCCTGGCACAGCACCGTGGCGATCAGTTGCACCACTTGCCGGGCTTCGTCCCAGCTGCGCAGCATCTGCGACGGCGCCAGGCCCGCGCCTTTCAGTTCGGCCAGCAGCAGGCGCACGACGTGGTCCGCTTGCGCCGCAGGGCAGGTAACGGTCAGGCGGTAGGTGGCCACGACGGGACCGCGCCGGGCAAACCAATGGAAGAATTTTTTCATCATCACACTCCTCGTTCTGCGACAAATTCCGCATTGTTCACCAGCGCCCAGCGCACGGCCGAGACGCTGCCTTCCAGGCTCACCTGGCTGACGATCTGCTCCAGCAATCCCAGGCTGGACAAGGGCGTGAGCAGGTCGGCGCGTACTTCGATGCGCCCCGCGTGCGCGGCATCCTCGCTGTGCAAGGATTGCAGCATCAGGGCCGGCATGCCGCTGATCATGCGCAGCATCAGATTGCGCACCTGGACTTCCTGCTCCGCCTCGCACACGGCCGTCACGCGGTAGATGCTTTCCGTCTCGATGCCCGCTTCGCTGCCGTGGGCGTTGATGCGCTGCGCCAGGTGGCGCAGCACCAGGTTGGCGATCAGCACGAAGCCCGTGCCGATGGCCGCTTCCAGGGCGAAGCCAAGGCCGCACAGGATGCCGATGGCGGCCGAGCACCACAGGGTGGCGGCCGTGTTCAGGCCACGCACCGTCATGCCTTCACGCATGATGACGCCGGCGCCCAGAAAACCGATGCCCGACACCACCTGCGCGGCGATGCGCATGTGGCCCGAGGCATCGCCTTCGAGCACGGAAACCATCACGAACAGCGAGGCGCCGACGGACACCAGCGCATTCGTGCGCAGGCCCGCCATGCGCTGGCGCAGCTGGCGTTCGGCGCCGATCATGGCGCCCAGGGTCAATGCCGCGGCAACGCGCAGCGCAAAGTCAAATACCACCATCATTTCTCCCGACTGGGGAGGAACAGGCGAGTGCAAGGGCGAAGACTATCCGCCCGCAAGGGGGCAGCAGACGACAACGGTGGAACGATGAGGGGAAGTGGCGGCGAATGGACATCGCCGCTGGTAAAACCGCACCTTGCCGAGGGCAGGGCGGGCGGAATGCGCGCGTCTTGCCTAAGGCCGATCGCCGATGGTCAATCGACTACTGTCACTGGAACAAGCACCCACGAGTCACTCCATATCATTGATAACGGGGACAGTCTAGCCAGTGGGGCCGCTTTGGTCAACTGAAGCTCTCTTCAGGAAGCCGCCGCGTCGTCCCCGCCAATGCGGGGACGGTGAAGGCGACCGGTTCTGATTTAATGTGCGGCGTCGGCATGTGCATCGGTGTGCGCATGCTCACCGCCGCCAAAGAAGCGCGCGGCGCGCTTGCCCAGGCTGTCGAGGTAGGTGTAGGCGACGGGCACCACCACCAGTGTCAAGAGGGTCGAGGTGATGACGCCGCCGATGACGGCGCGGCCCATCGGCGCCTGCGATTCGCCGCCGTCGCCCATGCCGATGGCCATCGGCAGCATGCCGAAGACCATCGCCAGGGTCGTCATCAGGATAGGACGCAGCCGCACTTGCCCCGCTTCCATCAGCGCCTCGAACTGCCCCAGTCCTTCGCGCTGGCGCTGATTGGTGAAGTCGACCAGCAAAATCGCGTTCTTGGTGACCAGGCCCATGAGCATGATGAAGCCGATCACGGAGAAGATGTTCAGGGTGCTGCCCGTGATCAGCAGCGCGGCCAGCACGCCGATCAGCGACAGCGGCAAGGACACCATGATGGCGATCGGCTGCAAAAAGCTGCCGAACTGCGAGGCCAGCACCAGGTAGATGAAGATCACGGCGATCCCCAGCGCCATCATGGCGCCACCCATGGTTTCGGCCATCTGCTGCGCATTGCCAGCCACGTCAAAGCGTACGCCTGGCGGCAGGTCGATCGATTGCATCGCCTTTTGCACGTCGGCGTCGACGTCGCCGGCAGGACGGCCCTGCGTGCCCGCATAGATGGCGACACGGCGCTGCAAGGCCTGGCGTTTGAGCACTTGCGGGCTCGATGACGGCACGAATTCAACCACCTGGCGCAGCGGAATCATGACGGGCTTGCCGTTCGCATCAAGCTTGCTGGACGCCAGCGACAGGTCGGCCAGGTCGGCCACCTTTTGCCGCCCCGATTTGGGCAACTGCACGTTGACGTCGTAGTTCTGCCCGTCGGACGCCAGCCAGTGGCTGACCGTGTCGCCCGCCACGAATGGACGCAGCGCATTGCCGATCTGCTGCACCGACAATCCCAGGTCGCTGGCCAGTTCGTTATTGATCTTCACGGTGGTCGACGGATTGGCGCCTTCCTGGCTGTACTCCATGTCGGCCAGGCCCTTGATGTTGCGCATCTTGTCCATCAGCGTGTGCGCCACGGCATCGAGCTTGCCTTCGTCCGTGCCGAGGATGGCGATGAAGATGGGGCGCTGGCCGACGGACAGGGTGATGCCGGCAATCGGCGCCAGGCGTTCGCGGATCAGCTTTTCCAGTTCCTGCTGCGAGCGGCGCTTGTGCGTCTTGATGTCCGTCAGTTTCAGGTTCACTTCGGCCGCATTGCGGCCATCGGGCGTGCCGATATTGGCCACCAGGCTGTCGATCTCGGGGAATTCCTTCAGGGCCGATTCGATCTGGCGCACTTTGCTATCCGTGTATTCGAGGCTGGAACCGACGGGCGTCTTGAAGCGCAGGTTGACCCAGCCCTGGTCCGTCTCGGGGAACATCTCGCCGCCGATCATGGGCACGAGCATCAGGCTGCCCGCGAAGAGGGCCACGGCCGTGGCCAGCGTCGTCTTGCGCCAGCGCAGGGCCAGGGCCAGCACCTTGCCATACCAGACGTGCAGGCGGTCGATGCCCGTCTCGATCCAGGCCATGAAACGGCCCAGCCACGGCACGTACTTGAAGCGGTCCTTGACGGGGTCGCGCCAGACGGACGACAGCATGGGGTCGAGCGTGAAGCTGACGAACAGCGACACGAGCACGGCGACGGCCACGGTGATGCCGAACTGCAGGAAGAAGCGGCCGATGATGCCGTCCATGAAGGCGACGGGGACGAACACGGCGACGATGGCAAACGTGGTGGCCATCACGGCCAGGCCGATTTCATTGGTGCCGTCGTTGGCCGCCTTGTAGTGGTTCTTGCCCATGCCCAGGTGGCGCACGATGTTTTCGCGCACGACGATGGCGTCATCGATCAACAGGCCGATGCACAGGGACAGCGCCATCAGGGTCAGGAAGTTCAGGGTAAAACCGAAGGCCTTCATGGCGATGAAGCTGGCCAGCACGGAAATCGGCAGGGTCAATCCCGTGATGATGGTCGAGCGCCACGAGTGCAGGAACAGGAAGACGATCACCATGGTCAGAACGGCGCCTTCGATGATGGTGCGCTTGACGTTATTGAGCTGGCTTTGCACGCGTTCCGATTCGTCGTCCAGCACGCGCAGGGTGATATCGGGCGGCAAGGTCTTTTGCAGGTCGGCCGCCACTTTCAGGATGCCGGTACCCACTTCGACCACGTTGGCATCCTGCACCTTGGTAATTTCCATGGTCACGGCCTGCTGGCCGTTCATGCGCGAGATCGACAGTTCTTCCTGCTCGCCGTCGACGACGGTGGCCACCTGATCCAGGTAGACGGGGCCGACGGCGCGGCGCGCGACGATGATCTTGCCAAATTCGCGCGCATCCTTGATCTTGCCTTCCACGCGCACCAATTGCTCGGCCGCGCCATGGCTGATGGAGCCGGCCGGCAAATTGGTATTCGTCGCCTGGATGGCGCGGATCACTTCATCGACGCCGATGCCCTGGGCATTGAGTTCGATGGGCTTCATGCTGATGAGAATCTGGCGCGCGCGCAGGCCGCGCAGCTTGACTTGCCCCACGCCGGCCACGCCCTGGAAGCGCTTGCTGATGATCTGCTCCGTCATGGTCGACAGCGAGCGCAGGTCATGCCCGGTGGATGTGAGCACGATGGTGGCGATGGGGCGCTCGTTGTCGCCTTCGGCGCGGGCGATGAACGGGTCCTTGGCTTCCTTCGGGAAGCGCGGGCGCACCAGGGCCACCTTGTCGCGCAAGTCCTGCATGGCCTTGTCCATGTTCGTCGACAGCTCGAATTCCAGGTACACGCCGGCGCGTCCTTCCCACGAGTTGGCGCGGATGGTCTTGATGCCGCTGACGGTGTTGACGGCGTCCTCGATGGGGCGCGTGATGTCGTTTTCCACGGCCTCGGGCGAGGCGCCAGGGTAGTTCACTTCAATGGCGGCGAACGGGAACTGCACGCTGGGCATGCTTTCCACGCCCAGGCCACGGTAGGAGAAGATGCCCAGCACCACCAGCGCCACCATGACCATGGTGGCGAAGACGGGGTTTTGAATACTGACTTTGGTCATCCACATGGCTTAATCCTTCCGTGCCAGCACGGCTGCCGGCGCGGCGGGGGCGGCGGGCGCGGTTGCTGGCGCGGCAAAGGTCACGCCGTGGCCAGGTTTCACGCCATCGAGCTTGGCGACGATGACTTTCGCGCCCGGCACCAGGCCCGATTTGACTTCCGCATAGCCTTCATCCTCGTTGCGCAGTCCCAGTGTGACGGGCTGGGCGACGACCTTGTTGTTGACCAGCGCATACACGACGGGCCCCTGCTTTTCATTGCGCACGGCCGTCAGGGGCACCAGCGGCGCCACGATTGATCGCTCGGTGACGATGCTGCCCTTGGCGAACATGCCGCCGCGCAGCGCGCCATCGCCATTGTCGACGGCGATGTAGACGAGCATGGCGCGCGAGCCGCTCTCGGTGGTGGGATTGATGCGCGTGACCTTGCCGGCGAAGTCGCGCGCGCCGAAGCCGTCGACCTTGAAGTGCACGTCCTGGCCCAGCTTGATGCGGGGAATTTCCGCGCTGGGCACGGGCGCTTCCAGGGTCAGCTGCGCCAGGTTGACGATGGTATAGACGGGCATGTCGGGCGAGACTTTTTCTCCGGCCTGCAGGTGGCGCTTGCTGACGATGCCGGCCATCGGTGCGCGGATCACAGTGTCGGCCAGCGCGATGCGGGCGATGTCGACCATGGCGGCGGCGGACTTGACGTTGGCGCGCGCCAGGTCGACGGAGTTTTGCGTCGTGTCGTAGGCCGTCTGCGAAATGTATTTTTGCTTGAGCAGCGCCTGGCTGTTCGCCTCGTTTTTACTGGCCATCGACAAGCGCGCCTGCGCTTCGTCGAGCATGGCTTGCTGTTGCGTCAGGCGGGCGCGCAGGTCGGCCGCATCCAGGCGCACGAGGATTTGCCCGTTGGCTACCTGCTGGCCTTCCTGCAAGGTCGTTGCCTCGATCACGCCGGAAACCTTGGCCTTGATGGTGGCCTGGGTCACGGGCGTCAGCGAGCCGGACAGGGGCAGGCTGATGCTGAGGGCGCGCGCATCGATGGCGGCCACGTCGCCCTGCGCCAGTTCATGCACGGGCGTCTTTTCCTGCTCCTTCTTCTTGCTCGCTTGCTGCTCGGCCGCCTTGGCGGCTTGCTGCTTCGATTGCATCACCGTCCAGCCGCCGCCGGCCAGGCCCAGCACGACGAGGATCAAGACGGGCGTGCGCCAGCGCCGGCGGCGCGTGGCGGCAAGGGGGGAGGCGGGGGGCAGGGTCTCGTTTTTCATAGGTTTTTTAGTCAGGAGCGGCGCAGGGCTTCGGCGCCAGGTCTCGGTGCGGCCGGCCTGCGGCAGGCCGGGGGAATTCGGGTAGCGCATCACCGTGGCGGCCGCAGACAGCACGCCTGCCGCTGCGGCCGTTCACGGCGATGCGCATGTTGCCACTTTAGGAAGATTCAAGTCCGGCTGCCATCGCCATGCGACAGATTGCACAAAATCGGGGCTGGAATGCAAAAAACGGCGACCGGAGACCAATGCCAGCATGCCCGCCGTGCGCGTCACGATGCTTGCGCATCCTCAAGAAGCCGATTCGCCGGCGCGCAAGAATGGTCAGGATGGTTGCGCCACCGGACAGGCCATACGCCTGCCGGTTGCCGCGCGGCCGCGCCACGAGGGGGCCTGATGTCTGATCGGATTGCCGGAGCCGCCCCGTCGCCGGGCCGTTTGCTGGCCGCGGCCGAACCGCAGGCGGGGCCGGCCGGCAAGGCGCTCGATTTGCTGTCCATCATCGTTGCCGCCGTCGAACAGGCGCCCGGTCTTGCCGTGCGCGGCATCGACCGCGACGGCATCGTGCGTTACTGGAGTGCCGGCGCGGCGCGCCTGTATGGCGTGGCAGCCGAGCTGGTACTGGGCCAGCCGTGGGCCAGAGTGGCCGCGGCGCTGCCGGATGCCGCCAGCGTGGCCGAGGAGGTTGCCGGCGAATTGGCGGCCGTGTGGGAGAGCGGCAAGGCACGCAGTACGCGCCTGTGGAAGCTCGGCGCCGATGGGGCCGCGCCGCGTTGCATCTGCTCCACCGTGTTTCCCGTCATCCAGTCCGGGCGTGTGCGGCAAGTAGTCTGCATCGACGTCGACATCACGGCCGGCGGCCACGATGGCGCCGCGCAGGGCGCCTTGCTGTTGATGGGCGACAATTTCCGCCAGTTGTACGAGAAATCGGCCGACGCCATCCTGCTGCTGCGCGACGAGCATGTCGCCGAAGCGAATCCGGCCGCCATTGCCCTGTTTCAATGCGAAGACCGGCCACGGCTGCTGGGGCGCCGCCTCAGCGATTTTTCGCCCTTGCGCCAGCCCGATGGCGCATTGTCATCGTTGCGCGGCACGCAGTTGGCGGCGCAAGCCCATGCCGACGGCAACTGCCGCTATGATTGGCGCTACCAGACGTGCACGGGCCAGCTGTTCTGGGGCGAAGTGCTGCTCACGTCCGTCACGCTCGACCACACCTACCTGTTCTACGCCGTGATCCGCGATATTTCCTCCCGTAAACTGGCAGAGCGGGCCCTGTACCTGTCGGCACAGGTGGTCGAGCATGCGCGCGAAGCCATCGTCGTGATGGACCCGCAGCAGCGCGTCGTCAGCATGAATCCCGCATACAGCGAGATCAGCGGCTACAGCCTGGAGGACATGCTGGGCAAACCCTTCGTCCTGCAGGGCGTGGAGCCGGACGCGCCCGCGTTTTTCGACCACGTGTGGGATGAAGTCGACGCCAACGGCTATTGGCAAGGCGATATCGCCGGCCAGCGCAAGGCGGGCGGACGCTACCCGGCCTGGCTGTCGCTGACGGCCATCCGCGACCCGCAGGGGCAATTGAGCAATTACCTGGCCATCCTCAGCGATATCAGCGAGCGCAAGAAAAACGAGGAGCACACGCGCCACCTGGCCGAGCACGATTTCCTCACCGACTTGCCGAACCGCGTGCTGCTGCTGGACAGGCTGTCGCTGGCGCTGGCGGCCGCGCGGCGCAAGCTGAGCATGCTGGCCATTTTGTACCTGGACCTCGACCACTTCAAGCACATCAACGACAGCATGGGCCACCACGTGGGCGACTTGCTGCTCAAGGAAGTGGCGCGGCGCCTGGTGCGCTGCGTGCGCGGCGTCGACACGGTCAGCCGGCATGGCGGCGACGAGTTCGTCATCATCCTGGCCGAGGTGGGCGGCATCGACCAGGTGGCCCATGTGGCGGCCAGCCTGCTGCATGCCGTGACGCAGGTGTACCAGCTGGGTGACTATGAACTGCATGTATCGACCTCGATCGGCGTGGCCATCTTTCCCAGCGATGGCGACGGCATCGATACCCTCGTGCACAACGCCGACATCGCCATGTACCACGCCAAGGAGAACGGGCGCAACAATTTCCAGTTTTTCAACGCGGAAATGAACGCGCAAATCGTCGAGCGGGCCAGCCTGGAGCAAGGCTTGCGCGAGGCATTGGGCCGCGATGAATTCGTGCTCGAATTCCAGCCCGCCCTCGATGTTGCCAGCGGGCAGATCCTCGGCGCCGAAGCGCTGTTGCGCTGGCGCCACCCGCAACTGGGCGTGCTGCCACCCGAGCGCTTCATCGCCGTGGCCGAGGAATGCGGCTTGATGGTGTCGATTGGCAACTGGGTGCTGCGCCACGCCTGCCTGCGCGCGCGCGCCTGGCACGATGCGGGCCATGCCTGGAGAGTGGCCGTGAATCTGTCTCCCGCGCAATGCCTGCACAATAATTTATTGCTCAGCGTACAAGAAGCGCTGGCCATGTCGGGTTTGCCTGCCGCCAGCCTGGAACTGGAAGTGACGGAGTCTTTGCTGATGAAGGGCGGCGCGCGCCTGGCCGGCGTGCTGGCGCAGCTGCGTGCGCTGGGCGCCAGGCTGGCCATCGACGACTTCGGCACCGGCTATTCGCGGCTGGCCAACCTGCACCATTATCCCGTGGATAAACTCAAGATCGACCCCTCGTTCCTGCCCGCCGTAGCCGATGGCGCAGCGGGCGAGTCCGATACGGCCGTGGCCGCCACCATCATCGCCATGGCGCGCGAGCTGCAATTGACGGTGATCGCCGAAGGCGTGGAAACGGCGCAGCAACTCGCGTATCTGCGGGGACAGGGCTGCCAGCAATACCAGGGGCGCTATGCCAGCGCGCAAGTCGAGGGCAGCGCGCTGGCGAGGTTGCTACATTAGTCAATGTTTCCCAGCAGCTTGATGCGCGCCAGCACCTGGCCATGGTCGGACGCATGCGGCAAGCCCAGCAGCAAATGGTCGTTGAGATAAGTCACTTCCTGCAGCACGCCGATGGCGCGCGGCGAGGCAGGATGAAAATGTTCGGAGACGAGAATGTGGTCGATCGTCATGTAGGCACTGTCGTGGATATTCGTGTAACCCACGTGGCGCAGGGCGTCCTGGCGCAGCTGGATGGCGTTGGCGTCGTACAGGCGCGCGCGCATTTCCATGCCTGCTTCGCAGGGCGCGCCCGCGCCCATGACGATGGACGTGGTGACGGCATTGGCGATGTCGTTGAAGTCGCCCAGCACGATGCGGGGACGGCCGCTATGGCCCAGCTCGCTTGCCAGCACGCGCAGGGCCACGGCTTCCGCGCCGCGCCGCTGCAGCGAGCGCAGGTTGGCCAGTGCGTAGCTGGCCGCATCGTTGCCGTCGCCATGGCGGTAGTCGGGCCGGCGCGATTTCAAATGCACGACGACCACGTCGGTGAGTTGTCCGCCAGGCAAGATGACCTGCACATGCAGGGGCGCGCGGGCGAAGCGGCAGGCGTTGTCATCGGCGGAGACGCTCATGCCGGTCGGAAAATCCGCCCAGGCAACACCGGCGCCGGCCAGCGGCAGGCGCGATACGAGCGCCACAGTGGGCAGCATGCGTCCGGCGGGGTCCATCGCATCGTAGCCGGCCACGGTGGCTTCGCGGTAGTGGCGCGTGCGCGACAGCACGTCGCGCAGGGCCGCCTGCGAGAAAATTTCCTGGAAACCGATCACGTCGGCGTCAAGCAGGTCGATCTGCCGCGCCGTCCACTCCGCCTTGGCTGCGTATTGCGCCGGGCTCAATGGTTCCAGGTTGTCATACAATTTCGCCCCGGCGGGGGCAAGGTTGCAGACATTGAATGTGGCAAAGCGGATTTCTTCCTGCATAATTAGCACTCCTCACTGAACGATCAGCGTATCACGCATGGCTAAAAAAGAGCATATTTCCGAAACCCAGGCGACGCAGTTGCTGCGCAAGCATCAAGTTTCCTTTGAAGAACATCCGTATCCGTACGAAGAGCACGGCGGCACCAGCGTGTCGGCGCGCGAACTTGGCGTGCCCGAGCACGACGTGATCAAGACCCTGGTGATGCAGGACGAGGCGGCCAAGCCGATGATCGTGCTCATGCATGGCGATTGCAAGGTGTCGACCAAGAACCTGGCGCGCGGCATCGGCTGCAAGTCCGTCGAACCGTGCAAGCCCGAGGTGGCGCAGCGCCATTCCGGCTACATGATCGGCGGCACGTCGCCATTCGGCACGAAGAAGGCCATGCCCGTGTACGTGGAGCAATCGATCCTGGACTTGCCGCGCATCTACATCAATGGCGGGCGGCGCGGTTTTCTCGTCTCGCTGGCGCCGCAGGTGCTTGTTGATTTGCTGCAAGCCAAGCCGGTGCAGTGCGCCTTGCAGGATTAAGAAAACCAGTCCTCGCCCTGTCCGTAGGCGGGGCGCTGGTGTATATTCTGCTGCGCCAGCCTCGATGCTGGTGCAATAAACACAATAAAGGGAAGAAATGAATCCAGTAATTACAACCGTGGCAATGACAGTGGCCGCTTACTTGCTCGGCTCGATATCGTTTGCCGTGGTGATGAGCAAGGTCTACAGCATTGCCGATCCGCGCACCTATGGCTCGAAAAATCCGGGCGCCACGAACGTGCTGCGCAGCGGCAACAAGGGCGCCGCCATCATGACCTTGCTGGGCGATGGCGCCAAGGGTTGGCTGGCCGTGTTCCTGGCCGACCACTTTGCCGGCGCGCTGGGCGTGGGCGACACGGCCGTGGCCCTGGTGGCCATCGCCGTCTTCCTCGGCCATTTGTGGCCCGTGTTCTTCCGCTTCGTCGGCGGCAAGGGCGTGGCCACGGCTCTCGGCGTGTTGCTGGGCATCAATCCCTGGCTGGGCCTGGCAACCCTGGCCACCTGGCTGATCATCGCCTACGCGTTTCGCTATTCCTCGCTGGCAGCCCTGGTGGCGGCCCTGTTCGCGCCGTTTTACTATGGCTTGCTGTTCGGCGTCGATCCCATCTTGCTGGCCGTCATCGTCATGAGCGTGCTGCTGGCTTACCGCCACAGCCAGAACATCGCGAACTTGCTATCCGGCAAGGAAAGCAAGATCGGCGGCAAGAAAGATGCGGCCAAGGCGCCCGTCAAGAAGAAGTAAGCGCTTGATTTCCCGCGGCCCGCACGCATATGCTGTGCTTGCGGCGCCGCGCGGTGCGGCCGCCACCGACTCGCGCAAAGGCTGCCCACCATGACTGTTTCAACCTCCTCCGCCACACCCACTCCCGTCCGTATCGATTTCGTTTCCGACGTTTCCTGCCCCTGGTGCGTGGTGGGCCTGAAATCGCTGGAACAAGCCTTGGCCAAGCTGGACGGCACCGTCCAGGCCGACATCCACTTCCAGCCTTTCGAGCTGAATGCCAACATGCCGCCCGAAGGCGAGGATATCGGCGAACACATTGCCCGCAAATACGGTTCCACGCCGGAACAGATGGCGCAATCGCGCGAAGCGATCCGCGCGCGTGGCGAACAACTGGGCTTTACTTTCGCCATGGACAAGCGCGGCCGCATCTACAACACCTTTGACGCCCACCGGTTGCTGCACTGGGCCGCCCTGGAAGGGCGCCAGAAGGAACTCAAGATGGCGCTCTTCGACGCCTATTTCACGCAAGGGCAGGATCCGTCCTCGCATGAAGTGCTGCTGGCCGTGGCCGGCAAGGTGGGGTTGGACACCGTCAAAGCGGCCGAAGTGCTGGCATCGAACGCCTATGCGGACGAGGTGCGCGCGCAAGAGCAGTTCTACCAGCAGAACGGCATCAACTCGGTGCCGGCCGTCATCATCAACGAGCGCCACCTGATTTCCGGCGGCCAGCCGCCTGAAGTGTTCGAGCAAGCCTTGCGCCAGATCATCGCGGGCGCCTGAACCAGGCGCCAATGGCGCGCGCCATGGCGGACTTTTTGCGCTACACTCGGCGCAGAAGGAGGATAGTCAAATGCCAACAGCCAGCTGGAATGGCGCCGTCATCGCGCAAGCGACCGATGCGCAGGTGCAAGTCGTTGAAAACAATGTGTATTTTCCTTTGTCAAAGGTGACGCAGGAGTACCTGCGTCCCAGCAGCCACACGAGCGTCTGCCCGTGGAAGGGCACGGCCAGCTATTACGACGTCGTCGTCGACGGCCAGGTCAATGCCAACGCGGCCTGGTATTACCCTCAGCCCAAGGATGCCGCCAAGCAAATTGCCGGCCACGTCGCCTTCTGGCGCGGCGTCAGCGTCGAGCGCTGACACTTTCTTCCCATACTAAAAATCAATAGAAAGCAGACGATGGATTTACGCCTCGCCGTGTACCAACTCGCCTCGACCCATGCGCTCGATGCCCAACAAACCCGGCAGTTGCAGGAAGTGGCCGGTTTCCAGCGCGAACCGGCGCGCCTGGCCTACTGGCTGCCGCGCGGCGTGGCCGTGCTGGGGGCCGCCTTGCTGGGCATGGGGCTGATCTGCTGGGTGGCCGCCAACTGGGAAGACTTCGGCCGCATGGGCCGCTTTGCCTTGCTGCAAGGGGTGTTTGCCGCCGCCTGCGTGGGCGCGTTTGCCGTGCCCAAGGCGAGAGTTCCTTTGCTGCTGCTGGCCTTGCTGGCCATCGGCGGCCTGTTCGCTTACTTTGGCCAGACGTACCAGACGGGCGCCGATCCGTGGCAACTGTTCGCCCTGTGGGCCGTGCTGGCCTTGCCTCTGTGTTTTGTCGCGCGCAGCGACGTGCTGTGGACGCCGTGGATGCTGATTGTGTCGACGGCCGCCACCCTGTGGATGCAGGCGCAGGCGCGCCACAGCTGGCGCATCGATTCGGCCGACCTGGGCATTTTCGTCAGCGGCTGGCTGGCCGTGCTGCTTGCCTGTGCGTTTGTCTCGCCCCTGCTGGCGCGCTGGACGGGCGCGGGCAACTGGGCCTTGCGCCTGGGCCTGGTGCTGGCCACCATTCTCATCACGGGCACGGCCGTCAGCGCCCTGTTCGGCAATGAGATCGAGTCACCCTACTGGGCTGGTCTCAGCTTGCTGCTCGTCGCCGGTGTCCTGCTGGCCACCGGCCGGTTCTTTGACGTGTTCGGCCTGAGCGCCGTCGCGCTCGGTATCAACACCTTGCTGGTGGGCGGGTTGACGCACGTGCTGTTCAACGGCCATGGCGACGGCGTCGGCGCGCTGACCGTGCTGGGCTTGCTGGCCGCCGTGCTGCTGGCGCTGACCGTGCAAGGCATACTGTGGCGCACGCGGCGGGAGGCGGCATGAGCAATATCAATACTCAACGAGCCGATGCGCTCGCCACCCTGATCGACGACGCCACGCGCGCCGGCCTGTTGCCGCCCAACGCTACCCGTCCCATGCAGGATGTGCGGCCGTGGCCGCTGGTGCTGATGACGGCCTTCGGCGCCTGGCTGGCCGCCATCCCCCTGATGATTGCGCTGGGCGTGGGGCTGGAAAGCGTCGTGCGCCACGGTCCCGGCGCGTATGTCGTGGCCGCCATCGTGCTGGTGGTGGCCGTGCTGCTGATCCGCACGCGCGGCGTGGCGCTGTTCGTCGAGCAACTGGCCGTGCCCTGCCTGCTCGTGGGCGGCGGCTTGCTCGGCTATGCCCTGTACCGCGACTATTCCACGCAGACGGCATCGTTGATGCTGTGCCTGGCATGCCTGGTGGTGGCTGCCGCCTTGCCGCGCGACTGGCTGCGCGTGCTGCTGGGACTGGTCGCCTGCGGCTTGCTGGGGCTGGGCATCGTCGATAGCACGCGCGACTGGATTTTCGAGAACGATCCCACGGAACTGTATTTCGCCTGGATGCTGGCCCTGGCCTTCTGGCTGGGCGCCCACTGGCTGCAGAAGCAAGCCTTCAACGACGGCCGCGGCGCGCCCGTCGCCGCCTTCCTGGAATCGCTGTCGACGGGGTGGGTATTGGCAATCTTGCTGGGGCTGGTTTTCTGGTCCGGCATGACCTTCATGCTGGGCGGTGCCTTGGGCGGTGGCTTTGCCGGCGAAGTGGCGCGCGAAGTGACGCGGCACCAGGGTATTGCCTGGTATGCGCAGGCCTTGAATGGCGTGTCGCTCGTGCTGGCCGCGGCGGCCGCCGCCTGGACGGGATGGCGCTGGCCCGCATTGCGCCAGTTGCCCGCCATCGGCGTGGCGCTGGTGCTGATCGTGCTGGCGTGGTTCATGCCGGCGCTGGGGCCCGTGCTGCTGATCCTCGCGTATTGCGTGACGAGCGGGCGTTCGCGCGTGGCCGTGGCGGCCGCGCTGGCGGCGGCGTGGATCATCGGCAGCTTTTATTACCAGCTGGCCTGGCCGCTGGCCAGCAAGGCGGCGCTGCTGGCGATAGCGGGTGCCGTGCTGTGCGCGCTGTCGTGGCTGGCCACGCGCGGCGCCGTGCTGCACCTGGTGGAAAGCAAACCGGCGGGCGTGGCCCTCGAGCGCCGCGCCGTGCGTCTGGGCGTGCTGGGCGGATTGCTGCTGGTGTTGCTGGTCGCCAATGGCGGCATCTGGCAAAAAGAGCAGCTGATTGCCAAGGGGGAAGCAATCTTCGTGGCGCTGGAACCCGTCGATCCTCGCTCGCTGATGCAGGGCGACTACATGCGCCTCAATTTCGTCAACCTGGGCGTGCTGAGCACTTTGGCCAGCGTGGAGCGGGCGCCCGGCCGGCCCTTTGTCGTGGCCAGGCGCGATGCGCGCGGCGTGGCGGAACTGCTGCGCCCCTACACCAAGGAAGCCCTGGCGCCCGGCGAATTCCTGCTCGAGCTGACGCCGAAGGATGGGAACTGGGTGCTGGTCAGCGATGCCTGGTTCTTCAAGGAAGGCGAGGCGGCGCGCTGGGAAAAAGCCCGTTACGGCGAGTTCCGTGTGCTGCCCGATGGCCGCGCCTTGCTGGTGGGCATGCGCGGCGCGGAGCTGGAAAAGCTGTAGCACAAATAGCGCAAAAGCGCGCCGGGGCGGGCATCCTGTAAAATTGCCCGATGGATAATATTACGCATTCGGTCATCGGCCTCGGGGTCGGCGAACTGGTACACCGCAGCCTGCCGCCCGAGCCGCAAGCCCCCGCACAGCGCACCCGGCGTGCGCTGTTCTTATTTACGGCATGGTTTGCCAGCAACGCGCCCGACCTGGACCTGGTGCTGACCCGGCTGCTGCCGCGCCCCTTCGGCTACATGTTGCACCACCGGGGCCATACGCATACCTTGCTGCTGGCCTTGCCCCAGGCGCTGATCTTGCTGGCCTTGCTGTGGCTGCTATGGCCGGGCGCGCGCCGGCTGCTGAAGGAAAGCGTGCCCGCCCGCATCGGCCTGGCCGCTTGTCTGCTGCTGGGATTCTGCTTGCACATGGGCATGGATTTCCTCAATTCCTATGGCTTGCACCCGTTTTATCCGTTTGACAGCCGCTGGCTGTATGGCGACATGGTCTTCATTGTCGAGCCCATGTTCTGGGTCTTGCTGGGCGTGCCCGTGATCATGTCCTTGCGCTACGGCATCGTCAAAAGCGTGCTGCTGGCGGGACTGGCGGCGGCCCTGTGTTTCTTCACCTATAAAACCTACCTGGCGCCCGCCTCGCTGGC
>NZ_LBCO01000035.1:765324-827943 GCF_000988085.1 Janthinobacterium sp. KBS0711 | reverse complement strand
TGGGGCTGGGCGCGATCCTGGCCGTGCTGCAGCGGCGGGCTGGCGAACGGGGACGGGGTCCATTGCTGCTGGCTTTCGCGCTGGCCGCCACCTTCATCGGCACGCAGGGCGTGGCCTCGGCCCTCGGCCGTACGCGCATCGAGGCGGCCGTGCAGCGGCTCGACCCCGGCACGCGCGTGTGGGATGTGGCGATGACGGCCTTCCCCAGCAACCCGCTGTGCTGGATCTATGTGTCGCTCGACAGCAAGACGGACGTGTATACCTTGCGGCGCGGCACCCTGAGCCTGCTGCCCGCATCGCTGGCGCCCGCCGCCTGCCCGGCGGGGCTGGCCGAGACGGGCAAGAAGCAGCAACTGGCGCCCGGCATTGCCGTGTCGGCCCAGGCGGCGGGCAGCCTGGCCGCCTTGCGGGCCTTGCAGGAAGACAATTGCTATGTCGATGCCTGGTTCCGCTTTGCACGCATGCCCAGGTTGAATGCGGACAAGCTGACGGACGTGCGTTTCAATCCCGGCATGCAGCCCAATTTCACGACCGTAGAGCTGCAACAGTTCCGCAGCCGGCCATGTCCCGCCTACGTGCCGGGCTGGGACCGCCCCCGTGCGGACATGCTGGCGCCGCCGAAATAGCCAGCGGATATATTGCTTTTTGGCAAAAAATATCGCGTGTGCGCCTGTTTTGCCACGGTCCAGCATGCAATAATTGCCAATTCAGCATGGATATCATTAAGTTAGGATTATTTTGGAAGAGCAGCACGCCTTACCGTATTTGCGAGAAACCCTGCTGTTTCTCGCCCTGGCCGGGATTTTTATCCCGCTATTGCAACGCCTGAAGGTCAACCAGGTGCTCGGCTTCCTGGCCGTGGGCGCCCTGTTCGGCCCGTTCGGCTTCGGCCTGTGGGCGGGCGATTTCACGTGGCTCACGTATTTCTCGTTCGTGCGGGCCGAGCAGGTGAGCGGCCTGGCCGAGCTGGGCGTGATGTTCTTGATGTTCATGATCGGCCTGGAACTGTCGACGGAGCGGCTGTGGGCGCTGCGGCGCTGGGTGTTCGGCGCAGGCGTGGGGCAGGTGGCCGTCAGCGCCTGCCTGATCGGCGGTGTCGCATATTACTTTGGCCTGTCCCTGGAAGCGTCCATCGTGCTGGGCCTGGTGCTGTCGCTGTCGTCGACGGCCGTCGTGATGCAGTTGCTGACCGATCAGCGCTCCCTGCAGACGCCGGCCGGCCAGGCGGGCTTTTCCATCTTGATGTTCCAGGATTTGATGGTGGTGCCGCTGTTCATCCTGATCGACGTGTTCGCCAGCGGGCGCAGCGACGACCTGGCGTATCTGCTCAGCTTTGCGGCCGTGAAATCGGCGGGCGCCATCCTGCTGATCTATCTGCTGGGCCGCAGGGTCATCCGCCCGCTGTTCCAGTTTTTCGTCAAGAAGCACCAGCCCGACGTGTTCATGGCCCTGACCTTGCTCAGCACCCTGGGCATTGCGGGCCTGACGTATCTGGCGGGCCTGTCGATGGCGCTGGGCGCCTTGCTGGCTGGCCTGCTGCTGGCGGAAACGGAATTTCGCCACGAAGTGGAGGTGACGATCGAGCCCTTCAAGGGTTTGCTGATGGGCCTGTTCTTCATGTCCGTGGGCATGCAGATCGACGTGCGCGAAATCCTCAAGTCGCCCGTGCTGATTCCCTTGGCCGTGCTGAGCCTGTTTGCGCTGAAGACCCTCGTCATCAGCGTGATTTTCCGCATCGGCGGCTTTCACTGGGGGCGCGCCGTGGAAACGGGCGTGCTGCTGGGGCAGGGCGGCGAATTCGCCTTCATCGTTGTCGCGTATGCGCTGGGCACGAAATTGATCGGCCCGCAAGTGGCGCAGTTCGTCATGCTGGTGGTGGGCCTGAGCCTGTTTGCCACGCCGGCGCTGGCCAAGGCCGCGCGCGCGTTCGGCAACTGGTGGGAACAGCGCCACCACCACCAACTGGCCGACCTGGCGCACGGCGCGCTGCCGCCGCAGGGCAGCACCGTCATCATCGCCGGTTTCGGCCGGGTGGGGCAGTTGCTGGCCAAGGTGCTGACGGAGCAGGATATCGCGTATGTGGCGATTGAAAACGATGCGCGCCTGGTGACGACCCTGCATCCGCGCGGTTTCCCCGTATATTTCGGCGATGCGTCGCGCGCGGAACTGTTGCAAAAGGTGAATGCGGACCGGGCTGCTGCCGTCGTGCTGACGATGGACCATGCGGCCTCCGTGCTGCACGCCGTGAAATCGATCCGCCGCGAATATCCGCAGCTGCCCGTGTATGCGCGCGCCCGCGACGAGGCCCATGCCGTGGCCTTGATACAGGCGGGCGCCACCCTGGTCGTGCCCGAGGCGCTGGAATCGGCGCTGCAACTGACGGCCACCGTGCTGCACACGGTGGGCCTGTCGGAAGCGCGTACGACGGACATCGTGCAGGCCGAGCGCGACCGGCGCAATGCCGTGCTGCTGGCGAAAAAGCTGTCGTAGTGCTGCCGTAGCGCAACAGTGCGTGTCGCCGTGCTTTGTCAATTATCTATACAATAATAGTATATGAGCACATCAACCACATGAAAGCCGCGACAAAGAGCGGAGCGGCGCCCTTGACGCCGCAGCAGCTGGCGGCGCAGGAAACGCAGCAAAAATATGGCAAGCCCGAGCGGGGCTGGCGCGAGCGGGTGTACACCGTCATCTTCGAGGCGGAAACGCGCACGGGCCGCGCCTTCGATTTGCTGCTGATCGCCGCCATCCTGATCAGCGTGACGGTGGTCGTGCTCAGCAGTGTCGCCTCCGTGGCCGAGCGCTATGGCACCTGGCTGACGGCGCTGGAATGGTTTTTCACCATTTTATTTACCATCGAATATTTCGCCCGCCTGGCGTGCCTGCAGCATCCGGTGCGCTACGCCAAGAGCTTTTTCGGCGTTATCGACTTGCTGGCCATCGTGCCGACCTACATCGGCTTGCTGCTGCCGGGCGCGCACGTGCTGATCGACGTGCGCATTTTGCGCCTGCTGCGCATGTTCCGTATCCTCAAGCTCACGTCGTATGTGCATGAATATACGGTGCTGGGGCGGGCCTTGCTGGCCAGCCGGCGCAAGATCCTCATTTTCCTGTCGTTCGTCATGATGGTGGTCTTTCTGTTGGGCACGGTGATGTACGTCGTGGAAGGGCCGGAAAACGGCTTCAGCAGTATCCCCACGTCGATATACTGGGCCATCAGCACCATGACCACGGTCGGTTTCGGCGATATCACGCCGAAGACCGACATCGGGCGCACCATCGCCTCGCTGATGATGCTGCTGGGCTGGGGCATCCTGGCAGTGCCTACCGGCATTATCAGCGCCGAGATGACGGTACAGCGCAGCTCCAAGCTGGTCACCACGCGTACCTGCCCCACGTGCCTGAAAGAAGGGCTCGATGACGATGCCAACTTCTGCAAGAACTGCGGTGTTGCATTGCCGCCGCTGGCACGCGATTAGCGCGTCAACCCTTCATCAACCGTATTTACTTTACTTTTTTAAGGCTGACATGATTCCAGTTCGCCTGATCGCGACGGGCAAAGCCGTACCGTCGCACAGCGTTACCTCCGAGAGCCTGGACCTGAAACTGGGCCATCCGGCCGGCTACACTTTGCGCAAGAGCGGCGTGCTGTCGCGCTTTGTCGCCGCGCCCGATGAGTCGCAAAGCCAGCTGGGCGCCGCCGCCCTGCTCGACGCGCTGAAGAATGCCAGCCTGCGTCCGGCCGATATCGACTTGTTGATCTGCGCCTGCGGCGTGCCCGAGCAGGCGTTGCCGAATACGGCCTGCTTCGTGGCCGACCATGCGGGCTTGCCGCCCGGCACGCAAAGCTTCGACGTCAACGCCAGCTGCCTCAGCTTCATGGCCGCTTTCCGCGTGGCCGCGTCCATGCTGGCCGGCGGCGCCTACCGCCGCATCGCCATCGTCTCGTCGGACCTCGCCTCGCGCGGCGTCGACTGGAGCGAGCCGGAAGCGTCGATGATCTTTGGCGACGGCGCCGCCGCCGTCATCGTCGAGCGGGGCGACGGCAGCGCGGGCATCCGCGCCTACAAGATGGGCACGTATCCGGAAGGGCGGCGCTACTGCGAAATCCGCGGCGGCGGCACCGAGCGCAACCCGCGCAACGGCTGCGAACCGGGCGACTACCTGTTCCGCATGGATGGCAAGGCCGTGTTCCGCCTGGCTGTCAAGGTGATGCCGGATTTCCTGACGGAACTGATGCAGGAATCGGGCGCGGGACTGGACAAGGTCGACGTGGTCGTGCCGCACCAGGCCAGCCCGCTGGGCCTCGCGCATGCGGCGCGCATCCTCGACGTTCCCGATGCTAAAATCATCAAGATCTTTGAAACGCATGGCAACCAGGTGGCCGCGTCCTTGCCCACCGCCCTGCACGAGGCGGTGATGACGGGGCGGGCCGTGGCAGGCCAGCGTTTGCTGATGATGGGCACGGCCGCAGGCCTGACTATCGGCGGCATGATACTTGACCTGTGAAGGTGGTGTGATGAGGCGGATACTGGTCACGGGAGCGACGGGCGGGCTGGGGCGCAATGCCGTGCGCACCCTGCTGGCGCAGGGCGTGGAAGTGCGCGCCACGGGCCGCAACGCCGCCGTGGGCCGCGAACTCGAACGCATGGGCGCGCAATTTGTCGCGCTCGATCTGGCGCAAGCCACGCCGCGCCAGGTCGACGAACTGGTGCGCGGCATGGACGCCGTCTGGCACTGCGCCGCGCTGTCGTCGCCCTGGGGCGCGGAGCGCGACTTCATCGCCGCCAACGTCACGGCCACGGCCCAGTTGCTGCGCGCGGCCGCCAGCCTGCACGTGGCGCGCTTCGTGCACATCTCCACTCCCGCCATCTATTTCGACTACCGCAACCGCTACGAGGTGCCGGAAACCTTCCGCCCCGACGCCTTCGTCAACGCGTATGCGCGCAGCAAGGCGATGGCGGAAAAGCTGGTGCAGGAGTGCGTCGACCGCCAGCGCGGCATGACGTGCGTGATCCTGCGCCCGCGCGCCATCTTCGGCCCGCACGACCAGGTGTTGATTCCGCGCCTGGCGAGGGTGCTGCGGGAGCGCGGCGGCAAGCTGCCGCTGCCCAACGGCGGCGCGGCCACCATCGACGTCACCTATGTCGACAACGTCGTGCATGCGATGTGGCTGGCCACCGTGCACAAGACCATCGCTTCGGGCGCCGCCTTCAACATCACGAATGGCGAACCGGCGCGTTTGTGCGATATCTTGCGTACCCTGTTTTGCGCCCATCTGCAGCAGCCGTTCGAGATCGTCAGCGTGCCGTACCGCGTGCTGGCGGTGGTCGCGCGCCTGATGCAGTTCGCCTCGCGCTTCACGCGCCGCGAGCCATCGCTGACGCCCTACAGCATCGGCGCGCTCAGTTTCGACATGACGCTCGATAACGCCAAGGCGCGCAAGGTGCTCGGCTACCGCCCCATCGTCAGTCTGCAGGAAGGCATCGCCCGCACGGCGCAGTGGATGCGCCAGGAGGCGGCGGCGCACAAGGTGGGCAAGGAGCGCAATGGCTAGGATTACCGCGTTTCGCGTTGGCCACTGCACCCATCCATCGTGCATGGTCCTGAAAGGCAGCGGGCTGGCCAGCCGCTGCTTCCCCTCGCGCGCCTACCTGCTCGAAACGCGTGCGGGCCTGTACCTGTGGGACACCGGTTACGCCGAGCACTTCCGCGCCGCCACGTCGAAAGGCGTGTACCGCATGTATGCGTGGGTGACGCCGATTTTCTTCGACGAGAACGAGTCGCTGCAGGGTCAGCTGCGCGCGCATGGCGTCTCGCCCGGCGACATCCGCACCCTGCTGCTGTCGCACTTCCACGCCGACCATATCGCCGGCCTGCGCGACTTTCCCGGCGCGCGGCTGATGGCCTCGAAAACGGGCTGGGATGCCGTGCGGGGACTGTCCGGCGTGGCCGCCGTGCGCCAGGCCTTCGTGCCCGAGCTGCTGCCGACCGATATTGCGGAACGCCTGGATTTCGTGGAAAGCGTGCCCGAGACGGCCTTGCCGGCGGCCCTGCTGCCATTCACGCACGGGCGCGACGTCAGCGGCACGGGAGAAATCTATATCGTCGACTTGCCCGGCCACGCCATCGGCCATCTGGGTGCCTTCGTGCTGCAGGACGGCGGCTGGACCTTGCTGGCGTCGGACGCGGCCTGGGTGCCGGAAAGCTTCCAGCAGCTGCGCGGACCGTCTGAACTGTCGTTCATCATCCAGCACAAGCGCGCGCCGTACTACGCCACCTTGAACCGGCTGCACCAGTTGCACCAGTCGGGCAATGCGCAGATCCGCATCACGCACGAAGATACGGTCGACTACATTGCCGTGGCGGGCCGCCCGTGAAGCGTATCGTCTGGCTGTTGCTGTCGTACTGGCGCACGCGCCGCTTGCGCTTTGCGGACCGCGCGCAGCTGGACGCCTACCAGCAACAGCAGCTGGCCCGTTTCATCGATGTGCTGTGCGCGCGCAGCCGCTACTTTGCTCCATACCGAAACTTGCCGCTCGATGCCTGGCCGACGATGAACAAGGCGCTGATGCTCGAGCATTTCGACGCCATGAACACAGCAGGAATCACGTTGGCCCAGGCGATGGACGCGGCCATGGCGGCCGAGCATAGCCGCGACTTCACGCCGGCCGTGGGCGACATCACGGTGGGTCTGTCGTCGGGCACTTCGTCGCGGCGCGCCGTGTTTACCGTCAGCCCCCGCGAAAAAGCCCAATGGGCGGGCGTGATGCTGGCCAAGGCGCTGCCCGACGGCCTGTTCTCCGGCGAACGGGTCGCGCTGTTCCTGCGCGCGAACAGCAATCTGTACACGGCCGTGCGTTCGCCTTGGCTGACCTTTGCTTTTTACGATCTGTTCGAACCGTTCGATGCGCTGTGCGCGCGGCTGGTGCAATACCGGCCATCCGTCATCGTCGCGCCGGCCCAGGTGCTGCGCCAACTGGCCTTGCGCGTCATCGACGGCAGCCTGGCGCTGACGCCGAAAAAAGTCATTTCGGTCGCCGAAGTGCTGGAAGCGCAGGACCGCGCGCTGATCGTGCAGGCATTTGGCGCCGTGCATGAAATCTACCAGGCCACGGAAGGTTTCCTTGCCAGCAGCTGCGAACACGGCGTGCTGCATTTGAACGAAGAGTATGTGCACATCGAGCCGCAGTGGCTCGATGGTGAGCAGCGGCGCTTCGTGCCCGTGATTACCGACTTCACGCGCATCACGCAGCCCATCGTGCGCTACCGCCTGGACGACATCCTGCTCGCGCGCGCCACGCCATGCCCGTGCGGCCGCGCCACGCGCGCCATCGATGGCATCGAAGGGCGCTGCGACGATATGTTGTTATTGCCATCCTTGCCATCAGTGCAAGGCGGCGCACCCGTTGCCGTGTTTGCCGACGTATTGACGCGGGCCTTCGCGCAAGCCTTGCCGCCGGACGCCGATTACCGCCTGGTGCAGTCGGGTGATGCATCCTTGCAGCTGCATGCGGCGCTGGACGATGCCGGCCTGTCCGCCTTGCGCGCGCACTTGGCAACGGTGCTGCAGGGCCTGGGTGTGGCTGTCGATAGCTTGGCCTGGACGGCGAGCAGTGAGCTGCCTTCCTTTGACCCCACCATGAAACGGCGCCGCATCCGGCGCCTTGCCACCGCATGAAATCTGTAGACACCATGACGCTGTATTCCCGCCTGCTGCACCTGCTGGCCGGCTGGGGCAGCGTAGGCCTCGTGTATTTTTCCAGCGATTTGCTGCAAGGGCAGGGGGTACTGCTGCCGGAAACGGCCATCGACCGCGCCATTCCCTACAGCGACTCTGCCATCTGGCTGTATCTGTCTTTCTTCATCCTGATCCCGTACGCCTACCTGACAGCCGATGCGGCCCGCGTGCGCTGGCTGGCGCGCGCCATGGCGCTTTCCGCCGTCATCTGCGGCGTGGTCTTCCTGCTGTATCCGACCACGCTCGCCTATCCGCCCGTGGGCGAGGGCAGCGCCTGGAGCACGCAGGCGCTGCGCATGCTGCAGGCGGCGGACTCCACGCAAAACTGCCTGCCTTCGCTGCACGGCGCCCTGACCTTGCTGTGCGTGTGGGCCTTGTGCGAAAAATACCAGCTGCTGCGCTCCGCGCTGGCCCTGGTGCTGGGCGTGGCCATCTGCTACGCCATCATCGCGCTGCGCCGGCATGTGAGCATCGACCTGGCCGCCGGCCTGGCTGTTGGCATCGCCGGCGGCATGCTGGCGAAAATGCAGGTATCCTTGGCTGCCCGCCGCGCCGTTTCCATCAAAACCGCACCATGATGAATCCATTTGCCCTGTCGTTCCTGATCATGCTGGCCTTCGTGCTGGCCGAACTCTTGATACTCAAATGGGTACGCAAGACACCCGTGCCGTGGAAGGACGTGATCTTCAACCTCAATTCCGGCCATATCCTGATGTGGGTATTTCGCGGCGTGGAGGTGGCGGCCTTCGCCCTGCTGCTGCGCCATGCGAACCTGCACGTCGTCGACCAGTGGCCCGTGGCGGTGCAGTGGATATTCGCGTTTTTTGCCTGGGACCTGTGCTTTTACTGGATGCACCGGCTGCACCACAAGATTCCTTTGCTGTGGGCCGTGCACGTGGTGCACCACCAGGGCGAGCATTTCAACCTGTCGCTGGGCGTGCGCAATTCCTGGTATTCGTCGCTGACGAATTTCCCCTTCATCGCCATCCTGGGCGTGCTGGGCGTGCCGCTGGAAATCTTCCTCGTCGTCTCGTCCCTGCATTACACGGTGCAGTTCTACAACCACAATGCGCTGGTAAACAAATCCGGCATCCTCGATCGTTTCATGGTCACGCCGTCGCACCACCGCGTGCACCACGGCACGGACAAACGCTACATCAACCGCAATTTCGGCGGCACCCTGCTGCTGTGGGACAGGCTGTTCGGCAGCTTCCAGCCCGAACTCGAGGGCGTGGAAATGCGCTATGGCGTGAAGGGCATGACGCCCACGCACAACCCTCTGCTGGCCAGCAACGGCAAACTGTTCAAATGGCTGCGCGCGCGCTTTCCCCACTGGCAGTCGCGCAGCACTTTCCACGTGCCCGAGCTGTTCATCGGCATCGGCGGCGTGATTTTGTTTGGCCTCGTGATCTATTACGTCAACCATGAAGCGGTGCTGGCCGGCGCGCAGCAGGCGATCCTGTTCGCGCTGATTTTCGGCGGCACCCTGGCGCTGGGCGGCTTGTCGGATGCGCGCCGCTGGGGCGCCATCGCCTGGGTGGCCATCGCGCTGGCCATGCCGGCCCTGTACCTGGGCTGGTATGGCGCGCGCGATGTGTGGGGCATGGTCTTCCTGGCCGCGCTGCTGGCGCATGGCCTCGATGGCGCGCGCCGCCTGTGGTGGCCTGCCGCAGCGGGGACGCGCGCGTGACGCAGCCTGTACCTTCGTTGCCGCCGCTGCGCTTCCGGCCCGCCCGCGATTCCGCCTTCCGCCGCGAATTGCGCGCCCGCGCCGACGCCTACCTGGCGGATGAAGGAACGCACCGCTTCGGCGACGCGCGCCTGCATGCGAAAACCGTGTTCCTGGCCGCGCTGACGGTGGGCCTGTATGCGCTGGCCTTGAACGCCGACGGCACCTGGCCGTTTGTCGCCAGCTATGTCGCCTGCCTGGTCGCGGCCATGGCGCTGGCCATGAATACCCTGCACGATGCGGCTCACAGCGCCGTCTTCCGCCGGGGCTTCCTGAACCGCGTGCTGATACGCCTGGTGGGCTTGCCCGTGGGCGTGGATACGGATTTCTGGACCATCCGCCACGTGCACTTCCATCACACGTATGCGAACGTGGAAGGCTATGACCTCGATACGGAACCGAACCCCTTCCTGCGCCAGACGCCGTTCCAGCGCTGGTCGCCCCAGTACCGCTATCAATACCTGTACTGGCCCGTAGTGGCGGCCCTGTCGCTGCCGTACCTGAACTGGTATGGCGACTGGCTGGACCGCTTCGGCAAGACGCCCGTGGCCGCGCACAGCCGCTTGCAGGGCTGGCGCGGCTGGCTGTCGTTCCTCGGCTGGAAGCTGGGCCACGCAGCGCTGGTGCTGGCGCTGCCCATGTGGGTGCTGCAGCAGCACGGCATAGCCTGGAACGTAGTGCTGGGCGCGTATTTCCTGGGCCAGATGATCGCCTCGTGCGCGCTGGTGGCGCTGATCCTCGGCACCCACTGGGCCGAAGTGGAATTCTTCCAGCCGGGCGCGGACGGCACCTTGCCGCACGATTGGTACCAGCACACGTTTTATACGGCCTGCGACTGGACGCCGAAACCGCGCGCGCTGCGCTGGCTAGGCTACTGGCTGGGCGGCCTGAACCTGCACCTCACGCATCACCTGTTCCCCACCTGGAACCACCGCCATTACCCGGCGCTGGCGCGCATCCTGGTCGAACTGGCGCCGCGCCACGGCCTCGTGTACCGCGAACTCGGTTACGGCCAGCTGCACGCCTCGCAGCAGCAGTTCCTGCGCGCCATGGGCCAGCCACCCTCAAAGTCCTGACGAATCGAGCTTGACTCGGTTTCCGTTCCGTCTTACATTTCTGTAACGACAGAAATAAGAGAAAATCATGGAACTGAGTCCGACCACGCAGAAGTACATTTTGCACTGGGGTGAAATGGGCACGCGCTGGGGCGTCAACCGCACGGTGGCGCAAATCCACGCGCTGCTGTTCCTGGCGAACGAACCGCTGACGGCGGAAGACATCGCGGCCAGCCTGAACGTGGCCAGGTCCAATGTCAGCAACAGCCTGAAGGAATTGCAAAGCTGGGGCCTGGCGCGCATCACGCACGTGATGGGGGACCGGCGCGACCATTTCGTCGCCCTGCAGGATGTGTGGGAAATCTTCCGCGTCATCATGGAGGAGCGCAAGCGGCGCGAGATCGATCCCACGCTGACGGTGCTGCGTGAATGCGCGATCGAGGGCGAGCACGATGCGGCCATTCCACCGGCCACCCTGGAGCGCATGGGTGAAGTGCTGGCCTTCCTGGAAATGCTCAGCAGCACCTACAGCGATTACAAGAATTTGCCGCCAGCGACCCTGCAGCGCATGCTGTCGATGGGGGGCAAGGTGGCCAAGTTCCTCAGCCCGGAAGACAAACCTGGCAAGCGCGCAAAATCATGAACGGCCCCTCGGAAGGAGAGCTGTTCAAGAAGGTGATGGGTGCGCAGTGGCTCACGCTGCACCCGGACATCCGCCGCCGCTTCGAGAAAAATCCCGCGCCGGGCCAGCCCCTGTATTACCGTGGGGAGCTCAGTGAACTCACCAGCTCGCGCCTGGGAAAATTCCTCGGCTGGCTGACGCGCCCCTTCATTGACGGCGCTTTGATCCCGTACGACGATCACGATTTCCCAGTCGATATCGAAGTCTATTCGCGTCCCGGCTGCCCCTTCATCTTCAAGCAGCGCACCTACCGCCTGCATGGGCGCGCGCCGATCCGCTTCACCTCCTACATGGCGGAAAGCGCGAAAGGCGAAGTGCTCGAATACGTGGGCATGGGCCTGGGCATGAAGCTGGTGCTGCATGTCGAGGACGGCAATCTGCACTTCACCAGCGACGGCTATTTTTGGGATCTTTTCGGCTGGCGCGTGCCACTGCCCGGCGTGCTCACGCCCGGAAAAACCTTTCTGTGCCACCGCAACGAGACGCCGCAGCAGTTCAACATCCGCATCGAGATCCGCCACGCCCTGTTCGGCACCACGTTCACCCAGGCGGGCGTGTTCCGCGAATCGGCCGCACCGCAAAATCACAAGGAGACACCATGAATACGCATCTGCTGGCCCTGCAACTGATGGCGGCGCAAGGCTGCCTGGGCGCCTTCGACACCATCTACCACCATGAAATCACGGAGGCGCTGCCGCAAAAGGCGTCCGCGCGGCTCGAATTGACGATCCATGCGACGCGCGCCCTGATCTACAGCCTGCTGTTCGTCGGACTGGCAGCGTGGGAATGGCATGGCGCCTGGGCCTGGGTGCTGGTCATCGTGTTTGGCGTGGAAATCGTGCTGACCTTGTGGGACTTCGTCGTCGAAGACCAGACGCGCCTCCTGCCCGCCACGGAGCGGGTCACGCACACGGTGCTGGCGATTAACGCGGGCGCCTTCATCGCCTTGCTGGCCCTGAACAGCAGCGAATGGGCGACCTTGCCGACGGCCCTCGTGTGGCAGCCGTATGGCTGGCTCAGCGTCTTCCTTGCCCTGTGCGGCGTGGGCGTGGGCTTGTCCGGACTGCGCGACGCGTATGCCGTGTGGCAGCTGGGACGGCGCAAGGTGCAGGAGACGGCAGAGCAAGAGGAACACCTGCGCTTTGCCAGCACGCCGCAGTCCGTGCTGGTGACGGGCGCCACGGGTTTCATCGGCCAGCAGCTGGTTGCTGCCTTGCTGGCCGATGGTCATGCCGTGACGGTGCTGACGCGCCAGCCCAAGCAGGCCGCATGGACGTTTGAGGGCCAGGTGCGCTGCATCGCGTCGCTGGACGAATTGGCGGATGCGCAGCGCATCGACATGGTCGTCAACCTGGCCGGCGCGCGCATCGTCGGGAAGCGCTGGACGGACGCGCGCAAGGCGGCCCTGCGCCGCAGCAGGGTCGCGCTGACGCAGGCACTGGTGGCGTGGATCGCCCGCGCGCAGCACAAGCCACGGGTGCTGCTATCGGCATCGGCCATCGGCTACTACGGCGTGCAGCCGCAGGGCGACGACACGGAATTGACGGAGGAGAGCGCGCCGCAAGCCATCTTCATGTCGCAGCTGTGCCAGGAGTGGGAAGCGGCCGCGCGCCAGGCGGAACGCTATGGCGTGCAGGTGGGCTGCATGCGCTTTGGCCTCGTCTTCGGCCACCAGGGTTCGCTGCCGCAAATGCTGCTGCCGGTCCGTTTCGGCGTGGGCGGCCCGCTGGGCAGCGGCAAGCAGTGGGTCACGTGGGTGCATGTGCGCGACGTGATCCGCGGCATCGCCCATCTGGCGCGTCGCAGCGAAGAACAGGCAGTGGGCGGCGCCTATAACTTCTGCGCGCCGGAAGCCATAGCGCAGCGCCGCTTCGCCCAAGTGGCGGGGGCCGTGCTGCACCGCCCCAGTGTCATGCCCACGCCGGCCTTCCTCATGCGCGCTTTGCTGGGCGAGCAGGCCGACTTGCTGGTGGAAGGCCAGCGGGTCGCGCCGCGCCGCTTGCTGGCCGACGGTTTTGTTTTCCGCTATCCGCAACTGGAAGGGGCGCTGCGCAGCCTGTAGCCTGGCGTAGAATGGGCATGGGAGGAACCGAACCATGCCCCGCTTCAGCCATACGATAGACAGTCATACCTATGCGTTCGCCAGCCTGAAAGGGCTGCTGGCCAAGGCCACGCCGCTGCGTTCGGGCGACGTGCTGGCCGGCGTGGCGGCAGCCAGCGCGCGGGAACGGGTGGCGGCGCAGCTGGCGCTGGCGGACGTGCCGCTGCCGCTCTTCCTCAGCGAGGCGCTGGTGCCGTACGAAGACGACGAAGTCACGCGCCTGATCATGGATGGCCATGACCGGTCCGCCTTTGCGCCGATCGCGCACCTGTGCGTGGGCGACTTTCGCGACTGGCTGCTGGATGACGCGACGGATACGCAAACGCTGTCGCAAGTGGCCGCCGGCATCACGCCGGAAATGGCGGCCGCCGTCTCGAAAATCATGCGCCTGCAGGACCTGGTACTGGTGGCGCGCAAGTGCCGGGTCGTCACGGCCTTTCGCAATACCCTGGGCCTGGAAAGCTGCATGTCCACGCGGCTGCAGCCGAATCACCCGACGGACGACGCTACAGGCATTGCCGCCTCCATACTCGATGGCCTGCTGCTGGGCAGCGGCGACGCCGTGATCGGCATCAATCCCGCCACCGACAATGTGGCGCAGGTGGTGTCGCTGCTGCACCTGCTCGACGCCGTCATCGATCAATACCAGATTCCCACGCAGTCGTGCGTGCTCACCCACATCACCAATACCATCGAGGCGATCCGCCGCGGCGCGCCCGTCGATCTCGTGTTCCAGTCGGTGGCGGGCACGCAGGCAGCCAACCGCAGCTTCGGCATCGATTTGTCTCTGCTGGCCGAGGGGCAGGCGGCGGCCCTGTCGCTGGGGCGCGGCACGGTGGGCAACAACGTCATGTATTTCGAAACGGGGCAGGGCAGCGCCCTGTCGGCGGGCGCCCACCACGGCATGGACCAGCAGACGTGCGAAGCGCGCGCGTATGCGGTGGCGCGCGCGTATCAGCCGCTGCTGGTCAATTCCGTCGTCGGCTTCATCGGCCCTGAGTATCTGTACGACGGCAAGCAGATCATGCGCGCGGGGCTGGAAGACCATTTCTGCGCCAAGCTGCTTGGGCTGCCCATGGGCTGCGACGTGTGCTACACCAACCATGCGGAAGCGGACCAGGACGACATGGACGCCTTGCTGACCATGCTGGGCGTGGCCGGCTGCAATTTCATCATGGGCGTGCCGGGCGCGGACGACATCATGCTCGGCTACCAGAGCACCTCGTTCCACGACGCCCTGTATGCGCGCCGGGTGCTGGGCTTGCGCCCTGCGCCGGAATTCGCGGCCTGGCTGGCGCGCATGCGGATCACGGATGGGCAGGACCGCTTGAGCGAAGCGCTGGCGCCGGCCTTCCAGGCGGCCCTGCTGCGCCTGGACGACTAGGGAGAACGCATGGATGAAAACTATCCTTGGCAGGCGCTGCGCGCGCATACTGCCGCCCGCATCGCGTTGGGACGCCGTGGCGTGAGCGTGCCGACCAAGGCGCAGCTGGCGTTCCAGCTGGCCCACGCGCAGGCGCGCGACGCCGTGCACCTGGCGCTCGATGGCGAGGTCCTCGCGCGCGACTTGGCCGCGCAAGGGCAAGACTGCGTGCAGCTGCACAGCGCGGCCGCCACGCGCGCCGACTATCTGCAGCGGCCAGACCTGGGACGCCGGCTCGACGACGCTTCACGGGCGCGGCTGACGGCCTCGGCGCAGGGTGTGGATCTGGCGCTGGTGGCGGCCGACGGCCTGTCGGCGCTGGCCGTGCAGCGCCATGCGGCGCCGTTCCTGGCCGCCCTGCGCGAACGGCTGGCGCTGGAGGCGTGGACGCTGTCGCCGCTGCACATCGTGGCGCAAGGACGGGTGGCCATCGGCGACGAGGTGGGGCAAATGCTGCAAGCGAAGGCAGTGCTGGTGCTGATCGGCGAGCGCCCGGGCTTGAGTTCCCCGGACAGCCTGGGCCTGTACCTGACGTGGGCGCCCAAGGTGGGGCTGCTGGACGAGCGCCGCAACTGCATTTCGAACGTGCGCCCGGAGGGGCTGGCGTATGCGCAGGCGGCGTACCGGCTGCACTATTTGCTGTCGCAGGCGTTCAGCCGGCAGTTGTCGGGCGTGGAATTGAAGGATGAAACAGTGGAAGAGGGCGCGGCCCTGGCGGGCGCGCGCAACTTCCTGCTGAAGTGATTAGACTTCGCGGATCTCGTCCAGCGGCCAGCGCGGGCGCACGTTGAACGAGTAATCGTGCTTGGCGGCGTCGGGATTGATCTGCAGGCGCATGGCGCCGGCAAAGGCGATCATGGCGCCGTTGTCGGTACAGAATTCCAGCTCCGGGTAATACACCTTGAAGCGCTTCTTGGCGGCGGCCGCGTTGAGCGAGGCGCGCAATTGCGCATTGGCGCCCACGCCGCCGGCGATCACCAGGCGTTTCAAGCCCGTGTGCTTGAGGGCCGACACGCATTTGGCCGTCAGCACGTCGACGATGGCGTCGACAAAGCCGCGCGCGATATTCGCCTTGTCCTGTTCGCAGATGTTCGCGATGACTTTTTCTTCATGGTTTTTCACCACCGTCAGCACGGCCGTCTTCAGGCCCGAGAAACTGAAGTTGAAATCCTTCGAGTGCAGCATGGGGCGTGGCAGTTTATATGCCAGCGGGTCGCCGAATTCGGCCAGGCGCGAAATGGCGGGGCCGCCCGGATAGCCGAGGCCCAGCAGCTTGGCCGACTTGTCGAACGCCTCGCCGGCCGCATCGTCGAGCGTTTCGCCCAGCATCGTGTACTGGCCCACGCCGTCGACGCGCATCAGCTGCGTGTGGCCGCCCGAGACCAGCAGGGCGATGAAGGGGAACTCCGGCGGTTCCGACGCCAGCAAGGGCGACAGCAGATGGCCTTCCAGGTGGTGGATGCCCAGCACCGGCTTGTTGATGGCCAGGCCCAGGCTGCAGGCGACGGAGGAACCGACCAGCAGCGCGCCGGCCAGGCCAGGACCCTGCGTGTAGGCGATGGCGTCGATCTCGGGCAGGGTGATGCCGGCCTTGGCCAGGGTTTCTTCGAGCAGCGGAATGGCGCGGCGGATATGGTCGCGCGACGCCAGTTCCGGTACCACGCCGCCATATTGCTCGTGCATGGCGACTTGCGAATAGAGGGCGTGCGACAGCAGGCCGCGTTGCGTGTCGTACAAGGCCAGGCCGGTTTCGTCACAGGAGGATTCGACGCCAAGAACAATCATGAAGGTGCTAAATAGGGAGGAGTAATCCGCCATTGTAAAGGAAAGCCGGGCACTCCACCGTGCGGCCGGCGCACCATTTCGGCGGCAGTGTGCACTTGCGCAGTGCGGCGCGGACCGGTTTTGCCCGGGATTCTGGCCGCTTTGCGTCTGTGACGGCACTGGCACCGCTTTTGCTTATGCAAGCGTGTACCTTTCTCGAGGGAGCTAGCGATGTCGGAACAATGGAAAATGATTTGCCGCCTGAAGGACATGCCGCTGGCGGGTGCGCGCATGGTGCAGCGGGGCCTGGCGTGGCAGGATTTACCGGGTGTGGCGCTGTTTCGCGCGGCTGACGATACGGTGTACGCGCTCCTTGACACGGTGCCCTGCCTGGGCGGCCCGCTGTCGCATGGGGTGCTGATGGAGAAAAACCTGATGGGGCCGAAGAACAGCTGGATCATCGAGCTCGATTCGGGCCGTCTGGTGGCGCCCGTGCAGGGCATGGCGCGCCTGTACGCCGTGCGCATCCTGGACGGACGCATTTACCTGGACGTCAATGAACTCAATATCCCGGCCAGCAAGGCGGAACAGGCGCTGGCGGGATCGTTTGCCGTGCTGCCGCATGTGCAGATGGCGTGATATGCCGCGTGGTGGTGTCGGCTTACGCGGTTCAATTCGTAGGTCGGATTAGGCGCAAAGCGCCGTAATCCGACAACATCGCCGGCATTATTTTGGGCGATTGACCAAATGCGCATGCGCATCGCGCAGCATGGTCGCTGTCGTGTCCCAGTCGATGCAGCCGTCGGTGACGGAGCAGCCGTAGGTCAGTTGCGACAGGTCTTGCGGGATCTTCTGGTTGCCGCCAACGATGTTCGATTCGATCATCACGCCCACCAGCGAGCGGTTGCCCTGGCGGATCTGGTTGACCACGTCGGCCATCACCAGCGGTTGCAGTTCCGGCTTTTTATAGCTGTTCGCATGCGAGCAGTCGACCACCAGGTTGGCCGGCAGCTTGGCCTTGGCCAGCGCCTGTTCGGCGATGGCGATCGACACGGAATCGTAGTTCGGACGGCCGTCGCCGCCGCGCAGCACGACGTGGCCATACGCGTTGCCGCGCGTGCGCACGATGGCGACATTGCCTTCGCCATTGATGCCCAGGAAGGAGTGCGGGTGCGCCGACGACAGGATCGCGTTGACGGCGATGCTGATGTCGCCATCGGTGCCGTTCTTGAAGCCGACCGGGGTCGACAGGCCCGACGACATTTCGCGGTGCGTCTGCGATTCCGTCGTGCGCGCGCCGATGGCCGTCCAGGCGATCAGGTCGCCCAGGTATTGCGGCGAGATCGGGTCCAGCGCTTCGGTGGCGGTGGGCAGGCCCAGTTCGCACACGTCGAGCAGGAACTGGCGCGCCTTTTCCATGCCTTCGTTGACCTTGAACGAATCGTCCATGTACGGGTCGTTGATGTATCCCTTCCAGCCCGTGGTGGTACGCGGTTTTTCGAAATACACGCGCATCACCAGCAGCATCGTGTCCTTGACTTCCTCTTGCAGCGCTTTCAGGCGGCGTGCGTAATCGAGGCCGGCAACGGGGTCGTGGATCGAGCATGGCCCGACGACGACGAACAGGCGCTGGTCCTTGCGGTCGATGATGTTGCGCAGCGCTTCGCGGCCGCGGCTGACGGTGTCGAAGGCGCTTTCCGACAGGGGCAGCTTGGCGTGCAGTTCGGCCGGTGTCGGCATGGGCGCGAAAGAGGTGACGTTGATATTTTCGATGTCTGGCGTATTCATGATTCTGGCTCGGCTTTCGCGATTGCGTTCTTTAAGAGGCAATAGTGTAGCGGAAATGCGGCCTGGCGGCGGGGATGGGGCCAAAACGGCAATGGTTCAGTTGTTTTTATGGCAGGGCCGGCACGCTGCCGGCCCCCGTGCGTTCAATGGCCGCCGGCCAGGCTGGCGCCAACGTTGTAGCGGGCGATGCGCTGGTAGTTGCCGGCCAGCTCGGGCGGCCGGGGCAGGCCGGGATGGCGCTTCACATGCGCGAGGATGGCGCTTTCGTGCTGGCGTATCTGTGCGTCCAGGCAGGCGATCTGCTGGCGCAGCAGGGCGTGCAGCGCATGCTGGCCGGCCTGCAGATGCGCATTCAGGCGCGCCGATTCCTGCTGGCGCACGCCTTCGATGGCATGCAGGCGGCGCAGCCATAGCCGCAGTTCCACGTAGGCGGGCGAGGGCGGCGTCCAGCGCGCGGGGCGCCTGTGCGCACAGTAGTTGGCCAGCACCACGGCGCTGTGCGCCGCGTCATCGGGCAAGCTCTGGCCGCGCAGATAGTCTGCCAGATGCGCGGGCTGGGCATCGCAAACCACCATGCCCATGTCGGCCAGCATGCGCGCCGGCGTCTCGCTGTACGGCATATCGAGGCGCATGCAGACGCGCAAGCCCATGACGGGCACGTCGTTCCTTTGCAGCCAGCTGCGCAGCCAGCGGTAGCCGGCCACGTCGTTTTCCAGCACCTTGCACAGCACTTCGTTGCCCGAGAGCAGCACGGCTTTCAGCAGCAGCTTGCTCGTTTCGATGCCGACGAAGGCCGTTTCCCGTTTGATCGCGTGTTCCATGATGAGTCCCCCTGTGCAGTCTTATACGCAGCGGTGGCGCGTTTGGATGCAGCCGCGATGCGGATTCAATCAAAAAAGAACCTGGAAGACTGTTGCATACTCGCCTATGGCGTCTTCCAGCCCGTCTGCAAGGGGAAAAATCCGTGTAAGCTGGTGCCATGACGACTGTTTCCATACCCCATACCGATGTGGCCGGTGAGCCATTCCCCGCAGCACGTTTCATCAAGGAAATAGGACGCGGCAAGAACGGCGCGCGCAGCATGACGCGTGACGATGCCCACGCCCTGTATCGCGCCATGCTCGAGGGCCGCGTGTCGGACCTGGAGCTGGGCGGGATTTTGTTATCGATGCGCATCAAGGGCGAGTCCGTGGACGAGATCGCCGGCTTCCTTGATGCTGCCGAAGCCTCATTTGCCCCGCTGGCCGCGCCGGCCGGTGAATTTGCCCCGATCATCATTCCCAGCTACAACGGCGCGCGCAAGATGGCCAACCTGACGGCCTTGCTGGCGCTGCTGCTGGCGCGCGCGGGCGCACCCGTGCTCGTGCATGGCGTGACCAGCGACCCGGGCCGCATCACGACGGCCGAAGTGCTGGCCGCGCTGGGCGTGCCCGCTTCCACGGACCATGCGCAAGCCGAGGCCGCCATGGCGCGCGGCGAAGCCGCCTTCCTGCCCATCGAGGCCCTGGCGCCGCGCCTGGCCTGGATGCTGTCGTTGCGGCGCGTGCTGGGTGTGCGCAATTCCACGCATACCCTGGTGAAAATCATGCAGCCGTTCGCCGGCCCGGCCCTGCGCCTGGTGTCGTACACGCACCCGGAATACCTGGAAATGCTCGGTGAATATTTCCTCACCGCCTCGGATCCCGCGCGCGGCGACGCCTTCCTCATGCGCGGCACGGAGGGCGAGACGGTGGCTAACGCCAACAAGGCGCAGCAGATCGACTGGTTCCATGGCGTGGAGCGTACGGTACTGGTGGAAAAGCAGTTGCTCGTGGAAGAGTTGCCACATTTGCCGGCCGAGCGCGACGCAGCCACGACGGCGGCCTGGATCGCGGCCGTGCTGCGCGGTGACATGCCCGTGCCGCCGTCGATCGCCGAGCAGGTGGAGCAATGCTTGACGACATCGCGGCAGATTGCAGCACGGCCGCGCTAGCCGCGTCGCCGCAGTTTACAATGGCGTCTTTGTAATCAGCGGTGACCGGAATTCTTATGGCAAAACAATTTGATGTGGCAGTGATCGGCGCGGGCGCGGCCGGCATGATGTGTGCGGCTGTTGCCGCCCAGCAAGGCAAGCGCGTGGTGTTGATCGATCACGCGGCCAAGCTGGCCGAAAAGATCCGCATCTCGGGTGGTGGACGGTGTAATTTCACCAATATCAATGCCACCCCGCAAAATTTCCTCTCGGAAAACCCGCATTTCTGCAAGAGCGCACTGTCGCGCTACACGCCGCAGGATTTCCTCGCGCTCGTGAAAAAATACCGGATCGGCTACCACGAGAAGCACAAGGGCCAGCTGTTTTGCAATGAATCGGCCGAGCAGATCATCGACATGCTCAAGGACGAGTGCGCCGCTGGCGGCGTGCATTGGCGCATGCCGTGCAAGATCGACAATGTTGTCCAGCAAGCGGATGGCGGCTTCGTGCTGCAGACCGATAGCGGCGACATCGAGACAGCCAGCATCGTCATCGCCACGGGCGGCCTGTCGATCCCGAAGATCGGCGCCACGGATTTTGCCTACCGCATCGCCAAGCAATTCGACTTGACGATGGTCGAGCCGCGTCCGGCCCTGGTGCCGCTGACGTTCGATGCGGCCAGCTGGGCGCCGTTCGCGGAATTGTCCGGTATCGCCCTGGAAGTGGATGTGGAAACAGGGAGCCTGAAAGGACGCAAGGCGACGGGCGCGCGTTTCCGCGAAGATTTGCTGTTCACGCACCGCGGCCTGTCGGGTCCGGCGATTTTGCAGATTTCCAGCTACTGGCTGCCGGGCGAACCCATCGTCATCAATCTGCTGCCGGAAGTGGACGTGGCGCAGACCTTGATCGAAGGCAAGGGCACCCTGAAGAAGCAACTGGGCAATATCGTCGCGCAATGGCTGCCGCAACGCCTGGCCGACTGCCTGCTGGCCGTCAACGGCCTGGCGCCGGACGCGCGCATCGCCGACATGCCCGACGCGCAGCTGCGCAAGCTGGGCCAGGCCATCAATGCCTGGTCCATCGTGCCGAACGGTTCCGAGGGCTACCGCAAGGCGGAAGTGACGCGCGGCGGCATCGACACCCGCGAGCTGTCGCAGCAGACCATGATGGCCAATAAAGTGCCGGGCCTGTATTTCATCGGCGAATCCGTCGATGTGACGGGCTGGCTGGGCGGCTACAACTTCCAGTGGGCCTGGGCTTCCGGCGTGGCGGCAGGTATTGCCTTGCAGTAAGCTACTCTGTAAGATGGGGTTCTGGCGCCCGGTGCGCCACCCCGGTGCGTGGTTTACGCCACATTCCGGCAGCGACCGCAGGCTGCATGCCGCACGCAAGTGGGGGAGGGGCTTCCCTTTCCGAATAAAAGCTGCTACTATCTATCTCTTCCTATACACCACCTCAACGGTTTGAATTTTACATGACCACTATTCGCCTTAAAGAAAACGAGCCGTTCGAAGTCGCAATGCGTCGCTTCAAACGCACCATCGAAAAAACGGGTCTGCTGACCGAATTGCGCGCTCGCGAATTCTACGAAAAGCCAACAGCTGAGCGCAAGCGCAAGCTGGCAGCTGCTGTCAAGCGTCATTACAAACGCATCCGCAGCCAACAACTGCCGAAAAAATTATTCTAAGACTGTTCAGTCAAAACCAACCCGGGTAGTTCGGCGCATTGTTCGCCACGGGTTTTGTTTTGATTCGCCTGGAGTGATACTTCAGATGAGTCGCATACCCGCTCCGGTTCGCCGCAGCGGGTTTTCGCTTTTGTGGCCGCCTGCTTGGAGTGCCTGCACGAGCATCGAACCCTACTTACCAACACGAGGATTGCCATGAGCTTGAAAGAACAAATTACCGAAGACATGAAAAACGCCATGCGCGCCAAGGAAGCGGGCAAGCTGGGCACGATTCGCCTGTTGCTGGCGGAAATCAAGCGCAAGGAAGTCGACGAACGCATCGAACTGACGGATGCCCATGTGACGGCCATCGTGGAAAAGATGATCAAGCAGCGCAAGGATTCGATCACCCAGTTCGAAGCCGGTGGCCGCGCCGACCTGGCCGACATCGAAAAAGCCGAACTGGTGCACCTGACGGGCTATATGCCTGCCGGCCTGTCGGACGAAGAAGTGGCGGCCGAAGTGGCTGCCGCCGTGGCCGCCTCGGGCGCCGCCGGTCCGCAAGACATGGGCAAGGTCATGGCCATCGTCAAGCCGAAGCTGGCTGGCCGCGCCGACATGACGGTGGTGTCCGCCCTGGTCAAGAAAGCCTTGACGCCGGCAGCGTAAGCAACAATAGTAGCAAGGGCTGTCAGCCGTCGCGCTGGCAGCCTGTTAACAGCCCACACGTTGACCTGGCTCAACCTCAGGCCGCGTGCGGTAGTATAGTCTGACCTATAACAAGACCCGCCCTAGCCAGTGATACCTCAATCCTTCATTTCCGATTTGCTCAACCGCGTCGATATCGTCGATGTCGTGGGCCGTTATGTGCAACTGAAAAAAGGTGGCGCCAATTTCATGGGCTTGTGCCCGTTCCACAGTGAAAAATCGCCCAGCTTTACCGTCAGCCCCACCAAGCAGTTCTATCACTGCTTCGGCTGTGGCGCGCATGGCACTTCGATCGGCTTCCTGATCGAGTACTCGGGCATGGGCTTTGTCGATGCCGTCAAGGATCTGGCGCAGAACGTGGGCATGGTCGTGCCGGAAGCGGACGACAAGATCCCGCCGGCCCAGCGGGCGCAGATCCAGGCGCAGAGCATGGCCCTGTCCGACGCCATGACGCAGGCCTGCGATTATTACCGCGGACAATTGCGTCACGCGCCCGAAGCCATCGCTTACCTGAAGAACCGGGGCTTGACGGGCGAAGTGGCCGCTCGCTTCGGCATGGGTTTTGCGCCTGGCGGCTGGGACAATCTGCGCTCCGTCTTCCCTGAATACGACGTGGTGGCGCTGGCCGAGGCCGGCCTCGTGATCGACAAGGTCGATGAGGAGGGCAACAACCGCAAGCGCTATGACCGTTTCCGCGAACGCATCATGTTCCCGATCCGCAATACCAAGGGACAAGTGATCGCCTTTGGCGGCCGCGTGCTCGACCATGGCGAACCAAAATACCTGAATTCGCCGGAAACCCCCTTGTTTTCCAAGGGATTCGAACTATATGGCTTGTTCGAGGCGCGCCAGGCCATCCGCGACGCGGGCTACGTGCTGGTGACGGAGGGCTATATGGACGTGGTGGCGCTGGCGCAAATGGGTTTCCCACAAGCAGTGGCGACCCTGGGCACGGCGTGTACGCCCACCCACGTGCAAAAACTGCTGCGCCAGACCGATAACGTGATTTTCAGCTTCGACGGCGACAAGGCCGGCCGCCGCGCCGCCCGCCGTGCCCTGGAAGCGAGCCTGGCCCACGTGTCGGACAATAAAACCATCAAATTCCTGTTCTTGCCGTCGGAACACGATCCGGACAGCTATATCCGCGAATTCGGCGCCGAGGGGTTTGAACAGCAGGTGCATGAAGCCATGCCGCTGTCGCAATTCTTGTTGAAAGAAGTGTCGGGCGAGCATGACCTGTCGGAACCGGAAGGGCGCGCCCGCGTGCAGTTCGACGCCAAGCCGCTGCTGCAGCTGATGGCGCCGTCGTCCCTGCGCCTGCAGATCGTGCGCGGCCTGGCCCAGTTGACGCAGTCCACGCCGGCCGAGATCGAAGCCCTGTTCGAGCTGGCCAAGCCCGTTGCCGTGGCGCACCGCGCGCCGCCGAAATCGGGCCGCCCCGTGCCTGTCGGGCTGGAATTGAAGATCATGCGCATGCTGGTGGCGCATCCGCCGCTGACGATGCGCATCGATGAGGCCGCCTTGGTCGCCTTCCAGCACCTGGGGCCCGATGCGGCGCACAGCCTGGGGCAACTGGTGGCCGTGGGGCAGGCGTTGGGCGAGCACGGCAGTTTTGCCGCGCTGGCGCAGCAGTTGAAGGAGCTGGGCAGCGAATACGACGAGATCATCGGCGAGATCGCGGCTGGTACGGAATCCGATTACGACAGCGAATTGTCGTGGCTGGTAAGCACCATCCGCGAGATCAAATTGAATGCCTTGAAGGCGGAATTGCAGCAATTGTTTGCCTCGGGTTTGCCATCCGAGAAAATTGGTGTACGCTACCGCGAAATCATGCAGGAGCAGGGGGCGCTGGAGCGCGAGCGCGATGCCGAGTTGGTGAATCGCTAACCTTGCCCTGAGGGTATGGCGCGCACTGGAAAAACATTTTTCGCGTGCTATAATTAAATGCTAAGTATTGTGTGCTTTGGCAAGCTAGTTCTGTTTCGTAAATAGTATTTGTTTTCAGTAAGTTAGGCTCTTGATCGGCGCGGTGGATCGTGTCGGCAGCCAGGGCCAACGGGCGCTTTCGGCGTTGCGGGCAAGGCTCGCAGACGCTGGCAAGCCGCGCCAGGCTCTCGCTCCCAACGCGGTCGATGCAGGAATTTTTGCCGAGGCGGCTGGCAACAGCCGGTGGACAGGAATTGCTGCGCTTCCCGCGGATCGTGGCCGATGAGGTGTAAGTAACGTAACAGTGTCGAATTTGCGTTGTCGGCAGGTTCGAAGATGGTGGTTCCCGCAGGTAGACAGGGAACTGGCAGCAAACTTTATCCTAATCCACCGTAAAGCAAGTCGTTGTGTAATCGAAAGCGCCTGTGCCAATCAAGAAACCCGAATCCAAAGCGGCTGTAAAGCCCACTAAAGTTACCACGAAAGCCGAAAAGGCGCTCGACCGGCCAGAAGCGCGCGTCACCAGCGCGCCCGTGGTCAGCCAGACCACCGACGCCGCCACCCTGGCCGCGATCGATACGTCCGGTTATGTCTTGCCGTCGGTAAAAGTGCCAGGCCGCCGCGGCCGCAAGCCAAAAGAATTCCAGCCAGAAAATGATGAAGTCGCCGCCCTGAACGCCGTCGAGCGGGCCGAACTGAAGGCCGTCGACAAGGCCAAGGCCAAGGATCGCAAGGCGAAAGAGCGCGCGCTGCTGAAGGACGCGTTCTCGTCCGACACGGAAGCGAGCGAGGAAGAACTCGAGCGCCGGCGCCAGAAACTCAAGACCCTGATCAAGTTCGGCAAGGAACGCGGTTTCCTGACCTACGCGGAAATCAACGATCACTTGCCTGAAAACATCGTCGATCCGGAAGCCATCGAAGGCATCATCGGTACCTTCAATGACATGGGCATCGCCGTCTACGAGCACGCGCCCGATGCGGAAACGTTGTTATTGTCCGATAACGTTGCCGTCGTCACCAGCGACGACGAGGCGGAAGCAGCGGCCGAGGCCGCGTTGTCGACCGTCGACTCCGACTTTGGCCGCACCACCGACCCCGTGCGCATGTACATGCGCGAAATGGGCTCGGTCGAACTGCTGACGCGCGAAGGCGAGATCGAGATTGCCAAGCGCATCGAAGATGGCTTGAAAGACATGATCCAGGCCATTTCCGCCTGCCCCGTGACGATCGCCGAAATCATCGCCGCCGCCGACCGCATCGCCAACGAAGAGATCAAGATCGACGAAATCGTCGACGGCCTCGTCGATGAAAACGAGCCGGTCGCTGCCGCCCCTGTCGTGGCCGCGCCCGTTGAAGAAGACGAGGAAGAGGGCGAAGCGGAAGAAGAGGAAGAAGAAGAGGAAGAAGAAGCAAGCGCTTCGGGCGCCGCCGGCTTCTCGGCCGAACAGCTGGAAACCCTGAAACGCACGGCGCTGGAAAAATTCGCCATCATTTCGCAGCAGTTTGACAAGATGCGCCGCGCCTTCGAAAAAGAAGGCTACAACTCGAAACCGTACGCCAAGGCGCAGGAAGCTATTTCGCAAGAATTGCTGGGCATCCGTTTCACGGCCAAGGTCGTGGAAAAGCTGTGCGACACCCTGCGTGGCCAGGTCGACGAAGTGCGCCATATCGAGAAGCAGATCCTCGACGTGGCCGTGAACCGCTGCGGCATGCCGCGCGCCCACTTCATCAAGGTCTTCCCGGGCAATGAAACCAACCTCGACTGGGTCGATGGCGAAGTCAACGCAGGACACGCGTACAGCGCCATCCTGGGCCGCAACATTCCGACAGTCAAGGAACTGCAGCAGCGCCTGATCGACCTGCAAGCGCGCGTTGTATTGCCGCTGCCAGACTTGCGCAACATCAACCGCCAGATGGCGGCCGGTGAAATGAAGGCGCGCAAGGCCAAGCGCGAAATGACGGAGGCCAACTTGCGCCTGGTCATTTCGATCGCCAAGAAATACACGAACCGCGGCCTGCAATTCCTCGACCTGATCCAGGAAGGCAATATCGGCCTGATGAAGGCCGTCGACAAGTTCGAGTACCGCCGCGGCTACAAGTTCTCGACCTATGCGACCTGGTGGATCCGCCAGGCCATCACGCGCTCGATCGCCGACCAGGCGCGCACGATCCGCATTCCCGTGCACATGATCGAGACGATCAACAAGATGAACCGGATTTCCCGCCAGATCCTGCAGGAAACAGGCGCGGAACCCGATCCGGCCACCTTGGCGATCAAGATGGAGATGCCCGAGGACAAGATCCGCAAGATCATGAAAATCGCCAAGGAACCGATCTCGATGGAAACGCCGATCGGCGACGACGACGATTCCCACCTGGGCGACTTCATCGAGGACAACAATACCCTGGCGCCAGCCGACGCAGCCTTGCACGCCTCCATGCGGGGCGTCGTCAAGGACGTGCTCGATTCCCTGACGCCACGCGAAGCCAAAGTGCTGCGCATGCGTTTCGGCATCGAGATGTCCACCGACCACACGCTGGAAGAAGTGGGCAAGCAATTTGACGTGACGCGCGAGCGCATCCGCCAGATCGAAGCCAAGGCGCTGCGCAAGCTGCGCCACCCATCGCGCTCCGACAAGCTGAAAAGCTTCTTGGAAGGCAACTAGAAGCCAATAGGGCTTGACGTGCGCCCCTGATACCCCTATCCTCGCGTGTCCGTTTCCAAAACGGCCGCGCGAGGCGGGCATCAACAGCGCCGCCACGCCGCAGTCCTTGGGCCTCTAGCTCATGCTTGGTTAGAGCAGCGGACTCATAATCCGTTGGTGCCGTGTTCGACTCACGGGAGGCCCACCAGAATTTAGCAAGAATAGAACGAGCCCCGACAGGTGACTGCCGGGGCTTTTTTCGTGCCGCCGTACAATCGCGGCATGACGATTGATGAAGGATGAAACGAGATGACGGCTGAAGTGAAGATTGACGATATCGTGGCGGGTGATGGCAAGGCGGCGGCGCGTGGCGCGCTGATCACTGCGCATTACCGGGGCTGGCTCGAAGATGGCACGGAGTTTGACTCGTCGCACAAGCGGGGCGAGCCTTTTCGCTGTGTGTTGAGCAATAACAAGGTCATCCAAGGCTGGATTTTGGGTTTGCAAGGCATGCAGGTGGGTGGCAAGCGCAAGCTGTGGGTGCCGGCGGCGCTGGCGTATGGCGAACGTCAGGTGGGCTTGATTCCACCTGGCTCCAATTTGATCTTCGAGATTGAATTGCTGGAAGCGCTGACGCGCGATTGATGTCTGGACGGTGTCATCAGGCAGATACGACGCCGGCTTTTCAGCAGCAATTGCTCGATATCGACGCGTAGTGCCTGTTGTGTTGGGAAGGTGGCATAGCGCAAGGTCACATAACCTGCCAGCCTGAGCATGGCATCGCGCTCCTTGTCCTGGCGTTCGCGGCCGGCGTGGCTGCTGTCGTCGAGTTCGATCACGGCGATGACGTGCAGTTGCTGGCTGCACAGGACAAAATCGGCCACCTTGCGGTCGAAACGGTTTCTGTTTGCCCATTCCTTCGCCGTTACCAGCGCGGAAAACGCCACTTGCGCCAGCACCGTGCATTCCGGCAAGGCTGTCTGCAGCAGGTGGTACATCTGCTGTTCGCGCGCCGTCATAACGGGTTTTCTTTGCAGCCTCGGCGGCTTGCGCGACTTGGCGGCCTGGCGCGTGGCCAACATGGCAAAGAACAGGATCAATGCCGCGATGGCGAACAGGACTCTGAAGGAAGGCATGGGCTGGCACCAGGATGGACGAGCCCCGATGGTACGCGAGCAGCGGCGTGTTTTCGCGCCGCTACCCGCGTTATTAATTGCCGTGTTTGTTGAAGATCAAGCCTGTTTCAGGTTGACCGTTACCGCACCCAGCGCCGGCACGATGTCATGCAGGCTGGCCACTTCATAGGTGGGGATGGCGGCCGAGATATTGGCCATGCTGTCCGGGTTGAACCAGCAGCTGTCGATGCCGTAGCGGTTGGCGCCGAGGATGTCGGCGTCCAGGCGATCGCCGATGATGATGGTCGTATCCTTGTTGAATGCGCGCGCCATGTTGGCGGCGTATTCGAAGAAGCGTACGTCCGGCTTGGCATGACCGCACGCTTCCGAGGTGGCGACGAAGGAAATGTAGTCGCTCAAGCCGGAGGCGGCGATGCGGCGGTTCTGGATGGACTCGACGCCGTTGGTGATGATGCCCACTTCGTCGATACGCGACAGCGTTTCGCACACTTCTTTGGCGCCATCGATGAGGACGACCGTGTCCGGCAGGGAGTCCAGATACAGACGGCTGGCCAGTTCCGGATCGATGGCGATACCGTTCAGTGCAAATGTCTTGCGGAAGCGTTCCACTTTCAGGAAATCCTTGGTCACGTCACCCGTTTCGAAACGTCTCCACAGGTCGACGTTGATCGCCTGGTATTGGGAAAACAGCGCGTCGATACCGTCGCGCAAGCCCAGTTCGTGCATGGTGTGCAGGAACGAGCGTTTTTCGGATGCCCGGAAGTCGAGCAGGGTATCGTCGAGGTCAAACAGGAATAGCTTGTATTTCATGGCGTGTCATTGAAAGGAACTTGTCTTGCATCGTAGCACGTAGCGATGAGTTCGGTTGGCCGTGCCCCGCGCGGGCGATCCGCTACAACCGCTGTCAGACTTGTCACACGCACTCCGTTTTTCCCATGAGCATGCATGAGAAATTCCGCCGAGCGCACTATTTACACTGAAACCTGACCATTTTTGTTCGCTGTTGAATGGCCGCGGTGCACTGTTTGACTGCCGGTAAATCCATGCGCAGGTAGCGTGCGGTACCGGCATACAGGCAGTCCACTTGAAACAGATAGTGGGGGGCATCGAAATTGATATTCCAGCGTTGATACAAGGTGCCGGCTCGTGTCCACTCCCTGATCGGGGCCAGGATGGGCAGGGCCTCGCCATCCACCTGCGGCTGATTCGCCGGATAGGAGAGCACGCGCACACTGTCTAGCCTGGCGGCTGGCAGGTTCCAGGTCAATGGAGCTGCTTGCGGGCAAGAAAGAGGAGCTGCTGCAGTTGGTTGCATCGTCGTGGCCGCGATAGCCAATGTCAGCAGTGCGAGCACCGAATACAGCTCAGGGCGATTCGATGCTCCGGCCGCTGAACGGCCAAAGTGGATCATGCGGGCGCTGGGTTTGTGGTTGCGCCACTGGTCGAAAATTTCAATACCGCCAGGCACTTGGCGAATGAAGAGCGCCGCATGGTTGCCATGCCGCAGATTCTGATAGCGACCATTGACGAAGGTGGCGATCAGCGTCCCTTTCGCGATGCTACTTTTTTCCAGCAGATCAGTCACTTTGTCGCCTTCGCGCCAAAGCGATGAGGCACGGGCGCCTGTGAGGTCCCTGACCAGGGTGACGCACTCGCCATTTCCCACGATTTCTTTTTGCTTTGTATAGCCGGCACTCGCAATGTAGGGCATGGCGTTTCTCTCTGTGACTGACGGTAGAGAGAGCGTACGCAAGATGCGGACAGGCACCTTGATGTGCGCCAGGGCAATACGGAGCATTGACACGTGTCATGGCCCCGCCTGGCGCACGAACCGTCTTACATATCCACCCACCAGTTGAGCAGGGTTTCATCATCGTCGTCATCGAGGTTGACGTAGATGTTTGCGAAGTACCACTCCACGCCCGTCGCTTCGCGGAAGGCGTCGAAGGGACCGTTGACGTTATAGATGCCGTGGTGTCCCGGCACGCTGAAGGTGAGGTTGCCCTTGTATTGGCCGTCCATGGTACCGCCCAGCTGGCTTTGCACCTCGCGTTCGAGCTGGTCCACTGCCTCTTGCGACACGTCGTCGGCATAGATCTGGATGCAGAAGTTGCCGCCGCGCTTAAGCACTTCGGCGGGAGCGAGCGGGTCGGCGATGCTGACGATGTCGCCGCGTGCCAAGTTCAGGGTCAGGCCGGGCGAGGCCAGCAGTTCGTAGACGTGCTCGTCGATCTTGCGCGCGGGCAGGGTTTCATACACGGGACCGCTCGTGTTTTCGCCTGCCAGTACGCGGATGTGGGGCAAGCCTTCGCAATTGATATCTTCCATTGATTCTTTCATAGTGCCTGCGCGCTGTACTGCTGGTCGCGCCGGTTTGTGGTGTATTGCAATATTGTACCGGGTGCGTACCGGCTGGCGGCTTAGGCAACGGTGCAAACGAGGAGAGGCAATGGAGAAAAGGCGCGGGCAGGTGGCTGCCCATGTGGCGTCGTGCGCTTCGAAGTGACGGGCGATCAAGTGGCTTGGAAGGGAAGTCAACACCCCGGAATGAAAAAAGCACGCCGAAGCGTGCTTGCGCGGATGACTTGCCGCTGGTTACTTAATTGTGTGCGCTGATGCCGCTGCGGAATTGTTCGAAACCGGCGCGCGCTGCCTTGTAGCAATTACCGGCGGCCGCTTCCAGGCCTTCGCGGTCAAGTACTTCGACCGTGCCGCGGCGGTACTGGATCAAGCCTTCGTCCTGCAGCTTGCGGGCCGTGACGGTGATGCTTTCGCGGCGCACGCCCAGCATGTTGGCCATGGTGTCTTGCGTCACCTTCAGCTCGTTCGACAGGGAACGGTCGAGGCGGTCCAGCAGCCAGCGGCACAGTTTTTGTTCGATGCTGCAATGACGGCCGCCCACCACGTTCTGTGCCATTTGCGCAAACATGGCGCTGGTGTAGCGCATCAGCAATTGCGCCAGGGCGCCGCCCTCATTGAACACTTCGCGCAGGAAGGCCGTTTTCAGGCGGTAGCCGTAGCCGGCCGTCTGCACAATGGCGGTACAGGTGGCGCGTTCCGCTTCATACAGCACCACGCCAGCGACACCTTCGCGGCCGACGACGGCGATCTCGGTTGTGGCGCCGTCTTCCATCACGTACAGCAGGGAAACGATGGCATTGGTGGGGAAATACGTGTATTCAATTTTGCCGCCGCAATCGAACAGGTGCTTGCCGGCAGGCAAAGCGACCAATTCCAATTGGCAAAACAGGCGCTCCAGATCGGCGCGCGACAAGGCGCGCAGCAATTCGTTCTGTTGTGCGCCCGTGATGCTGATCATGGGCGTGGCGGGCGCGGCTTGCCAGTTGTGCTGGGCTGCTGCGTGGCTATTCGTTGCTGGTGTCAGGTTGCTATAAGCTTTGTACATGGTAGGGCCTCGTCTTCTGATTTTGTTGGATGGCGCTGCTTTTCTGGCTTGCTAGCGTTGTGCTGAATCTTGTATCCACTATAGGACCAGGGGGCGTCGGCGGGCATCGGATGAGCCGACGTGCTTATGTAGGCTAGGAACATTGCCTCGTGTCATCCGACTCCTACGCCTGTTGCTGTATTTTCCCTGTAGAAATAACGGTACTTCGGCAAAAAACGTCACGTTGCGCGCTACCCGCGAACTTTGGCCGCGTGGAGCAGTCAAACCACTCTGCGTTGCAGTACGACGGTGATAAAATGTTGCATTGCGGAAATTTAACGTGCGTGTCGGGATGAGCTTGCTCTCCATCACTGCTCACTTTTGTCCCGTTTGTCTAATGAAGGAAAGCAACGCATGAAATGGTTTTTTGATCTGAAAATTGCCACCAAATTGATCTTGTCGTTTGGCGCCGTGCTGCTGTTGACGGCGGCGCTGGGCGTGTCGGCGATCTTTTCCATGGCGCGCATTAATACGGCGTCGACCGACCTGTCCGACAACTGGATGCCCAGCGTGCTGGCGGCCATGAATATGCGCAGCGATGTCAGCGATTTCCGCCGCTGGGAGCTGGCGCACATGCTGGCCGCGCAAGATGCCGACATGGCGCAGAATGAAACACGCATGTCGGAAACGCAGGCCAGGATGAAGGCCGATAGCGACAAGTACCGCAGCCTGATTTCCGAACCGGGCGAGAAGGAAGTGTTCGAGCGCTTCCTGGCGCTCAACGATGAATTCATGCGCCTGCATGCAACCATGTTGAGCCTGTCGCGCGAGATGAAAAAGGAAGAGGCGCGCGCGTTGGCCGTGGGACCGTCGGCCCAAGTCATGACGGACATGATGGTGGCCTTGGATAAACTGGTGTCGATTAACACGGACGGCGGCGTGCGCTCGAGCGCCAGCGCCGATGCAACCTATGAAGCCTCGCGCGCCAGCCTGATCGGCTTGGTGGTGGGCATCGTCGTCGTCGGCATGCTGCTGGCGCTGTGGGTGGCGCGCAGCGTGGCGCGTCCGCTGATCGAGGCCGTCGGCGTGGCGCGCCAGGTGGCGGCTGGCGATCTGACGGCGCATATCATTGTGCAATCGCAAGATGAAACGGGGCAATTGATGCAGGCCCTGAAAGACATGAATGCCAGCCTGCAAAAGCTGGTGGGCCAGGTACGCAGCGGCACCGATACGATCGCCACGGCGTCGAGCCAGATCGCCGCCGGCAACCAGGATTTGTCGTCGCGCACGGAAGAGCAGGCCAGCTCGCTGGAAGAAACGGCCTCGTCAATGGAAGAGCTGACCTCGACCGTCAAACAGAATGCGGACAATGCGCGCCAGGCCAACACCATGGCGCTGACCTCGTCGAGCATCGCCATCGAGGGCGGCAAGGTCGTCGGCGAAGTGGTGGGCACGATGGCGTCGATCAACGAATCGTCGCGCAAGATTGTCGACATCATCGCCGTCATCGACGGCATTGCTTTCCAAACCAATATCCTGGCCCTGAATGCCGCCGTCGAGGCCGCGCGTGCAGGCGAGCAGGGGCGCGGCTTTGCCGTCGTGGCCACCGAAGTGCGCAACCTGGCGCAGCGTTCGGCCGCGGCGGCCAAGGATATCAAGGTACTGATCGGCGATTCGGTCGAGAAAGTCGAGGCGGGATCGAAACTGGTGGACCAGGCCGGCCGCACGATGGATGACATCGTTGCCAGCATCACCCGCGTGACGGACATCATGAGCGAGATCACGGCCGCCAGCAGCGAGCAGAGCGCCGGTATCGAGCAGGTTAACCAGGCCATCGCCCAGATGGATCAGGTGACGCAGCAAAATGCGGCTCTGGTGGAAGAGGCGGCCGCCGCGGCCGAATCGATGCAGGAGCAGGCCGCCAGTTTGAGCGCCGTCGTCAGCATCTTCAAGCTCGACGCGGCCAGCGCCGCCGCGAGCCGGCCGCGCGCGCCCGTCGCCGTCCAGGCTCCGACAGCCGTGACGCCAGCAACTGCGCCGCGTCAACTGGCCGGCACGGCCCGTCGCGCGGCGCCGGTGGATGAATGGGAAAGCTTTTAAGTGAATGAAGTCAGGCGCGCTTGCGCGGCTTTTTGATGCCTGGGGCAGCGGGCGCGGCAGCAGCTTGCTGGCGCTGCTGCCACGCCCTCAAGGACTCTTCGTAGGCAGCCAGGTCTTCCTGGTACATTTCCAGCACGCAAAAGGTGCAACCGCTGTGGCAGCACTCGTCATTGCCTGGTTTGCTGGGCGCTTGCGGTTGCGGATCGTGGGGTAAGGGCGGGGTGGGCATGGTGAGGGCAGGGGACGTTAAGGCTGGCATCGGAGCAGGCATAGGAGCTGGCATGATACGGCATCCCGGCGCGTCATTGCTGGAACGCTTTTTGCTCAAAAATCACGGTTTCCGTGTACAGTTGCGGTGAATTAGGGTATCGTTTACAGCACTGATATTGTATCTTCTGCGCGCGATGTTCCGCCGGCGCGATCTCCGCCGCCATTGCCGCACATCTCTTCGACGCTCCCGCATACGCCATCCAGCATGTCCCGGAGCACAGAGGTGCCGCAAGAACAATGATCCATGGCTTGCAAGACGGAGCTGCCTGTGCCCCGAAATGTTGTTTATTGAGAAAGCATGGCTTCCGCAGTGCGGAGGCACACCAGAAAATTTATGTCTGAAATCGAATCGACTCCTACGCCCAGCCCGGCGATTGCCCCTGAAGCGGCGCCCGCCGCCGCTGCGCCTGCACCAGCACCTGTCGCATCTGCTGCTCCCAGCCTGACTTTTGCCGACTTCGGCCTCGCGCCTGAAATCCAGCGCGCACTGACCGACCAGGGCTACACCCATCCGACACCGATCCAGGAACAAGCGATCCCCGTAGTGCTGCAAGGCCGCGATGTGATGGGTGCCGCGCAAACGGGCACCGGCAAGACGGCCGGTTTTTCCTTGCCGATCATCCAGTTGCTGATGGCGCATGCCAGCAGCAGCATGTCGCCGGCACGCCACCCGGTGCGCGCGTTGATCCTGACGCCGACGCGTGAACTGGCGGTGCAGGTGGCGGAAAACGTCAAGGCCTATGCCAAGCACACTCCGCTGCGTTCGACCGTCGTCTTCGGCGGCATGGACATGAAGCCGCAAACCGTCATCCTGCGCGGCGGCGTGGAAATCGTCATCGCCACGCCGGGCCGCTTGCTTGACCATATCGAGCAAAAGAACATCAGCCTGAGCCAGGTGCAGATGCTGGTCATGGACGAAGCTGACCGCATGCTGGACATGGGCTTCCTGCCGGACTTGCAACGCATCATCAATTTGCTGCCGAAGCAGCGCCAGAACCTGATGTTCTCGGCGACGTTCTCTCCAGAAATCAAGAAACTGGCCGCGACCTTCCTCAACGATCCGCTGACGATCGAAGTGGCGCGCAGCAACCAGACGGCCGACAAGGTCACGCAAGTGGTCTACAAGGTGACGGAAGACCAGAAGCATGCCCTGGTCGCCCATCTGTTGCGCCAGCGCGACCTGAAGCAGGTCATCGTATTCTCGAACACCAAGATCGGCGCCTCGCGCCTGGCCCGTGTGCTGGAACAGGAAGGCATGAGCGCCACGGCGATCCATGGCGACAAGAGCCAGCAGGAACGCATGGCGGCGCTGGAAGCGTTCAAGAAGGGCGAGATCGACGTGCTGGTGGCTACCGACGTGGCGGCGCGCGGTCTGGATATTTCCGACCTGCCTTGCGTCATCAACTTCGACTTGCCGTACAACGCGGAAGACTATGTGCACCGTATCGGCCGCACGGGCCGCGCCGGCGCCTCGGGCGATGCCATTTCGATCTACTCGGATAAAGACGAGCGCTTGCTGGCCGATATCGAGAAACTCATCAAGCAAAGCATCAAGCGTGGCGAACTGGCGGGCTTCAACCCTGCGCCCGCCCGCAGCAGCGACAGCGAGCGCCGTCCTCCGCGCCGTACCGAAGGTGGCGATGCGCGTCCCGCGCGTGCCCCTGAGAGCCGCCATGCCGGCGACAGCCGCGACAGCCGTTCCGCCGAGCGCGGTGCTCGTCCCGCCTTTGGTCCCGGCGCCCGCCGCGAAAAGGCCGATCCCTGGTTCCTGAAGCCATATGAGCCGGCCAAGGCAGCAGCTCCGGCTGCCGCCAGCATGGCGCCTGCCGCAGCCAAGCCGAAGCAGAAGGTGGCGGCGTTGTTGGGTGGGTTGCTGAAGTAGAGCTTTTTGCAATATTTCTGCGATTGACTTGATGGAGTTCAGGCGAAGGTAATAGCTCCTTGCCTGATACTCGATGGTGCGCAGGCCATTAATACGGCGAGATGAGCCTTGGATAATAAGATTTCATTATTATTTGTGGAGTCGTATCGCTGCTATTTTATTGTGCCTTATGTATTTTTTTGATGCAGCCATGCGCCACCTTGGCGCACGGCATGTATTCAGAGTAGCTTGGTTAGCCATTCATTTTGCTGCTGTTATTTTTCCACCAGTTGCGACCAAAAACGAGGCCGAGCGAGATAAGCAGGCCGAAGATGAAGCTTGCTAGTGCGGTTGTGGTCAAACGCGATGAACGGTTTTCAGGCAAGCTCGGTCCTGCAATGAATCTGCTTTTCTCAAGATAAAGATTAAGCGCATTCTGATTATCAATGCTGATCATATTGAAGGTCTCCTGTATGACCTCATTCTTCATGTCCTTGTTTTTGAAGATGGTTTGTTTCAGCGGTTCAAGCGCGCGCAGGATGACTTCACCGGATTTAGTATTGTCCAGCGTTACTTTTGCACGATCATAATACTCACGCAGCAGTTGATATTTTTGCTGCTCGCGTTTGAATTTGTAGATAGACTCGTTTTCAGCGGCTGCTTCGACTTCCGTAGTCATTAATTGTGTAGCTGGCGGCAAGTAGCGTGCATTATCTTCTGTGATGGAAATTACTTCACGGGATGCCTGGTTAGCGCTCTGTGGATAGCGAGCCATGATTTGCTTCAAATTGCTACCCTTACGGTTTAATACTTCCAATTTCCCATTGCTATCGATGATGTCATTTTCCAGTTTGGTAATTCGGGCAGTAATTTCACTATGTTTGAAACGTAGCACGTCTGAATAGATCTGATAGATAATGCTGTCCATCGTATAGCGCCCAAGCAGGGCTACCGTTTGGTTGGCTTCGATCGGCGTGGCTGCATCATAGGTAATGCGCAAGCCAATGACGTTATTGCCACCATCCTTGGGCTGCTCCATCAATTCCTTGGCGTCAATCTTGGTAAATGGAAAGACTGGCTCCACCAGCTTGCCCATTCCCGCGCGCGAGGCAAAGACGCGACGCAGCTTGTCGACGCCAGGCTGACCTTCCAGTTTGTATTCCTTAATGTAATCCATCAAGCGGCCGCTTGTGCTGAACGCAGCCGAATAGCGTTTATAGTCAGCCAGCACGATCCCGGAACTGGCGGTTTCACGCTCCTTCAGCGACGCAGGCATGGGAATGGCGCCGCCAAACTGCAGGAAACCTTCGCTTTTATAGCTTGGAAACGCATAGGTGTAGCCAACGCCAATCACTACAGCGGCGATGGTAACGGAGATGATGGTGCGCCGCGAACGCCAGGCGATCGCCAGCATGTCAGTAAACGGCGTTGCGTTATCGTCCTCGAAGTCGTCTTGTTGATCCTGATTGTCTTGGGTGTTTTGGTTGTGCATGATTTCACTTTTTAAATATGGATGTGTCAGTTTTTGCGCATCTTTAAACTGCGTGAGTGCGTTTTATTTAAGACGAGGTATCCGGTGTATTGCCATTTAATATGCTAGCTATTGGCAACAGCGAGCTGCGGCGATTTTTCTCATTCCAGATCAAGTCTTCTATGCCGCATTGCGGTGCATATTCAATTACGGCCGATAACAGTACTTCGCGCACCTGATCATATTCGAACAGGTCGCATGCTTGCTTGAGCCTGTTGAGTGTCACTTGTAATTCGCTCCAGGCCGTTTCTGACTCCTGGGCGCGCATGATCAAAGGATGTTCAGTGCCTTCCACGTTGTCGCCTATGAGTAACTCTTCATAAAGTTTTTCCCCTGGACGCAGCCCAACGTGTTGTATGTCAATACCGTCAGGGGCAGAGCTGCTCCTGATCTCCAAGCCGCTCAGGTGAATCATGCGTTCCGCCAGATCCATGATCTTGACAGGTTCACCCATGTCGAGCACAAAGACATCGCCACCTTCTCCCATCGCCCCAGCCTGTAGGACAAGCTGTGCCGCCTCCGGAATTGTCATGAAGTAACGCGTAATTTCAGGATGGGTCAGCGTGATTGGCCCGCCCTGCATGATTTGTCGGCGAAATAACGGTACGACTGAGCCGGAAGACCCCAATACATTGCCGAAACGCACCATGCAAAAGCGGGTTTTCGTTTGTTCGCGCGCAAAACCTTGCAAAATCAATTCCGCCAGGCGTTTGGTTGCACCCATGACATTAGTGGGACGCACGGCCTTGTCTGTTGAAATGAGAACAAAGCAACCGACGCCGGCCGCCATCGCTGCCTTGGCAACGCTTAACGTGCCAAAGACATTGTTATTGACGCCTTCAATCGGGTTATGTTCAACCAGTGGCACATGCTTATAGGCCGCGGCGTGGTAAACCGTTTCGACGGCGAACGTACGCATGACGCGGGTGCATTTCTCTGTATCGAGCACGGAGCCGAGAAAGGGCATCAATTCAATGTGTAGATCGTGTGCTGACATGAGCGATCGCAGCTCTTGCTTGATCGAATACAAGGCAAATTCTGTCATGTCCAGCAGGATTAGGTGACTTGGCTGCAGACGGATGATCTGGCGGCATAGTTCCGAACCGATGGAGCCGCCGGCACCCGTGACCATGACCGATTTTCCAGTAATACAGCTGGCCAGAAGGTGGCGGTTTGGCGTTACCTGATCGCGTCCTAGCAAATCCTCGATTTCGATGTCGCGCACATCCTGTGCGCGCAATTCGCCACTCACGAGGCTGCCGATTGGCGGTGTTACCTTGATTTTGACTTTATGGACGGCTAATTTTTCCAAGATGAGTTTTTGCTGGCTTTTGGCGAGCGAAGGCATGGCCAGCAGCACCTCTGAGATATCCATTTTTGCGATCAAGGCATCCAATTCGCTGGCCGGATAGACTTTGATGCCCGCGATGGTCGCACCTTTCATCTCTTTTTTGTCGTCGATAAAAGCCACAGGCAGATAGTCGTGGCCAGCCCGTAACGCCGTGGCCAGTTGGGTGCCAGCCTTGCCTCCGCCATAGATGGCCACGCGTACTGGAGCCCGTTCCGCATTGGCATGCAACAAGAAGCCGCGCGCGACGAAGCGACTTGCCACCATATACATGATGGCGCTGATCCAGTAGATGCCAAAGACGCCTCGCGAGAGGCCGCTCATGTGTGTGAGGATGGCCGCGGCGGCCACGAGTAATGCGACGGAGATCGACACGCCGAGGATCACCACGTAGACAATCTTCTGATCGATGAAGCGGATGACGGCACGATATAAGCCGAGTCGCACGAACACGGGCAAGGAAACGACCGGTACCAATAGGATTAGCCAATAATATTGCTTCAAGATCACCATATCCACGACGTCGTAACGAAGCAGAATGGCGGTAGAAAAAATTAGCGGCAACATCAACAAATCTGCTGAGGCCGCTATGATTTGCTTATGGAAACGCGAAAGATCAAGAAAGGATTTCATTTGTATGCTTCATATAATTGTCATCCCTGGCAACGCGACACGGAATTAAAAGTTGCTATATTACTCTCCGTAGGTAGGCAAGAGTTTTTTAGAATCAATGTGTTACATTATCTTTGCGAATGACCTTGATAAAGGTCAATATGATAATTTTAATATCGAATGCTAGGGAGCGTCGCTGCAGATACTCCACGTCAAGCTTGACCTTCTCCGGAATTGGCAGTTCATCCCGGCCGTTGATTTGAGCCCATCCGGTCAGTCCCGGCAAGATTTGATCGACTCCATATTGTGTGCGTAATGCGATCAGATCCTGTTGATTAAAGAGTGCCGGTCGTGGGCCCACAAAACTCATGTCGCCGCACAGGATGCTCCACAATTGTGGTAACTCATCAAGGCTCGATTTGCGCAAAAATGAACCGATCGGCGTCAGGTAACGCCTTGGATCTGACAATAAATGTGTCGCTACGGCAGGAGTACCGACTAACATGGTGCGAAACTTGGGCATCCGAAAGATGCGATTGTTGCGACCGACGCGATCTGACCAGTAAACTATTGGCCCGGTTGATGTGATCTTGACCAGTAAGGCGACAATGGTGATTGGTAGCAGCAAAATACAAAGGGCAAGAAGCGCCAATAAAAAATCAAATATTTTTTTCATTCAAGGTCGATTAAAAGTTTATTGAGGCATTAACGGCGAAATGGCGCAACAGTTTTTTCGAGCGCTGCCTGCATGCTCGACACCGGCTTCCAGGAAAGCGTCTGCATGGTATGTGTGACGTCAACCTGAAGAGAGCCAAGCAGCCTGTCGGCGGCAGCTGATTTCCGCATCAGGCGAGCGCCTGCCGCCAGCCATGCCGCTGGCACAGGCAACAGCAAGCTACGCCGTCGCATGGCGGAAGCAAGCCTGCGCAGCAACTCTGTAATGCCGACATCGTCATTGTCGGAAACCATGAAGACTTGCCCGGAAGCGGCAGGGTGGCCGCAACATAAAATCAATAAATCGACCAGATTATCCAGCGCGACCATACTGCGTCGATTGTCTATGGCTCCCAGAGGTAGCGGCAATCCCAGTCTGACCAGTTTCATCAGGCTGTGAAAATTTGCGCGGACGCCTGGTCCGTAGACTAGCGGAGGGCGCACAATCACCAATTCCAGTCCGGTCTCCCTAGCCAATGCCTGCAGAGCCACCTCCGCTTCCAGCTTGGATTGGCCATATGGGTCGCGAGGTGCAGGGGAATCGAAGGCGGTGAAGGGCTTGTCAGTGGTTTCTTCACCATTGACTTTTACACTGCTAACGAAGACGAATCGCTTGATCCCGGCATCCAATGCCTGCCGGGCCAGGTTGATGGTGGCATCGACATTGACTCGTCGAAATTCCGCCAAGGGATCGCTGGAAACGTCATGCATAACATGGACGCGGGCGGCGAGATGTACCACGCAGGTGCAGCCAGCCAGCGCAGGCGACCAGTCGGTGCTCGCGTCCAGTTCGCCTACGGCAATGGCATGAATAGCGCGGGCATCCTTGCGCACCGCTGCCGTGTAGGCGACGTTGCGCTCTGCCAGCGTAGCGCATAACGCGCTGCCGACAAAACCATTCGCTCCAGTTACGAGAATCTTTGTCATCTTAAAAACGAATTTTCATTGCCGTTGCCAATCATTTCGTTGGTTGAATTATTTCGACCAGACGTTGGTATTAATATAGTCAATATAGCTGCTGACTACACGCAAGACTTGCTTGGAGACGAAAGGGTTTTCGTAGTCAGCTACTGGCAAAACGGGCGGCGTATTGCGGTTGTATTGGCTGGTAATAATGTCGACGGCTTCAAGTACACGTTCGGATTTTAATCCGGACATAATCAAGGTGCCGACATCCATTCCTTCTGGTCGTTCATGCGTATTTCTGATTGTGATTGCCGATAAATTCAGCAGCGAGGTTTCTTCCGTAATCGTTCCGCTATCGGACAATACGCAAAAAGCTTCCATTTGCAATTTAATATAGTCGACAAAGCCGAAAGGTTTGGAGAAAATGATGCGTTTATCGAGGTTCTCGATACCAATCTCTTGCAGGCGCTTCATGGTGCGAGGATGGGTTGAAAACAGTACCGGGTAATCATACTTTTCAGCCAGTGCCTCAAGCGTGGCCAGCAGGTCACGCAGCGCTTCCGGCGAGTCGACATTTTCTTCACGATGCGCGCTGATCAGGAAGAATTTACCTTCCTGCAGATTTTGACGCGTCAGGACATCCGAGCGTTCAATCTTTGGCATGTAAAAATCAAGCACCTCGCGCATATGCGAACCTGTCTTGATGATGGTTTCTGGACGAATGCCTTCCGCAACCAGATAACGGCGCGCATGCTCCGTCAATACCATGTTAATGTCGGACAAATGATCTAATACTTTACGATTCAATTCTTCAGGGACGCGCTGGTCAAAACAGCGATTTCCGGCTTCCATATGAAAGACCGGAATTTTCCGACGTTTGGCGGCAATGATCGCCAGGCATGAGTTAGTATCGCCATACAGCATCAGGGCATCCGGTTTTTCCTTTTCAAACACGGCATCGGCCTTTACCAGTACCTGGGCAATGGTTTCGGCTGCCGTGGTACCCGCAGCGTCAAGGAAGTAATCCGGCTTGCGGATTTCCAGGTCATCAAAAAAAACCTGGTTCAATTCGTAGTCGTAATTCTGGCCGGTATGAACAAGAATATGCTGGGTATGTTTTTCCAGTTCAGCAATCACGCGGCTCATTTTGATTAATTCTGGCCGCGTGCCTACGATCGTCATAATTTTACGCATCGAGTTGTTCTTTCACAAAGTCCAGCGTCAGCAGAATCTCTTTTACTTGTGGAACCGTCAGGCGTTCGGTGTTGTGCGAGGTATAGTCGTCGATTTCCGAAATCTTGGTCTCACCTTCGACAAAATATTTGTCATAGTTCAAGTCACGATTATCTGCAGGGACACGATAGTATCGGCCCATATCTTCGGCTTTTGCCATTTCTTCGCGTGAAACCAGGGATTCGTACAATTTTTCGCCATGGCGGGTACCAATTACGCGAATTTCATTATCCTTTGCAAACAGCTCCTTCAGCGCGATCGCCAGGTCGCCTACCGTCGATGCGGGGGCTTTCTGAATGAAGATATCGCCTTGTTCTCCGTGCTCGAAGGCATGCAAAACGAGATCGACCGAATCATCAAGCGACATCAGGAAACGCGTCATGTTGGGGTCGGTGATCGTGATCGCTTTGCCGTCTTTCAATTGATTGATAAACAGTGGAATGACCGAACCGCGTGAAGCCATCACGTTACCGTAACGGGTGGCGCAGATGACCGTCTCGCCGGCACTGCGCACGCGTGCCTTGGCAACCATTAATTTTTCCATCAGTGCCTTGGAAATCCCCATGGCATTGATCGGATACACGGCCTTGTCGGTACTCAGCACGACTACGCGCGATACATTGTTGGCGACTGCTGAATTGAGCACATTTTCGGTACCCAACACATTTGTGCGCACCGCTTCCATCGGGTAGAACTCGCACGATGGAACCTGTTTTAGCGCTGCCGCGTGAAACAGGTAATCCACGCCTTTCATTGCCTCATTCAAGCTTTCAGGATTGCGCACGTCGCCAATGTAAAACTTCAGTTTTGGATTGTTCAGCGCGATGCGCATGTCTTCTTGTTTTTTTTCGTCGCGGCTGAAAATACGGATCTCAGACACGTCGGTCGACAGAAAACGTTTCAGGACTGCGTTGCCGAACGAGCCAGTGCCGCCGGTGATCATCAAGACTTTATTTGCAAACATTTTGATTTCCTTCTTACTTAAAATTAGCCATTTTTTCAACAAGCTCAGGCCATGCCGGAGCAATATAACCTGTTGCCTCACGGAAGCGATCTGCATTCAGCGACCGATCAATCTTCAGCTTTTCATCGGCAACGATTGCAATATCTTTTTTGTATTCTTTCTTGACCAGCGTGAGCAGATCAAATTTATTAATCGGTTGCGAAGCAACGTGATACAAACCATGTAACTGTGGTTGCGGCAACACGATATCGCGGATGACATGGGCCAGTTCGATGGTAGGCAAACCTGAGAAAATCGCTTGCGTGTAGCCTTTCACCGACCCTTGCTGAGCCAGGAACCAGCCGACCAATCCATTGGCACTGTTTAATTCGTGGCCAATGATCGAGGTGCGCAGGGTGATGCAGTGTTCGTAATTGACCTCGCCGAGATACTTGGAGCGTCCATACAGATCGGTCGCATCTGAAGCCTCGGCTTCGGTGTAACCGCCACGCGTACCGGCGAAGACACAATCGGTACTGACATGCACCAGGCGCGCACCAGCGATGGCGCACAGACGGGCGAGGCGGTGCGGCAGCAGGGAATTGATGGGGATAGCCTGTAACGGATCGTTGGATTCGGCCAATTGCTTGACCAAGCCGATGCAATTGATCACAACATCGGGCTGTACCTTGCCAAACAACCAGGCCAGAGAGTCGGCATTGTCCACATCCGTGCCAACTACAATACGCTCAGCCAGAGCCGGCGGGAAGGCCTTGCGTACAGAAGCGCTGCGTGCCGAGCCAAAAACCTGGTAACGGCTGTCGTCGGAAAAATAGCGCAATACCGTATTGCCCAGCATTCCTGACACTCCAAGCACCAAAACTTTCATAAGTTATCCTTTTACTCTCAATTTGTTTATTTGAAAAAAGCTATTGTCTCGTACTATGCAGTACTTGTTGGATCCGTTAGCTGTTGAAAATGGTCAATCAAAGTTTTTGTCAGCATATCCCGGTCAAAATGGCTGCGGAAATAACGCAAACCATTTTGCCCCAGTACATTGCGTTGCTCTACAGATAAGTCTGCAAGTTGGCGGATGGCCATGGCCAGTGCATGGGCATCTTCGGCTTTGCAACTGACGCCAGCGTTGGCCTGCTGCACGATCCGCGCACCCTCTCCATTCAAGCAAGCGACGACCGGGCGCGCCATGGCCAGGTATACCTGGACTTTGCTTGGGATAGTTTGCGCAAAAATCGGTTCATCCTTCAATGTCACCAGCAGCGCTCCGGCATGCTTTAAAATTGACGGCATTGATCCAAGTGGATAACGGCCGGTTAATTGCACATTTTTCAGGCCTAACTCGGCAATTTTCTGCTTGATCCAGCTAACCCGACTACCATCGCCGACTAGCACAAAGCGGATTTCCCGTATATCTTTTAGTAAGGCAGCTGCCTCGACGATGGTTTCTACCGACTGGGCCGTGCCCAGATTACCTGCGAAAACGACGCTAAAGCCTTCCTCAAGGCCCGGAATCGGGCAATGATCGGGTGTTTCTTGCTGCGGAGCGACAAATACATCGTCTGCAGTATTTGGGTGGTAGGCAATTTTCCCTCGATCCGCTAAGGCCGCAACCGGCTCGATAAATGCTTCTGACTGAACCAATAACAAATCTGCGCGCGCATAGATCCAGCGTACCATTAACCTTACCAACGACAGCACGGTACGGTTACGTATAAAACCTGTGGCTTCGAGGCTTTCTGGCCAGAGATCCTGTACCAGGATAACCAGTTTGGCGCCCTTTATCCATTTCAGAAAAATAGCGGGGAGGGCCTGCAAAATGGGCGATACAGCATACACCACGATCACATCTACATGCCTGCCGCGCAGCGCGAAAGGACCGAGTGTCGAGCCACTCAGGACGAATGATACATAATTCCACACCAGGCGCAATGCTGATCCGACACCGCGCGGAGCCAATGGCACCCGATACACAGTGGCGCCCTCCCAATCCTGCATGGAGAATCCATTGGCGCGGTAACCATCAAAAGTCTTGCCCGTGGGATAGTTAGGCTGTCCGGTCAACACGTCGACTTTCTGGCCATGGCCTAGCAAGGCGCGCACCAGATCATTGATGCGGAAATTCTCGGGCCAGAAATACTGGCTGACGATCAGGATATTCAAATTGTTGCTTTCATTATTAGCTCTTCACTCAGGTGACTGGCCCCGAGAAAATAGCGCAAAGCTGTCGTTAACCAGCGTGCTTTGCGAGGCGACATAGGCGCTGGCATAAGCGCTGACACTTGCTTGGTAAGCGTCAAAACCGGCCTGGTTCAGTCCGATCAGAGTTTGCAGGGTTTGCACGAACAAGTCTGGCCGCGCAAGTGGAATGTCGAACCCGATCTGTTTTTGCTGCAGCTCGCGCCATGGGGTCTGGTCACTGATTAATACAGGCCGCCCTGCCAAGAGACTTTCTATGATGACATAGCCAAAATTTTCTCCCAGTGTGGGGAAAAACAGAAAATGATAGGCGGGAATGACCTCCTTGATGCGCGCATGCGGAAGTTCACCGCAGTACTTGACGGTGATATTGGAAGGCATGCTGGCAATCAATGCGCCGCATTCGCTCCAATGGCGTGCATCTTCGATGGGGCCATATATATCCAGCGTGACCTGCCCATGGTCGAGGTTGGACAGCGTCCGCAGCGCAATATCGAGCCCCTTCTTGCTGGAAATACGCGATAAGAAGATAAGGCGTAATTGGCCTGGTTCTTTTTCCAACGGGGTAATTTGAGACTGTACCGCAGGGGGAAGCAATTCGCGAGCGATGTGTACACGCGCTTGCGAAAATTGTTTCAGTATGTCCGCCTGCTCCAGCTCTGTTGATGCATGCCACAGCACGTTCTTGTGCAGGCCCAGCAGCTTTGCCAAGCCGACAAATGCCCTTTTTTTCCAGCGTTTCAGATTGAAGGCGCCAGGTGAGAACTCACCTCGAGGTGCCAGAATAAATGGCCGTTTCGAACTTGCCGAGAAACGCCGCGCCAGCAAAGGGATGATCGAAAAATAGGTGCTGAAGAAACTATTGGCGTAAATGGCATCCCACTGTGGCAACGCCACTTCAGCCGTGATACTGGCACGGTAAGGTTGCTGTGTGGCAGACATGTACTTTATCCAGATGCCATCACGCATAATCCAAGTGTTCGTCGCAATGCCTGGATAGCTTGTTCCATCTGCATCATGGTCGCGACACAAGATATAAAAATCGAAGTATTCCTTGAGATTCTCGACTATGTATTCGACGGCCTTGATTTGCCCGCCCCCCTTATAGCCAGGCAAGTACCAATCGACTAGTATTAATATTTTCTTTTTCACTTGTAATCTTTTCCGTTTATGCCTGGGGCAAGCTGCATATTTTTGTCTGCGGGTTGAGATTTTTCTTTTTCCGTATTGTTTTTATTTTTCTCATCAATGGTCCGGTGAATAAGAGCCATAAAAACAAAGTCAATAAAAATCCCATGCAGGATTCACCATTTTGCATCAATTGATTATTTGCTGGAAAATATAGCAACATGATGGTCAAATAAGTGAATAGCAGGATGGAAAGTTTATCGGTATATAAGATTGCATATATCCATGACATGGCCAGATAACGGCCAATAAAAAACACGATCAACAAAGTGCCAGCGAAACCGACATCCGATGCGATCCACGTATAGATCGAATGCCACAGTGTCAGTTCACCCCAGCCTTCTGCCGCTTCCAGTCTGGCCGGATAGGTGTGTGTTCCTAGTTCCACCATACCCGTTAGCGAAGTCGCAGTTCTGGAGAGAAACATTGAATTGCCAACACCGAACGTGCTTTCAAAACCGAGCAGCATGGCACGTGACAGGGCATAGTAGCCTTGGCACAAATAGCGCAACAGTGACTCTACATAGATTTGGTATTGCTCCGGCATTGCGTACGTCATCCAATTATCGGGATCGCTATCTATGAAGATCGGTGGACCAAACGTTCTACCGCTTGCGACACCGCCAGAGCGCTGGGTTTGCCCATAGCCGAAGAAGATAAAGGCACCAAACATCGCCGTCAGGCTACCCAAAGCCAGTATTAGTTTTTGCTTTTTACTCAGTATTAAATGTCCAGAGGCTATAGCCAGTGCCATAAGCCAAGGAACCAACAGTACCGTGTCAACGATGGTTTTGTTGGTTCCCATGGAAATATACATGGAAATATTAAATAAAATGATGAAGGCGCAGCACAGTTTTTCGTTTGTGGTACGTTTTTGCCAAGTCGCCACTACAAAGGGAAAGCTTAATGCCAGTAAGGGGGCCAATATAATTCGGATATACTCGATGATCACCCATGGGCCGCCGGAGAAGCTTCTTTCCACTGCATTTTGATATGCTTCGCCAGGTGCCGCCAAACCGAACATGATATTGGGAATAAAGGTGCCAGTGCGCGAAAAGGAACTCGGCAATAACATGACCAGATTCAGGATTAATGAAATCCTCAACCAATCTGTTTTTGACTTGCTGGTCACTAGTGGGGAACGCAAAGCCTTTTTGTAGCCGGAGTAATATCCCCAGGCGAGCAAAATGTGAGAGGCAGTCAGAAAGCTGTATAGTTCAACAGGATTGCTGACCGGCCAAGGCCACGGTCCAAAAGCAAATAAAAATACCGAGATATTCAGATAGATCTGAAAAAATATAATAGGCAACCAAAGGCCCCGGGGCTTTCGTTTTGCAGGTCGGTTAACACCCATATTTAAATCTTTGCCTTTGGCAACAAGGATTGCACACCCCAGATTAGGCGGCGCAGCGGTTTACTGACGCTGGTTCGCAACAGGCTGAGTATTGTGCGCAGAGAATGGTGACGGGGATAGCGGGCGATGGCTTCGCGATACTTTTTGTAGCCGCCAGTCAAATCGCCGCTGCGCAGGTGCGAACGGGCGATGACCAGCAAAGCATGCGAATATGCCTCATCTTTGCGAAGAATAAGGCACTGTGCTAAGTCTTTGCGTGCATAAAAATCGTCCATTACTCGCAGATATTCCATCGCGATCTCAGGCCGCTTTTCATAGAAAGAAATGGATTTCGGATGCATGCGATAGCCCGCCAATGGCTCTTCGAGCATTTTGAAACCGCCATTGAGGCCCACCCGCATCCAGAACTCGCGATCAGGTGCCAGTTTCAGATCAGGCCGCCAGCCACCCGCTTTCAGATAGGAATCTTTACGAAACAATGCGCCGGGACCAATAAAGCACTCTTGCTCAACAACGAGATTTTCATGATCGAACTGACGGCATACATTCTTTTTTATAATAATCGATGCTGGATCAATCAGGTGGCAATCTGGATAGACCACGGCAATGCTGGCATCAGCTTGTAATGCAGCTACCAGCTTGGTAATGGCACCAGGATACAAAATATCATCAGCGCTCAGATAACCGAAAATTTCTCCTCGGGCAATATCCCATCCCTTATTCAAGGTACTGGCTTGCCCCATGTTCTGCTGACTTTCGATATGAAATTTTCCTTGATATTTTTGCAATACTGTCTTGGTGTGATCTGTCGAACCGTCGTCCAGCACGATATATTCGATATGCGGATAGTCTTGTGCCAGCACGCTTGCAATAGTTTCGTCAAGAAACTCAGCCTGATTGTAGGCGGGAGTCACGATAGTAACCAATGGATTGTCTTTAAAGATCATGCTTGCCACCGAAACGAGAAGAAATTTTACCAAGGACGTATTGTCGTTCGTTTTTTGTTGCTATACAAAGCCATATGTAAGCAAACATTACAGCTATGCAGCATACATATAGCAATGTCCGTGTCAGGAGGCCGCCGACAAGCGCTGGTAAGTACGATAATAGTATTAGGATACCCACGCCGCAGAGCCTGAGCGGCTGATCGATGACGTCGCGCATCTTGATGACGTTTGCGGCTTGAAAAAACATGATGAAAGCATCGATCAGCATGCGTGCCAGCCATGCGCCCACCGCCCCCACCAAGCCGTAACGGGAGGTGGCCAACCACAGGATGAGAATAAAAAATGGGAACTGCACCAGATGGATCATGGCAGTTACCCTGACTTTTCCTGCACCTTGAATCAAAGTGAAGGGGATGTGCGCCATGCAGTTGATCATGATGCCCAGCGAGAATACTTGCAGTAAAAAGTAGCTTTTTTCCGCAAACTCGGGATTAATCCACAGTCGCAAAAAATCTTGGGCAAAAATGCCAAAAAACAACGCTGACGGATAGATAACCAAAAATAACATCAGTAGCGCTTTTCTGAAAATCGTAGGGGATTCCTTGCCGTTCGCAAATAATTCGCCTGTAAAGCGAGGGAAGAGTACTGCTGTCAACGCCCCAGGAATGATCCATAATTTGGAAATGACTTCGAACGGCGTGACATAGTAGGCCACAGCGGCGGCCGAAATGGTTGCCCCAATGAGGAAACGGTCCATGTAGCCCATCAATGGGCTGATGACATTGCTGACTGTCATCCATCCGCCTGAACTGATCAACCCTCTGATTAACTCCCTGCGATAGCGTCGGTCATTGAGCATGCCGGGCAGTGAGCGTATGGCATAGTAGACATGGGCCAGACAGGCGACGATACGCCCGATGGTAAGCGCAACGGTAACCGCGATCAGGTCATTTTTGTACCAGAGTACCACCGCCAGCGGGCCGAGAAAGGTGAACATTCCCATGGGTAAACGTATCATATTAATGATGCCGAATGCCCCTCTCGCTTCCAAAATGCCGCGCAAACCGGATGTCAATACAATAAATGGCATTGCCATGGCCATGACCTTGACGGAACCAGAAATTTCCCCGGTATTGACGCCGCCAGCCATATGGGCTGCACCCCAGTCAGCTCCAAGCCACATGAGCATTCCTGCAAACAAGCCCAGCGCGGCCATGATCAGCAGGCTGGTATAAATCAGCGAGGGAAGATCCGCATCGCGCTTGTCTGCCATTAATTGCGATATTTGCAATGTCAGTGCGCGCCCCAAGCCCAAGTCGAACAATCCGAAATAGCTGACCACAGCCCAAATGAGCGTCAACATGCCAAAACGTTCGTCACCGAGAAGATGGATCAGAGCTGGCATCGATCCGATAGCGACCAGCATCGGTAAGCCAAGTCCGAGCAAGTTGTACAAAGTGTTGCGGATAAGCATGTAATGAATCTTTAGGTTGAGATGCATGGCGGGGCGGAGTCGGATGACACGCCATGCCAGCGGAAAATGTGTTGGTTCAAGCCGGCTAGCCCAATTGCTCTGGCGTACTGAACCCTTGGCCTAGCCAAGTATGGCGGAAGGGCTGGGAGAGTAATGTTTTCTCAAATGCAATTAATTAACGTAAAATTACTATCTGAATCTAATGCCTTTAATGTAACCTCTCAGTATAGCGGTTTTGCACGCGAACGTCCAAGCAAGAGCTGACGCGCGAATGAATATCCGTATCAGTAAAGCGCTTTTGTCAGTTTTGCATGTTATTGACATTCTGTAATAATAGTTTTCTTGAAGAATGGGATAAGAATGGACCGAAGAGTTAGCTTGTTGCGTATCGTTGCGTGTTTTATGGTGATCTTATTGCATGTTTCAGCAGAGAATTTTCATGCTTTCGGAGAAAAGTGGTGGGCAGCCAATTTCTATGACTCACTGACGCGTGCATGCGTACCGATATTTTTCATGATTAGCGGCGCTAACCTATTATCGAAGGATGAGACCCTTGGCACCTTTTTTCGTAAGCGCTTCTTAAAAATCATCCCGCCATTAATATTTTGGTCATGTTTTTTCCTATGGTGGCTAGCGTATAACGGTGTGATAATTGGCAGCTGGGATGCGTGGGTGGTGAAAATTCTGAGTGGCCAGACAATGTTTCATCTGTGGTACTTGTATGCCCTCGTTGGTCTGTACGCCTTGGTGCCAGTATTACGCAAGTTTTACCAGCATAGCAGTAGGAAAGAGCATCTGGCTTTCATCTTGCTCTGGTTCGCGGTCGCTTCGGTCTACCCAACCATCATGGCGTTGCGGAATGATACGCAATGCGGAAGCTTGCAGTTGGGGTTGCTTGCTACGCAGTATCATCTGACATACTTTGGCGGATATATTGGCTATTTGTTGCTTGGTGCTTATATCGCTGATAGCCGTGGCAGCATCATGGCAGGGTTGGCCATTTTTTTCAGTTGCTCCGCCGCCACTATGGCCGTTACTTATTTGTGGTCACGACACCTGGGTGGACCTTGTGAATTTTTCTATATTTACCTGTCGCCCTTGGTCGTAGGAGCCTCCTATGGCTTGTACACAGCCTTCATGGGGATGAAGCCAGGCGTGCCGTCGCGCTGGGTCGTGGCCATATCCGACTGTACCTTGGGAATTTATTGTATACACATCTTTATGATCGACCCCATTTTTAAGGTGCACGCTATTTCAGCGACGATAGGGAATCCATGGGTCACTTCTCTGACTACTTCTATTGGCGTGTTCACCGCGTCGTTCTTGCTTATTTATATACTGCGACTGATTAAACCTTTACGATATATTACGTAAAAGAATTGTTCGCTTGGTAGGAGCTTTGCCTGTAGACGCAAGAATGGAACGAGTCTGGCATTTAAGAAACGGTCTGCGGTACCAGGCAAGTACTGTCCTACCTTCTGTGCCCGGTATTAGACGCTATGCTTGCCGTAGCAATGCGGGCAAGACACTTCATACACATATTCCGGCGCCAGTTGCTGGCGCGGGGTGACGACGGCGCGGCAGACGAAACACTGTACCGTTTCCGTCGGTTCCAGTTTCGGGTTCAGGGCCGTGCGGTAGTCGAACACGAAGCAGTCGCCAGTGTAGTGCTCGCCGCCCACTTCTTCGAAATACTTCAGGATGCCGCCGTCGAGCTGGTACACGCTGTCGTAGCCGATTTCCTTCATGTGGATGGCGGCCTTTTCGCAGCGGATGCCGCCCGTGCAGAAGGTGACGACGGTCTTGCCTTCCAGTTCATCCTTGTGGGCGGCGGCCACTGCCGGGAATTCCGTGAACTTGTCGATACGGTAGTCGAGCGTGTTGTTGAACGTGCCCACATCCACTTCAAAGGCGTTGCGCGTTTCCATCATGACCACGGGTTTGCCCGCATCGTCGACGCCGGCGTCGAGCCAGCGCTTCAGCGTGTGCGCATCGACGGACGGGGCGCGGCCCAGTTCCGGCTTGATCAGCGGCATGCGCATGGTGATGATTTCTTTTTTCAGCTTGACCAGCATGCGCTTGTGCGATTGCTCGTTCGACAAGCTTTCCTTCCATTCCAGATCGGCCAGACGCTCGTCGCTGCGCACCCAGGCGAGGAAGTTGTCGATATGCTCGCGCGTGCCCGACAGGAACATATTGATGCCTTCCGGCGTCAGCAGGATCGTGCCCTTCAGTTCCAGCGCCAGGCATTGCTCCTGATACAAGGGACGCATGGCTTCCGTATCGTCGAGCGTGATGAATTTATACGCGGCGATATTGACAAACGTGGCGGCCAGCGGGCTGACGGCGGCGGAAACGGCGGGTGTTGCTGGGGTGATGGCTTGCATGATGGCGATCGGCTTAGACTGAACAGCCGATATTATAAGCCCGACAGGCCAGGCAGGATACCCGGTCCGCACGCGCGACGCGGTAGAATAGACCCCATTGAATTTTGCACGAAACGGTACACAGGATGGAAATGGTAATGCAAGAGGCCGGCGCTCCGGCAGGTTCACAGCAAGCGATGCAGCCCGGTCCTGCTTTCGTCCATTTGCGTGTGCACTCGGAGTACTCGATCGTCGATGGCCTGGTGCGCATCGACGACGTGGTCAAGGCGGCGGCGAAGGACAAGCAAGTGGCGCTGGCCGTCACCGACCTGTCGAACCTGTTTGGCATGGTCAAGTTCTACAAGGAAGCGCGTGGCAAGGGCATCAAGCCCATCGTCGGCGTCGACGTGTGGATCACGAATGACGACAACCGCGAAAAACCGTCGCGCCTGCTGTTGCTGGCGAAGAACCGCATGGGCTATCTGCAACTGTGCGAACTGCTGTCGACGGCCTGGCTGACGAACCAGTACAAGGGGCGTGCCGAGTTGCGCATCGAGTGGCTGCAGGCGCTGGCGACGAATACCTACGACTTGTACCCGGGCGAAAGCGCGGCCAATGGCTTGATCGTGCTGTCGGGCGCGCACTTTGGCGATGTCGGTACCGCCATCGAGAATGGCAACCTGGCCCTGGCCGAGCGCAATGCGCAGCGCTGGGCCGAGATTTTCCCGGGGCATTTCTATATCGAAATCCAGCGTGGCGGCCAGGCCAACCAGGAAGCGCAGGTGCGCCATGCGGTGGCCCTGGCGGCCAAGCTGGGCCTGCCAGTGGTCGCCACGCATCCCGTGCAATTTATTTCCCCTGAGGAATTTATTGCCCACGAAGCCCGCACCTGTATCGCCGAAGGCGAAATGCTGGCCAACGCCAAGCGGGTAAAGCGTTTCAATGACAGCCAGCGCTTCCTGTCGCAGGCGAACATGGCCGAACTGTTTGCCGACTTGCCGGCCGCGCTGGCCAATTCCGTGGAAATCGCCAAGCGCTGCAATTTGACATTGACCCTGGGCAAGCCGCAATTGCCGAATTTCCCCACGCCGCCCGGCATGACGATCGACCAGTTTCTCGTCGCCGAATCGCAGGCGGGCCTGGAAAAGCGTTTGTTGCAGTTGTATCCCGATCCCGAGCGTCGTGAAAAGGAGCGTCCGCGCTACGAGTCGCGCCTGAAATTCGAGACGGATACGATTTGCAACATGAAATTCCCCGGCTACTTCCTCATCGTGGCCGAGTTTATCCAGTGGGCCAAGGAAAACGGCGTGCCCGTCGGCCCGGGCCGCGGCTCGGGCGCCGGTTCGCTGGTGGCGTACTCGCTGCTCATTACCGACCTGGACCCATTGCAGTACAACCTGCTGTTCGAGCGCTTCCTGAACCCAGAACGCGTCTCGATGCCCGACTTCGATATTGACTTTTGCCAGGAAGGGCGCGACCGCGTCATCCAGCACGTCAAGGATTTGTATGGCAAGGAGGCCGTCTCGCAGATCGCCACCTTCGGTACCATGGCGGCCAAGGGCGCGATCCGCGACGTGGGCCGCGTGATGGATTTCGGCTACAACTTCTGCGACGGCATCTCCAAGCTGATCCCGTTCAAGCCGGGCAAACCCGTGTCGATCGCCGACGCCATCGAAGAGGAACCGCTGCTCAAGGAGCGCCTGGAAAACGAGGAAGAGGTCAAGCAGCTGCTGGACCTGGCGCAGCAGGTCGAAGGCATCACGCGCAATATCGGCATGCACGCGGGGGGGGTGCTGATCGCTCCCGGCAAGCTGACGGATTTCTGCCCGCTGTACACGCAGGGCGGAGATTCCGGCGTCGTGTCGCAGTACGACAAGGATGATGTGGAGGCCGTCGGCCTCGTGAAGTTCGACTTCTTGGGTCTGACCACGCTGACCATTCTCGACCGCGCCGTGCGCTACATCAAGCAGCTTGATCCCGCGCAGGCGAATTTCGACCTGGCCACCTTGCCGCTGAACGACAAGCCGTCCTACGACTTGTTGACCAAGGCCAAGACCGTGGCCGTGTTCCAGCTCGAGTCGCGCGGCATGCAGGGAATGCTGAAAGACGCGCGTCCCGACCGTTTCGAAGACATTATCGCGCTCGTGGCTTTGTATCGTCCGGGCCCGATGGACCTGATTCCCGACTTCTGCAAGCGCAAGCACGGCGAACGCTTCGATTATCCCGATCCGCGCACGGAATCGATTCTGTCCGAAACCTACGGCATCATGGTGTATCAGGAGCAGGTGATGCAGATGGCGCAGATCGTCGGCGGCTACTCGCTGGGCGGCGCCGACATGCTGCGCCGCGCCATGGGTAAGAAGAAGGCCGAAGAGATGGCCGAGCACCGCGAGATCTTCCGCGCCGGTGCGGCGAAAGACGGCTTGACGGCGGAAAAGGCCGATGAGATCTTCGACTTGATGGAAAAGTTCGCCGGCTACGGTTTCAACAAATCGCACGCCGCCGCCTACGCTTTGCTGTCGTACCACACGGCTTACCTGAAAGCGCACCACACGGCCGCCTTCATGGCCGCCAACTTGTCGCTGGCCATGGACGACACGGACAAGATCAAGATCCTGGTGGAAGACTCGCTGGAAATCTGCAAGCTGACCTTGTTGCCGCCGGATATCAACGAGTCCGATTACCGCTTCATGCCGAGCGGCGCGCCGCCGTCCGTGAGCGGCAAGAAAGTCACGCAGATCCGCTATGGCCTGGGCGCCGTTAAAGGCTCGGGCCAGAACGCCATCGAAGCCATCATCGCCGCGCGCGAGGCAGGCGGCCCTTTCACGAGCCTGTTCGATTTCTGCAAGCGCGTGGACAAGAAACAGATCAACCGCCGCACCATCGAGTCGCTGATACGCAGCGGCGCCTTCGATTGCCTGAAGGTCGACCGCGCCATCCTGCTCGCGTCCGTCGCGTTCGCCATGGAATGTGCCGACCAGGCCGCCAAGGCGGCCAACCAGGTGAGCTTGTTCGGCGGCGACGACAGCGACATGGTGGCGCCGCCCGAGTACGTCAAGGTGCCCGTGTGGACCGATAAACAGCGTCTGACGGAAGAAAAGATCGCGCTGGGTTTCTATTTGTCCGGCCACCTGTTCGATTCGTATGCGCCCGAGGCGCGCCGTTTTGCGCGCACGAAATTGTCGGAATTGTCGCCATCGCGCGAGCCGCGCATGATGGCCGGCGTCATCACGGGCTTGCGCACGCAGATGACGCAACGGGGCAAGATCCTCATCGTCACGCTCGATGACAAGAGCGGTACGGTGGAAGTGACGGTGTACGGCGAATTGTTCGACGCCAACCGGAAAATCTTCAAGGAAGATGAATTCCTGGCCGTCGTGGGCAAGGTGTCGGAAGACCGTTTTTCGGGCGGCTTGCGTATCACGGCCGAGAGCGCCTTCGACATCATCGCCGCGCGCGTGCAGTATGGCCGCCAGCTGGGCCTGACCTTGCCGGCCACCCTGGATGCCAAGCGCATCCGCGACGTGATCATGCCGCACCGTGCGGAGACGGGCTTGCCGATCGCCGCGCGGGTCAGCCCGCAAGGCGTCAGTTGCGTGCTGCAGTTCGGGGATGAGTGGAAAGTGGCGCCATCGGATGAATTGCAGATGGCGCTGGAGCAGATGCTGGGTGCGCAAGAGGTGGCGGTCGAATACTGACCGGCACCGCCCGGCGCAGACAACAAAGCCAAACCGCAGACATGCTGGTTTGGCTTTTTTCGTTTACATGTCTTTCAGGCCCGTGATCGCATAGCCTTTGGCGGCGATCTGCTGGTGCGGCTGTTCGATATGGTAGTCGGGCAAGATCTCGGCATCGTCAGCCACTTCGCTGGCGCGTATTTCGAGCTGCCAGTCCGTATTGGTCACTTCTTCCGGAATGAGCTTTCCTTCCGGCACGGCGAGGTAGGAAAAAATGCCGTCGTGCTCGGCCCGGCGGTAGATGTCTACACGCATGACTTGCCTCCTAGTAAACGTTGGGGGAACCGGTGCACCGCAGTGCATTCCGATAGCGCTAGCGTAACAGGATTGTGCCGTGCACGGGTTGTAGCGTGTGCCGCAAGAGCGGGGGCGCTCAGGCGATAGCGGAAGCGTAGTCGTCGTCTTCGTCGAGCATGGCCGATTGCCGCACCGCGCTGGCGGCCGTGGCGCCTGCCGTGACGGCTTGCACCAGGCTGCGATGGGCCTCGAGGCCGCTACGCAGGCTGGCGATCATGGCCAGTGTCAGTTCGTGGCGCTTGCGTGCTTCCGAGCGTTTCTTTGAAGGAATTTCTTCCAGCGCCAGCGAGGGCAGGTTTTCGCACGCTAACTCAAAATCCCCGTCCTGGCGCACTTGCGCGCCCAGTTCTTGCCATATTGCATTGTAGTTGGCGAACAAACGGCCTTTCTTGGCGGAGTGGTGCACGGCGCGGTTGATATTGCCGACAAGCAGCATCTTGCGGCAGCCGTGTTCGTATCCCAGCTGGCGCACCAGGCGCACCATCAGGCTCTTGGGGCGCATGCCGTGCAAGTCGCGCGTTGCTTCGCGCACGCGGTGCGCGCTGTCCTCGCCCTTCGGGCCTTGCAGGCAGCCGATGCGCATGCCCAGGGTGGCGCGCAGCTGGCTGCCGAAGAAGGAGAAGGCGATCGAATACAGCACGTCGTCGTCATGCATCAGTTGCAGCACCATCTCGCCTTCGCGGTCCATCGGGTGCAGCGAACACAGTTGCAAATGGTAGGGCGCGCCCGATTTGCCCGCCACCGTGCACAGGCGCACGGGGCCGTGCGCCGCTTGGCTCATCAGCCTGCCCCAGCCTTGCTGCAAGATGAAGTGGTAGTGCTCGGTCAGCAATTCCACGCGCTGCTGGCAATTCAAGGTCAGGCTCAGGTAAGGGCGGTAGACCTTGTGGATCATGTGCGGATAGGCTTGCACCAGATCATGAAACACCGGATGCGAGTTCAGCAGTTGTAGCCAGTGGCGGGTTTGGCGCTGTTGCACGCGGGCGCGCAGATGCAGCTTGAGCATTTCGCGCCAGCGGCGCATGCCGCTGGGCATCGCCATCAAGCCGTCAGACAGGGTAATAGTTGGCATCATCGTGCGCATGTCCATGATAAAGGGGAAACGTCGAAGCCGTTTCGGCTCAGACGGGTACCGGGCTGCTGACGCCCTCGTGGTTTGCCAGCAGGATGGTGGTGCCGCGGCTGCCACGCGCCAGCTTGCCGGCCAGGCCGCCCGAAAAATGGCGCGGCCAGCCGCCGTGCCTGTGCGCTGGCAAGACCACTTCATGGCAACCCAGTAGCTCGGCTGTATCGAGTATCGTAAACAGCAGTTCGCCGGCGAAAATGTGGGTGCTGTAGGCGATATGAGAGCGGCTCAGGTAGAGTCCCGCCTCGTGCATCATGTGCTGCGTGGCCAGGTCCAGCGCAGGGCACTCGCTGGCGCCATGCAGGGGCAGGTCATCGGCACAGCGCCGTGGCGCCGCGGTCACGTGCAACAGGCTGACGCAGACTTTGATGCCCCATTCCTGCAAGCGCCTGGCGTAGCGCGCGCCGTAGATGATGTCGCTGGCGCGCTTGACGGGCAAGAGCAGCAGCAAGGTATCCTGGCCCGGCTTGCCGCAGGCGCCCGCGGCGCTGTCCGGGGCGCGGTGGTGTTGCGTTGCGGGGCGCGATGCATGCATGGAAGGGATGGCCATAGTCGGAAAACCATGTCATCTTATGCATGCCATCACCCCCTGTAAATTGGCGAAACAGCGTACGGGTTCCCCTTATGCCAGGCCTGTTTTAATAGCGGTAGGTGACGTACACGGCGCCGATCGGCGAGGTCTTGCGCTGCACGATGGGGCTCTTGGCCGCGTCGCCCAGGCGGCTCTCGACGCCGATCAGCGTATTGACGCCCCAGCGCGCATCGATGCGGTGCTCCCAGTTGACGGTGGCTTGCGCTTCATAGAAACCGGCCTTGGGCGTGTATTGCTTGAACGAGGTATTCGCGGCCTGGGTGGCCGTGACGCCATACATGGTCTGCACGTACTTGCGCTCGCCCCAGGCCAGCTGGCCGCCGATGGTCACGCTGTCTTTCTGCATGCCCTTGGCATCGGACCTGCCGTAGACCTGGCCCGTCGCTTCGAAATGCACATTCGCGCCATTTTCGCGGTTCGACAGGGGAATGTCGCTCGACACGCTCAGCGACAGGCCCGGCAATGGCGAGTAGCCCACGCTGAGCAGGGCGCTGGCGTTGCCCTTGACTTCGCCCATGCCTTTCAGATAGTCGCTGCCGCCCCAGCCGTTGGCGCCATTGCGCTTGTGGTCTTCGCGGTTGCCGCGGTAGCCCAGCGCCGCGCTGTAGCTGAGGGGGCCTGCCTGGCCGCCATAGCCGACCCCGCGCGACGTGCTGAAGAACAGGCCATTGGCCATGGCGTAATCGAGGATGATCAGCGGCGAGGCCGACAGCTTGTCGGCGCCGGAATAGCTGGACACGGCGGCGACACCGCCGCCGATGGTGAAGACATTTTCCGCAGCCGGTTCGGCCGCCGCGGCAGCCAGGGGATTCAAGCTCAGGCCGCAGGCCAGTGCCAGCGAGGTCAACAAGGTTGTAGATGCGTGCATGGAGTTTTCCGTCAGGTGGAGAACCGAGTCCGGAGGTGGCTCGATTGACTGCCGACAGTATCTGTCCTTGCCATGAAGGAAAAATGAGCCTTTTATTAAGATTGCATGAAGACGGGTTCTTTACCCTTTCTTCAGCTTGCGGTGGTTTAATACTCACCATGAAGATACTGCTGATTGAAGACGATATGGACCTGGGCAACGGCGTGCGGATCGCCTTGCGCGACCAGGGCATGCAAGTGGTCTGGGTGCGCAGCCTCGAGGATGCGGCGCGCAGCATCGAGCACGACAGTTGCGAACTGGTGCTGCTGGACCTGGGCTTGCCCGATGGCGATGGCCTCGATTTGCTGGCCCGGCTGCGCGCGGCCCGTTTGCCCGTGCTGATCCTCAGCGCCCGCGACACGCTGGAACAGCGCTTGCGGGGCCTCGATGGGGGCGCCGACGATTACCTGGTCAAGCCCTTCGTGCTGGCCGAGCTGCTGTCGCGCGTGCGCGCGCTGGCGCGCCGCAGCTATGGCTTCGACGGCGACACCATCGAGTTGCGCGGCCTGCTGCTGCAGGTGCCCACGCGCCGTGTCAGCGTGCATGGCCGGCCGGTGGAGCTTACCGCCAGTGAATATGCGCTGCTGAAGACCTTGCTGATGCGCGCCAACCGGGTCATCACGCGCCGCGTGCTGGAAGAACACATCCTGCCCGGCGGGCTGGCCAATGCCAGCAATACCCTTGATGTGCACATGGGCAACCTGCGCCGCAAGATAGGCGAAGGCTATATCCGTACCGTGCGTGGCGTCGGCTATGTCATCGACCAGCAGGGCGAAGCGTCCACTGCGCCGGGTACTGGCGCATGATGGGGCGTTTCTGGGCCATGCTGCGCCGGCCTACCCTGGTGCGCCGGCTGATGATCGCGCAAATGCTGATGCTGACCATGGTGTGGAGTCTGGCCGTGGCGTATGTGCTGGTCGAGGGGGCGGACGAAGCAAGCAATGTGAGCCGCGGCGTCCTGCACGCCATTATCAGCGTGGCCGACAACCTGGCCGAGCAGCCGCAGCGCCAGGAACAAAGCTTGCGCGCCATCGACGAAGCCTTGCGCGAGGAGTTTGAAACGGGGCGGGTGCCGGAACTGGCGCCGCGCATCCTCGTTTGGCGCGAAGGCAAGCTGGTCTACAAGTCGCCCGATGCGCCCAGCGGTATCCGCAGCGCGGGCCCGGAGCAGATGGAAGTGGTGTACGTCAAGGGCCAGGCCTGGCGCAGCCGCAGCCTGGCCGAGGGCAGCACGCGCGTGACGGTGCTGGAAGCGGGAGGCGCCTGGCAATTGTTCATCACGATCAATTCACGCGGTTACTACCTGCTGCCATTGCTGATCAGCCTGCCGTTCCTGCTGGTGCCGGCCTGGCTGTCGATCCGCCTTGCCATGCGTCCGTGGCGCAAGTTGGCGCAGGAGGTGGCGGCGCGCGGGCCGCAGGATTTGCGGCCGCTGGCCTTCAAGCCGCCGCATGGCGAACTGGCGGCGCTGGTCGACAATATCAATGCGCTGCTGCAGCGGGTCGATGCCAGCGCCGCGCGCGAACGCAGCTTCATCGCCGATGCCACGCATGAGCTGCGCACGCCACTGGCGGCCATGCGCGTGAATGTCGAGGCCTTGCAGAGCCAGGTACATGATGCGCGCCAGCAAGAACTGCTGGACGGTATCTTAAACAGTGGCAACCGGGCCGCGCGCCTGGTGGGCCAGTTGCTGCAGCTGACGCGCAGCGAAGTGCAGGCGGGCGCGGGCGAGTTGCCGCGGCGGCAGGCGCTCGATACCTTGCTGCAAGACCGCCTGGCGGCCCTGTCCGGACTGGCCCAGGCGGGCGATATCGAGCTTGAATTGCAAGCCAGCGTCTCGCTCAGTGTGCCCGGACAGCGCGAGAGCCTCGTTTCGCTGATCGACAACCTGGTGGAAAACGCCATCAAGTACAGCCCGCGCGGCAGCAGCGTGACGGTGTCGCTGCATGCGGAGCGGGGCCAGGCCGTGTTGCATGTGGCCGACCAGGGACCGGGCATCGCGCCGGCGCTGTATGACCGCGTGTTCGACCGCTTTTTCCGCGCGCCGCAGCAGGTGCAGCCAGGCAGCGGCCTGGGCTTGTCCATCGTCGCTTCCGTCGTGCGCCAGCACGGTGGCACGATTCAGTTGCACAGCGGAAATGGCGGCCTGGGCTTGCTGGTGGAGGTACGTTTGCCCTTGGCCGTAGCCTGACCGCGCTGGCGCGCCTTGCGATATTGCATGAAAATTATTTCATGTGCACATAACGCAAGATGGCATGGTGTGGCGCACGCTTGCGATGCATAATGCGGGACAGTTAAAAAACACCGTTATGCGCCCACTCCTGTCCCGCTACCTGCCGTATCCCGCCTTTGTCGGCCTGTATCTGCTGTTTGACTGGGCCACGTATATCGACCCGATGTACGGGCTGAACATCACTCCGTGGAATCCCGATCCCGCGCTGGGCCTCGTGTTTTGGCTGATCCACGGCCGCAAGGCGGCGCTGCCATGGTTCATCGCCCTGGTGGCCGGCGAGGTGCTGGTGCGCGGCATGCCGGCAGGCCTGCCTCTGACCCTGCTCTGTTCGGCGTGGCTGGTGCTCGGCTATGGCGGTATCGGCGCAGTCCTGCGTCGCAGCTTCAGCAGCAGCGACATCTTCGACAACCGGCGCCGCCTGAGCGCCTGGGTCCTCATCGTGCTGCTGGGCACCACGCTCAATGCGCTCGGCTATATTTCATTGCTGTCGCTCACGGGGCGCATACCGGCCGGCGAGTGGGGCACGGCCGTCTGGCGTTTCGGCATTGGCGACACGGTCGGCATGCTGGTGTCGATGCCGCTGATCTGGGTGCTGTTCAGCGAGCGCGGGCGTGCGCGCCTGCACGCCGCCGTCTGGCGCTGGGAAACCCTGGCGTACCTGGCCCTGGCCAGCTTCGTGCTGTGGAGCCTCTTCGGTTCCATCGTGCGCTCCGAATACAAGCATTTCTATTTCCTGTTTCTTCCCGTCATCTGGGCCGCCTCGCGCCAGGGATTGCATGGCGCCATGCTGGCCGTGTTTGTATTGCAGCTATGTATCATTACCTTGGTGAAATGGACGCATGCCGTCGATATCCAGTTTTATGAATTGCAACTGCTCGACGCCGTGCTGGCGCTGGTGGGCTTTTTTATCGGCATCGTCGTCGATGAAATGCGGCAAGTGGCCGATGAGCTGAAGCACACGTTGCG
>NZ_LBCO01000035.1:668286-765288 GCF_000988085.1 Janthinobacterium sp. KBS0711 | reverse complement strand
AAATGGCGGCCGCCCTGGCGCACGAGCTGAACCAGCCGCTGACGGCCTTGTCGACCTATGGCAAGGCCTGCGAATACCTGCTGGAGCGGGGCGAGAACGGCGCCTTGCTGCAAGGCGCCATCGGACACATGATCGTGGAATCGGGACGCGCCGCGGACGTGGTGCGCCGCCTGCGCGATTTTTTCCGCACGGGGGCGATGCAGCTCGAAGCGGTCGAGGCGAGCACCCTGATCGAGGGCCTGGCGCGCCAGTTCACGCCGCTGTTCCATGAGCATGGCATCGAGCTGGTGCTGGCGCCGCCGTCGTCGCTGGCCGTCAACGCGGACCGCCTGCAAATCGAGCTGGTGCTGCGTAACTTGTTGGCCAATGCACAGGATGCGGTGATGGGCCAGCCGCGCGGCCAGCGCCGCATCACGGTGTCGGCCGAGCGGCTCGAGGGCGGGCGGTTGCGCCTGTCCGTGGAAGACAGCGGGCCCGGCGTTTCCAACAGCCTGGCCGCACGCCTGTTCGAACCGTTCGTCTCGACCAAGGCCAGCGGCCTCGGGCTGGGGCTGGTGCTCAGCCGCAGCATTGTCGAGGCGCATGGCGGCCAGCTGTGGGCCGAAGTGGGCAAGCATGGCATTTTTCGTTTTATCCTGCCCCTGGCGCACGCCAGCGCAGCCGCTACGGGAGAGTATGGTGACAAGTAATTTGACGGTGTTTATCGTGGATGACGATCCCGCCGTGCGCGATGCGCTGGGTTTGCTGTTGGGCATACGCGGTTACCGCACGGCGCTGTTTTCCTGCGGCGAGGATTTCCTGCACAGCTGGCGGCCCGAGTGGGCCGGCTGTCTGCTGATCGATATCCGCATGTCGGGCATGGATGGCCTGAGCCTGCAGCGCTGCCTGCTTGAGCTCAAATGCCTGCTGCCCATCATCATCATCACGGGGCATGGCGACGTGGCGCTGGCACGCCAGGCATTCAAGGCGCAAGCCAGCGATTTCCTGGAAAAACCATTTGATCATGACAAGCTGCTGGCCGCCATCGAGGAAGCGTTTTCGCGCGAAGCGCATGCGCGCGGCCAGTTGCAGCGTCAGGTGGAAGGGCTAGCTTTGCTGCGCGCCTTGACGCCGCGCGAGCGCGAAGTGATGCAGCTGGTGGTGACGGGCCAGCACAACCGCGATATCGCCCCGGCGCTGGGCATTTCCGTGCGCACCGTGGAAGTGCACAAGGCGCGCCTGATGGAGAAGCTGGGCGTCGATAATGTGGCCGACCTGGTGCGCATCAGCATGCTGGGCACCGGCTAGCCACTGAAGCGTTTTTTAGGCGATGGTCTTCAATACCTGATCGCTTGAAATCGCCTTGACCCAGTCGCTGCGCCGCGCCACCGTGATGACGGTGCTGTTGGCGCTGTCGAAAGGCGCCCATTCCGGATTCTTCTTGCGCATCAATGCCACCACGGGCACATGCACGGCGTTCGCCAGATGCATGATCGATGTTTCCACTGAAATAATCAGGTCGCATTGCGCCAGCATGGCCGGCAGCTGGAAAAAGTTGTCGACGGCACTGAAGGCTTGCGTGCGCGGCAAGTTGTGCGTTTGCACGACGGCATTCACCTTGGCCAGTTCCTGCGGCATGGCATTGATCAGGAAGCAGGCATGCTGCCATTTCGGCATCGCCTGCATGCGCGCGATCAGCTCGGCAATGCGCTCCAGCGGCCAGCCGCGCTTGTGCGACTTGGCAAACGGATTCAAGAGCACGAGCGGACCCTGGCGCGGGGCAAAGTTCCAGGCGGCCAGTTGCTCCTGCGCCTGTTGCAATGCGTGCTCGGGAATGTGCACGAAGGGATAGCGTTCGGCCACGGGAATGTCGAGTCCCGTCAATTGATGGAACCAGTCCGCATACACGCTGCTGATATGGTGCTCGCCGGCATCTTGTCCCGCATACGAGGCCAGCACGGCGTCGATCTTGCGGTAGGCCAGGTAATGCCAGGGGCGAAGCGGGCTGAACGGCTTGCGCGTGCCGATCACCAGCCCGTGCGGGCTGATCGCGCGGGCAAGGTCCGCATATTGCTGTGGCCGTACATGGGCAAGCGACACGACGACAGGATAGCGCTCCGCCTGGGCTTCGCGCAGTGACTCTTCGTATAGCGCGGGGCTGTAGGTCTTGCGATACACCTTGGAAAACAGGCCTGACTGTTCGACCCAGTCGTACAGCGAATAGGTGCGCAAGCTTTCCCATTGTTTGGCGTCGGACGTGCGCCGTACTTCGTCGACCCACAGGTGGATCTGGATGTGGGGGTAGGCCGCGGCAAAGGCGCGGAAACCGTTTTGCAGGTAGGTAAAGTCTCCCAGCGCCAGATGGGCGATGAACAGAATTTTTTCCGACTTTTGTAGAAGTTCGGCGGGAATCAAAGGCGTCATGTATCAGTACGATTTCAGGTATTCATTCGATGGTGTCATACCACTTGCTGGGAAAATTGCAGGCGATGCAGATTGGCATACGCGCCGTTGGCATCCAATAATTGCTGGTGACTGCCGGTTTCCATTATTTTCCCATGTGACAATACCACGATACGGTCCGCACGTTCAATTGTTGATAGCCGATGAGCAATAACTAAGGTGGTTTTTCCTTGCATCAGGTGCTCCAGTGCCGCCTGCACGGCCCGTTCCGCCTCCGTATCCAGTGCCGAGGTGGCCTCATCGAGGATCAGGATGGGCGCATCCTTGTAGATCGCGCGGGCGATGGCCACGCGCTGGCGCTGGCCGCCGGACAGGCGCGAGCCGTTGTCGCCCAGGCGCGTTTCCAGGCCGTCGGGCAAACCGTCGATGACGTCCGACAGGAAGGCGGCTGCTGCGGCCGCTTCGATGCGCTGGCGGTCCGGTGCCGCATCGCCATACGCGATGTTGGCGGCCAGGGTATCGTCGAACAGCACCACTTGCTGGCTGACCATGGCGATCTGGCTGCGCAGGCTGGTCAGGGCGATGGCATCGATATTTTGTCCATCGAGCAAGATTTCACCGCTGCTGGCCGAGTAAAAACCGGGCAGCAGGCTGACCAGGGTCGATTTTCCGCCACCGGACATGCCGACAAAGGCGACCGTTTGTCCTGGCGCGATGCTCAGGTCGATGTGTTGCAGGGCTGGCTCCGGATGTCCGGGATAGGCGAAGCTCACGTCCTTGAACTCGATGCGGCCTTTGCTGCGGCCAGCGAGCGGCTTGCCGCCTGTGCGCTCCGGTGTCTTGTCGATCAGCAAGAAGACTTCTTCGGCGGCGGCCATGCCGCGCTGCAGCGGGCCGTTGACTTCGGCCAGCTGCTTCAAGGGCGTCAGCAGCATCAGCATGGCCGTGATGAAGGAAACAAAGCCGCCCACCGTGATTTGCCCCTGTTCCGACTGGAACAGGGCCATGACGATGACCAGGGCCACGGCGGCTGCCGTGATCACCTGCGTAATGGGCACCGTGGCGGAAAAGGTGGTGGTCATGCGCATGCTGTAGCGGCGCAATTGCTCGGCGCGCTCCTCGAACCGCGTCTTCTCGTAATGCTGTCCGCCGAAGATCTTGATCACTTGCTGGGCGCGCGTAGTTTCTTCGATGACCTGGGTCAGCTCGGCATTGACGGCCAGCGAGTCGCGGTTGAGTTTTTTCAGGCGCTTGCCCGTGGTGCGCACGACGATGGTCAGCACGGGCAGCAGCACCAGTGTGACCAGGGTCAGTGCCCAGTTCAGGTACAGCAGCCAGGCGAGCAAGCCCAGCACGGTCAGCGAGGAGCGCACGATCGAAGTAAACACCTTGGTCACCATCTCGATGATCTGCTGCACCTCAAACATGATGGAGTTGATGACTTTGCCCACCGTGTGCGTGTTGTAGAAGTCGATGGGCAGGTTCAGCATGCTGGCAAACATCCTGCGGCGCAATTCGTTGAGGATGCGCGTGGAGACATAGCTCATCAGATAGCTGCTCGCAAACGTCGATGCGCCGCGGATGGCAAAGATGCCGATGACGATCAGTGGCACCAGCCAGAAAGAAAAACTCACCTTGCCGCCAAAGCCATTGTCGAGCAGCAACTTGAGCGCATACGGCAGCAGCGGTTCCGTGGCCGCCGTGACGACCATCGCCAGCAGGGCCAGAGCCAAATGTTTCTTGTAGGGCGCGTGCAGCGCGGTGAGGCGCTTCAGGTCGGGCGTGAGCATCGGTAGGGTTCCTTGCAGGGACAGCAAAAACGGTCAGGCGGAAAACGAGTTCAAGCGATACGCTCTTGCTGGCGCAACAGGGCCCACAGTATCACCATCGGGAAGACCAGCATGATGATGCCGATATTCAGGGTTAGCGAGCTCGTCGTCAGGCCAAAAACAGGATAGCAAGTACACAATATTACGCCAGCCAGGGCATATGGCCGTGCTGCGGCTGTGCTGTGGCGCAGAGCATGTCCAAACAGGGTTAGCGGAACAATAAATAGCGCCAGCAATGCCAGTAGACCGATGATGCCGCGTTTGACTAAGGCGTCGAGGTAGTCATTGTGGGCATTGGTATACGCGCTGATGGCGCTACTCATCTTTCCCTCTGCCACGAGTTCTTGTTTTTGTGCCAGATAGCCGGTGCGCCCCATACCTAGCCATAGATTCTGCTTGGACATCTCCAGCGCGGTGCGCCACATCTCAAGACGTTGCCCCACAGATGTAGCCGCATCGCCGTTGCTTTCGAACTTTTCCAGTTCAGCGACCGCAATGATCGCGCGCTGGTAGACAAGCGAGCTCGGCATTGCATAGGCCACTGCGACTATTGCAAGCAACAAGGTGAACATGGCGATCCGGTAGCGTTTGCCATAGTGTTTGGCATGATGTACGGCGATGATCAGGAGGCAAATGGGCAGTACTACCCAGCCACCCCGGCTGCTGCTGATGATGGAGCCAAAAACGCCTGCCAGGCCGCCAGCGAGCAATACGCAGAGCCAGACGAGCGAATGACGTTGCTCGCGGGCCCAGCCGAGACCTGACAAAGCCAACATGCCAAATAGCATGCTGGCGTTCCCGTAGTGGATCGGATTGCTTGTCGCCGCTTGTGGCCGTACGATGTTGGTGTCGAGAAATTGCATGAAGGCCAGTGTAGCGCCGGCCACGGCACCAATTGCCAGCCCACTCCACCATGCAGCAGGGCGGGGCGGATAGGCTATCAACAGGAGCAGCACGGGCACGGCCAGCAGTGCCCGCAATGGCATGTCGAGTTCGCGGGCAGGATCTGCGTGGTACAGCATGTTGGCCGTGAAAACACAGAAATACAGCAATAGGGTGCCCAGCAGCAGATAATCGCGGCGTTGCAGGTTCAGACGGGGGCGTTTCCACAGCAGCCAGCTACTGGCCAGCAGGAGAACCAGCGCGCCAAGCGAATATCCGCTGTTGACAGCCAGCGCCAATGCCGAAAAGAGAAAAACACAAACAGAGGTCAGGCCGAGCATGAATATCCTTGGTAACGCGCGTGTCGCCATTATGGCAACTGTAGCAACATAAAGTAGGCGTCATTGTAATCGAAGGTGACTGCAAAAACGCCCATGGGGGAATTTGCTCTTCGATAACTATTTAAGCAGTCTCAAGGGGAAGAATGAAAAAAACCATGGTTTTTAGCCATGGTTTTTTTGTAAGCAATGGTAACTTGCTGTTATTTTGCCAAGGCCGCAAGGCCTGTCATGTGTCTTAGGCTTTGGCTGGCACGCGTGTGGCCACGCCGGTGGCGATGGCCGCTTGCGACACGGCAGGCGCGACCCAGCTGCGCAGGCGTTCATCGAACGGCGATGGAATCAGCTGCAGCGGCGTCAGCGCGCTGCTCTCGTGACCCGGCAACGGCTCCTTGGCCAGTGCGGCGATGGCGCGCACGCAGGCCAGCTTCATTTCTTCGTTGATGGTGGTGGCGCCCACGTCGAGCGCGCCGCGGAAGATGTATGGGAAGCACAGCACGTTGTTGATCTGGTTCGGGTAATCCGAGCGGCCCGTGGCCACGATGGCGTCGTCACGCACGGCATGCACTTTTTCCGGGGCGATTTCCGGATGCGGATTGGCCAGGGCGAAGATCAGCGGCTTGGCGGCCATCGATTCGACCATCTGCGCGCTGACCACGCCGCCCTTCGAGACGCCGATGAAGATGTCGGCGCCGACCATGGCGTCGGCCAGGTCGCGGTCGCTTGTGTCATTCGCGTAGCGCGCCTTGTTCTCTTCCATGTTGGCATCGCGGCCCGGGTAGATCACGCCCTGGCTGTCGCACACTTTCAGCAGCGACTTGTTCAGGCCCAGCGAGACGAGCAGGTCCAGGCAGGCGATCGAGGCGGCGCCCGCGCCCGAGACGGCTACCTTGACGTTGCCGATGTCCTTGCCCACCAGTTCCAGGCCGTTCAGGATGCCGGCCGCGACGATGATGGCCGTGCCGTGCTGGTCGTCGTGGAAGACGGGAATGTTCATGCGCTTGCGCAATTGCTGCTCGATGTAGAAGCAGTCGGGCGCCTTGATGTCTTCCAGGTTGATGCCGCCGAAAGTCGGCTCCATGCGCACCACGGTGTCGATGAACAGGTCGGGATCGTTCTCGGCCAGTTCGATGTCGAACACGTCGACGTCGGCGAACTGCTTGAACAGGCATGCCTTGCCTTCCATCACCGGTTTGCTGGCCAGCGGGCCGATATCGCCCAGGCCCAGCACGGCCGTGCCATTCGTGATCACGGCCACCAGGTTGCTGCGCGACGTGTAGGTGCCGGCTGTGCGCGGATCTTCCACGATGGCTTCGCAGGCGAAGGCCACGCCCGGCGAGTACGCCAGGGTCAGGGCGCGGGCGTCGCCCAGCGGTTTGGTTGGCGTGACGGAAATCTTGCCTGCGCGGGGTTGCGCGTGATAGGCGAGGGCGGCTTCTTTCAGGTTGAAGGTCTCGCCGTTCTGTTCGGCGTGCTTGCTGTGCGAAGTAGACATAGGAATTCTGGGAAGGGCAACCGGGCCCGAGTGGTAAGTCCGAGCCATGGTATGCAAGCGTTTGCACGCTGTCAAGGCTGGATTGTACTTAAGCACAACAAAACCGCTTTGGGCAACGGCATTAATTCAATGCAAGCGTTTGCTCGGTTTTTGACGAAATGAGCATTTTTTGCGATAAAATCACGCTATTGCGATCCGGGAAGCCCATGACAAACAAGAACCCCACCTTAAGCGACGTTGCGCGGGCCAGCGGCGTGCACTTTTCCACCGTGTCGCGCGTGATGAACCCGGCAACGCGGCAAATGGTCAGCGCCGAGGTGGCCGCGCGCGTGCTGGCCGAAGCGGGCCGGCTCGGCTACCGGCCCAACCGCGCCGCCTCCACCCTGGTCACGCGCAAGTCGCGCATCATCGGCGTGGTCTTGCCCGACATTACCAATGCTGTTTTCCCGCCGATTCTGCTGGGCATCGAAGAAGGCTTGCGCAAGCATGGCTACCTGGCCATCGTCACCAACGTGGGCGCCGACGAGGAAGAGCAGCTGTTCGTCATCAACCGCCTGCTGGGGCAGCAGGTCGATGGCCTGATCCTGGCCACGGCGCGCCGCGACGATCCCGTCATCAAGATGTGCATCGACCAGAACGTGCCCGTCGTTACCGTCAACCGCAGCGATGAAAACGGCGTCGCTTCCTGTGTCGTCAGCGACGACGTGGTGGGCATGCGCCTGGCCGTCGAGCATTTGCTGGCGCTGGGCCACCGCCATATCGCGCACATTGCGGGCCCGGAAAATTTGTCTACCGGCCATGTGCGCCGCCTCGGTTTCCTGGCCGCCATCCAGGCCAGCGAACTCGATCCCTCGCAAGCGTTCGTCTTTGAAAGCAGCGGCTATTCGCGCGAATGCGGCAAGGAGGCGTTGCTGGAACTGCTGCGCCATTCGCCGCGGACGACGGCCGTGGTGACGGGCAGCGACCTGGTGGCCCTCGGCTGCTACGACGCCATCCGCGAGCTGGGTTTGAGCTGCCCGGAAGATATTTCCATCGTGGGCCACAACGACATGCCGTACATGGACATGATCCGTCCACCGCTGACCACCATCCGCATCCGCCACCACGGCATCGGCACGGAAGCGGCCCGGCTGATCCTGCAAACCATCGCCTCGCCCGATTCCCCAGTGCTCGACGTGCGCCTGAAACCCGAACTGGTGGTGCGCGAATCGACGGCCGCGCCGCGCGCCTGAGTCTGCCACTTGTTGCCCTTCTTTTGCTGGAGTATGTTTAAATCTTGATATTGATCAATCAAGACAACGTCATGCAGACGACAGCAAAACATACACAGCAGGGTAGCCGCTGATGCCGAAGAACTTCGGCATGTCCGGCAACGCTTGGCGTTATGCGCTGGACAGCGACTATGGCTATTGCTCGCCCTTGCTTGACGGCATAGAGTTTGAAAACGAGTGGGTGACGATACGCGAATCGGCGATCCGCATCCGCGCCGGCTATGCCTGGGATGGCTGTTCGCCCTGCATCAGCGTGCTCGGCCTGTTTTATGTGGGCACGCCTGATGGCGCGCAGCACCTGGGCTTGCCGGCCACCTATCATGCCAGCCTCGTGCATGACGTGCTGTGCCAGTGGCGCGCCGACATTCCCGTCACCCGCGCGCAGTCGATCGCCATTTTCCACCAGTTGCTCAGGGAGGTGCGCTTCCCCTTGGCGGGACTGTATGCGGGCGCCGTCTTCCTGTTCGGACCACGGCGCGGCTTCATGCAGCCCGGCACGCGCGCCGCAACGGCCGCCCCGCACCCGCCGGGCGCGACATTAAAGCGGCGCTAACGCCGCCGCCGATGCGCCATGATGTTAAACTGGCGCCCCTCAACGTATTTTGCCCTCTATCGCCATGACCAAAATCAACACGCCTTCCCCAAAACGCCGCGAAGAGGGCGTCGCCAAGCTGACCGTCAATCCCTTCCTGGACGCAGAGTTTTACGCGCGCATGCGCGATTACACGGAACGCGACGCGGCCATCATCAAGGAATTGAAAGCGATTGCCGAGATTCGCGCCGGCAACAAGCAGCCCGACCCGCGCCTGGCGCCGTCGCTGCAAGCACTGCGCGATACCGTCAAAAAAGGTTTGACGTTTGGCGAGATGCTCGACCGCATCGCGGCCGGCAAGGAAAAAGGCTTGTGGGAACCGTGGATGACCACCTTCGGCATGGAAATCCGCGCCGTCAATTACGGTGCCGGCCCGCGCAACGCCTGCCTGGTGCTGGACCTGGCCGCGAATGCCCCCGCGCACGCCATGTTCGCCAAGGCGGGCATCCAGAACTGGCGCAGCCTGGCCGCCGACGACTGCTCCGTCGTGCGCTCGGAAAAGGCGACGGAAACGACGCCCCTGAAAGTGTATGCCGTGTTTTACCTGGATCCGCTGCCGGCCTGAGCCAGTAGCCCTATCGCTAACGCAATCAGCATCACGCCCGACATCCGTTCCAGCAACGGCAGCGCGCGGGCAAAGCGCTGCCTCAGGGCGGTGCTGCCGATGGCCAGCGCCACCGCCATATCCCACGCCAGCACGGCAAAGACCATCCACGCGCCATACGCCGTCATCGCGGCGGGGCTCGTCTGCCTGGCGGCCAGCACGGTGGCCAGGCTGACGTAGAACAGCGCATTCTTCGGGTTCAGGATGGCCGAGACAAAGCCCATCGCGACCCCACCGCGCCAGCGCGCCTTGCCGGCGGCGGGCGCCGCCTCCAGGTTGCTCTTGCCCGCATGGCGCAGGAATAGCCAGCCCAGGTACAGCAGATAGGTGCATCCCGCCAGCCGCACCACCATGAATGCCGTACTGCCCGCCCGCAGCACCGACAGTCCGCCAAACGCCGCCACGATGAACACGGCATTGGCCACGGTAATGCCCACGCACGTGCCGGCGGCGCCGCGCCAGCCGTGGGCCAGCGAAGTGCGCGCGATCAGGAAAAAATCGGGACCGGGCGACAGCAGGGAAAGAAAGTGGGCGGCGGCGATGAAGAGAAAATCCTGCATGGAGTTAGGCTCGGGCAATGGCGATGCGCGAGTATGCAGGGGCTGGCGGCGGCCTGTATTGAAGAAAATTGCAGCTTAGCGGTAGCGCCCCGGCGTGATGCCCGCATGCGCCTTGAAGACGCGCTGCAGATGGCTCTGGTCGGCAAAGCCCAGTTCATGCGCCAGCTGCGCCAGCGCCGTCCCCGTCTGCAGGCGGCTGCGCGCGCGGTTCACGTGCGCGTTCAACTGGTAGGCATGCGGCGTCATGCCCGTGGCGGCGCGGAAGGCGCGGATCAATTGATACGGGCTCAGGCCCGCCGCTTGCGCCAGTTGCCGCAGGCTGGCCGAGGGTTGCGCCTGCAGCGTTGCGAGCACGGGCGCCAGCCGCTGCGGCACGGGCTTGCGTTCCGACGGCAGCGGTTCCGCGCTGGCGCCGACGCAAGCGCCCAGAAAGGCCAGCAGCGCCGCATTTTTTTCGCCTGCGCCGGCCGTTGAAAACAGCAGCGCATTCACGGTGCAAAACTGCGCGTACAGCAGGGGGCAATGGAGCACGCGCGCCGTGTCGCCATCGAGCGCAGGCGCGTGTGCCTGCAGCCATTGCGCATCGAGATGCAGCATCTGGTAGCTCCACAGGGTGTCAGGCAGGGGGTTGCAGGCATGCACGCAGCCGGCCGGCACCAGCACCAGGCTGCCATTGGCGAGCAGGGCCTGGCCATCCTGGCTGCCCGTAAAGATGCTGCCGCCGGAGTCGACGGCGCCGATGGAAAACGTGGGATGGCTGTGCGGCTTGTAGCACGCCCGGCTGTGGCAGGCGCGCCGGCTTTCCACGTGGGGCAGAGCCGGGTCGCGCCAGAAGGCGGTGGTGCTATCGCTTGCGTACATAGGCCTCAACCAGCCGGCGCGGGAGGGCGCAAATACAGCATTTGATGTTGCAGGTCGAACAGCACCGGCATTTGCCTGAAGAAATCCGTGCCCAATATCCCATCTGCCTTGAATGCATCCGGCAACGCCATCAACAGGGGCGAGATGCTCTTTCCGCCCGGTAGCGGCAGTGTGATCGTGCGGCAGGGAAGTCCGGGCCCCAGTTTGAAAGCGCATTTTTCCACGCGCGAAAACGCTTCGGCTGCCGAACTTTTTATAATGGAAATGGAGGCGGCCGTGTCGAGCACCAGGCGATAGGTTTTCTTGCCGTCGGCCAGATGCAGCAGCAAACCTTCATCGATGCGCTCATATGGCACTGCCAGCCATCCGGCAGGTGGCGCGGCGCCATCGCTGGCGCTGATCTGCAGGGTGCCTGCCGGCAGGTCGAACACGACCCGCTTGCCGGCAAAAAAATTTAATCCCAGCACCGACATATTTGCCGGCAAGCCCTTTTGCTCGCCCAGCGCCAGGCCCCATGGCGTCAGAATGACGCCCTGCATGGCAGCGAATGGCAAGCCGTTGACGGTCAGCGCGGGAACGAGAAATTCGTCCGATGCATGAACTTTGCCTGCCAGATCGATGCTTGTGCGTTGCCGGCCCGTGTAGGCCAGCCCTGGCAGCGATTGTGCGACCTCCGGCGTCAGGTGCAGGCTGGTGCTTGCACCCGTGTCGAGCACGAACGGCAGCGTCTTGCCGTTCAGCTCCAGTTGCACCACGGGCGTGCCCTTGGCGAGGGTGACGGGGAGCGTGGCGTTAGTAGCGGCCAGGGCCGTCGATGCGCACAGCAGCAACAGGCACAGGGCAGCGTTTGTTGTCATGGTCAGCGTGCGCAAAGGACTACATCAGGATCACGTCGTACTGCTCCTGATGGTAGGCATTCTCCACCTGCAGCGAGATTTTCTTGCCGATGAAATCACCCAGCATGGCCAGGTGCTGCGATTCTTCCTCTAAAAACAGATCCACCACTTCCTGCGAGGCGAGGATGCGGAATTCGCGCGGGTTGAACTGTTTTGCTTCGCGCAGCAGTTCGCGCAGGATTTCATAGCAGATGGTGCGCGAGGTTTTCACCTGGCCCTTGCCGGCGCAGGCGGGGCATGGTTCGCACAGGATGTGGGCCAGCGATTCGCGCGTGCGCTTGCGCGTCATTTCCACCAGGCCCAGCGGCGAGAAATTGCTCACCGAAACCTTGGTGCGGTCGCGCGACAGGGTGCGTTTCAGTTCGGCCAGCACGGCGTTGCGGTGCTCGGCGTTGTCCATGTCGATGAAGTCGAGGATGATGATGCCGCCCAGGTTGCGCAGGCGCAGCTGGCGCGCGATGGCGTGCGCCGCTTCCAGGTTGGTCTTGAAGATCGTGTCGGCGAAATTGCGCCCGCCGACAAAGCCGCCCGTGTTGACGTCGATGGTGGTCATCGCCTCCGTCTGGTCGACGATCAGGTAGCCGCCCGACTTCAGGTCGACCCGGCGGCCCAGCGCGCGCAAAATCTCTTCTTCCACGCCATATAAATCGAACAGCGGGCGCTCGCCCGTGTAGTGCTGCAGGCGCGTCAGTTCGCTGGGCGTGTAGATTTCAGCAAATTCGCGCAATTTCACATAGTTTTCGCGCGAGTCGACCTGGATGGTGGCCGTTTCATCGCCGACGAAGTCGCGCAGCACGCGCTGCGCCAGGCTCAAGTCCTGGTGCAGCAGGCTGGTGGCGGGACGCGTGCGCGCGCCGTGGGTGATTGTGCTCCAGGTCTTGCGCAGGTAGTCGACGTCCGCCTTCAGGTCCGCGTCGGACGCGTCCTCGGCCATGGTGCGCACGATGTAGCCGCCCTTTTCATCGGGCGGCAGCAGGCTTTGCAGGCGCACGCGCAACTGCTCGCGTTCCGCTTCCTTCTCGATCTTCTGCGAAATGCCGATATGTTTATCCTGCGGCAGGTACACCAGCATGCGTCCGGCAATGGAAATCTGCGTCGACAGGCGCGCGCCCTTGGTGCCGATCGGGTCCTTGATCACCTGCACCGTCAGCACCTGGCCGTCAAAGAGGATTTTTTCGATCGGCGCCGGCGTAGCGTTCTGGCCGTCGTGGCCGCGCGCTTCCCAGATGTCGGCCACGTGCAGAAAGGCGGCGCGCTCCAGGCCGATGTCGATGAAGGCCGACTGCATGCCCGGCAACACCCGCACCACCTTGCCGGAATACACATTGCCGGCCAGGCCGCGCGTGAGCGTGCGCTCGATGTGCAATTCCTGCACGGCGCCCTGCAGGATGAGGGCGACGCGCGTTTCTTGCGGCGTGATATTGATCAGGATGTCTTCGTTCATGGAGGCGCGGGAGTGGAGGCAACGAATGACATCATACCCGGGATCAGGGCAGGGGCAAACCTGCTTCACGCAGCAATTGCGCCGTCTCGTACAGGGGCAGGCCCATGATGCCGGAATGGCTGCCTTCGATGTGCTCGACGAACAGCGCGGCGCTGCCCTGTATGCCGTAGCCGCCGGCCTTATCGTACGGTTCCGGCGTGGCGCAATAGGCGGCGATCGAGGCGGGCGAGAGCACGCCGAAGCGCACCTGCGACACCTGCGTGCGCTGCTCGGCGAAATTCTTGTAGTGCACGGCGATCGAGGTGAGTACCTCGTGCGTTCGGCCCGACAACTGCTCCAGCATCGCCACGGCCTCGGCGCGGTCGGCCGGCTTGCCGAGGATGACGCCGTCGATGGTGACGGTGGTGTCGGCCGCCAGTACCGGACGTGGCGTCAGGTGGCGGCGGCGCACCAGGTCCCACGCAAAGGCGGCTTTTTCATTCGACACGCGGGCGACATAGTCGAGCGCCGATTCGCCGGGAAAGACTTCCTCGGTGACGTCGGCGCCGCGCGGGCCGTCGCTGCGCAGCAGCAGTAATTCGAAATCGACGCCGATCTGGCGCAGCAGTTCGCGCCGGCGCGGACTTTTGGAAGCGAGGTAGATCTTGTGATCAGCCGTTTTCATGGGGGAGTTCAGACGCGGTGATAGGGGTGGTTTTGCGTGATCGACCAGGCCCGATAGAGCTGCTCGGCGAGGATCACGCGCACCACGCCGTGCGGCAGGGTCATGCTGGAAATGCGCAGCATGCCTTCGGCACGTGCCTTGAGTTGCGGATCGAGACCGTCGGCGCCGCCGATCAGAAAAGCGGTGTCGCGGCCGTCCTGCTGCCACGCCATCAATTGCTGCGACAGGCCGACGCTGGTCAGGTCCTTGCCGCGTTCGTCGAGGGCGATGATGCGTACGCCCTTGGGCAGGACGGCTTCGATGCGTTCGCGTTCGAGCGCCATCGCCGTGGCGGCGGTCTTGCTGCCGGAACGCTCCACCGGCTTGATTTCTTTCAGCACGATGCGCAATTCCGGCGGCATGCGCTTCGCGTATTCCGCGAAGCCCGTCTCTATCCAGGCCGGCATTTTATGGCCGACCGCAGCGATGATGAGCTGCATCGAGGCTTACGCTTCGACTTTTTTGATACGCTTGATCACGGTTTTTACCGGTGCAGCATCGGCTGCCGGCTTGGCCGCGCGTGGGGCGCGTACTTTTTTCTCTGGCAGTGCTTTCAGCGCTTTCACGGCAGCCGCTTCGGTCTTGGTTGGCGCGACTTTCACGGTCTTGCCGACAGCTTTGGAAGCGGTGGCTTTTTTCGCCGGGGCTTTCTTGGCGGCGGTGGCTGCCGTGGCTTTCTTGGCCGGCGTCTTTTTCTCGATCACGGGCGAAGCTTCCACATTGGCCTTGCTGGCTGCCAGATGGCCGCTGACCTTTTTCGGCTCGTCGCCGGCCGCTTTTTTCGGCGCGCGCTTGGCGGCACCCAGCTTGACCGGGGTGTCGCCCCAGATTTCTTCCAGGCGGTAGTAGGCGCGGATAGGCGCTTGCATGATGTGGACGATCATGTCGCCCAGATCGACCAGCACCCATTCACCGGTTTCCTCGCCTTCCATGCCGATGATCTGGCCGCCGGCGTCCTTGACCTTGTCGCGTACCGAGGCGGCCAGCGCCTTGGTTTGACGGTTCGAGGTACCAGAGACGATCGCGATGCGGTCGAACAGGCTGGTCAGGTGACTCGTTTCGAAGACGGCGATGTCTTGGCCTTTGACGTCTTCAAGGGCGTCAACGACGAGGGTTTGCAGTTTTTTGATGTCCATTTAGCTTTTGTATAAATTATGTTGTTCAATATAGTCTAGCACTAGCGGGGAAACAAGCGAGTTTGCCCGATTCCCCCGTTGTAATGCCGCACGTATTTCGGTGGCGGAGATATCCACCGCGAAGTCCTGTGCCAGATAAGTCAGACCGTGCGGCGTGTTGCGGATGCTTTCCAGAGACCCCAGGCGGCGCGAAAATTCGTCGGCGACCACTTGCGGTACTGCTGTGTCATTCAGCGCGAAGCCGGGGCGGGCCGCGACGCAGATATGCGCGTATTCAAATAATTGCTGCCATTCGCGCCATGTCGCGAGCCGCTGCAGCTGGTCGGCGCCCATCAGGAAAACGATGGAAGCGCGCACTCCCAGCTCGGCGCGTACCTGGCGCAAGGTATCGATGGTGTAGCTGGCCTGGCCATGTTCGCTGCGCTCGATTTCCTGGCGGTCGATCACCACGGGCAGGGGCAGGCCGGCAAAGGCCAGGCCGGCCATCTCGGCGCGCTGCTGGCCGGTGGCGCCCAGTTTATCCTTTTGCCAGGGCGCGCCTGCCGGAATCACGCGCAGTTCATCGGCGTGCAGCAGGCTGGAAAAATGCGTGCCCAGCGCGACATGGCCCATGTGCACCGGATCGTAGCTGCCACCCAACAGCGTCACGCATGCCGTACCGCTTTCCTTCACGCCTGCAGCCAGTCGCGATGCACGAGGAAGTCAGTATACAACGCCGCTTCCGGACTGCCCGCTTCCGGGTGCCAGTCGTAGCGCCACTTGACCACGGGCGGCATCGACATCAGGATCGCCTCGGTGCGTCCGCCCGACTGCAGCCCGAACAGGGTGCCGCGGTCGAAGACCAGGTTGAACTCGACATAGCGTCCGCGCCGGTAGCACTGGAAATCGCGTTCGCGTTCGCCGTAGGGCGTGTCCTTGCGGCGCGCCACGATCGGCACATAGGCTTTGACGAAAGCGTCGCCGGCGCTGCGCATCATGGCGAAACTGCCGTCAAAGCCCAGGGCGTTGAAGTCGTCGAAGAAGATGCCGCCGGCGCCGCGCGCTTCGCGCCGGTGCTTCAGGTAGAAATAATCGTCGCACCACTGTTTGAACTTCGGATGCAGCTCGTCGCCAAACGGCGCCAGCGCATCGTGGCACACCTGGTGGAAATGCTTCACGTCGTCCACGTCGCCGTAATACGGCGTCAAATCCATGCCGCCGCCGAACCACCATACGGGTGCGCCATCGGCATTGACGGTGCTGAAAAAGCGCACGTTCATGTGCACCGTGGGCGCGTAGGGATTGCGCGGATGCAGCACCAGCGACACGCCCATCGCTTCCCAAGCCTTGCCACCGAGTTCAGGGCGCGCGGCCGCGGCCGATGGCGGCAATGCTGCGCCGGTGACGTGCGAAAAATTCACGCCGCCACGCTCGAACACATTGCCTTCCTCGATCAGCCGCGAAATACCGCCACCGCCCTCGGGGCGCTGCCAGGCATCGGTCAGGAAGGGCTTGCCATCCTGCGCTTCGAGCGCCTGCACGATACGGCTTTGTAAATCGAGCAAATAAGCCTTGACGGCCGAAGGAGAGGGAGTTGACGACATCGCGTGGGCCGACGAGGCCGAAATAAAAAAGTAAGGACGGATTGTACCCTGTAACGGATTTTTGTGATAGCAAAACCGGCGATGCTGTTGCCGGCCCTGCTTTACTGACGCGGCTTGTCCTGTATTACCTGCACCTCGAATTGGGGCGCATCCGCGCCTGGCTGGCGGGCGCCCTCCACCATGCTTGTCGCGCGCTGTTGCAGGTCCGTGCGTTCGATCGTGTCGGCCGGCTGCACCAGCGGTGCCACGGGCACTGGCTGCTCGCGCTTGAACCATGCGCGTCCTGCATACGTCAGCATCGTCAGTATCGCCAGCAGCAGTGCCGCAGCCATGATGGTGGAAGGGCGCGGGCGGGGCCGGCCATATTGAGTCGGCGGTTTGCCGGCGGCATCGACGATCGCGCGTGCCAGTTGCGAGCCGTTCGCGCGCGTGCGCGCTTGCAGCTCCTTGTATTGCAGCGGCGATAGCGTGCCCTGTTTCAGCATGTGGCGCAAGGCCGCGACGGGCGTGGCGGCCAGGTGATAGTCTGGTAGGCTGTCGTGGGCGGCGTCACGCTGAAACTGGTTGATCAGGTTCTCGCCGTACAGCGCATCGATCGCCTCGCGGTTCACCTGCTGCAGCGCGGCGCTGGCTAGTTGCCGGCGTGGTTCATCGGCGGGCAGCTTGCGCAGCATCCTGAAAAAACGCTCCTCGGCCACCAGTTCGGCGCTCAGCAGCCAGGCCAGCGTCTTGATCTGGTCGGCATTCATTGCCAGTTCAGGCACATCGATGTCTTCGGCAGCATTGTGCGCGCGCTGCAGCTCGATGATCTGCAGCTCGGCCAGCGTATCGTCGTATTCGTCGCTGGTGATCAGGTCCAGTTGCCGCAGTTCGCCGAGTGGTTTGAGGCGCGGATCGGTGCTCATGGCCGCAGGCCTCCGGTCACAACACCGTAAAGCACGGACATCACCAGGATCATGCCCAGCACGATCAAGGCGCTTTTCCAGGCCGGTGGCCGCTTGTACGGGATGCGGTCGTGACCATGACGCAGCCTGGACGCTTCCATGATTTCGCGCGCCAGTGCGCTGCCATGTTCACGCACGTGCGCTTCCAGCGCCTCGAACTGCGCCGTGGGCAGGATGTCGTTTACCACCAGCCAGCGCATGGCGATCCACGGCGTATAAAACATGCGGTCGGCCGGCACCGCCGCATGTGCAGCATCGCGCTGGAACTGGTTCAGCAAATCGAGCTCGTATAAGGCGTCGACCTCGCGGCGGTTGTAGTACCGCACCCCCTCTGCTGCCAGCGCCTGTTGCCGGGGTGGCAGTGTGGCCGCGCGCTTGTCGAAGTCATTCTTGGGCAGCAGATCGGTCAGCAGCAGCCAGCCCAGGGTGGTGGCCAGGTCGGCGTCCTGCGCCAGTTCCGGCATGTCGACCGGCTCCTCGGCCGGGTGCAGGCGCTCATGGGCGGCGATATCGCGTTCCGAGTTGGCCTCGTCGAGTTCCTGCGCGGTGATCAGGCCCAGCTGGTGCAGCTGGTCCAGCGATGCGTGGGGCGGTTCGATATGCATGGACTTATTCTTTTACTTTGGCCTGGCGCAGCTCCAGGGCAAATTGTGGCGTTACCGACCAGCCATTGCCGGCAGCGTCGCGTTGGAAGGTAAACTCGCCTTCCTGCATCACTGCCGTGCCGCCGTTGAGCATGCCCAGCAAGGCGTCATTGCGTTCGATCAGCAGGCGGCAGGAATAGATGCCCGGCGAGATTTCCTTGCATGGCGCCAGCGGTTCGATTTCGGCGATTTCGCGCGTGCGCTCCATCGATTGCGTCAGCGAAAACGCTTGTCGTGGCTGGGGCATGATGCGCGCACCATCCATGCCGTCGCGGAAAGCCTTTTCCAGCGCCTCGCGCCCCAGGGGCTTGGCTTGCTGGGCAAAGTCGCCATCCTCGATGGTGCCAAAGCGCGCTTGGACCAGCAACGGTTGCGCACCCGTATAGCTGATGCGGCTCTTGCTGCCGCTGTCGTCGCGCGCGACGGTATAGGCATAGCCCATCTTCTTGCCATCGAGTGCTATCGTGGCCAGGCAGCCACGGATATGTTGTGACGAGGCGTAACCGGCTTCTTTCACGTCGTGCAGGCTTGCTTTGCCCGTGCCTTCCGGCGCCGCCTTGTTGAGCATGCGTGTCATGGTGGTGAGCGTGTCGGTGGAGTCGCACTCGGGCACGGAATTGCCGCTCATCACATACCAGACCATGCCGGCCAGCGCCAGCGGCGCGCCGATCAGCCAGGCCAGGCGCGAGCCGGGAAACAAACCGTCGAGGACCACGCCGCGTACCGCCTTTTTATGTTCATCCTGGCGCGCTTGCGCATGCCGAACCACGCGCTTTGCATCGTCGCTGCCGCCGGCCTCGATGCGCTGCACCGTGGTCTTGAACTGCGCGCGCGGCAGCAGCCCCACATGGAGCATCCAGTTCAGCGCTTCGCCCGGCGTGGGCAGCAGAACGTCGCCGGGCAGGTGCGGCAGCGCCTGTTGATAAAGCTCTGGCGTAATGATCGCTTCGTCGCGCAGATGATCGAGCGATTCGCGATTGAGCACCTCCACCACCTGCTGCAAGATCGACAGGCGTAGTGCCAGCTCGTCGCCGCTGAAGTGGCGCGCCACGCTCGACGACAGGCTCGTCACATCCTCGGACGTAACGATCTGGCGCCGGTACAACCACAGCAAGGTGTCGGGTAGCGGCGTACCGATGGCAAGCTGCGGCAAGTCGGGATGCGCCAGCGCCTGCTCGCGCTGGCGGCGCGTGAGCAGCTTCAGCACATGCAGCGCCTCGACGGAAGTATGCGTGGACACGGGGAGATTGCTTGTCATCGGGAGTGGGTTTATCAAAATTTAAGATGATAAATTTTACAATGCAATCACGTTTCCCCGGCGTACTATTGAAGTTGTGCCTGATCCAGTTCTGTCCTGAACTGCGGTGTTACTGACCAGTTCTTGCCATTTTTGCTGCGCTGGAAAGTAAAGTCGCCTTGCTGCAGCACCGAGACGGCCAGCACCTTGCTTGCGGCAGCCGGCGCAAGGTCGTTGCGGGCCAGCAGCAGGCGGCAGGAAACCACGCCAGGCAATACTTCCTTGCATGGTGCCAGCGCTTCAATATCGCCAATTTCACGGTAGTGCTGCGGCGACACCACTGCGTTGAGGTTGACATGGTAGAGCGGCTTGCCGCGCAGTGCATCCATGCCGGCCAGCACCGCCTTCTTCAGCCCATCGCGCCCGATGGGCTGGCCCTGCTGCGCAAAGCCGCCATGCCAGGCGATGTCGGCAAAGCGCGTTTGCACGATGCCCGCATGCGCGTGGTCATACTCCAGGCGGCTTTTGCGGCGGCCTTCCACACGCGAAATGGTCCAGGCGTATTGCAGCGGCTTGCCGTCCTCGATGATGGTGGCCACGCAGCCACGGGTTTTTTGCGACCAGGCATAGCCGGCCTGCTTGACATTGTGCAGGCTGAATTTGCCATCCGTGACCGCGGCCACGGTTTGTCTGGTGTCGCAGCGTGGTATGGCATAACTGCTGAACCAGTACCAAGCCAGGCCGGCAACGAGCAGCGAGGCAAGCGTCAGCCACGCAAGGGGGCTCACCGGGGCATCGTTGTCTGGTGCGGCAAGGCCGGTTGGTATGGTCATGGCGAGGAATGGAGGTGACAATCAAAACGGGCCGGGCGGATGAATTCCGCGCCGGCCCGTCGTGTGATCGCTATGGAGCGATCAATGCTTCAAACCGCGCCAGCCGATGTCGCGGCGGTATTGCGCGCCGTCGAAATGGATTTTTTCCACGGTTTCATACGCCTGCTTCTGCGCCATCTTGATGCTGTCGCCCAGGCCCACCACGCACAGTACGCGGCCACCGTTGGTGACGAGGCGTTCGCCGTCGATGCGGGTGCCCGCATGGAAGGTGACGGAGTCCGGCGTTTCGGCAGGGATGTCGCCGATCGCCGTGCCCTTGACGGGATCGTCCGGGTAGCCGGCGGCGGCCATCACGACGCCAACGGCCGTGCGGCGGTCCCATTCCAGTTCCACGGCGTCCAGGGTGCCGTTGACGGCGTGTTCCATGACGGTGACCAGGTCGGTCTTCAGGCGCGCCATGATCGGCTGCGTTTCCGGGTCGCCCATGCGGCAGTTGAATTCCAGCGTCTTCGGCGTGCCCTTGTCGTCGATCATCAGGCCCGCGTACAGGAAGCCCGTGAACGTGATGCCATCCTTGGCCATGCCCTGGATGGTCGGCACGATGATCTCGCGCATGACGCGCGCATGCATGGCCGGCGTGACGATCGGCGCCGGCGAATACGCGCCCATGCCGCCCGTGTTCGGGCCCTGGTCGTGGTCCTTCAGGCGTTTATGATCCTGGCTGGTGGCCAGCGGCAGGATGTTCTTGCCGTCGCACATGACGATGAAGCTTGCTTCTTCGCCGGCGAGGAATTCCTCGATGACGATGCGCGCGCCGGCGTCGCCGAACTGGTTATCGGACAGCATCATGTCGACCGCCTGGTGCGCTTCTTCCAGGGTCATGGCAACGACCACGCCCTTGCCGGCGGCCAGGCCATCGGCCTTGATGACGATCGGCGCGCCCATGGCGTCGATGTAGGCATGCGCGGGAGCGACGTCGGAGAACGTCTGGTAGGCGGCCGTCGGGATGCCGTGGCGCTGCATGAAGGCCTTGGCGAAGTCTTTCGACGATTCCAGCTGCGCCGCTTCTTTCGTCGGGCCGAAGATTTTCAGGCCGCGCGAGCGGAACAGGTTGACGATGCCGGCCGCCAGCGGCACTTCCGGGCCGACGACGGTCAGGCCGATGTGTTCCTGCTGAACGAAGTCGGCCAGCAATTGCGGATCGCTGATGTCGAGATTGACCAGGCGCGCATCGCGCGCGGTGCCGCCGTTGCCCGGCGCGACATACACCATCTGTATGCGTTCGGACTGGGCCAGTTTCCAGGCCAGGGCGTGTTCGCGGCCGCCAGAGCCGACTACCAGAATTTTCATAGGGACCGTTCGTTCAATGTGGGTTGCAGGGCGGCGGTGCCGCCCTTGAGTACAGAGTGATTAATTCTCTATTAACGCGTTGGTAAATACTTCCTGGACATCGTCCAGCAGTTCCAGCGCATCGATCAGCTTTTGCATCTTGATGGCGTCGTCGCCCGTGTAGACGGTTTCCGTCGCCGGTTTCATGATGACTTCTGCCACTTCGGCCTTGAATCCGGCCGCTTCCAGCGCTTCCTTGACGGTGGCGAAATCGTGCACGGGAGTGACCACTTCGAAGCCGCCTTCTTCGTCGGCGATGACGTCGTCGGCGCCCGCTTCCAGGGCCGCTTCCATCAGTTTGTCTTCGTCGGTGCCCGGCGCGAACAGCAGCTGGCCGCAGTGCTGGAACATGAAGGCGACGGAGCCTTCGTTGCCCATGTTGCCGCCGTTCTTGTTGAAGGCGTTGCGCACCTCGGCTACCGTGCGTACCTTGTTGTCGGTCATGCATTCGACGATGACGGCCGCGCCGCCCACGCCGTAGCCTTCGTAGCGTACTTCTTCGTAGTTGGCGCCATCGACGCCGCCGCTGCCGCGGTTGATCGCGCGCTGGACGTTGTCTTTTGGCATATTGGCGTCAGCCGCCTTGTCGACGGCCAGGCGCAGGCGCGGATTGGTAATGGCGTCGGCGCCGCCCATGCGGGCCGCGACCGTGATTTCCTTGATCAGGCGCGTCCAGATTTTGCCGCGCTTGGCATCGGTGGCAGCCTTTTTATGCTTGATATTGGCCCATTTGCTATGTCCTGCCATGTCGAATCTTCCTTAGACGGGTGTTCAATTGTGGCCGACATTTTAGCATATCGGCCCCCTGGCAAGCGGCATGGCCCCGTCATCAGGATGACACAATCTGTTGCTAAAGTGACGCGCTTTCACCATATCGAGGGCGCGACATCATGGCAAGTCAAATGGACAGGCGGCAATTTCTGAAATTGGGCGGCTTTATCACGGTCTCCGTGGCCACCGTCGGCCTGGCCGCCTGCGGCAGCACCGACTACAGCGATCCCGGCGTGCCGCTGGCCTCGGGCAGCGACTGGAAATTCCCGCAAAGCGTGGCTTCGGGCGACCCGCGCGCCGACAGCGCCATGCTGTGGACGCGCGTCGTGCCCGCCAGTTTCGACGCCGTCGCGCCCGCCGTGGCCGGCAAGTCCGACGTTGCCGTGCGCCTGATCGTCAGCGCCAGCGACAATACGGCCGCCCTTGGCGGCAATACGGCCCTGGCGGGCACGCCCATCGTCGACGCCAAGCTGCCATTGAAAGCCGATTTCGACAATACCCTGCGCCACAAGGTGACGGGCTTGCAGCCGGGCCAGGTGTATTTTTACCAGTTCATCGCCGGCGACGTGCGCTCGAACGTGGGCCGCTTCAAGACGGCGCCTGCCGCCACGGCCGACGTATCGCAACTGCAGTTCGCCTACCTGACGTGCCAGGACTGGAGCATCAACCACTGGGGCGCGCTGTCGCACATTGCCGCCAATGAAAGCCTGGATTTCATCGTCCACCTGGGCGATTACATCTATGAAACGGTGGGCGAGGCGTTCCAGAGCGGCGCCGTGGAAAGCCGCCACGACCAGCTGAAATTGCCGGACGGCACGTATAAAAGCGGCACGTCCGGCGCCAAATACGCCACCACCGTGGCCGATTACCGCTACCTGTACAAGAAATACCGCACCGATGCGCGCCTGCAAGCCGTGCATGAGCGCTTTGCATTCATCGCCATCTGGGACGACCATGAATTCACGGACGACGCCTGGCAGGATGCGTCCACCTACGAGGGCATCGTGGCCACCGACGGCAGCGATTTGCACCAGCCGGCCCGCCGCCGCAGCGCCAACCAGGCCTGGTTCGAATACATGCCTGCCGACGTCACGTTCGATAGCGCCGCGACGACGTTCCAGAACATCCAGATCTACCGCGATTTCCAGTTCGGCAAACTGATGCAGCTGGTGATGACGGACGAGCGTCTGTACCGCGCCGACCATGCGATCGCCGAGTCGACCATCAACCCGGCCACAGGCAAGCCGCTGGGCAGCATCGGCAGTCGCTATCTGGTGCCGCAGGCGCTGTTCGACAGCGTGGAAGGGCAGAAAATGGCGGCCGCCACCAAGGCTGGCGCGGATCCGCTGGCCTCCGTTGGCATGCTGGGCAGCACGCAACGCGACTGGTGGAAAAGCAAGATGAAGGCGGCGACCTCGACCTGGAAACTGTGGGGCAATGAAGTGTCCTTGCTGCGCATGGGCTTGAATGGCACGGATGCGATCGCCACCTTGCTGGCGTTGAGCGCCATGAGCAAGGTGGGCCAGGCCATCGCCAGCACGCTGCCGCTGGTGGGCGGCAGCGTGCCGCTGGCGTCCGCCATCGTGGCAGCTTCCACGGCGGGCGCGGCGCAAAACGTGGCGCAAGCGGCGGCCATGGCCATTGCCGGCGCGGCAGCGAACGCCAGCGCCCAGGGGGCCGCTGCCGTGGGCGCCGGCTTGAGCGCGGCCCAGGCCGGCATCACGGTGGCCGCCTACAACAGCGCCTCGCCGGCCGCCGCCGCGCAAGTGATCGCCTTCGGCTGGATCAAGCCCGACGTGCAGGCCAAGGGCGCCGCATCGAGCTTTGTCGCCGCATCAGGCCAGCAAGCGGCGCTGGCGCCGTTCTTCACGCGCTTCCTGCTCAATTGCGACCAGTGGGATGGCTACAACAGCGAGCGCAAGAACCTGATGTCGCACCTGAAAACGAACGCCATCGGCAACGTGGTGGCGCTGACCGGCGATATCCACTCGTTCTTTGCCGGCACCGTCAGCGACGATTTTGACGCAGCGGGCGGCGGCACGCCCGTGATGGTGGACCTGGTGTCGGCTGGCGTCAGCTCCGATTCCTTCTTCAGCTACCTGAAGTCGGCCGCCGGCAGCATGGGTGATATCGGCACCCTCGTCAGCTATCCGCTGGCCATCCCCGTCACGGGCCTGGGCACGGTCAATCTCGACGTCAACCTGCTCGACTACACCATGGGCAAGGCGGCGCCCACCGTCGACAGCCTGCTGGAGCAATTGCGCGTGCAGCTGCGCGGCGCCTTGGCCGTCAAGGGCGTGCCGGAAGCGCAACTGGACGCGATGGTCGCTGCCGTGCAGGCGGGCTTGAAAGCGAGCACTGACTTCAGCGCGACCCTGCTGGGCCTGGCGCAGCAATTATCCGGCCTGGGCAACAACCCGTGGATCAAGCACCTGAACACGGATGCGCAAGGCTACACGGTGGTCACCTTGACGCCAGGCAAGCTGGTGGCGCAGTTCAAGCAGGTGAATAAACTGATCGGCACGGCGGCGCCGGCGAACGTGATTGCACGGGTGACGACGGCGACCGTGACGGCGGGTGCGGCGGCGGTGGTCGTCTCCTAAATGCCGCACTGGGGTGTTGTCGGGTTACGCCCTTTGGGCTAACCCGACCTACGTCCGACCTGCGCCCAGCCTTTACCAACGGCATGGGCGTTGCAGCCGTCTTTGGCTTTTGCCTTACAATCTGGGCATGAGCTCCAGTTCCCCGCAAGCAACCCCATCTTCGCTTCCCCGTTCCGTCTACCTCGGTGGCCTGGCCATCGCCGTGGGCGGAGCGGTGCTGTTTTCCACCAAGGCCATCGTCGCCAAGCTGCTGTACCGCTACCAGATCGACGCCGTCACCCTGATCGCCTTCAGGATGATTTTCTCGCTGCCCGTGTTCGCCGTCATCGCCTGGTGGAAGATGCGCACGGAGCCGCCGCTATCAAACCGCGACCGCCTGCGCCTCGTCGGGCTGGGCCTCGTCGGTTATTACCTGTCCAGCTATCTGGATTTCCTGGGCCTGCAATACATTTCCGTGGGGCTCGAGCGATTGATCCTGTTCCTCACGCCCACCTTCGTGCTCCTGATTACCACCGTGTACTTCAAGCAGAGCATCAGCCGCCTGCAGTGGCTGGCCTTGCTGACCTCGTACTGCGGCATCGTGCTCGTGTTCGTGCATGACTTGCAGGGCGGCGCCAGCAATGTGGCGCTCGGTTCCACCTTGGTGCTCGGCTCGGCCTGCTCGTATGCCGTGTACCTGCTGGGCTCGGGAGAATTAGTGAAACGCATCGGTTCGATGCGCCTGGTCAGCTACGCGATGTGCGTGGCCAGCTTTGCCTGCATCGCCCAGTTTTTTATTTTGCGCCCCGTCGAACTGCTGATCCAGCCCATGCCCGTGTATGGCTTGTCCTTGCTCAATGGCATCTTTTGCACGGTGATGCCCGTCTTCATGACGATGATCGCCGTCGAACGCATCGGCGCGCCTGTCGCTTCGCAGGCGGGCATGATCGGCCCCGTGTCGACCCTGTTCCTGGGCGCCATGATCCTCGATGAACCGATCACCAACTGGCAACTGGCCGGCACCAGCCTTGTGCTGGCCGGGATTTACTTGCTGTCGAAAAAGAAATAATTCCTCCACCCACTGAAAAGTCCTCACCATGAAAACACGCATCGCCCTGATTGCCCACGACAAGAAAAAAGATGACATGATTACCCTGGCGGGCGAATACCTGGATTTTTTGAAGGGCTGCGAACTGTCGGCCACGGGCACCACGGGCGGGCGCCTGATCAATGAACTGGGCCTGGCAGTCGAGCGCAAGCATTCGGGCCCGTTCGGCGGCGACTTGCAGATCGGCTCGCTGCTGGTGGAAGGCTTGATCGATTGCGTGATCTTCCTGCGCGACCCGATGACGCCGCAGCCGCATGAGCCGGACATCAACGCCCTGGTGCGCGCCTGCGACGTACACAACGTGGCATGCGCAACGAATCTGTCGTCGGCGCACCTGGTGCTGTCGCAACTGCAAGCGCGGGCCAGCGCGGCCGCCTGATCTACATAGACGAGGAGATAGCATGAGCGCAACGATTACCACCAAAGCCATCCGCGTACAGCGCACGGGCGGCCCGGAAGTGATGGAGTACGTGGACGTGGAACTGCCGCCGCCCGGTCCCGGCGAGGCGCGCGTCAGGCATGAGGCCATCGGCCTCAATTTCATCGACGTGTATTTCCGCACGGGCTTGTACCCCCAGCCGTTGCCAAACGGCCTCGGCGTCGAAGGCGCGGGCATCGTCGAGGCGGTGGGCGAGGGCGTCACGGAAGTCAAGGTCGGCGACCGGGTGGCGTATGCGGCGCGCATCAATGGCGCGTATGCACAGCAGCGCAACCTGCCGGCGGCCCTGCTGCTGGTACTGCCCGAACGCATCGGTTTCGATACGGCCGCCGCCATGATGCTGCAAGGCTTGACGGTGCAATACCTGTTCCACCGCACGGTGGCCCTGAAGGCGGGCGACACCATCCTGTTCCATGCGGCCGCGGGCGGCGTGGGCCTGATCGCCTGCCAGTGGGCGAAAGTACTGGGCGTGAACCTGATCGGCACGGCCGGTTCCGATGAAAAGGTGGCGCTGGCCAAGGCGCATGGCGCGGCCCACGTCATCAACTACAACACGGAAAACTTCGTCGAGCGCGTGCGCGAGATCACGGGCGGCAAGGGCGTGTCCGTTGTCTACGATTCCATCGGAAAAGACACGTTCACCGGTTCGCTCGATTGCCTGGCGCCGCTGGGCATGATGGTCAGCTTCGGCAACGCCTCCGGTCCCGTGCCCGCGTTTACGCTGGGCGAACTGGCCTCGCGCGGCTCGCTGTTCCTCACGCGTCCGGCCCTGTTCAGCTATGCGTCGAACCGCGCCAACCTGGAAGAGATGGCGACCTCGCTGTTCGGCGTCGTCAGCAGCGGCGAAGTGCAGATCGAGATCAACCAGCGCTACAGCCTGGCCAATATCGCCCAGGCGCACACGGACCTGGAAGCGCGCAAGACGACGGGCTCGACCATCATCGTGCCATGAGCGGCGGCAGTGACGGCACACCGAAGTTCGGCCGCCTGCTGATCGTGCTGTTGTTGGCCGTGGCCCTGATCGGCGCGCTGACCTTTGCCGCCGAGGCGTATTATTCGTAGGTGAAAAAAAACCGGCTGGTGCATTGTGGCACCAGCCGGTTTTTTCGTATTGCCACCTGATTATTCCACTTTGACTTCGACCCTGCGTGGCACGCCGCTCTGGCCGGGGAAGTCGGCAAAGGCGCTGGCCACCATGGCCGGCATCACTTGCGACGTGGCGCGCTTGTTGCTGGTCGATTGTACGGTCACGTCGTACAGTTTCTTGCCGTTGCGGTCATTGATCGTGATACGCAATTCGCGTTCGTATTTATGGCGCACGCTTTCTTCCACGTCCAGCGGGCCATACCAGTAGGGGTTGTAGCCGAAGCGGCCATAGCCAGGCCAGGCGCCGTAGCGGTAGCCATAGCGGCCAGGCCAGTAGCCTGGGCCATACCAGAATGGGTCCGTGGTCTGCAGCACGCGCTCAGGATAGTCGACGGTGGAAAAATTCATTGCCACGCGCAAATTGGCTGCCGCAGGGCCGGAAGCTTCGCCGAAGCCGTGCTTGGCCAGTTCCGCGCGCACCAGGTTCTGGTAGCTGCGGTATTCCAGAGTGTCGTTTTCGGCATCTGGTGTTTCAAACGCATACGATTTGTCCTGCAATTGCGCAGGCCACTCATGGAAGACGGTTACATCGCTGCGTATGGTGGTGGCGCATCCGGTCAGCAACACGGTCAATGCGGCCATCATGATGGTGAGATAACGTTTCATTGCATGACCTCCTGATAGTAGACACAATTCATCGCTTAGTATTATAAGAATAGTTCTATTTGTTTCTATTCATTATTACAGAATGTTACGGAGCATGTCGGCGTGTAAGGGAATCCAACATTCCTGAGCCGAATCGCGACTATCGGGGGCTGGTGTTGGTAAAATAGGCTTTTGCCTCCGCTCCCACCCAAATCCCTATGCGCACAGACAGCCCTCAGACGATTTACCGCAAAGATTACACGCCGCCCAGCTTCCTGGTCGACAGCGTCGAACTTGGTTTCGATCTTGATCCCGCCCGCACAGTGGTGGCGAGCCGGATCCAGATGCGCCACAACCCGGCCAGCACCAGCCGCAGCATCGAATTGCACGGCGAACACATCGAACTGGTGATGGTGCGCCTGAATGGCAAAGTGTTGAAGCCGTCGCAGTACAAACTGACGGCCGGCATGCTGACCATCCCCAAGGCGCCGGACGAGGTGCTGCTCGATATCGAGACCGTGCTGGCGCCGCAGGACAATACGTCGCTGTCGGGTCTGTATGTGTCGAACCATAATTTCTTCACGCAGTGCGAAGCGGAAGGCTTCCGCCGCATCACCTTCTTCCCGGACCGTCCGGACGTGATGGCCAAGTACACGGTCATGCTGCGCGCCGACAAGGAACAATATCCGGTGCTGCTATCGAACGGCAACCTGATCGAAGAGGGCGACCTGGGGGACGGCCGCCATTACGCCAAGTGGGAGGATCCGTTCAAGAAGCCGTCCTATTTGTTCGCGCTGGTGGCCGCCCGCCTGGTGTGCCAGGAAGAGCGCTACACCTTGAAGTCTGGCCGCGAAGTGCTGCTGCAAGTGTGGGTGGAAGACGGAAACCTCGATAAGACCGACTACGCCATGCAGTCGCTGAAAAACTCGATCCGCTGGGACGAGGAGCGCTTCGCCCTGGAACTGGACCTGGACCGCTTCATGATCGTCGCCGTGGGCGACTTCAACATGGGCGCCATGGAAAACAAGGGCTTGAACATCTTCAATACCAAGTACGTGCTGGCCAATTCGCGCGTGGCGACCGACGTCGATTACGCGGGCATCGAAGCGGTGGTGGGCCATGAGTACTTCCATAACTGGACCGGCAACCGCGTGACGTGCCGCGACTGGTTCCAGCTGTCGTTGAAGGAAGGCTTGACGGTCTTCCGCGACCAGGAATTCTCGGCCGACATGATCGGCACGGACACGGGCCGCGCCGTCACGCGCATCGACCAGGTGCGCACCTTGCGCCAGGCGCAATTCCCCGAAGATGCGGGCCCGATGGCGCATCCCGTGCGTCCCGACTCCTTTGTCGAGATCAATAACTTTTATACGGTCACCATCTACGAGAAGGGCGCCGAAGTGGTGCGCATGTACCAGACCCTCGTGGGCCGCGACGGCTTCCGCAAGGGCATGGACCTGTATTTTGAACGCCACGATGGTCAGGCCGTGCAGTGCGACGACTTCCGCGCCGCCATGGCGGACGCGAATGGCCGCGATTTCACGCAATTCGAGCGCTGGTACAGCCAGGCCGGCACGCCCATCGTCACCGCTTCCACGCGCTACGATGCGGCCAGCCGGACGTTCGAGCTGACCCTGGCGCAAAGCTGTCCCGCCACGCCGGGCCAGCCGAAAAAACTTCCGTTCCACATTCCCGTCACCGTCGGCTTGCTGGGTGCGGACGGCCGCGACATGCCGCTGCACGTCGATGGCGTGGCAGCTGATGGCGCCACCAGCGTCGTGCTGGAATTGACGCAGGCGTCGCAGACTTTCCGCTTCACGAACGTGATGGAAGCACCCGTGCCGTCGCTGCTGCGCGACTTTTCCGCGCCCGTGGTGCTGGAATACGGCTATACCGACGCCGAGTTGCTGCACCTGTTCCGCCACGACAGCGACCCCGTCAACCGATGGGAAGCGGGCCAGCGCCTGGCCATGGAGCGCCTGCTGAAACTGACTGCCGCCGTCGCCGCCGGCGAGACCCTGGCGCTGGACGACACCTTCATCGCAGCGCAGCGCGCCTTGCTGGCCGATGAAACGCTCGATCCTGCCTTCCGCGAGCTGGCCCTGATCCTGCCGTCGGAAACCATCATCGCCGAGCGCATGGCGCAAGTCGACCCGCAAGCGATCCATGCGGCACGCCAGTTCATGCGCCGCACGATTGCCGCAGCCCTGAAGCAGGAATTGCTGGCGCAATACCACGCCAACCAGACGCCGGGCGAATACAGCCCTGACGCCCTGTCGGCCGGCAAGCGCGCGCTGAAAAACCTGGCCCTGGCCTATCTGCTGATCGCCCCAGGCGCGCAAGAGCTGGACCTGGCGCGGCTGCAGTTCGACAATGCAGGCAACATGACGGACCGCGCCGCGGCGCTGGCGGCGCTGATTCATTCCGGTTCGCAGCCGCATGCGCAGGCGGCCCTGACCAGTTTCTATACCGACTTCGAGAACGAAGCGCTGGTGGTCGACAAGTGGTTCGCCATGCAGGCGGCCGCGCCAACGACCGACGTGCAAGCCGTGCGCCAGCTGATGACGCATCCGGCCTTCACCTTGAAAAATCCGAACCGCGCGCGCAGCCTGATCTTCAATTTCACCAACGGCAATCCATCGCAATTCCACGCGCAAGACGGCAGCGGCTACGCCTTCTGGGCCGAGCAGGTCATCGCGCTCGACGCCCTGAACCCGCAAGTGGCGGCTCGCCTGGCGCGCTCGATGGACCGCTGGCGCCGTTACGTGCCCGCGCTGCAAAGCCCCATGCGCGACGCGCTGGAAAAAGTCGCCGGCCAGGCCAGCTTGTCGAATGACGTGATGGAAGTCGTTTCCAAGGCATTGGCGAATTGATGGCATGCCGGATTACGCCCTGCGGGCTAATCCGACCTACGTATGCAACGGGATTCATTATTTGTAGGTCGGCTTAGCGCCAGGGCGCGTAAGCCGACAGGCACCGAACGAGACGTATTTAAAACACTAACTAAGGGGTTTCATGAAACGCATCAGTCTTACGCAATACCTGGTTGAAGAGCAGCGCTCGAACAACAGCATTCCGGCCGAACTGCGCCTGCTGATCGAAGTCGTCGCGCGCGCCTGCAAGACCATCAGCCACGCCGTCGGCAAGGGCGCCCTCGGTGAAGTGCTGGGCACGGCCGACACGGAAAACGTGCAGGGCGAAGTACAGAAAAAACTCGACATCATCTCCAACGAGATCCTGCTGGAAGCGAACGAATGGGGCGGCCACCTGGCGGCCATGGCGTCGGAAGAGATGGAATCGATTCACCCGATCCCGAACCGCTATCCGAAGGGCGAATACATGCTGTTGTTCGACCCACTCGATGGCTCGTCGAACATCGACGTCAACGTTTCCATCGGCACCATCTTCTCCGTGCTGAAGGCACCGGACGGCATGGGGCAGCCGACCGAGCAGGATTTCATGCAGGCGGGCAGCAAGCAAGTGGCGGCCGGCTACGCCGTGTACGGCCCGCAAACCATGCTGGTGCTGACCTTCGGCAATGGCGTGAACTGCTTCACCCTGGACCGCGAGATGGGTTCGTGGGTGCTCACGCAAAGCAATATGCAGATTCCGCCGACGACCAAGGAATTCGCCATCAACATGTCGAACGCGCGCCACTGGCATCCGCCCGTGAAGCGCTATGTCGACGAACTGCTGGCCGGCGACACGGGCCCGCGCGGCACCAATTTCAACATGCGCTGGATCGCCTCAATGGTGGCCGACGTGCACCGCATCCTGAACCGCGGCGGCATCTTCATGTACCCGGCCGACCTGCGCGACACGTCCATGCCGGGCAAGCTGCGCCTGATGTACGAAGCGAACCCGATGGCCTTCATCGTCGAGCAAGCGGGCGGCGCGGCCACCGACGGCCAGCAGCGCATCATGGACATCGCCCCGCACAAGCTGCACCAGCGCGTGCCCGTCTTCCTCGGCTCGAAAGACGAAGTGGCCCGCGTCACGGCCTACCACGCTGAGTAAAAAAACGGCACTTTCCCACGATTTTCAGCGGCCCGCAGTCGGGCCGCTAAAAAAATGCAAAAAAGTTCGCGTTGACACTAGCAAATTTTGTGCATTGTTTGTAGAATGTGGGTCTTCGCCGTTGTAGCTCAGTTGGTAGAGCAGCACATTCGTAATGTGAAGGTCGCCAGTTCGATTCCGGCCAACGGCACCAAGTTTCATCAAAAGACCCGCTGACTTGCAAAAGTCAGCGGGTTTTTGTTTTTGTCATCCTTCCGGCGTCATATCCACTGATCGTTCTCCACCGTGCGCTCGCCCACGCCGCCGTCGCCCGTGTTGACCACGCCGCGCGGCTCGATCAGCAGCAGCCTCGTTTCGGCAAGGGCGCACGGCTTGTGTTCCACGCCCTTGGGGACTACCGCCATCTGGCCGGCAGTCAGCACGATGGCGTGTCCTTGCGCATAGCCGGGGCCGCGCAGGGCGATGCGCAATTCGCCGTCCAGCACGATGAAGGTTTCATCCGTATCGGCATGCCTGTGCCACTGGAATTCCCCGAATAACTTGACGACCTTGAACTGGTAGTCATTCATTTCGGCGATGACGCGCGGCTGCCAGTGCCCGTCGATCAGGTCGATTTTGCCTGCCAGGTCGATGGACTGGCCTTGGCCGCGCGTGGTGGTAGTGGTGGTGTCTGGCATGATGTACTCCGTTCAAGTGGCGATGCAGCCAGAATACGCAGGCACTTGCTGGCCGTATTGAACGATCGTGGGTGTTTTCAGCGTGTGCTGGCGCCGCCAGCGTAACGCAGCCAGCGGCCGGGCGTGAGTCCATACGTTTTCAGGAAATGCCGCGTCATGTGGCTCTGGTCGGCAAAGCCCGCCGCCATGGCGGCCGAGGCGAGCGTGCTGCCAGCCAGCAGCAGGCGCCGCACCATTTCCAGGCGCCGCATCGTCAGATAGCGGTATGGGCTGGTGCCATAGAAAACGCGAAAGTCGTGCGACAGGCTCCAGCGGTCGCGTCCCGTTGCCGCTTCGAGTTCCGCCAGGGGGACGGCGCGCGCGCAGTGCGCCTGCAGGTAGTCGCGCGCGCGCCGCGCCGCCAGGTAGTCGCCTTTTGGACGCTGCGCCGGCGTGCCTGCCGCCGCCGCCAGCGCATGCGCCATTTCGGCCAGCGCCTCGCTCTGTTCCAGCGCTTCGAGCGGGTGGCCGTCGTGCGGCAGCAAGGTTGAAGTGGCCGCCGCCAGGCGGGGATCGGTCGACACGCCGCCCTCGATGAAGGGCAAGGCGCGTCCGCCCAGCACGTCCTGAAACAGCGCCGGTTCGATATACAGCATGCGGTAACGGAAGCCGGCCTCGGTACCCGCCTGGCCATCGTGGGCCTCGTCGGGATGCAGGATCATGGTATTGCCGGGCAGGCTGTCGCGCTGGCCGCGGCGGTAGCTGAAACGCTGCACGCCCGCCAGCGTGCGGCCGATGGCGTAGGTGTCGTGGCGGTGCATGGCATAGGCCTTGCCCTGGAACCACGCCTCGATGCGTTCGATTCCCTGTACCGGTTCGGCGCACTTGACCCAATCGCCAAGCGCCGGTGCTGATGCTCGCTTCATGGTGTCTGTTCGCAGATGCCTGCCCTGGTTGCGGAACGCAGACTGTACTCGCCGCGCGCAGGGCTGTCCACGAAAACCGTGCCTCAGAAGTTGTGCTTCAGAAGTTGTGCTTGATGCCCAGCGCCACGCCCGACAGGGTGGCGCCCTGCGTTTCCCCATCGCGTCCCAGGCTGTTGATGGCAAAGTCGGCGATGCCGTTGCGGCCGTTGGCCAGGCGCGTGTAGTAGGCAAACAGGCTGCTGCGTTTCGACAGCTGGTAGTCGTAGCCGATGGTGGCGTGGGTGGCGCCCGTACCCGCTCCCGCGTGCACGGTGCCGATGGTTTCCAGCGCGCTGCCGGTGGCGCTTTGCGCGTGGGCCAGGCCGAAACGCAGGCCGTGGCGGCCGAACTGGCGCGTGGCGGAAACATAGGCCGTGCGGCGGCGCAGCTCGCCCGTCGCCGTGGCATAGCGCAGGCTTTCCAGCGCCGCCGCCAGCTGCGTGGCGCTGTCAACGCGCCACGCGATGGCCAGCTTGCTGCCACGGTCGGACAGTCCGCGTCCCTGGTAATCGCGGTGCTCTTCATGCGCCACGGTGGCGTACAGGGCTCCGCCGTCGTAGAGCAGGGCGGCCGACGTCAGTGACGGATGTGCACCGCTGGCCGGCCGTTCTTCCGCCATGCCGCGCGCCACGCGCAGCGACCAGCCCTGCCACTGGGGCGTCCAGTAATGCACGCTGTTCTGCTGGCGCCGGTCGAACGAGTACGCGTTGCTGGTATTGTTTTCGGTGGCGCCCGCACCGTTGCCCATCAGGCTCATGTAGCCGGCCGTGGTGGGGTAGAACGGGTCGAGCGCGGAGGTGGCGCTGTTGTAGGGCAGGGTCCAGTTGCCGGCAAACAGCGTGCCCCACGGCCCTGCAATGCCGACGCGCGTGTCGCGCGCGGCGATGGAGCCCGCGCCCGTGTCGGGCGACAAGGTGCCCTCGACCTGGAACAGCGCCTGCCAGCCACCGCCCAAGTCTTCGCTGCCGCGAACACCGAGTACCGAGCGGTTGTTGGAGACGCGCCGCACGCTGTCGCCGCTGCCGGAAGTGTGCAGCGCTTCGAGCGCCACGTTCAGGCGGCCGTACAGCTGTACATTTTCCTGTGCCGCGGCGGGCAGGGCCGCCGCCAGTGCCAGGGCACCGGCAGCGCATGAAAACACGCGCGTCATACGCACCTCAGAACGCAAAGCAGCTGCATCCCAGCGCGCCCCAGAAGCCGGAGTGGCTGGAAACGGGCACGGAACTCTTGCGCGCCACGTCGTGGGCGTGGGCGTGCACGCCGCAGGCGCCCTGGCACTGGTGCTGCTGCATGACGCTGGTCTTTTGCGGCGGCGCTGAGCGGTAGTGGCCGGCCACGTTTTTCACGGGCGACCAATCGGGCAGCACGGGAATCGGAGGCGGCGCCAGCTTGGTAAATTCCGCCTGGCCGTAGACGATCTTGCCGCCGACGATGGTGAGCACGGATTCGATGGACTTGATCGCTTCTTCATCGATGCTGAAGAAATCGGCGCTCAGCACGGCTAGGTCGGCCAGCATGCCTTCCTGGATGCGGCCCTTCTTGCCTTGCTCGCTGGAGAACCAGGCGCTGCCCGCCGTCCACAGTTCCAGCGCCGTATCGCGCGACAAACGGCTGCCTGCGTCGTAGAGGCGCAAGCCGCCCACGGTGCGGCCAGACACCAGCCAGTACAGCGCCGTCCACGGGTTGTAGCTGGCGACCCGGGTGGCGTCCGTGCCGCCGCCCACGGGCACGCCCGAGGCAAGCATGCGCGCGATGGGCGGCGTGGCCTTGGCCGCTTCCGCGCCGTAGCGGTCGACAAAGTATTCGCCCTGGAAGGCCATGCGGTGCTGGATGGCGATGCCGCCGCCCAGCGCCTTGACCCGGTCGATGTTTTTCGGCGTGATGGTTTCGCAGTGGTCGAACATCCAGTGCAGGCCGTCGAACGGGATATCGCGGTTGACCTTTTCAAACACCGTTAGCATGCGGTCGATCGATTCGTCGTACGTGGCGTGCAGGCGGAACGGCCAGCGTTTCGACACCAGGTGACGCACGACCTTTTCCAGCTCGTCATCCATGCCGGGCGCCAGGTCCGGGCGCGGCTCGAGGAAATCCTCGAAGTCGGCGGCGGAAAACACGAGCATTTCGCCAGCGCCGTTGTGGCGGTAGTAATCGTCGCCCTGGCCCGGCGTGACCATCTCCGTCCATTTCTCGAAATCTTCCAGTTCGCGGCCCTTGTTTTGCGTGAACAGGTTGTAGGCGATGCGTATCGTCAGCTGCTCTTTTTGCGCCAGTTCCTCGACCACCGCGTAGTCTTCCGGATAATTCTGGAAACCGCCGCCCGCGTCGATGGCGCTGGTCAGCCCGAGGCGGTTGAGTTCGCGCATGAACTGGCGCGTGGAATTGACTTGCAATTCGCGCGGCAGGGTTGGACCCTTGGCCAGGGTCGCATATAAAATCATGGCGTTTGGACGGGCGATCAGCATGCCGGTCGGATTGCCGGCCGCGTCGCGTACGATTTCGCCGCCGGGCGGGTTCGGCGTATTCTTGTCGTAGCCGACCACGCGCAGGGCGGCGCGGTTGAGCAGGGCGCGGTCGTACAGGTGCAGGATGAAGACAGGCGTGTCGGGTGCGGCCGCATTGATTTCATCAAGGGTCGGCATGCGTTTTTCCGCGAACTGGAATTCGTTCCAGCCGCCCACGACGCGTACCCACTGCGGGTTCGGCGTGCGCAAGGCTTGTTCCTTGAGCATGCGCAGGGCGTCCCCCAGCGATGGCACGCCTTCCCAGCGCAATTCCAGGTTGTAGTTCAAGCCGCCGCGGATCAGGTGCAGGTGCGAGTCGTTCAGGCCGGGAATCACCGTGCGGCCACCGAGGTCGATTACGCGGCTGTCGGACGTGCGGTGGCGCATGACGTCATCGGCATCGCCCACGGCGAGGAATTTGCCGTCGGCGATGGCCACCGCGCTCGCTTGCGGGCAGCCTTTGTCGACGGTATGGAAGCAGCCATTGAGCAGTATCAAGGGTGCGGCGGCGGGGAGGGTATGTTCTGGCATGGTGCTGCTCCATGGTTGCGGTGCGGGGAGGGCCGGCGTGCGCGGCGCGAAAGTCACGTCGGCCAGTGTAGCGGACGTTCCAGGCTTGAACACGGGCCAAAAGATCAGGTGCGGCGGGCCGCACTGGCCGAATGGCGGGGGCGGCGGCCGGCCGCATGGCTTACCATGCAGGCAGTGGCGCCGGGGCGCTTCCCTGGCGCGTTTTTTGTTTTTTTAGTGCATTGCACGGTATCAGGAGTCATTCGATGGATCAGCCACCACACAGCCGCTTGTTCGGCACCAGCCTGGGATTTTTAGCCGGGTATGTCGATACCCTGGGTTTTATTGCCCTCTTTGGCCTGTTTACAGCCCATGTCACGGGCAACTTCGTGCTGATCGGCGCCGCCCTGGCGGATGCATCGCGCGTGTCCATCCTGTTGAAGTTTCTCGCTTTTCCCGCCTTTATCGCCGGCGTCGCCGTCACGCGCCTGATGGTGCTGGCCGTCGAGCGCCGCGCCGGCCCGTCGCTGACCCTGGCCATGCTGCTGCAGTGGGCCTTGCTGGCCGGCTTCATGGTGTTTGGCATCCTGGCCGAACCGATCGGCAAGGACGTCAGTTCCATGGCCATGGCGGCGGGCTTGCTGGGCACGGCCGCCATGGGCGTGCACAGCGCCACCAGCCGGCTGCTGCTGGCGCACCTGGCGCCCACCTCCATGATGACGGGGAATGTGACGCAGATCGTCATCGACACCGTCGACGTGCTGCGCGGCGCGGCCGATGCCGCCACCCATGCGCGCTGCGGCAAGTTCTTCTGGCCGCTGGCAGCCTTCGCCATGGGCGCCATCGCCGCCGCCTTTGCCTACCTGGCCTTCGGCTTCGTGGCCCTGGCCGTGCCCCTGTTGCTGCTCGCCGGCCTGATCATCGTGCAGCACCGCAGCGGCCGGGCGGCCGTGCCTGCCGCCTGACCCGCCATGCGCCTGCCCGTCCTGGCCGCGCTGTGCTGCCTGCTGCTGTTGTTCAGCCCTCCCGGGCTGGCCATCGATGCGGCGCGCGGCCTCCACCAGCTGCAGCACACCAGCTGGACGGCCAGGGATGGCGCGCCGGACGATATCAGCGTCATCGCCCAAGGCGGCGACGGCTTCCTGTGGCTGGGCACCCATTCGGGCCTGGTGCGCTTTGACGGCCTGCGTTTCGAGCCCTTGCGCGCGCGTCAGGGCGCGTTTCCCGATACGGTGACCCTGGCCCTCAAGCGTGCGGCCGACGGCGGCATGTGGGTGGGCTGGCAAGTGGGCGGCATCAGCCATGTCAAGGATGGCGTGGTGCGCAATTACGGCGAGGCGCAGGGCGTGCGGCCCGGTTCCGTCTGGGGTTTCGCCATCGACGCCACGGGCGCCGTGTGGGCCGCCGGCGTGGCCGGGGTGTCGCGCTTCGACGGCCGGCGCTGGCAGGCGATGGGTCCGGCGCAGGGCTACACGGCGCAAAAGGCCTCGGCCGTATTCGCGGACCGGGACGGCCGGCTGGGCGTGTTCAGCGAACAGGGCCTGTTCCTCTGGCAGCCGGGCCAGGCGCGCTTCGCGCCGCCCGTGGGCCGCCTCGACTTGCGCGCGCCGCCGCAGCAGGGACCGGACGGCCGCCTGTATCTGCTGGAGCTGCGCGGCATCCGCATCATCGACTCGCTCGAGCGCTACGACCAGCTCGACCACCGCTGGATCTACCGCGATACGAGCGGCACCAGTGGCAGCATGCTGGTCGACCGCCAGGGCACCCTGTGGTTCGACAGCCAGTTCGGCCTGCACCGCACGCGCAGCGCCGGCGCGCTGGGGCCGCAGCAGCTGGGCATCAGCGCCGACACGGAATCGTTCCTGCCCCGCGACGGCTTGAGCAATGTACTGATCGGTTCCCTGTGCGACGACAACGAAGGCAATGTCTGGGTTGCCACGTATGCGGGCCTGGACCGCTTTCGCCAGGCCGCGCCCGTGATCCTCAGCGCGCGCGCGGGACCCGAGGCGCCGGAGGTTTTCCGCGCGCAGCAGCTGTCGCCCGGTACCGAAGGGCGTATGTGGCTGGCGCGCGAAGGCGATGCGCCGCTGATGCTGGCGGCGCCCGACGGCAAGGTGCTGCGCGCGCCCGCGCTGGGACCGATCACGGCCATCATGGCGGCGCCGGGCGGCATCCGCGTCGGCGCCCGTGCCGGCTTGCTGCGGCTCGATGGCGACGATGGCCGCGTGCTCGAGACCATCGCCTATCCGCCGGAAGCGGCTGCGTTGAAACGGGTGCGCATGGTAGTGAACGCGCCCGACGGCAGCCTGTGGGCGATTTTCAGCGGCGCCGGCGTGTTCCAGTACGCGGACGGCACATGGCGGCGCGAACCGGCCTTGCCCGAGGGCGGGCACAAGGTGCCGCTGGCGCTGCTGGCCGATGCGGCCGGCCGCCTGTGGCTGTCCTATCCGGACGGCAGCGTGGTCGTGCTGGACGGCGGGCGCCTGGCCAGCTACGGTCCCGCACAGGGGCTGGACTTGGGCAAGGTGCCCGCGCTGCTGGAGACGGGCGGCCAGCTGCTGGCGGGCGGCCAGCAGGGGCTGGCGCTGTGGCGCGATGGCCGCTTCGTATCGCTGCGCGCGGCGTCGCCCGGCGTTTTCGACGGCGTGGTCGGCATGTTGCGTGCGCGCGACGGCAGCCTGTGGCTCAATACGGGCAATGGCGCCGTGCACGTGGCCGCGGCCGAGGTGGCGCAGGCCCTGCGCGACCAATCGCACCCCATGCAGGCGCGCTGGTACGATGGCGCCGATGGCTTGAACGGCAAAATGAGCTTGCTGCATAACGAATCGATTGCCGAAGCGGACGATGGCAGGATCTGGTTTTCGCGCCAGAGCGTGACCTTCTGGATCGACCCGCGCCAGCCGTCACCGCCGCTGCCGGCGCCGCAGGCCGTGATCGCTGCACTGATGGTCGATGGCGAGAATGTCGCCGTCGCCGATTATGAGCGCCTGCCGGCCGGCACGCGCGACGTGCAGTTCGCCTACAACGCCAGCAGCCTGGGCGCGCCGGCCCGCCTGCGCTTCCGCTACCGGCTGGAAGGCTATGACAGGGACTGGCAGAATGCGGACGAACGGCGCCAGGCGCAATACACGGGGCTGGGGCCGGGCGCCTACCGTTTTCAGGTGATGGCCATCAATGGCGACGGTGTGGCCAGCGCGGTGGCGCAACTGCCATTCCGCGTGCTGCCCGCCTTTTACCAGACCTGGTGGTTCCGCAGCCTGTGCGCGGCGGCGCTGCTGGCGGCCGCGTATGGCGCCTACCGCTGGCGGCTGCGCGAGCACGCCGCGCGCCTGCAGACGCGGATGGAGGCGCAGCAGGCCGAACGCGAACGCATCGCGCGCGAACTGCACGATACCCTGCTGCAGGGCACGCAGGCGATGATCCTGCACTTTCACAATGCCAGCATGGCCATCGCCGAGGACGATCCCGCGCGCGCCGCGATGCTGCGCGCGCTCGACGACGCCGACCGCATGCTGGGCGAGGGGCGCGACCACGTGCACGACTTGCGCGCCGGCGACGATGCCGGCGCCCGCTGGAGCGCCATCCTGCAGCGCGAAGGCGAACGGCTGGCGGCGCAGCACGGCATCGTGTTCCGCTACGCGGAGGAAGGCGAGGCGCGCATGCTGCATGCGCGCGCCGCGCACGAGATCTACCGCATCGCCAGCGAAGCGCTGCGCAATGCCTTCCGGCATGCGCGCGCGCAGGTGGTCGAGGTGGCGGTGCGCTATGCGTGCGGCGGCATCGAAGTGCTCGTGCGCGACGATGGACAGGGCTTGCCTCCGGTGGTGGCGGCGAACGGGCAGATTCCCGGACACTGGGGCATGCCGGGCATGCGCGAGCGCGCCGCGAAACTCGGTGCGCGCCTGTCCGTGGGCGGGCGCGACGGCGGCGGCACGCAGTGGCACCTGCGGGTGCCGGCGCACCGCGCCTGGCCAGTGGCGCAAGGCCCGCTGCGCCGCTGGTGGCAGCGCTGGCGCCGCTCAGGCGTCGAGGATGCCGCGCCTTAGCGCGATGGTGACGGCGTGGGTGCGGTCCCTCGCGCCCAGCTTGGCCAGGATGGTGCTCATGTGCGCCTTGACGGTTTCTTCCTTGATCTGCAGCAGGGCGCCCGTTTCGCGGTTGGAATTGCCTTGCGCGACTTGCTTGAGCACGTCCAGTTCGCGGTTCGACAGCACGTCGCTGCACGCATACAGCGCCAGTTCCGCTTCGATCTCGGGCGTGATGTGGCGCCGCCCCGCGTGCACGTTCTGTATCGCCGCCAGCAATTCGTGGCGCAGCGCGCTTTTCAGCACATAGCCGCAGGCGCCTGCGCGGATGGCGCGCAGCACTTGCGTGTCGCCCTTGTAGGTGGTCAGCACGATGATGCGCGCCTGCGGATGGCGCGCGCGGATGGCGCCGATGGCGTCAAGGCCGCTCATGACCGGCATCTGCAAATCCATCAGCGTGACATCGGGCAGCAGCGCGTCAAATTGCTGCACCGCCTGCTGGCCATCGGTGGCCTGGCCCACCAGCAGCACGCCGGGAAAGGCGCGCAGCAGGGCCGCGATGCCGTCGAGCAGCAACTGGTGGTCGTCGGCAATGAGGACGCGTATCGGTGCCGTATCGCTGCGCATGATGTTGTCTGGCAAAGAGGAGTTAGCGATCAAGAGTCGTCGGAGCATGGTGAGCAAAAGGTATTTTACCGCAGCGCCTGCCCTCCTGCAGGAGGTATTTCCCATAGGCAACCAGGATGCCAGCCTATATTTAGATAGTGGTGCGGGCGCGGCGCCAGGCATACGATGCACGGCAGTACCCACTCAACCCTTTTTTCATGGATGACATCATGACCAATCCGAAACTGGAAGTCCTTACCCCCGACAATTGCCAGATCATCTTCATCGACCAGCAGCCGCAAATGGCGTTCGGCGTGCAGTCGATGGACCGCCAGGCGCTGAAAAACAATACCGTGGGCCTGGCCAAGGCCGCCAAGGTGTTCAACATCCCCACCATCATCACCACGGTGGAAACGGAAAGCTTCTCCGGCCACACCTATCCGGAACTGCTCGACGTCTTCCCGGGCAAGGATATCCTCGAGCGCAGCTCGATGAATTCGTGGGATGACCAGAAGGTGCGCGATGCGCTGGCCGCCAACGGCAAGAAGAAAGTCGTCGTGTCGGGCCTGTGGACGGAAGTGTGCAACAACAGTTTCGCCCTGTGCGCGATGCTCGAAGGCGACTACGAGATCTACATGGTGGCCGATGCTTCCGGCGGCACGTCGAAGGAAGCGCACGACTACGCCATGCAGCGCATGATCCAGGCCGGCGTTGTGCCGGTGACCTGGCAGCAGGTGCTGCTGGAATGGCAGCGCGACTGGGCGCACAAGGCAACCTATGACGCCGTCATGGCCATCGTGCGCGAACATTCGGGCGCCTACGGCATGGGCGTCGACTACGCCTACACGATGGTGCACAAGGCGCCGCAGCGCATCCATGGCGAACATACGACCCTGGCGCCGGTGCCGGCCAAGTAATCGCCGCGCGGCTATGCCATGCGCCGCGCGCCTGACCGCGCGCGGCGTTTTTTTTATCGAAAGGAATGCGCCATGAAGTTATATGTGATTTCGCTGGCCGTGGGCTTGCTCGTTGGCATCATCTACGCCGTCTTGCAAGTGCGCTCGCCGGCGCCGCCCGCGATAGCCCTGATCGGCCTGCTGGGCATGCTGATCGGCGAACAGATCGTCCCCAGCGTCAAGCGCCTGATGGCGGGCGAGCCCGTGACGGTATCGTGGCTGCGCAGCGAATGCGTGCCGAAGATCAGCGGCGTGGAAGCCAAACCAACGCTGGCCAAGGCCGAGCCGCAGCAGAAGGACGACAGCGCCGCCTGATATCCGTGGCCTTAAAACGCGCCCAGCAAGCCGCGCCGGGCGGCCACCGTGGCCGCCTCGGTGCGGCTTGATACGTTGAGCTTGGTCAAAATATTATTCACGTGGAATTTGACGGTGCCCACCTCGATGCCGGCGCTGCGCGCGATCATCTTGTTGCTCTTGCCCGCGGACAGGTGCAGCAGGATGTCGTGCTCGCGTTTCGACAGGCGGTTTGCCTCGATGCGGCCGGCCTGCTGCGCGGCCAGTTCCGGCGGCAGGTATTGCCTGCCGGCGGCCACTTGGCGGATGCACTGCGTCAGTTGCAGGAAGCCGGAATCCTTCAGCAGGTAGCCGCGCGCGCCGGCGCGCAAGGCCCGGTGCACGCTGTCCTCGCCCTGGTAGCTGGTGAGGATGACGATTTTTGCTTGCGCGTCGTCCGCGCAGATGCGCTCGATCGCCTCGATGCCATGCATTTCCGGCATGTTCAAATCCATCAGCACCACGTCGGGCCGCAGCTCCCGGTACAGCTCCACGGCGGCGAGGCCCGTGCCGGCCTGGCCCAGCAGGCGCAGCCCAGGCAGTGATGCGATCAGCGAGGCCAGGCCGGCCAGGATCAGCGGGTGGTCGTCGGCGATCAAGAGGGTAATCGGTGCATCGGCCGGGGGAATGGTCGTGTCCATGGTTGTCTTCATTGAGCTGGCAAGGTGAAGTGGAAGACGCTGCCGTGGGGCGCGCCGGGCGCATGCCACAGGCGGCCGCCATGCGCGTCGAGGATGCGGCGGCAGATGGCCAAGCCCATGCCCATGCCGTCCGGCTTGCTGGAATACAGGGCGTGGTACAGGCGGTCCGCCGCCTGCGGCGCGATGCCGGCGCCATTGTCGGCGATGCTGAAATGCTGCACGCCCCCATCGAGGCGCGAGGACAGCAGCACCGTGCGCGGCCGGCCGCTCGTGCCCTGCAAGGCTTCGATGGCGTTCATCAGCAGGTTCAGGAGGACTTGCCGGAACTGCACCGGGTCGGCGTGCAGCAGCGGGCGGCCAGGTGCCAGTTGCGTTTCCAGGTGGATGGCGTGGCGTTGCAGCGGTGCGCGCAGCAGCGGCAGCAAGTCCTGCACGGCGTCGTCGGCCACAAAATGAGCGTGGCTGCCCGGCGAATTGCAGGCCAGGCCATGCACGCTGCGCAGCACGGCGCTGGCATGGCTGCCGGCGCTGGCGACCAGGGCCAGTGCCGCGCGTACTTCGTCGAGGCGGGGCGGATCATGATCGAGCCAGCGCGTGGCGGCATCGGCATTGAGCGCGATGGCCGCCAGCGGCTGGCGCACCTCGTGCGCGACCGATGCGGCAAATTCGCCCATGCCGCCCATGCCGCCCATGCTGCCCGTGCGCTGCGCGTGCGCCAGGCCGGCGTCCTGCGTCTGAGGGAAATAATGCATGCTGGCCATCGCCGTGCTCCTGTCGCTGTCGCGGCGGATGCCGCATTGCAGCAAGTATGCACGCGCCGTCAGGCAAGGCAGTTATACGAATGGGGGAGGCGGGCGGTTTTTTTACGCGGCGGGGGCAATAAACACCGCCGGGCGGGCCGGCGGTGCGGAAAGCGAAGAACGGATTAGGACTTGATAAAGGCCAGCAAGTCTTCGTTCAGGCGATCCTTGTGGGTAGCCGGCAAGCCGTGCGGCGCGCCTTCATAGATGACCAGCTTGGCGTTCTTGATGAGCTTGGCCGCAGCCTTGCCGGACGCGTCGATCGGCACGATCTGGTCGTCGCCGCCATGCACGACCAGGGTCGGCACGGAGATTTTCTTCAGGTCGGCCGTGAAGTCCGTCTCGGAAAACTGCTTGATGCAATCGTAGGCGTTCTTGATGCCGCACTGCATGCCCTGCAGCCAGAAGGTGTCGCGCATGCCTTGCGATACTTTGTTGCCGGGACGGTTGGCGCCGAAGAACGGCACGGTCAGGTCCTTGAAAAATTGCGAACGGTCGGCCAGCACGCCGGCGCGGATGCCGTCAAACACGGACATCGGCAAGCCGCCCGGATTGGTGTCCGACTTGACCATCTGCGGCGGCACGGCGCCTACCAGCACGGCCTTGGCCACGCGTTTTTCGCCATGGCGGCCGATGTAGCGCGCCACTTCGCCGCCGCCCGTCGAATGGCCGACCAGGGTCGCGCCCTTGATGTCGAGCGCGTCGAGCAGGGTGGCCAGGTCGTCGGCGTAGGTATCCATGTCATTGCCCTGCCATGGCTGGCTGGACAGGCCGTGGCCGCGGCGGTCGTGCGCGATCACGCGGTAGCCGTGGCTGGCCAGGAACATCATCTGGTCTTCCCAGGCGTCGCCCTGCAATGGCCAGCCGTGGCTGAAGACGACGGGCGTGCCCGTGCCCCAGTCCTTGAAGTGGATGACGGTGCCGTCCTTGACGGTAACGCTGTTGACGGTGAGCTTGCCCGGCGCGTTGGCGGCGGCAGCGGCTGGCTTGGCGGCGGCGCTGGCGCCACCGGCGGCCAGCAGGCCCGCACCGGCGGCGACACCGGCGACGCTGACGAGCAGCTTGCGGCGGGAAGTGACTTCTTCGGCTTCGATTTTCTTCGACATGATGCATTTCCTTCGGGGATGGGGGAGGGAGGCCGGTTACGGCCTGGACCAGTGATGGCATCGGCCAGTCTAGGCTTTCGCGCGCGCCGGCGCCTCTGCCAAAAGACCAGTCGCGCCCACGTGTCCGCCTGCCTATGATGGCTGGCAGCGGCGCGCCGCGCCGACTGGCTTTCCCACTGGAGCGATCATGAAGAAAAACTGGATGGCGGCGCTGGCCGGCCCCTTTTTACCCGATGCCGGCTTGCTGTTTGCGCGCATGACGGGCGCGCTGCTGGTACTGCACGTGCACGGCTTGCCCAAGCTGCTGCACTTTTCCGAGGAACTGGCGCACATCGACGACCCGCTGCACCTGGGCCGCGCCGTCACCCTGTACTGCGCCCTGTTCGCGGAAATCCTCTGCCCGCTGCTGGTCGCCGCCGGCTTGCTGACGCGCCTGGCCTGTTTGCCCTTGCTGTTCCTGCTGGGCGTGTCGATGCTGCTCGTGCACCCGGACTGGAGCATCGCCGACGGCCAGTTCGGATGGCTGCTGATCATCATCTTTGGCACCATTGCCATCAGCGGCGCGGGACGCTATTCGCTCGATGCGCGGTTGCAGGCGTAAGCGGTAATGTCAACGATGTGTTGGATTACGCTCCGCTAACCCGACCTACGCCTAAATAACACCATTTCACCCCGATCCCCGTCCGCCCCACCAGGCCGGCGGGGATTGTTATTTCCGGCAGGCATTTAAGTCTGCACCTCAAGGTGTGGCAGCGCACGGTGGCGCGGGGCGGACGCAGTTAAGGTAGTGCCAACAGCTTGCTGCTGATCCTTGTTTGATATGGCTCAGCCCGGCAGCGTTTAGCCGCTTCTTTTTCCCTGAAGCGAGGAGAATCATGATTCGGTCACGGCATCGAGCATGGTTGAAATTATTCACTGTTAAAGGAAACCATCATGAACGCGATTGAAAAAACCAGCTCCGATATGAACGGCACCGCCCAGGATACCCGCCAGGATTTGCACCGCACCATCGACAAGGTGGCAAGCCAGGCCCAGCCCCTGGCCGACAAGGTGGCCACGCGCGCCCATGACGGCGTGGACCAGGTGGGCGACCGCATCGGCCAGGTCAGCGATACCGTCAACAAGGCTTCCGAAACCCTGATGGCGCGTGGCAAGCAATTGGGCGCCGCCTGCCAGCGCGCCGGCGAAACGGGACGCGACTATGTGCGCGAACGCCCGGCCGTGTCCCTGCTGATTGCTGCCGCGGCCGGTTATGGCCTGTCGAAATTGCTGGGTTCGCGTAAATAAGTTTTACGCCTTCCGGGAAGTATGTGTCGTGGGCGCTGTTCCCTTCGCCGTCATGGCGGGGCGGGCCGGCGCCCACGCGCACAAGGTGCAAGGTACAAAGTAGTAGCAAGCAGTAAAGGAGAGTGATGATGCGCTCCATTTTGTTGTGGTTGATCGGCATACCTATTCCCATCATTATTTTGATTGCCCTGTTCGTGCGCTGAATGAGGGAGTTGTAGCGTTACTTCCCGGGGCAAACTACTCACAGGAGATGTAATGGCTACCAGCAAGAAAACGCCGTCCACGGACGGTGCAGGTTCCGTATTGAGCAGCATGTCCGGCCCATCCGACAGCAATGCGCCGCACAGCCTGGGCGCGGACAACGACGTGACCCGCGCGCTGCTGCAAAAGACGGCCGCCGGCCAGCAGCTGGCCGCCGCCATGGCCGTCAATCCCAAGGAAGAAGGCCAGTATGGCGAGGCCGCGCGCACGCCGGTCGAAGGCGTGCATGTGGCAGCCGGCGAACCGCTGGCCACGGCCAGCACCACGGGCGAAACGACCGCGTCGCCGAAGACGGGCGATGGCCAGCCGGCGCTGGGCGAAAATGCGCGCAACGCCTCGCTCGATGGCGCCCGCAGCGACGACAGCGGCTGCGTGCTGACGACCAACCAGGGCGTGCCCGTGGGCGACAACCAGAATTCGCTGAAGGCGGGCTTGCGCGGCCCCACCTTGATGGAAGATTTCATCCTGCGTGAAAAGCTCACGCATTTCGATCATGAGCGCATCCCCGAACGGGTCGTGCATGCGCGCGGTTCGGCCGCCCATGGCTACTTCGAATGCTACAAGGAACAAAGCAAGCTGACGCGCGCCGCGCCGTTCGCCAGGGCGGGCAAGCGCACGCCCGTCTTCGTGCGCTTTTCCACGGTAGCCGGCGAACGCGGTTCCACCGATACGGCGCGCGACGTGCGCGGCTTTGCCGTGAAGTTTTATACGGACGAGGGCAACTGGGATTTGGTCGGCAATAACATCCCCGTCTTCTTCATCCAGGATGCGATGAAATTCCCCGACGTGGTGCACGCCGTCAAGCCCGAGCCGCACCACGGCATGCCGCAGGCGGCCAGCGCGCACGACACCTTCTGGGATTTCGCCTCGCTGTCGCCGGAAATCACGCACATGCTGATGTGGGTCATGTCGGACCGCGCCATCCCGCGCAGTTACCGGATGATGCAGGGCTTCGGCGTGCATACCTTCCGCCTCGTGAATGCCAAGGGCCAGTCCGTTTTCTGCAAATTCCACTGGTCGCCGATGGCCGGCACGCATTCGCTCGTGTGGGACGAAGCCGTCAAGATCAGCGGCGCCGATTCCGACTTCCACCGGCGCGACCTGTGGGAAGCCATCGAATGCGGCGAGTATCCTGAATACGAGCTGTCCTTCCAGGTCTTCACGGAAGCGCAGGCGGAAGCGTTTCCTTTCGACGTGCTCGACCCCACCAAGCTGATTCCCGAAGAAGTCGTCCCGCTCATCCCCGTCGGGAAAATGGTCTTGAACCGCAATCCCGACAATTTTTTCGCCGAGACGGAGCAGGTGGCCTTCTGTACGGCGCACATCGTGCCCGGCATCGATTTCAGCAATGATCCGCTGTTGCAGGGACGCATCCATTCCTATGTCGATACCCAGCTGACGCGCCTGGGCGGCCCGAATTTCCACGAGATTCCCATCAATGCGCCGCTGGCGCCCGTGCACAACAATCAGCGCGACGGCATGCACCGCCAGGCCATCAACCGGGGCCGGGTCGCGTATGAACCGAACTCGCTGGCGGGCGGCTGTCCGTTCCAGGCGGGTGCGAAAGGTTTCAACAGTTTTCCTGCCTCCGCCGAAGGCGACAAGGTGCGCGGCAAGCCCGAGAAATTCGCCGAGCATTATGCCCAGGCGCGCCTGTTCTGGATCAGCCAGACGCCGGTCGAGCAAAACCATATCGTGCATGCGTTCCGCTTTGAGCTGAGCAAGGTGCAGACGGTGGCGATCCGCCAGCGCATCGTCGCCATGCTGCGCAATGTCGACGAGACCCTGGCGCAGCGCCTGGCCGATGGCCTGGGCCTGGCCCTGCCGCCCGCCATGCCGCGCGCTTCCCTGCAGCCGCTGCCGGCGTATCCGCCATCGCCGGCCCTGTCGCTCTTTTTCCGCCCCGGCAAGACGGGCATCCATACCCTGCGCGTGGCCATCCTGGTGGGGCCGGGCAGCGATGGCGCGCAAGTGCGCAATACCTATGCCGCGCTGCTGGCTGACGGCGCCGCGCCGCGCCTGGTGGGCAGCCACCTGGGGACAGTCGATACGAGCAGCGGCGCGCCGCTGGCCGTGGAAATCTCGCTCGAAGCGGGACCGGGCGTGCTGTTCGACGCCGTCGTGGTGCCGGACGGCCAGGGCGCCGTGCAGCAGCTGGGCAGCGACGCCAACGCGCTCGACTTCCTGCGCCTGCAATACCGCCACTGCAAGCCGATGCTGGTCATCGGCGCGGGCAAGGACTTGCTGGACAAGGCTGGCGTGCCGGTGACCCTGCCCGACGGCAAGCCCGATCCCGCCATCATCGTCGCGCCGTCCGGCGACCTAGTGAAAGCCGTGGCTGCGTTCAAGAAGGTGCTGGCCGCGCACCGGGCGTTTGCGCGCGAGACGGATCCGCCGCGGGTGTGATGCGGGCCTGAGCAAAGGACAGGGCGGGCTTTGCCTGCCCTGTCTCCGTCAATGCCTGCAACTGCGTGCAACAATGTAAACAATAAAAACGTCCCGCGGTGATATGCTGCTGACTAGAACTGTTCATTTGCCACTATCTGTGTAACAGCAGCAAGGAACGGCTTCAGCAAACCGGATCGCGATTACTGCATGGACAAGTACACACCTCGCACCTGGGGGCCGGGCGAACGCCCGACCTTGCCCGGGTCGCCATCGATGCCCGAACATTCGACGCCCAAGCGTGTCGCGTATTTCATCGTCGGCCTGATCGTCGCGCTGACGGGGGGGCTGGGCAACGGCCTGGTGACGGCCAATATCTTGAACCTGCAAGGTTCGCTGGGCGCCTATGCCTACCAGATGCAGTGGCTGCCGGCCGCCTACGTGATGACCATCGTTTCCATGAATCTCCTGCTGGTGAAGTTCCGCCAGCAGTTCGGCCTGCGCCTGTTTACGGAAGCGTTCCTGGTGCTGTATGCGCTGGTGACGTTTGCCCACTTGTATGCCAATACCTTGTCGTCGGCGATCGCCGTGCGCGCCGCGCATGGCATGGTGGGCGGCGCGCTGGGGGTGCTGGGCCTGTACTACACCTTGCAGGCGTTCCCCGCGCGGCACCGCCTGAAGGGCGTGGTGCTGGGCCTGGGCTTTGCCCAATTGGCCTTGCCGCTGGCGCGCATCTTCACGTCCGAACTGCTGCAGATCGGCGAATGGCACGGCCTGTATTTGTTCGAACTGGGGCTGGCCCTGCTGGCGCTGGGCTGCGTGCTGGCCCTGAAGCTGCCTCCGGGCGACCGGGTGCAGACGTTCGAGCCGCTCGATTTCCTCACTTTTATCCTGTTCGCGCCCGGCGTGGCCCTGCTGTGCGCCGTGCTGGCGCAGGGGCGCACGGCGTGGTGGATGGAGTCCGAATGGGTGGGCGTGTGCCTGGCGTGCTCCATCGTGCTGATCGCCGCCTCGCTGGCCATCGAACATAACCGCGCGCGTCCGCTGCTCAACACGCGCTGGCTCACGACGGGCAAGATCGCCAAGCTGTTTTTATCGGTGCTGCTGTTTCGCATCGTGCTGTCCGAATCGACGGGGGCCGTCGGCTTTCTGCAGGCGCTGGGCCTGAACACGGACCAGATGCAGAACCTGTTCGTCGTGGTGCTGCTGGGCAGCGTGGCGGGCCTGGTGGTCAGCGCGCTGACGATCAATCCGGCGACCCTGAACCGCTCGCTGATGTTCGCGCTGCTGCTGATCGCTGCCGGTGCCCTGATCGACGCGCACGCCACCAGCCAGACGCGCCCAGTCAACATGTATGTAAGCCAGTTCCTGCTGGCCTTTGGCGGCACGTATTTCCTCGGTCCCACCATGGTGGCCGGCATGGGCGCCGTGATCGCCGAACCGCGCAACCTGGTGAGTTTTTCCGTGATGTTTACCATGACGCAGAACCTGGGCGGCCTGCTCGGCGCGGCCATCGTCGGCACCATCCAGACGGCGCGCGAAAAATACCATTCCAGCTACCTAGTCGAGCACTTGAGCATGCTGGATCCGCAGGTGGCCGCGCGCGTGCAGTCGGGCGCCGCAAGCTATGGCGGCGTGCTGATGGACCCTGCCTTGCGCAGCGCCCAAGGCGTGGCGCGCCTGGGCGCCATCGCCACGCGCGAAGCCAATGTGCTGGCCTATAACGACGTTTTTTTGATGATCGCCGGCGTCGCCATCGCCACCCTGATCTGGATGCTGGTCAGCCAGTCCTGGACCCGCATCACCACCGGCGCGCGCCGCCTGGTCGGCCCCGTGCGCGATGCGCAGACGGCCATGGCCATCGTCCCCATTACCAATTCGGAACCGAGCAATGACAGAAAATAACACCACGCCGCCAGTACCCGCACCAGCCCCCGCACCTGCGGCTCCACCTGCGCCAGCGCCTGCGGCAAGCGGCACGCCGCCGCAGCCTGACCGGCGCCACCAGTGGCTGTCCGCGCTGGCCTTTGCCGCCGTGGCCCTGGTGGGCGTGCTGATCGTGCTGTATGCGTGGCGTCTGCCGCCGTTCACCAGCCCCATCGTGACGACGGAAAACGCCACCGTGCGCGGGCAGGTGACCATCATCGGCACGCAGCTGTCGGGCTATGTGGTGGAAGTGACGGTGCAGGATTTCATGGACGTGAAGGAAGGCCAGCTGCTGGTGCGCATCGACGACCGCATCTATCAGCAGCGCTATGAGCAGGCGCAGGCCCAGCTGGCCGCGCAGCAGGCGGCGCTGTCGAACTGGGCGCAGCAAAAGGCCAGCGCGCAGGCGGGTATTTCCGTCAGCGAGGCCGTGATGGCGAATGCGGAAGCGCAGGCGCGCAAGGCCAGCGCCGACCTCAATCGCGTGGAGCAGCTGGTGGCCGACGGTTCGCTGTCGCAGCGCGAACACGACCAGTCGCGCGCCGCGCAGGCGCAGATGGCGGCGGCGCTGGCGCAGGCCCGCGCCAATCTCGACATCGCGCAGCAAAGCGTGCATTCCGTGGTGGTCAACAAGCAGGCGTTGGAAGCGGCCGTGGCCAACGCGCAGGCGGCTGTCAAGGCGGCGAAGATCGACCTCGATAACACGCGCATCGTGGCCCCATCCGATGGCCAACTGGGTCAGGTGACGGTGCGCCAGGGCGCCTACGTGAATTCGGGCGCGCAGCTGATGGCGCTGGTGCCGCGCCAGATGTGGGTGATCGCCAATTTCAAGGAAACGCAGATGAACGGCGTGCAGGAAGGGCAGAGCGCCACCTTCCACGTCGACGCGCTCGACGGCGCCGTGCTGACGGGGCAGGTGGAACGCATTTCGCCGGCCACCGGTTCCGAGTTTTCCGTGCTGCCGGCCGATAACGCGACGGGCAATTACCTTAAAATCGCCCAGCGCATTCCCGTGCGCATCCGTATCGACCCGGGCCAGGCGAATGCGCGCCGCCTCGTGCCGGGCATGTCGGTGGTGGTCAGCGTCGACACGTCGGCCGTGCTGAACGACTCGGCGGACAATCCTGCGCCGCCGCCGGCGCCGAAGAAGGCCAAGCCATGAAGCGCCGTTTCCTGCTGATGGCCGGCGCGCTGGCACTGGCAGGCTGCGCCGCCAACGCGCCACCGCAGCCCGCGTCGGCACTGCAGTTGCCGTCCGGCTGGCGCGCGCAAGCCATCGGTGTCCCCGCGGCGACTGACGCCCATGTCGAGCAGCTGTGGTGGCAAGCCTTCGGCGATCCGGTCTTGAGCGACCTGGTGGGCGAGGCGCTGGCGCGCAATGGCGACTTGCGCGTGGCGCGCGCCCGCGTGCAGGAATACCGCGCGCGCCTGGCGCAGGCCGACGCGAACCGCGCGCCCAACCTGGCTTTCGACGGTTCGCCCACGCGCACGCGCACCCTGGCGTCCAGCGGCAAGCCGTATGTGACGAATGTCTTCCAGGCGGAACTGCAGGCCAGCTATGAAATCGATGTGTGGGGCCGGCTGGCCAGCCTGAGCGATGCGGCGGGCGAGAGCTACCGCGCCGAACAGGCCAGCCTCGATGCGGCGGCCCTGTCGATCGCCGCCAGCGTGGCGACGAGCTACCTGAATTTGCGGGGACTCGACGCGCAGCTGGCGTTGACGCAATCGACCTTGCAGCTGCGCGAACAGTCGCGCGAGCTGGCGCGCAAGCAGTTCGAGGTGGGCTACAGCTCGCGCCTGGAATGGCTGCAGGCGCAATCGGAATACCATGCGGCGGCCGAACAGGTGCCGCAGCTGCAGCGGCAGATCTTTGAACAGGAAAACGCGCTGGCCGTTCTCGTCGGCGGCAATCCGGGCCCCATCGCGCGCGGCTTGCCATTGGCCGAGCTGGCGGCGCCTGGCGTGCCGGCAGGCTTGCCCTCCGAATTGCTGCGCCGGCGGCCCGACATCGCGCGTGCGGAACACAACTTGGCGGCCGCCAACGCCAGCCTGGCCGCCACGCGCGACCAGCTGCTGCCCTCGTTCAAGCTGACGGCCGTCGGCGGCGGGCAAGCGACAACACTCACCGATTTCCTGCATGCGCCGACCGCCTTGTGGCGCCTGACGGCCTTGGCGGCCGGCCCCCTGTTCGATGGCGGCCGCGTGCAGGCGCAGACGGATGCGGCCGGCGCGCAGCGCGACCAGCTCGTGTACACGTATGAAAACGTGGTGCGCAATGCTTTCGCCGAAACGGAAAACAGCCTGGGCGCCATCTACCGTCTCCAGCAGCAAGCCGTGGAAAACGACGCGCGCCGCGCCGCTGCCGCCGACACCCTGCGCATCGCGCATAACCGCTACCGCAATGGTTACGCCTCGTACCTGGAAGAACTCGACGCCCAGCGCACCCTGTATAGCGCCGACGTGGGACTGCTGCAATTGAAGACGCGCATCCTTGTCGCTTCGGTCGACCTGTACCGCGCCATGGGGGGCGGCTGGTCGGTTGGCGGCGGATAATAGCCACACTGCCGGTGTACTATCTGGCCTGGAAAAGCGGCGGCATGGTGCCAGCCGCTTCCATCACGAACGAACGAGGTCGCAGCATGACGATTTTTGGCATAGGTATCCATATCCTGATCGCGGTATTTTTTGCGATCCACGTGGTGCGCAACGGGCAGCAGCTGTACTGGCTGCTCATTTTATTCATGTTCCCGCTGCTGGGCAGCGTGGTGTATTTCTTCGCCATCTACCTGCCCAATTCGCGCCTGCCGCAAGGCGCGCGCAAGGTCGCGTCGGTAGCCGTGCAGGTGCTCGATCCGAACCGCGAATTGCGCGAGGCGAAAGCGGCTTTCGAGTACACGCCGACGGCGCAAAACCAGATGCGCCTGGCCAGCGCGCAGCTCGAAGCGGGCAATGCGCGCGAAGCGGCATCGACGTATGAAGCCTGCCTGCAGGGAGCGTTTTCATCGGACCTGGAAATTCGCCTGGGCGCGGCACGCGCCTACCTGGAGTGCGAACGGGGCGCCGAAGCGTTGACGCACCTGGAATTCATCCGCCGCACGGATATCCATTTCCGTCCCGAGATGGTGTCCCTGCTGACGGCGCGCGCGCTGGCGCAAAGCGGGCGGCAGGCGGAGGCGAAGGCGGAATTCGACGATGCGCTGACGCGCTACAACAGCTTCGAGTGCCGCGCCGAGTGCGCGATCTGGGCGCTGCGGCAGGGCGACAAGGTGTTGTCGGAGCGTTTGCTGCTCGATATCGACAGCGCCATGGCCCGCTGGAGCAGCCATACGCGTTCCATGTATGCACCGCTGCTGGCGCGCCTGGAAGCGGCGCGCAAGTAGCGGCATGACGGTGCCGTGTTTAAACGCCCGGCACCGTGTTCTTCCCTTCAATCAGTTTATATCCCTTGCCATCGAAGCCATAGCGCGCGTGGCCGTTCAGGGGCGTGGCGATGCGCGGCGGGTCTTCGTCCGGCTTGACCGTGACGCCAGGCTTGATCTTCTCGGAGGCGCCCTTGAAATCGATCAGCAAGTCGTCGTAGGCGCCGCCATTGCGCGCCGGCGCGAAGCGCCAGTTCCCCTTGACCATCCAGCACTCGTCCGTCTCAGGCCCGCAGGCGCCCATATTGTCCGAATACAGGTCGACGGCACCATCGAGTGAGGTGACCTTGCCGTCGCCGATTTCAAACAGGGCCAGTTGCGTGATGGTATAGCCCTGGCCCGTATAGCCATGGCGGATCGCCAGTCCCGGCTTGTTCGCGCCCAGCATGACCCAGTGGACTTCGCCGAGTTGCCCCGAAGAGCCCAAGGCTGCGATGTTTTCCAGACGTTTCACGACTTGCCACTGGCCGTCTTCCGGCTGACCCTTGGGCGCCAGGAAAAAGACATTCAGCAACCCCGGCGAGGCATGCGCCGATTCGGCCGTGCCTTCCGTGTTGGCCGTTTCCGCATTCGCCACCAGAATGGCGCTGCCATCGGGCAGCAGCTTGTGGCTGACGGCGCTGACCACGTAACTGAGCTTGTCGACGTGGTTGTCGGGATCGGACAGGTCGGCCAGCGCATCTTCGCTGTCGCTGCGGTAGTCCTTGCCGAAGACGGCGCGCATCATGCCCACCTCGCGCTCGCGCGCCTGCGGCGTGTTCATCGCTTCCGTCCTGGGGGCGGTGGCGGATGGCGGCGGCACGTGTTCGGCCGATGCGGCATCTGCCGCGGCAGCGGCAGCGGGGACTTCGGTGACCACGTCAGCAGCCAGGTCGGCGCTGGCGGGGGCGGTCTTGTCCGAGCAGGCACCGAGCAGTGCGGATACCAATAGCAGGACGAGCGGGGTACGGTGATTCATAGGCAGGGCAGATTGCGTTCATGGAGAATGGGCGCAGTATGCCAGATAGATGAAAGCGAGGGAGCGCGGCCTGGCGGCCGGTCCCTCGCTTCCTTGCCCGCAGGGGGCGATTTTGCAATTTACCGCAGCATTTATTTTTCCAGCGCCACCTTGTCGTCGCGCCGCAGCGGCGCCTTCTGGCGGCGCAGTTTCGCCATGCCGCGCTTGAGCAGGTGCTCGAGGTCGTCGATGTAGGTGAACACGGCCGGCACCACCAGGAGGCTCAGTAAAGTCGACGTGATCAGGCCGCCGATGACGGTTATGGCCATCGGTGAACGGAAGCTGGGGTCGGCGCCCCAGCCCAGCGCCAGCGGCATCATGCCGGCGCCCATGGCGATCGTCGTCATCAGGATGGGGCGGCTGCGCTTGTGGCAGGCGTCGACCAGCGCATCGAAGCGGTTCATGCCCGCCTGGCGCGCCAGGATCGCATAGTCGACCAGCAGGATCGAGTTCTTGGTGACGATCCCCATCAGCATGATCAGGCCGATCATCGAGGGCATCGACAGGGCGCTGCCCGTGATCAGAAGCGCCACGAAGGCGCCGCCAATCGACAGCGGCAGCGCCGCCAGGATGGTCACCGGCTGCATGAAGTCCTTGAACAGCAGCACCAGCACGCAATAGATGCACAGCACGCCGATCAGCATGGCCAGGCCGAAGCTGGCGAACAGCGAGGCCATTTCCTGCGCGTCGCCCAGTTCGGCGATCTTCACGGATGGCGGCAAATTCTTCATCGACGGCAGCGCGCGCGCTTCCACGTTCAATTCACCCAGGGTGCGCGAACCGAGTTCCACGTCGAGGGTCACGTTGCGGCTGCGGTTCAAACGGTCGATCTGCGCCGGACCGCTTTCCATCGTCACCGTGGCCACGTTCGCCAGGCGCACGGGACCATTCTTGCCGGGCACCGTCAGGCGCTCGATGGCGGCCAGGTCGGCGCGCACGCTGTTGGGCAGCTTGACGCGGATCGGCACTTGCCGCTCGGGCAGGTTCATTTTCGTCAGGTCCGTGTCGTAGTCGCCGGCCGTGGCCACGCGCACGGTTTCGCCGATGGCCGCCGCCGTCACGCCCAGGTCCGCCGCCTTGGCGAAATCAGGACGCACGATGATTTCCGGACGCACCAGCGAGGCGCTGGAATTGACGTTGCCGATGCCTTTCAGACCGCGCAGTTCGCGCTCGACCTTTTGCGCCGCCGCCATCAGCGCCACCGGGTCTTCCGAGCGCAGCACCAGCTGCATCTTGACGCCCGTGTCGGGCGGTCCCACCGTGAAGCGGGCGCCGGGGATGGTATCGAGCTTGTGGCGCAACTGGGTTTCCAGGTCCGCCATCGATTCCTTGCGCTCGGTGCGGTGCACGGTGGTCAGGGTCAGCACGGCGCGGCGCGCCTCGGCCGCGGCGCCGGGGGCGAAGGCGTCGCCGCTCGAGCCGCCGCCTATCGAACTGAAGACGCCCTGAATGCCCGGCGTGCGCATGGCCGCATCGCGCGCCAGGGCTGCCACAGCCTGCGTTTCGCCCAGGGTGGAGCCGGGCGGCAGTTCCAGGTTGATCTGCGTCTGCGCGCGGTCGGCGGCGGGCACGAAGCCGGTCGGCAGCAGCGGCACGAGCGCGATGGCGCCGACAAAGAACAGGGCCGCGGCGATGGCCGTGATGCCGCGGTGGTTCAGGCACCAGCGCATGACCGTCAGGTAGCGCGTCATCAGCCAGCCATCCTGCTCTTCCTTGTGCGGCAGCGGTTTCAGGATATAGGCCGCCATCATCGGCGTGAGCAGCCGCGCCACCACCAGCGAGGCCAGCACGGCCAGCACGGCCGTCCAGCCGAACTGCTTGAAGAACAGGCCGGGAATGCCGCTCATGAAGGCCGTCGGCAGGAACACGGCCACCAGCGCGAACGTGGTGGCGATGACCGCCATGCCGATTTCGTCGGCCGCTTCCATGGCCGCTTCCATAGGTGACTTGCCCATGCGCAGATGGCGCTCGATGTTTTCGATTTCCACGATGGCGTCATCGACCAGCACGCCGACGACCAGGGCCAGCGACAGCAGGGTGACGGTATTGAGCGTGTAGCCGAACCAGTAGATGCCGAGAAAAGCCGGCATCACGGACAGGGGCAGGGCGGCGGCGGCCACCAGGGTGGCGCGCCAGTCGCGCAGGAACCACCACACCACCAGCACGGCCAGCAGTGCGCCTTCGTACAGCAGCTCCATCGAGCCGTCGAAGTTTTCCTCGACGGGGAAGGCATTGTCGATCGACTGCTGCAGCACCACGTTCGGGTTTTCCTTCTGCAGGTCGGCGATGGCGTCGCGCGCGCCCTTGGCGACGGCCACTTCGCTGGCGCCCTTGGTGCGGAACACTTCAAAGGCGACGACGGTCTTGCCATCCTGCTCGGCCAGCGCGCGCGGTTCGGCGATGGTGTCGCGCACGGTGGCTACCTGGTCCAGGCGCACATGGCGTCCATCCGGCAGCGGCACTTCCACGCGCGACAGTTCATCGGCCGTTTTCACTGTGGCGATGGTGCGCACGGACTGCTCGGCGCCGCTGATGTCGCCCCGGCCGCCAGGCGCTTCGCGCTGCACCAGGCGCAGCTGGCGCGAGACGTCGAGGGCCGACACTTTCAATGCCGCCATGCGGGCCTCGTCGAGTTCCACCTGGATTTCGCGGTAGACGCCGCCGACTCGGGTGACGGCACCCACGCCGGGTACGGTCAAGAGGCGCTTGGCCACCGTATTGTCGACGAACCAGGATAGGTCGGGCGCATCGAGCGGGTTGTCCACGCCCGGCTTTGCCGTGGCGATAAAGGTCAGCACCACGCGCCCTGCCGTGGAGGCCTTGGTGACGGTGGGGTCGCGCAGTTCGGCCGGCATGTCCGCCTTGACGCGGGCGACGGCGTCGCGCACATCGTTGACGGCTTCGGCGATCTGCTTTTCCAGGATGAATTCGACGGTTACCGTGACGACGCCATCGAGCACCTTGGTGTAGATGTTTTTCACGCCTTGCAAGGTGGCGACGGAGTCTTCGATCTTGCGCGCCACTTCCGTTTCCAGCTGGGCCGGCGCGGCGCCGGGCAGCACCGCGCTGACGGTGACGATGGGCAGTTCGATGTCGGGGAAATCCTGCACCGGATTGGCCTTGTAGGCCAGCAGGCCGGCCAGGGTCAGCAGCGCGAACAGCATGATGGCCGGGATCGGATTCTTGATCGAGAGGGAGGAAAAATTCATGGCCTCTCCTTACTTTTTCGCTGCCGGTGCTACAGCAGCCTTGGCCGCTGCCGGAGCCTGTACATTCCGTACCAGATCGCCGTCATTGAGGAAGCCGGCGCCGCTGACGACAATCGTCGTGTCGGCCGTGATGCCGCCAAGGATTTCAATGCGGTCGCTCAGGCGCCGTCCGGCCTGCACCTTGATCTGGCTGACCCGCTGGTCGGGATTGAGGCGGAAGACATAACTGAAACCGTCGCGCACGGCAATCGCCTGCTGCGGCACGGTCAGCGCGCCCGAGGTACCCAGTTCAAATTCGCCGCTGGCGTACATGCCGGCCTTGAACGGTGCGGTCGCGCCCGTGCTGGCCGGCAGGTCCACGTACACGAGGGCGGAACGCGTCTGCGGATCGACGGTGGGGGCGATCATGCGCACCTTGCCCGTCAAGACGCTGCCGTTGGCCGCCTTCACTTGCGCCAGGGTGCCTGGTTTCAGATTCAGCAGCTCGGTGGCCGTCACTTCGGCGCGCCATTCGAGGCGGCCCTGGCGGATCATGCGGAACAGCTCCGTGCCGGCTCCCACCACCGAACCCACGGTGGCCGAGCGTGAAGAGATGATGCCGCTGTCTGGCGCCACCACCTGCGTGTATTTCAGGCGCAGCTGCTGCGACGCCAGCTGCGCCTTGGCGGACGCGATGCGCGCGTTGGCCGTCTGTTCTGCCGTCAGGTACTGGCTGATCTGTTGCGCGCTGATGGCGCCCGTGCTTTGCAGCGAGCGGGCGCGCTGCGCGTTGGCGGCCGCCTCGGCGGCATTGGCTTGCGCTTCCAGCACGGCGGCTTTCGCCTGCGCCACGTCGGCGTTCACCGTGTCGTTCGAGAACACGGCCAGCACCTGGCCGGCGCGCACGACGTCGCCCACGTTCACGCGCACGTCGGTCAGGCGCAAGCCGTTCGATTCGCTGCCGATGACGGCTTCCTGCCAGGCGGCCACGTTGCCGTTGGCCTTCAGCTTGATGGGCAGGCTGGCCGTTTGCGGCTTGGCCGTGGTGACGGTGAGGGCCGGTTTTTGCGCCGCGTTTTTATCCTTGGCGTCGTCCGCCGCCGTGGAGGAAGGGGAGTACAGGGCGACGCCCGCACCCAGCATCACGCAAAGGGCGGCCAGGGCGAGCGCCATCGGTTTCAAGGTCAGTTTTTTCATGTTGTGTATCCGTCAGGGGGCGTTGTTGGCGATGGCGCTGCTGGTCCAGCCGCCGCCGGCGGCGCGGTACAGCGCTACCCAGGCGGCGCTGCGTTCGCGCTCGAGGTTGACCACCGTGTTTTCGGCGGCCAGGCGCGTGCGGCGCGCGTCTTCCAGTTCGATCAGGCTGGCCAGGCCATTCTTGTAGCGGTCTTCCGTGGCGACGAACGACACGCGGTAGCCTTCCAGTGCCGTTTTCGCATGGCTGCTGCGTTCGTCCGTGCTGGCCAGGTTGACCAATGCTTCTTCCATTTCGCGCACGGCCTGGCGCACGCCGGCGCGGTATTTCACCACGGCTTCGTCATAGCGCGCCGTGGCCGCATCGATCTGCGCGCGGCGCGTGCCGCCGTCGAAGATGGGCAGGCTGACGGCCAGCGGGCCGATGCTCCAGGTGCTGGCCGTGATGCTGGTGCCGCCGGCGCGGATATTGCCCTTGCCGATGGAGCCGGCCAGGCTCAGGCGGGGATAGCGCTGCGCCTGCGCGCCGCGTACTTCGAAGCTGGCCGCCGCCACTTCGCGTTCGGCGCTGTAGATGTCGGGGCGCTGGCCCAGGATTTTCGCCGGCAATTCCGCAATCGCCACGGGCGAGGGCAGGATGGCGGGGCTGGCCGCCAGCTTCTGGCGCAGCGACGCTTCCGGCATGGCGGACAGGGCCACCAGCGCCTTGATATTCACGTCGCAGGCGGCGCGCTGTTCGATGGCGCGGCTGGCGCCTTCGGCCGCGCTGGCGCGGGCCAGCGCGGCATTGGCGGGCGGCTGGAAGCCGGCGCCGGCGCTCAGTTCCGTCAGGCGCGCCGAGTCGCGGCGCGAGACGGCGTCCTGTTCGGATACGGCCTGCAATTGCTGGCAGGTGCGCAAGGCGTAGTACTGGTTCGCCACTTCGGCGGCCACCGAGACGCGGGCTTCATGCCATCCCGCGCGGGCGCTGTCGTAGCGCTCCTGCGCCGCATCGCGCGTGGCGCGGTTGGCCCCAAATACATCGATTTCCCACGACGCCTGCAAGGCGGCCTGCGAGGTGGTGCCGCTCGGTTGCGCCGATTGCTGGCTGGTGCGCACCACGCTGCCCGTCGCGTCCAAGGTGGGCGCCAGCGCGGCGCCGCTGGCAACCCTGTCCGCGCGCGCCTGCACGATGCGCGTGCCGGCGGCGGCGATGGTCGGGCTGACCTGCTGCGCGTCGGTGATCAATTCCACCAGCAGGCTGTCGCCCTGGCCCTGCCACCAGCTGGCCAGGTCCGTCAGCTTGCCGTTGTGCGGCAGCGGTGCCTGCCACTGCGCGGGCGCGCTGGCGGCCACCGCCGCAGGTGGTCCCTGCAGGGCGCAACCGCCCAGCGCCAGCACGATGCTGGCGGCCAGGGCGCGTTGAACGGTGCATCGAATAGTCGTCATGCTGGTCCTTCTGCTTGTCGTTGAGGTGTAGAGGGGGAGGGCGGCATGGCCAGGCGCCGGCGCTCCACGTCGGCCATGGCCAGCGCGTAGTCGGTCATGCGCGCCAGCCAGGTGTCGATCGCGTGCGGCGATTCCAGCAATTGCGGGCGCAAGGTTTGCAGCACCTCGGTGCCGACCATGTGCTGCAGGGCCAGCGAAGCGATGGAAAACGCCAGCCGGTGCATGTCGTCGCTGTTGTCGGGCGCGCCCAGGTGGCGCGCCAGCACGCGCGTGAGCGCTTCGTGTTCGGGGCGGATGTTCTGGTCGATCTCGCGCGCCCACAGGCCCGTCGGTTCCAGCATTTCGCGGCACCACAGGCGCATGCAGTCGCGCGCGATGTCGCCTTGCTGCATGGGGGCGAGCAATTGCGCATAAAAGCCTTCCAGGCTTTGGCGCAAGGTGAAATGGGGCTGTTCGTACAGGGCGATATTGTCTTGCGGGTCCGCTGACTGCTGCGCGAAGGCGGCGCGGTACAGTCCCGCCTTGTCGCCAAAATAGTAGCTGATGGCGGCCGCGTTGGTGCCGGCCGCGTGCGCCAGTTCGCGCGTGGATGTCTTGGCGTAACCCTGCTCGGCAAACAGGCGGATGGCGCTATGCAGCAGCCGCTCGCGCGACTGCTCGCCGTCGGAACGGGGCTTGCGCCCGTCGTCGGCATGGGAGTTGGGGATGGCGGTTTTTTCAATCATGCCGGAGATTTAATCATATATCTCAAACGATTGATATAACTAAGCCGGTTGATTTAGTTAAGAAAGGATGAAGATAATGAAAAACGCAGGCAAAAAAAAGCCCGCGGTTGTATTCGCGGGCTGAATCCAATGTTCGGAGAACGAATTGGAGGAGACAGTTCTACTATAGCGCTGAAAATGGTGCAGTGCAATACCGTAGAACTACTGTATCGGTCTCTTTTCGGTGGCAAAAATCCCGTATTCCATGTTGCGGCGCACAGAAGCTCAGGCCTTGCTGCGCAGGGCCAGTGTAAACGTGCTGCCCGAGCCGTAGTCGCTGTTGAAGAACAGGGCGCCGCCGATGGCGTTGGCCAGGTTCTGGCACAGGTACAGGCCCAGACCCGCGCCTTCCACGTGGCGCGTGGAGGTGGAATCGAGCTGCGAGAAGGCCTGGAACAGCTTGGCCTGGTCTTCTTCCTTGATGCCGGCGCCGCTGTCGGCGATGCTCATTTCCGTCACCTGCACGCCATCTTCGTCGCGCTGGGCCAGGCTGATGCGCACCGTGCCCTGTTCCGTGAACTTGATGGCGTTGTTGAGCAGGTTGATGAGAATTTGCGTCAGCGCGCGGCGGTCCGTGTCAATGATGGCAGGCGGCTGGCCCGGCTCGCCCAGTTCGAGTTCCAGCGCCAGGCCTTTTTGCTGGGCCAGGGGGCGCAGGGTGTCGGCCACGTCGGCCATCAGTTCCTGGCAGTGCACGGGTTCGATCGACAGGGTCAGCTTGCCCGCTTCGATCTTGGCCACGTCGAGAATGTCGTTGATCAGCGAGAGCAAATGGCGCGCGCTGGCGCGGATGGTATTGAGTTGCTTGTCCTGGTCGGACGTCAGGGGGCCGGGCAGTTTCATCAGCAGCGCGCCCGTAAATCCGATGATGGCGTTGAGCGGCGTGCGCAGTTCATGCGACATGTTGGCGATGAAGGCGGACTTCATGCGGCTCGCCTCGGCCAGCTCCAGGTTTTTCAGGGCGATTTCGCGGTTGATGGTTTCCAGCTCGGCCGCATGGTGCGCCAGGCGCATGTTCAGTTCGATCACCTGGCGTTCGCGCGCCTGCAGTTCGCCGTTGACCTGCACCGCCTGTTCATACGTGGAGATCAGCAGGTCGAGGATCTGCTGGCGTTCCGCATTGATGAAATGCTTCTGATCGCCCAGGTACAGGGCGATGCCGATTTCCACGTTCTGGTTCTTGCGCAGCTTCTGGTTCATCAGCATGTGGCTGATGCGGTTGAGCAGGTAGTCTTCCGCGTAGGGCTTGCGGATGAAATTGTCGGCCCCGCACTCGATGCCGCGGATGATGTCCTTCGGATCGTTGAGCGAGGTGACGAGGATCACGGGGATGTCGCGCAGGGTCGGATCGGACTTGATGGCGCGGCACAGGTCGTAGCCATTCATTTCAGGCATGACGATATCGGACAGCACCAGGTGCGGCTTGCGCTCGCGGATGGCGGCCAGGGCCAGCTGGCCATTCGCCGCCACGCGCGCGTTATAGTGCAGCGACTGGATCAGGCGGCGCAAGCGCTCCGCCTGGGTCGGGCTATCCTCGACGATCAGGATCTCGATTTCGTCAGGCTTGATTTGGTTGTTGGAGTCCACAGACCTCTCCTAGGATTTCAGTGTGGTGATGCTGGGCGCGGTGAGCGCGCAATATCGACATCGTATGACTATATCGGATTTAGGTCTGCAAAAGTAACTTCCAAGTAACTATTTTGGCCACAGAGAATGCTGTGGCCGCTTGTCAGTTTTCGCCCTGGAACTGTCCTGCGCGATAGGTCAGCACGAGCGTATCGCGGTGGCCATGGTCGCCGATGGGCTGGATCGGCGTCGATTCGTGGATGACAGACGCGTCGTCGAGCAGCAGCAGCGACCACGGTTCGGTCAGGGTAAAGCGCTTGCCGTTGGGGCCGTCCGCTTCGAAGATGCGCGTCTCGCCGCCCTTGATCTGTTCGCGCCCGATCAGCAGCACGGCGACGAAATCGACGCCGTCGCGGTGCGCGCCTTCCGGCGTGGGGCGGCCGATGCCGTCGGTCGTATCGATGCGGAACTGGTGCGCCTCGATGAACCACGGCTGGCTGCCCTTGACCTGCGAACAGACGTCGCCCAGCGCGCGGATCAGCTGCTGCCAGGCCGCTTGCGCAACGATAGCCGCTTCGACCGGTTCGAACAGGCGGTGCATGCCGCCGTGCAGGGCGTTGTATTCCACCGGTTGCCAGTGCGGACGGTGCGCCGTCTGCGTCAGGCGCTCGCCATCCTGCACGAAGCACGAGTGGCGCCGGCGGCGATAGCGGCCGCCATCTTTCAGGTAATTGTCCAGCGCCAGGGTATTCCAGCTCGGTTCCAGCGAGCGCAATGCGTCCAGCGGGCAGCCGGCCAGCGCGGCCACGTCCTGCGGGCGCAGGACGGCATAGCCGTCATCGCGCAAGGCGTCCTTGACGTGGGACGGGTCGGTAAAGATCGGTGCGGAAGTGCTCATGGCGGTGCGGCCGCAACGCGGCCTGTCTCAGTTTATCCAGCCTGGCATTCTACGACTTCGCGGCGTTTCCTGTGCAGTGAGATAGGAATTATTCTTGTTTACTTAAAAATTCTTTACCAGGGTCAGGCGCATCGAGCGCGACTCCACCGGATGGAAGTGGATGTCGTCGACGGGCTGCGCCTCGCCGGGCAGGCGCGAGGCATAGTAGTAATCGATGGCCGAGTCGCGCCGGTTGGCCAGGTTGTAGCCTTCGACTTCCACGCGCAAGGTCTTGTCGATCTGGTAGGCGATGCGCCCGTTCAAGCCCACGCTGGCCGACGAGCGCACGCTGTTGTCTTCCACCAGCGGGCGCGGGCCGAAGTAGCGCAGGCGCAAGGAGCCCGACCACGGCCCTGGCGGCGTCACCGTCATGGCCAGCTGGGCCACGCCTTCGATGGCGCCGGGGATGAAGTCGCCCGCCGGGTCGCTGCCGCGCGAGCGTGCCCGCGCATACGCGAGGTCCAGGTCCAGAGACAGCCATCTGGCCGCCTTGTAGTAGCTGGAAAACTCGATGCCGTAGCGGCGGCTGGGGCGGCCCGCCTCGGTGGCGCCCGCGTCGCCGATGAACAGCAGTTCGGAATCGAAGTCCAGGCGGTACAGCGACAGCGACGTTTGCAGGCCGGCGATGGCGGCGCTGCGCAAGCCCAATTCCAGCCCGCGCGAGCGCACCAGAGGCGTGACCTTGTCAGCCGCTTCGCCCGTCTTCGGGTCGACCGTGATCGTTGTGCCGCGTGCGTCGTTGCTGTGAAAACCATTGCCAATGTTGATATACGCTTCCGTATCGCGCCACGGTCCGGCGATCACGCTCAGGCTGGGGCTGAACAAATGGTCGCTGGCCTTGCCTGAATTTTCCGGCCGGTCGTTGCGTACGTCGAAGCGGTAGGCGTCCGCGCGCAGGCCGGCCACGGTGCGCAGCCAGCGCGACCAGCGCGTGCTGTTTTCGCCGTACACACCGAGGCTCGATTCGACGATATGGTCTTGCCGCGTGGTCGACAGGATTTGCCGCTGCCGCGTGTTGTACAGGCCATTGTGGATATTGTCGTTCTGTAGCTGCAGGCCGATGGTGGTGTCGCTGCTGCCCCTGTCCGTATGGCGGTGCCAGGTGTGGCTGGCGTCGAGGCCGGCCGTCACGCGCCGGTCGGGCTGGGCGAACTGGTCGCCGTTATCGGGGTCGTCCATCGCATACGTAAAATTCGAGAACAGGGCCAGGCGGTTGGCGATCACATACGCGCTGACTTTGGACGATACGTCGTCCGTCGTCTGGCGCCAGGCACCCGACAGGCTGTAGCGCTGCGCCTTGCCGCCGTCGCTGGCATCGATGGCGTCGAAGCGGCCCAGGGTGCCATCCTGCACGGCGCGCAGCGCAATCTGGTCGGTGGCGTTCCAGCTGGCGTCATACGCCATGGCCGTGACGTTGAAGCCGTTGTTGGCATAGCCTTCGCTGTAGCGCAGCACGCCATTGAGCTTGCGGTAGCGGTCCGGCTGCGTGAACGGGCCATCGTTGCGCTGCGCTTCGAGCGCGTACAGCAGGCTGCCGTCGCCCGCGTCGAGCGAGTCGGCCAGCAGGGCGCGGCGAAAGCCGTTTTGCCCGATGCCCACGCTGGCGATGCCCTGCGTCAGGCGGTTCGCGTAGACGACGGACGCCGCGCCCGCCGAGGAAAAATCGCCTTGCGCCGCCGAATACGGCCCCTTCTTGTAATCGAGGCGCATGGCTAGTTCGGGGATCAAAAAGTTCAGGTCCGTCCAGCCCTGCCCGTGGCCGTGGCTGCGCTGGTTGACGGGCATCTCGTCGACGGTGGTGCGCAAGTCCGTGCCATGATCGAGGTTGAAGCCCCGCAGGTAGAACTGGTTGGCCTTGCCCTCGCCGCTATGCTGGCTGACGATCAGTCCCGGCACGGCTTCGAGCAATTCGCCTGGCCGGTAGCTGGTGCGCGCATCGAGTTGCTGTTGCGTGACGCTGCCCGCGTTGGCCGAATCGGCCACGCCCAGCTGGTTCAGGCGCGAACCGTCGACCAGCACGCGCTGGAAGATGTCGTCGGCGTGGGCGGCGGTGGCTGAAAACAGGGCGGCGAGGAGCAGGGGAAGAGAGCGTGGCGTCATGGATGTCCGGTGTGTCGGGGCTTAGCGGATCGGCAGTTCCGTGTTCTGGCGGTCGAAAATCAGCGTCTGGATGGCGCCGTTGTCCTGCACGTTGAGGGTATTGCGCTGGCTGGGCAGGAAGTCGGTCAGCAGCTGGTTGTGGATGCGCGTGGCGGGGGCCAGGCGCGTGCGTTCGATCTCCTGGAAGATCACCACGTTGTCGGCATTGACCTTCATGCCGACCCAGTTCAGGCGCAATCGCTTGCCATCCGGCCCCACCAGGTAAAACTGTTTTTCCACATAGCGGCGCAGCGCCGCTTCGCTGTCTTCCTGGCCCAGGTCGAACTGACGCTGGTACAGGTTCGTCAGCAGCGCTTCGACGTCGTGGCCCGTGTAGGTGTGCACCACTTCCGTGCTGCCGCTGGCCGCGTTGTAGCTGATGTCGGCGATACCCATGTGGAAGTTGTGGGCGCCGGCCGCCATGCTGGCGCAGGCCAGCATGGCGCAAGCCAGCATGCGCCAGCACTTCATGCCTCGTCGCCCTTGGCCGAGCCGCCGTTCTGGCCTTTCAGCGGCGTATGGAAATCGCGCATCAGGTTATCCTTGGGCGACTTCTCGCTCTTGAACAGTTCCAGGCGCGATGGCGTGATTCTCCGCGGCCAGCTATTGTTGCTCGTGTCGATGTCGGCCGTTTCCCAGTACGGGTCCTGCACCAGGCCCACCATCGGTTCATCCGTGATGACGACCTTGGTGATTTTCTTCGGCGAGTAGCGCCACACTTCGGCCGGTACGCGCTCGACGTATTTCTTGCCGCTTTTCAGTTCGATCTCGAGGATCAGGGGCATGACCATGCCGCCCACGTTCGACAGGTCGACCAGGTACAAATGCTTGCCCTGTTTCAGCAAGTCCTTTTCCCACGGTTCCAGGGCGGCCAGTGCCTCGGCGTAGGCGTTTCGGTCCTTGTTGGTCACCGTGAAATCGTCGTGCTGGTTGTAGAAATCCTTGAGCTCCGGATGCGCATCGACCCGACGCGGCATGCCCTTGTTGGCGCGGCTCGTGACGGATTCCGGCTGTGCCTCCTTTTGCGCTTTTTTCCACGCTTTTTCCGTGGCCGGATCTTTTGAGCTCACGCCATATTCGCTGATGCCGTCGATGCTGATGTCGACCGGATCGGTCGTATAGAACCAGCCGCGCCAGAACCAGTCCAGGTCCGTGCCCGAAGCGTCTTCCATGGTGCGGAAAAAGTCGGCGGGCGTGGGGCGCTTGAATTTCCAGCGCTGCGCATATTCCTTGAACGCGTAGTCGAACAGTTCGCGCCCGAGGATGGTCTCGCGCAGGATGTTCAGGCCCGCCGCCGGCTTGGCGTAGGCGTTGTTGCCGAACTGCAGCAGGGACTCGGAATTGGTCATGATCGGCACCTGGTCGCGGCTACGCATGTAGTCGACGATCTCGCGCGGCTCGCCGCGCGAGGCCGGGTAGTTCTCTTCCCACGCCTGCTGCGCCAGGTATTGCACGAAGGTGTTGAGGCCTTCGTCCATCCACGTCCACTGGCGCTCGTCCGAGTTGATGATCATCGGGTAGTAGTTGTGGCCCACCTCGTGGATGATCACGCCGATCAGGCCATACTTGGTGCGCTTCGAGTAGGTCAGCTCGCCCGTCTTCTTGTCTTTCACCGGACGGGGGCCGTTGAACGAGATCATCGGATACTCCATGCCGCCCACGGGGCCGTTGACGGAAATGGCCGTCGGGTACGGGTAGGCTATGCTGTACTTGTTGTACTGCTCGATCGTGTGCACGATGGCTTGCGTGCTGTATTTTTCCCACAGCGGATTGCCTTCCTTCGGATAGTAGGACATGGCCATCACATCGCTGCCGCCCTTCTTGTAGCCCTGCGCATCCCAGATGAACTTGCGGCTCGAGGCCCAGGCGAAGTCGCGCACGTTGGCTGCCTTGAAGTGCCACGTCTTTTGCGCGCGGCTGACGGATTTCTCGGCCGCTTCCGCTTCCTTCTGCGTAACGATGACGACGGGCTTGTCGCTGCCGCGCGCTTTTTCCAGGCGCTCGCGCTGCGCGGCGGACAGCACGTCCTGCGGGTTTTGCAGCTGGCCCGTGGAGGCGACGATATGGTCGGCGGGCACCGTCAGCTGCACGTCGTAGTCGCCGAACTCCAGGGTGAATTCGCCCGAGCCGAGGAACTGCTTGTGCTGCCAGCCGGCCGCGTCGTAATAGGCCGCCATGCGGGGGAACCACTGCGCCACTTCGAACAGGGCGTTCTTGTCGTCGAAGACTTCATAGCCGGCGCGCCCGCCCAGCACCTTCTGTTCGTTAATGCGGTAATCCCAGTCGATCTGGAAGACGAAATCCTGGCCCGGTTTCAAGGGCTGCGGTAAGTCGATGCGCATCATGGTGCGGTTGATAACATACCTCAAAGGCTGGCCATCGGCGCCTTTCAAGGCGCGGATATTGAAGCCGCCCTGGAAGTCGCCGCGCGCGAGGATGCCGCGCAAGCCTTCGAATTTCATCGTGTCTTCGCCCGCCGTCTTGGCCCACGCCTGGCGCGATGGCGCCGTGGCCATGCGGCGCGCGTCGGACTCGGGTTTGTAGATATTCTGGTCCAGCTGCACCCACAGGTAGCCGAGCGTGTCGGGCGACTGGTTATGGTAGGTGATGGTGCCGCTGCCGGCGATTTCGCGCTTGGCTTCATCGAGCGTGGCGCGGATGGTGTAGTCGGCGCGCTGCTGCCAGTAGGCGTGGCCAGGTGCGCCGGAGGCCGTGCGGTAGGTATTCGGGGTGGGCAGCACTTCTTCGAGCTGGCGGAACTTGTCGTCGAATGGCTCGGCGGCGAAGGCCGATACGGTAAAGCACAAAGCCAGCGAAGCGACGGAGCCGAAAGGTATGCGCATGATCACCCTGATGTTGTTGTAAGGAAATAGTGGCAACTATTCTATACGCAGGGTGAGGCCATCCATGTATCGATTTGTAATAAAGAAAGGCGGATTTTGCACCAGCTTTTGCCTGGCGCCGTCAGGGGGATGCTTTGCCTGATTTTGCTTGGAAAAGCGGCGCTTTTACTCACTTTTCATCAGGCTGTCGCGCAACTGGTTCAGCTGTTGTTTCATGTCCACAACCTGCTCCACGCTGCAGTGGCTGGCCGTCAGGATGGCTTCGGGCAACAGGGCCGCTTCGTGGCGCAACTGGTCGCCCTGCTCTGTGAGGGAAATGATGACCTGGCGCTCGTCGCTGGCGGCGCGCGTGCGCGTCAGCAAGCCCGATTGTTCCATGCGCTTGAGCAAGGGTGTCAGGGTGGCCGAATCGAGGAACAGCCGCTCGCCCACTTCCGACACCGTCAAGCCGTCGTGCTCCCACAGCACCATCATCACCAGATATTGCGAATACGTCAGGCCCAGCTTGCGCAAGAGCTTGCGGTACAGCTTGTTCATGGCAAGCGAGGTCGAGTACAGCGCAAAGCACAGCTGGCCGTCCAGGCGCGGCACCTGGTGCAAGGGGTTGGGGGCGGTGGTGGTATCCATGGGCACAGTATATATAGTGCGCTACTTAGTTGCAAGCGACCTCAATGCCGCCAGCGCCTGCGCGTCGAGCTTAAGCGCGCCCGCCGCGATGTTTTCGCGCAGATGCGCCACCGACGAGGTGCCGGGAATGACCAGCACATTCGGCGCGCGCTGCAGCAGCCAGGCCAGCGCCACTTGCATCGGCGTGGCCTGCATGGCGGCCGCCACCTGGTTCAGGGTATCGGACTGCAGCGGCGAAAAGCCGCCCAAGGGGAAGAACGGCACATAGGCGATGCCTTGCGCGGCCAGGGTGTCGATCAGCGCATCGTCCGCGCGGTGCGCCAGGTTGTAATGGTTCTGCACGCAGACAATGGGGCTGATGCGCTGTGCCTCGGCCACCTGACCCGCATCGACATTGGACAGGCCGATATGGCGCACCAGGCCTTCGCGCCGCAGCTGCACCAAGGTGTCCAGCGGTTCGGCAAGCGACGAGCCGTCCGGGCCGGCCATGCCCGGCGCGCGCAGGTTGACCACGTCGAGCACCTCCAGGCCCAGGTTGCGCAGGTTGTCGTGCACGGCGTCGCGCAGTTGTTGTGGCGATGCGGCCGGCAGCCAGGACTGGTCGGCGCCGCGCACGAAGCCGATCTTGGTAACGATGGTCAAGCCGTCGCGATAGGGATGCAGCGCTTCGCGGATGATCTGGTTGGTGACGTGCGGGCCGTAAAAGTCCGATGTGTCGATATGGTTGACGCCCAGTTCGATGGCTTCGCGCAGCACGGCGACGGCGGCGGCGCGGTCTTTCGGCGGACCCCAGACGTGCGGGCCGGCCAGTTGCATGGCGCCGTAGCCGAGGCGGTTGAATGCGATGTCGCAATGGGCGGGCGTGAATTGGTCGCGGGCGGGGGAAGGCATGTGCATGGCAGCTCCTGTGTGGTGGTCGAGTAAGGGAGCCACCATCGTAAGGCCGATTGCGCTGTATGATAATCGGGTCAATCCGGCACAGGCTGTACTCATTTCCGCACAATGAAAGCTCTCCCCATGCATGCAGACAACCCTTCCATGGCCGACCTGGCCGCCTTTGCCCTGGTGGCCCGGCACCAGGGTTTTCGCCAGGCCGCGCGCGCCAGCGGGCAGTCCGCGTCCGCCATGAGCGAAGCGCTGCGGCGGCTGGAACAGCAACTTGGCATCCGCCTGCTGGAGCGCACGACGCGCAGCGTGACGCCGACGGCGGCCGGGGCGTTGCTGCTGACGCGCTTGCGCCCGGCGCTCGATGAAGTGAGCAGCGCGCTCGATGTGCTGAACGACTTGCGCGACAGCCCGCGCGGCACCTTGCGCCTGAACGTGCCGGTCAACGCGGCGCGCTTCTTTTTGCAGCCCATGGTCGACCAGTTCCTGCGCGCCTATCCGCAGATCAGGGTCGAGCTGGTGGTCGATAATAATTTTGTCGACGTCGTCGCCAGCGGTTGCGACGCCGGCATCCGCTATGGCGAGCGGCTGGAGCAGGACATGATCGCCATCCCCATTGGCCCGCGCACGCAGCGCTTCGCGGTGGCGGGCGCGCCGTCCTACCTGGCGCAGCGCGGCGTGCCCGTGCATCCGCGCGACCTGCTGCAGCATGCCTGCCTGCTGGGGAAATTCCTCAGTGGCGCGGTTCCACCGTGGGAGTTCGAGCGGGACGGGCAAAAAGTGAGCGTCGAGCCGGACGGCCCCGTGATCGTCACGCCGACGGCGGCTGACTTCGCGGTCAGCATGGCCGTCGCCGGCCATGGCCTCGTCTATCTGTTTGAAGAGTGGCTGCAGCCATATATCGATGCGGGCCAGCTGCAGCCCGTGCTGGAAGACTGGGCGATGTCCTTTCCCGGCCCGTTTTTATACTATGCGGGCCGGCGCCATCTGCCAGCGCCGCTGCGCACCTTCATCGATTTCGTGCAGGCCAATTTTGCGCAGTTTCCGTAGTTTTCTCAGTCCGCCGGATAGCGTGCGCGCAGCAGCTTGAGCATGGCGACGTTCTGTTCCCACGCGTCGCTCACGGGCTGCTGCGTCCATGGCAAGGTTTGCGTGTAGGGCGCGGGGCCGAATTCCGGCGTGAACGTCATGCGCTCGGCGCCGGCCGCGCGGCGCAGTGCGACGATGGCGTCCCACCAGGCCAGGTGGGCGTCGAGCGCCGGCTTCGCTTCCGGCGCGCGGAAGTCGGCCACTTGCGGACCCTGCGCATGACCGACGCGCGCGTGCACGTGGCGCACCAGCGGCAGCACTTGCGCCATGGTGTGAGGCTGGTCTTCCAGCAGCGATTCGCAGGCGCAGCACCAGTGCGACAGGTCGGCCGTCAATGGCAGATCGGGATACTGCGCCAGATACGGCAGCAGCAGCATCGGGTGGCCGGAAAAGCGGCTGCGGTGGATTTCATGCACGATGGGCACACCGTGCCTGGCCGAGATGGTGGCGGCCAGGTCGAGCAGTTCTGCGTTCTGCGCCTGCGTATAAAAATCCTTGCCCGTGTGCGTGTTGACCAGCACAGGGCGCGCCAGGCAGGCGTTTTCCAGCAACTCGGCGAGAGCGGCGCGGTGCTGCTCGAAATCGCTGTGGAACACGGTTTCCCACTGCGCGGCGATCAGCTGCAGTCCCGCCTTGGCGATGCGCTCCGCCCATTCCCCGCGCAGGGCAGAGTCCAGCGGCAGCGACATTTCGATGCCGTCGAAGCCGGCCGCCGCTACCCTGTCGATGAAGACATCGGGCGGCAGGTCGTTATTGCCCCAGTGGGCGGCAAAAACCTCGATGCGCATCAGACGAAGCCCCGCACGGGGAAGGAGTCATCGCGCTGGATCCAGTTATGCGCCGCGTATTGCGTCTGGCCGTCGGTGGCGTGCAAGGTGTAGGCGTGGCGCGAGACGGGCGAGCGGTTCGGCGCGCTGTAGTGGGGCAGCAAGCCGTGGAAGCAGACGAGGGCGCCCGCCTTCACTTCCAGCGGCACGGCCGTGCTGTCGTCGGGCCACGGCGTGGCGTCGAGTTTTTCCACTCTTACCTGGTCGCCGTTGCGGATGAAGCGTTCGCGCAAGGGGCCGCGGTGGCCGCCCGGTTCCGCCCACAGGCAGCCGTTTTCCAGGGTGGCGTCTTCCAGCGCGAACCAGAACGTGGTCACGCTGATGGGCGTGGTCTCGAAATACGTGGCGTCCTGGTGCCAGCGCACTTCGCCGCCGATGCCGGGCTGCTTGAAGATGTACATCGATTGCCACACCTGCGCATCCGCCAGGCCCAGGTCGCGCGCCACTTCGGCCAGTTTCGGGTCGGCCGAAAAAGCGCGGAAGACGGGGTCCAGATCGTGCATGGCATGGCCGATCTTGTTGATCGACAGCGATTTCGCCTGCTTCAATTGACCGTCCGGGCCGAACGCTTCTTCCTCGAAGAAGCAGCGGATGGTGTTGTCGGAAGCGAGAAAATAATCGTTGGTGTTCTTTGCTTGGTCGCGCGTGGTGAAGATCGATTGGCTCTGGCTGGGATCGAATTCGTTGACAATCTGCTCGGCGCGCGCGCGCAGGGCGGCGATGTCGTCCGCACCCTTGAAATCGGGCAGGATGAGGTAGCCGTCGCGTTGGTATTGTTCTTGTTGTTCAGTAGTCAGCATGGCGGCGGCTCCGGAGGTCGGTGGAAAGCGCCATTGTAGGATGGGCGAGGGCGGCAAACAATCGCCCAGCGGTTGACAGATTGTCGCCAAAGCGCAGACAATCTTTGACATGGATCAATTAAAAGCGATGGAAATCTTTGTCGAAGTGGCGCGCCAGCGCAGTTTTACCTTGGCGGGGCAGCGCCTGGGCCTGACGCGCGCCATGGTCAGCAAGACCATCATGCAGCTGGAAGAACGCCTGCATGCGCGCCTGCTGCACCGCTCCACGCGCGAAGTGAGTTTGACGGACGCGGGCCGCGCCTATCTGGCGCCGTGCATGGCCACCGTCAGCCAGGCGCAGGAAGCGGCGCGCATGGTGGCGCACGTGGCGCAGGCGGGAGCGGGGGCGGAGCTGGCCGGGCCGCTGCGCATCCAGGCGCCGTCGAGTTTCGGCAGCGCGTGGCTGGCCGACGCCGTCGCCCGTTTCAGTTTGCTGCACCCGCAGGTGCAAGCCGAGTTGTTTGTCGACGACGCCTTGCTCGACCCGATACGCCACGGTTTCGATTTGACCATCCGCGTGGGCGGCATCCCGGACAGCAGCGCGCTGGCCATGCGCCCGCTGGCGCCGTGCCGCGCCGTGCTGTGCGCCAGCCCCGCCTATCTGGCGCAATGGGGCGTGCCGCAGACGCCGCAGGATTTGCTGCAGCATCAGTGCCTGCATTTCAGCCACCTGACCGATGGCACGAACTGGCATTTCCAGCGTGGAGAAGGAGAGTTGCGCGAGGAAGTGAGCGTGCGCGTGCAGGCGGGTTTCACGGCGAATAACGGGCTGGTGCTGCACCAGGCGGCGCAGCGGGGGCTCGGCATCGTCTACAGCACCACCTTCCTCGCCTGGCGCAATCTGCTCGATGGCAGCCTGGTGCCCGTGCTGACGGACTGGGAACTGCCCTTGAATCACCTGAGCGCCCTGTATCCGGCCAGCCGCCAGCCCTCGCCCAAGGTGCGCGCGCTGATCGATTTCCTCGTGGCCGAATACCAGCCCGTGCCGCCATGGGACCGCGAGCTGGAAGCGGCGGGTTTTTTCAGCTGAAGGCGACCGGTTCCACCGTCCACGCGCCATCGGCATATACACGCTCGTCGTCCAGATAGACGGCTTCGGTGACGGCGAAGATATCGACGTGGTAGCGCGCATCCTTGCGCTTGAACTGGGGCTTGGTGTAGACGCCGTGCTTGGCGCCCAGCGACAGATGGATGCCGCACATGCGTTCATACGTGCCGATGTCGTTGACCAGCTGTTCGCGCGAAAAGGCGCGGTTCATGCCGAAGCCCAGTTCGCGCACCCACACTTCGCCTTCATGCGCGCGGATGATCTCCAGCATGGCGGTGAATTCCGGCGTGGCGTTTTCCGTGCCTGTCACCCGGCCCTTGTCGATGATCAGCGTGATCGGCGTGTCGGGGCGGTTGACCATGAAGTGCGTGTCGCCAAAAACGAAGATGCGCACGCGACCGTTCACGGCTTCCAGGTCCTGCGCTTCCGTGAACACTTCGCCCAAGGGGAATTGGCCGCCGATATTGTTCATGCCGCTGTAGTCGCCGATATTGAGCTTGGCGCCTTCGAATGGCGAGGCGAAGACCAGCTGTTCGCCGCCGCTGTCGACCATGCCGTGGCGGGCCTTGTCGATGCGCGCTTTCAGCGCATGGCCCACGCCGCGATAGTAGGCGGGGTCGTAGGCCAGCGAGGCGATGTAGTGCAGGCCCTGCACGCCGGGCATGCGCGACAGGTGCACGTGCTCGATGACCTTCAGGCCCCGCTTGAACAGCTCGATGCGGATGCGGAACGCTTCCAGGCGGAAGCTGGTCGACTGGATCAACACGACGAGGCTGCCGGCCGGCAGTTCGGCAAACGCGGCCAGCACGGCGTCGGGCGTGACCTCGTCGAAATCGATGAAGGTCGCGTCCGGCAAGGCCTGGCGATACGCTTCCGTCAGCACGACGTTGAGCCAGCTGCGCTTGTCGCAGACGATCAGGGACGGTTCGTCCGGGCGGTGGCAGATGGCCATGGCCAGCAGGTCGGCCACGTTTTGCGCGGCCACTTCGGTGGCGGTGGCGCTGATGGCGTCGAGCCGGCTGGTGTCATTTTCGGGAAGCGTCATGGTGCGAAGGTGGGGGACGTGAAGTAAACACGGCATTATAAGGCGATTGCCGCGGGCGCCGCCATTCGCCATCGGGCGTAGGGCCGCTTGCCTGTGGCGCTGGTGATCTTGTGTAGTGCCACACGGCAATGTATTATTGATAAACCGCTTGACGGCAAGCTTGGACAGTGCGGAGAGCAGCGGTAGAGCCCGCCTGCGCCAGGCGTGCTGCCACAGAGCCATATCAATACAACAGGCTGACAAGCCAGGATTAAGAGCGTGATGCGATGAGCATAATTGGACAAGATATTCCCATGGAGCGGCCGGATACGGATGGGCGCGCCGCCGTCTTCGTTCCCGTCACGGGCGTCAAGGAAGATGTCCTGTTGACCATACGCAAGGGCGCGGCCATCGTCGGCTTTGCCAACCACGACCGCACCATCACCGTGTATTTTGAAAGCAACCGCTTTGACGACCCCGGGCTGGCCAAGTGGGAACACAAGGCGCGCAAGGCGTATGACCGCCTGGTCGACAATGCGCCCACCGTGTCGAAACTGACCACCAGCCCCGCCAATTTCGAGCAGATCGGCTATATCAATGGCAAGGGCATCACCATCCGCCGCATGGAAAGCCTGCAGCGCTGGCTTGCGTATTCGGAGGCGATGGATACTTGCCCGGCAACGGATATCATTCCGCGCACGGTCATTGCCAAGGCTGAAAGCGTCAAAGTTTAAGAGCGGCTGATACAAGGCCCTGGGTGTTGTTGCCTGCCCTTGGATGCTTGCTCAGCTGCTTCGCGTGCGCGGCGCCAACAATGTTGTCGGATTACGCGGGGCTTTGCCCCGCTAATCCGACCTACGCGACCTATGCTTGGCCTCGCTTCTCGCTTCTCACTTATCACTACGCCACGATGATATTCGCCTGCGCCTTGAGCGGGCAGGGCAGGGTGTCGTCGAAGGTGATTTCGATGGCGCTGGCGACGAACATGCCGCCGATGTGCTGGGCGGCGATTTCGGGCGGCGTGCCGGGCTTGGTCAGGTTGACGTCCTGGGCGAAGACGAAGACTCGCCACGTGCCGTAGACCTTTTGATCATATTGCAGCAAGGTGCGGTAAGCCCGCTTTAAGTCCAGGCTGGCTGCGTACACGCCGTCATTGGCGCCCGGGTCGAAGCCCAGGCCGTCGTCGGTCAGCGATTCCACGAAATACAGGCCTTGCGGCGCCTGGAACAGCACGAAGGCATACAGCTCCGTGCCACGGAAGACATTGCCATTGTCGCGCTGGAAGCTGGCGCGTATCCACAGCGGTTCGTAGGCTTGCACGACGGCGGGCGTATCCGTTTCCACGGGCCCCGCCACGTGGATGTTGACTTGCGTTTCGGTGACGGCATGCTGGTAGGTGGCGCCCGTCGTGAAACGCTGATACTCCCAGCTGATGTCGGCCGTGTAGGGCAGGCCCGCGTTCGGCGCTTCCGGCAACACCCATTTCGCCACCACGCGCTCGGCCAGTGTCAGTTCGCCGGCGGCCGGTGGTGTTGCTTCCTGGCCACGCCAGAACGGGTCCGCGATATCGGAACAGGCGACGGCGATGGCGCCCGAGGCGATGGCCGAGGCCACGCCTGCCACTGTGAATTCGGGCTGGCCCGAGCCGGCCCCTTCGAGCGAGCAGCAATCGACGCTGGGATCGGTTTCCTCGAACGTGCCGCCCACGCTGAAGCTGGCCTTGCCTGAACCGAGCGCGGCGGCAATGATGGCCACCAGCGCGGCGATGATGGCGATGATGATGGCGAGGACCTTCCACCATGGGTCGGAAAATGGCAACTCGCCATGCGTGCCCGCATAGGAGGGATTCGGCGTCCAGACGAGGGTCATGCCGGTCGGCACGATGGGCCCCAGGCCGGGCGGGCAGCGGCACTCCTTCCCATCCGTGCCCGTGCTGCCCCAGCGCTTGCCGGGCAGGTGGCCTTGTGGCTTGGACAGTTCCAGGGTGCCTTCCTCGACCGTGCACGTGTAGGTGTTGGTGGCGCTGTCGAAGCGCGTCTGCGACACAAAAATCTGCTGGATCGAGCGGTGCGGCGTATGGCCGTCGGCCTTGGCGACAAAGCTGACGAGGCGCTTGCCGGGCGCCGCATGCTGGAAGTCGGCATCCCACATGACGAGCATGGCCGCGCCGGCGGGAATGCTGGCAAAGAAGAAGGTGCGCGCCACGGGCACGATGCCGGGGTCGCCCACGCTTTCCAGGTACACGGTGACATTCGTCAGCGCGCTGCCCGACATGTTGGTGACGTGGGCGGCGATGCGCAAGCCATAGATGGCATTGTCGAAGATGCCATCGGGCAGCATGATATTGGTGACGGGCTCGATCGCGAACGGCCGCGTCAGCACCTGCAGGGGTGTGTCGCTCATGATGCTTGCTCCTCGGGGCTGTGCTGTTCTTGCGCCTGCTCTTGAGCTTGCTCTTTCTCCAGATCGGTGACGATGTACGTGACGCCGCCCATGAGCTTGCCGTCCTGGCTCTCCAGCACGCGCAGCAGCGCATACTGGCGTGGCGGCAAGGCTTCGGCGCGTACGCTCAGGTACACGGCCTGGGCCTGGCCGCGCGGCACGTCCAGCGCCAGCTTTTGCTCGCCGGGCGTATCGCCATTGCAATGAGGCGTGCGCGCCAGACCCGCTATCAGGCGCGCGTCCCTGGCCGGCTGCCAGCGCTCAAGCCCCAGGGTGGCCAGCAGGGGCTCCGGCAACTCGCCGCCCTGCTCAATCTGCAGTTCCACTTTTTTTGTTTCGCGGGGCAGGGCCGCCACCGCGATGGTCAGCAGTTGCGCGCGCCGTGCCGCCAGCACTACGGTGACATTGCGCTGGGCGATCTGCTCGTGCTGCTTGGGCTGGAAGGGAAAACCGTTGGGCAGGGGATCGGGCAGCGGGTTGATGTCGCCCGGGCCGTGGGCCACGGCCAGCAGGCATTCGTGGCCGCCATTGACGATGACGGGCACCCACGGTACCAGGCACAGCACTTCCTGCGTGGCCCCCGGCGGCAAGTCGGCAAACGCGGAGCCGACCTGCGTGGCGGCGCCGACGGCGATCTGGCCGGAAGGGTCGGCCCAGTAAAAGTCCACGCGCGCGCCGTTCGATGCACTGTCGCCCGTGTTGTGCACGCGGCCCCACAGGTAATTGCTGGTACCGGCAATGGGCGCGCCGGGCGGGCCATTCGGATCATTGCCCGGCACGACCCAGATATCGGCGCTGTCCCACCAGGGCTGGCCGTCTTCGATGATCAGGTGGGCTGACATGGCGTTCTCCTTGTCCTTAGCCGGAACTTCCAGCTTAGGCTGCGGCGGCGGATGCTTTTTGATCCGTATCAAGGCCGTGGAACACGGTGCGGGTGCGCCGTTGTGATGCTTGCGTAAGGTAATATTGCGGCAGAACGCAGTGGAATGACTCCAGGAAAAGGTTGGAATGTGCTTGAAACAGTGAATGACGTTTGCATCAACGCCGCTTGCGGCCGGACCTTGCCGCTGCGCGTGGCGCATTGCCCGTTTTGCGGGACGCGCCAGGTGGCGCAAGCGCCTGTTCTGGAGAAAGCAGTGGTGCTGCCCCCGGCGCCCCCGCGCATGCCGCCGCCGGTGCCTGTGGCGCCGCCCACTCCTGCGCCGCAGCCCGCGTCTCAGCCTGCTCCCCAGCCCGTCCCGCCAGCGCCTGCAGCATCGGCTCCCGCACCGACCAAGACGCCGCCCGCCAAGCCTGCCGGCAAAGGTTCGGTGCCGCCGCCGCGCCCGCCCGTGCGCTTGCGCACGTGGATCGCCGCGGCGGTGGTGCTGACCGGTATCTGGTTTTATAACAAGCCTGCAGACAAGCCGGCCAGCGTGGCGGAACAGGTCGAGGCTGCCACTGCGCTGGCGGCGCAGTGCGACCTGGATGGGGCGCGCAGCGCGCTGGCCGTGCTGAAAAGCGCCAAGGCGCCCGCCGCACAGATCAAGCGCTTGCAGGCGAGCATCACCAAGTCTGCCGCCGCGTGCGACAAGCAACAGCAGCGTGCACAGGCGTGGACGGCCTTGCAAGACAGCGTCAACCAGGCGCTCGACGCGGGCAAGCCGGACCTGGCCGCCACGCGCCTGGCCATCTATGTAAAACGCTGGGGCGACGATCCCGACACCCTGGAACTCGACGCCAAGGTGAAAGTGGCGCAGGCAAGCGCCCAGCTGGACTTGGCCGACGCCTGCCTGGCGCGTTCTGACCGGGTCTGCCTGGAAAACAGCCTGATCGCCGCCGAGCGCTACAAGCGGCCGGAACTGGCTGCGCGCACGCAGGCGCTGCGCGCGGCGCTGTCGCAATTGCTCGAACGTTCGCTGCTCGATGCGTCCCCGGGCCAGTAGCGCCAACAACATGTAAAACGCCCGCCGCGGCCAAGCCGAGCGGGCGAATTTTACTCAGGCTTACTCAGCCTTACTCTTGCGGTACCAAGGCCAGCGCGGCGCTGAAGTCGCCCATCGGCTTGCCGCCGTTGGCCACCAGCGCCTTGTCGCGCGTGCTCAAGCCATCGAGTACGGGCAGCGAGAAGCGGTGCGTGATGGCGCGCAGGATGGAGGCTGAATCGTATTGCGTATGATCAACCAAGCCCTTTTTCACGTACGGCGAGACGAGGATGGCCGGCACGCGTGTGCCCGGACCCCAGCGGTCGCCCTTCGGCGGCGCCGCGTGGTCATAAAAGCCGCCGTTTTCATCGTAGGTGACGATGACCAGCATGTTTTTCCATTGCGGACTTTTCTTCAACTGGGCGATGACGCTGGCGATGTGCGCGTCGCCATCGGCCACGCTGGCATAGCCCGCATGCTGGTTCAAGTTGCCCTGCGGCTTGTAGAAGGTCACGGGCGGCAGCTTGCCGGCGCCCGCGTCAGCCAGGAACTGGCTGTCGAAGTCGCGCAAGTGGGCGGCGCGGTAGGCGGGCGCCTTCACGGGGTCCATGTTGGAAAAATAGTTGAACGGCTGGTGGTGGAACTGGAAGTTGGGCGGATTCGGGAAGCTGCCGGCGCGCGCGCTGGCCGTGGCCAGGGCCGTCGTGTCCTTCCAGGCGCCCGCATACCAGGCCCAGTCGATGTTCTTGCCAGAGAGCAGGTCGCCGATATTCGTCTGCGTTTGCGGCGGCAAGGTGTTGGCCTTGCCCGTGTCCGCATACAGCTTGCTGCTGTCGCCCGAGGCGGGCGCGTTGCTGCTGGGCTGGAACGCCGGCTGCATGGTGTTGACGGCGTAGAACATGCCCGTGCTGTCGGCCGGCGTCAGCGCGCCGTCGTTGGCATAGGCGGGCGCGCCGTTCAAGACCGTGGTCGGCGCCGTGGCGGATGGCGTCAGGCGCAGGAAGTTGCCGTTGGCGTCGACGTCGATCTTGGCGATCGAGCCTTTCGCCACCGACGTGTCCGCGTTCGGGTAGGTAGGCGCGCAGGCGCAGATCAGGTACTGGTGCGTGAGGAAGGAGCCGCCAAACGCGCCGATGAACAGGTTGTCGGCCAGCGCATATTGTTTGGCGATGTCCCACAGCTGCATCTTGCTGCCGTCGTAATAGCCCATCGACAGGCCGCCCGCATCGGAATACGCGGCGAACTTGTCGTTGGCGCCGCCGTTGATCTGCATCTGGTTGTTGTAGAAGCGGTGCACCAGGTCGCGCGTGATTACCGATTGCGGCAGGTACAGGGGGCTGCTGGCGTCGTCGATCTGGAACGGCTTGTTGGGCAGGTTGGCCGATTGCGCCTGCGTGATGACGGTGCTCTGGCCGGCCGCCGTCATGCCGCCCCAGGTGGGCGGCAGCACGGGCAGGGTGCTGCCGTCGATGTCTTTCTGCGGCACATACGAGGACGTCGACGTGGGGTTCACGCCCGGTACGCCGTTGGCGCCCGGGAACAGGCCGTACAGATTGTCAAAGCCGCGGTTTTCCGCATAGATGACGACGATGGTCTGGATATTGTTCAGTGCCAGCGCGCCGTTCAGGGCGGCCAGCGCGTCGGCGGGCGCCGCTTGCGTGCTGGCGCTGGCGATCAAGGCCGTCACGCTGGCGTTTTCCGCCTTCAGTTTCGCCTGCTCGTCGCCGCTGGCCTTGTTGAAGTCCGACGCCAGGCCCGCTTCGGACACACCGATGCGCGCGGCCAGCTTGCCGCTGGCAACCGCAAAGTCGCCGCCATTGCCATCCATGACTTGCGCCAGTTCCGTCGACAGGGCGCTGACGAAGGCGCTGTGCCCGGCGGGGGCGCGCAGCAGCAGCTTTTGCGTGACTTTGGTACCGGCATCGCCGACGACTTCATGGCGGATGGCGTCCGTGCCCACGGTCACCAGCACGGCGCCCTGGCCGTCCAAGGTGTAGCTGCCGTCGGCTGCCGTGCGCACGGCGGCGGAGGCGCTGTCGCACGTCAGCTTGGCGGTGGCGCTTTCCAGGCATACCTGGGCGTTTTCATAGTAGCTGCCGATCACCTGGCCCGTGGTGCTGGGCGTGATCGCATAGTTGCTGCCGCAGGCGGCCAGGCCCAGCGACAGCAAGATTGGCAGGGGACGTAAGACGGGGCGGGCTTGCGGTTTCATTGTTCATGCCTTTTGGGTGGAAAACGTCGCATGCTAGGCAGGCAATATGTCAGCTCCATGACATGTCAGCGCCTGTTACATGACGTAATGTACGGACTTGATACATTAGGTTTTGCAGGGTTTTGTCACGCAGCTGTCACATGCCGTTGCTACGCTGCCAGCCCATGATGAAAACGAACTTCACCTTGCTGCTTGCCGCCGTGGCCGCCTGTCTGCTGGCCGCCTGCCATCCTGCAGCGCAAAAAGAAGCCGTCGCCAAGCCCGCCTATCTGTCGGGCGCCTACGCGCCCACCCTGCAACGCCAGCCTTCCGTGGCCCAGATGACGGCCATGGGCCGCGCCATGTTTTTCGAGCCCAGTCTGTCTGTCTCAGGAAAAATGTCGTGCGCCAGCTGCCACAGTCCCGAGCACGCGTACGGCCCGCCGAATGGGCTGGCGGTGCAGCTGGGCGGCCCGGAATTGAAGGATGCGGGTACGCGCGCCGCGCCCTCGTTGCGTTACCTGCAGACGGCGCCCGCCTTCACCGAGCACTATCATGACGACGATGGCGATGACAGCGTCGACGCCGGTCCCACGGGCGGGCGCAACTGGGATGGGCGCGCCCAGTCGGGCCACGAGCAGGCGCTGGCGCCATTGTTGTCCAAGCGCGAGATGGGCAACCGCGATGCGGCCGCCGTCGTCGCCAAATTGAAGGCGGGCCCCCTGGCGGCGCAGTTTCGCCAGACGTATGGCGCGGATATCTTCGAGCAGCCGGGCCAGGCCTTGCGCTGGGCGCTGATGTCGCTGGAAGTGTTCCAGGAAAGCCCTGCCGATTTCTATCCGTACACGAGCAAGTACGACGCCGTGCTGCGCAAGCAGGCCGTTTTGAGTCCGCAGGAAGCGCGCGGCCTGGCTCTGTTCAACGATGAACGCAAGGGTAATTGCGCGTCCTGCCACATCAGCCAGGTCACTTCCGGCGGCGCCTTCCCTCAATTTACCGATTACGGCTTGATCAATATTGGCGTGCCGCGCAATGGCAAGCTGCCCGTCAACGCGGATCCGGCGTTCTTCGACATGGGCTTGTGCGGCCCGGACCGCACCGACTTGATGGCGCACAAGGAGTACTGCGGCAGCTTCAAGACGCCGTCATTGCGCAACGTCGCCCTGCGCAAGGTGTTTTTCCACAACGGCAGCTTTGACAGCCTGGAGCAGGTGCTGCGCTTCTACGTACAGCGCGATACGGCGCCGCAAAAATGGTATCCGACGGATAAGAACGGCAAGGTGCGCAAATACGACGACCTGCCGCCCGGCCTGGTGGCGAACGTGAACGTGGAAGCGCCGTTCGACCGCCAGCCGGGCCAGGCGCCGGCCCTGAACGACGCGGAGATCGCCGATGTGATCGCCTTCCTGCACACCCTGACGGATGGTTATCAGGCTCCCCCTCCGGTACAGGGAAAACATGGCTAAAAGATATCAAGATACCATTGCTTACAACTACGCCACAAAAGCCTGTTTTTATGTGCGTTAGCGCACGCTAGAAAATTTTAGGCAGGTGTATATTGCGAACTGATCTGTGTCTTTTGATAACAATGAAAGGGAATACCATGAAAGCAAGCAAAAATTGGATGACCGTGTGCGCCGCCGGGATGATGGTTGTGGCACTGGCTGCCTGCCAGAAGAAGGACGATGTCGCCGCCGCCGGTCCTGCGGAACAAGCTGGCCAAAAGATCGATGCGGCCGCTGCCAAGGCTGAAGCCGACATCAAGGATGCCGCTACCAAGGCCGACGCTGCCGTGAGCCAGGCCGCTGCCGATACGGGCGCCAAGATGGACCAGGTCGCCGCCGACGCGGACAAGAAAATGAGCGAAGCGGCCGATGCCGTGGGCAAGAAAGTGGAAAAAGCCGGCGAAAAGATGCAGGACGCCGCGCACAAGTAAGCACGCCATCAGCGCGCCCCGCAGCTGCCGTCAGGTGATGGCGGCTGCGGCGACGCCTTCGCTGGCGCCAGCCTGGCTGCCCTGCGCCGCCGTCCCTGCACTTGCACCATCCACCCCGTCCGTTCCCCCCAGCACCACGCTCAAATCGACAAAGCCGTCACGCCACGCGCGTTCCAGGTCTTGCTCCACCGCTTCCAGCGTCGTTTTTTCCACGTTCTGAAAACCGCGCAAGCCATACGCCCGGTTGCGTCCGTGCGCCTTGGCCAGGTACAGCGCCATGTCGATCAGGTTGACGCTGCGTTCCCACGTGAGGGGCCGTCCCAGCGGCGCCAGCGGATACGGCGCAAAGCCCACGGACACGTGCACCTGGATGGTCTGCCCCTGGTAATGGATGACTTGCGCCGCCATGCCATTGAGGATGCGCCGCGCGATGTCGTCGAGCCCGTCACGCGCGACGGCCGGCAGGAAGGCGAGGAATTCCTCGCCGCCCCAGCGCACGATCATGTCCGTTTCGCGCAACACGTCGTGCAAGGTTTCGGCGATCGTCGTCAGCACCAGGTCGCCCGCCGCATGGCCGTAGCCGTCGTTGATGTGCTTGAAATGGTCGACGTCGAGCAGGAACAGCGCGCCCACGACATCGCCGCCGGCATAGGATGGCTGCGGCTTGCCCGCATGGCTGCGCATGAATTCCTGGAAATGGCGGCGGTTGTACAGGGCCGTCAGCGGGTCGCGCGAGCTCTGGCGCTTGAGTTCCTGGTTTTTCACCTTCAGCTGCACGTTCGCATGGCGCACCTTGCGGTATAGCAAGCCAACGATGGCGGACGCCATGGCCAGTACCAGCGCCAGCAGCCACCACACGCGCTGCTGCAGGCGGCGGTTGTCGATTTCCGTGCTCTTCAGCTGGTTTTCGCGGCTCAGCAGCTCGATCTGGCGCTGTTTCTTTTCCGCCTCATACTTTTCTTGCAGCTCATACACGGCCTTTTGCCGCTGCTGCTCGAACAGCTGGTTGGAAATGCCCCGCTCGCGGTGATACGCCGTGACGGCGCCGCGCAGGTCGCCCGCCTTTTCCAGCGCCATGCCGTATTCCAGCAGCACGGCCTGCATTTCCGGCTGGTTGGCCGTGCGTTCGTAGTAGGCCAAGCCCGTGGCCACGCTTTGTTTGCCTTCTTGCAACCGGCCCTGGCCGATCAGCGCCTGGCCGATATTGAGCCGCGCCGTCGCCTCCACCTGCTCATCGTTGACGAGGCGCGCCGCCGTGATGGCTTCATTCGCGTAGCGCAGCGCGCGCGCGTAATCGCCCTCCTTCAGGTAGCTGTCCGACAGATTGACGAGGGTGACGGCGACCATGGCGCGCGCGCCCAGCTGGCGTTCCAGCGCCAGGGCCGCCAGCAGGGCGCGCTGGCCCCGCTGCGGCTGCTGCGCGTCGAGCGCCAGGCCGTATTCCGTATTCTTCGCCTGCGCCATGCGGCCCGGCGACGCCAGGGTGCTGGACACGGCCAGCAATTCATCGAGCACTTCGAAACCCTTGTCGTATTCGCGCATCTGCGTGTACAGCAGGGTGAGGGCATTCAGGGCGGCGGCCAGGCTGGACGGGGATTTGCTCTGGCGCGCCAGGTCGACGGCCGCCTGCAGCTTGGCCAGCGCAAACGGGAAATTGCCTTCCTCGGCCCACGACTGGCCCGCGCTGATGGTGGCCTGCACGCGCACGGGCAAGTCGTCCGTGCCATTGGCGATGCGTTCCGCTTCAAAGGCCAGCAGGTGCGAGGCGCGGCGTTCGTTCCGGGCAAACGTGATGTAGGCCTTGTTGAGCATGCCCTTCGCCAGCGCCACGTCGCTCTTGTTGATGCGGGCGTAGGCGATCAGCTCTTCGGCCAGCTGCATGGCGATATCGTTCTGCCCCAGGCGCATGCGGGCGTTGCTCAGTTGGGTAAGGAATTCCGCGCGCACGGGCAAGGGGGCGCTGCGCGCCTGGGTTTCCACCTCTTGCAGACGCTGCAGGGCGCGCGCGGGCACGAAGCGGCCATCGTCGCGCACGGCGGCAAGATACTGCTCCAGGTTGCCGACCTGGGCGTGCGCGGCAGGCGGCAGCATGCAGGCCAATACCAGCAGCCAATGCGCCTTTCGCCATGATGCCCGTCTCTGTCTGCCTGCCAACGTCCCGCTCCCGCAATAACCACCTGTCTGTAACAGATTATATTCTGTTGCAATCAAGAAATATCATGCGCACCGCAGAAATTTGCGAAAGTGCACACGGCGGACGTTGACAAGGCGCTATTACTGCGCCAGTTGCTGCAGCAGGTACAGGCGCTGGTACAGGCCGCCTTCGATCTGCATCAGGGCGTCGTGCGGCCCCGCTTCCGTGATGCGGCCGTGATTGAGCACGATGATACGGTCGGCCTCGCGGATGGTCGACAGGCGGTGGGCGATGGCGATGATGGTGACCTTGCCGCGCAATTCATTGAGGGCCAGCTGCACGATCTGCTCCGTCTGGCTATCGATGCGCGACGTCGCTTCGTCGAGCAGCAAGATGCGCGGCTGGCCGGCCAGCGCGCGGGCAATCGCGATCAGCTGCTTCTGCCCCGACGACAGGCGCGAGCCGCCTTCGCCCAGCGGCGTGTCGTAGCCGTGTTCCAGCGCGGCGATGAAGTCGTGCGCATGGGCGGCGCGCGCGGCCGTCTCGATCTGCTGCTGCGTGTAGCCGCGGCCCATGTCGATGTTTTCGCGCGCCGAGGCGGCCAGCAGGAAGGGGTCTTGCGGCACCAGGCCCACGTCGGCGCGGAAGTGCTCGTTGTCGATGCTGTCGAGGGCCACGCCATTGATGGCGATGCTGCCCTGCGTGACGGGGTAAAAGCGCAGCAGCAGGGACAGCAGGGTCGACTTGCCGCTGCCCGTGTGGCCGACGATGCCGAAGAAGGCGCCTTGCGGTATCGTCAGCGACAGGTCGTGCAGCACGGGCTGGTTTTCCACGTAGGCGAAGGTCAGCTTCCTGATGTCGACGGCGGGCAGTTCGCTGCCCGTTTGCGCCTGCCGCAGGGCCGGAGTTTCCCGTCCCTGCGCGTGCTCGAGCGCCTGTGCTTCGTCCAGCAGCGCCGAGACGCGCGCCGTGGCCACCACCGATTGCTGCAACTGGCTGAACTGCATGGTGATCTGGATCAGCGGCTCGATCACGCGCGCGATGTAGCTGATGAACGCATACAGCACGCCCACTTCCACGGCGCCCATCTCGCGCCGGCCGAAGTTGAAGATGACGACGGCCAGCAGCACGATGTTGAGCATGTCGAGCGCGGGGCGCAGCAGCCAGGCGTTGGCGCGCAATTCCTGCATGCGCGCCGTGTAGTGGTCCTGGTTGATGTCCGTGAAGCGCGCACCGAAGCGTTTTTCCGCGTTATTCGCCTGCAGTACGCTCATGCCGCCGATCGATTCGGCGATCTGGCCGTTGATCTCGCTGCGCAGGGCGCGCGCGCGCGTGACGGCTGGCGCGCTCCAGCGCTGGTACAGGAAGACGATGACCAGCACGGCCGGCAGCAGGGCCAGCACGATCAGCATCAAGCGCCAGTCGAGGAAAGCCATGGCGGCCATAGTGCCGACCAGGACGATGGAGCTGTCGAGGATGACGAACAGCACCTGCACGTACAGCGATTTCACGGCTTCCGTGTCGTTGGTGACGCGGCTGACCAGTTGCCCCGTGATGGCGCGGTCGAAGAAGGCCATCGGCAGGCGCAGCACGTGCTGGTAGACGGTTTCGCGCAGGCGCTGCACGGAGCGCATGGCCAGGCCGGACAGGCGCACCAGCTGCAGATAGCGCAGGCCGGAAGCGATCCAGCCCGTCAGCAGGCAGCCGCCCAGCAGCAAGGACATGCGCGTCCAGTCCAGGTTGCGCGGCAGCAGATGCTGGTCGATCAGGGCCTTGCCCAGTATCGGGCCCGTCACTTCCAGGGCGGCGGCGATGATCAGCCAGAACGTGGCCCAATATAAATGGCGCAGGTCGGGTGCGGCGGCGCGGCGCAGCAGGCCGATGGCTTGCGCGGCCTGGCGGCGCACGGATTGCGTGGCGGTGGTGGCTTGGTCGGTCTTAGATGGCATCGAGGCTGGCTTCCAGTTGTTGATAGCGCCACTGGCTGGCATACCAGCCGTCGCGCTGCATCAGCGCGTCGTGGTTGCCCGTTTCCGTGACGTGGCCGTCGCGCAGCACCAGGATCAGGTCCGCGTTGACGACGGCGCTCAGACGGTGGCTGGCGATGATGGCGCTGCGCTCGGGGCGGCGCGCGCGCAGTTCTTCCAGGTGCTGCAGGATGCGCGTTTCCGTGCCCGTGTCGACGGCGGACAGCGCATCATCCAAGAGCAGCAAGCCGTTGTCGGCCAGCAGGGCCCGGGCAATCGCCACGCGCTGGCGCTGGCCGCCGGACAGGGTGATGCCTTTCTCGCCCACGTGGGTGGCATAGCCCTCGGGGAACTGCAAAATATCGTCGTGGATGTCGGCCAGCTGCGCCGCCCGCTCCACTTCCTCGCGCGTGGCGCCGGGACGGGCCAGGGCGATATTGTCGGCGATGGTGGCGGAGAATAAAAATGACTCCTGCGGCACCCAGCTGATGGCCGCGCGCAGCGCATGCAAAGTGTAGGCGTCCAGCGCCTCGCCATTCCACGTGGCCGTGCCCGATTGCGGCGTCACCTGGCGCAGCAGCACGCGCAGCAGGGTCGACTTGCCGCTGCCCGTCGGGCCCACCAAGCCCAGGGTCTGGCCCGGTTCCAAATGCAGCGAAATGCCGGACAGGGCCGGCGCCGTCTGGCCAGCATAGGCAAAGCCGACGTCCTGCAATTGCAGGGGGCCGGGCGTGAGCGTGGCGATGGTGCCGTGGTCGTCGATGGCCAGCGGGGCGTCCAGCATCGGTTGCAATCGCTGCCAGGCGGCGCGCCCCCGTTCGATCAGCGAGAGCACCCAGCCGGCGGCGAACATGGGCCAGATCAGCTGGCCCAGGTACATGGAAAAGCTCGTCAGCGCGCCGATGGTCAGCTGGTCTTGCCACACGAGGTAGCCGCCCAGGCCCAGGGTCAGCGCCGTGGCGGCTGTCAGGGTCAGGCCGACGGCCGGTTCGTACGCCGCTTCCCAGCGCTGCGCCGTCAGGCTGGCGTTGGCCGCATGGCCGGCCAGGGTGGAAAACTGCTTGCTGCTACGCTCTTCCAGGCCCAGTGCGCGCAAGGTGCGCACGCCCGACAGCGATTCCTGCACATGGTCGTTCAGCGCCGCAAAGCGTTTTAAGGAATCCGTCGACGCCGTGTGGATGTGGCTCGAGATGCGCCAGAAAGCCAGTCCCATCAGGGGGAAAGGCAGGAGGGCGATGCAGGCCAGGCGCCAGTCCACGCCCAGCAGCATGATGCCGAGCACCATCAACAGGGTCAAAGTACCGTCGAAGCCGGCCAGCATGGCTTCGCCGGCGGCCATTTCGATGGCGTCGATGTCGTTCGTCGCCAGCGCCATCAGGTCGCCCGTGCGCTGGTTCTGGTAGAACGACGCGCCCTGCTGCGACATGCGCGTGTAAAAGCGCGTGCGCAGCATCACGCCCAGCTGGTAGGCGGCCTTGAACAGGGTGATGCGCCAGCCCACGCGCAGGAAGTAGATGACGACGCCGACGGCGAGCAGGGTCAGCAGCTCAAGCCACAGTTCGGCCGCCGTCATGCGGTGCGCGGCCAGCGCGTCGATGATGGCGCCCACGCGGCGCGGAATCCAGACGGTCAGTGTTGCCACGCCTGTCAGCATGACGGCAGCGGCGGCATACGCCGGCCAATGCTGACGCACGAAGCCGGCGATGAGCCTCGATAAACTCATGGTTACCTTTTGTTTTATAGTAATGGGGTGTCGCGGGGCGGAAGGGCGGGCACGCGGACGGAAAGTACGCGTAGGATACAACAAGGCGGAAAAGCGCGCTGTGGACGGGCACGCAAAAAACGGGCCGTAGCCCGTTGTTTTGCTGCGTCAGTACTGTGCGCGAGGCTTACTTGCGGCCGCTGCCTTTAGCGCCACCCAGCATGTCGAGCTGTTTCGATGGCGTGCCTTTGGGCGCTGCCTTGGCTGCCGGCTTGGCGGCTGGCGCAGGGGCGTGCTTCACTGCGGCCTTGGCCACGGTCTTGCCGGCGGCGCTGGCTGGCTTGGCGGCCGGTTTGCTCGAAGGGAATGGCTTTGCGGCTGGCTTGGCCGGTGCTGGCGCGGCCGCTTTCGCTGGTGCTGGTGCAGGTGCGGCGGCGGGTGCAGGTGCGGGCTTGGCCGCTTCAGGCTTGGCTGCCGGTTTGGCTTCCACCGCTTTCACGGCTGGCTTGTCGGCGGCTTTCTCGGCAACCTTGGCAGGCGCTGCTTCTGGTTTGGCTGCCGGCGCGGCAACGGGAGTAGGGGCGGGCGCTGCCTTGGCTACCGGCTTGGCCACTTCGGCAGGCTTGGCGGCAACGGGGGCAGGTGGCGCTGCTGGCGTCGGTGCAGGCGCAGCGGCAGGCGCAGCAGGTACAGTGGCCAGTGCAGGCTTGGCTGCGGCAGGAGCGGGTGCCGTTGCGGCGACAGGCGCGGCTTCGTCGAGGCGGGCCTTGGCCGAGGCCAGCAATTCCGCCTGGGTGCTCGAGGCGATGCCGAACAGCTGGCGGCTGTAGGCCAGCACGCTCTCGATGTTCGGCTGCGCCTGGCTGCTGCTGTAGCTGAAGAAGTCGCGCGGGTCCTGCGTTTCCAGCAGGTGCTGCGCCGTTTCCGCCGTCTGCGAGATGGCGGCCTTACCGGCGTTCAGGTTCAGCGCGATGATTTTCTCGGCGCTTTCAAAGACTTTGCTGGTGAGGGTACTGAAGATTTGCAGCTGGCTTTCCAGTTGCGACTTGGCGGCGCTGGAAAATTGTTCAGGAAGCGGAAACATATTTACTCCTTTGTACGGATTAAAATGCTGGCAAAACGCTCTGCAAAATCCCGAAAACCAGAGTTGGCCGCGTTTTGTAAAGTAGGTAGCGTGCTAAACAGCTGATCATAGACTTTTTATGATGCAACGCAATATGAATATTCTAGCGGTGATTCGAGTTAGTTGAAAGCTATTTTCTCAAGGGCGTGTGCCGTGTGCTGGCTTCATTCATGCGCCTGGCGGCATTTGCCGGAAGTTTGCGCCCGCGCAAAGCGTTGTCATGGAATCTATGGCTACGCTTTTGCCAGTGACTATATTCTTGCGCTGCAGCATTCTTGAAAGATACGATGACAATGCACTGGAAGCGCCAGGTACCGTAGTCAACCGAAGGAGTGTCCGCATGGACCTTGTCATCCGCAATGCCAGCCTGCCCGATGGGCGCCGCGCCATCGATATCGCCATCGAGGGCGGCCGCATCGCCGCCGTCGGCCCCGCCTTGCCCGTGACGGGCGCGCAAGAGATCGACGCCGCCGGCGACCTCGTCACGCCGCCGTTCGTCGATGCCCACTTCCACATGGACGCCACGCTCAGCTATGGCTTGCCGCGCGTGAACGCGTCCGGCACCCTGCTCGAAGGCATCGCACTGTGGGGCGAGCTGAAACCGCAATTGACGCAGCAGGCGCTGGTGGACCGCGCCCTGCAGTATTGCGACTGGGCCGTGGCGCGGGGCTTGCTGGCCATCCGCTCGCACGTGGATATCTGCGACCCGCGACTGCTGGCCGTCGAAGCGCTGCTCGACGTCAAGCGGCAAGTGGCGCCGTATCTCGATTTGCAGCTGGTGGCCTTTCCGCAGGACGGCATCCTGCGCAGCCCCGGCGCCTTCGACAATCTGAAGCGGGCCATCGCCATGGGCGTCGACGTGGTGGGCGGCATCCCGCATTTCGAGCGCACCATGGCGGACGGCGCGGAATCCGTGCGCCTGCTGTGCGAATTCGCTTGCGAACGGGGACTGATGGTCGACATGCATTGCGACGAGTCGGACGACCCGCTGTCGCGCCACATCGAAACCCTGGCCTTCCACAGCCAGCGCCTTGGCATGCAGGGCAGGGTGACGGGCTCGCACCTGACATCCATGCATTCGATGGACAATTATTATGTGAGCAAACTGCTGCCGCTGATCCGCGAGGCGGGCGTGGCGGCCATCGCCAATCCCCTCATCAACATCACCCTGCAGGCGCGCCACGATACGTATCCGAAGCGGCGCGGCATGACGCGCGTGCCCGAGATGCTGGCTGCCGGCATCCCCGTCGCCTTTGGCCACGACTGCGTGATGGACCCGTGGTACAGCCTCGGTTCGGGCGACATGCTGGAAGTGGCGCACATGGGACTGCACGTGGCGCAGATGACGGGCCAGCAAGCGATGCACGACTGCTTCCTGGCAGTGACGGAAACGCCGGCGCGCATCCTGGGTCTCGACGGCTACGGCATCGCGCCCGGCTGCCATGCGGATTTGCTGATCCTCGATTGCGGCAGTACCGTGGAAGCGCTGCGATTGCGCGCGGCGCGGCGCCTGGTGCTGCGGCGCGGGAAAGTCGTCAGCGAAGCGCCGCGCGCGCAATCGCGCCTGCACCTGCCGGGGCGGCCCGAAACGGTCAATTTCCGCCTGGGCCGCTGATACAATCAGCCATCACTTGTTATCGGGAGCACCGCCTTGAAAGAAATTGACATCCGCCCGGCCAGCGAAGCCGACTTCGACGCCATGTGGCCGATCTTCCAGACCCTGGTGGCCGGCGGCGACACGTATTCCTTCCCCGCCGATACGACGCGCGAAGCATGCCACGCCTACTGGTTCGGCCCCGGCGTGCAAAGCTTTGTCGCCACCATGGGCACGGAGCGCCTGCTGGGCATGTACAAGCTGGTGGCGAACCAGCCTGGCCATGGTTCGCACGTGGCCAATGCCTCGTTCATGGTCGACCCGGCCGCGCAGGGCGTGGGCGTGGGCCGCCTGCTGGGCGTGCACTGCATGGAAGAAGCGCGCCGCGCGGGCTACCTGGCGATGCAGTTCAACTTCGTCGTCAGCACCAACCTGGCCGCCGTCACCTTGTGGAAAAAACTGGGCTTCACGGTTGTCGCCACCCTGCCGCTGGCCTACCGCCACGCGCAGCTCGGCTATGTCGACGCCTACGTGATGTACCAGCTGCTGACCGATCCGATGCAGTGGCCGGCATGACGGATACGGTCATCGTGATTGAAACGCCGCGCCTGCGCCTGCGTACCGCCAGTGTCGATGATGGGGCGTTTTTCCTCGGGCTGGTGAACGAGCCGACCTGGCTGGCGACCATCGGCGACCGCAACATTCACACCGTGGACGCGGCGCGCGCGGCGCTGGAAACGGGCCCGATCGCGCAGCAGCAGGAACTCGGCTACTCTTTCTATATCGTCGAGCACCGCGGCGATGGCGTGGCAATCGGCATGTGCGGCCTGATCAAACGCGCCACCATGCCGGGTCCCGATATCGGCTACGCGCTGCTGCCTGCGTATTGCGGCCAGGGCCTGGCCTGGGAGGCTGCAGCTAGCGTGCTGCGCCATGCGCGCGACGTGCTGTGCCTGCCGGCTGTGTATGGCCTCGTGTCGCCGCAGAACCAGCCTTCGATCAACTTGATCAACAAGCTCGGTTTGCGCTTCGAACGCTTTTCGCGCCAGCCTATCGTTGGCAAGGACATCAATATCTATCGCAAGAGTTTTTCTTAGTCTCTATAGAAAACAACGCGACAGGACCTTTACTTGAGGAACAGGTCGCGGTCCGGCGCGAAATGCGCGTACAGGGGCAGGAAGGCGCCGCCAACGGCGCGCGCGTCGGAGCCGACGGTGCCGCCGAGCACCTGCGGCCGGGCGATGCCCTCCCAGCTATAGCATTCCAGCGCGCGCTCGACCTGGGCCAGCAATTGTTCGAGCAGGCCGCGGTCGAAAGAGCCGTCGATAATCACCCCCTCCAGGTCGAGCAGGCAGGTGGCGCTGTTGATGCTCAGTGCGATGGCCCGCGCCGCGTCGTCGAGCCAGGCCACGGTGTGCGTGACGAACGGTTCCTGCAGCGCCCGCCCGTCGTGGGCGGCGGCCGGGTCCAGCCCGGCCAGGGTGTACAACTGCTCGAGGTTGAACAGGGAAGCGTCGCCCAGCAACTGGCCCGGCGGGTTCCTGGCGCCGGCCGTGGCCATGCCGAGCGGCAAGGAGCCGACCGCGCCGGCGTTGCCGTGCAGACCGCTGTGCAAATGGCTGTTGATGACCAGGCCGCCACCGATGAAGATGTCGACGAAGACGTACAGGAAGTTCTTGATGCTGCGCCCGCGCCCGAGCACCAGCTCGGCGACGCAGGCGGCAGCCGTGTCCTTGGCGAACTCGACCGGCAACGCCGTCATCGCCTGCACGCGCTGGCCGATGTCGATGCTGTCCCACGCGTTGGCCTGCTCCGGCGCCATCTCGAGCAGATTCTGCCAGCCGCCCAAGCCCAGCGGCGCGGCGATGCCGACGCCGCACAGGCGCGGCAGCAACTTCGGTCCCAGCAGCACGGCCATGCTTTGGAGCGTCGACTCGATCTGGCCGAACACGGTGTCGGGGACGGGAAAGGAATAGGGAAACGACAGGCGCTCGCGCGTCTTGCCGACGAAATCGACCAGCAACACGTCGAGGCTGCGCCGGCCGATCTTGATGCCGATCGAGAAGGCGCCGTCCGGATTGAGCATGATGGGCACCGATGGCTGGCCGACCTTGCCCCGCACGGGCGCGCGCTTGCTGACCAGGCCGTCTTCCAGCAGGCGATTGATGATCAGGGAAATCGTTTGCGTGCTCAGGTTGGTCAGCCTGGCCAGGTCGGCCTTTGGCATGCTGCCGTGCAAGCGCACGGCCTGCAGCACCACCCGCTCGTTGAACTGGCTCATGCCCATCTGGTTCGAGCCGCGCGGCTGCAGCCATGGAGCATCGTCGATGGCTGCTTGCGGCGCGCACGCCTCTTCGGTAAAGCTGTCTGACATGGCGGGGCGGGTCCGGTTTCTACAGGCGTAAAAGAAGGACATTTTATTACATATCCGACGCCCCGCCAGTGGAGCTCCAGATGCTGGAGCTCCCGTGCAGCGTTAGCGCTTGGCCCAGATCGACTTCAAAGGCCAGATGGTCAGATCTTTCAGCGTTGCCGCGCCGCCCACGGCGAACAGCGCGACACCGTTGCTGGACGGTTGCGGGAAGATCTGGTCGGTTAACACCACCTCGTTGCCCGCAAATACCATCACCGACGAGGTGTCGACCACAATGCGCAGGTCCACCGTGCCGGTGCGCAGGGGCAGCGGGGCGGTATGGCGGGCGGCAAAGCTGGCGTTGAAGCTGGCGTCGCCCGATTTGCTGCGGTCGATATACACCTCGCCGGCCACCGCGTCATAACCGATGACGGTTTCTTCGCCATTCGCGCCGGTGCGCACCTTCAGGCCAAAACCGGTGGCACTGCCCGGCTGGAATTTGGCCACGATGTCCAGGGCCTGACCCGGGGCGGGGGTGATAGCTAGTGCTTGCACGCCGGTGGCCACGGAACGGTCCTGGGCGCTGTAGAGCGCCTTGGTGCGCAGTGAGCTGAAGTTGTCCACCGGCTGTTGCACCAGCCGCACCTGGCCGCCGATGGTGCGCAGCGTGAATTCCCGGGCGAAGGTCTGGGCGCTGCGCCATGGGGTGGTGGGCGTGTTGCCAGCGTAGTCCCAGTTGCTCATCCAGCCCAGGCCGATGCGCTTGCCATCGGGTATGCCGTTCCAGGTCACGGCGGCATAAAAGTCGGCGCCGTAGTCGAGCCAGTTGGCTTCTTCCTTGGCAGCGTCTGAAAAAACGATATGGTCGACCAGGATATGGCCCCAGCCGCCCGTGTTTTTGTCCACCACCTGGATCTGCGCGCTCTTGCCCCGGTAGGCATCCACGTTCCAGCTGCGCCAGTTCAGGGTTTCGGCATTGGCGCCGGTTGCGCTTTTCACCACCTGGCCGTTGACCAGCAGGTTCACCGTCGTTTCATCGCTGACGGGCTTGGCTGGCTGGTCCGATGCCTCGAACACGTCGGCAACGATGTGTCCCCAGGCGCCGTCGTTGTCGTCGATGATGACAATCTGGGCCTGCTGTCCGGCGAACTCGCGCACGTCCCAGTTTGTCCAGTTCAGCTCGGAGTCCGCCCCGGTGGCGCTGCGCACGACCTTGCCATTGACCTTGAGCACCACCGCCGTGGGATTGGGGCTGGCGTAGGGATGGTTGCCGCCGCCGATGAGGAAGTTGATGTAGTCCCTGGAGATGGTAAAGGTGGGCGACGTCAGGCTGCCCTTGGCCACGTCACCGGCCCCGATGAGGGAATTGAACACACCCGAGCCCAGCTTGCCGGCTGCCGCTTGCCGGTCGGCGTCGCTTCCTGCGGCAACTTTTTGCCCTACCACGTCGCCGGAGGCCGTCCAGCCCAGGTCGGCGTAAGTGGCATTGGGCGGGCCTTCAAAACCGGCGCCCGGGAACAGCAGGGTTCCCGCAGGCACCGTGCCGTCGCCCGCACCGGGCAAGCGCGGATGGCGCCCGCCGCCGACCATCAGATTGATGTACTTGCTCGTGA
>NZ_LBCO01000035.1:666063-668258 GCF_000988085.1 Janthinobacterium sp. KBS0711 | reverse complement strand
CGGGCGAAGTGAGCGTGCCCGTGGCGCCGTCGTCCTTGCCCAGCCGGTAGGTGTCGAGCAGCTGGCTGCCCTGGTTGTCGGCCACGCCATGCGAGGGGGCCACGGGCGTCTTGCCCACAAAGTCGCCCGTCGAGGTCCAGCCGGTGGCATCGAAGCTGGCCGCTTCAAAATCCTGGTAGACGGTGCCCGTGGGGGGCTTCTTGTCGATCACGCTGTTGGCGTCGGCCACAAAGCGCGTGCCGTCGAATTTCCCCACAAAATAATGCGCCCCGGAACCACCGGCCACCGAGCCGGGGTTGATGTTGATGTTCATCACCCATTTGCGTTTGCTGGCGTCGCCATCGACGGGCAGCTCGAACAGGTCGGGACATTCCCAGATGCCGCCGACCGCGTTGGCCGGGCCAAAGGCGCTCATGTAGTTCCAGTCGCGCAGGTTTTTGGACGAGAACAGCAGCGCCTGGTGCTTCTCCGAGGCAACGGCAACCATGACCCATTTTTGCTCCGGTGCATACCAGAAGACTTTTGGATCGCGGAAATTTTGCCCTTCGGTTTCAAAAGGCGCCGGTGGCGCAGCAATCACCGGGTTGGCGGCGTACTGCGTCCACGTGCGTCCCCGGTCCAGGCTGTAGGCGATGGACTGCGACTGGGTGTTGGGGGCAAGCACCTGGCCGTTGGCCAGCGTTTTTCCTTGCGGATACACGCTGGTGTAGATGGCCACCATGGCAGGATTGCCGGCGCTGCCAAGGCCGCTGGTATTGTTGGTGTCCACCACCACGCTGCCGGAGAAGAACATTTGCGTGAGCTTGCCGCCAGCGTCTTTTTCGGCCGTCAGGGCGACGGGCAGCTCGTTCCAGTGCAGCAGGTCGGTGCTGACGGCGTGGCCCCAGGACATGTCGCCCCAGGTATTGCCGTTCGGGTTGTACTGGTAGAACAGGTGGTATTCGCCGTCGTGGTAGACCAGTCCGTTGGGATCGTTCAGCCAGTTTTTGGCGGCGGTGTACGAGAGCTGGGGGCGGTAGGTTTCAAGGTGGCTGGACTGCGGCTGTCCGCTGTCGCTGTCGTTGCCGCCGCTGCAGCCCACCAGCAGGGTGGCAAGGCAAGAGGCGAGAAGAGGGAAGTGGTTTGACATGCTGTCTCCTTTATAGGTATGTTTTATTCCGGCTGCACGTTTCTCAGTCCGCCAGCGGCTCGCTGATCACACCTTTCTTGAACAGGAAATTGGCGTACGGCTGCATTTCGCCGGTCTGCACGATGGCGTAGGCGCCCTTGACGCGTTCGTAGAAGGCGAAGCGCTCGACCGCCTCGCATTGCTCGGGCGTGGCGGTGCCGGTGGCGGCGATCTGCTCAAGCATGGTGCGCTGCAGCGCCGACAGGTAGCCCTCGGCGGTGTTGCATACCTTCATGAAGGCGACGGGCTGGTCCACCATGGCGTCGAGCGGAAACACCGACAGCAGCGCCGCGCTGGCGCGCTGCAGGTCGATGCCGGGCAGGCGCACCAGCGGCTTGCCCTGGCCCAGGGTCTGGCTGGTGAAGTTGGCGTCGACCAGCACGATTTCCTCGCCATGCCCCATTTCGCACAGGATCTTCAGCAATTCCGGGCTGAGCAGCGGATCGATTCCCTTAAGCATGGGCTTCCTCCGGAAAGTCTTCGGCGCTCTTCGCGCCCGTCATCACTGCCACCGTGTCGGACATGCTGATGTGCTTCGGGTTCAGCACGGCGACGCGCTTGCCCAGGCGTTGCACGTGAATGCGGTCGGCGATCTCGAACACGTGCGGCATGTTGTGGCTGATCAAAATCACCGGCAGGCCGCGGTCGCGTACATTGCGTATCAGTTCCAGTACCATATTGCCCTCCTTTACGCCGAGTGCGGCGGTTGGTTCATCGAGAATCACGACATGTCTGGCAAACGCCGTGCTGCGCGCCACGGCCACGCCCTGGCGCTGGCCGCCAGACAAGGTGCCGACGGCTTGCTTCATCGAGCGGATGCCGATTTTCAAATCGTGCATATGGGCTTCCGCCTCGGCCAGCATCTGCTTCTTGTCGATGCAGCGCAGGAAGCGCGACAACATGCCCTTGCGCAGCAGTTCGCGGCCGAGGAACAGGTTCTCGGCGATCGTCATGGCTGGCGCCACGGCCAGGTCCTGGTACACCGTTTCGATGCCGTAGCGGCGCGCGTCGATCGGCGACTTCAGGT
>NZ_LBCO01000035.1:617940-666047 GCF_000988085.1 Janthinobacterium sp. KBS0711 | reverse complement strand
GGCTTGCCGTCGAGCAGCATCTCGCCCTCGTCGGGGACGAGGGCGCCCGACAGCGCCTTGATCAGCGAGGACTTGCCGGCGCCGTTGTCGCCGATCACGGCGAGTATTTCGCCCGGCAACAAATCAAAATCGGTGCCGTCGAGGGCGGTCACGCTGCCGTAGCGCTTGACCAGGCCGCGGGCCTGGAATACGGCTTGCACATGTGTCGTCATGCTCATCAACCTTTCTTGTGTGTCAGTTGATCGGTGGCCACGGCCAGGATGACCAGGATGCCCGTCACCAGGATCTGGTACACCGAGGACACGCCCATCAAGGTCAGGCCGTTGCGGAACACGCCGACGATCAGCACGCCGACCAGGGTGCCCATGATCGAACCACGTCCGCCGAACAGGCTGGTGCCGCCGAGCACGACGGCGGTGATGCTGTCGAGGTTGTCGGTCTGGCCGCCCTGCGGGTCACCCACGCCCATGCGCGCCACGGACATCAGCGCGGCGATGCCGTAGCACATCCCGGCGATCATGTAGACGCCCAGCAAAACTTTATTCGTGGCGATGCCGGTCAGGCGGGCCGCTTCCGGATTGTTGCCGACGGCGTAGAGGTGGCGGCCGGGCGCGGTCTCGCGCAGGTACAGCCAGGTCAGCACGTACATGCCCAGCATCAGCACGGTGCCGTAGGTAAAGGTGGCCTGGCCAAGCTGGAAGGTGTTGCCGAAAAATCCCATCGCTTCCGGCAGGCCGGTGACGGTCTGGGCCTGCGAGTACAGTTGCGTGACGGCGAAGGCAATGTTCATCGTGCCCAGCGTGACGATAAACGCCGGCAGCTTGATCGAAGTGACCAGCGCGCCGTTGATGAAGCCGATCAGCACGGTGACGGCGATGCCGCACCCGATCGCGAGATAGGGGTTCATGCCGAGGTCGACGGCGAATTTGGTCATGATGACCGAGCCCAGCGCCATGGCCATGCCGCAGGACAGGTCGATGCCGGCGGTCAGGATGATCAGGGTCTGGCCGATGGCGATGATGCCGACGACCATGACTTGCTGCAAGATCAGGGAAAAATTCTGGCTGCTGAGGAAGCGGTCGCTTTGCGACGCAAAGAACACGCAGGCGGCGAGCAGGGCAATGACCGGGCCCAGTTTGGAGAGCGGCGGCATAAATGTCGGAACGGTGGAACGCATCTGTTATCCATATTCAAGAGGGGAAAAAGGAGGCGCGCAGGCGGCCGCGCGCCGGCAAGGCAGATCGTCTTGCCGAACGCGGCTGACTGCGTGGATTTATTTACCCCAGCAGGAGTTCAGGCCGAACGCCGTGTCGCGGCTCTCGACGCCCGCTTGCTGCTTGTCGCTGATCAGGGTGACGCCGGTATCGACGTAGCCGCTGGCCTTCTTCCCGTTCTTGGCGTACTCGACGCCGGCTTCGACGCCCAGGCCTGCCATGTTCAGCGGATACTGCTGCGAGGTCGCCGCGATGACGCCGGCCTTGACGTCGCGCACGCCGGCGCAGCCGCCGTCGACCGAGACGATCATCACGTTCTTTTCCTTGCCCACGGCCTTGAGCGCCTTGTAGGCGCCGGCAGCGGCCGGTTCGTTGATGGTGTACACGAGATTGATGTCGGGATTTTTCTGCAGGCAGTTTTCCATCGCCGTCTGGCCCTTGCCCTGGTCGCCGAAACTGTCGGCCATGCACACCACGTCGGCGGTTTTCGCCGGCCCGACCGTCTTGGCGCTGATGCCCGGCGCGCCAAAGCCGGCCAGGAAACCGTTGTGGCGGGCTATACCCACCGGATGGCCGGGGAACAAGTCCAGCATGGCGATCTTGACGGGTTTGCCGGCGAAGGCGGCCTTGGCGTATTGGCCGATCAGCAAGCCGGCCTTGTAGTTGTCGGTGGCGAACAGCGCATCGGTGGCGTCCTGCGGCTCGGTCGGGCTGTCGAGGGCGATCACCAGCACGCCGGCCGCGCGCGCCTTCTTGATGGCCGGCACGATGGCTTTCGAATCGCTCGGGGTGATCATGATCGCCTTGGCGCCGGCGGCCACCATGTTCTCTATCGCCGTGACCTGGCCGGCGTTGTCGCCGTCGGCGCGTCCGGCCGCCGTCAACAGCTTGGCGCCCTTCAGTTTCGCGCGTTGCTGCGCGCCTTCTTTCATCTTCACGAAGAAGGGGTTGGTATCGGTCTTGGTGATCAGGCCGACGATCGGTTCCTCGGCCATGGCGGCGCCGCCGGCTGCCGTCAGGATAGCCAGTGCGATGCATTGTTTGACGTTCATTGTGTTGTCTCCAGAATCTATTTATTTTTTACCGGGAGGCGATTGCCTCGGCCTGGGGGCGGCCGTCAATGCGGTGCCCGAGCCAAATATACGCCCGGCTAATTAATAAATCAAGCGGCTTTATATATTGTGTGTGGTAAAAAAGACCAGCCCGTCGCGGCCGGCATGGAGGCCGTTTTGCTGAAAAATAGTATTTGAAAACTGGCCGCTTTTGCAGTGGTGGCGGGCCTGCTTTGTTTTTATAGTGAGTTCACCGGTGGAAAACCGCCGGACTATAAAAATGGAGACGTGTTATGAAAATCATGACTGCTGTTGCATGGGGCGCCCTCATGTCCGCCGGATTTGCAGACGCCTCGGCGCAAAGCTGTTCGGTGCCCGTGATCAAGGTGCTGGCGCAAAAAAGCCTGGGCCTGACGGTGATGGAAAAGACCCTCGCCGAGTATGAAAAGAAAAGCGGCACCAAGGTACAAATCAGCTATTTCGGCGAAAACGACCGCCGCTCGAAAGCCCGCCTCGATGCTTCCACCAAGGCCGGCTCCTACCAGATCTATTACATCGACGAAGCCAACGTGGCCGAATTCGCCACGGCCGGCTGGGTCGTCCCCCTGCTCAAATACCTGCCCAAGGACGCCGATTACGACGACTTCCTGCCGGGCCGCCGCGCCGTCGCCTCGTACAAGGGCGTGGCGTATTTCGCCCCCCTGATCGGCGGCAGCGATTTCCTGTTCTACCGCCGCGATCTGCTGGAAAAGGCCGGCATCGCCGTGCCGAAGACGCTCGACGAACTGGTCGCCGCCGTCAAGAAAATGAACAGCCCGCCGAACGTGTATGGCTGGGCCGCGCGGGGCCAGCGCGGCTCGGGCATGAATGTGTGGCGCTGGGCGCCGTTCATGCTGGCCGCCGGCGGCAAGTGGGAAAACAATGGCGTGCCGGCCTTCAATTCGCCGCAGGCCGTGAAAGCCACCACGCTGTACCGCGAGCTGTTCAAGTATTCGCCGCCGGGCGGCGCCACCTACGACTGGAGCAACGCGCTCGAAGCATTCAGGTCGGGCAAGGTGGCTTTCATGATCGAGTCGACGCCGTTTGCCGACTGGATGGAAGACCCGAAAAAATCCTCGGTGGTCGACAAGGTCGGCTATGTGCGTCCGCCATCGCCGCTGCCATCGGCCGCGTATGGCCACGGCCTGGCCATTTCCGCCACCGGTGCGAAAGATGAATGCACGCGCCAGGCGGCCGGCAAGTTCATCGCCTTCGCCACGGGCAAGGAGCAGGAGCAGGCGCGCCTGAAGGACAACGTCTTCAGCGACTACAACCGCACCAGCACCATCAACAGCGACTACTTCCGCAAGCACGTCAAGCCGCAGATCCAGGCGGGCCTGACGGACACCACGCCCGTCTCGCGCGTGACCATCTGGCCTAGCCCCGAGTGGCCGGACATCGGCGACAACCTGGGCGTCGTGCTGGAAGAAGTGTTTACGGGCACGCGCGGCGACGTGCAAAGCGCGCTCGATGAGGCGAATGAATACGCGACGGAAGTAGTTTCGCGGGCGAAGAAGCGCAAATAAACCCCGGGGTCAGTCGCTTCGCGATCGGATTGCGCCCCACTGGGGCGCAATCCCCCGCCGGGTCTGACACCAGCTCTTGCTTTTGGGTTAAAGCCAGCGCTTGCCCGTTCTCGTTTGAAAGTTGATTCCTATGCCGCATATCATCCATAAAAAACGTCACACCTGGCTGCCGGCCGTCTTCCTGACCTTGCCGCTGCTGGTCCTGCTGGTACTGGGCCTGGTGCCCAGCATCGCCGCCATCAACCTGGCCCTGCAAAACCGTGTGCTGCGCTACAGCGACAGCGACTACGTCGGCTTTGCCAATTTTCTCCGCCTGTTCGGCGACCGCCGCTTCGTCAATGCCGTGCAGGTATCGGCCATCTGGGAAGTGGTCACCGTGGCCGGCTCGCTGATCGTCGGCGTGCTGCTGGCCGTGTTCCTGTTCGAGAAGGTGAAGGGACGCACGCGTGACATCATCGCGCTGCTCTTGATCGTGCCCGTGCTGCTGCCGCGCGTGTCGGCCGCCTTCATCTGGAAGTTCATGTATTCGCCGCTGATGGGTATCCTCAACTGGATGCTCGAATGCGTGGCCCTGGGCGGCACGGCGCTGCTGTCCGACCCCGCCACGGCCCTGTACGCGGTGGCGCTGGTCGACATCTGGCAGTGGGGCCTGTTCTTTGGCGCCGTGATCCTGAAGCTGCTGGAAACCCTGCCCGGCGAACCGCTGGAAGCGGCGCGCCTCGACTACGCCAGCACGCTCCAGGTGTATGCGTATATCGCGCTGCCCATGCTGAAGGTGCCCATCATGAGCCTCGTGTTCATCAAGATGGTCGAGTCGCTGCGTTCGTTCGACCTGATTTACGTGATGACCAAGGGCGGCCCCGGCATTTCCACGGAAACGCTGGACATGTATGCGTATGCGCAAGGCATCGGCCTGATGGGCAAGGTGTCGTACGCGTCCAGCATGGCCGTGCTGATGATGCTGGCCACGACAGTAATATTCACCCTGCTCTGGAAGCGAGTCGCCAAATGGGAAAACTGACTAAGAACACCCTAACCAAACCTACTGCGCAGCGCGATTTGCGGCCTCCGATGCTCACTGTGCATGCGCACAGCTCCGCTTCTCAGCCACAACTCACATCTGCTCGCAACGGTTTTGTCAGGTGTCTTAGGGTGCTGCGCACCCCGGGCGGCATTGGTGCCATCACCACCACCGTCATTACCACCGTCATCGTGCTGGTGGCGCTGTTCCCCATCCTGTGGGCCGTGCTCAATTCTTTCAAGGAGCTGATGGACATCGTCACGCCCGTGCCGCGCTTTTTCTTCAGCCCGACACTGGCCAATTACAAGCAGGTGCTGGCCAGCCCGGAAGTGCTGACGGGACTGGGCAACAGCGTGGCCATCGTCGGCGTCGCCGTGCTGTTGGGCGCCGTGCTGGGCGTGCCGGCCGCGTATGCGATCGCCCGCTATCCGATTCCGGCCAAGAAGGATATCCAGTTCTTCCTGCTGTCGCTGCGCTTTTTGCCACCGGTCGCCGTCGCCATTCCGCTGATCTCGATCTGGATCGACCTGGGTCTGTACGACTCGCGCCTGTCGATGGTGGTGACGTATCTGCTGGTGACCCTGTCGACCATCATCTGGCTGTCGATTCCCGCGTTTGCCCGCATCCCGAAAGAGATCGAGGAAGCGGCGGCGCTCGACGGCTACGGCCCTTACCAGGTGTTCTGGTACGTGGCCCTGCCGGTGGCGTCGAAAACCCTGATGGGCGGGATCGTCTTCAGCTTCGTGCTGGTCTGGAATGAACTGATGATCGCGCTGGCGCTCACCTCGTCGAAAAGCATGACCCTGCCCGTGGTGGCGTCGGCCTTTACCTCGATGGGCCAGGAAGTGCCGTGGGGCGTGGTGAACGCCTCCACCGTGCTGCTGGCGCTGCCGCCCCTGCTGTTCGTCGGCATCCTGGGACGGCTGCTCAACTCCATGCTCAAACATAAATAAGGAAACCCATCATGCAAGCACTCGTACTGGAACACGCGCATTCCATCACCCTGCGCGACATCGACCTGCCGCTGGCCGTCGGCCCGCGCGACGTCAAAATCAGGATCCACACCGTGGGCATCTGCGGCAGCGATGTGCATTACTTCAAACATGGCAAGATCGGCCCCTTCGCCGTCGAAGCGCCGATGGTGCTCGGCCACGAGGCGTCCGGCGTGGTGGCGGAAGTGGGCGATGACGTGACGCACCTGAAGGTGGGCGACCGCGTCTGCATGGAGCCGGGCGTGCCGCAGTTCGATTCGCCGGCCACCATGCGCGGCCTGTACAACCTCGATCCCGCCGTGCGCTTCTGGGCCACGCCGCCCATCCATGGTTGCCTCACGCCGTACGTCGTGCATCCGGCCGCCTTTACCTTCAAGCTGCCCGACAACGTCAGCTTCGGCGAAGGCGCCATCGTCGAACCGCTGGCCATCGGCCTGCAGGCGGCAAAGAAGGCGGCCATCAAGCCAGGCGACGTGGCCGTGGTGATCGGCGCCGGCACCATCGGCGCCATGAATGCGCTGGCCGCGCTGGCGAGCGGCTGCTCGCGCGTGATCCTGGCCGACCTGGTGCCGGAAAAGCTGGCCCTGTTCGTGGACAATCCCGCCGTGACCACGGTCGACGTGCGCCACGCCAGCCTGTTTGATACGGTGCGCGAACTGACGGACGGCTGGGGCGCCGACATCGTCTTTGAAGCCAGCGGCAGCATGCGTGCCTACGACAACATCGTCGACCTGCTGTGCCCGAACGGCTGCCTGGTGCTGGTCGGCATGCCGCCCGAGAACGTCCCCTTTGATATCGTCGCCATCCAGGCCAGGGAAGTGCGCATCGAATCCGTCTTCCGCTACGCGAACATCTTCCCGCGCGCCATCGCCTTGCTCGCTTCCGGCAAGATCGACGTGAAGCCCTTCATTTCGCGCACCTTCGGTTTTGCCGACGGCGTGCAGGCGTTCGAGGAAGCGGCCCAGGGCCATCCGCGCGACGTCAAGATCCAGATTGAACTGGCAGGAGACTGATCATGGCAAACATCGCCTGCAGGCAGCTGCACAAGACTTATGACCAGAAGACGGCCGTGCTGCAGCCGTTCGACCTGGAAATCGATGACGGCGAATTCATCGTCCTGCTGGGGCCATCGGGCTGCGGCAAGTCGACCCTGCTGCGCATGATCGCGGGCCTGGAAGACATCAGCGGCGGCGAGCTGCACATCGGCGGGGCCATCGTCAACGATTTGCCGCCGCGTGCGCGCAACGTGGCGATGGTATTCCAGAACTACGCGCTGTATCCGCACATGACGGTGTACGACAATATCGCCTTCGGCCTGCGCCGCCTGAAGGTGCCGAACGACGAGATCGAGCGCCGCGTGCGCGAGGTGGCGGCCATCCTCAGCCTGGACAGCCTGCTGGAACGCAAGCCGCGCGCCATGTCGGGCGGTCAGCAGCAGCGCACGGCCATTGCGCGCGCCATGATCAAGACGCCACAGGTGTTCCTGTTCGACGAACCGCTGTCGAATCTGGACGCCAAGCTGCGCGCGCAGCTGCGCGCCGACATCAAGCGCCTGCACCGCCGCCTGCGCACCACCACCCTGTACGTCACGCACGACCAGCTCGAAGCCATGACCCTGGCCGACAGGGTGGTGCTGATGAAGGGCGGGCATATCGAGCAGATCGGCACGCCGGCGGAACTGTACAACCATCCGCGCACCCTGTTCGCGGCAGGGTTCATTGGCACCCCTGCCATGAACTTCATCGATGGCGTCGTCGAAAAAGAGGGCGGGCAAACGGTGCTCGTCTGCGCCGGCTACCGCTGGCCATTGATATCGCCCCGCTTCACCGCGCTGGCCGAGGGCACGCGCGTGGTCTTCGGCCTGCGCCCGAATCACTTGCGCGCGGCGCTGCCGCAGGAACAGGCAGGCACGCATGGCCTGGCGTGCGTGATCGACCTGGTCGAGCTGCTGGGCGCCGAAGCGCTGATCAGCTTCCAGTGCGGCGCCTTGAGCCTGTCGGCCCTGCTGCCGGCGAACGCGGCCAACAGCGCGGCGCAGGTGGGGCAGACCCTGGCGCTGGCCTTCGATGAAGAGCACATGCACCTGTTCGACGCCGACAGCGGGCTGGCCGTGGCGGCCAGTGGCCACTAAGTGGTTAGAATAGCTGACAACGAGACCGCGCAAGGAACTGCCGTGACGCCTGACCTGGAACTGATCCACAAACCGATCCACGAATCGTTTCGCGCGTGGGCGCACGGCTTTCCGCACACGGTGGCGAAATGGCATTTTCATCCCGAGTACGAACTGCACTTCATCATCACGTCAAACGGCAAATTTTTTATCGGCGACCATATCGGCAGTTACGGAGCGGGCAATCTGATCCTGACGGGGCCGAACCTGCCGCATAACTGGGTGAGCGAACTGCCGGAAGGCGTGGTCTTGCCCGAGCGCGACCTGGTGCTGCAGTTTTCCAGCGACTTCATCGAACGCTGCGCGCTGCTGTTCCCGGAAATGGCGCCCCTGAAAGCCCTGCTGGGCGAGGCTGGCAGGGGCTTGCAATTTCCCGATGCGCTGGGCCTGCGCCTGGTGCCGCTGATGAAGGAATTGACAACGGCGCAGGGCTTGCGCCGGGTCGAACTGTTTACGCGTTTGTTCGGCGAGCTGTGCGAGTGCCGCGAGCGGCGGCCCCTGGCCAGCGTCACTTATCTGGCGCAGGCGGGCCGCTACATGTCATCGACCATCAACCTGGTGCTGGCGTATATCAAGCAGAACATCACGCTCGATTTTTGCGAGCAGGACGTGGCCGACGTGGCGGAAATGAATACCTTGAAATTCACGCGTTTCTTCCGCAAGCATACGGGTACCTCGTTCATTCAATACGTGAACCAGGAGCGCATCGCGCTGGCCTGCGAGCTGCTGATGAACACGGACATGAAGGTCACCGATATCTGCTACCGCACGGGCTTCAATAACCTTTCCAATTTCAACCGCCAGTTTTTGGCGCACAAGCAGATGTCGCCGTCTAAATTCCGCTCCTGCCTGCTGATGAACATGCCCGATCCATCCGGCGACGGCCATTCTTAACTTTATTCTGGAATCAAATGACTTATCTCGGTATCGATATCGGCACTTCCGAAGTCAAGGCCATCCTCACCGATGACGCCCAAGCCATCCTCGCCAGCGCCGGCGTGACCCTGCGCGTGTCCAGCCCCCATCCCGGCTGGACGGAACAGAATCCCGAAGACTGGTGGCACGCCACCCTCGACGTCATCGCCGCCATCCGCGCCGCGCAGCCGGTGGCATTTTCCGGCTTGCGCGGCATCGCCCTGTCGGGCCAGATGCATGGCGCGACCCTGCTCGACAAGCAGCAGCACGTGCTGCGCGCGGCCATCCTGTGGAACGATACGCGCGCCTTTGCCGAGTGCGTGGAACTCGAGGCGCTGGTGCCCGAGTCGCGCGCCATCACGGGCAACCAGGCCATGCCCGGCTTCACGGCGCCCAAGCTGCTGTGGCTGCAAAAATACGAGCCCTCGCTGTTCCGCGCCACGGCCAAGGTCTTGCTGCCCAAGGATTACGTGGCCCTGCGCCTGACGGGCGAGTATGTGTCCGACATGTCCGACGCTTCCGGCACCTTGTGGCTGGACGTGGCCAAACGCGACTGGTCCGAGCGCATGCTGGCCGCCACCGGTTTGACGCGCGAGCACATGCCGCGCCTGGTCGAGGGCAGCGCCGCCGCCGCGCAGGTGCGGCCTTCGCTGTGCCAGGAATGGGGCATCGCGCACCCGGTGCTGCTGGCCGGCGGCGCGGGCGACAATGCGGCGGCGGCTGTCGGCCTGGGCGTGGTGGAGCCGGGCGCCGGCCTGCTGTCGCTGGGGACCTCGGGCGTGCTGTTCGCCGGCAGCGACGGTTTTGCACCGAATCCGGGCCAGGGCGTGCACGCGTTCTGCCATTGCCTGCCCGAGCGCTGGCACCAGATGAGCGTGATCCTCAGCGCCGCGTCCAGCCTCAGCTGGGTGGCGCGGCTGACGCAGTCGAGCGACATCGGGGAACTGGTGACACTGGCGGAAAGCGTCGAGGCGCGCACGGCGCCCGTCTTTTTGCCTTACCTGAGCGGCGAACGCACGCCGCATAACGACGCTTCCGCGCGCGGCGTGTTTTTTGGTTTGTCGACGGAACACGGGCGCGCCGAACTGGCCTACAGCGTGATGGAAGGCGTGGCCTTTGCCATGGCCGACGGCAATGCGGCCTTGCGCAGCGCCGGCACGCATCTGGAAGAAGCGTCGTTCGTGGGCGGCGGCTCGCGCAGCCGCTTCTGGGCGCAGCTGTGTGCGAATGCCTCGGGCTTGAATGTGCTGCGCCACGACCACGGCGCGGCTGGCGGCACCATGGGTGCTGCGCGCCTGGCGCAGATGGCCGTGACGGGCTTGCCGCCCGCGCAGGTGTGCACGCGCCCGCCCGTACAGGAAACGGTCGCGCCGCAAGCCTCCGCCGTGCTGGACGAACGCCTGGCGCGCTACCGGCGTTTGTATCCGCTGCTGCGCGAGGAGTTTGCGGGAGCGGCCGCGGCGTAGCGCTGAAACGACCGGCAAGATTGCCGGCCTGACCATGCTGCGAACACGTCACTATGGCTAGGCAGTCAACCTTTCCTTGTAATTTGTTGTTTCTATGTTGAAAGTGTTTCTCTAGCGAAAGCCTTGCTTGGTTTTTCTCGGGGCGCGCCGCATGATTTCCCATTTGGTGAGAATTGGATAGTTTTTGGCGGCGCCTTTGTTGCCATCCTGTTCTTGCAGCCGGGAGAAACACATGCAACTTGCGAATCTTAAAATCTCCGTCCGCCTCGGTCTGTTGGGCGCCTTCTTCTTTCTTGCGCTGGTGTTCGTCGGCGCGCGCGGCTGGAGCGCGCTCGACGCGGCCAGTGCCCGCAGCGCGGACGCCATGCAGCGTTCCGTGGCCCTGACGGAAGCCGTCGATGCGGCGCGCAGTGCGCAGGTGGAATTCAAGATCCAGGTGCAGGAGTGGAAAAACATTTTGCTGCGCGGCGGCGATGCGGCCGCCTTCCAGCGTTACCGCGAAGCGTTTGTCGCCAGCGGCGCGCAGACGCGCAAGGAATTGAAAAGCCTGCAATCGATGATGGCGGCGCTGGGCCTCGACACGGCGCCCGTGGAACAGGCGCTGCAGGCGCACGACGCGCTGGGCGTGAGTTACCTGGCGGCCCTGCAAAAATTCGATGGCGCGCGCGCTGACAGCGCCCACGTGGTCGATGCGCTGGTCAAGGGCATGGACCGCGAACCGACGCGCCAGATCGACGCCATCGTGACGACCATCGGCAAACAGTCGCACAGCCTGATGGCGCAGATGAAGGAGCAGGACGCGGCCGCGCACCGCAGCGCCAGCATCGCCATGCTGGCCACCGTGCTGGTGACCCTGGTCGTCGGCAGCGTCACCGTGTGGTGGCTGATCCGCAGCATCACGCTGCCGCTGGGCGCGGCCGTCGGCATCGCCCAGCAAGTGGCCGCCGGCGACCTGCGCGCCGTGGTGGCCGATGGCAGCCGCGATGAAATCGGCGACCTGTTGCGGGCCCTGAAAGCCATGAGTGGCAACCTGGCCGCCATCGTGGGACGTGTGCGTACCGGCACGGACGCCATCGCCACGGCCTCGGCGGAAATCGCCAGCGGCAATATGGACCTGTCCTCGCGCACGGAAGAACAAGCCAGTTCGCTGGAAGAGACGGCCGCCTCGATGATCGAGCTGACATCCACGGTGCGGCAGAATAACGAGAATGCCGACCAGGCGCGCCAGCTGGCCGGCGGCGCGTCGGACGTGGCGCAGCGCGGCGGCGCAGCCGTGGCGCAGGTGGTGCAGACCATGAGCCATATCAATGCTTCGTCCAAGCGCATCGTCGACATCATCGCCGTCATCGACGGCATCGCCTTCCAGACGAATATTCTGGCCCTGAATGCGGCCGTGGAAGCGGCGCGCGCGGGCGAACAGGGGCGCGGTTTCGCCGTCGTGGCGACGGAAGTGCGCAGCCTGGCGCACCGCTCGGCCGCGGCGGCCATGGAAATCAAGCAGCTGATCGGCGAATCCGTGCGCACGGTGGAAGAGGGCAGCGTGCTGGCCGGCCAGGCGGGGCGCACGATGGATGACGTGGTGAGCAGCGTGCAGCGCGTGAACGCCATCATCGGCGAGATCGCCGTGGCCAGCGTGGAGCAGCGCGACGGCATCGAGCAGATCAGCATCGCCATCAGCCAGATGGATGGCGTGACGCAGCAGAACGCGGCCCTGGTGGAGCAGGCCGCCGCCGCCGCGGACGCGCTGCAGCAGCAGGCGGCCAGCCTGGCCGACGCCGTCAGCATCTTCAAGCTGCACGGCACGTCCGGCGTGGCCGCAGCGGCGGGCATCGCCCCGGCCAGGACGCTGTCGCTGGCCTGAAGCGGGCGCGCCACGCGCCGCTTGATGCCAGTCAAGCGGCGCCCGATCAGGCAAATATCGCGCCGAAATTCTTATACTATTTCCTTTCAGCATGTATCTGCGCCCGGCCGCATGGCGCACGTTGCAAAGGAAAACCATGTTCCGTACTTTCCGCCTGCCGGGTGACGCATGACGGCGCTGCTGCTGGCGCTGTGCCTGGCCCTGGCCATGGTGCTCGCCGTGCTGCTGGCCTGCCAGTGGCGGGCGGCGCGCACGTGGCGCATGCGCCATGCGACGGGCGTGGTGCTGCAGGCAGCGCAGGCGCGGCGCATGGCAGATGCGCTGGCGCTGCTGCATGCGTTGCCGGCGGCCGTCATCGGCACCGACCACGATGGCGTGGTGCGGTACCTGAATCCCCGCGCCAGCGCCATGGGCGGCTTGCAGGGCGACGATGGCCCGGGCCAGGCCGTGACGCAGCTGCTGCCGCTGTTCCATGACGGCACGCCCATCGACGCGGCGCGCCAGGTGCGCGACTGCGTGGCGCGGCAGGAAGTGCTGGAAGTGGCGCGCGGCGCCGTGCTGCTGCGCCATCTCGACGGCAAGCGCATCGACGTGCAGTACAGCTGCGCGCCGCTGGCGCAGGGCGGCGCGGTGCTGCTGCTGCACGACGTGTCGGCGCGCCGGCGCGCCGAGCAGCAGCTGGAATTCATCGCCCACCACGACGGCTTGACGGGCTTGCCGAACCGTTTGCATTTCCAGATCCGCTTCGAGCACGGCATCGCCTACGCGCGCCGCCACCAGGGGCTGCTGGCCGTGCTGTTCGTCGACATCGACCGCTTCAAATCCATCAACGACAGCCTGGGGCACGACGTGGGCGACCAGGTGCTGACGGAGTTCGCGCGCCGGGTGCAGCAGTGCGTGCGCAAGGTTGATACGGTGGCGCGCCAGGGCGGCGACGAATTCATCATCCTGCTGACGGAACTGCGCACGGCGCACGATGCCGAGCGGGTGGCCGAGAAAATCGTCCGCGCCATCGCCGCCCCCTTCGTCATCGGCGAATACAGCCTGACGGTGGCGGCCAGCGTGGGCGTGGCCCTGTACCCGGACGACGACGATGACGTCAATGCGCTGATCGAAAAGGCCGACCTGGCCATGTACGCGGCCAAGCGCCACGCGCCCGGTACTTGCCAGCGCTATGCGCCGCGCATGCAGACGCAGTCGTATTCGCGCACCATCCTCGAGACGGCCCTGCGCCACGCGCTCGAACGCAATGAATTCGTGCTGTACTACCAGCCGCGCATGGACTTGAAGACGCGCAGGATCACGGGCGTGAAGGCGCTGCTGCGCTGGAAGCACCCGGAACTGGGCCTGATGATGCCGCTCGACTTTTTGCCGGTGCTGGAGGAAAGCGCCTTGATCCTGCCGGTGGGCGCCTGGGTGCTGGCCACGGCGGTGGAGCAGGCGCGCAACTGGATTGCGCAAGGGCAGATGCTGACCGTGTCCGTCAGCCTGTCCGCGCGCCAGTTCTACCAGCGCGATATCGCACGCAATTTCGCCGCCGCGCTGGAGGCGGCCGGCGTGCCTGGCCATTGCATCGAACTGGAAATCGCCGCCGGCATCCTGATCGACAGCAGCCAGAATTGCGAGCTGATACTGCGCCAGTTCCGCCAGCTGGGCATGGCGATCGCCATCAGCGATTTCGGCACGGGCGACGCTTCGCTCACTTACCTGAAACGCTTTCCCACGGATGCCGTCAAGATCGAAAAGTGCTTCGTCGACGACCTGGACAAGCCGGGCGGCGACAGCGCCATGGTGCGCGCCATCGTGGCGATGGCGCGCACGCTCGGACTGCGCACCATCGCCGGCGGCGTGGAAAGCGGCGAGCAGCTGGAACTGCTGGCCGAGATGGGCTGCGACGAAGCATTTGGCTATTTTCTTGGCCGCGCCGTGGCGCCCGAGGACATCGAGGCGCTGCTCAAAAGTAGCGAAGCCATTCAGAACTGATAGCGCAGCGACAGCATGGCGTTGCGCGGATCGCCGTAGTAGCCGCCCATGCCCGTCGAGTAGTACTTCTTGTCGAAGACGTTATTGATGTTCAGTGTCGCCACCAGTTGCTTGCTGACCTGGTACTGCGCCATCAGTCCCGCCACCGCATACGCCTTCTGCGTGAAGCGTTCGCCATTCGGCCCGCGGTCGTCCATGTAGATATCGCTCTGCCAGTTCACGCCGCCGCCCAGCACCAGGCCAGGCACGCCTTGCGCCAGACGCCAGGTGGTCCACAGCTTGAGCATGTTTTGCGGCTGGTTGGTCTGGATGCGTGCGCCGGCCGCATTGCGGATGCGGCTATGCGCATAGCTGGCCGTCAGTTGCCAGTCGGGGCGCAACTGGCCCGATACTTCCGCCTCGAAGCCGCGCGTGGTGGCGCCCTTGACCGTGTGATAGGCGTAGGAACCGCCGCCCGTGCCGATGATCCAGACATTGCCCGGATCGGCTTCGGCCAGGTTTTCCTGCTTCAGCTGGAAGAGGGCGGCGCTGGTAGTGAGCTTGCCGCCGAAGAATTCCCCCTTGGCGCCCACTTCGTAGTTCTTGCCCTCGAGCGGCGCCAGGAAGCGGCTGTTGACGTCGCGCTGGCTTTGCGGCGTGAAGATGCTGGTGTAGCTGGCATAGGCCGACCAGTTTCGGCCCAGGTCGTAGACGAGGCCCGCATACGGCGTGATCTTGCCGTTTTCGCGCATCGCGTCGTACAGGTCCGTGTCGGCATCGTAATCGCTGCGGATGTCGCGCTTCCAGTACGACAGGCGCGCGCCCAAAATCACCGACAGCGCATCCGTCGGGCGCAGGCGCAGCGTCGAATACAGGCCGCTTTCGCGTTCCTTGTCGTACGAGCTGCCTAGCCGCATGCCGCTGTAGTCGGGTACCGGCATATCGCCATTCCAGGCGTGGATATTCGGCACCGCATGGTCATAGCCGGCCAGGCGCCAGCCCGGATAGATGGGGCTATTCGTCTCGAGTTCCGAGGCGCTCACGCCCAGCACCAGTTCGTGCTGGCGGCCGAAGGCCCGGAACGGTCCGCTGACGTACGCGTCGAGCGAGGTCTGTTGTGGCTTGCTGTGCCAGTTGGCCAGCCACAGCCGCATGCCGCCGCCCGTCACGCGGTCCGGATAGCCATTGCCGGAAAAACCCTGCAAGGCGTCGTACTGGTTGCTGCTGCGGCTGACGGCCAGCTTGGCGATCCAGTCGTTGTCGAAATAATGGTCGAGCGTGGCGAACAGCATGCTCTGCTCGCGGTCATACGTGCTCCACGCGGCCGTGCCGTTCATCGAGCGGGGGAAGCGCGTCTGCGAGCCGTCGGCATAGAAGATGGGGAATTCGCGGCCCGCGCCCTTGAGCTTTTCCTGCTGGTAGTTGATGCCGGCGCTGAGCACCGTCGACGGGGTCAGGTCCGCTTCGACGATGGCGTACAGCACATCCTTTTTCTGCCGGTAGCGGTCGATGAACGAGCGCTGGTCTTCATGCGCGGCGACGAGGCGCGCGCGTACCTTGCCGTCCGCCGTCAACGGCGTCGAGACGTCGCCTTCGATGCGGTAGCGGTCCCATGATCCCAGCTGCGCGCCGGCCGTGGCGGCAAAGCTGCCGCCCGGGCGCTTGCGCACCAGGTTGATGGCGGCCGACGGGCTGCCCGTGCCGCTGATCAGGCCAGTGGCGCCGCGGATGATTTCCACGCGATCGTAGATGGCCATGTCGTAGGTGCGCGCTTCCAGGTTCTTGCTGGTCGGGATGCCGTCGAACATGTACGACGTCACTTCGAAGCCGCGTGAAAATACCTGGTCGTATTCGCGCGTGCTCGACGAATGGTCGACCGTGATGCCGGGCGCCTGCACCAGCACGTCCTGCAAGGTGCGCAAGCCCTGATCGTCGATCTGCTGGCGCGTGATGACGCTGACGGCCTGCGGCGTTTCGCGCAGCGACAGGTTCAGGCGCGTGGCGCTGGTCAGGCCCGCGTAACCGCGCTTGCCTTCCGTGGTGCCGTCGCGCAGGGCGCTGGAACTGACGGCCACTTCGTCCAGGGTGGCGGCAATCGGCGCGCCGGTCGATGCGGCACCCGCCTTGCGCAGCACGTAGCTGCGTTCCCCGCTTGGCAGCGCCTCGAGGCCCGTGCCGGCCAACAGGCGGGCCAGTGCCTGCGGCACCGTATAGCTGCCGCTCAGGCCCGGCGTGCGCACGCCTTGCAGCAGTTCGGCCGCCGCGCCCACGCTCACTTTTGCTTCGATGGCAAAGCTGGCGATGGCGGCGGACAGCTCGCCGGCCGGCACGTGGAAGGTCGTTTGCGTGGCGGCTGGCGCGGCGGCATCGGCCGCCATGGCCGGCGCCTGCGCCAGCGACAGCAGGATCACGGCGCTGCCGATGGCGCGTGCGAGGGGAGTCAAACGGGGTGGTTGCATGGTGTGGCCTTTCCGGCGAGTGTCGTTGTAAGGTATCGTTGTAATACCATCAGGACAGGTCACGGCGAAAAAAAGGGCCAATTTTTAACAATTATTTTTTGCGGGCCGCGATAGTGACCCAGTACGGGGTCCGGTACAGCACGTCGACGGGCAGCATGCGCGCCAGGCTGTCCAGCACGGCGTCCGTGTCGTCGAGCTGGAAGGCGCCCGACAGGCGCAAGCCCGCCACTTGCGGTTCCACGCGCAGCAGGCCGGGACGATAGCGTGACAATTCGGCAGCGAAGGTATCGAGGCGCATGTCCTGCGCCGCCAGCATGCCGTGCGCCCATGCGTCGGCTTGCAGCGGCGCCGGCGTGGGCAGGCCGGCGTGGCTGGCGTCGAAGCGGCTTTGCTGGCCTGCCACGAGCGTGCGGACGGTGGCCGAGGGTGCGCGCGGCGTGATTTCCACCGCGTGTTCCAGCACCGTCACGCGGCTGCCGTCGTCGTCGACGCGCACGGTGAAGCGCGTGCCCAGCGCGCGGATGCGGCCATGGCAGGTGGCGATGATGAAAGGGCGGCTGCCCGCATGGTCAGGGCGCGTCTGCACCAGCACTTCGCCGCGGCGCAGGGTCAGCCGGCGTTCGCCGGCGCCATACGCCACATCGACGGCGCTGTCCGTGTTGAGCACGAGGGTGCCGCCGTCGGGCAGCGATATTTCGCGCCGTTCGCCCACGCCGCTGCGGTAATCGGCCAGCATGTCGTGGCGCACCAGCAGCCAGGCGGCGGGCGCCGCCATCAGCGCCAGCAGCACTTGCACTGCCACGCGGCGCTGCGGCCGGCGCAGCACGGGCACGGCCAACTCCGGCGGCAGCAGGCCGGCCGTCTGGCTCACCTGCTGCACCCTGTTCCAGGCGCGCGCGTGTTCCGGGTCGCGCGCACGCCACCGGGCGCTGGCGGCCAGGTCGTCCGGCGTGGCCTGGCCCGACTGCTCCAATAAATACCATTCGACGGCCTGGCGCGCCACCTTGCGCGACAACGGTGGATATGGCGTAGCGGCCGCGCTCATGCCGGCAAGTCCTGCGCCAGCAGCACGCATTCGGTCAGCGCCTCGGCCATGTAGCGTTTCACGGAGCGCTCGCCGATGCCCAGCTGCGCGGCGATGTCGGCATAGGCATGGCCTTCGATCTGCGCCATGATGAAGACGGCGCGCACCTTCGGTTTCAGGCCGTCGAGCATGGCATCGACGGCTTGCAGCGCCTGAAGGATTTCCGCGCGCTGCTCGGTCGATGGCGCATGCTGTTCGGGCAGGGCGGCCAGCGCGGCCAGCCACGCGTGTTCCAGCGACTGGCGGCGCAAGTGGTTGATCAGCAGGTGTTTGGCGACGGTCGCCAGGTAAGCCTTGGGTGCGCGCAGGGCCGGCGTGTGCGGCTGCATGGGCGCGCCGGACAGCAGGCGCGCGAAGGTGTCCTGCATCAGGTCGGCCGCCTCGGCGGCATTGCCCAGGCGCCGCTGCAGCCAGTGCGCCAGCCAGCCGTGGTGCGCGCGGTAATGGCTTTCCAGCTGCGTGGACAGCAGGGGTGGCATGGCCATGATCGTTACCGTACTGCCAGCGCGACGGCGGCCAGCAAGGCCGCCACGCCGATCATGCGCGCCAGGCGCATGGCCTGGTGCGGCGCATACGGCAGCAGCCAGATCAGCAGCAAGCCGCAGCCCGTCAGGCTGCCGACCCAGTAGACGAGGCCATAGCCGCCGCCCGCGATGTGCATGGCCCAGGCCAGGCCGGCGGCCAGCGCCAGCCAGCCGGCCCACTGCAGGCGGCGGCGCAGCGGCGCGGGCGGTTCGGCGCCGCGTCCGTGCAAGTCGGCGTAGTGGCGGTCCATCGCCAGGCACAGCGAGGACAGGCCCGCATAGCACAAGGCAAAGACAAGAAAATTCGCGAGGAAGTTCGACAGCAGTTCCATCACGCGGCCTCCATCGTCGTTGCCGGCTTGGCCGGTGCCGCCTTGGCCGCCTTCACGGGCAGCGGTTTCAGTCTGAACGCCGCATACGCGAGACCCAGGCCCAGCACCAGCACCACCAGGTCGAAGGCGGCCACCGTCACGGGGCCGCGGCCCAGGAACAGGGTTACGCCCAGGTGCGAATCGGTGGTGAAGACGTTCAGCACGGGCAGCGACGCCAGCAGGAAGGCGCCGGCGGCCAGCTGCATGCGCCACATGGCGCGCGACGGGCGCAGCTGGGCGATGATGGCAGCCAGGGCCCAGGCACCGAAGAAGCAGGCGATTTCCTCTTGCGGCCGGTCTTCCATCGCCGCCGGCAGCAGGCGATTGGCCCAGAAGTAGGCGCCAAAGGCGATCGGGATGCCGGCGATGGCGCCGATGTTGAGCGCCTCGACCAGGCGCAGGCCGAAGCTGGCGCGCTTGCCAGCGGCCAGCGCCTTGGCCTGCTTCTGTCGCGTCTTGACGGCCCACAGCAGGGCGCCCGTGGCGACCATGGCGCAGCCGGCCAGGCCGGACAGGAAGAACAGCGCGCGCAGCAGCGGGCCGCCGAAATGCGCGACGTGCAGTCCCACCATCACGCCTTGCGTGGCGGCCGCGCCGGGCTGCGCGTCGCCATCGCTTGACAGCAGCTTGCCGGACACGCCATCGAACTCCATCGACGGCTGCTTCGACGACATGTCGCGTCCACCGGCGCGCGTGAGCGAAATGGTGGCGTTGGCGTCGCCCGGATGGCTGACGGAGATGCGTTCGACCTTGCCGCCGCCCCAGTGCTGTTCCGCCTGGCGCACGAGGGGCGCGATCGACGTCAGCGGCGCGGCCACGCCCGCCGGCTTGCTGTCGCCCGAGCGACCGGGAAACGCTTCGGCGAAGAAGGCGTCCTGGTCGCCCTTGTAGGCGGCCGTGGCGCCCGAGGGCATGTACAGGAACATCAGGGTGACGAGGCCCGTGTAGGTGATCATGATGTGGTAGGGCAGGGCCAGCACGGCCGTCACGTTGTGCGCGTCGAGCCATGAGCGCTGGCCCTTTTTCGGCCGGAAGGTAAACAGGTCCTTGAAGATGCGCTTGTGCGTGACGATGCCGCTGATGATGGAGACGAACATGAACATGGCGCAGAAACCCACGATCCAGCGGGCCCAGATGGCCGGCATGTAGTGCAGGTCGAAGTGCAGGCGGTAGAGGAATTCGCCGCCGCGCGTCTCGCGCGGCTTGGACAGCACCTCGCCCGTGGCCGGATCGGCTTTCTCGCTATGAAAATTGCCGCGCCGTCCGCGTTTCTTTTCGCCCGGTTGCGACGGCTTGCTCCAGCCCAGCTGGGTGGCGGCGCTGCGCTCGCCGGGCAGGCTGATGAACCAGCGCGTGGCGCCTTCGGCCCGCTCTTCCATCGCCTTCTGCGCGACCTTGGCTGCTTCCTCGGTGCTTACCTGACTGGCGGCGGCGCCGTGCAATTCGGGCTGCATCCACAAGGTGATTTCATTGCGGTAGTAGCTGGCCGTGCCGGCGCAAAACACCAGCAATAAAATCCAGCAGACGAGCAGGCCGGACCAGGTGTGCAGCCATGCCATCGACTGGCGGAAACCTTCTTTCATGCGAGACTCCAGGATAGTGCGTCCATCCACTGCAGGATGGCGGCGATGACGGTGGCCGGCATCAGAAGGCCCAGCCAGGCGCGCAGGGCGCTGTGCGTGGCGAAGACCCACAGCACGGCGCAGGTATAGATGGCAAACGACAGCAGGGTGGCTGTCATGACGGCTTCCGAGCGGGCCATGGGCAGGCTCACCGACAGCAGCATGGTGACCAGCGCGGCCAGCACATAGCCGCCGACGATGGCCGCCACGCTGCGCGATGCGACGCCGAGCCGGTACACGGCGCCGGCGGACAGCCGCAGGCGCGGCATTTTAGTGAAGGCTGACGCTTGCATGGTCAGTCGTGATCCTTGCTGGGGGGAACGGCCGGACCGGCAGGCAGCGGCGTCACGCCTTGCGGCTGCACCAGGCTCAGGGTGGTCACGAACATGGCCTTGTCATAGGCTTGCGCGCCGCGCTGGCCGGCCGTCTTGTCCGTGTGCTGCACTTCCAGCACATAGGTGCCCTTCCATGGCAGCGCGAAGCTGACCAGGCCTTGCGCATCGCTCCACGCTTCCTTGCCCCAGCCCGATTGCACCACGGCGTTGACCTTGGCCTGCGCCAGCGGCTTGCCCTGGTAGCTGACCTGGAACTGGCCCGGCTTGCCGGTCGGCACCAGGTCCAGGGTCAGCGCGGGCGTCTGCGCCTTGCCGTCGGCGATCAGGCGCGCTGCCGGGACCCACACGGTGCGCGTGGCCTTGCCATCCTTTTTCTCTTCCCACGACGGGTAGTTGTCTTCCTCGACGATGATGCTTTCGCCGGCGTCCACCTTGCCATTGAGGAGGAACGCGCCGGCCGTCTTGCTCGACTGCAGCTGCTGCGCGCCCTTGGCCGACACCCACATCACGTTCTTGATGCTGAACTTGTCGAGCAGGCCCGGCGACGCCTCGCGCAGGTTGTCGCCGAATTCGCCGAAGTACACGCTGGCCGCCTTGCCATCCTGCTGCAGCCAGATCTGGTGCGCGCTGGCGCTGCCGGAAACGAGGGCCGCGCCCAGCAGGGCGGTGGCGAGGGCGCCGAGGCGCGCGATGGAAGTGATGTGCATGGTGTATCCCTTGGTTTTTGATGAGAAACATGGTTATCGCAGCGGTGAAAAGTACCGGGAAGTCGCGGCGGCAGCGCCGGCCAGCGAACGTGCTCGTGCCATGAAACTTTCTTCTTTCGTTATTGATATGGGAAGGCTTGCTTGGCAGGGATGCCTGGCTGGCGCAGCGTGTCATCCAGCTGCGCACCAGCCGGTGGCTGCGTGCAGACTCTGGTCAGAGTCTAAATGTGAATGAGAACTATTCTTATTATAGTGCGGGGTTGCGAGACATGCAAGAGTGCGGTGCAGCAATGCCGCAGCCAGCGTAAGCGGTTTACCGCACCGTGGCAGGCCTACAACGCTTTGCCGCTGGCCCCGCATGCGTTAACATGGGAAGTTAATATGGAGGCAAGATGGCTATTCAAATCATCAATACGGCGCCGATAGCCGGCCAGCGGCCAGGCACGTCGGGCCTGCGCAAGAAAGTGGGCGTGTTCAGCCAGCCGCAATACCTGGAAAACTTTGTGCAGAGCGTTTTTGACACGCTCGGCGACTGCCGCGGCCAGACCCTGGTGCTGGGCGGCGACGGGCGCTACTACAACCGCGCGGCCATCCAGACGGTGCTGCGCATGGCCGCAGCGCACGGCTACGCGCGCGTGCTGCTGGGGCAGGGCGGCATCCTGTCGACGCCTGCCGTCAGCTGCGTCATCCGCAAGCATGGCGCCAGCGGCGGCATCATCCTGTCGGCCAGCCATAACCCGGGCGGCCCCGATGGCGATTTCGGCATCAAGTACAACATCGCCAATGGCGGCCCGGCGCCTGAAAAGGTCACCGAAGCCATGTTTGCGCGCACGCAAACCATTGCCGAATACCGCATCAGCGACGCTGCCGATATCGACCTCGACACCCTGGGCACCGTGCGCATCGAGCAAATGACGGTCGAAGTGATCGATTCCGTCGCGGACTACGCGGAACTGATGCAGCAGCTGTTCGATTTCGACGCCATCCGCGCCCTGTTCGCGGGCGGCTTGCGCATCTGCTTTGACGGCATGCACGCCGTCTCCGGCCCGTATGCGACGGCCATCCTGGAAGGCATGCTGGGCGCGCCGAAGGGCAGCGTCATCAACGGCGTGCCCTTGGAAGACTTCGGCGGCGGCCATCCGGACCCGAATCCCGTCAATGCGCAGGAATTGATTACGCGCATGGCCAGCGACGATGCGCCGGACTTTGGCGCAGCCTCCGATGGCGATGGCGACCGCAACATGATCGTCGGCCGGCGCTTCGACGTCACGCCCTCGGACAGCCTGGCCATCCTGGCCGCCAACGCCAGCGTGGCGCCCGGCTACCGCGACGGTTTGAAAGGCATTGCCCGCTCCATGCCGACGTCGGGCGCGGCCGACCGGGTCGCTAGCGCGCTGGGCATCCCTTGCTACGAGACGCCGACGGGCTGGAAATTCTTCGGCACCCTGCTCGACGCCGGCATGGCCACTTTGTGCGGCGAAGAAAGCTACGGCACGGGCTCGAACCACGTGCGCGAAAAGGATGGCCTGTGGGCCGTGCTGTTCTGGCTCAACTTGCTGGCAGAGAAAAAACAATCGGTGGAAGACATCGTGCGCGCGCACTGGGTCACGTATGGCCGCAACTACTATTCGCGCCACGACTACGAAGACATCGACAGTGCCGCTGCGGCGCAGCTGATGGAGGCCGTGCGCGGCCAGCTGGCCGCCTTGCCAGGTCAGGTAGTCAATGGCTGCACGGTGGCGCTGGCCGACGACTTCAGCTACACGGACCCCGTCGACGGCTCCGTGGCCACGCAGCAGGGCATCCGCGTCATCATGACGGACGGCGCGCGCATCGTGCTGCGCCTGTCCGGCACGGGCACCGAAGGCGCCACCCTGCGTTTGTACCTGGAGCGCTACGAAGCCGATCCGGCCCGGCATGATATTCCCACCCAGGAAGCGCTGGCAGGGCTGATCGCGGTAGCCGAGCAGCTGGCGCAGATACGCGAGCGCACTGGGCGCGATGGGCCGACGGTGACGACGTAAAAAAGAAGGACGCGTAGGTCGGATTAGCGTGGCATCGCCACGCGTAATCCGACGACATTGTCAGCAGCGTTGTCGGATTACGCCCTTCGGGCTAATCCGACCTACTTGTGTGATTACGCCTTGCCCGGCACCACCGCCTGGCGGTAGTTATCCACCATCTTGTAGCGCTTCGCATACAGGCCGAAGGCCAGCATGGCCACGGCGGCAAAGGCGGCGAAGAAGAACATCTGGAAGGCCGTCACGCTGATGCCGCTTTCGGCGATCTTGCCGATCACGCCTTCGTTCATGACGCTGCGGTTGACGATCAGCACCCACAGGTTGCCTACCGTGGTCGACAGGTTCCAGAAGCTCATGATGGCGCCTTTCATCGAGACGGGCGCCTGGCTGTAGGCAAACTCCAGTCCCGTCGCCGAGACCAGCACTTCGCCGAACGTCAGCAGGGCGTACGGCAGGATCTGCCACATGATGGAGACGGCGCTGCCGCTGTCGAGGGCCAGTTGCAAGAGGCCGATGACGATCCACGCCAGCGAGGAAAAGCCGATGCCGGCCGTCATGCGGCGCAGGGCCGTCGCTTCCAGGCCGAAGCGGTTCAGCATCGGGTACAGCACCAGGTTGTTGAACGGGATCAGGAGCATCACCAGCATCGGGTTCAGCGCCTGCATCTGCGCCGGCAGGAACCAGCTTGGTTTTTCCATGGTGTTCGCCTGCACGATCCACGTCGAGGCCTTCTGGTCGAACAGTGAGAAGAACGGCGTGACGAGGGCGAAGATGACGAGGATGCGCAGCACGGCGCGCACGCCTTCGACGGCTTCGTCAGGGTGGATGCCGCGTGCGCGTTCCAGCTGCATGGCCGTGCCGATGCTGCCGAAGGCCAGCAGCAATACCAGCGCGGTACACGCGGAAATCACGAAGCCCCATTCCGGGATGCTGTAGAAAGCATACAGGGCGCCGACCACGCCGACGTAGGCCACGTACAGGCCGGGACGCGAACCGCCATCGACACGCGCCAGCAGGGCCGTGCGGGCCACGCGGGTGAATGAATCGGGGTTCGGCGGTGCTGGCGGCACGTGCACGTATTTCTTGGCGCCCATCCAGAAGACAAGGGTGGCGGCCAGCATCATCAGGCCGGGGATGCCGAAGGCGATCGATGGACCAAAGTCGCGCAGGAACATCGGCATCAGCAGCGAGGCGAAGAAGGAGCCGAAGTTGATGATCCAGTAGAACAGGTCGAAGACCAGCTTGGCCTTGTGCTTGTTGGTCTGGTCGAACTGGTCGCCGACAAACGAGGCCACGAGCGGCTTGATGCCGCCGGAACCGAAGGCGATCAGGAACAGGCCGAAATAGAAGCCGTTGACGCTGTTTTCAAACAGGGCCAGGCAGGCATGGCCGGCGCAATACACGAGGCTGAGCCAGAAGATGGTGTTGTACTTGCCGAAGAAGCGGTCGGCCAGCCAGCCGCCCAGCAGCGGGAAGAAATACACACCGATGACGAAGGTGTGGAACACGTGCTTGGCTTCGCCCGTGCGCTGGTCGATCGGGATCATCAGCAGCAAGGTGCTGATGAGGAATGGCGTCAGGATGTTGCGCATGCCGTAAAAGCTGAAGCGTTCGCAGCCTTCGTTGGCGATGATGTACGGTATTTGCCGCGGCATTTTGCCCGTGGCGGTTTGTGTCTCGGCCGATGACATTGGCTCTCCCCAAGTTTTTTTTGTAAGCCGCGATGCTAAGGCCTGCCGCGTTTGCTTGCAACAGAAAAAACGGCCTGTCCGCTATTTCGCAGGGATTTGTAAGGTATTGATTTTCATAAAGACATTACTTTCGGCACTTGCACGGGCAGGGCGGGGCAGTAATAGTTGCATTTGCAGCATGCCATCCGATGCGGGACTGTCCTCGAGGGTAAAACCGCAAGCCAGGTACAGGGTCAATGCCGCGTGGTTGTCCTGCACCACGGCCAGGCGCACGCGGGCCAGTTCGGGCACGCTGCAGGCGTGCGCGATGGCCGCCTGCACCAGTTGCCGTCCCGCGCCGCGCCCGCGCGCCTGCGACGCCACGTACACGCTCCACAGACTGGCCTTGTCATGCACGACGGCAATCGGTTCGCGGCGCAGGCCGGCAATGCCGATCAATTGTTCCTTGTCGAAAGCGCCAAATATTATTTGGTACGATGTGGCGCGCAAGCGCCCGGCTATCTGTGCCAGCGGCAAGCCGCTTTCCGCCGCATGCGTGGTGCAGAAGGCGGCAGGCAGTTCGGTAATGCCGGCCAGGCGCAGCGCGCGGTAGGCGCTGGCGTCGTCTGGCGTGAGGGGGCGGACAGTGATGGCGGGCATGTGGGCGAGTATCGGTCTTCGATGCCAGAAAGTAAAGCTTGCGCTGCAACGCAGGCGTCCCGCCGCAAGGCTCGCCGGCGTAGGGAGTTACTGCGTGGCGATGCGCTGCATGGGCGCGTTGTCCTTGCGCCATTGTTCCAGGCTGATCAGGTCGCCGCTGACGACGTCGTCGACGAGGATGCGCTTGCCATCTTGGGAGACGACGAAACTCTCCCAGCGGTGCGCCGCGTCCGGCGTGTTTTCCACAAAGTTCAAGTCATAGTAAGGCTGGCCGTCGATGAGGCGTGCTTCTGGCGACGTTTCCATCACGGCGCCATGGGCGCGGCCGCCGGAGGTTTTTTCGATATGCGCCGACCAGGCCTTGATTTCAGGCAATGCCATCAAGGCGTCGACGGCGCGCGCGTTCTGCTCTTGCGCCGCCGTGTTGCCGCTCGCGGCCGGGGCATTGTCACCGTGCGGCGCGGACTGCTGGTGCACGTAAAAAGCGCCGAGCCCGGCGGCCAGCAAGCCAGCCAGGATGCCGGCGATGATGGTGGTTTTGGAAGAAGAGGCGCGTGGCGGCATGATGGTGGGCGTGAGAAAGAGGGACGATGGCGGCCATGCTAAAGCAAAACGCACAGGCCGGCAATCGCCGGGCTTGCCAACGGGTTTGCCAAATCCATGGACGAAAAAAAGCCACCTTCCGTAGAAGGTGGCTTTCGGGGCCGCCGGGGAGGCGCTGACAGCTTTTGGTCTGCCAGCCCTGTCGCGGCGTATGCGGCCAGTCGCGCCGTCGCCTGCGCGACTGGCCACCGGACATTACATCATGCCGTCCATGCCGCCCATGCCGCCCATACCACCCATGCCGCCGCCCATGCCGCCGCCTGCTTTGTCGTCAGCGATTTCGCAGACCATGCAGTCGGTTGTCAGCATCAGCGAAGCGATCGAAGCGGCGTTTTGCAGCGCCGAACGGGTCACTTTGGCTGGGTCCAGGACGCCCATTTCAACCATGTCGCCATACGTGCCGTTGGCAGCGTTGTAGCCGTAGTTGCCCGTGCCAGCCAGTACGGCTGCCACGACGACCGAAGCTTCTTCGCCAGCGTTTTGCACGATCATGCGCAGTGGCTCTTCCATTGCGCGCAGGACGATCTTGATACCAGCGTCTTGATCAGGATTGTCGCCCTTGACCGTGATGTTGGCGCGTGCGCGCAGCAGGGCTACGCCGCCGCCTGGCACGATGCCTTCTTCCACGGCAGCGCGGGTTGCGTGCAGTGCATCTTCAACGCGGGCTTTTTTCTCTTTCATTTCGACTTCGGTGGCTGCGCCAACCTTGATCACGGCAACGCCGCCAGCCAGTTTGGCGACGCGCTCTTGCAGTTTTTCACGGTCGTAGTCCGAGGTCGCTTCTTCGATCTGTACACGCACTTGTTTCACGCGTGCTTCGATCGAGGCAGCTTCGCCGGCGCCATCGATGACGATGGTATTTTCCTTGCCCACTTCGATGCGTTTCGCTTGGCCCAGTTCGGCCAGGGTCACTTTTTCCAGGGTCAGGCCGACTTCTTCAGCGATCACTTGGCCGCCGGTCAGGACAGCGATGTCTTCCAGCATGGCTTTGCGGCGGTCGCCGAAGCCAGGTGCTTTCACTGCGCAAGTTTTCAGGATGCCGCGGATGTTGTTCACAACCAGGGTGGCCAGCGCTTCGCCTTCGATGTCTTCTGCGATGATCAGCAGTGGACGGCCAGCTTTTGCGACTTGTTCCAGTACCGGCAGCAGGTCACGGATGTTCGAGATTTTCTTGTCGCACAGCAGGACGAATGGGCTGTCCAGTACGGCAACTTGTTTCTCTGGGTTGTTGATGAAGTATGGCGACAGGTAGCCGCGGTCGAACTGCATGCCTTCAACGATGTCCAGCTCGTCGTTCAGCGACTTGCCGTCTTCTACGGTGATGACGCCTTCTTTGCCGACTTTTTCCATCGCTTCAGCGATACGCTCGCCGATCGAGTAGTCCGAGTTCGCCGAGATCGCGCCAACTTGGGCGATTTCTTTGGTCGTGGTGCAAGGACGGGCGATTTTCGCCAGTTCTTCGACGGTTGCTGCAACAGCTTTGTCGATACCGCGCTTCAGGTCCATCGGGTTCATGCCGGCGGCAACGAACTTCATGCCTTCGCGCACGATGGCTTGTGCCAGCACGGTTGCGGTGGTGGTGCCGTCGCCGGCGTTGTCGCTGGTGCGGGAAGCAACTTCCTTGACCATTTGCGCGCCCATGTTCATGAGCTTGTCTTTGAGTTCAACTTCTTTCGCTACCGACACACCATCCTTGGTGACGGTAGGGGCGCCGAACGAGCGCTCCAGAACGACGTTGCGGCCTTTCGGGCCCAAGGTGACTTTGACTGCGTTGGCGAGGATATTGACGCCTTCGACCATCTTGGCGCGCGCTGCGTCGCCGAATACTACTTCTTTAGCTGCCATGTTCAATTCTCCTGAGTTTCGGGATGTATCTGTCTACAACGTGGAAACAATTACTTGACGACGATCGCCATGATGTCTTCTTCGCGCATGACCAGCAGCTCATCGCCGTCAACTTTGACGGTTTGGCCAGCGTACTTGCCGAACAGGACGCGGTCGCCCACTTTGACATCCAGAGGACGCACTTTGCCGTCGTCGAGAATCTTGCCATTGCCTACGGCAAGGACTTCGCCTTGATCCGGTTTTTCAGCAGCTGCATCAGGAATGATGAGGCCGGACGCAGTTTTGGTTTCCTGGTCGAGGCGTTTGACGATGACGCGATCGTTCAATGGGCGCAGATTCATACAAAACTCCTTAAAGTTCAATGGATAGGTGTTGCTAAATGAATACATGCCTGGCACAGCGCCAGGCGTGCTTTCAGTGACCGCCGTTGAAAGCAGCCCGCAACGGTCAAGCAAACCCCATGTCATCGAGTGCGTGCCAGCTAGGCAGTGGTGGCATCGCGGCGTCGCCCGCCGCGTAGCGTTCCCTGCTGTTGCCCGGCAGACACCATCATGTCCTGAGGATTGCTACGAAAGAGTTTGTTAGCACTCTCTACTAACGAGTGCTAATTATAGGGACGGTAGGGGGCTTATTCAAGGGCTTATTCTCCGGGAAGATAAGCTTAGACGTTCAGCGCAGCCTGCATTTACGCAGGGTTTGCGCAAACGCAAGCCTCGTTCCCGGGCGTCAGCAACAGGCGCGACTCTAGCATGCCCGCCAGGCGAAGGGCGTTCCTGTACGCACAGGAAACAGAGTTTTACTATGGACTTTGATAAGATGATTGTAATTGCATATCAATATCGCCACATATCCTCATCTGCACGAGAAAGCACACCATGCCATCGATCACTTCCCGTCCCGCCCTGCGCCTGCTGGGCGCCACCCTCATCGGTCTCGCCTGCCTGGGCAATGCCGCCGCGCAAACGCCCACCATCGTCGACGAGATCTCCGTGGCGGCCCTGACGCCGCAGCAAAAGGAAACGCTGCTGGGTGACCTGTTCAACGATCTGAACAAGGATGACGACGACCAGGAAGCGCACGTGTGGGACAACGGCGGCGACAGCGGCGTGCTGGTGAAAGTGACATATAACTTCAGCAACTCCGGCATGACGGAGCACAGCCTGAAGGCGCATGTGTGCCGCGACTTGAAATTCGTCGTCACGGCGGCTGGCAAAACGCAGGACTTGAGCCGCCGCACCTGTTCGCAGAGCAGCGGCCGCTGGGATGTGCAGGGCAAGGACCCGGCGCCCGTCGTGTATCCGCCTTTCCTGTCCGACGTGACGGTCGCCAAGCTGAACGCGAAAGAGCAAGCATCGCTGCTGAAGGCGGCCGTGCGCACCGTGAAAGATGAAGAGGATGGCAAGACGCGCCAGTGGAGCAACAAGGGACTGGGCAATGTCGTACCGCTGGCAGTGCGCCTGACGCCCTCGGGCACGGACGCCAAACCTGGCAGCTACAGCCGTACTTGCCGCGATTTGACAATGGTGCTTGATGGCAAGGGTGGACAACAGACGCTGACGCGCCGCTCTTGCGAAAACCGCTATGGCGGACTCGATATCGAACCCGATTACGTCGACGAGTAAAACGCTGCCATCGCGGCGCCGGAAGATGCGCGCACTTGGCGAAAAGCGCCGGAAAAAGTGTGTATTGTCCGCCAACTGCCCTGCATTGATGTAAATATGTGTGACAGCGGCGTGATTCGATTGACGCCCATGGAGCGTCCGCCCTATAGTGGCGGGATGATTTCCGAATTCAACGAATTATCCGACAAAATAGGCCTGCTGGCCGAAATGACCCATGCGCTGCGTCGTGAAAACGCGCAACTGCGCAAGGACAATGCCGCGCTGGCCGCCGAGAACGCCCTGTATGTGCAGCGCATGCGCGAAGCGCAGGAGCGGGTCGAGGCCTTGCTGGAAAAGATTCCCGAACTGGTGCAAGCCGGCCTGGAGCAAGCCGCTTCGGAAGCGGGCGCCTATATTGCCGAGAACGAGAAGGAAGCGTAATGCCGCGTGTCGATGTCAATATCATGGGCCAGTCCTACAGCATGGTGTGCCGCGACGGCGAAGAGCGCGCGCTGCGCGAAGCGGCGATCTATCTCGATAGCAAAATGAAAGCCATCCGCGACGCGGGCAAGGTCAAGGGTAACGACCGCATCGCCGTGCTGGCCGCCTTGGGCGTGGCCGCGGAGTTCCTTTCCGTGAAGTCGCCGCAAGGTCCGCTGTCGGAATTGACGATCCTGGAAGTGAAGCAGAAAATCTCGGCCATGCATACTGTCCTGGATAGCGCTCTGACGCCCCAGGAAAACCTTTTTTAAGCGCGTACGCGACGATTTGTCTTTGCGATGCGCGAGCAAAGGAGTAAACTTGGGTCTACCCTGCGGTGTTCGCGATTGCCATATATTCCTTGAACCATTTATGCGCATCGGTTGCGAATTTTGTTTGATGGGAGTGAGCGTCGCTCGTTCGACGAACCCGAAATTGAACTAACGTGACCACCTTGAACCGTTTGGTTCGGGATGCCGGCATAGCGGCACAGGCGGGGCCTAATTCGCAGTACTTGGTAGTACAACTGAAAACGGTTGCAGCATTGATGCGCAACCGTTTTTTTACGCCTGCTGCTTTGACACGGAGTCTGCATGAAACAATATTGGCTGATGAAATCCGAACCCGATGAAGTGAGCATCGACGACCTGATGGCGGCGCCCAAGCACACCATGCCGTGGTTTGGCGTGCGCAACTATCAGGCGCGCAACTTCATGCGCGATGGCATGCAGCCGGGCGATGGCGTGCTGTTCTATCACTCGAGCTGCCCGCAGCCGGGCGTGGCGGGCGTGGCCGAAGTGGCCAGCGGCGCGTATCCCGATCACAGCCAGTTTGAAGAGGGTGGCAAATACTTCGACCCGAAGGCCACACAGGAACAGCCGCGCTGGATCAGCGTCGACGTGCGCGGCCTGAAGAAGACGGCGCTGCTGCCCCTGTCCGAAATGCGCCAGATGCCGGAACTGGAAGACATGCTGCTGCTCAAGAAGGGCAGCCGGCTGTCGATCACGCCCGTGACGCCGGCGCAATGGGAAGTGATTACCAATAAGCTGAAAGTTTAGCCCTCGACCCGGTTGCGGCCATTCTGCTTGGCCCGGTACAGGGCCTGGTCGGCGGCGGCCAGCAATTGTTCCGGCGTCTGTCCTGCGTCACTCAAGGCCAGGCCGATGCTGGCCGTCACCAGGCCGCCGCGCGACGGCGCGTGGACGATGGCGGCCGCGGCGATCGCTTCCTGCATCTTGTGTGCCACGGCCAGCGCCCCCGTGCGGTCGGTGGCGGGCAGGATGGCGGCAAACTCCTCGCCGCCGAAGGGGGCCGCCAGGTCGCTGGCGCGTGGCAGCGCCGAGTGCAGGGCGGCGGCGATCCGCACCAGGCAGGCGTCGCCATACGGGTGGCCGAAAGTATCGTTGAGGCTTTTGAAGAAATCGATATCGATGATCAGCAGCGCCAGCCCTTGATGGTTGCGCGCGGCGCGCTGCCACTCCAGCTGCAAGGTCTGGTCGAAGCAGCGTCGGTTGGCGATGCCCGTCAAGCCATCCGTCAACGACAGCTTTTCCAGTTTGTCATGCGCCGCCCGCAAGGCCAGTTCACTTTGCATGTAGCGGCTTTGCAAGGTGGCCGAGCGCAGCGCGTGCACCAGCAGCGCGACGAACAGCGACGCCGCCGCCAGGTAGAAATGCACGCGCATGATGGCAAAGCCCAGGCCCAGCAAGGCGGCCGTAAAGAAGATGGGACTAAAATTGTCGATCAGCAGGGTCAGCTTTTGCGGGGTCTGCTGCGCCTGTGTATTTTCCTCCCCGGACTGCGCCGCCTGGACGCGCGTGGCCAGCAGCACCAAGGTCAGGAACGGCAGGCTGGGCAGCACTTCGCTCCATGCTTGCGTCACGCCATGCAAGGTCAGATAGTTGTACGCGGCCGCGCAGCCCGCATAGCACCACAAGAACACCGTCAGCAGCAGGTAAAAGCGGCCTTGGCCGCCATCGCGGCGATGCGCCAGCAGGCGCAGTGAAGCGCAGCAGGCCAGGGCCAGGTTTTCCACGTTGTAGGTCAGCACCAGCAGGCTGGCGGGAATCGGCGCGATCGAGCGCTGGTCGAAGGGCGACACGGAAAAGATGGCCGTATAGGCCAGGTAGGCCGCCAGCAGCACCTGCACGGCATCGAGCCATTGCAGGGTGCGCGAGGGGTGCTCGTGCGTCACGGACGACATGGCCAGCAGCAGGGGCGCACCATACATGAAATAGGCGAAATCGGAAAAATACGTGGCGTCGGACGCCACCTGTCCGCTCAGATCCTGCCAAGCCGACAATATCATGCCCGTGCTCCAGAACAGCATGGCCACGGCGAACAGAGCCCAGCCTGTCCTGGCCGCGCCTGCCGCGCTGACATAGGCGCAGCGGCAACAGGCGGCCAGCGCCAGCAGGGGCGCGACAATGTTGAACGCATAGCTGACCCAGGGGGCGCGCGTGCCGGCCCAGGCCGTCAAGGCCAGCTGCGCCAGCACATAGCAGGCGCCCAGCGCAATTGAACATGTCAGTTTTTGCCTGGCAGGCGGCATGGCAAGACACTCCCCGGTGGCGGCACGTGAAAACGATGATACCTAGATGTCAACAGCAAGTCCATTCCATACGGAAATTTTGCTGTTTTTAGGGAAATGTTGCCGGAGAGGGGGGAGGGTGGCGCACCTGTCTGGCGCGCCACCGGAAGAACTATGGTTTTACGTATTTACCGGACGCGCCTTGGTGGGCGGGGTGCCCATCACCTGGCTTTTATATGCCCACACCAGCAGGGCGATGGCGCCGACGATCATCGGCAGGGACAGCATCTGGCCCGACGTGATCGGCACGCCCAGCCACACGACTTCCCAGTCCGGCGTGCGGAAGTATTCCGTGAAGAAGCGCGCGCAGCCGTACAGCAGGGTGAACATGGCGCCCACGGCCATGCGCGGGCGCTGCTTGCGCGCAAACAGCCACAGGATGATGAATACCAAAATGCCGTCGACCAGCATCTGGTAGATCGGCGACGGGTGCACGGGATAGGGAATGCCCGGCCACTGCATGGCCCACGGCAGGGTGTCCGGCGCGATGCGGCCCGGCAGTTCGGCATTGATGAAGTTGCCCAGGCGGCCGGCCGCGTAGCCGAGCGGCACCAGCGGCGCGATGAAGTCGAGCACGTCGAACAGGTTGCGCCCCGCCTTGCGGCTCCACAGGTACATGGCCAGGATGACGCCGAGGAAGCCGCCATGGAAGGACATGCCGCCATGCCAGACCATGAAGATCTCGAGTGGATTGTGCATGAAGTATTCGGGACGGTAGAACAGCACTTCACCCAGGCGCCCGCCGATCACCACGCCCAGCATGCCGTAGAACAGCATGTCATCGAGGTCTTCCTTCTTCCAGCCCAGTACGGCGATGTGCGGCTGCTTGATGCGCACTCTGCCCAGGATAATGAACAGGGCAAAGGCCAGCACATACATCAGGCCGTACCAGTGCACGGCGAGCGGGCCGATCTGGATGGCTATCGGGTCGGGCATCGGGTGTATCAGCATGGGGTTTCTTTCTTTGTTTAAAGCCAAGGTTGCGTAGTATGGGGGCGCTGGACGTTTTTTGTCTTAGCGGCCACTTAATTTAATCGGCGGCCGCGCCGATCTGCTTGCGCAGCAGCGCCAAAAAACCTTGCAGCACGGCGGACGGATTGTCGCGGCGCCAGGCCAGGCCCGTTTCCACCAGCGGCGTGGCATCCTGCAGCGGCCTGTATTCTACGCCCGGGCGCATCAGATTCGATACCGATTGTGGCACAAGCGCGATGCCCATGCCAGCCGAGACGAGGCTGACGATGGTCTGCATCTGGATCGCTTCCTGGCCGATCTGCGGTGTGATGCCGGCCGCGCGGAACACGCCAAGGATCGCGTCATGCAAGGCGGGAGAAATGGCGCGCGGAAAAATGATCAAGGGCAGGGGCGGCACGTCGCGCAGGCGCACGGGGCCTGGCGTGTTCAATACGTCGAGGCCGGACGGCGCAGCCAGCACCAGCGGTTCGGCCAGCACGGGCAGGTAGTCGAGTTCCCCTTTCGCTTTTTCGGGCAGGGGCGGGATCAGCAGGCCCGCATCCGTGCGCCCGGCCAGCAGTTCGTCGAGCTGCAGGTCGGAGGTGGCTTCCTGTAGCTGGATGTGCACTTGCGGATAGGCCGCCTGGTAAGCGCGCAGCAGGGGCGGCAGCACGCTGTAGTCGGCCGACGAGACAAACGCCAGGCTCAGCCGTCCCGCCTCGCCCTGCGCGGCCCGCCGCACCAGCGCGGGTAAATCCTGCGCCTGCGCCAGCAGCCGGCGCGCCTCGGGCAGCAGGGCCGTGCCGGCCGGCGTCAGCTGCACCTCGCGCCGGGTACGCACGAATAGCGGCGCGCCCAGCAGTTCTTCCAGCGCCATGATGGTTTGCGACAGGGGCGGCTGCGTCATGTGCAGGCGCGCGGCGGCTCGGCCGAAGTGCAATTCCTCGGCGACGGTGACAAAGTAGCGCAGCTGGCGCAGCTCCAGATTCATATATGTTTCCATGTGAATTGATTGCTGTGATATGTAAAGCGACTCACAGACACGCGCATCATATATTTGACAGTGGGGCGCGCGCAAGGCAATCTGACGTACCCCCACTGCATGCAGGGTTTTACTGCAGACCAGCACAGTCAGGCACCAACACTTTTGGAAGGTCCATCATGCCGCAATACCGCTCCCGCACCACCACCCACGGCCGCAACATGGCTGGCGCCCGCGCCCTGTGGCGCGCCACCGGCATGAAGGACGGCGACTTCGACAAGCCGATCATCGCCGTCGTCAACTCGTTCACCCAGTTCGTGCCCGGCCACGTGCACCTGAAAGACTTGGGACAGATGGTGGCGCGCGAAATCGAGGCGGCCGGCGGCGTGGCCAAGGAATTCAACACCATCGCCGTCGATGACGGCATTGCCATGGGCCACGGCGGCATGCTGTATTCGCTGCCGTCGCGCGACCTGATCGCCGACTCCGTCGAATACATGGTCAATGCCCACTGCGCCGACGCCATGGTCTGCATCTCGAACTGCGACAAGATCACGCCGGGCATGCTGATGGCCGCCATGCGCATCAATATCCCCGTCGTCTTCATCTCGGGCGGCCCGATGGAAGCGGGCAAGGTCGTCAAGGTGGTCAACGGCACGCAGAAGATCATCAAGCTGGACCTGGTCGACGCCATGATCAAGGCCGGCGACAGCACCGTGTCCGACGCCGACGTGGCGGAAATCGAACGCTCGGCCTGTCCGACCTGCGGCTCCTGCTCCGGCATGTTTACAGCCAACTCGATGAACTGCCTGACCGAAGCGCTGGGCCTGGCCCTGCCCGGCAACGGCACGATTCTGGCCACGCACTCGGATCGACAGCAGCTGTTCCTGCGCGCGGGCCGTTTGATCGTGGAGCTGGCCAAGCGCCACTACGAGCAGGACGATTATTCGGTGCTGCCACGCTCGATCGCCACCAAGGCGGCGTTTGAAAACGCCATGGCGCTCGACGTCTCCATGGGCGGCTCGACCAACACCGTGCTGCACTTGCTGGCCGCCGCGCACGAGGCGGAAGTGGAATTCACGATGGCCGACATCGACCGCATCTCGCGCAAGGTACCGTGCCTGTGCAAGGTGGCGCCGATGACGGACAAATACCATATCGAAGACGTGCACCGCGCGGGCGGCATCGTGGGCATCCTGGGCGAACTGGCGCGCGCCGGCCTGCTCAACACCACTCTGCCGACCATCCACGCGCCGACCCTGGCCGACGCCATCGCGCAAAACGACATCAAGTGCACGGACGATCCGGCCGTGCATGAACTGTTCCGTGCCGCGCCGGGCGGCGTGCCGACGCAGACGGCGTTCTCGCAGTCGGAGCGTTTCGCTAGCGTGGATACGGACCGTGCCACCGGCTGCATCCGCGACAAGGCCCACGCCTATTCGCAGGATGGTGGCCTGGCCGTCCTGTACGGCAACTTGGCCGAAAAGGGCTGCATCGTCAAGACGGCGGGCGTCGATGAAAGCATCTTGAAGTTCTCGGGCAAGGCGCGCGTGTTCGAAAGCCAGGACGCAGCCGTCGCTGCCATCCTGGAAGACACCGTGCATGAAGGCGACGTCGTCATCATCCGCTACGAAGGCCCGAAAGGCGGTCCCGGCATGCAGGAAATGCTGTACCCGACCTCGTACATCAAGTCGAAGGGCCTGGGCAAGGCGTGCGCGCTGTTCACGGACGGTCGCTTCTCGGGCGGTTCCTCGGGCCTGGTGATCGGCCACGCCTCGCCGGAAGCGGCCGAAGGCGGCGCCATCGGCCTGGTGGAAGAGGGCGACTTCATCGACATCGACATCCCCGAGCGCAGCATCAACCTGCGCGTGACGGATGCCGAACTGGCCGCGCGCCGCGCCGCCATGGAAGCGAAGGGCGACGCGGCCTGGCTGCCCATCAACCGCGACCGCTACGTGTCGCAGGCGCTGCAGGCCTATGCGGCGCTGACGACATCGGCCGACCGGGGCGCCGTGCGCGATCTGTCCCAACTGAAGAAGCGCTGATCTGTTGCGCAGGTAAGACAGCCGGCCCCGTTTGGCTATGCGGGGCCGCTTGTCGTTACATCGCCTTACAAACAACATGGTCATGGACGCGCAGATGGGGCAGAATATGAATGCCTAATCGCTACTACACTGCGTTACTACATTGAAACGCTTGATCTGGGCTCGTAGTGCATCTGCGGAAACACAGTAAAATGCCGCAGGAAGTAACTTTGGAGAAAAGACAATGAAACGTTTTATGTTGGTGAGTGTATTGACCGTGTCGGCTCTGGCATCGCAAGCAGCGTTGGCCAATCCGGACCTGGCGAAAGCAAAAAACTGCATGGCTTGCCATGCGGTGAGCACGAAACTGGTGGGCCCTGCGTTCAAGGACGTGGCTGCCAAGTACGCTGGCCAGAAAGACGCTGAAAACAAGCTCGTGGCGAAAGTCATGAAGGGCGGTTCCGGCACCTGGGGCGCGATCCCGATGCCAGCGAACCCGCAAGTGAGCGATGCTGAAGCCCACACCCTGGTCAAATGGGTACTGGCACAGAAATAATCTGTGCCGCAGTACCAGCAATTAGCGCGCCGGCAATCCCGGCGCGTTTTTTTTGCCCGCCACCTTTTGCAGATTGCCCATGCCTTCCAATGTCGCCCGCACCGCCTCGTCGAGCGGCGTGTGCGGCTCTTGGCCCAGCACGGCCAGCAGCCGCGCATTCTCCATGGACAAAGGCGTTTGCCACAGATAGCGCATCTCGCGCATTTCGCGCAGGGTCGCCACGAACGGCGACGCCAGCGCCACCAGCCACCATGGAAAACGCCGGATGGAGGGCGCAGCTCCCGTCGCTTGTTCCACCACGCGGACAATCGCCCCCGTCATTTGCCGGCCGTCGTGGTCCCAGTGGCCTGCCATGTGAAAGCGCGAAAAGGCGGGCAAGGTGGCGCGCATGGCCAGCAATTGGACCATCGTGCGCGCCACGTCGGGCAGGTAGGACCACTGGTGGCCCACGCCGGGCGCGCCCGGATACAGCACGCTGCGCACGCCCTGGCCCGGTTTTACGAGGCCCTGCGAAAACCAGTTATTGCCGGCGCGGGGGCCGAAGAAGTCGCCCGCGCGCACGATGATGACCTTGGCGCCCTGCGTGCTGGCCCGCTCCAGCCGTGCTTCCAGTTCCACGCGGATGGCGCCCTTGCGCGTGAGCGGGCGTTGCGGCGCGTCTTCCGCCAGCACGGGGAAGGCGTCGGGGCCGAAGTTGTACACGGTGCCGGGCAGCACGATGGTGGCGTTTTCGGCAATCGCCGCTGAAATCGTGTTGTCGAGCATGGGCAGCACCAGCTGGCCCCAGTGGCGGTAGCCGGGCGGGTTGACGGCGTGCACGATGACGGCGCAGCCTTTGGCGGCCGCCAGCACGTCCGCGCGCGACAGGGCGTCGCCGCGCAGCCACTCGACGTTATCGCCGCGTGGCGATGGCGTTGCTCCCCGCGTCAAGGCGCGTACCTGCCAGCCTGCCGCCAATAGCTGGCGCACCATCTCGCCGCCGATGCCGCCCGTGGCGCCCAGTACCAATGCTGTTTTGTCCATCATGACCTCCGTGTGGTTGATTGAGCCAGTATCTGTCCTGCAAGGCTAATTGGGAATTGACTAGCATCGACCACAGGCTATACATTTATGTATGACTACCTCGATTGCCTGGGAATACTACCGCTCGCTGCTGGCCGTGCTCAAGCACGGCTCGCTTTCTGGCGCGGCACGCGCGCTCGCCATCACGCAACCGACCGTCGGCCGGCATATCGCCGCGCTCGAGCAGGCGCTGGGTGCGACCCTGTTCACGCGTTCCCAGCTGGGCTTGCTACCCACGGAAGTGGCGCTGGCGCTGCGGCCCCATGCGGAAACGATGGAACATACTGCCGCGCTGATGGAGCGCGCCGCCAGCAGCCAGGGGCAGGGCGTGGCCGGCGTCGTGCGCATCGCGGCCAGCGAAGTGGTGGGCGTGGAAGTGCTGCCGCCCATCCTGGCCCGCTTGCGCGCACGCCATCCGGACCTGGTCATCGAACTGGTATTGAGCAACAAGGTGCAGGATTTGCTGCGCCGGGAAGCGGATATCGCCGTGCGCATGCTTAGGCCCCGCCAGGAACAACTGGTGGCGCGCAAGGTGGGCGATATCGAACTGGGCCTGCATGCGCACGCGGATTACCTGGCGCGGCATGGCACGCCGCTGGCATTGGAGGACCTGGCGCGCCATGCCGTCATCGGCTACGACGAGGCGAGCCCCTTCGTGCGCAACGCGGGCGCGGCCTTCCAGGGATTTACGCGGGAAAATTTTGCCTGGCGCAGCGACAGCGACCTGGCCCAGCTGGCCCTGATACGGGCTGGCGCCGGCATCGGCGTGTGCCAGGCGGGGCTGGCGGCGCGCGATCCGGCCCTGCGGCGCGTGTTGCCGCAAGCGTTTGCGCTACCGATGGAAACCTGGATCACCATGCATGAAGACTTGCGCGGCAGCCTGCGCTGCCGCGCCACCTTCGACGCGCTGGCCGAAGGCTTGCAGGCTTACGTGGCGACGCAGCCGCTTACTTGACCACTTCCATCTTGGTCTTCTTGCCATCCCGGTACGTGAACAAGGTCAGCGCGCCATCCTTGATGTCGCCGTTGGCATCGAACGAGATCGGCCCCGTCACGCCCTGGTAGTGCACCTTGGCCAGGAAGGGCAGGTAGACGGACGGTTTCGACGACTTCGCATCCTGCATGGCGGTGGCCATGGTCATCACGGCATCGTAGACGTACGGCGCGTACAGCTGCACTTCCATATTGTATTTCTGCTTGTAGCGGGCGCGGAAATCGTCCATGCCTTTTTGCTGCGCGCCCGTCACGCCGCCCGCTTCCGCGCAGGTGACCATGTCTTCGCCCACGGCGTCGCCCGCCAGCTTGCCCAGCGGTTCCGTGCACAAGCCATCGCCGCCCATGAACTTGGCCTTGATGCCCAGCGCCTTCATCTGGCGCAGCATGGGGCCGCCCACGGAATCCATGCCGCCAAAGAAGATCAGGTCGGGATTTTTCGACTTGATGCTGGTCAGGATGGCATTGAAGTCCGTCGCGTTGGCATTCGTAAATTCCTTGCCGACGATTTGCACGCCGGGCGCCGCCTTCTTGGCGCCCTTGACGAACTGTTCCGCCACGCCCTGGCCGTAGGCCGTGCGGTCGTCGATGACGGCGATTTTCTTCGCCTGCAGCTTGCCCACGGCATACGCGCCCAAAGTTCCCCCCAGCTTGTTGTCGTTGGCGACGACGCGGAAGGCCGTGTTGAATTTCTGCTGGGTGTACGTCGGGTTGGTGGCCGCCGGTGAAATCTGCGGAATGCCGGCATTGAAGTAAATGCGCGAGGCGGGAATCGTCGTGCCCGAATTCAAGTGGCCGACGACGCCGTTGACCTTGGCGTCGACCAGCTTTTGCGCCACGGCCGTGCCCTGCTTGGGATCGGCTGCGTCATCTTCGGGCACCAGCACGAATTTCACGGCTTTGCCGTCGATCTTGAAGCCTTTAGCGTTCAAGTCCTCGATGGCCATCTTGGCCGCGTTCTCGTTATCCTTGCCCAGGTGGGAGCTGGCGCCAGAGACCGGGGCGACGTGGCCGATCTTGATGATTTCCTGTGCGCCCGCATGGCCGGCAAAAGCGAGGGCGAGGGCGAGAGGAAGGACTTTGGTCTTGAGCAGCATAAACATTCTCCAATGGATAAAGATACGGCGGCGTCTCGTGAAAACCGCTTCGAGGGGCGGTACGTGTGAAGAAAGGTACAACAAAAAACAGGCGGCGCAAAGCCGCATTTCGGGCTTTTTACATTTTGTCGCAACAATCACCAAAGTGAGGCGCGATGCACCGATTTCGCAGGCGCGAGCGCACCAAAGAATGGCGTTGGGAGGGAGAATAGGGTAGGTCGGGTTAGCGCGCAGCGCGTAACACGACATTGCGCAGCATGCTCAGGCTTGCGAAATGCCGGGGTCAGACCCGTCGGGTCTGACCCCAGATTTTTGCCGGTGGGTGAAATGGTGCCGCCGACAGACGTGCAGTTACTGTACGGGAGGATGCAGGTGTCCTAATTCGTGACTGACCGCATGCGCCACGATCTGCTCCAGCGACTGCTGCAAGTCTTCGCGCAAGGCCCCCCGCATGCCGATCAGGGCGTTTTGCAGGGCCGTCTGCAGGACGTGGGCGATGCGCTCTTCCAGCAGATGGTCGATCTTGCCCTGCACCTGGTGCAGGATGCGCTGCGTCAGCCGCTGTTCGATGGCATCCCAGTCGGGCTGCGCCACCGTAGGCGACAACGCCGGCGCTTCCTCGGCGGCAGGCAGAGCCGCAGCGGGCGCGACGGCCTCGGGCACTTCCGGCCCCAGCAGCACCTCCGTCAGCAGGGGGATGCCCTGGTCGAATGGCTGCTGGCTCATTGTTTGTCCACTGAGTTGCCTGCCACGAAGTGGGTCGGCTGCACGTCTTGCTGGCGGTAGTGCAGGAAGCGCTGGCGGCCCGCCTGCGCATCTTGCTCATCCATGGAAACGATCTCGAAGACGCGCTGGAACTGCGCGTAATTGGCCGGCGGCAGCTGCGACAGGTTGACGAGGATGTCGTGATGGGGCAGCTCCGCCGTTTCGTCATCGGTCAGGATGATCGGCGTTTGCGCCGCCAGCGGGTCGCCCGCCAGCACGTGCGGCAGGAAATCCGTGGCGGAAATGGTCCACATGGCGCTGTTCAAGGTGTCGAGCTGGGCGCTGTCGGCCACCAGCACGACGACCTTGTTGCCGGCCATATAGGCCTTGCGCGCCAGGCGGCAGGCGTAGGCCAGCTTGTCCGGCACGTTGCTGTGAAAATCGACGCGGCTCATGGCGATCAAGCAGCCATGCCGCTGTGGCGCAGCAGGGCGTCGATGCTTGGCTCGCGGCCGCGGAAGGCCGTGAACGATTCCAGCGCGGGGCGCGAGCCGCCGACGGACAGGATTTCTTCCAGGTAACGTTTGCCCGCTGCAGTAATGGCGGCCGGTCCCAGCGCCTTGGCTTCCTCGAAAGCCGCATAGGCGTCGGCGGACAGCACCTCGGCCCACTTGTAGCTGTAGTAGCCAGCCGCGTAGCCGCCGGAAAAGATATGCCCGAAGGCATTCTGGAAGCGATTGAACGGAGGCGGGATGAGCAACGAAAACTTGGCGCGCACGCCGTCGATCAACTGCTGCACGCTCTGGCCCGTGCTGGCATCGTAGTCATAGTGCAAATGCATGTCGAGTAGGGAGAACTCCACCTGGCGCAGGGTTTGCAAGCCGGACTGGAAATTCTTGGCCGCCAGCATCTTGTCGTACAGCGCGCGCGGCAGCGGCTCGCCCGTGGCGGCATGCGCCGTCATGTGCTCGAGCACTTCCCATTCCCAGCAGAAGTTTTCCATGAATTGCGATGGCAGTTCCACGGCATCCCATTCGACGCCGGCGATGCCCGACACGCCCAGCTCGTCGACGACGGTGAGCATGTGGTGCAAGCCGTGGCCGAATTCGTGGAACAGGGTGATCACTTCATCGTGCGTGAACAGGGCAGGCTGAGCCTTGCCGTCGACCACGGCCGGCTCCGTGAAATTGCAGGTCAGGTAGGCGATCGGCGTTTGCACGTGCTGTGCGTCGGCGCGGCGGCCGCGCGCGTCATCCATCCAGGCGCCGCCGCTCTTGCCTGCGCGCGCATACAGGTCCAGGTAGAACTGGCCGACCAGCTTGCCGTCGCGCTCGATGCGGTAAAAACGCACGTCCGGGTGCCAGACGGGTGCCGTATCGAGTTTGATCTCGACCGCGAACAGGTTCTGGATCTGGCGGAACAGGCCGTCGATCACCTTGTGTTCAGGGAAATACTGTTTCACTTCCTGGGCCGAGAATGCGTAGCGGCGCTCCTGCAGCTTTTCCGAAGCGTAAGGCACGTCCCACGCCTGCAGCTCGGCGATGCCCAGTTCTTCGCGGGCGAATTGTTTCAGTTCTGCCAGGTCCTTCTCGGCGAACGGACGCGCGCGTTTGGCCAGGTCTTCCAGGAAAGCGATGACTTGCGCGGGCGAGGTGGCCATTTTGGGGACGAGCGACACTTCGGCGAAATTGGCGTAACCGAGCAGTTGTGCCTCTTCGTTGCGCAGCCGCAACAAGGTGACGATGTTTTGCGTGTTGTCCCAGTCCTCTTTCTTGCTGAACACGTCGCCCTGGTCCGACGCCTTGGTGGCGTTGGCGCGGTAGATGGTTTCACGCAGCGCGCGATTGTCGGCAAATTGCAGGATCGGGTAGTACGACGGGAAGTGCAGCGAGAATTCGTAGCCTTGCTTGCCCGCTTTTTCGGCGGCGGCGCGCGCGGCCGCCTTCACGTCGTCCGGCAGGCCGGCCAGGTCAAGCTCGTTTTCGACCAGCAGCTTGTAGTCATTGGTGGCGTCGAGCACGTTTTCGGAAAAACGCGTCGAAACGGCTGCGTGCTCTTCCTGGATGGCGCCAAAGCGCTCTTTCTTGTCTTCGGGCAACTCGGCGCCGCCCAGGCGGAAGTCGCGCACGGCATTGTCGACGATGCGGCGGCGCGCCGGCGACAGGCTGGCGAAATCGGCGCGGGCCTGCAATTGCTTGTATTTGCCAAACAGGATTTCGTTCTGGCCCAGCTCGGTCCAGAATTCCGTCACCTTGGGCAGGTTGGCATTGTAGGCGGCGCGCAGCTCCGGCGTATCGATCACGCTGTTCAAATGGTTGACGATGCTCCAGGCGCGACCCAGGGTTTCGGCGATCTGGTCCTGGGGCGCGACGAAGTTTTCCCAGCTCACTACTTCCATGGGCGCTTCCAGCTGCGCCACCGTGGCGCGCGCCTGGGCCAGGAGGGTATCGATGGCAGGCGTGACATGCTCGTGCGTGATCGCGTCGAAGCGTGGCAGGCCGGAAAAATCAAGCAGGGGGTTGGTATTCATCGTCGGTTCCATCCATATATAAAAGGGCGGTCATGCCGCCCCGGTGATTCTTAAATGCGCTCGGCAGCCTCTACCGTGTTCATGAGAAGCATCGTAATCGTCATCGGACCCACGCCACCCGGTACAGGGGTGATGTGGGAGGCGACTTCCTTCACGCCGGCAAAATCCACGTCGCCGCACAGCTTGCCTTCATCGTCGCGGTTCATGCCCACGTCGATGACGATGGCACCCGGCTTGACCATGTCGGCCGTCAAGGTATTGCGGCGGCCGACGGCGGCCACGACCACGTCCGCCTGGCGCGTGTACAGGCCCAGGTCCGGGGTCGCACTATGGCAGATGGTGACGGTAGCGTTCGCTTGCAAGAGCAGCAGGGCCATCGGCTTGCCGACAGTGTTGCTGCGGCCGATGACGACGGCATGCTTGCCGCGCAAGTCCACGCCCGTGCTTTCGATCAGTTTCATGCAGCCGTATGGTGTGCACGGGCGGAAGCCGGGCAAGCCCGTCATCAGTTCGCCTGCGCTCAGGACCGAGTAGCCGTCCACGTCTTTTGTCGTGGCGATCGCTTCGATGACCTTGTGCGGGTTGATATGTTTTGGCAGCGGCATTTGCACGAGGATGCCGTGGATGGCAGGGTCTGTATTCAGGCTGGCGATGCGTGCCAGCAAGTCCGCTTCGGACAGGTCCGCCTCATATTTTTCCAGCACGGAGTGGAAACCCACGTCGCCGCACGCCTTGACCTTGTTGCGGACATACACCTGGCTGGCCGGGTCTTCGCCGACGAGAATCACGGCCAGGCCGGGCTGGGTGCCCTTGGCCGTGAGGGCGGCGGCGCGCGTGGCGATCTCGCTGCGCAGTTTTTGGGAGAGGGCGATTCCGTCGATCAGTTGTGCTGGCATGGTAGGAGGCTGTGTGGGAGGGAAAAGACAGATTATAAAGCCGGGCGGCGCAAAGGGGCGGTTTTGGCGCCAAGCCCTTATGTTAAAAAGCGGGCCAGAGACGCGGGCCTGAGAAAATGCCGATGGCGGCGTTGCAGCTCCTTGCCGTACATGCGTACTGTCTGCGTCGCCGCGCCTTGCCCTCGACATTTTTCAGGCCCGCTTGGCCCGAAGCGCCTGGGCGGGCGATTGGGGCCTCAATGCGTTTTGCTCGTGTGCTGGTGGCGTAGGGAGCGCAAGGGCCGGGGGTTTTGGCGTCGTTTTTGGCACTTTGATCACCCTAATTTCCGGGTGGAATTTGCGGCAGTGCAGCATAAATTTCATAGGGTGATTTCACAATACGAAATGCTATATCGTAATTTGAAAAATAGTAAATACGCTGTTAGAATCCCCACACTAAACCGACTTAATAGTAAATAATCAGCGAAATACCGTCCGACAGCGATCCGGAAAATCGGGGTGGGGCGTTCACAAAGGAGACTCAACAGATGTCAGCTCAACTGAACCAGGTAACGACACAGATCGGCACCGACCCGGATATGCAGGAAACCAAGGAGTGGCTGGACGCGCTCGAAGCCGTTCTGGAAAATGAAGGTCCGGAACGCGCGCATTACCTGATGGAGCGCATGGTTGACCTGGCCCGCCGCCGCGGCGCCCAGATCCCGTTCTCCAGCACCACCGCCTACGTCAATACCATCCCCACCAAACAAGAAGCACACTGTCCCGGCAACCTGGAATACGAAGAGCGCCTGCGCTCGTGGATGCGCTGGAACGCCATGGCCATGGTCGTCAAGGCCAACCGCGCCGACGGCGACCTGGGCGGCCACTTGTCCTCGTTCGCTTCGCTGGCGAACATGCTGGGCATCGGTTTCAACCATTTCTGGCACGCGCCAACGGCCGACCACGGCGGCGACCTGCTGTACATCCAGGGCCACTCGTCGCCCGGCGTCTACGCGCGCGCCTTCCTCGAAGGCCGCTTGACGGAAGAGCAAATGCTGAACTTCCGCAAGGAAGTCGATGGCAAGGGCCTGTCTTCGTACCCGCATCCTAAATTGATGCCTGACTTCTGGCAGTTCCCGACCGTGTCGATGGGCCTGGGCCCGCACATGGCGATCTACCAGGCGCGCTTCCTGAAATACCTGCACGCACGCGGCATCGCGAAAACCGACAACCGCAAGATCTGGGCCTTCTGCGGCGATGGCGAGATGGACGAGCCGGAATCGCTGGGCGCGATCGGCCTGGCCGCACGCGACATGCTCGACAACCTGGTCATCGTGGTCAACTGCAACCTGCAGCGCCTGGACGGCCCTGTGCGCGGCAACACCAAGATCATCCAGGAACTGGAAGGCGAATTCCGTGGCGCCGGCTGGAACGTCGTCAAGGTCATCTGGGGTCCGGGCTGGGACGCCCTGCTGGCACAAGATAAAGAAGGCATCCTGCAGCGCGTGATGATGGAAACCGTCGACGGCGAATACCAGAACTACAAGGCGAAAGACGGCGCCTACGTGCGCAAGCACTTCTTCGGCAAGCATCCGAAGCTGCTGGAAATGGTTGCCAACATGACGGACGACGACATCTGGCGCCTGACCCGCGGCGGCCACGATCCGCACAAGATCTACGCGGCATTCAAGATCGCCCAGGAACACAAGGGCCAGCCTACCGTCCTGCTGGTGAAAACCATCAAGGGCTACGGCATGGGCAAGTCCGGCGAAGCGCGCAACACGGCGCACCAGACGAAAAAACTCGACGACGAAGCCATCCGCGAAATGCGCGACCGCTTCTCGCTGCCTATCCCTGACGACAAGCTGGCCGACATCCCGTTCTTCAAGCCAGCCGACGACGCGCCGGAAATGGTCTACCTGCACGAGCGCCGCAAGGCCTTGGGCGGCTACCTGCCGCAGCGCCGCCAGAAAGCGGAAGAAACCCTGCCGGTGCCTGGCCTGGACGCGTTCAAGAACGTGCTGGAAGCAACGCCCGAAGGCCGTGAAATCTCGACCACGCAAGCGTTCGTGCGCGTCATTTCGACCCTGCTGAAAGACCCGAACCTGGGCCAGCGCGTCGTGCCTATCCTGGTCGATGAATCGCGTACCTTCGGCATGGAAGGCCTGTTCCGCCAGATCGGCATCTACAACCCGAAAGGCCAGTTGTACGAGCCGGTCGACAAAGACCAGGTCATGTACTACCGCGAAGACAAGGCTGGCCAGATCCTGCAAGAGGGCATCAACGAAGCGGGCGGCATGAGCTCGTGGATCGCCGCGGCGACGTCGTATTCGACCAACGACCGCATCATGATCCCGTTCTACACCTTCTACTCGATGTTCGGCTTCCAGCGCATCGGCGACCAGGTTTGGGCTTCGGCCGACATGCGCGCCCGCGGCTTCCTGATGGGCGGCACGGCTGGCCGTACGACCCTGAACGGCGAAGGCTTGCAGCACGAAGATGGCCATAGCCATATCTTCGCCGCGACCATCCCGACCTGCATGCCGTACGATCCGACCTTCAGCCATGAAGTCGCCGTCATCATCCAGGACGGCCTGCGCCGCATGATCGCCAACCAGGAAGATGTGTTCTACTACATCACGATCATGAACGAAAACTACGCCCAGCCAGGCATCAAGCCAGGCCAGGAAGAAGGCATCCTGAAAGGCATGTACAAGCTGCAGGAAGGCTCTGCGGACGCCAAGCTGCGCGTACAGCTGATCGGCTGCGGCACCATCCTGCGCGAATCGATCTTCGCCGCCGAATTGCTGCAGAACGACTGGGGCGTGGCTGCGGACGTGTGGTCGGCGCCGTCGCTGACCCTGGTGGCCCGCGATGGCCAGGATGCGGAACGCTGGAACATGGTCAACCCGTCGAAAGAGCAGCGCGTGCCGTACGTGACGTCGCTGATGCAGGATACGGACGGCCCGATCGTCGCCACGACCGACTACATGCGCGCGTTTGCAGAACAGATCCGCGCCTTCATGCCGAAGGGCCGCACTTATAAAGTGCTCGGTACCGATGGCTTTGGCCGCTCGGACAGCCGCGCCAAGCTGCGCGAGTTCTTCGAAGTGAACCGTTATTATGTCACCGTGGCCGCGTTGAAATCGCTGGCTGACGAAGGCAAGATCGACGTGTCGGTGGTGGAGCAGGCGATTGCCAAGTACGGCATCGACGCGAACAAACCGAATCCGGTGACCCAGTAATCGTTGTGCGGACCCGATGATGCCAGGGCGGTGCGAAAGCGCCGCCCTGGCGTGTGTGCGGGTCCATCTGACAAATAAAATAACGGAGCAAGCTATGAGCATTGTGGAAGTCAAAGTCCCGGATATCGGCGATTTCAAGGAAGTCGAGATCATTGAACTGATGGTCAAGCCAGGCGATACGGTCAAGGTCGACCAGTCCCTGATCACGGTCGAATCGGACAAGGCCAGCATGGAAATTCCATCGAGCCACGCCGGTGTCGTCAAGGAATTGAAAGTCAACGTGGGCGACAAGATCGC
>NZ_LBCO01000035.1:551608-617916 GCF_000988085.1 Janthinobacterium sp. KBS0711 | reverse complement strand
TGGCGGACGACGCCTCGGCGCCTGCGCCTGCCGCTGCCGCCCCGGCTGCAGCACCTGCCGCTGAAGCTGCACCTGCCGCCGCTCCTGCGGCCGCGCCAGCACCAGCCGCCCCTGCCAGCGCGCCGGCCCTGGTGGAAGTGACCGTACCCGATATCGGCGACTTCAAGGAAGTCGAAGTCATCGAACTGATGGTCAAGGTCGGCGACAGCATCAAGGTCGACCAGTCGCTGCTGACGGTGGAATCGGACAAGGCCAGCATGGAAATTCCGTCGAGCCACGCAGGTATCGTCAAGGAATTGAAAGTCAAGGTTGGCGACAAGGTTGCCAAGGGTTCGCTGGTGCTGGTCGTGGAAACGACCGGTGGCGCTGCTCCTGCTGCTGCCCCTGCCGCCGCGCCAGCGCAAGCCGCCGCAGCACCAGCCGCCGCCGTCGCTTCGGCACCGGCGCCTGCCGCAGCACCTGCTGCTGCCCCTGCCGCCGCTGCAGCTCCTGCCGTCAACGGCAAGCTGGCGCACGCGTCGCCATCGATCCGCAAGTTCGCGCGCGAACTGGGCGTGGACCTGACCCGCGTGGGCGGTTCCGGTCCGAAGGGCCGCATCACCCAGGAAGACGTGCAGAACTTCGTCAAGGGCGTGATGTCGGGCGCCGTCGCCGCGCCGAATGCGCCGGTCGCTGCCAAAGGCGGTTCGGGCGTGGGCCTGGATCTGTTGCCATGGCCGTCGCTGGACTTCAGCAAGTTCGGCACGACCGAATTGCTGCCGCTGTCGCGCATCAAGAAAATCTCGGGCCCGAATTTGCACCGCAACTGGGTCATGATCCCGCACGTCACGCAGTTCGACGAAGCGGACGTGACGGACCTGGAAGCGTTCCGCGTCGACACCAACGCGGCCAATGCGAAGAACAAGGATGCGGCCAAGCTGACCATGCTGGCCTTCGTCATCAAGGCTTCCGTCGCCGCGCTGAAAAAATTCCCCGCGTTTAACGCATCGCTCGACGCCAAGGGCGAGAACCTGATCCTCAAGCAGTACTACAACATCGGCTTTGCGGCCGACACGCCGAATGGCCTGGTGGTACCGGTGATCAAGGGCGCGGACCAGAAGTCGGTCTCGCAGATCGCCCGCGAAATGACGGAACTGTCGCTGCAGGCGCGCGAAGGCAAGCTGAAACCGGCCGACATGCAGGGCGCCAGCTTCACGATCTCGTCCCTGGGCGGCATCGGCGGCACGCACTTCACGCCTATCGTCAATGCGCCGGAAGTGGCGATCCTGGGCCTGTCGAAAGCCTCGATCAAGCCGGTATGGGATGGCAAGGCCTTCCAGCCACGTTTGATGATGGGCACCTCGCTGTCCTACGACCACCGCGTGGTCGATGGCGCGATGGGCGCGCGATTCTCCGTGTACCTCGGCGAAGTCCTGGCCGACATGCGCAAAATTCTGCTGTAAGGAGCGATTGATGAGCACAGTAGAGGTAAAAGTACCGAATATCGGCGACTTCAAGGAAGTCGAAGTCATCGAACTGATGGTCAAGGTCGGCGACACCATCAAGGTGGACCAGTCGTTGATCACCGTCGAATCGGACAAGGCCAGCATGGAGATTCCATCGACCCACGCCGGCGTCGTCAAGGAGTTGAAAGTCAAGGTCGGCGACAAGATCGCCGAAGGCAGCGCGCTGCTGGTGGTGGAAGCGCTTGACGGCGCTGCCGCTCCCGCAGCCGCACCGGCGGCCGCTCCCGCGCCTGCGGCGGCAGCTCCGGCTCCCGCAGCGGCGGCGCCAGCTGCGGCCGTTGCCGCCATCCCGGCCGGCAATTACAGCGGCCAGGTCGACATCGATGTCGACATGATGGTATTGGGCGGCGGTCCTGGCGGCTACTCGGCGGCGTTCCGCGCGGCCGACCTGGGCATGTCGACGGTCATCGTCGAGCGCTACGCCACTCTGGGCGGCGTGTGCCTGAACGTGGGCTGCATCCCGTCGAAAGCGCTGCTGCACGTCGCCTCCGTCATCGATGAAACGGCGCACATGTCCAACACGGGCGTGACGTTTGCCAAGCCGACCATCGACATCGACCAGGTACGCAAGTACAAGGAAGGCGTGATCTCGAACATGACGGGCGGTCTGGCCGGCATGGCCAAGGCGCGCAAGACGCAAGTGGTGACGGGCGTGGGCCAGTTCCTGTCCGCGAACCACATCGAAGTGACGGCAGGCGACGGCTCGAAAAAAGTCGTGCAGTTCAAGCAAGCCATCATCGCCGCCGGTTCATCTGTGGTGAAGCTGCCATTCGTGCCGGAAGACCCGCGCATCGTCGATTCGACGGGCGCGCTGGAATTGCGCCAGATCCCGAAACGCATGCTGGTCATCGGCGGCGGCATCATCGGCCTGGAAATGGCGACCGTCTATTCGACGTTTGGCGCGCGCATCGACGTGGTCGAAATGATGGATGGCCTGATGCAGGGCGCGGACCGCGACGCCGTCAAGGTGTGGCAGAAGTTCAACGAGAAGCGCTTCGACAACATCATGACCAAGACCAAGACGGTGGCCGTCGAGGCTCTGCCGGAAGGCATCAAGGTCACGTTTGAAGCTGCCGAAGCAGGTGCCACGGCACCGGCGCCGCAAGTCTACGACCTGGTATTGGTGGCCGTGGGCCGCAGCCCGAACGGCAAGAAGCTGGCCGCCGACAAGGCGGGCGTGCAAGTGACGGATCGCGGTTTCATCAACGTCGACAGTCAGATGCGCACCAACGTGCCGAACATCTTCGCCATCGGCGATCTGGTCGGCCAGCCGATGCTGGCGCACAAGGCCGTGCATGAAGCCCACGTGGCCGCCGAAGCGGCATCCGGCCAGAAGTCGCACTTCGACGTCAAGGTGATTCCATCGGTCGCCTACACGGATCCGGAAGTGGCATGGGCCGGCATCACGGAAGACGAAGCGAAAGCCAAGGGCATCAAGGTCGAGAAGGGCCACTTCCCTTGGGCAGCCTCGGGCCGCGCCGTGGCCAACGGCCGCGCCGAAGGCTTCACCAAGCTGCTGTTCGACGCTGAAACGCACCGCATCATCGGCGGCACCATCGTCGGCACGCATGCGGGCGACATGATTGGTGAAATCGCGCTGGCCATCGAAATGGGCTGCGACGGCACTGACATCGGCAAGACCATCCATCCGCACCCGACCCTGGGCGAATCGATCGGTATGGCCGCCGAAGTGTACGAAGGCGTGTGCACGGACTTGCCGCCGCCGCGCAAGCGCTGATGTTTTAGCGCTGTGTCGTAACACTAAAAACGCCGCAAGCGATTGCGGGGTTTTTTACTTTTCAACCATCGCCGGCACGCATGCGGGCGACAGGTGAACGATGAAGCGGCGAGACCGCGCTGGCCATCGAAATGGGTTACGACGGCACCGACATCGGCAAGACCATCCACCCGCACCCGACCCTGGGAGAGTCGATCGGCAGTTTGGCAAAAGCGCGCCGAAGTGTACGAAGGCGTGGGCACGGACTTGCCGCCGCCGCGAAAACGCTGATAAAGAGTTAACTTTCAGTATGAAAAACCGGGACACGTTCCCGGTTTTTTTATTTCCCTTGACCTGCGGCATGGTAAAACGTGGTGCAGCGGTGTCTTGTGAAAATTGGTGAGTATTGCCGTGTGGAAAAAGTGGCAGAATGGAGGTCTGTAACCATGTTTTTCTTGCTTCGACGGAAGCGTGTGATTTTTCCAGGAATGTTGCCAGCGTGGGATACGGTCAAATTCCGCTGTACTGAGAGAGCTTTGCAACGATGAAAAAATTTACCGCCCTTCATATTGCCGATGTCCGCTTGCGCCGGGCCGATGAGCAAGAGCAAGCCGTGATGCTGCATGCCTTGTACCAAGACGTGGCCGCTATCCTGGCGGCGGGCAAGCGGATCGATGCGATTTTCTTCACGGGCCAGCTGGTGGCGTCCGACGCCTGTGCCGGCACGACCCCCGTGTACGTCTACGAATACTTCCTGCGCCCCTTGCTGCAGGCGGCCAGCTTGCCCGGCGCGCGTTTCTACCTGGTGCCGGGCAGCCGCGCGCAGGGTGTCGCGGCTGCGGCGCTGGGCAATGCCGGCTTCAGCTTTTTCTCCGCCGACGAGCACGCCAGTGCCGAGCAGCGCGCGCACTACAAGAATATCCACGCCGTGTTCCATGGCCACCAGCATACGGGCGATGCCAGTTCACTGATGAAGTCGCTGGGCATTTTGTTCAAGAGCAATCCCGGCAGCCTGTACGGTGCGAATGGCCAGATGGCGGCGTTTTCCGTGCTCGAGTTCGGCACGGGCGAGGCCGCGGCCGATGGCGGCAGGGCGGGCACGCAATGGACGGTGTCTCTGCGCGAGTTCGATGACGTGAGCAAGAACTTCGCCCTGTCGGTGCTGTACACGCCGAATGGCCAGGAAACGGGGCAGGTGGATGCCGAATATGTGTTTGCCACCCTGCTGCCGCAGCTGGCAGGTGAGCGCGGCTATCTCGATGGCTTGCTGGGCAAGGCGGGCGCGCGGCAGCGCGTGGACGCCGGCGAGGCTGCCGATGCGCGCGAATTCCTGATCGAGCTGGCCTTCGTGATGTTCGAAGCCAAGAGCGTCTTCCTCAACGAGGCGGAGCTGGAACGCTTTGCCAGCGACTATTGCGGCGTGAAGGGCTGGAGCATGGCGGCAGGGGATTGGCTGGCGCCGTTGTATGCGCATGGCTTGCTGCTGCGGGCCGATGGCCAGGTGGCGTTCTCCTTCGATTACTTCCGCACATATTTCCTGGCACAACGCTTTGAAACCTCGTTCGACCTGATGCGCTATGGCCCGGACCGCTACGATGCAAGTGAGTCTTCGCTCAGTGTCGATGGCGCGTCGGCGGCCCAGCCCTTCCTGCGCGCGCTAGGCTTGAGCGATGAACATGCCAAAGCGGCGCTGCCGGAAGACTGCAGCCGCCCCGGCTGACCTGCGCGTCAGTCAGCCAGCGGCTGGCGCAGTGTGCCGTGCAGGAACAGGTCGAGACTGACGGCCACCTTGGCGCGCAATTGCGCCACGTCCGGTTGCGCCGGCGGCGGAAACAGCAGGCGCGACATCTGGTCGCCCAGCAGGCAATTGAGCAGGTGCAGCGACAGCATGGCCGGCGCCAGTTCCGCGCGAAACAGGGGCGCGATATCGGGGCGGCTGAAAAACCTCGTCAGCATCTCACGCGTCTGTCCCGGTCCCACCTTGTAAAACGTTTCCGCCAGTTCCGGGTGCGTGGCCGCCTCGGCCACCACCATGCGATTGAGGCGGATGGCCGCCGGCATGGTGACGAGCTGCACGAACAGCAGGCCGAACTCGCCCAGGATGGTGGGCAGGGGGCGCATATCCGTTTCCAGCGCCGGCATAGTCGAGAAATAGGCGGCGCGGCGCAGTTCCACCACGGCATTGAACAAGCCCGACTTGCCGCCAAACTTCACATAAATTGTGCGCACGGCCACATGGGCTTCGCGGGCGATCATTTCCAGGCTGACCTTTCCATACCCTTTTTCCAGAAACAGGCAGCCAGCCGTGTGCAGCAGGTTGTCCATGCGCGCTTCCATGTCGGCAGCGCGCGGGCGGCCGGCTGGCTTGCCGCAGCAGGAAAGCTCCTGGGCGTCGTCGTCGGATTCTTTATCGGTAGGCAAGGTATCGCTGAGGCCGGGATCGGACATGGTCTGGGTCTCTTTACAAGTTGGAAGGTAAGTGATGGCTCACACTGTAGTGCAAATTAAAATGAAATGCAATCGTTTCATTTCTTGACTTTGGCTTTTCTTTGCCCAATAATGAACCTATATCATTTCATTTCCGGAGCGAGTATGTCCAACCAGCCAGGCCAAGCAGAGCACAAAGTGCTGAGCGCCGTCCCACCCGCGGCTCCGGCCGCCCCTTCCGCGCCCGCCGCTTCCGCCAGCTCCGCACCCCCTAACAACCGTGTGAAAATCATCGCCGGCCTGATAGTCCTCGTGGCCCTGGGCGCCGGCGCGCGCATGTGGTACCGCAGCCACTATTTCGTGGAAACGGAAAACGCCTATGTGGCTGGCCATGTGCATCCCGTTTCGGCGCGCATTTCCGGCGTCGTCACCAAGGTCTTCATCGACGACAATCAAATGGTGAAAGAGGGCGACGTGATCGCCGAACTCGACCCGTTCGACCAGCGCGTGAAAACCGAGCAGATCGCCGCGCAGATCGCCAGCGCCGAGCAGCAAGTGCTGCAAGCGGACGCGCAGATCGCGCAAGTGCAGGCGCAAGCCAGTGGCGCCCAGGCGCAAGTGGCGCAAGCCGATGCGCAGCTGCTGCGCGCAAAACAGGATGCGGACCGTTATGGCCAGCTGTACACGAGCCAGATGAAAGCCGTGTCGAAAGCGGAACTCGACGCGGCCAATGCGGCCCGCTCGAGCGCCGTGGCCGACCTGGCCGCCCGCCGCGACAGCGCTTCGGCCGCCAAGGCGCAAATCGGTGCGGCGCAAGCTGCGCGCGACGTCGCCAAGGCGCAAGTGGCTGTATTGCGCGTGCAATTGAAGGACGCGGAACAGCAGTTGCAATACAACCGCATCCTGGCCCCTGTCGCCGGCCGCATCGGCAAGCGCAACGTGGAAACGGGCATGCGCGTGCAGCCTGGCCAGCAATTGACGGCCATCGTGCAAGACAACGTCTGGGTCACCGCCAACTTCAAGGAAACCCAATTGGCCGACCTGCACCGCGGCCAGAGCGTGCACGTGACCATCGACGCCATGCCGGGCAAGAAACTGGTGGGCACCGTGGACAGCTTCGCGCCAGCTTCGGGCGCGCAATTCGCCCTGCTGCCAGCCGATAACGCGACCGGCAACTTCACCAAGATCGTCCAGCGCGTGCCGGTGAAAATCGTCTTCCAGCCGGAAGACATCAAGGCCATGAATGGCCGCCTGGTGCCGGGCATGTCGGTGATCGCCGAAGTGGAAGTGAATCAGCCCGAGTCGGACAAGGCACCGCGCCACGCCGCCGCCCCCGCCGCCCAGTCCACCACGCGCTAAGCTTCCATGAGCAGCCCCTCCACCACGCTGGCGAAGCCGCCAGCGTTTCCCGTGATCGACGAGAAAGTCTCCGGGCGCACCTGGCTGGCGGTCGCCGCCGGCATGCTGGGCGCCTTCATGGCGGTGCTCGACATCCAGATCACCAACTCCTCGCTCAAGGATATCCTTGGCTCGCTGTCGGCCACCCAGGAAGAGGGCTCGTGGATTTCCACGGCCTACCTGGTGGCGGAAATTATCGTCATTCCCCTCACCGCGCTGCTGGCGCGCGTGTTCGGTCTGCGCACCTACATGATCGGCACCACCGCTTTCTTCCTGCTGTTCTCCACCCTGTGCGGCACGGCCTGGAACCTGGAAAGCATGATCGTCTTCCGCATGCTGCAGGGGTTCACGGGCGGCGCCCTGATCCCGATGGCGTTCACCCTGGTGATGCTCAAGCTGCCGCCGTCGAAGCGCGCCGTCGGCATGGCGATTTTCGGCCTGACGGCCACCCTGGCGCCAGCCATGGGCCCGACCCTGGGCGGGTATCTGAGCGAGCTGTATGGCTGGCCCTCGATTTTCTACATCAACTGGGTACCGGGCGTGCTGCTGATCGCCGGCATGATCTATGGCCTGGACAAGGAGCCGATGAAGCTCGAGATGTTCTGGAAAGCCGACTGGCTGGGCATCTTCTTCATGGCCCTGGGCCTCGGCTGCCTGACCATCTTCCTGGAAGAGGGCAACTCGAAGGACTGGTTCGACTCCGGTTTCATCATCGCTTTCGCCTCGCTGGCCCTGGTGGGCATCCTGGGCTGGGTCGTCACCAGCGCCACGCGCGCCGAACCGTTCGTCAACCTGGCCCTGTACGGCCAGCGCAATTTTTTAGTGGCCACCGTGCTGTCGGCCGTGACGGGCATGGGCCTGTATGGTTCGGCCTTTTTGCTGCCCCTGTTCCTGGGCCAGATCGCCGGCTACTCGCCGATGCAGATCGGTGAAGTCATCATGTGGGTAGGCTTGCCGCAGCTGTTCATCATGCCGTTTGTCGCCAAGCTGTCGTCGGTGGTGGACAACCGCATCCTGTGCTCGTTCGGTCTCTTGCTGTTTGGCGGCTCGTGCATGATGAATGCCTACATGGACGCGTCCACCGGCTACGACCAGCTGCTGTGGTCGCAGGTGGTGCGCGCGCTGGGCCAGCCCTTCGTCATGCTGACCCTGTCGAACTTCGCCATGAAGGGCATCGCGCCGAAGGACATGCCGTCCGCATCGAGCCTGTTCAACATGACGCGCAACCTGGGCGGCTCGATCGGTATCGCCCTGCTGGCCACGGCCCTGAGCACCCGCGAGCACTTCCACTCGCAGCGCCTGGGCGAAGCGATCAATGCGTATTCCAGCGCCACGCAGCTACGCATCGATCAGCTGACGTCCTCGTTCATGGCCAAGGGCTATGACGCCGTCACGGCCGGCAACCAGGCCTTGCAGGCGATCGACGGCATCGTGCGTCGCGAAGCGTATGTGATGGCTTACAACGATGGCTTCTTCCTGATCGGCGCCATCCTGCTGGCCTGCATCGTGCCCCTGTGGCTGGCCGACAAACTCAAAGCTCCCGGTGGCGGTGGCGGCGGTCATTGACCGCGCACAGCCCGCACGTGCAGCACATCAAGAACAAGAAGGTACACATCATGCAAACAGTATTGACGAAAATCGCGCTGGCCGCTTCCCTTGCCGTGGCGCTGTCCGCCTGCGGCACCGTGGGCCAGGATTTCACCGCGCCGGGCAATGTCGCCGGCGCCGACACCTTCCGCCACGGCGCGGCCGCGGCGGATGCCGCGCAGCTGCCCAAGGAGTGGTGGAGCATCTACGGCGACGCCACCCTGAACCGCCTCGAGCAAAGCGCACTGCAGGACAACCCGAGCGTCAAGGCGGCGGGCGAGCGCTTGCTGCAGGCGCTGGCGCAAAGCGGCACGGCGCGCGCCAACCAGGGCCCGAGCGTGAACGTCAGCACGGGGATCTCGAACTCGCGCACCTCGGCCAACACGTCGCAGGGCCTGGCCCTGGGCAACCGCTCCATCAGCGGCAATAATTTTTCGATCGGCGGCTCGCTGTCGTATGAAGTCGACTTGCTGGGCCGTGTAAAACGCATGGTCGAAGCAGCCGACTCGCAAGCCTTGGCGGCGCAGGCCGACCGCGACGGCGTGCTGCTGATGCTGTCGTCGCAAGTGGCCAGCAATTACTGGCAGCTGCGCGGACTCGATGCGGAAATGGCCATCCTGAATGGCGCGCTGGACACGCGCCGCGAATCGGCGCAGCTGGTCGAAGCGCGCTTCAACGCGGGCTTGACGAATGAGCTGGACCTGGCGCGCGCGAAGGTCGAGCTGTCGAACGCGCAGGCCGACCTGCATGAAGTCAAGCGCCAGCGCAACCAGCTGGAAAACAGCCTGGCCATCCTGACGGGCAAGCCGCCGTCGGCGCTGCAATTGCCGGTGGCGGCCGATCCGTCCGTCTTGCCGCTGCCGCCGGTCATCCCTGTCGGCTTGCCCGCCAGCCTGCTGGCGCACCGCCCGGACCTCGTTTCCAGCGTGGCGGGCTTGCGCGCGGCGAATGCGCAAGTGGGCGTGGCCGAAGGCGCGTTTTATCCGTCGCTGCAATTGACGGGCAATTTCGGCTATGCGTCGGAAAAGCTACGCGACCTGGCGCAGGGCGGTTCGCGCCAGTTCAGCTTTGGTCCGCTGGCCCTGTCCCTGCCGATCTTCGACGGTGGTCGCAACCAGGCCAATCTTGACCTGTCCAAGGCGCGCTATGCGGAAGCCGTGGCGAACCATGAAACGAAGCTCTTGACGGCCTTGCGCGAAGTGGAAGATGCGCTGTCCGACGTGGAGCAGCGCCAGTTGCAGGGCGACGCCCAGGCCCTGTCGCAGGAAGCGGCGGCGCGCGCCTACCTGGTGGCGCGCACGCGCTACGAGCGCGGTATCTCGACCTACCTGGACGTCACCGATGCGCAGCGCAGTTCGCTGGCAGCGGACCGCGCCGCCGCGCAGATCAAGACCCAGCGTCTGCTGGCAACGGTCGCCGTGGCCCGCTCCCTGGGTGCCGGCTGGCAGCCGGACGGCGAGCTGGCCAAGCTGGCTTCCGCGCCATCGACCGTCAAGGCGAACTAGGTACGACGATTACGTGAGCGTGGCCGGTGGCGGTGTCGCCGCCGGCCCGTAGCGTTCCAGCAGAAAATCGATGAAGGTCGTCAGCTTCGGCGTGGGCTGGCGGTCGCGCGGATACAGCACATGCATCAGGCGCGGCGCCGGCACGTAGTCGGCCAGCAGCGGCACCAGCCTCCCCGCCGCGATATCGTCGGCCAGCAAAATCTCCGCCTGCATGACGATGCCGAAGCCGTGCAGGGCCGCCATGCGCAGCGCCTGCCCATTGTTCGAGCGGAAGCGGCTTTCGGCCGCAGCGCCATCGTGGCGCGCTTCCTTGCCGCTCAGACGCCAGCGCATGTGGCGCGACCACTGCATGAAATCCACGCATTCGTGCCGCGCCAGGTCGTCCGGCGTGCGCGGCGTGCCGTGCTTAGCCAGGTAGGCGGGCGAGGCGCAGATGACCATCGCATAGGGACGCAAGGGCCGCGCCACCATGCCGGAATCTTCCAGCTTGCCGATGCGGATGGCCGCATCGAAGCCTTCCTCCACCAGGTCCACCATCCTGTCATTCAAATTGAGTTCCAGGCTCACGTCCGGGTAGGCCGTCAGATAGTCGGCCATCAGCGGCGCGATGCATTCGCTGCCGAAGGACACGGGCGCCGTGATCTTCAGCTTGCCGCGCGGCGTGGCGCGCATCGCTTCCGCGCCCGTTTCGGCCGCCGCGATCTGCGCCAGGATCTGGCGGCACTGGTCCACGTATTGCCGGCCGATTTCCGTCAGACTTTGCCGCCGTGTCGTACGCGCCAGCAGGCGCGCACCCAGCCGCTCTTCCAGCTGCTTGATGTGCTTGCCCACCATCACGGGAGAGATGCGGAAGGTGTCGGCGGCCGCCGTGAAACTGCCCTGGTCGACGACGGACACAAAGATTTCCATGCTGCGCAATTTATCCATGGGCACCTGATTGAAAACTACAGATTAGTAATCTTGTAAATTCTAGCGCATTTATTCCTTTTTGGAAGCGGCGCATACTGGCTGCATCGTTCAACCCACACAAGGAAGCAGCATGAAAATCGTCATCATCGGCGCCAGCGGCACCATCGGCAAGGCCGTCACCGCACAACTGGCGCAACGCCATGAAATCATCGAAGTGGGCAGCCGCACGGGCACGCACCAGGCCGACATGGGCGACATCGCGCAAGTGCGCGCCCTGTTCAAGCGCATTGGCAAGGTCGACGCCGTCGTCGTCACGGCCGGCAAGCTGCACTTCGGCCCGCTGGCCGAATTCACGCCTGAACAGTTCCAGCTGGGCCTGGACAGCAAGCTGATGGGCCAGGTCAACGTGGCGCTGGTGGCGCAGGAATACCTGAACGACGGCGGTTCGATTACCTTGACCAGCGGCATCGTGGCCGAGCAGCCTATCCGCTTCGGTGCGGCCGCCAGCATGACGAATGCGGCCGTGGAAGGTTTTGTAAGGGGGGCCGCCATCGAACTGGCGCGCGGCGTGCGCATCAATGCCGTCAGCCCCACGGTGCTGGAAGAATCGCTGGAAGCGTATGGACCCTTCTTCTACGGCTTCGAACCGGCCGCCGCCAGCAGAGTGGCGCTGGCCTACAGCCGCAGCGTGGAGGGGGCGCAGACGGGGCAGGTGTACAAGGTCTGGTAAGCGGCTTGCCATGCCATGGGGCAGGTGGGACAATCGCAGGCTGAGCAAGAAAGCGGTAGCGCGCCATCCGCGCCATCCGCTTTTTTTCCGAGAAAAATCCAACCGAGACCTCCATGAAAAAACTCCTGATTCCCCTGCTGATGGCTGCCGCCGTCGGCAGCGCCTGCGCCGCAACGCCGGCAGCCCCGGCCACCGCGCAACAACTGGCGGCCATGAGCGCCCGCTACGCACCCGTCGCGCTGACGGCCGATGTCACGCACCTGTCCGCGGGCGACCGCCAGGCCATCGCCAAGCTGGTCGAGGCGGCCAAGCTGGTCGACGTGCTGCAACTGCGCCAGCGCTGGTCCGGCAATGAAGCGCTGTGGGCTGCATTGAAGAAGGACAAGTCGGCCCTGGGCCAGGCCCGCCTGAATTATTTCTGGATCAACAAGGGACCATGGTCGGTCCTCGACGCGCATGCCTCGTTCATGCCGGCCAGCTATGCCGGCATCGCCATTCCCGCGCACAAGCCGGAAGCGGGCAATTTCTATCCGCAGGGCGCCACCAAGGCCAGCCTGGAAACGTGGATGAATGGTTTGTCGCCAGAGGACAAGCAGCAGGCGCAATGGTTCTTCACGACGATTCGCGCGGGCAAGGATGGCAAATACCAGACCGTCAAGTATTCGGACGAATACAAGGTGGAACTCAAGCAACTGGCCAAGCTGCTCGACGAGGCGGCCGCCGCCACGGACAACGCTTCCCTGAAGAAATTTCTCACCCTGCGCGCCAAGGCCTTCCTCGACAACGACTATCTGCCGTCCGACTTCGCCTGGATGGACCTCGATTCGCCCGTCGACATCACCATCGGCCCGTATGAAACGTATAACGACGAGCTGTTTGGCTACAAGGCCGCGTTCGAGGCCTACGTGAACATCCGCGACCACGCGGAAACGCAAAAGCTGAACTTCTTCGCCAAGCACATGCAGGAGCTGGAAGACAATCTGCCGCTCGACGCCCAGTACCGCAACCCGAAAGTGGGCGCGCTGGCGCCGATGGTGGTGGTCAACCAGGTGTATGGCGCCGGCGACGGCAATATGGCCGTGCAAACGGCTGCCTACAACTTGCCGAACGACGAGCGCATCATCAGCGCGCGCGGCTCCAAGCGCGTCATGTTGAAAAACGTGCAGGAAGCCAAGTTCAAGGCCACCCTGACGCCGATCTCGAAACTGGTGCTGACGCCCGAAGCGCAGCAGGACGTCGATTTCAATTCCTTCTTCACGCACATCCTCGCGCATGAAATCATGCACGGCCTGGGCCCGCACGCCACCACCGTTGACGGCAAGCCATCGACGCCGCGCCAGGACTTGAAGGAAGCGTATTCGACCATCGAAGAAGCCAAGGCCGATATCACGGGCCTGTTCGCGCTGCGCTACATGATGGACAAGGGGCAACTCAAGGACACCTTGGGCCAGGGCGACGTGGCCGAGCGCAAGCTGTACAACACCTTCCTCGCCTCGGGCTTTCGCACCCTGCATTTCGGCCTGACGGATTCGCACGCGCGCGGCATGGCCATCCAGATGAATTACATCCTCGACAAGGGCGGTTTTGTGTCGCTGGGCGATGGCAAGTTCGGCGTCGATTTTGCCAAGATCAAGCAGGCCGTGATCGACCTGGACCGTGAGTTCTTGAGCATCGAGGCGACGGGCGACTATGCGCGCGCGAAAGACCTGATGACCAAGTACGTGGTGATCCGCCCCGAAGTGCAAGTGGCGCTCGACAAGATGAAGGCCGTGCCCAACGATATCCGCCCGGAATTCGTCACGGCGCGTGCGCTGGACAAGGCGGCGAAGAAATAAGCCTGAGCTTGACTATTGTCAGCCTGGAAAGCCGGCGCACTGCGCCGGTTTTTTTTCGTCTTTATTTATGAATAGTTGCCAGTTTTTCCTTGTGGAAATATTTTCACCGCTTACTCTGCAGTGGTAAATCCCCATTTTTCCTGTTGATCCCATGTTGAAACTATTCTCGCTGTTGTGCGTGTGCCTTGCCTTGCCTGCCGTGGCTGCCGCCCAGCTCACCGATCTGGAAACCCGCTGGCTGCAGGCGGGCCAACCCGTCATCGCGTTTGCACGTGCGCAAGGCTTGCCCATCGATATCATCGTGCAGCCGCAGGATGCGCCCGGCGCCGTGCCGCTGGCGCTGGGTTACGAGGCAGGGCGTTGCAAGCTGGTGCTGTCCTTGCGCGGCAATGCGCAGGCGGACAGTGTCTTGCAGGGCGTGCCGGCCGCGCGCCACGGCCTGATGATGGAAGCGATGACGGCGCATGAGATCGGCCACTGCCAGCGCTATGCGCAGGGCGACTGGCATGCCTTGCCACGCGGCTTTGTCGAGCCGCGCAGCATGCAGATAGGCAAGTTGACACCCCTGGTGCAGGAGTTGCGCGAGACGCGCCGCGAAGAGGGCTATGCGGACCTGGTGGCCCTGGCCTGGATGCATGGCCGCCACCCGGGGCAGTACCAGGATGTGCTGGCCTGGATGCGCGGCGTACGGGTCAGCGGCGAGGTTGCGGGCGGCGGTGCAGGCGGTTCCCACGCCACGCAAGGCTGGCTGGCGCTGGCCGATGGCGCGGGTGTATTTGATGGGTCCGCTTCAATATTTGAACAGGCGCAAGTATTGTGGCGAAAGGGCTTGAGCGGCGACAAATAAACGCTGATTTTTATGTGAATGGAGTGTCAGCGTGTGCTGTCGCACGGAGCTTTGCTTCCGGCAGGGGTCTAATCTGGGCATCAACTAACCAGAGAGGAACCATCATGAACAAAATGATCGCACTCATGCTGGCCGCCAGTGCCAGCGCCCTGCTTGCCGCCACGCCAGCGTATGCGCAGGATGCCTCGTACAAGAGTTTGACGGACAAGGCAACGGCCGACTACAAGCAGGCCAAGGCCGCCTGCGACGCCCAGAGCGGCAACGCGAAAAAAGTCTGCGTGGAAGAAGCCAAGGTGGCGCGCGCCAAGGCCGACTCGGATGCCGTGGCGCAATACCGCAACACGCCGCGCGAACTGGGCAAGGCCCGCAAGGACGTCGCCAATGCCGAGTATGACCTGGCCAAGGCCAAATGCGGCGACCGCACGGGGGCCGAGAAAACCACGTGCATGAACGATGCCAAGGCAGCGAAAACGGCGGCGCTGGCCGACGCGAATACGGGCGCCAGGGATGGCGCCAACGTGGCGCAAAATCCACCCGCCACGACGAAGGAAAACTGCGACGCCATGGATGCGACGGCCAAGGCCGCCTGCGTGACGCGCAACGCGGCAGGCAGCACCAAGACGGCCGTGGCCGACTCCGTCATCACCACCAAGATCAAGGCCGACCTCGTCAAGGACAACGACTTGAAAGCGCTCGACGTGCATGTGGAAACGGTGAACGGCGTCGTCATGCTCAGCGGCTTCGTGCCATCCCAGGCGCAAGTGCAGAAAGCCGCTGACCTAGCCCGTGGCGTGGAAGGCGTGACGGATGTGAAGAATGGCTTGAAGGTGAAATAAGCGAAGCGCATTCTGTAATGCGCTAAAGCGAGGACTGGAGCCGCACACGGCAGTGTGGTTCCAGTCTCTTTTTGATTGTATAAATTACGATCATAATATAACATGAGAAAATCCCGTCGGCTGGCGCTGATCGGCATCCACTCTTTCTCTTCACTCTTTCTCATGAGGACTGCATGCTTTCCTATCCCTTTTCGCAATGGCTGGAGCGGCGCGGCGTGCACTTTGCCTGGGTCATCGTCGCCATCACTTTCCTCACGGCCTTGACCTCGTCCGCCGCGCTGGGCTTGCCGGGTGCGCTGATGCAGCCCTTGAGTCGCGAATTCGGCTGGGATGCCGAGCAGATTTCCTCGGCCCTGGCCGTGCGCTTCGTGCTGTTCGGTTTGATGGGGCCGTTTGCCGCCATCCTGATGGAGCGTTTCGGCTTGCGCAATGTCATCTGCGTGGCCCTGGGCCTGATCGCAGCGGGCATGCTGCTGGCCACGCGCATGACGCAGTTCTGGCACCTGGTAGCCTTGTGGGGCATTTTGCTGGGTCTCGGCTCGGGCATGACGGCGCTGGTCTTGAGCGCCGTGGTGGCCAACCGCTGGTTCGAGACGCACCGGGGCCTGGTGGTGGGCGTGCTGACGGCCAGTTCGGCCACGGGCCAGTTGCTGTTCCTGCCCGTGGGCGCCTGGCTGATCGAGCACTACGGCTGGCGCACGGCCGTCATGCCCGTGTTCGCCGCCTGTGCCATCGTCGCCGTGCTGGCCTTCCTGTGCATGCGCAACCGCCCGCAGGATATCGCCTTGCGTCCCTACGGCGCCGATCCGGCCACGCCTTTGGTGGCGCCAGTGGCCGCAAAAATGACGTTTGCCACGCCGTTCGTGATCCTGCGCAGCGTGGCTTCCAATCGCACCTTCTGGATACTCTTCGGCACCTTTTTCATCTGCGGCCTCAGCACCAATGGCTTGATACAGACGCATTTCATTTCCCTGTGCGGCGACTCGGGCTTGTCCGCCGTACCTGCCGCGTCCGTGCTGGCCATGATGGGTGCGTTCGACCTGTTCGGCACGATCCTGTCCGGCTGGCTGTCGGACCGCTATGACAACCGCAAACTGCTGTTCTGGTACTACGGCTTGCGTGGCTTGTCCCTGTTCTGGCTGCCGTATTCGGAATTCACCCTGTACGGCCTGTCCCTGTTCGCCATGTTCTACGGCCTGGACTGGATCGCCACCGTGCCGCCGACCGTGAAACTGGTGGGCGCCACGTTCGGCCGGGAGCGGGCGGGCATGGTGTTCGGCTGGATCTTCGCCGGCCACCAGCTGGGCGCCGCCGTGGCCGCCTATGGTGCGGGCCGCATCCGCACCCTGATGCTGACCTACAACCCGGCCCTGTTCGCGGCCGGCGCCGCCTGCCTCGTGGCCGCGCTGATGGTGCTGGCGATTCAGCGCCAGAAGGTGATCGCACCCGCCGCGCAAGCGGCATGAAAAAAGCCAGGCCCGCATGCGCGGAGCCTGGCTTTTCAAGAAGCTTGCAGCGTGATTATTTCAAGTACTTGGCCAGCCAGCCCTCTACTTCGCTATAGAAGAAGCGGCTGTTCTCGCCCTTCAAAATCCAGTGGTTTTCGTCCGGGAACACGAGCAATTTCGCCGGCACGTTCAGGCGTTGTTGCACGGCAAAGTTCATCAGTGCATTGTTGGCCGGCACGCGGTAGTCGAGTTCGCCCACGGTGATCAGGATCGGTGTCGTGAAACCCGTGCCTTTTTCGTGGTTGCCCGCTTGCATGATGGGGCTTTGGTCGCGCCACACGGGCAGGTTCGACCAGACGGGGCCGCCCGCATTCGTTTCACGGCCGAAACCGCCATCGCTGGTGCCCCACTGCATGATCAGATCCATTTCACCCGCGTGCGAGACGATGGCCTTGTAGCGCGTGGTCGTCGCTTGCAGCCAGTTGGCCAGGTGGCCGCCATAGCTGGCGCCGCCGGCGGCCAGTTTCGTGCTGTCGATGAACGGATATTTCTTGATGGCTTCATCGACGCCCTGGTTGACTTCATCGCCCGGACCCTTCAAGGGGTCGAACTGGATCGAGCGCGAGAATTCCTCGCCATAGCCGGTGGAACCCTTGTAGTCGGTCAGCAGCACGACATAGCCTGGCTTGGCCAGCAAATGATAGTTCCAGCGCAGCACGAACTGGTCGCGCCACATGCTGGCCGCGCCGCCATGGATGACGGTAAACAGCGGGTATTTCTTGTTCGGATCGAAGTTGGCCGGCTTGACGAGCATGTTATGGATCTGGCGGCCGTCGGCCGTTGTGAACCAGAAATGCTCGGGCGCCTGCCAGTCGATTTTATCGGCCTTGTCCGTGTTGAAGGCCGTCAGCCGCTTCGGCTGCTTGCTGTTGAAGGCGTAGATTTCCGGCGGGTTGATGGACGACTCCCACACGCCGACCAGGGCATTGCCGCCGCTGCTCAGCGAATTGATGGTGCCCGTCGGCAAGGATGTCTCCTCGCGCACGTCGCCGCCTTTGGCGTCGATCGAATACAGTTTTTCCAGACCCGCATGTTCATAGCTGAAGATAACGCGCTTGCCGCCTTCGGGCAGCACGAAGCGGGAAATCGAGCGGTCCAGCTTGGCCGTCAATATCGTCGGTGCCGGATTGCTCATCGGCCAGGCGAAACTGGCCAGGCGCTTCACGTCATACACCTTGCCTGGCGTTTCCGCGTCGCTTAGGGCGAACAGGGTCTTGCCGTCGGCCGCGAATTTCAGGCTGCCATAGCTGTGCTTGTCTTGCGTCAGGCGCTGCGCTTCGCCGCCCGCCACAGGCAGCAAATACAGTTGCGAAACGACGGCTTCGCGCTGGGCCGCATCGCGGTTGGTGGCCGCGTTGAAGACGACGGCCTTGCCGTCCGGCGTCCAGACGGCGTCCAAGGATTGTCCCTCGTCGCCCTGGCCGCCGCCAAAGCCCGGCAAGGCAACCAGTTGCGTGCCCGACAGGATGTCGCGCGGCTTGGCGTCCGCTTGCGCATCAACGACGAACAGGCGTACCTGCTTGTCGGTCAGCCACTTGTCGAAATAGCGGGGCGCCGTCGTTTCATACGAGCGGGCGCTGACTTTGCGCTCCTTGCGCTCTTTCGCGCTTTGCTTGACGTCGGCTTCCGTCTTGTTGCCTGGATAGATGTCGCTGATGAACAGCAATTGCTTGCCATCCGGACTCCATTTCGGCATGCGCGCGCCCATGGTCAAGCTCGTCAACCGTTGCGCTTCGCCGCCGGCTGCCACGTCGAGGCGGTAAATCTGGCCCGCTTCATCGCCATCGCGCTTGGCAACGAAGACCAGCTGGCGGCTGTCCGGCGACCAGGCCACGGCGCTTTCGCCACTTTTGGAATACGTCAGGCGCCGCGCGGGGCTGTCGTCGCCAAGGGACTTGATCCACAGGTCCGACCATTGCTCCTTGCTATCGTAGGCGCTGTCGACCACGGAAAACACGGCCCACTTTCCATCGGGGCTGGCGACGGGCGCGCCCACCCGTTTCATCAGCCACACGTCTTCATGCGTGATGGCGTGTTTGGCTTGCGTTTGCGTGGCGACAACTGCGGTGGTGGCCTTGGTATCGGCGGCATGGGCAAGCGAGGCGCAGGCCGCTGCGATCAGCAGGGAGCCGAGGGAACGGCGAAGACGGGGTGAGGTCATGGGCGTGGTCCGGAGTAGTGAAAAAAGTACAGCGGGCAACATTATTGCCCATGCTTTCCCCACTGCCAAGGCTGTGTACCGTTACTTACCAGGCGGGATGGCAACGTATCGCGCGGGTGCGCCATGGCTGATCAGTTAAACTTGTTCTTTTACTGACGCTACCTTTGGCCGGCCATGAAAATTAGTCTACCCTTATTGAAAACGATATTGCTGGGCGCAAGCTGCCTGCTGGCCGCCCCGGGTTTTGCCGCCGCGCCCGCTCCCTACCCGAATACGAGCGCCATGGGCGTGGGGCACGCGGAAAGCACGGCCTGGTATGCGGGCTGCCTGAAGGTCAAGGATGCGGCGCCGCCGCCGGCCGACCTGCCGGCGCCATCGGCGGTGGCGTCCCTGCAGCAATGCCAGGCAACGGACCTGTATTACGATACCAAGAGTATGTCCGCGCCCAAGCCGGCCGACTGGCGTCCCGTGCGCCATTGCGCCATGGCCACGCAAAACAGCGCCGTCCTGATGATGCTGTACCAGAATGGACAGGGTGTGCAAAAAGACCCGTTGCTGGCGCTAAAGTATGCGTGCAGCATCGATGCGGCGCCGGCCGAAATGCGCGGCCGTATCGAGCACTTGCAGCAGATCAATGCCAGCGGACGCGGCATGATCGATTTGTGCGACGACATCACGAGCGGCTACATGATGGGTGTGTGCAGCGCCATCGATGCGCGCCAGAAACAAAGAGTGCGCGGACAGGCGACAGCCAAAGTCAGCGAAGCAATGCCGGCCGCGGCGCAAGCGTCGCTGCAAAAGCTGCAGGCGGCAGCAAGCAAGTTTGCCGATGCGCGCGCGGCCAATGAAACGGACTTGAGCGGCACGGCGCGCGCCGCCCTGAGCATCGCCGCCCGCACGGCCGAGCTCGATTTGCTGGCGCACGATTTGCGCGAATACGAAGCCGGCAAGCTGCCAGCCGCCGTGTCCAAAGAGCAGGCGGCGGCGCTCGACAAGGAGCTCAACGCCATCTACGGCAAGCTCATGAAAAAGCCGGCGCAAACCCATGCGGGCGCCGTAAGCAAGGATGGCATCCGCGCCACCCAGCGCCTGTGGCTGGCCTACCGCGATGCCTGGATGAACTTTGGCGCCGTGCGCTACCCATCCGTGACGAGCGCAACCTGGGCGGCCATGCTGACGTCGCGGCGCAATGTGCAACTGCAGGATTTGCTGGAGAATTGAAACATGCGGGAAGCGTACTACCACGAAGACGATTTTTGCATGATCGAACTGCTGCCGCTGGATAACTTGCAGCACTGTCTGACGCAGATGGGCGAGCAAGAGGCGTTTGCCGACGCGCACCGCAGCGGCGCCGGCTGGACGCAGATGTACGTGCCCGAGGCGCCGCCGTCGCAGATGGGCGCGCTGGGCCTCACGGCGGATCAGCTGCGGCTGGCGCTGGCGGACGTCTTGCCGCCGTATGACGCCGTTTACACGGGTTACAGCACCTACCGAGTGGAATGCAAGAACGTGCTGGCCTTTGGCGGCGAGAAGACGGAGACCTTGTTTGCCGGCCTGGACGACAAGGGCATCGTGTGCGACCTGTGGTGCAGCGACGCCATGCCCGAGCTGTTGCTGCTGCCCTTGAAAGAGCGTTTGCTGCTGGCGGACTGGGGCGCGGGGTTTGCGTGTCCCTTGGCCGATGGGGAACTGTTTGCCCGCTATCTGCAGGAATACGAACTCGATTAGCGTAGGTAAACTTACTATTCGCAGGCGATGGCGTTCGGCTGCGCCACTTTGATGATCGACGCAAGGCGCGCCGTGTCGTTGCCGTCGCCTTGCTCCACATACGGTTGATAGCTGTCGATGACGATGCGGGCACGCGCTTGCCAGCCGCAATTGTCGGCCTGGCGCGCGGGCACACGCAGCAGACGGCGTGCCTCGCCATCGTTGCTGAAACAAAACCACGCATCGTGCGTGGCGGCAGGGCGGGGCAAGCGGCCCCACTGCGCCTTGTCGGGCGCGAAGCAGACGCGGTTGCCGATGATTTGCAGGCTCATCTCGTCCGTGCGCGCGCTGTACTGGCCGTCGAGCACGATCGGTGGCTGCGCCTGTGCGGACAGGCAGGCGGTGGCCAGGAGGAGGGTGGCGGCAAGTTTCATGCGTTTCTTTCAGGGCTGGCAAGACGAAGAGCCAGTATAACCGCGAGCGCCGGAAACGAAAAAAGCCCATCCGTGAGGATAGGCTTTTTAGTACTGCGCATTCGTGGTAGGCCGTGCGGGATTCGAACCTGCGACCAACGGATTAAAAGTCCGCTGCTCTACCAGCTGAGCTAACGACCCGAAAGAGGCCGCATTATATATCAGTTGAAAAAGAATGCAAAGCATTCCTGCTAGAAAGTGCTGGCTTGCTAATGCAGGGCTGCCGTGAGTTTCAACACTTCATCGATGCTGGTCGTGCCATCGATGATTTTACGGGCGCCGGCGATGCGCAGCGGCGTCATGCCGTCGAGCAGACTCTGGCGGCGCAGCGCGTGCAGGTCGGCGCCGGCCTTGACCAGCTGGCCGAACGTTTCCGTCACGCTCAGCAGTTCGTAGATGCCGGCGCGCCCCAGGTAGCCGCTGTGCCGGCACAGGGCGCAGCCGACGGGGCGGTAGGCTTCGTGGGGGCGCTCCAGCTGGCCGCCCGTCAGGCGTTGCCATGCGGCGGCGCCCGGGGCGGCATCCAGCTGTTTGCAGTCCGGGCACAGGCAGCGCAGCAATCGCTGCGCCAGCACGCCGATCAGGCACGCTTCCAGCAGATAGGCGGGCACGCCCAGTTCCAGCAGGCGCATGACGGCCGAGGGCGCGTCATTGGTGTGCAGGGTCGACAGTACCAGGTGGCCCGTCAGCGCCGCCTGGATGGCCATCTCGGCCGTGGCCAGGTCACGGATTTCTCCCACCATGATGATGTCGGGATCTTGCCGCATCAGTGCCCGCACGCCATCGGCAAACGACAGTTCGATGCCGGCCTGGGTTTGCACCTGCATCTGGTTGAAGGCCGGCTCGACCATTTCGATGGGGTCTTCCACCGTGCACACATTGACTTCGCTGCTGGCCAGCGCCTTCAAGGTGCTGTACAGCGTGCAGGTCTTGCCCGAGCCGGTAGGGCCCGTCACCAGCACGATGCCGTGCGTGCGCGCCGTCAGCTGGCGCCAGCGTTCGGCATCCGCCGGCGGAAAGCCCAGGTCAAACAGGCTCTTGACGGCCACTTCCGGGTCGAAGATGCGCATGACGAGCTTTTCGCCGAAGGCCGTGGGCAAGGTCGACAGCCGCAGTTCGACTTCCTGGCCCTGCGCATTGCGCGTCTTGATGCGGCCATCTTGCGGGCGGCGCTTTTCCACCACGTCCATGCGCCCGAGCAACTTGATGCGCGCCGTCATGGCCAGCAGCACGACGGGCGGCAGCTGATAGGCCTGGTGCAGGCGGCCGTCGATGCGCAGGCGCACGAGGCCCGCGTCGCGCTTCGGTTCCAGATGGATGTCGGAAGCGCGCTGGGCAAACGCGTATTGCCACAGCCAGTCGACGATGCGCACCACGTGCTGGTCGTTGGCGTCCAGGCTGGTCTTGTTGCGCCCCAGTTCCACCAGCTGTTCGAAATTGTGGCGCAGCGCCAGGTCTTGCGTGGACGCTTGGCGGGCCACCTTGACGGAGCTGGCCAGGCTGAAAAATTGCGCGATGGCGTCGGCGATGTGCAGCGGGTTGGCGATGACCAGACTCAGCTTGCGTGGCGCAAGATTCCCCAGCTGCGCCTGCCAGGCGAGCGCATACGGCTGCGCCGTGGCGATGACGATGCGTTCCGGCGTGCTTTCCACTGGCAGGATGTTGAAACGGGCCGCATAGCCGGCCGTCATGACGTCGGCCACCTGGCTGAAATCGATGTGCAGGGGATCGATGTGCACATACGGCAAGCTGGAGCGTTGCGCCAGCCACGCGCACAGGGTGTCGAGCGTCAGTGCGCCGTGGGCGATGCTGCACAGCGGATGCATGGCCGGCGCGGGCAGCAGGGCGGCCTGGGCAGCGATGGCCGCCGCTTGCGCCGCATCGAGCATGCCGTCTTCCTGCAGCCAGGCCAGCAGTTGCGGCAGTGCCAGCGAGGTATTGGGAGAAGCGGGAGAGGGCGGATGGGAAGCGGGCATGGCCGGCGCCTTTCCTGGCTGCCGGCCTTGCCTGGATAAACCGGCGCTTACAGGGTGCTGACGATGCCCTTGACCCAGGATTTGGCGGGCAGCTTGGTCTCGGCGACGATCTGTTTTGCACGCTCGAGCAGGGCGGCTTGCGCCTCGGTATCGAGTGGCACTTTCGTCTTGAAAGCGATCGCCACCACGTTCCCATCATGGACTTCCGGCAGGCAGATCACCTGTTCAAACGCAAACTTCATCGCCTTGATGTTTTTCGCGTAGCTGGGATGGTCGCCGAACAGGTTGACCGTCATGATGCCGTGCGGCGCCAGGCAGGCGCAGCAGGCGGCATAGAAATCGGCGCTGTCGAGCACGGGACCGCGCGCCGTGGCGTCATACAGGTCCACCTGCAGGGCGTCCAGGGTGCCGTGATTGGCGTCGTCGTTGACATAGTCGAGCGCATCCATCTCGCGCACATGCAGGCGCTCGTCGTTGGGCGGCAGCTTGAACATCGATTCGCAGATGGTGATGACGGACGGGTTCAGTTCGATGGCCTCGACTTGCGCCTGCGGGAACTGGCGGTAGCAGAACTTGGTCAGCGCGGCCGTGCCCAGGCCCAGCTGGGCGAGACGCTGCGGTTGCTCGATCCACAGCATCCACGCCATCATCTGCTGCGCGTATTCCAGTTCCGGCCAGTCCGGCTTGCGGATGCGCATGGCGCCCTGCACCCATTCCGTGCCGAAATGCAGATAGCGCACGCCATCCATTTCCGACAGGGTGACAGGGGCGTAGCGGGGCTTGCGCGCGGGGCGCGAGGATTCGACTTGTTCGATGGATTTTCGTTTGATAAGCATAAGGCGGCCTGAAAGTGTGCCGCATTATAGCGTGCCATAAAAAATGCCGATCCTTAGGGATCGGCATTTTAATACGCCCAATACTGAGTTATTGCTGAGCTGGTTCGATCGATACGCGCAAGCGGATGCGCTCGCCCGGATCGTAGGACATGATGCTCGTGTAGTTGCGGCCGCGGTAGTCGTAGGTGACCTGGTAGCCATTGTTGCGCGATTCCCAGTGGTCGACCTGGCGGCATTGCTTGACGGCTTGTTCCTGCATGCCGCCCTGGTAATTGTTCTGGTTGTCGACACGGTCGCCGACGACGGCGCCGGCAATCGCGCCAGCGGCTGCCGCGGCCGTGCGGCCATTGCCGCCGCCGACCTGGCTGCCGAGCAGGGCACCGGCGATACCGCCGACGATGGAGCCGCCAGCGCTGCGCTGTTGCGGCGGCGCCTGGACTTGCACGTATTCCGTACGGCATTCCTGGCGTGGACGGTTGATCTGTTCCACTTGCGGCACGACGCGCACGACCTTGCCGAAATCTTCAAAGTCGGCGGCCTGGGCGAGTGGCAATGCACCGATACAAAGGGCTGACATCATCAATTTGGCTTGCAAGTTCATTTGTAACCTCGTTATCTAGAGAATCTTTCAGGGTATTTTTTACAACTTGGGACTATAGTAATCCCGCCAGGCCGGGACAAGTGTTTCGCCTAGCAACAAAATGTAACAGCCCAAGTCCCTTGCCCCACAGTCTGTAACATGCACTTTCAATCGATACAAGATGTTGAAATGACTTGAAACCAGCGGTTTGTAACAAATCTTGCGTTTGACATCATATTCGGGTTGATTCATGCAGGACAACACGTTACCCTAATACGCGTATGGCTTATATAAAATCGCACTGAATCGCATAAAAGTTGATACAGATCGAATCACCGCGTGCGCATTGACCCGCATGCGGGGATGCAATAAGAAGAGCAGCTAGAAGAGATCCATACATAACAGGTCGATTTGAGGGAAAAATGAGTTTGTTACTAACCGTGCCGCCCAACCTTGTCCAGTCCATCCGTGCCTTTCGCGTGACCGAATTACAAGACGAGGCGATCCGTCTCGGGCAGCACTTTTTATATGCGCATTGCAACGCTGGACAGACCAAACAACAAGTCATCGGCATTATTGCAGAAGCATTCCTGTTTCCGAAAAACCTGGCGAAAAATTTCGATGCCCTGCGCCTGTGCCTGACGGACACCATGTTCAAGGCCGGCACGCAGACGGGCTTTCTGGTGGTGCTCGAGCAATTGCCAAATACGCAAAAATTCGACAAGGAAGCGCGCGAGATCCTGCTCGACGTGTTCCGCGACGCGGCCGACTACTGGGCCGAGAAGAAAGTCCCGTTCCGCGTCTTCTATTCGTTCGAGTAAACACTTACTCACGTTGTGATGGCGTAAAATCAGCCTTTTTCCGGCTTGGCAGGCAGCATTGTCCGGCGCAAGCGCTTGTTGTGCGATCATGTTGCGACGCAACAATATCGCCGGCCTTTCTTGGTTCGCATCGCCATAGCGGGTACAATGCGCGCTATGAAAAATATCGTTATCCTCATTTCCGGACGCGGCAGCAACATGGAAGCGGTCGTACGCGCGGCGCAAGCCGAGCAATGGCCAGCCCGTATTGCCGCCGTCATCAGTAACCGGGCCGATGCCCTGGGATTGGTTTTTGCCGCGGAACATGGGATAGCGACCGCAGTCGTTGCCAACAAGGATTATGCCAGCCGCGAACAGTTCGATGCGGCGCTGCAAGCCGTGATCGACGGTTTTGCCCCCGACCTGGTCGTGCTGGCCGGTTTCATGCGCATCCTGACGCCGCCCTTCGTCGAGCATTACGCGGGGCGCATGCTCAATATCCACCCGTCGCTGCTGCCGCTGTTCCCGGGCATGGCGACGCACCGCCAGGCGCTCGAGGCTCGTGTAACGGAACACGGCGCGACCGTGCATTTCGTGACTGCCGAGCTCGATCATGGCCCCGCCGTGGCGAGCGCGAAAGTCGCCGTCTTGCCAGGCGACACAGAAGAGAGCTTATCGGCGCGCGTGCTGGTACAGGAACATCTGCTTTACCCGCGCGCCATCCGCCTGTTCATTGACGATAAACTGTCAGTCGAGCATGGCCAGGTCCGCGTGGACCCTCAATAAAATATTACAGAAAGAATAACAATGAGATTGCCACCAGCGATACTTGCCAATGCTGAAGAAGTATTGCGCGAAATTTTACGTTTCACGGCCCCGGCCGACACCACCCTGTCGCGCTATTTCCGCGACCATCCGCGCCTCGGTTCGCGCGAACGCGGCGCCATCGCCGAAGGCATTTATGCCGTCCTGCGCAACAAATCGTTCTTCACGGACTTCGCCGAAGCGGGCAGTGGCCCGACCATGCGCCGTTTGACCATCCTCGGCCTGGCCGAAGCCGTCGGTGCGGACTCCTTGGGCGGCCTGACGGAAGAAGAAGTGGAATGGCTGGAACGCATCACGCAGATCGACCGCAGCCTGATGCCGTCGAACATGCGCGCCAACATGCCGACCTGGCTGTTCGACAAGCTGATCGCCCAGTTCGGCGAAGCGGAAACCATGAAGCTGGCCGATGCGCTGAACGCGCCGGCGCCGCTGGACTTGCGCGTGAACTCGCTCAAGGCCACGCGTGACGACGTGATGCTGGCCCTGGCCGAAGCGCCGATCCTCAGCACGCCGACGCCGTTCGCGCCGCTGGGTTTGCGCGTGATCAAGAAGCCATCGCTGCAAAACCTGCCATTGTTCCAGAGCGGCGCCATCGAAGTGCAAGATGAAGGCAGCCAGATCCTGTCGCAGATCGTCGGCGCCAAGCGCGGCGAGATGGTCGTTGATTTCTGTGCCGGCGCGGGCGGCAAGACGCTCGCATTGGGCGCGCTGATGCGCAACACGGGCCGTTTGTACGCATTCGACGTGTCGGAAAAGCGTCTGGCCAAGCTGAAGCCGCGCATGGCCCGCAGCGGCCTGTCGAACGTGCATCCGGTGCAGATCGCGCATGAGCGCGATGCCAAGATCAAGCGCCTGGCCGGCAAGATCGACCGCGTGCTGGTCGATGCGCCATGTAGCGGCCTGGGCACCCTGCGCCGCAATCCGGACGTGAAATGGCGCCAGCAGCCGAATTCGATCGTCGAGCTGCAAGCCAAGCAGGCAGCCATCCTGGCTGGCGCGGCGCGCCTGGTCAAGGGCGGCGGCCGCCTGGTGTACGCCACCTGCAGCTTCCTGAACGAAGAAAACGATTTTATCGCCGAGCAATTCCTGGCGGCCCATCCGGACTTCACCCTGGTGCCGATGAGCAAAGTGCTGGCCGAGCAGAAGATCGAGCTGGAAATGGGCGACTACCTGAAATTGTTGCCGCATCTGCACCAGACCGACGGCTTCTTCGCCGCCGTGTTCGAGCGCAAGGTCATGCCGAAAAAAGTCTACGCCGATAAAAAACCGGCCGACGACGTTGACGCTGAGCCAGCCGAATAAGTTTGTCACCGGCCATCGCTGCAGCATCGCAGCGGTGGCCATGCACTTGTGCCAGCCAGTCTGGTGCACGCTGTGGGCACCTCGCCCGGTTATTTTCCCGCACCACCTTCCAGACTCCATCCGCCATGAATGAAACCCCGCTGCTCAACCTGATCACTGATTTTGTCGACGATTTCCGTCAGCCGGCCATTTTGTGGCAGGCGCTGGTCATCGTCGGCTGCCTGGCCCTGAGCTGGCTGCTGGTGCGGCAGTTGCGCGTGTTCCTGCACCAGCGGGCGGAAGCGGCCGCCACGCCGGCCACGCCGGAAACCTTGCAGCGCACCGATAGTTTTATCCGCATCCTGACGCCTGTGCTGGCGGCCATGCTGCTGGGCATTGCGCAGCATTTCCTGGCCAAGTTCCAGTCGGTGAACTTACTCAGCATCGCCATCCCCCTGTGCACGTCGATGGCGCTGGTGCGCTTCGGTTTTTATGTGCTTCGCCGCATTTTTGCCCGCCATGGCGACATCAGCCCCACAATGTTGTTGTTGGAAAAGATCTTCACGGTCGTGGTGTGGGCCGGCATGGCCCTGTACATCACGGGCCTGTGGCCGGAACTGCATGCCTTCCTGGAAAGCATCGTCGTACCGCTGGGACGCAACAAGGTGTCCGTGGCTGCCATCTTGCAAGCCGCTATTTCCGTAGCCGTGCTGCTGGTGCTGGCCATGTGGGCCGGCACATCGCTCGACGAGCGCCTGATGAAAATGCAGGGCCTGCACACTTCCTTGCGCGTGGTGCTGTCGCGCATGGGACGCGCCGTGCTGATCCTCGTTTCCGTGCTGGTCAGCCTGTCGCTGGTGGGCATCGACCTGACGGTACTGTCCGTATTTGGCGGCGCTTTCGGCGTGGCGCTGGGTTTCGGCTTGCAAAAGATCGCCGCCAACTTTGTTTCCGGTTTCATTATCCTGCTCGACCGCAGCCTCACCATCGGCGACATGATCACGGTGGGTCAATTTACGGGCAAGGTCACGCAGATCAATACGCGCTATACTGTGTTATTGGGTGGCGATGGGGTTGAATCCATCGTGCCCAATGAAATGCTGATTTCCGGCGGCGTGCAGAACATGTCGCTGAGCAACCGCATGGTCTGGCTGTCGACGGCCGTGTCGGTGGGTTACGAAACGGACCTGGACGTCATCTTCCCCTTGCTGGAAGCGGCGACCGCCAAGGTGCCGCGTGTGTCGCAAAGCAATCCGCCATCGGCCACCCTCGTGCGTTTCGGCGCCGACGGCCTCGATGTGCAGATCGGCTTCTGGATCGCGGATCCGGAAAACGGCACGGGCGGCGTGAAGTCGAATGTGAACCGCGCCATCTGGCGCACCTTGCAGGAACATAAGGTCACTGTACCGTTTCCGCAACGCGAATTGCGTATTGTTGGTACGCCTCCTGCCCCGCTCTCCAGCGCGGCAGACGGTGAGTCCGCGCCATCCGGCACCCAGCCTTAACCTCGCTGCCTGCCTCCGATTTTGCCTGATAGCACCCATTAGGGCGTACAATCACGCCTAAAATTAACTCTGCCGGACCTCCAGAGTCACTGGAGCGACCGTGCCACGCCCTGTCCACTTGGAGTAGTAGTAATGACATTGAGTTCCGTTTTACACGACGTTTTGCAGTTCATGGCAACTGGCATTACCGATCTGTCCGCATGGCAAGTTTTCCTGTACACCATGGTGGTTACCCACATCACGATCGCCAGCGTCACGATTTACCTGCACCGCCACCAGGCCCACCGCGCGCTGGAATTGCATGCGCTGCCCAGCCATTTCTTCCGTTTCTGGCTGTGGCTGACGACGGGCCAGGTCACCAAGGAGTGGGCGGCCATCCACCGCAAGCACCATGCCAAGTGCGATACGGAAGAAGATCCGCACAGTCCCGTGACGCGCGGCATCAAGAAAGTGTTCTGGGAAGGCGCCGAGCTGTACCGCGCTGAATCGAAGAACATGGAAACCATGGCCAAGTACGGCCACGGCACGCCGACGGACTGGATCGAGCGCAACCTGTACACCAAATACAGCTGGCTGGGCGTGGTATCGCTGTTCGTCATCAATTTCGTGTTGTTCGGCGTGATCGGCATTTCCGTGTGGGCCGTGCAAATGATGTGGATTCCGATCACGGCCGCCGGCATCATCAACGGCATCGGCCACTACTGGGGCTACCGCAACTACGATTGCGCCGACGCGGCCACCAACATCATTCCTTTCGGCATCCTGATCGGCGGCGAAGAGTTGCACAACAATCACCATACGTATGCGACGTCGGCCAAGCTGTCGTCGAAATGGTATGAAATCGATATCGGCTGGGCGTACATCCGCGCGCTTGAAATGCTGGGCCTGGCCAAGGTGAAAAAGCTGGCGCCGGAACCGAAGTTCTCGCACGGCAAGCTGGAAGCGGACTTCGAGACATTGCAGTCGGTCATCGCCAACCGTTATGATGTGATGGCCAAGTACGCGAAATCGATCAAGCATGCCTGGAAGGAAGAGCTGGAACACCTGAAACACAAGGCGGAACTGGAAAAGCGCTTCCTGAAGTCGTCGCGCAAGCTGATGCAGCGCGAACCGGGCAAGCTGGCCGATGCGCACCACGAACAGTTGTCGGAACTGTTCCAGCACAGCAAGGCGCTGGAAACCATGCACCACATGCGCGTGGAACTGGGCGCCATCTGGGAGCGTTCGCACTTTACGCGCGAGCAGTTGCTGCAAAAACTGCAAGACTGGTGCACGCGCGCCGAAGCGTCGGGCATCAAGTCGCTGCAGGATTTTTCCTTGCGCCTGCGCAGCTATGCCTGAGTAAGCTGCCGCAACATATCAAAGCCCTGGTTTCCAGGGCTTTTTTTTCGTTCTGACAAACGGGAGAGGGAAGGGCGTAAAAATCAGGGCGAAAAAAAACCGCTCATCGGAGCGGCTCTTTTTACAGAACACAAGATCAATTACTTGATTTTGGTTTCTTTGTACGTTACGTGCTTGCGTGCTTTAGGATCGAATTTCATGATCTCCATTTTCGCAGGCGTCGTACGCTTGTTTTTGGTAGTCGTGTAGAAGTGACCCGTACCGGCGGTCGATTCTAACTTGATTTTGTCGCGGCCTGATTTTGCCATGATAGCTCCCTTATTCTGCTAATTAGACTTTTTCGCCACGAGCGCGCATATCGACCAATACGGCGTCGATGCCGACTTTATCGATGACGCGCAGACCGGCGTTGGACAAACGCAGGGAGACCCAGCGGTTTTCAGATTCAACAAAAATACGACGATTCTGCAAGTTAGGCAAAAAACGACGTTTGGTTTTGTTGTTTGCATGGGAAACATTGTTGCCGACCATCGGCTTCTTCCCAGTGACTTGGCAAACACGTGCCATGGCGCACTCCTTAAAGATATTCCAAATTGGAAAAACGAGAGTATATCCAAAATAAGCAGATTTATCAATGACTTGCGAAAAACAATTGTGTCGTGTTGTATTGAAATAATTTAACAATTTAACTTTTACCTTCCCTCATAGGGGAAAGCACTTGTAAACAGCGTTGTTTACTGCTAGACAAGCCTGTTGCCGTTGTCACGTATGTCCTTGTTTACACATGGTTAACTGCGGTGGAGCGGGCTCTGGCCTAGATTTGCCCATGTTCCGCGAACGAATGCACTTGCCGCCCTGCCACGACGAAATGGTCGAGGATGCGCACGTCCACCAACGACAACGCTTGCACCAGTGCGCGCGTCAGTAATAAATCCGATTCGCTGGGCTCGGGCGTGCCGGATGGGTGATTGTGCGCCAGCATGACGCTGGCCGCGTTGTGCAGCAGCGCCTGCTTGACCACTTCGCGCGGATACACACTGGTGTGGGTGAGGGTACCGCGAAACATTTCCTGGCTGGTGATCAGGCGGTTCTTGACGTCCAAAAACAACACGTGGAATGCTTCATGCGCCAGGTGGCCCAGGGTCAGGCGCAAGTAATCTTTCACCGCGTGCGGCGAATTGAGGGCCTGGCCCGCCTGCAAATCCTCAATGATGGCGCGCCGCGCCAGTTCCAGCACGGCTTGCAGCTGAGCAAACTTGGCGCTGCCCATGCCATGCACGGCGGAAAAACTCACGAGGCTGGCGCCAAACAGGCCCCGCAAGGAACCGAAGTGCTCGACCGTATCGCGCGCCAGCTCCACGGCGCTCTTGCCGCGCACGCCCGTGCGCAGGAATACGGCCAGCAATTCCGCGTCCGACAGCGATTGCGCGCCATCCTCGATCAGGCGTTCGCGCGGCCGTTCGCCGGCCGGCCAATCCTTGATGCCCATGTTGCCTCCCCGGTGCGCTCAGCTGGTCGTGGCGCCTGCCGATGATTGTCGCGCCTTCCCCGGGCGGCCATGCTGCGCTAGCTCGTCTTTATGTCAGGTCATGCTAAAAAAACAAAAGCCAATATGCCCGGCCCGGTTATTTTCAGGCGCTATCATTTGCCTGTCGTTGCATTCCATGCAAGTTTCAGCGACGGGGAGTCAGGGCCCTGAACTCAATGTCTTCCACTTGTTTTACAGGAGTCGTCATGCCGTACATCAAAGTTATCAATGGAGTCATGCAAGAGTTCAACGCCGCCGGCGTCAATACGGGCAAGGTCAGTGGCATCGGCCTCAATTCGCACGCGTATCTGGAGCGCCGTCAATGGAGCGCTACCGCACCGTTGACGCCGGACGTGGAGAATCCTGATTACAGCACGGATTTGCCTTATCTTGCGGCCAACGGCTTCAAGTACATCCAGGTGATGGTGGCGCCATTTAACGGCAGAGTGGCTAAAGGTACGGGCCATCAGGTCTGGGACCACGTTGTCGGAAATCCAACGTTTGCAACCGATAACACGCTACTCGCGCTCAATATCAATCCCGAATACTGGGAGGCGGTGCAGGCGCTGCTCGATTGCGCGCTGGCCAATGGCATCGGCATCATCGCCTGCCCATTCTGGAATCCTTACGCCGTGCCGGAGTTGGTAGGGGAAGCGGGCGCTACGGGAGCCACGCCGCCCGAGCACGATGCCGCCGCGCGCGCCGCACTGCTCAATCCACAATCGAAAACACGCCGCTACATGCGTGCTTTTGCCAAGGCTTTTGCGCAGCGCTACAGCAACCACGCTGGCATCGCTGCCTGGATGGCCGCGCAGGAATTGAAGGGGGTAACCGAGATTGACTTGAATGCCGCCCGTGAAATCATCCAGGAGACGGCGCAATTGCTGCGTGACAACGATGCCCTGGCGCGGATGATTTCCTCTGGTAATGCAGGAATCCCCGCTTATATACCGCACAAGGGAACCCTCGAACAATACATCGCGGAAACCCTGCCATTGATGAATCCGGATCCGGTCGACTGTATTTGTGAAAACCTGTTCTTGAATAATGAATATGTCAGCAGCGCCCTGGATGGAAGCGCGGATTTGCCCGCTGATTTTATTTCCTCCTCGCTCGCCTATCTGCAAGTGATGCAGCGTGCGGCCCATGCCTTGGGCAAGCCGTATTACCTTGGCAGCTTTTGCTTATCGGAAGAGCAAGAGAAAGCGTTGCAAGATACCGAACGGCAAGACAACCTGCATGCCTTGTTGAGCGCCATACGCCGTACGGGCGTGCAACTGGCGTGTTATTGGGCCTGGAATGCGGGGGCAACCATGGACAGCAAAGGCATGAACCTGGTACAGACGCCGACGTTCAGTAACAAACGCAAAGCTGTCTGGGACGCCTTGCGCGGCGAAGATGCCATGCGTCCGGCACCGCCCAAGCCCTGTTTCGGCGTGACGAAGACCTTGCAATTCCAGCCTGGTTTGATGTTGACCGTGCCGTCGTCCGTGCGCTACGAGAGCGGGGATTTTTCGCTGTCGTATTGCATCCGGCAACAGGCAATCTCCTCGATCAAGGATCTAGAACTGGCTTTCATCAAGCGCCAATCGAATATGAAGGGCTGGGCGCTTCTGCAAAAATTTACGACCGGGGAGAGTGGTATCAACACCTTCCTGCATTTATGGGATAACGACGGGTTTGGTGGCCTAGGTGCCAACAGCAATGGGCACGGTGCGAAAGTGGATATCGCCAACCGCTGGCTGCGCTGCACCTACACCGCCAAGCATGATGGACGCATCAGCCTGTATGTGGATGATTTCCTCATGTATCAGAGTTTGCAAAACATGGCGCCGCCATTCTTGAATGCTACCGGCACACCCCTCCTGATCGGTCGCCCCGTGCACGCGCTGGAGCAGGGCACGCCCTCCTGGCAGTTGTCGGACGTCATTTTGTACGACCGCGTGCTGACGCCCAAGGAAGTGTATGACTATGGTCAGTATGGCATCGTGAACCGGCCCGTGGGGCGCTGGAAGCTTGACGGCAACCTGGAAGACAGTTCCGGCTTTGGCAATCACGCCACCTCGCCTGGCCAGTTGGTGTACGTCAATGTCGGATAAGTGAAAGGGCCCGCGGCCATGTTTTTTGACAAAAGCATGGCCGCGCCGAGATGGCATGGGGCGCGCTGGCTCAGGGTGGCTTACAATATCGTTTTGCACCAGTTACTTGAAAACCACTATGTCCAACGAGCAACCAGCAGTCGTCACCGAAGCGGCTTACCTCACCCTGCATTATCGTCTTGCTACTGTTGACGGTACTGATATTGTCACTACCTTCAGCGGAAATCCCGCGACCTTGATGCTGGGACAGGGCCAACTGGCGCCATTCCTTGAGCAGCGTTTGCTGGGCTTGCCTGAAGGCACGCACCAGACGTTCGAGCTGGCGGCGGGCGAAGGCTTTGGCGAGCGCAATCCCGAGCTGGTGCAATCTGTCTCGCGCGCGACGCTGGACGAGAACTCGGTGCCTGGTGCCGACTACAAGATCGGCGATTTGGTCGACTTCGCCGCGCCGGGCGGCGGCCGCTTTGCCGGCGTATTGCGCGAACTGCGCGACGACTCGGCCCTGTTCGACTTCAATCATCCGCTGGCGGGTCAGCCGCTGCGTTTTGAAGTCAAGCTCATTTCGGTCCTGTAAGGAGTAGCGATGGATAAAGAACTGTTACTGGCCCAGCCCCGCGGTTTCTGCGCTGGCGTCGACCGGGCGATCGAAATCGTCGAACGCGCCTTGCAGCAATTTGGCGCACCGATCTATGTGCGTCATGAAATCGTCCACAATGCCTATGTGGTGGCCGACTTGCGCAACAAGGGCGCCATCTTCATCGACGACCTCGATGACGTGCCTGCTGGCAATACGCTCGTGTTTTCCGCCCATGGCGTGTCGAAAGCCGTGCGTGCCGAGGCGGAGTCGCGCGGCCTGAGCATTTTTGACGCGACTTGCCCGCTCGTTACCAAGGTGCACATGGAAGTGGGCAAGATGCGCCGCGAAGGCCGCGAGATCATCATGATCGGCCACGATGGCCATCCCGAGGTCGAAGGCACGATGGGCCAGGCCGATATGGGCATGCATCTGGTGGAAACGCTCGACGATGTGGCGAAATTGCAGGTCGCCAATCCGGAGAGCCTGGCCTATGTTTCGCAAACAACGTTGTCAGTTGACGACACTAGCGACATTATTGCGGCCTTGAAAGCGAAATATCCGAATATCGCCGAGCCGAAAAAAGGCGACATTTGCTACGCCACCACGAACCGCCAGGAAGCCGTCAAATTCATGGCGCCGCTGGTGGAAGTGGTGATCGTCGTGGGCAGCCCGAACAGCTCGAATTCGAACCGCCTGCGCGAAGTGGCAGACAAGATGGGCACGCCTGCTTACATGGTCGACAATGCCTCGCAGATCGATCCCGCCTGGCTGGAAGGCAAGCTGCGCGTGGGTGTGACGGCTGGCGCCTCGGCGCCCGAGGTGCTCGTGCAAGCCGTCATCGACCGCTTGAAAGAGTGCGGCGTGAAGAGCGTGCGCCCGCTTGACGGCGTGCAGGAAGCCGTCACGTTCCCGATGCCGAAAGGCCTCGATGGCATCAAGCGCGACGTCGCCTGAGTCTGTACGGCTGTTGAGTATCGATGAAATAGTTACCTCAAAACCGAATTTAATTCGGAAATGATCGTTTTATTCCAAGTTTAGTTTTTGCAAAAGATCGTTATGATTGCCTCAAGCTTGAATATGTTGTCGTTATGACTAAGCGAGGTCACGCCCGTTTTGAGTGCGTGCACCATGCTGGTGAGAACGGTCCAGGGATGGCACTGCAGGAATTCTTCCTCCGGTGCCGTTTTTGTATCAGCGACCCGTGTTCTGGCGGAAGTTGTTCCCGAAAAATGCATATTTGATAGGGCAATCATGGATACATTCATCCAGCAGATTATTAACGGCTTGGTGTTGGGCAGCATGTATGCCTTAGTCGCCCTCGGTTACACCATGGTGTACGGCGTGCTGAACCTGATCAACTTCGCCCACGGCGACGTGCTCATGATCGGCGCCATGGTGGGCTTGACCATCCTCAAGCTGCTGGGCATTTATGTGCCGGACTGGCCCGGCTATCTGAAACTGGCCACGGCCATCCTCGGTGCCATCCCCATCTGTATTCTGGTCAACATCATCATCGAGCGGGTCGCCTACCGCCGCCTGCGCAACGCCCCCCGCCTCGCCCCTCTGATTACCGCCATCGGCGTCTCCATCCTGCTGCAAACCTTCGCCATGATGATCTGGACGCGCAATCCCTTGCCCTTCCCGCAATTGCTGTCGACCGACCCTATCAACATAGGCGGCGCCGTGATTTCGCAAACGCAAGTGCTGCTGCTGGCCCTGGCCGCGCTGTCGATGGGCGGATTGGTGTTGCTGGTGGAAAAAACCCGCATGGGCCGCGCCATGCGCGCCACGGCGGAAAACCCCCGCGTGGCAGGGCTGATGGGCGTCGATTCCGACAAGGTCATCGTGGCCACCTTTGCCATCGGCGCCGCGCTGGCGGCCGTGGCGGGCGTGATGTGGGGCGCCAACTATGCCTCCATTCAATTTTCCATGGGTGCCATTCCCGGCTTGAAGGCGTTCTGCGCGGCGGTGCTGGGCGGCATCGGCAATATCTACGGCGCCATGCTGGGCGGAATCTTGCTGGGCATTATCGAGAGCCTGGGTGCCGGCTATATCGGCGACATCACGGGCGGCTTCCTGGGCAGCCATTACCAGGATATCTTTGCCTTCGTCGTGCTGATCATCGTGCTGACCCTGCGCCCGTCCGGCATCATGGGCGAACGCGTGGCCGACCGTGCCTGATGTGAAACTGGGAGATTAAACCATGGCACTACTCGATTTCGACGCAAAAAAGAATCCCGCCAAGGCCTACGCCGGCATGCTGGGCCTGGCCGCGCTGCTGGTGGTGTTCCCGTTCTTTGCCGCCCAGTTCGGCAACTCGTGGGTACGCATCATCGACATGGCCTTGCTGTACATCATGCTGGCCCTGGGCTTGAACATCGTCGTCGGCTTTGCCGGCCTGCTCGACCTCGGCTACATCGCCTTCTATGCCGTGGGCGCCTATCTGACGGCCTTGCTGGCGTCGCCCCAGTTCGCCATCCTGCTCGAATCGGTGGTGAATCAATATCCGGTGCTGGGCGAGACCCTGGTGCAGCTGATGGGGCCGGAAATCCGCGAAAACGGCATCCATTTGTCGATCTGGATCATCGTGCCGCTGGCCGCTGCCGTGGCGGGCCTGTTCGGGGCCCTGCTGGGCGCGCCTACGCTCAAGTTGCGCGGCGACTACCTGGCCATCGTCACCCTGGGCTTTGGCGAGATCATCCGCATCTTCATGAACAATTTGAATGACCCGATCAACTTCACGAATGGGCCGCAGGGCATCAATCTGATCGACCCGATCCGCATCTTCGGCGTCAATCTGGCGGGCGAGGCGGGCACCAACAGCACCGTCACGGTGGCCGGCTTTTCCATGCCGTCCGTGAACGCCTATTACTTTTTGTTCCTGTTCCTGTGCATCGCTGTTGTGTTCGTCACCAAGCGCCTGCAGCATTCGCGCCTGGGCCGTGCCTGGGTGGCCATCCGCGAAGACGAGATCGCCGCCAAGGCCATGGGCATCAATACGCGCAACGTCAAATTGCTGGCCTTTTCCATGGGCGCCTCGTTCGGCGGCGTGGCCGGCGCCATGTTTGCCTCGTTCCAGGGCTTTGTCTCGCCGGAATCGTTTTCCTTGACGGAATCGATCGCCGTGCTGGCCATGGTGGTGCTGGGCGGCATCGGCCACATTCCCGGCGTGATCCTCGGCGGCGTGATCCTCGCTTCGATACCGGAAGTGTTGCGCCACGTGGTGGAACCGGCCCAGCAGGCGCTGTTCGGCCATGTAGTGATCGAGGCGGAAGTATTGCGCCAGTTGCTGTACGGCCTGGCCATGGTCTTGATCATGCTCAACCGTCCTGCGGGCCTGTGGCCATCGCCGAAGCACGAGGACCGGCCCGACCACGACGTCGACCAGCCCAACAAATCCACCGGCGTCGTGTCCGCTTAAGGGAGGGATAGCATGAGCGAACAGATCATTCTCAATATTGCCGGCGTGAATAAACGTTTTGGCGGCTTGCAGGCGCTCACCGACGTGGGCATCACCATCCGGCAAGGCCAGATCTATGGCTTGATCGGCCCGAACGGGGCCGGCAAGACGACGTTTTTCAACGTGATCACGGGCCTGTACCAGCCCGACACGGGCACTTTCGAGCTGGCCGGCAAGCCGTATTCACCATCCGCGCCGCACAAGGTGGCCAAGGCGGGTATTGCGCGTACCTTCCAGAACATCCGTTTATTTGGCGACATGACGGCGCTGGAAAACGTCATGGTGGGACGTCATGTGCGCTCGCATCAGGGCGTGTTCGGCGCCATCTTCCGCCACAAGGCGGCGCGCGAGGAAGAGGCGTCGATCCGCACGCGGGCCATGGAGCTGCTCGACTTCGTCGGCATCGCCCAGTTCGCCAGCCGCACGGCGCGCTTCCTGTCGTACGGCGACCAGCGGCGCCTGGAAATTGCCCGCGCGCTGGCCACCGACCCGCAACTGCTGGCGCTCGACGAGCCGGCGGCCGGCATGAACGCGACGGAAAAGCTGGCCCTGCGCGAGCTGCTGGTGAAAATCAAGGCTGAAGGAAAGACCGTGCTGTTGATCGAGCACGACGTGAAACTGATGATGGGACTGTGCGACCGCATCACGGTGCTCGAGTATGGCAAGCGCATCGCCGAAGGCTTGCCGGCCGAAATACAACAGAACCCGGCCGTCATCGAGGCTTATCTGGGAGGATCGCACGCATGAGTAACGATGGCTTGAACAAGAATGTATTGAAGGTATCGGGCCTGCACGTGGCCTACGGCGGCATCAAGGCCGTGAAAGGCATCGACCTGGAAGTGAACGAGGGCGAGCTGATCGCCTTGATCGGCGCGAACGGCGCCGGCAAGACGACGACCTTGAAAGCCATCACGGGCACTTTGCCGGCCTGCAAGGTCGAAGGTACGATCAGTTACCTGGGCGAATCACTCAAGGGGACGAAATCGTTTCATTTGGTGGAAAGAAAACTGGCCATGGTGCCGGAAGGGCGGGGCGTGTTTACCCGCATGTCGATCCGCGAAAACCTCATGATGGGCGCTTACACGCGCACGGACAAGGCCGGTGTCGAGGACGATATCGCCAAGTGGTTCGACGTGTTCCCGCGCCTGAAGGAACGGGCGGCGCAGATGGCCGGCACTTTATCGGGCGGCGAGCAGCAGATGCTGGCCATGGCGAGGGCCTTGATGAGTCATCCGAAATTGCTGCTGCTCGACGAGCCGTCGATGGGCCTGTCGCCCATCATGGTCGAGAAAATCTTCGAGGTAATCCGCAAGGTGTCGTCCGAAGGCATCACGATCTTGCTGGTCGAACAGAATGCCCGTTTGGCCCTGCAAGCGGCGCACCGCGGCTATGTGATGGATTCCGGCCTGGTCACCATGGGTGGCAACGCGGCCGCCATGCTCGATGACCCGCGCGTGAAGGCGGCGTATCTGGGCGAGTAAGCGCGCATAAAAAATGCCCCAGCTGGGCTGGGGCATAATGGCATCCGTCGGGGAAGTACGGGATGGATGCCTGGAGGAGCTAGTGCAGCGGACCGCCGTAGCGGTCGCGCAGGAATTACTTGGCGGCAGCGCGTGGCACGACTTTTTCAGCTGCTTGCGTGAACTGGTTCACGGCCGATGCCAGGTTCGCTTCGATGGCTTCGACGGCTTGCTTGCTGGTTTTCGAGAATTGCTCGTAGCCTGCGTTGGCGTTGCCGATGGCGCTTTTCAGGATGGCGACGGCGTTTTCCGAACCGGCTGGCGCGTTCTTGGTAACTTCTTCCACCAGCGAAATTACCTTGCGGTTGGTTTCAGCGATTTGCGATTCAGCTGCTTTGCTGAACTCGGCTTGGGTGCCGGACGTGATGGCAGCCAGGTGACGGCCGTAAGCGATGGCTTTTTCGGCGCTAGGCTGGGCTTGAGCAGCGCTCAGCGAGAAGAATTCTTGTGGATCTTTTGCCGACAGCAATTGCTTGGCGGCGGCGGTCGATTCTTCCAGGGTCGCTTTGGCGGCGGTCAGGTTCAGTTCGACGATCTTTTCGATGCCTTCGAAGGCTTTGCCCGTCAGCGACGAGAACAGGGCGAATTGGGCTTCCAGGTTGGCTTTGGTAGCGGACGAAAATTGCTCAGGAATTGAAAACATATAAATCTCCAAAAAATCGAAATCTGGTTAATTTGATGCTGCGTGTACCGTTTGGGAAAGCAGGTGAATCTAAATTTTTCAAGCTGAACAAGAATTGTGCAACGCAACAAACCCTATTCTACGGTTAAAAAAAACGAAGTCAAGCGTTTCTTGTGCGATGCAACAATTGAATAGATTTGCATCAAAAGTCATTGTTTCTAAAGAGAAATATTTGATTTCTAGGTGTCAATGGTTTATGCCTAAACTATCATTTCCAGCGGCTACGGGGACGATCGCGGCGCAGCATGCTAGACTTTGCCTCCCGCACTGGCGCAGCGCTCCGGTGCCGATCCTGTTTCCCGAGTTGATACCATGTCCAATCTTCCCGCCGCGGCTGGCGCCAGCGGCAAAGCCTCTTTTCTGACCACTCTGACGCCGATGGCCTTGCCTGGCTTCTTTGTGTTGTTATGGAGCACAGGTTTTATCGTCGCCAAGTTCGGCCTGCCGTACGCGCCCCCGCTGACCTTTTTGCTGCTGCGCTTCCTGGGTGTGCTGGTGATCCTGCTGCCGCTGGTGCTGCTGTTGCGCGCGCCGTGGCCCGTGGGACAGTTCCGCCAGATCGCCGTGGCCGGCATCTTGATGCAAGCGGGCTATCTGGCCGGCGTCTGGTGCGCCATCAAACTGGGCATGCCGGCTGGCCTGTCCGCCCTGATCGTGGGCATGCAGCCCGTGTTGACGGCCTGCGCCGCACCGCTGATCGGTGAATCCGTGCGCCCGCGCCAGTGGCTGGGCCTGTTCTTCGGCTTGCTGGGCGTGGCCCTCGTCGTGTATGCGAAGATCAACCTCGTGGGCCTGACCGTGGAAAGCGTGCTGCTGTGCGTGTTCGCCCTGCTGTCGATGACGGCAGGCACCATGTACCAAAAACGCCACTGTCCGCAATTCGACTTGCGCACCGGCACGGTGGTGCAGTTTGCCGCCTCCATCGTCGTGGTCTTGCCATTCGCCCTGTATTACGAAGGGCTGGACCTGCATTTCAGCAATGTGCAATGGACGGCGAATTTCATCGGCGCCTTGCTGTGGTCGGTACTCGTGCTGTCCATCGGCGCCATCTTCCTGCTGTTCGCCCTGATCCGCCGCAGCGACGCCACGAAAGTGACGGGCTTGCTGTACCTGACGCCGCCCACGACGGCCGTGATGGCCTGGCTGATGTTTGGCGAAGCATTCAATATGCTGGGCATCGCCGGCATGCTGGTGGCCGTGGTTGGCGTGGTGTTTGTCGTCAAGAAGTAGAGAGCAGGAGAGCAGGGCAGTGAACCAGCAAGCATCTGAAACACAGGCGGCGCAGCAAACCGTCGACGCCGTCATTCTGTCGCGTCGTTCGATTCGCGCCTTTTTGCCCACGCCGGTGGCGCAGGACGATATCGCGCGCATCCTGGAAGTGGCGGCGCGCGCGCCCTCGGGCGCCAACATGCAGCCGTGGAAAGTGTATGTGCTGTCGGGCGAGGCGCGCGCGCGCCTGTCGCGCCGCATCCTCGACGTCTATGCCGCACCGAAGGCGCCCGATGCGCCCGCGCGCACGGCGTCATATATCTATTACCCGCGCCAGTGGACGGCGCCGTTTATCGAACGCCGCCGCAAGATCGGCCTGGACCTGTATCAGCTGCTGGGCCTGGAGCGGGGCGATACGGTTGGCATGGCTGCCCAGCATGGACGCAATTTCCAGTTTTTCGATGCGCCCGTCGGCCTGATCTTTACCATCGAACGGGTGCTGGAACAGGGTTCCTGGCTCGACTACGGCATGTTCTTGCAAAATATCATGCTGGCGGCGCGCGCGCGCGGGCTCGACACGTGCCCGCAGGCGGCCTTCATCCATTACCATGACATCATTCGCGACGAACTGGGCGTGCCGGCCAGCGAAATGGTGGTGTGCGGCATGGCCCTTGGCTATGCCGATCCGGACAAAATCGAGAACCGCCTGAGCACGGAACGCGAGCCGCTGGCCGGCTTTGTTAAATTCATGGACAAATAGGCATTACTGGCGATGCGCACAGGCAAATAGCCGATTAAGGATGAGCTTGTTTGCTGATCGCCAACGATTTGTATTTCAGTACTGCAATAAATACTGTCGTAACTGTTAAATAGGCTTGCGATTACTCTGCATTTCGCTACACTGCAATAAGGCAACAGCTTCACGGGGAATTATCGAATGGCTAAGTTTAAACTTGCGCTGGGTGTCCTGGCTTCCCTGCTGTTTGCACTGGCGCCGGCTGCGGCCGTGCACGCCAAGGAAGCGAACGGCAAATCCTCAGCCTCCAAGAAACACAACACCAAGAAAGTCAAAGTCGTGCTGCGCAAGGGCGCGACGGCCGCGCCGCGCGAAAAGAGCGTGCGCCGGGTCGTCATGGTGCGCGGCAAACGCAAGGTCATCTATCAAAAAATCAGCAGCGTGGCCGTGCCCATGGCCGCACCGATGCCCACCATGGGCGACCTGGCCGGCCTGAACCTCACGCGCGATCCGCTCGACCTCAAGTCGAGCGTGGCGCTGGTGCTGGACCAGGCCAATTCGGAAGTGCTGTTTGAAAAGAATTCGAATGTCGCCCTGCCCATTGCCTCCATCACCAAGATGATGACGGGCCTGGTGGTGGTCGAAGCGCACCAGGACATGGATGAATTGCTGACGATCACGGACGAGGACGTCGACCGCGCCAAGTTCAGCAGCTCGCGCCTGAAAGTGGGCTCGCAATTGACGCGCGCGAATATGCTGCACATCGCCCTGATGAGCTCGGAAAACCGGGCCGCCTCGGCGCTGGGCCGCAATTATCCGGGCGGCTTGTCGGCGTTTGTCGACGCCATGAACAGCAAGGCGCGCCAGCTGGGTATGATGGATACGCATTACGTCGATTCCAGCGGCCTGTCGAAAATGAACGTGGCCAGCGCGCGCGACCTGGGCAAGCTGGCCATGGCCGCCTTCCGCCATCCGCTGCTGCGCGAGTACTCGACGGACCCGAAAGCCATCGTCGAAGCCAGCGGCCAGCCCATGCAGTTTGGCAATACGAATCACCTGGTGGCCAACCCGGGCTGGGAGATCGGCTTGCAAAAGACGGGCTTCATCAATGAGGCGGGACGTTGCTTGATGATGCAGGCCGTCATCGAAGGACGGGCCGTGATCATGGTCTTCCTCGATTCCAAGGGAAAACAGTCGCGCACGGCCGATGCGGGGCGCATGCGCAAGTGGCTGGAAGCCCTCAAGCCTGCCAACATGAGTCTGCCAGGCGGATAAAAGAAACAGGGCGGCGTTGCTGCCCTGTTTTTTAGTCTTGCGGGATAAAACCCAGGGTGACGGAAATCTGGTTGGCCGTTTCCACCAGGTCCACCAGCCACTCATCCTGCAGGCGGTCGGCTGGCGCCGAGATCGACAGGCCCGCGATCAGCTTGCCGGAATCGTCGCGGATGCCGGCGGCCATGCAGCGCACGCCCAGTTCCAGCTCTTCATTGTCGCGCGCATAGCCGCGTTCGCGTACCAGGCTCAGTTCGCGCTCGAGTTTTTGCAGATCCGTGATGGAATTCTTGTTGTGCCCGGCCAAGCCCGTGCGCGTGGCGTAAGCACGGATGGCTTTCGGCTCATCGACGGAGAGGAACAGCTTGCCGGTCGAGGTCAGGTGCAGCGGGCCGCGGCCGCCGATGGCGCGCACCACCTGCATGCCCGAGCGTTCGGAAAAGGCGCGGTCGATGTAGACGATCTCGTCGCCCTGGCGCACGGACAGGTTGATCGTTTGCTGGGTTTTCTTGTGCAGCTGGCGCATGAAGTCCAGCGCCGCTTCGCGCACGCTGAGGCGGCTTTTCACCACATTGCCCAGTTCCAGCAGGCGCATGCCCAGCCGGTACGTGCCCGGTTCGATGCGGTCGACAAAACGCGTCAGCACCATGTCGTTGAGGATGCGGTGCGCCGTCGAGGGGTGCAGGCCCGATACTTTGGACAATTCCTTCAGGCTGACCGGGTCGGAATATTTGGCCAGGGCATCGAGCAGGGCGACCATGCGTTCGATCACCTGGATCGTCGTCTTCGGGGCAGCGACCGGTTCAATTTTCATGATGGATTTGGTGCAATGCAGTATTCATGCTTCTTTATACCATGATGTGAAAAAATAGTGAAATGTTCCGAGATATTCAGCGAATAAATTGTCACAATTCTCATATTGGCCCTCATAATTGGCGGCTGGACGTACTTGGAACCCTGGAAAACTATGCAACCTGTGAATGAATTCAAGAGCAAAAGCGGCTTGAAACGGATTTTTTCCGCCTTTTTCTACTCGCTCGATGGCTTGAAGGCGGCCTGGCGCCACGAACATGCGTTCCGCCAGGAGCTGGGCCTGTTCGTCGTCGGCACCGTGATCGCCTTGCTGCTGCGCATTTCCGCGTTTGAAAAGCTGGTGCTGATCGGCGTGCTGCTGCTGGTGCTGATCGTCGAACTGATCAATTCGGCAATCGAAGCCGTGGTTGACCGCATTTCGCTCGAACGCCATCCGCTGTCGAAAAACGCCAAGGATTTCGGCAGCGCCGCTGTGCTGCTGACGTGCATCCTGGCCTTCGCCACCTGGGCCGTTGTATTGTTTAACCGCTTTTATTAGGCACTAAATCCCCGTTGCGCGTCGCCTATATGCGGAAATCGCATATCAAACGGCGAAACGCTTCGTTCTCTTTGCGGCCATGGCGCCGTAATCTGGTGGCTCTGCAAGTTCAACCATACGGGGATCTTAGATGCTGTCGAAAAAAATCATCATTGCCGCCGCCATCAGCGCGTTTGCCCTTTTGCAAACGGCGCAGGCTGCCGATATCACCCTGCTCAACGTGTCGTACGATCCGACGCGCGAGCTGTACCAGGATGTGAATACGGCATTTGCCAAGGAGTGGAAAGGCAAGACGGGCGACAACGTCAAGATCAAGCAATCGCACGGCGGTTCCGGCAAGCAGGCGCGCGCCGTCATCGATGGTCTGGAAGCGGACGTGGTCACCCTGGCCCTCGCCTACGACATCGATGCGCTGGCCGAGCACAAGCTGCTGGCCGGCGACTGGCAAAAGCGTTTGGCGCACAACAGCTCGCCTTACACCTCGACCATCGTGTTCCTGGTGCGCAAGGGCAACCCGAAAGGCATCAAGGATTGGAACGACCTGATCAAGCCGGGCGTGTCCGTCATCACGCCGAACCCGAAAACTTCGGGCGGCGCCCGCTGGAACCATCTGGCAGCCTGGGGCTATGCGTTGCGCCAGCCGGGCGGCAATGAAGCGAAGGCCAAGGATTTCCTCGGCAAACTGTACAAGAACGTGCCCGTGCTCGATTCCGGCGCGCGCGGCGCCACCACCACCTTCGTCGAGCGCGGCATCGGCGACGTGCTGATCGCCTGGGAAAACGAGGCTTATCTGGCCGTCAAGGAACTGGGCCCGACCAAGTTCGACATCATCACGCCATCCGTCAGCATCCTGGCCGAGCCGCCTGTCGCCGTCGTCGACAAATTTGCCGACAAGCATGGTACGCGCAAGGTGGCCGAGGCTTACCTGAACTACCTGTACACGGATGAAGCGCAAGACATCATCGCGAAAAATTACTACCGTCCGGCAACGGACAAGGCGGCGAAGAAATACGCGTCGCAGTTCGCCAAGGTCAACCTGTTCACCATTGAGCAAGTGGCTGGCGGCTGGACGGCCGCACAGAAGGCGCACTTTGCCGATGGCGGCATCTTCGACCAGATCTACCAGCCCAAGTAATACCGGATGGCACGATTGCCAGACCGTTACTAAAAGGACACATCATGGCGCTGCGCAGCTTTTCTGATTACCGGGTACTGATCATGCCGGGCTTGCATAACAGCGGTCCCGAACACTGGCAGAGCCGCTGGCAGCGCCTGTATCCGCAATTCGAGCGGGTCGAACAGGACGACTGGAACGCGCCCGACCTGGCCACCTGGTCGGCGCGTCTGGACCAGGTGCGGCGGCAGGATGCGCGCCCGACCCTGATCGTCGCCCACAGCTTCGGCTGCCTGACGACGGCGCACAGCCTGGCCCGCGACCCGCAAGGCGTGGCCGGCGTGTTGCTGGTGGGGCCGGCCGATCCGGACAAGTTTGGCGTGGCGAAGGCATTGCCGCAAAAGCGGCTGCCTTGCCCCGGCATCCTGATCGCCAGCCAGACCGATCCGTGGATGACGGCCGAACACGCGGCGCAATGGGCACGGCGCTGGAATTGCAAGTATATTGATGGCGGTGCGCTGGGCCATATCAACGCCGAGTCGCGCCTTGGCGACTGGGTCTACGGCCAGGCGCAATTGCAAACGCTGTTTGATCTGGCGCAAAGCGACAAGCGCCACCGTCAGGCAGCCTGATTCGACGAATTCGATTGCCACATAACCTCACAGGAGATCACGATGACTTTACGCCTGGGCGATGTCGCCCCTGATTTTGAACAAGACAGCTCGATCGGTCCGCTCAAGTTCCATGAGTGGGCTGGCAATTCCTGGGTGGTGCTGTTCTCCCACCCGGCCGACTTTACCCCCGTGTGCACGACGGAACTGGGCCTGACGGCCAAGCTCAAGCCCGAATTCGACAAGCGCAACGTGAAGGCCATCGCCCTGTCCGTGGACGCGGCCGACTCGCACAAGAGCTGGATCAAGGATATCGAAGAGACGCAAAACACGGTCGTGGGCTTCCCCATCATCGCCGACGTGGACAAGAAAGTGTCGGTGCTGTACGACATGATCCACCCGGAGCAATCCGTCACGGCCACCGTGCGCTCCGTCTTCATCATCGACCCGAACAAGAAAGTACGGCTGATCCTCACGTATCCGCTGAGCACGGGCCGCAACTTCAATGAAATCCTGCGCGTCATCGACGCCCTGCAACTGACGGACGGCTACACGGTGGCCACCCCAGGCAACTGGAAAGACGGCGACGACGTCATCATTCCATTGACCGTGCAAGACCCGGACGTGATCAAGCAGAAGTATCCGAAGGGCTTTACGGCAGCGAAACCTTATCTGCGCCTCACGCCGCAGCCGAACAAGTAAGAGCACCGAAAAAACGTCCATGGCGTTGTTGCATTGCCTCGCCGTACATTCGTACTGTCTTCGGCAACGCGCCTAGCCCTGAACGTTTTGTTCGGCACTCTTGTTTTCATAAAAACGCACCTGTCCGGTGCGTTTTTTTTCGTCCGCAGATTCCGCCAGCAAGTATGCAAAATCCATCTAAGCAAATGAGAAATGGTTAGTTCTTTTTATAACGGTTGCATGTGATTATTGCGCCCTATAACTCAAAAATGTAATAAGAAGGGGTTTCTATGTCTGCAGCATCAGCAGCACCGCTCAAGGCGCGCGGAGCGCCGTTTCGGGTCATGCCGGGGTTTAAGCTGTCACTGGGCTTCACGCTCTTTTACCTGGCCCTGATCGTTCTCATCCCGCTGTCGTCGGTGTTCCTGAAGACCTTCACCATGACGTGGGACGCCTTCTTCAGCGCCGTCACGTCCGATCGCGTGATGGCGTCGTACCGCCTGACGTTTGGCGCCTCGCTGATCGCCGCCCTGTTGAACGTGGTGTTTGGCGGCATCCTGGCCTGGGTGCTGGTGCGTTATAAATTCCCCGGCAAGCGCATCATCGATGCGCTCGTCGACTTGCCGTTCGCCTTGCCGACGGCCGTGGCCGGCATCACCCTGACGGCCCTGTATTCGTCGAACGGCTGGTTCGGCCAGTTCATCGAAGGCGTGCTGGGCATCAAGGTGGCGTTCACGCCGCTGGGCGTGGTGGTGGCGCTGACCTTCATCGGCCTGCCCTTCGTCGTGCGTACCGTGCAACCGGTGCTGGAAGACGCGGAAAAGGAACTGGAAGAAGCGGCCGCCAGCCTGGGCGCCAATTCATTGCAAACGTTTATCCGCGTCATCTTCCCCACGATTTTGCCGTCCTTGCTGACGGGCTTTGCGCTGGCCTTCGCCCGCGCCACGGGCGAGTACGGTTCCGTGATCTTTATCGCCGGCAATATGCCGATGGTGTCGGAAATCACGCCGCTATTCATTATTACCAAGCTGGAGCAATACGATTACGCAGGCGCCACGGCCATCGCCGTGGTGATGCTGGTGGTCTCCTTCCTGCTGTTGTTGACGATTAACTTGCTGCAAGCATGGACGCGCGGAAAGGCGAAGAAATCATGAGTACGAATACGACTGCCGCCGCTGGCGTGGACAAGGCGCTGCCGACGGCGCGCCGCTTCGAACCGAATGTCGGCCCCGTTGTGCTGGAACCACTGTGGGTGCGCACGGTCTTGATCACCATCGCCTTGCTGTTCCTGACGGCCTTCCTCATCGTGCCCCTGGTGGCCGTGTTTGCGGAAGCGTTCAAGAAGGGCTGGGAAGCGTACATCGCCGCCATCATCGACCCGGACGCGATTTCTGCGATTAAATTGACCTTGATCACGGCCGCCATCGCCGTGCCGCTGAACCTGGTATTCGGCGTGGCCGCTTCCTGGTGCATCGCCAAGTTCGACTTCCGCGGCAAGAGCATCTTGCTGACCCTGATCGACTTGCCGTTTTCCGTCTCGCCCGTGATTTCCGGCCTGATCTACGTGCTGATGTTTGGCGCCCAGGGCTGGTTCGGCCCGTGGCTGCAGGCGCACGACATCAAGATTCTGTTCGCCGTGCCCGGCATCGTGCTGGCCACCATCTTCATCACCTTCCCGTTCGTGGCGCGCGAACTGATCCCGCTGATGCAGTCGCAGGGCAGCGAAGAGGAAGAGGCCGCCATCGTGCTGGGCGCGTCGGGCTGGAACACTTTCCGCCGGGTCACCTTGCCGAACATCAAGTGGGGTCTGCTGTATGGCGTGATCCTGTGTAATGCGCGCGCCATGGGCGAGTTCGGCGCCGTGTCCGTGGTGTCCGGCCATATCCGCGGCGAAACCAACACCATGCCGCTGCAAGTCGAAATTTTGTACAACGAGTACAACTTTGCCGCCGCATTTGCCGTCGCCTCCCTGCTGGCCCTGCTGGCCTTGGTGACCCTGGCCTTGAAAGCTTTTATTGAGTGGCGTTTGAACGAGAGCGACGCCGACGATTCCGCCTTACGTTCTACGGAGCACTGACATGACCATCGCAGTTAAAAACATCCACAAGCGCTTCGGCGATTTCGTCGCCCTCGACAATATCTCGCTGGACTTTCCCGCCGGCGAACTGACGGCCCTGCTGGGCCCGTCCGGCTGCGGCAAGACCACCTTGCTGCGCATCATCGCCGGTCTGGAACATCCGGACAGCGGGCAAGTGCTGCTGGACGCGGAAGACGCGTCGAATCGCCACGTGCGCGAGCGGCAAGTCGGTTTCGTGTTCCAGCACTATGCGCTGTTCAAGCACATGACCGTGTTTGAAAACGTGGCCTTTGGTTTACGCGTGAAGTCGCGCAGCGAGCGCCCGTCGGAAGACCAGATCCGTCGCAAAGTGAAAGATTTGCTGGAGCTGGTGCAGCTCGATTGGCTGGCCGACCGCTATCCGCCGCAGCTGTCTGGCGGGCAACGCCAGCGTATCGCCCTGGCGCGCGCCCTGGCTGTCGAGCCGCGCGTGCTGCTGCTCGACGAGCCGTTCGGTGCGCTTGACGCCAAGGTGCGCAAGGAATTGCGCCGCTGGCTGCGCCGCCTGCATGACGACTTGCACGTGACCAGCATTTTCGTCACGCATGACCAGGAAGAAGCGCTGGAAGTGGCGGACCAGGTCGTGCTGATGAACAAGGGCACGGTCGAGCAACTCGGTTCCCCCGAGCAAGTCTACAACCACCCGGCTTCGCCCTTCGTGTATGGCTTCCTCGGCAACGTCAACCTGTTCCACGGCCGCGTGCATGACGGCGTGATGGCCACCGGCGACGCCAGCTTCGAAGTACCCGACTATGCGGGCGTGAGCGACAGCAAGGGCACGGCCTATGTGCGTCCGCACGACCTGGAAATCGACCGCTACACGCAGGGCGCGGAAGGCATCGTCGTCAAGCTGAGCCGCGCGCATGCGATCGGCCCGCTGGCCCAGCTGGACTTGCAGCGCGTCGACAATAGCGAACTGATCGAGGCGGTGATGTCGAACGAGCGTTTTACGCATCTGCAGCTGAAAGAGGGCGAGACCCTGGTCGTGCGCCCGAAACGCTTGCACGTGTTCGTTGAACCGACAAGAACCTGAGAGGCTGGAACACTATGAATTTTCAACAATTGCGCTCGATCCGCGAAGCGGCCCGCCGCGGCTATAACCTGACGGAAGTGGCCAACGCCCTGTTCACGTCGCAGCCGGGCGTGAGCCGGCAAATCCGCGAACTGGAAGATGAGCTGGGCGTGGTGATTTTCGAGCGCAACGGCAAGCGCTTGACGGGCTTGACGGAGCCGGGCAAGGGCATCCTGAAGATCGTCGACCGTCTCTTGATCGAGGCGGAAAACCTGCAGCAGGCCAGCCTCGAGTACAGCGGCCAGACCAGCGGGACGCTATCCGTGGCGGCCACGCACACGCAGGCGCGCTATGCGCTGCCGAAAGTGGTGCAGGGCTTCCGCGCCGCCTTCCCCGACGTGCGCATCGCGCTGCAGCAAAGCGCGCCCGAACACATCGCGGAATGGGTGCTGTCGGGCAAGACCGATATCGGCATCGCCACGGAAGGCTTGAGCCAGTTCCCCGACCTCGTGTCGTTCCCGTGCTACCGCTGGAGCCATCTGATCGTCGTGCCGGACGGCCATCCGCTGCTCGATCACTCGCCGATCCGCCTGGAAGACCTGGCGAAATATCCGTTGATTACCTACGACAAGGGTTTCACGGGCCGCGGCCATATCGACGATGCGTTCGCCAAGGCGGGCGTGACGACCGATATCATCCTCACCGCCATGGATTCGGACGTCATCAAGCAGTACGTGGCGCTGGGCCTGGGCGTGGGCATCGTGGCCTCGATGGCCTTCGACCATGGCCGCGATAAGGGCTTGCGGGCCGTGGAAGCGTCGCATCTGTTCGCCACCAACACGACGCGCCTGGCCGTGCGCCGCGGCGCCTACCTGCGCGCCTACGCCTATGAGTTCATCCTGCAACTGGCGCCGGACCTGACGCGTGAAGACATCGACCGCGCCATGGCGGGCGAGGAAGCGCTTTAGGCCATGGCCGCCCGCTGCGCGCGCGTCAGGCTGGCCACGGCGCGCGCGTAGCTATCGCGCACCAGTTCTGCCAGGTAATCTGCAGGGAAGCGCGTTACGTCGACGATGGTCACCCAGTGAAAGCGGCCCATGTAACGGGCCGGTTTGACGCCGGGCATGTCCGTCAGCTCGATAAAGCGCTCGGCGCTGACCCGCAGGCTGAAGCGCCACTGCTCGGGCGCGCTGGTCTTGAAATAGGCAAATTTCTTGCCGCTCACCTCAACCACGAGGATATTCGACGGCGGGCCGTACAGCACGGCTTGCGCGCCGGGCAGGGCCGCGCAAAAATCCTTCAATTCATCAGTTGTCATTCGTCCACCGCCACGAATTGCTGCGTGTTGTGGTCGAAGGCATAGGCCGACCCGGCAGGCGCATCCAGCAGCGCAATAAAACGGTCGTCCACGCTGAGCACGGCGCCCAGCGACACGAGGGCCACGTTGGCGCTGTCGTTCATGTAGTCGTCGCTCTCGTCGTTGGCCGTGAAGCGCCAGCCGCTGTCGCTTTCGTTGTCCGGCTCCTCGCGGTACAGATAGCCGACGGGCGCGCCGTCTTCCAGCACTTTTTTCGTCACGAAGCACAGGCCCGCGTAGCGGTTGACGAGGTTGTCGTCATCGTCGTGCTGCGTATTGATGATGTGGCGCGCATCGAAGGCGATGGGGTCTTTGGCATGCAAATCGGCAATGTAGCCGGGCATGTTGTCGAGCTTGCCGGTGAAGTGCCCATGCGGTTCGACCGTATCGACCAGCACCCACATGCGCTCGGCGCCCGGCGCCTGCGGGTCGTCGCTGTGGAAGGCGAATATCAGCTTGACCACCTCGCCCGGTCGCACCCGGGCAATGGCCTCGGGCGGCGATTTATAGAAGGTGTAGGGGTGGCGCGCCGCCAGTTCGGCGGCGTCGGCCAAGTGCCAGCTGGGCATGGTGGTCCGTCATGGGAGTCGAAGAGCTCCCATGGTAGCTGATTGCCCGCCGGCCTGGCTACTCTCCAGGCCAGTTCAGGCCGCCTTGCGGGCAAACAGCCTGGCCGCCACCAGCACGCCGGCCGCCCCCATGATCCACGCAGCGGTGCTGCCGGAAAAACCGATCAGCGTATTGGCGGCGATCTTGCCCGCTTGCGGCTTGACCAAGGCCATGCGGCGCTGTGTCATCTGCGCGCCCAGCTCGCTCAAGCGCCTTGCTGTCAGCTGCGCTTCCGCTTCCGGCAGGAGCACGGTTTCCTCATCGGCCACATGGTGCAGCACGTCGCGCATCAGTTCCAGCAGCAAGGCGTCATGGCGCGTGGCGGCGGCATCCGTCGCGCGCAATTCGGCGATCAGGCGGCGCATTTCCTGATGCTCGGGCACGCTTTTCTGGCGTACCGCCGCGTCGCCATCGAGCAGGCGCATCTGTGGATAAAAAATTTCCTCTTCCAGGTTCGCATGGATTTCCAGCGCGCTGCAGATAGTTTCGGCCAGCGCTTTCTTGACGGTAGGTTTCTTGCTGGTGGTGTACTGGTGGAAGGCCAGCAGCACGTGGCTGTGGTCGAAACGGATCATGTCGGTGATGGAGGGACTCAATTTGCTTAAAGTCAGCATGGCGTGCTCCGTGATGGATGTCGGCAGGAGCATGCATGATAGGGGGCGGTGTCGGGCCGTCCGGCAGGAAGGATGGCGTTTGTCTGCGCTGGCGCAAGACGGCGCGCGATAACGCCGGCCGGGCTTGCCAGAACGGCGCCTGCACCGGTGTGAATTAACAACACTTCAGTCCAACCCGCCAATCTCCCGGAACAGATGCACGAAGCATGACGCCGCGCAAAGCGGGCTGATGCAATCAATGCATGAGAGCGATTGAAATTTTCAATGACTGAAGATGTTTCTTTTATTGCATTTTGATTTCTTGAATGATATCTTTTGCCCAATCGCAAAGAAATATAACAAAAATATAATCAACATTGTAATTTTTGAAATTGATCAATAGGGGAAATCATGAATATGACTAAACGTGCTGTGCTGGGTCTCTGCCTTGCTGTCTCGGCTTGCCTGGCGCCATTGGCCCAGGCTGCAAGCTGGGTGGAAGTCACCGATCCTGCCATGAGCGGCTTCCTGGTGGGCGGCAAGACCGTCACCTACGGCAGCGTGGCAGCGGACTCGGTCTGGGTCTATGACGGCGCCAACCCGTCCGGCGCGCAAAGTGCGGCCGCCATCAAGAGCCTGGTAAGCAGCAAGTTCGGCCTGCCATCGAGCGGCACCGGCTCGTTGGTCTTTGCCGCCCAGGGCGACTTGGCCAGCAACAAGTCCGGTTCGTTCACCGTCAACTCCAGCTTTGACTACTTGGCCGTGCATTATGGCCGTGGCGAACTGTTGTTCCACTGGGACACGCCGCTGGCCGCCAATACGGTTTTCAGCCTGGGCAACCTGCCGCGTGGCCTGAGCAATTTCCGCGCGTTCAATTCGGTCTCGGCCGTGCCTGAGCCAGCGACCTACGGCATGATGCTGCTGGGCTTGGGCCTGGTCGGTTTTGCCGCGCGCCGCCGCCGCGCCTGAGCTTGCAGCGCCTGCGGGCGCAAGACGTGAAAAAGCCCGGAAACGCGATGCGTTCCGGGCTTTTTGCATGGCAGAGCGTTATTTACCAGCTATAGCCAGCCTTGGCGTAGTAGTAGCGGCCGTTGAAGCCGTTCGGCGCGAAGATGCTGTAGGGCTGGGTGCCGTTGACGTTCAGGTTGCCCGCGCTCGTCACTTGCGCCGGGTAGCGGTTGGTGACGTTGTCGATGCCGGCCACCAGGCGCCAGTTCTTGCCCAGTTTTACGGAGCCGGACACGTCCAGCACCCATTGCGGGTCATACGTCTGGTCCAGCTTGACGTCATTTTGCGGCACGGTGAAGCTGCCGTAGCGCGTCACGACGCCGTGCGCATTCCAGATGCCGAAGCCGTAGTCGGCGGCCAGGCTGAACTTGTCCTTCGGCGACGCCACCGTGATGCGGTCGATGCTCTGGCGGTCGATCAGTTTCAGGTTGTTGGCCGTCAGGATGGCCGGATTGTCGGCGATTTTCTGTACCGTGCTCTTGTTGTGGTTGTACGCCACGGTGAGGTCCAGGCGGTCCTTGTCCTGAAGGTCGATGCGGTAGGTACTGACGATGTCCACGCCTTCCGTGCGCGTGTCGACGGCGTTGGTGAAGTAGCGCGCCGCACCCACGGTCGAGCCTTGCGTTGCCAGCTGGGCCTTGAGCTTGTCGTTCAGCGCCAGGTTGGCCGAGAACAGGATGCGGTTGTCGATGTCGATGCGGTAGGCGTCCACCGTCGTCGTGAAGTTGCGGCTAGGCTGGAACTGCAGGCCCAGGCTGTAGTTGCGGGCTTTTTCCGGCTTCAGATCCTGTGCACCGAGGGCGCGTGCCTGAGGCGTATTCACGGCGAAGGTGCCCGTCTCGATGGCCGTATTGTTGCCGTTGATGACCTGGAAGTTGGTGGTGGTGATGGTGTAGTACTGCTGTGCCAGCGATGGCGCGCGGAAGCCGCTCGACACGGTGCCGCGCAGGGACAGCGCGTCCGTGAACGCATAGCGCGCGGAGCCCTTGGCCGAGGTGGTGCTGCCGAAATCGCTGTAGCGCTCATGGCGCAGGGCCACGCCGCCCGACAGTTTCTTCGTCGCTTCCGCTTCCAGGTTCACATAGATCGACTCGTTGTGGCGCGAATGGCTGCCCGCGTTGACAGGGCGGAAGCCGGCAAAGCCTTGCGAGCCGCCGCCCGTGTACGACGCTGCGTCGCCGGCGCCAATGCTGTACTTTTCATGGCGCGCTTCGGCGCCGACGGCCACCGTCAGCGGGCCGGAAAAGAACGAGACGGGAAACTCGCGCGCCGCATCGAGGTTGAAGACGGTCTGCTCGTTTTTCAGCGAGCCTGCATAGAAATGCGTGGGGCTGTTCGCGCCCAGCGACTGGTTGACCGTATTGTCCAGGTCCAGTTCGAACTTGTTGCTGCCGTAATTGAGGCTGGCATCCCAGCGCCAGCCGGCCGCTTCGCCGCGCAAGCCCGTGACGATCGACTGGTCCGTCAGGGTGCTGTTTTGCAGTGGCAAGAAGCCTTCCGGGAAGATCGGCGTGCGCTGCGAGTACGCCTTGGTGACGGAATCCTGGATCAGGGCCGTGCGCCAGGTGGCGGCGGCGGACGTGTCGCGCTTGCCATAGTTGCCGAAGGCATACCAGTCGATATTGTCGTTGATGCGGTATTCGCTGTTGAGGAAAATCGTTGCCGGCTTGCTTTCCGGGTCGCCATAGCGCTGGTTGACCTTGCCATAGCGCGGTTCCAGCGGATTGCGGAAGTCGGCGCCGGCGCGGTTGGTCGGATCGCGTTCCGCCACTTCGGCCGAGACGCGCACCCAGCCGTCGTCGCCCAGAGCGAAGCCGGCCGAACCCTTGATGGATTTTTGCTTGCCGTCGCGTTCCTGCGTCTGGCCATAGCCCACTTCGATATCGCCGCCGGCCGCGCCTTTTTTCAGGATGATGTTGATCACGCCGGCAATCGCATCGGAACCGTACTGGGCCGCCGCGCCATCGCGCAGCACTTCCACGTGGTCGATGGCGGCCAGCGGGATGGCGTTCAGGTCGACGGGCGCCGAGCCGCGGCCCAGGGAACCGTTGACGTTGACGACGGCCGACGTGTAGCGGCGCTTGCCGTTCACCAGCACCAGGGTCTGGTCCGGCGACAGGCCGCGCAACTGGGCCGGACGCACGGCGTCGCTGGCGTCGGCGCCCGTGGCGCGGGCAAAGTTCAGCGATGGCAGCAGGCGCGCTAGCACGGTGGCCAGTTCGCCCGAACCCGTGCTTTGCAAGTCGCGCGACGTGAGGATGTCGATCGGCGATTCGGAATCGATGGTGCGGCGGTTCTTGGCGAAGGTGCCGGTGACCACGACCGACTGCAATTCGCCTTCGGCCGGCAGTTCTTGCTGCGCTTGCGCCAGCATCGGCAGGCTGAAGCAGGCGATCAGGCTGGCGGCGATAACGGTTTTGACGGGGAGGGCGGGAAGCTGGGAACGGGCGGTGCTTGAACTCATCGACGATATCTCTTCGGTTGGTGGTTGCGCGGACCATGGCGGTCCGATGATGCAATCAGATTAACAGTGGGCACGCGGCGTGCTTACGAATCGTTCTGTCTATCGATATGCAATAAATATCTGAAAGACGTCAACATGGCGCGAGTAGCGCATATAGCCTCGTTTCCAGCATACGACCGCGCAGGGCAAGGCCGCAATGCTGCACAGCAGTAAATTGCCAGCTGTTGCATAAATACGACTATCTGCGATGAGGGGGGAGCCTGGCGGCGGCCTGCGCCGTCAGGAGGGGCGCGCTTACTGCCCCGGATTGGGCAGGCTGGCGTGGATGGCGTCGACGGCCGCCACGAGTTCCGGCGACAGGCTGACTTGATGGGCATCGATATTTTGCTGCAGCTGCGCCACGCTGGTGGCGCCGATGATGGTCGAAGCCACGAACCAGCGCGAGTAGCACCAGGCCAAGGCCAGCTGCGCCGGCGTCAAGCCGTGCGCGCGGGCCAGTGCCGCATACTGGGCGGCTGCTGCTATGGTAGCGGTGCGCACGTAGCGGGGACTCCAGCCGGGCGGGAAAATCGTCAAGCGCCCCCTGGCTTGCGGATCGTCGAGGTATTTCGCCGTCAGCTGGCCGAACGCCAGCGGGCTGTAGGCCAGCAAGCCCACATTTTCCCGGTGGCAGGTTTCGTCGAGCAAGCTCGTCTCGAAATGGCGCGCCGTCAGGTTGTACAGGTTCTGAATGGATACGATGCGCGGCAAGCCTTTCAGCTCGGCCTGCTTGATGTATTCGCATACGCCCCACGACGATTCGTTCGATACGCCGATGTTGCCGATCTTGCCTTCGTCGATCAGCTTGCCCAGCACGGCCAGGGTGTCTTCGATGGCGATCGAGGCGCGTTCCTTGCGCGGGTTGTAGACGCTGGCGCCGAAGATGGGCAGGTTGCGGCTGGGCCAGTGCAACTGGTACAGGTCGATGTGCTCCGTTTGCAGCCGGCGCAGGCTGTCCTCGACGGCGGCGCGGATGTTGACGGCGTCGTGGTCCGTCTTGCCCTTGCGTATCCAGTGCATGCGCGAGTTCGGCCCGGCCACCTTGCTGGCCAGCACGATCTGGCCGCGCTTGCCGCTTTTCTTCAGCCAGCTGCCGATGTAGCGCTCGGTGCTGCCCTGCGTTTGCGCGCTGGCCATCACCGGATACATCTCGGCCGTGTCGATGAAGTTGATGCCCCGTTCCAACGCGTAATCGAGCTGGCTGTGCGCTTCGGCTTCGCTATTCTGTTCGCCGAACGTCATCGTGCCCAGGCAGATCGTGCTCACTTCCAGGCTGCTGGAACCCAGCTTGACCTTGTTGATCATTTCGCCTGCTTGCCGCGCAGCGCGCGGGCGCAATCCTTGATCAGGGCCGGACCCGCGTAAATCAGGCCGCTGTACAGCTGCACCAGCTGCGCGCCCGCCTCGAACTTGGCCAAAGCATCCTTGCCTTGCATGATGCCGCCCACGCCGATGATGGGCAGCGCGTCGCCCAGTTCCGCTTTCAGCAAGCGGATGACATTGTTCGACAGCTCGAACACAGGCGCGCCCGACAGGCCGCCCGCTTCGGCGCCATGTGGCATGCCTTCGACGGCGCTGCGCGACAGGGTCGTGTTGGTGGCGATGACGCCGTCGATCTGGTGGCGCGTGAGCGACTCGGCGATGCTTTTTACCTGTTCGCCATCCATGTCCGGCGCGATTTTCAGGGCCAGCGGCACGTAGCGCTTGTGCTTGTCCGCCAGGCGTGCCTGGGCTTCCTTGAGTTGCGACAGCAGGGCGTCGAGTTCGGACGCGCCCTGCAGCTGGCGCAAATTCTTCGTGTTCGGCGACGAGATGTTCACCGTCACATAGCTGGCGTACGGATAGACTTTTTCCAGGCACAGCAGGTAATCGTCGGCCGCCCGTTCGATGGGCGTGTCGGCGTTCTTGCCGATGTTCAGACCCAGCACACCGGCGCGGTCCTGGTAAAACTTCGACGCCTGCACGTTGGCGACAAAGGCGTCCACGCCGCCATTATTGAAACCCATGCGGTTGATGATGCCCTGTGCCTGCGGCAGGCGGAACATGCGCGGTTTCGGATTGCCCGCCTGCGCGCGCGGCGTGACGGTGCCCACTTCGATGGAACCAAAACCCAGGTCGGCCAGCGCGTCGATATAGGCGCCATCCTTGTCCAGGCCAGCGGCCAGGCCGACCGGGTTGGGGAAGGTGATGCCCATCACCGTGCGCGGGTCCGCCGCCGGTTTGCCGGCCAGTTTCGTCAGGCCCAGCGCGCTGGCGCGTTTCAGGGCGGGCAGGGTGAGATGGTGGGCCGCTTCGGCATCCATCGAAAACAGCAGCGGGCGGGCGAGGGAGTACAGGAATTTTTCAGACATGGGGCGCTTTGAGTAGGTATGCGGGCTGCCGGGAAGGGCTGGCGGCGCGCGAAATAAGTGCCGTATTTTACCGTGTTCCGCGCGGCTGCCGGGTGTATAGTTCTCTTTGGTCCAATGCAACATTGATTCCTTGTTAATTCGCATTCGGCCGTGGACCTTCCTGTTTTTTCTCTGTTCTGTTGACTTCATAAGCGAGACATCGATTGAAAAAGACACGCATCTTGACGGCCATCGCGGCCGCCAGCGCACTGCTGCTGAGCCATCCGGCCCTGGCCATGCCCAATACGCAAGACACCCGCATGCTGAGCGAACCGGCCGTCTCCAGCCGCCACATCGCCTTCATCTATGCGGGCGACGTGTGGCTGTCGAACCTCGATGGCGGCGGCGCGCGGCGCCTGACCTCCGACCTGGGCGACAAGTCCAACCCCGTGTTTTCGCCTGACGGCAGTCTGATCGCGTATAGCGCGAACATCGACGGCAATGTCGACGTGTATGTGATCGCGGCGGCCGGCGGCGTGCCGCGCCGCCTGACCTTCCACCCGGGTGCGGACCTGGCGCAGTCGTTCACGCCCGATGGCCAGTCCGTGATGTTCACCTCGCCCCGCGCCGCCTTCAACAACCGCTTCCAGAAGCTGTTTACGGTGCCCGTGGCGGGCGGCGTGGAAACGCAGCTGGAAATCCCGAACGCGTCGCGCGCCACGTATTCGCCCGATGGCAAGCGCATCGCGTACAACCCCCTGATGCCCGCCTTCAAGCAGTGGAAGCGCTACCGGGGCGGCACCAATTCCTGGCTGTGGCTATTCTCGTCCGCCGACAAGTCGATTGAAAAAATCCCCCAGCCGACGACGCGCTCGAACGACGTCGACCCGATGTGGATAGGCGACACCGTGTACTTCCGCTCGGACCGCAACGGCGAATTCAACCTGTTTGCGTATGACGTGAAAACGAAGGCCGTGCGCCAGCTGACGCGGCACACGGATTTCCCCGTGCTGAACGCGTCGGCCGCGAACGGCACCATCGTCTACGAGCAGGCCGGCTATCTGCACGCGTTCGACATCGCCAGCGGCCAGGCGCACAAGCTGACCATCGGCGTGGCCAGCGACCTGGGGCAGACGCGCCCCCGCTGGGTCAAGAATGCGAAATACATCCGCGACGCGTCGATCTCGCCATCGGGCGCGCGCATCGCCTTCGAGTACCGGGGCGAGATCGTCACCATCCCCGCCGACAAGGGCGACGTGCGCAACCTGACGCAGACGGCCGGCGCCCACGAGCGTACGCCCATCTGGTCGCCCGATGGCCGCTCGGTCGCGTATTTCTCGGACGAGTCGGGCGAGTATGAACTGCATGTGCGGGCGCAGGACGGCAAGGGCGCGGTGCGCAAGTTCAAGCTCAATGGCAGCGGCTTCTATGACAACGCAGTCTGGTCGCCCGACAGCAGGAAGATCGCGTTTGCCGACAATGGCTGGAGCATGTACGTGATCGACGTCGGCACGGGCAAGGTGCAAAAAATAGCCACGGAACCGATGTATGGCGTCGACAAGAGCATGCGCGCCTCGTGGGCGCCCGACTCGCGCTGGCTGGCCTACACGCTCAATTCGCCCACCTACACGCGCAGCGCCTACATCTATTCCGTCGAGCAGAACAAGTCGATGCCCGTGACCGATGGCCTGTCCGACGTGGCCGAACCTGTGTTCGACAAGAGCGGCAAATACCTGTACTTCTTCGCGTCGACGAATGCTGGCCCCAGCAACAACTGGTTCTCGCAGCAGAACGAAGACAACCTGGTGACGCGCACCGTGTGGATGGCCGTGCTGCGGCGCGATTTGCCGTCGCCCCTGATCAAGGAGAGCGACGAGGAAAAGGCCGCCAGCACGGACGCGAAAAAAGAGACGGCGAAGGCGGAAGCGGAGCCGAAGAACGAAGCGAAGATCGATCCGAAGACAGGCCGCGACGACCCGAAAGTGGCCGTGGCGCCGGTGGCGCCGATCAGCATCGATTTCGACGGCATCGCCACGCGCATCGTCGACTTGCCGCTGCCGGCCGCGCAGTTTTCCAGCCTCGCCGCTGGCGCTGCGGGACAGATCTTTTTGCTGCGCGAAAGCGATGGCAAGAAGGCCGTGCAGCGCTTCGACCTGAAGGAGCGCAAGGCGGAAACCGTGGTGGCCGAAGCCGATGATTTCGAAGTCTCCGCCGACGGCAAGAAGCTGCTGTACCGCCAGAAGGATAACTGGGCCATGGGTTCCGCCACGGGCAAGCTGCTGACGCCGGGCGAGGGCAAGATCAAGGTCGACGCCATCGAAGTAAAAGCCGATCCGCGCGCCGAGTGGACGCAGATTTTCAACGAGGTATGGCGCATCAACCGCGATTATTTCTATGACCCGGGCATGCATGGCGTGGACTGGAAAGCCATGCGCGACAAGTACGCCGTGTTCCTGCCCGAACTGTCCAGCCGCGCGGACCTGAACCGCCTGATCCAGTGGATGTGTAGCGAGCTGGCCGTGGGCCATCACCGCGGTGGTGGCGGCGACGATTTTATCGAGGCGAAGAAGGTGCCGGGGGGACTCCTGGGCGCCGATTACGAAGTGAGCGACGGCCATTACCGCTTCAAGAAAGTGTATGGCGGCTTGAACTGGAATCCGGCCCTGCGCGCGCCGCTGACGGAACCGGGCCTGAACGTCAAGGCGGGCGAATACCTGCTGGCCGTCGACAGCCGCCCGCTGGCGCCACCCACGAACTTGTACAGCGCCTTCGAGAACACGGCCGGCAAGGCCATCGACCTGACCGTGGGACCCTCGGCTGACGGCAAGGGCGCGCGCACGATCACCGTCGTGCCCGTGCCGACCGAGGATGCCTTGCGCAACCGCGACTGGATCGAAGGCAATATGCGCAAGGTCAATGCCGCGACCGGCGGCAAGGTGGCCTACGTGTACGTGCCGAATACGGCGGGCCTGGGCCACACCTACTTCAAGCGCTATTTCTTCCCGCAGGCGGACAAGCAGGCCATCATCGTCGACGAGCGTTTCAATGGCGGCGGTAGCGTGGCCGATTACTACATCGAGATCCTGCAGAAGAAGGAAATCGCCTGGTGGACCATGCGCTACGGCGCCGACATGAAGACGCCGTCCGCGTCGATCCAGGGCCCGCGCGCCATGCTGATCGACGAGACGGCCGGCTCGGGCGGCGACCTGCTGCCGTGGATGTTCCGCAAAAATAACATGGGTCCGCTGATCGGCAAGGCCACGTGGGGCGGCCTGGTGGGCATCCTCGGCTTCCCCGTGCTGATGGATGGCGGCAACATCACGGCGCCGAACCTGGCGTTCTGGACGCGTGAAAACGGCTGGGGCGTGGAAAACGAAGGCGTGCCGCCCGATATCGAAGTCGAGCAAACGCCGGCCGACGTCATCGCCGGCCGCGATCCGCAGCTGGAAAAAGCGATTGAAGTGATCCAGGCCGAGCTGGCGAAAAATCCACCCGTGCTGCCCAAGCGTCCGGCGTTTCCGGATAAAAGTAAATAAAAGGCGTAGGTCGGATTAGGCGCGCAGCGCCGTAATCCGACAACATTGTTGGCGCCGCTGGTGTTGTCGGATTACGCGCTTCGCGCCTCGGCGGCCCCGCTAATCCGACCTACATCACAATCCAGTGTCCTTTGATTCTCGCTTCCAGCGGCTTGAAGTTGATTTTATAGGCCATCTTCGGGCTCTGCGCGATCCAGTAGCCGAGATACACATACGGCAGCCCCAGCTCGCGCGCCTGGGCGATCTGCCACAGCACGTTGTAGGTGCCGAACGAGGCGCCGGGCACGTCCGGGTCGAAGAACGTGTAGACGGACGACAGGCCATCGGCCAGCACGTCGATGATGCTGACCATGCGCAGGATGCCGTCGGCGTCGCGAAATTCCACCAGGCGCGTGTTGACCCGGCTTTGCAGCAGGAATTGCGCGTACTGGTCGCGGCTGTCCTGGTCCATGCCGCCGCCCGCGTGGCGCGTGCTCTGGTAGCGCAGGTACAGTTCGTAGTGCTCGTCGAGGAAGGACAGGGTGGCCACGCCCGCCTGCAGGCCGGCGTGCCGACTCCAGGCGCGGCGCTGGTTGCGGTTCGGCGTGAATTCGCCGGCCACCACGCGCACGGGAATGCAGGCCTGGCAGCCGTCGCAATACGGGCGGTAGGTGAAAATACCGCTGCGGCGAAAGCCGTTGCGCACCAGTTCCGAGTACACGTCGCTGTTGATCAGGTGCGAAGGCGTGGCCACCTGCGAGCGGGCCTGGCGGTCGTCCAGGTAGCTGCACGGGTACGGTGCCGTTGTGTAGAACTGCAGGGTGGCAAACGGTAGTTCGTTCAGGTGCGTCATGCTGATCCTGTCTGGTCTGTCCGCGGCGGTGTGCCTTGGGCTATCATAGCTTTTTTACGCCGGTGGCGCAGCATGCCAATCGGTGATTTGCGCTGCTTCAATGGCGATCCGTACATGGGCCAGGAAGCGCGCGCGCGAAATGGGCGCCGCGCCCAGCGAGGCCAGGTGTTTCGTTTCTTGCTGACAGTCAATCATGGCCACGCCGCGCGCCTTCAAGAAGTGCACCAGCTGCGCCAGCGCGATCTTCGAGCCATCCGAGACGCGGGCGAACATTGATTCGCCATAGAACATGCGGCCGATCGACACGCCATACGCGCCGCCCACCAGTTCACCGTCAAGCCACAGTTCCGACGAATGCGCGTAGCCCAGCTTGTGCAAGCCCGTGTAGCCGGCGATGATCTCGTCCGAAATCCAGGTGCCAGGGCCATCCTTGCGCGGCGCCGCGCAGGCGCGCATGACGGCCTCGAAATCGCCGTCGAAGCGCAGCTGCCAGCGGCCATCCGTGGCGGCGCTGCGCTCGACCTTGCGGATCGCCTTGGCCAGGCTGTCGGACACCTTGAAGTCTTCCGTCATCAGCACCATGCGCGGATCGGTGCTCCACCACAGGATGGGCTGGCCTTCGGAAAACCAGGGAAAGATGCCGCGCCGGTAAGCGTCGAGCAGGCGCGCGGGCGACAGGTCGGCGCCGGCCGCCAGCAGGCCGGGCGCCTCGTCGGTCAGGGCGCGCGAGACGTCGGGGAACGGGGTGTGGATGTCGAGCCAGGGAATCATGCGGCGTGGTGGCTTACTCTGCGTCCGCGCGCGCCATCGGGCGCGTGATGTCGCCCGTATGGACGCCGTAGCTGCCGCCTTCGCGGATTTTCACGCGGTCGGCAAAGAACAGTTCCAGGGTGGCGCGAATGGTGGGGAAGGCCAGGTCATCCCAGGGAATCTGCGCTTCCGTAAACAGCTGCACGTCGAGGCTTTCGATGCCGGGCGCGAAATCGAGGTCGCGCAAACGCGCCAGGTAGAACAGGTGCACCTGGTGCACGCGCTGCACGTTCAGCAGCGAAAACAGGGGCCCCAGTTCGATATTCGCGCCCGCTTCCTCCACCGTTTCGCGCTCGGCCGCGTCGGACGTCGTTTCATCGTTTTCCATGAAGCCGGCCGGCAAGGTCCAGTAGCCGAGGCGCGGCTCGATGGCCCGCTTGCACAGCAAGACCTGTAGCTGGCCATCTTCTTCCCACACGGGGATCGAGCCGACCACCATTTTCGGGTTCTGGTAATGGATGGCGTCGCAGTTGGCGCAGACATAGCGGGGACGGTTGTCGCCTTCCGGAATGGAGAGGCTGACAGGATGGGCGCATTCGGAGCAGAATTTCATGGGCAGGCTTAGGATAAGAGATGTCTCGTGTAACGCTTACTGTACACCGATTGCGTGCCGCGTGGCGAGCTGCGCAGGCACGATTGGCTGCCGGTCATGCCACCCGCGTATTCATTAGATTGGTCTATTACGGTTGAATTTAAGATAGCTATTGCCTAAGCCACCCGTTTGCCCTTATAATTCTTGTGCGGGGTGGAGCAGTCTGGCAGCTCGTCGGGCTCATAACCCGAAGGTCACAGGTTCAAATCCTGTCCCCGCAACCAATACCGGAAAGCCGCTGATCCTTGCAAAAGATCAGCGGCTTTTTCCATTCTCAAGCCGCGCATGCAGCTCTTCCAGCCGCCTGCCGCGATTAGCTCCCCGCAGTGCAGCAAACTGGTATATAATTCGCCTGCGGGGTGGAGCAGTCTGGCAGCTCGTCGGGCTCATAACCCGAAGGTCACAGGTTCAAATCCTGTCCCCGCAACCAATTCGAAGCCGCTGGTTCCTCGCAAGAGGGCCAGCGGTTTTTTCGTTGTGGACTCCGTTTACTCCGGCGCCTGGCGCGCATACACGACCAGCCGCAAGTGGCGGTCCGCATCGATGGTCAGTGTGGTGTGTTCATAGGCGACCTGTTCGCCATCGACGTCCAGGCGGCGCACGCCAGCACACGGCGCATGCACGTCGTGGCGGCGCCACCATCGCTTGAATTCGGGCGAGACTTTTTCCAGTTCCTCCACCAGCGCGTGGATGTCCGCTTCCTGCGTGGCGCGCGCGTAGTCGCGGCGAAAGCTCGACAGCATCAGCGGCGCCTGCTCTTCCCAGGCCGTGAAGCGTGAGCGCAGCAGCGGGTCGGTAAACAACAGCCACAGCAGATTGCGGCGCGAGGCGGCATGCGCGCCAAAGCCAAACAGGGCGTCCGCACCCGCATTGAACGCCAACACGTCCCAGCGCAGGTTAAGCACATAGGCGGGATGCGCCAGCTCGTGCATCAAGCGGCGCACCGGCGGCGGCACCACGCAAAACGTCTTGCCTTCTTCGGCCGGCGGGCGCGCATGCGCGAGCAGGAACAGGTGGCGGCGTTCTGCCGCGTCCAGTTTGAGCACTTCGGCCAGCTTGTCGAGAAAGGCGCTCGAGACGCCGATGTCGCGCCCCTGCTCCAGCCACGTGTACCAGGTCAGCCCCACGCCAGCCAGCGCCGCCACTTCTTCGCGGCGCAAGCCCGGTGTCCTGCGCCGTCCGCCGCCGGGTAAACCCACGTCTTCCGGCGACAGCCGCGCGCGCCGCGCCTGCAGGTAGGCGGCCAGTTCGTGGCGGGTGCGTTGCAAGGTGCGCATGGTGCGGTCTTTCCCGTGAGGCTGTTGCTATCAGTAATAGCATAAACAGTTAAATTGTAATTGTTTATATTGTATTCCAGAATGCCTGCTTTCTTCCTGAAAGCTGGCCCATGTCTGACTATTCTTCCTCCCGTGTCGGTCTTCCCGCCACCGTCTACCTGATCGCCATTGGTGCGTTCGCGCTGGGCATGGCGTCGTACGTGACGGCGGGCCTGATGCCGATGATCGCCGGCGCGTTTTCCATCTCGCTGGCGATGGCCGCGCAACTGGTGACGGCGTTTACCCTGGCCTATGGCCTTGGCTCACCGCTGGCCGTGGCCTTGCTGCCGGCGCGCGCGCAGCGCTCGGGCCTCTTGATCGCCTTGGGCGTGTTCGTGCTGGCGAATGGGGCCAGCGCGCTGGCGTCCGGTTTCGGCAGTCTGCTGACATGGCGGGCCATTGCCGGCATCGGTGCCGGTGTCTACCTGGCGCTCGGTATTGCGGCGGCGGCGGGCGTGTCGGCGCCGCAGCAGCGGGGCAAGGCCATCGGCGTGATCATGGGCGGCATGGCGGGCGGCACGGTGCTGGGCGTGCCATTGAGCTTGCTGCTGGCGCAGCAGCTGGG
>NZ_LBCO01000035.1:521838-551546 GCF_000988085.1 Janthinobacterium sp. KBS0711 | reverse complement strand
CTTGCTGTGGAAGCTGCCCGCGCTGCCGGTGGCGCCGGCGATTTCTCTGCGCCGCAAGCTGGTCTTGCTGGCCGATGGGCAGGTACTGGCCATCCTGCTCGTGTCGCTGCTGGCGGCCATCGCCAGCCTGGGCATGTACACGTTTATCGCGCCGCTGCTGGCGTGGTCCGCGAACGGCACGGCGATGTCCGCCACGCCCTTCCTGTGGGCGTGGGGCGTGGGAGGGATCGTGGGCAGTGTGCTGGTCGGGCCATGGGCGGACAAGGTGGCGGCGCCGAAACTGACCTGCATCATCTTGCTGCTGCTGGCGCTGGCCTTGTGCGCGCTGCCGTTGGCGGCCCGCTGGTCGGCCTGGCTGATGCTGGCGCCGATCGCGCTGTGGGGCGCGGCTGGCTGGGCCCTGCAAGTGCCGCAAAACCAGCAGCTGCTGGCCGTGCGTGCGCGGCAGGGCGACGGCAACCTGGCCATCGCCCTCAACGAATCGGCGCTGTACCTGGGCAGCGCCATCGGCGCCGCCATGGGCGGCTTGCTGCTCCTGCTCAACTGGCCGATGTGGCTGCTGGCGGCCGGCGCCGGCGCCGTGGCCACTGCGGCGTTGCTGCTGCAGTGGCCTGCCGCGCGGCGGACTTAAGCCTTTTTCGCCAGCTGCATGCCCACGGGCAGGGCGCGGATGCGCTTGCCCGTGGCGGCGAAGATGGCGTTGCACAGGGCCGGGGCGATGGGCGGCGTGGCTGGTTCGCCCACGCCGCCCAGCTCCATGTCCAGTGTGCCCGGCACCAGGTGCGTGTGGATCACGCGCGGCGCGTCGGCGGCGCGCAGCACGCTATAGTCGTGGAAATTGCTTTGCTCTACCCGGCCATTCTTAAAACTGATCTCGCCGCTCATGGCCAAGGACAGGCCCATGATGCAGGCGCCCTCGATCTGCGAGCGCACGCGGTCCGGGTTGATCTGCGGGCCGCAATCCATGGCGATGTCGACCCTCGGCACGATGACTTCGCCGGCCGCATTGATCTCCACTTCGATCACGGCCGCCACATAGGTGACGAAACTGTAGGACACGGCCAGGCCCAGCCCCCGTCCCTTGGGCAGCTTGCGGCCCCAGCCCGCCTTGGCCGTCGCCAGCTCGATCACGTGGCGCATGCGGCCAATATCGACCGGATACTTCGCCGGGTCTTCGCCATAGTTCCAGCCGTCGGACAGGTCGGCAGGGTTGATCTTGCGCGCGGGGCCCAATAGCGCCAGCAGGTAGTCTCGGTGGTCTTTCTTTGCCGCGTGGGCCAGTTCGGCCGTGAATGACTGGATGGCGAATGCGTGCGGGATGTTCGACACGGAACGGAACCAGCCGATGCGCGTATGCGCCGGCACTTCAGGCACTTCGACGCGGATGTTAGCAATGGCGAACGGCACGTTGATGGCCGACATGCCCAGCTCGAACGGCGCCTGCTTGTTCGCGCCGGCGGCAAAGGTCGAGGTGATGGTGGGCGCGGCCGTGCGGTGCAGCCAGGCCGTCGGCATGCCTTTCGCGTCCAGCGACGCTTCCAGCCGTTCGACGGACACCGTATGCAGGTAGTCGTGCTGCAGGTCGTCGTCGCGCGTCCACGTCAGTTTGACTGGCGCGCCATCCATGGCTTTCGACAGCAGCGCCGCCTCGACGGCGAAATCGGGTTTCGATTTGCGCCCGAAGCCGCCGCCCAGCAGGGTCACGTGCACGGTCACGTCGTCGTACGACAAGCCCAGGGCCGTGGCCACGTTGCTGCGCGTCGCTTGCGGCGCCTGCACGCAGGCCCACACTTCGGCCTTGCCGTTGGCGATGCGCACGGTGGCGGCGGGCGGCTCCATGGTGGCATGGGCCAGGTGGGGCAGATAGTATTCGGCGCTGAGTTTGCGCGCGGCGGGAGCGGCGGCCAGGGTGGCTACCGTCTTGCCCTGGTCGCGCGCCGGGCTGGCCGGCTGGCGAACGGCCGCTTCCAGGGTCTTGCGGAAGGCCTTCGAATCGTAGCTGCCGTTCGGGCCATCTTCCCATTCCAGCACCAGCGCTTCGCGGCCCTTGATGGCGGCCCAGGTGTTCTTCGCGATGACGGCGACGCCGCCCAGCGGATTGAACATGGCCGGCGGCGGGCTGCCCGCCAGTTCGACGATGCGCAGCACGCCCGGCACCTTCAGGGCCGCCGTCTTGTCCACGCTTTTCAGCTTGCCGCCAAAGACGGGCGGACGGGCGATGACGGCATACGCCATGCCGTCGAGGCGCGTGTCGATGCCGAAGTGGGTATTGCCCGTGACGATGTCGTGCAAGTCGATGCCGCGCGTGCTGTTCTGGCCGATATAGCGCAGCTCGTCCGCCGTTTTCAGACTGATGCGCGCGCGTGGCGGCACCGGCAATTTGGCCGCTTCCTCGGCCAGCGCGCCGAACGACAGCGAGCGTCCGCTGGCCGCATGCACGACCGCATGGTTGACGGCTTTGACTTCCGTCACAGGCACGTCCCAGCGCACGGCGGCCGCCGTTTCCAGCATCAGGCGTGCCGTGGCGCCCACGTGGCGCATGGCGCGGAACGAGTGGCGCATGCTGCGCGAACCGTCCGTATCCTGGCTGCCGTAGCGCGCCTCATCGGCCGGCGCCTGCTGCACGCGCACCTGCGCCCAGTCGGCGCCCAGTTCGTCGGCCGCCACCATGGGCAGGCTGGTGCGGATGCCCTGGCCCATTTCGGAGCGGTGCACAACAATGGTGACGATGCCGTCGGCGGCCACCGACAGGAAGACCAGCGTGTCGTCGACCACGCCGCCAGCCATCTTGTCGCCGCCGTATTTGACGGCGTCGGCCGCCATCACGAGGCCGGAAGGACCGGCCACCAAAGTCAAACCGGCCAGCGCGCCGGCCGCCTTGAGCCAGTTGCGCCGCGCGGATGAATGTAAAGTCGGAGTGTCATGGGTGCTCATTTGGCCGCTCCTTTTGCGTTGATGCTGGTGGCGGCCTGCTTGATGGCCGCGTGGATGCGCGTATAGGTGCCGCAGCGGCAGATATTGCCGCTCATCGCTTCGCGGATTTGCTGGTCGTTCGGTTTGGGCGTCTTGTGCAGCAGGGCCGTGGCCGACATGATTTGCCCGGCCTGACAGTAGCCGCATTGGGGCACACCGTGCTCCTGCCACGCCTGCTGCAGGGCCAGGCCGACCTTGTCTTCGCCCACGGCTTCGATGGTGGTGATCTTCTTGCCCGCGGCGGCCGACATCGGCGTCACGCAGGAGCGGATGGCTTCGCCGTCGAGGTGCACGGTGCAGGCGCCGCACAGGGCCATGCCGCAGCCGAACTTGGTGCCGGTCATGCCCAGTTCGTCGCGCAAGGCCCACAGCAGGGGCGTGTCTTCAGGCAGTGCAAGGTCGTGCTGCTTGCCATTGATGGTCAGGGTCGTCATGTGTATTCCTCTGTGGGGGATGGTGCGGGGACGCGCGACGGCCATCCGCCAAACGGATTAGCTCATCAGTATGGGATGGTAGCACCAGCCGCCATGCGCTGCAGGGCGTGAGGCCCGGTGGCATACTGCGGCTTCTGATATGGGAGTTTTCTATGGCATACATCACACCGGCGCAAGGCTTGCCGGACATCCTCGCTCCCGGCTTGCGGGTGGTTTTTTGCGGCCTCAATCCCGGCGTGGACGCGGCGGCGGCCGGCCACCATTTTCTCGGCCGCGGCAACCGCTTCTGGCCTGTGCTGCACCTGGCCGGCTTCACGCCGCATCTGGTGGCGCCGCAAGACGATGCCAGCGTGCTCGGTTTCGGACTGGGACTGACGGCGGCCGTCGGGCGCCCGACCAGCCGCGCGGACCAGGTGGGGGCGGACGAATTCGCGCAGGCGGCGGCGGGCCTGCAACATAAACTGGCGTCGATGCGGCCGCAGTGGATCGCCTTCCTGGGCAAGGCCGCCTACGCGGCGATGACGGGCAAACGTCAGTTGCAGTGGGGCGAACAGGCAGAGCGCTTCGGCGGCGCGCGCGTGTGGATCTTGCCCAATCCGAGTGGCCTCAATCGCGGCTATTCGAAGGAGCGGCTGGTCGACGCGTATGCGGAACTCCAACGCGCGCTGGACTGACGTCCAGTGCCACGGCGCGCAACAGCGGCGTGACGAAATCGAGAAAGGCGCGCAATTTCAAGGGCAGCGGCGCTTGTCCCTTGTGCAGCAGGCTGACGGGCAAGGGCGCCGCTTCGAACGGTGCGAGCACGATGCGCAGCCTGTCGCCGCGCAGGGCGTCCATGACCTGGTATGACAGCACGCGGATCACGCCCGCATCCAGCGTGGCGGCGGCGATTGCCGCGTCCACCGTATTGACGGCCAGGCGCGAGTGCACGGGCACGGACTGCGCAGCCTTGCCTGTGCCGAAAACCCAGGCGCGCCGCGATTCCAGCACTTCGAAACTGATGCAGGCATGCGCGGCCAAGTCGCCCGGCGCAGTTGGCGTGCCATGCGCGGCCAGGTAGTCGGGGCTGGCGCAGACGACCCGGCGCACCGTGCCGACGCGTGTCGCCACGAAGCTGCTGTCGGGCAGGTCGCCGATGCGCACGGCCACGTCAACCTGCTCGTCCATCAGGTGCAGGACGCGGTCCGTCAGTACCAGCTTGATCTCGATGTCCGGATAGCGGGCGAGAAACGCCGCCACCACGGGCACGATGTGCAGGCGTCCGAACATGACGGGCGCCGTGATCGTCAGTTCGCCTTTCGGCGACGCATATTCGCCCGTCGCCATACGCTCCGCTTCGCCGATCTCTTCGAGGATGCGGCGGCACGCGGCAACGTAGGTTTGACCGGTTTCCGTCAGCGACAACTGGCGCGTCGTGCGGTGCAGCAGGCGCGTGTTGAGGTGCGCTTCCAGCGCCGCCACCTTGCGGCTGACAGTGGCCAGCGGCATGCCGAGATGGCGTGCGGCGGCCGACAGGCTGCCCGCGTCCACCACGGCCAGCAGGATGGTCATGGATTCCAGCCTATCCATGGCGTGTTCTCATGTGAGCCTATCGAATTTTGGAAGAATGATTCTCAATATTATGGGATTCTCTTTGCTGGTGCAAGTACGTAAGCTGGTCTCCTTCGCTGCGGCACGTCGCCGCGGCAACTTGAAAGGAGAGCGCCATGCGCCCCACACCCATTCCCCCGCCCGATGCACACACCGTGGCGTCCGCGCCGCGCGGCAAGATCCTCATGATGGCGGTGATCGCCGGCGCGGTCATCACCAACATCTATTGCACCCAGCCTATCCTGCCCCTGATCCAGTCCGGCCTCGGTGTCGACTTGGCGGCGGTCAACCTGGTCGCCGGCGCGGCGCTGCTGGGCTTTGCCACAGGGCTGGCGCTGCTGCTGCCGCTGGGCGACCGCGTCGACCGGCGCACCCTGGTGCTGGGGCAGATCGCGCTGGCCTTCGTTTGCGCCCTGGCGGCGGCGCTGGCGCCCGGCATCTGGCCGCTGATCGGGGCATCGTTTGGCCTGGGCATCGTCAGCTGCGTGCCGCAGCAACTGGTGCCGCTCGCCGCGAGCATGTCGCCGCCCGCTGAGCGCGGCCGTTCCGTCGGGACGGTGGTCAGCGGCATCATGGTGGGCATCCTGCTGGGACGCACGGTGGCCGGCGTGGTGGGCGAGGCCTGGGGCTGGCGCGCCGTGTACGCGATGGAGGCGGCCTTCATGGTGCCCGTCTGGATCGCGGCGGCGGCCTTGCTGCCACGCGGGAAACCGGGTAGCCAGCTTTCCTACCTTGGCTTGCTGGCGTCGTTGTGGCCATTGGCGCGCGACCATCGTCCCCTGCGCGAATCGATGCTGATCCAGGCGCTGTTGTGGGCGTGCTTCAATGCGTTCTGGGTCAACCTGGCCTCGCTGCTGGCCAACGGCCCATGGCACCTGGGCAGCGCCTGGGCCGGCGCCTTCGGCATCATCGGCGCGGCCGGCGCACTGGCCGCCACCGTGGGCGGCAGGGCCACCGACAGACTCGGTTCGCGCACGGTTATCGGCCTGAGCATCGCCATCGTGACCTTGTCCTACCTGCTGCTGGCGGGCGCCGCCTCGTCGCTGGTCTTGCTGGTGATCGGCGTCATCGTGCTCGATATCGGCGTGCAGGCCGCCCTGGTAGCCAACCAGACACGCGCCTTTGCCGTCGATCCGGCCGCCCAGGGCCGCATCAACAGCCTGTACATGACGGCGACCTTCATCGGCGGCGCCGCCGGCGTGGCGGTAAGCGGCTGGCTGATGCAGCGTTTCGGTTGGACGGGCGTGGCGGTGTTTGGCGTCGGACTGGGCTTGCTGGCCGGAGCGATCCACCTCGCCGGATCACGCGCACGGCAGCGGGCGGCAAGCGCCACTTAGCGTGGCTGCTCCAGTTGCGCGTACACGGCGTCGGCGATCTTGCCCAGTTCCTGCTTGGGCAGGCTCGCCGAGAGGGCATAGCCGAGCTGGCCGTCGATCCAGTAAAACACGCTCAATTCCTTTTCCTGCGTGTAGCGGAACGCCGTTTCCTGCCTGCCGGCCCGTTCCTTGGCCACGTACAGGGTCAGGCGCTTGCCACCGCCATCTTCATACATGAATTGCGCCACGGGGCCGTCGCCATCGCCGGGCAGCAGGCGTCCGCCGATCAGGTGGTAGCCGAGCGGCGACAGCGCGGGCGGCTGCAATTTCGTGCCCAGGCGTTTCGACAGCCATTGCACCAGGTGCGCCTCCTGTTCCGCGCCCACCTCGACGGGGTGGCGCACTTCGGGTGTGTAGACGGCGTGGGCGATGGCGGCGCTGCGCGCCAGGGAGATCGGGCTGGCGCTGGCGATAGGCATATCGCCGCCATCGCCGCGCAGCAGCCAGCCGCCCGCGCCGCCGGCGATCACCAGCACGACGGCCGCTGCGGCCTGCATGGCGTGGCGCCGCCAGGCGCCGTTTGCCGCCGGTGGCGATGCCGATTGCAGCAGGGCCGGCGGCACGGCTTCGTCCAGCACGGGGTCGAACAGGGCGCGCAATTGCCGGTTCTGTTCACGCCAGCCGTCGACCCGGGCGGCATCGTCGGGATGCGCGCGCAGGTGGGCGTCGATGGCCGCGCGCTGCTCCTCGGGCAGGACGCCGTCGGCCAGGGCGTGCAATTGCGCTTCGCTGATGGCTTGCGTTGTCATTTCACGACTTTCAGGGTGGGGGCGCCATGGCTGCCGGCGGGGCGGCCGTCGAGCAATTCGCGCAGCCGCTCGCGCCCGCGCGACAAGCGCGACATGACGGTGCCGACGGGGATGGCCAGGGTGGCCGCCACCTGCTCGTACGGCATCTGTTCCAGCGCGACGAGCAGGATCACTTCGCGCTGCCCCAGCGGCAAGCGGGCCAGCGCCGCATCCATTTCGCCGATGGCGATGGCTTGCCCCGGCGCGTGCTCCGGCGCGGGCAGCAGGGCGTCGTCGTCGAGCTCCTGCAGCGCCAGGCCGGGGCGGCGCAATTGATCCACGTGCAGGTTGTGCATGATGGAGAACAGCCACGGCCGGATCTCGCCGCTGCGTTGATCCAGCTTGCGCCACGCACGCTCGACGGTGTCCTGCACCAGGTCATCCGCGTGCAAGGCGCCTGCCAGTGCGCGCGCATAGCGGCGCAGGCCGGGCAGGCACGCTTGCAACTGGCGGCTATCGTCTTGCGTGGTCATCGTGGCGGCGGGGAGGGCTGCTTACGGCTTGACGACGTGCCACACGTTCTTGAAATTGTCGCCGGCCACGTCGCCCGGCTTCTTGTCTTCCTTGTACAGGTACAGGGGCTTGCCCTTGTAGGTCAGCTGCAGGGCGCCGTTGTCTTCGCGCCTGATGCTGCCATACGGGGCGGCGGGCGCCGCGTCGGTGGCGATGACGGCGGGCCAGGCCACCAGGCAGCCGCCGCTGCAGGCGCTCTTGCCGCTGTCGGCGACATCCTTGTCGAACACGTACACGGTCATGCCGCTGGCGTTGACCAGCATGCCGTTGGCGGGCATGACGTCGGCGGCGAACGCCAGCGGGGCGGACAAGGCGGTGACAAAGGCAGCAGCTACGGCGGCGGCAAAAGTGGTAAAACGCATGATGGTCTCCTTGAGGTTTTGGGGGCTTGCAAGGGATAGACGCATGCCGCCCGCCGTTTATTCCGCCGCTGGCGGATTATTTTTGGGATGCAGGCTGGCCCACAGGTGGGCGGCCGCCATGGTGCGGTGCGGCGCGTACTGGCGCAGCCACTGTTCCGTGCGCGCCATGTCAGGTTTCGTTTCTTCGCCGAGCAGCTTTTGCAGGGCGGCGCGGATGGCCACGTCGCCGTGCAGCGAGCAGTCGGCATAGCCGTAGCCGCGCAGCAGCGCGTAGTTGACGGTCCACGGTCCGATGCCTTTCACGGCCAGCAGCGCCTGGGAAATCGCCGCCACGTCACCGGAGGGCGGTAGCTCCAGCGACAATTCTCCCTCATCGACGAGGCGCGCCAGGCGCAGCAGGGTTTCCGCCTTGGCGCGCGAGAATTTGCGGCTGGTCAGCTCTTCCACCGACAGCCGGGCCACGTCGCGCGCTTCGGGATAGCACCACAGGCCGCTGGTGTGCCGGCGTCCCGCTTGCAGAATGAAAGTGCGGCGCAGGGAAATGGCGAACGGCAGGTTGATTTGCTGGCCGATGATGGCCCAGGTCAGCGCCTCGAACGGGCTGGCCGACTGCACGATGCGCAGGCCCGGGTTGGCGTGGACCAAAGGCGCCAGCAGCGGGTCGCCGGCCGCCAGTTGCGCGAACGGCTGCGGGTCGATGCGCAGGCCGAGGATGTTGAGCAGGGCACCGTGCAGCGGTGTTTGAAGGTCTGCATCGCCATCGATGTCTGCCTGGCAGATAGCGGCATCGTCCGTGAAGGCGACATCCAGCACGACTGGCACGCCTTGCATCAGGATGCCCTTGCGCAGGCCCGTCGGCGTGACTTGTTCGGCCACGGCTTCCCCGTCGCGGCTGTGGAAGGCGATGACGTCGTCGCGGCGGTAGCCGGCGGGCAGGGGGAGGGTCCAGTGCAACAGGGTCATGGTGGGCAGGAAATCAGGAAGCGTATCAGGAACGGTATCAGGGAGGCGATGCGGGCGCACCGCGTTTCTTGCTTTGTGCCTTTAGCGGGCGCAGATGTCGGTAGTGGGCGGGCTGAGGGCCGCCGCGTGCTGGATCTGCAGGGCGTCGGGCACGCCATTTTTCACGGCCGTCAGTTCGGCCAGGATGGAAATGGCGATTTCGGCCGGAGTCTTGCTGCCGATGTAGAGGCCGATGGGACCGTGCAGGCGCGCCAGCTGCTCGGCGCTGACGTCGAACTGCAGCAGCCGCTCGCGCCGCTTGGCGTTATTCGCGCGCGAGCCGATTGCGCCCACGTAGAACGCGGGCGATTTCAGCGCTTCCATCAGTGCCAGGTCGTCGAGCTTGGGGTCGTGCGTGAGGGCGACGACGGCACTGCGGCTGTCGAGCTTGAGTTCCAGCACGAGGTCGTCGGGCATGGCGTGCAGCAGGGGCACGCCGGGCACGTTCCAGCCGTCCCGGTATTCCTCGCGCGGGTCGCAGACGATGACGTGGTAATCCATGGCCGTGGCGATCTGCGCCACGAAGCGCGACAGCTGGCTGGCGCCGATGATCAGCAAGCGCCAGCGCGGGCCATGCTGCGTGGTGAGCACCCCATCTTCCAGGGCCAGCACGGCGCCCGGCGTGGCGCGCCGCAGGGTGACGGCGCCGCTGCGCAAGTCGAGCCGGCGTTCGACCAGTTCATGCGCTTCCAGGCGCGCCAGCAATTCGGCCACACGGCTGTCCGCATGCAGCGGTTCGATGGCCAGTTCGATGGTGCCGCCGCAGGGCAGGCCGAAGCGGTGCGCTTCGTCGGCGCTGATGCCGTAGCTGACGATTTCCGGCAGCGTACGCACGATGCCGCGCACGCGCACGGTGTCGATCAAGTCATCTTCGATGCAGCCGCCGGAGACGGAACCGACCACCGTGCCATCGTCGCAGATGGCCAGAGTGGCGCCGACGGGGCGGGGACTGGAGCCCCACGTCTTGATGACGGTGACGAGTTCGCAGCGGTGGCCGGAGGCGAGCCAGGCGGCGCTGGTTTTCAGAACTTCAAGGTCGATGCTGTCCATGGGGCGCGGAAGGAAAGCCGTAGCTACGCGGCAAAGTATGGAATATTTTTCAATATTGTGGCTATACTACGCTCTCCAACAGCCTGCGGAGAGTTTTCATGTCGAACGACCAAAAAGCGCAAGATGACGGCATCCCCAAGTTTGGCAAACTGCTCATCGCCCTGTTCCTGGCGGTGGTGTTTTGCGGCGCCCTGACCTGGATCATGGGCACCTACTTCCCGAACTTCCCCGGCGCCTGAGCAAACCTGCTGCATCAGGCGCCTTTGGCGTTTAAGGCTTCAACGGCTTCTTCGCCGCCTGCTTGGCGCGCACGTCGATGACGGCGCGGTTGATGGCCGCCATGCGCGAGTTGGTGCCCGGGTGCAGGGCCGTGTAGCCGTTGGCGACCGTAGCCGGCACTTGCGTGGCCAGGCGTTGCCAGAAGCGGGCGGCGTTGTCGACGTTGTAGCCGGCGCGCGCCAGCAGGTAGATGGCCAGGGTGTCGGCCTGCACGTCGAGTTCCTGCGGCATGGCCTTGATGCCGGCGGCGCCCGTCAGCATCGACACGTCGGGTTGCACGGCGCCCAGGCTGTCGATGATGCTGCCGGCCGTACCTGCCGTGCGTTGGCTGCGCGCGTGGTCGAGGATATTGTGCGCCATTTCGCGGGCGATGACGAAGGCGATGCCTTCGTCGTTTTGCGCCGCGTTGACCATGCCGCGCGTGAGCATGATGCGCGAACCATCCGAATACGCGTTGATATTGTCCGCATTGCCCAGAGCGACGCGGAAGGCGCAGGCGCGCGTGACGGGAATTTTCAGGTCCTGTTGCTGGCCGTCGCGGGCGATGGTCATGTTCAGGCTCGCGCTTTTCGAGGCCAGCGGGCCGACGATGGCGCCGAACGGGCCTTCCGCTTTCGGGCCGGCCGGCAGCGGCTTGCCTTCGGCGGCCAGCAAGCCGTCGCCCTTGCGCAAGCCGGCGCGCGCGGCGCCGCTGCCCGGCAAGACGCCGGACACCTGCATCTGTTCGCCATAGCCGAGCGCCGCCTGCGCCGCGTCGGCATAGATGCCAGGGTAGGAATACTTGTTCTGCGCCGTGAAGCCTAGCAGGTTGCGCGCATACGTCTTGCACAGGTCCGCATTGTTGATCAGCAGGGGCGCCGAGACTTTCGACAGGCGGTCCTGCAGCGCCACCATCTTCACCAGTTCTTCCTGCGCCGCCTTTTGCTGCGCCGTCGGCGCGGGCGCATCGGGCGCCGGCACGATGTTGAACGGACCGCTGACATTCGTCGCCGGCGTGGTGCAGCCGGCGAGGATGGCCGCACTGGCCAGCAATAAAGGAGTGGCCAATCGGCGCAGCGAAGTTGGGGCTGGGATCAGATGGCGGAAACCTGGCATGGACTATTCCTTCGTGTAGCTCCTGACAAAACCTACTGCGCGGCGCGATTTGCGGCCTCCGATGCTCACTGTGCATTCGCACAGCTCCGCTTCTCAGCCACAACTCACATCCGCTCGCTACGGTTTGTCAGTCGCTGTTAATGTTTGCCGGTGCTGCCGAAACCGCCAACACCGCGTTCGCTGTCGCCGAATTCCTCGACGACGTTAAAGCCCACTTGCAGCACCGGCACGATAATCAGTTGCGCCAGGCGTTCCATGGGGTTGAGCGTGAAAGCGCTCTGGCCCCGGTTCCAGGTCGATACCATCAGCTGGCCCTGGTAATCGGAGTCGATCAAGCCTACCAGATTCCCCAATACGATGCCGTTTTTGTGGCCCATGCCGCTGCGCGGCAGGATCATGGCCGCATACGACGGGTCGCCGATGTGGATGGCCAGGCCGGTGGGAATGAGCACGGTCTGGCCGGCTTCGATGGTGATGGCCTCGTCGATGCAGGCGCGCAGGTCCAGGCCGGCGCTGCCTGGCGTGGCGTAGGCCGGCAGCAGTTCTTTCATGCGGGCGTCGAGGATCTTGATGTCGATAGTTTTCATGAATCTAACTAACTAAGCTAAGTCGTTTAAAGGGATTATTTGAGCAGCGAATTCTTGGCAATGCGCTTCGAGATTTCCGAGATCAGCTGGCGCGCCAGGTTCAGTTTCGAGGCGCGCGGCAGCACGGTATGGCCTTCCTCGTCGAACAGGATGATGGTGTTGTCGTCCTGGCCAAAGGTGTTCTGGCCGATATTGCCGACCAGGAGGGGGATACCCTTTTTCTCACGCTTGGTCGAGCCGAACTCCACGAGATTTTCCGATTCGGCGGCAAAGCCCACGCAATACGGATAGCCGGCCAGGTTGGTGCGTGCCGCTACAGTGGCCAGGATGTCGGGGTTTTGCACGAACTGCAGTTCGGGCACGGAGCCGTCGGCCTGCTTTTTCATCTTCTGGTCGCTGGCGTTGGCCACGCGCCAGTCGGCCACGGCGGCCACGGCGACGAAGACGTGCTGGCCGTCGACGTGGGCCAGCACGGCGTCATGCATCTGCTGCGCGCTTTGCACGTCGATGCGGCGCACGCCGAATGGCGCGTCCAGGGCCGTCGGGCCGGAAATGAGCAGCACCTCGGCGCCCGCTTCGCGCGCCGCGCGCGCCACCGCATAGCCCATCTTGCCCGAGGACAGATTGGTGATGCCGCGCACGGGGTCGATGGCTTCGAACGTGGGGCCGGCCGTGACCAGCACGCGCTTGCCCGCCAGGACTTTCGGCTGGAAGGCGGCGATCAGCTCCGTCAGCAATTGCTCCGGTTCCAGCATGCGGCCCAGGCCAACTTCGCCGCACGCCTGTTCGCCGGCGGCTGGGCCGAACAGCTTGATGCCGTCGTCGCGCAGTTGCTGCACATTGCGTTGCGTGGCGGGGTTCTGCCACATTTCCACGTTCATGGCCGGCGCCACCAGCAGGGGCAGGTGGGAGGGACGTGCCAGGCACAGGGTCGACAGCAGGTCGTCGCACACGCCATGCGCGAGCTTGCGCATGAAGTCGGCCGAACACGGGGCGATCAGGATGGCGTCCGCATGGCGCGTCAGATCGATATGCGCCATGTTGTTGGCTATGCGCGCATCCCACTGGCTCGTGTGCACGGGGTGGCCGGACAGGGCCTGCATCGTGACGGCCGTGATGAAGTGGCTGGCCGCATCCGTCATCACCACTTGCACCGAGGCGCCGGCCTTGGTCAGCGCGCGGCACAGTTCCGCCGCCTTGTAGCAGGCGACGCCGCCTGACAGTCCCAGGACGATTTTTTTGCCGGACAATTCCATGCCGTTCTCCCGCGTGTTTATTTGTTTACCCGGCGCAGTTCATCGATGATGAACAGGGCCGCGCCGATGCAGATGGCGCTGTCGGCGATATTGAAAGCGGGGAAATGGCCCCAGCTTTTCCAGTGGAAGTCGAGGAAGTCGACCACGTGGCCGTACACCAGGCGGTCGATGGCGTTGCCCAGCGCGCCGCCGAGGATCAGCGCCAGAGCCCAGCAGAACATGCGCTGGCCCGCGTGCTTTTTCAGCAGATAGACGATGTAGATGGCGGCCGCCAGGGCGATGCCGGTGAAAAAATAGCGCTGCCAGCCGCCCTGGTCGGACAGGAAGCTGAACGCGGCGCCCTTGTTATACGCGAGCACCAGATTGAAATACGAGGTGATGACCATCTCTTGCGCATAGCGGAAGGTCTTCAGGATCGTGATCTTGGTGATCTGGTCGAACAGGATGACGATGGCGGCAATGCCCAGCCAGGGCACGAGCGACGCCGAAGATGACGATTTCGATGAAAAACGGTTTTTAGTGGCCATATTTTTCCAGGGAAGATAAGACCGCCGCTACCCTTGCGGGCAGCGGCGGTGGGAAGCGGCGCAGGAACGTGTCCCGCGCTGTTTTATGCGAAGCGGCGTTTCTCGCCCGCGCCAAACAGATTGCTGACGCAGCGGCCGCACAGGGTAGCATGCGCGGCGTCCGTGCCCACGTCCGCACGGTAGTGCCAGCAGCGCTCGCACTTCGGCGCCGTCGACGCGGCCACGACCACTTCCTCGGCCGCTTCGTCGCTCACTTCAGCCACCGTTGCCTGCGAGGTGATGAAGACGAACTTCAAGTCCTCGCCCAGGGTGGTGAGCAGCTTGTACTTCATCGGTGCAGCCTTGATCGTCAGTTCCGCTTGCAGCGACGAACCGATGGCGCCAGAGGTGCGCAAGTCTTCCAGCTGTTTCGTCACATCCGTGCGCACGGCGCGCAGGGCCGTGTATTTCTCCAGCAGGCCGGCGGCATCCGCCACTTCCGGCAGCTGCCACCAGGTTTGCGTGAAGATGGTTTCATCGCTGGCGGCATACGCTTCGCTTCCTGCGAAGACGGCCCAAGCTTCTTCGGCCGTGAACGACAGGGCAGGGGCCATCAGGCGCAGCAGGCTTTGCGTGATGTGCCACAGGGCCGTTTGCGCGGAACGGCGCGCGTGCGACGTCAGGCCCGAGGTGTACAACCGGTCTTTCAGGATGTCCAGATAGAAGCCGCCCAGGTCTTCCGAGCAGTACGTCTGCAGCTTCGACACGACCGGATGGAATTCGTAGCGCGCGTAGTTGTTCTCGATCTGCGTTTGCAGCGACGCCATGTTGGCCAGCGCATAGCGGTCGATCTCGAACATCTCCGCCACCGGCACGGCGTCCGTGGCCGGATTGAAGTCCGACGTATTGGCCAGCAGGAAGCGCAGGGTGTTGCGGATGCGGCGGTACGATTCCGTCACGCGTTTCAGGATTTCGTCGGAGATCGACAGCTCGCCCGTGTAGTCGGTCGAGGCGATCCACAGGCGCAGGATATCCGCGCCCAGGGTGTCCGAGATCTTTTGCGGCGCCAGCGTGTTGCCCAGCGACTTGGACATCTTCTTGCCTTCGCCATCGACCGTGAAGCCGTGCGTCAGCAGGGCTTTATACGGCGGACGGCCATTCAGCATCGACGACACGAGCAAGGACGAGTGGAACCAGCCGCGATGCTGGTCCGAGCCTTCCAGGTACAGGTCGGCCGGGAATTGCAGCTGCGTCGAGTGCGAACCGTGGCCTTGCGGGCCGCCCAGCACCGTCTGGTGCGTGGCGCCGGAATCGAACCACACGTCCAGCGTGTCCTTGTTCTTCGCGTAGATGGCCGCTTCGTCGCCGATCAGGTCTTTCAGATCCAGCGCCTGCCATGCCTCGATGCCGTCTTTTTCGATCAGCTTGGCCACTTGCTCCAGCAATTCCGGCGTGCGCGGATGCAGGTCGCCCGTTTCCTTGTGCACGATGAAGGCCATCGGCACGCCCCACTGGCGCTGGCGCGACAGGGTCCAGTCGGGACGGTTGGCGATCATGCCGTGCAGGCGCGCCTGGCCCCAGTCCGGGAAGAACTCGGTGTCGGCGATGCCTTTCAATGCCGTCTCGCGCAGGGTCGCGCCGCCGTCTTTTGGCGTCACGTCCATGCCGGCGAACCACTGCGAGGTGGCGCGGTAGATGATCGGCGTCTTATGGCGCCAGCAATGCATGTAGCTGTGGTCGAACATCTTGACTTCGAACAGCGCGCCCGCTTCGCGCAGGGCGTTGCAGATCGGCTTCGACGCTTCCCAGATGGTCATGCCGCCGAACAGGGGCAGGGTCGAGGCGAACTTGCCGTCGCCCATGACGGGCTTGATGATGTCGTCGTCCTTCATGCCGTGCGCCTTGCACGAGATGAAGTCGTCCAGACCGTAGGCTGGCGCCGAGTGCACCACGCCCGTGCCGCTTTCCGTGGTCACGTATTCGGCCAGGTACAAAGGCGACAGACGGTCATAGAAAGCGTCGCTCGCATGCAGCGGGTGGCGGAAGCTGATGCCGGCCAGGGCGGCGCCGTCGCAGGTGGCGATCGTCGTGCCCTCGAGCTTGAAGCGCGCCAGGCTGGCCACGACCAGGTCTTGCGCCAGGATCAGCAGCAATGGCTGACCATCGCGCTCGGTTTTCACCAGTGCGTATTTGACTTCCGGATGCACGTTCAGCGCCTGGTTCGACGGGATGGTCCACGGCGTCGTGGTCCAGATGACGATGAAACCGTTATCGGTCGGCAGCGATGGCAGGCCGAAGGCGGCCGCCAGTTTGGCCGGCTCGGCGAACTTGAAGCCGACATCGATGGCGGGATCGCGTTTTTCCGCGTATTCCACTTCCGCCTCGGCCAGGGCCGACTGGCAGTCGAAGCACCAGTTGACGGGTTTCAGGCCGCGGTAGACATAGCCTTTTTCCAGCAGCTTGCCCAGCGCGCGCAATTCGTCCGCTTCATTGCCGTGCGCCATCGTCAAATACGGGTTGTCCCACTCGCCCAATACGCCCAGACGGATAAAGTCTTTCTTCTGGCGCTCGACCTGCACGTTGGCGTAGGCGCGCGCCTTTTCCAGCACTTCGGCCGTCGGCAGGTTCTTGCCGTGCAGTTTTTCGATCTGGATCTCGATCGGCATGCCGTGGCAATCCCAGCCCGGTACATACGGCGCGTCGAAGCCGGCCAGCGAGCGCGACTTGACGACCATGTCCTTCAGGATCTTGTTGACGGCGTGGCCCAGGTGGATGTCGCCATTCGCGTACGGCGGGCCGTCGTGCAGGATGAATTTCGGACGGCCGGCGGCAGCCTTGCGCACGCGCTCGTAGATCTTCTTGTCTTGCCATTGCTGCACCCATTGCGGCTCGCGCTTGGCCATGTCGCCGCGCATCGGGAACGGGGTTTCCGTCATGTTGACCGGGTATTTGCTTTCAGGCTTCTTGTTCTGCTTGGGCGTGGCTGGCTTGTTTTGATCGGACATAATCTTCTTTAATGATATTGAATGGTTTGCGGCGGCAGGTGCCGCCAGTCGGCGGAGTTGGCCGGCGTCAAATTCGGTCGGTGGCGGTAATGGCGCCGCTGCGCTGCTCGAAGTAGGCGCGCGCCTGGTTCGAGTCGCGCTCGATGGCGGCCGTCAGGGTGGGCAAGTCGTCGTACTTTTCTTCGTCGCGCAGCTTTTCCAGAAACTCCACGCGTACCAGCTTGCCGTAGCAGGACTGGGCGAAATCGAACAGATGCACTTCCAGCAAGACGCGGCCGCTGTCGTCGACGGTGGGGCGCACGCCGAGGCTGGCCACGGCGGGCAGCGGTGCCGGCCCCAGGCCGTGTACCTGCACGATGAAGATGCCGGACAGGGCGGGGCGGTGAGCCACGCGCAGGTTCAGGGTGGGGAAACCGAGGGTGCGGCCCAGCTTCTGGCCGTGGATGACATGGCCGGAAATGGCGTAAGGATGACCGAGCAGCTGCGTGGCCAGCGGGAAATCGCCGGCGGCCAGCGCCAGGCGCACGGCCGACGAGGAGATGCGCGTGCTGCCATTCATCACCGTCGGCAAAGTTTCTACGTGGAAACCATACTGGCGGCCCGCTTCCTGCAGCATGGCGACGTCGCCGGCGCGCCGGGCGCCATAGCAGAAGTCGTCGCCGACCATCAGCCATTTCACGTGCAAGCCGTCGACGAGGACTTTTTCCGTGAATTCCTGCGGCGTCAAGGCGGCGAACTGGGCGCTGAAGTGCTCGACGACGACCCGGTCGATGCCGGCGTCTTCCAGCGATTGCAGCTTGTCGCGCAGGTTGGCGATACGCTGCGGCGCTTGCGACAGGTCGCCCGCGCGCTGCGCGAAGAATTCGCGCGGGTGCGGCTCGAACGTCATCACGGCCGCTTCGATGCCGAGTTCGGTGGCAGCTTCGCGCACGCGCGCCAACAAGGCCTGATGGCCGATGTGGACACCGTCAAAATTGCCGATGGTCAGAGCGCAAGGCGCTCGTGCCTGGGCATTGGGAAGTCCGCGGAATACCTTCATAGGAATCTGATGAAAAACTGTGCCAAAAGGGGGATTATACGGACTGTTTCAGGGATGCACACCCGGCAGGGCGGGCGCAGGGGCAATTTCCCCGCTGAAATGATAAAAAGCGTTGCCGGCGGGTGTGCTGGCAACGCTTTTCGCGAACTAAGGGCTTGGCAACATGTTCAGGGCTAGGCGCCGCGTCGAAGACAGTACGAATGTACGGCGAGACGCGGCAACAACGCCCTGGACGTGTTGTCTTATTTATTCATCAATGCCCAGTAGCGAGCCAGGTCAGCCGCGCCATCCGTGCCTTTGACGGCTTTCAGCGCGGTCGATGCGTTGGATTTCTTGCCGGCGTGGATGTAGGCGATGCCCAGGTGCAGCTTGGCTTCTTCCGCATACTTGGCGGTGCCCATTTTCACGGCGTCGTTCATCAGGCCCAGGCCTTTGTCGGCTTGGCCATCGTAGACCAAGGCGAAGCCCAGCTTGCTCAAGCTGTCGGCGTCCTTGTTCTTGACGTATTCCGCTTCCGACTTGGCGGCGTTGGCCTTCAGGTCAGCCTGGGTCTTCAGGGCCAGGTCTTTCAGGCGCTGGTGACGGGCGGCATCGGTGCCGGTGCCCAGCACTCCTTTTTTGTAGCCCTGTTCGATGATGCTCAGCGCTTCGCCAGGATTGCCTGCTTGCAGGGCCAGCTGGCTGATTTCCATGTATTCGGACGGCTTGGTGAACAGGCCGTTGGCCAGGCGCAGGCGCTGGACGTCCAGGCCCAGGCGCTGCGAGAAGCCAGGTTTGCCGGAAACGCGGTTCAGCAGGTCGGCCCAGTAGCTGGTTTTCGGATAGCTCGATGCCAGTTTTTCCAGGGTGGATACATAGCCAGCCTTGTCGTTCTGCTTCAACTGGATGTTGGCCAGCATTTGCAGGCTCGCTTCCGAGTTGCCGCCGCGCGATTGCAGTTCCTTCGCCGCTTCGGCGTAGTTGCCGCTGACGTAGTAGGTCTGGATCAGCAGTTCGCGCATCTGTGGATCTTCGCGGTCTTTCAGCGAGCGTTTGATCCAGGTGATGGTGTTCGGCCAGTCCTTGGCGCGGTAGTACATGCCTGCCAGCGCTTGCGTGAATTTGGGTGCTTCGGCGGCGCTCAGGCGGCCGGAATTGATGACGGCTTCAAACGCCTTGATGGCGGTGCCGTTGTCGCCGGCGGCAGCAGCGGCCGAGGCGCGCACGCGCTCGATCTGGTAGCTTTCAAAGGCGGTCTTGCCGCCGACGCTGTCAGCTTCGCGCAGCTTGGCCAGCGCTTCCTTGTTTTTGCCGCTGCTAGCGAGTTTTTGCGCTTCTTGCAGTGGCTTGCCCACTTCGGCACGCACGGTGTCCGCGGCGTATGCCAGCGAGCCCAGGCCGATTACGGGAGTTGCTGCGGTAAAACCGATAGCGGCCATGACGAGGCCGAGATGAGCGAGACGAAACTTGGACATAAGAAAGTCTTTCAGTAAAAAGCGAATAGGCAGGAAGTCCTGCCTATTCGGATGTAAAGAGAACCTGATTGCTGCAGCTTACTGGAATTGCTCGTTGCCGACCAGACCGATTTTGGTCACGCCCAGACGCTGCGCCGACGCCATCACACCGGCGACGACTTTGTATTCCACCAGCTTGTTCGGACGCAGATGCACTTCCGGCTGGTCTGCTTGCGCAGCGACGTTGCTCAGCTTGGCTTCCAGCGAAGCGCGGTCAGGAACGACCTGATTGTCCCACAAGATCGTACCGTCAAAATCGACATCGATCGTGACGACCACTGGTTCGGTTGTCGGTGGCGGCGGTGTGCCGACCGGCATGTTCAAGTTCACCGAGTGGTTTTGCTTAGGAATCGTGATGATCAACATGATAATCAGCACCAGCATCACGTCGATGAGGGGCGTCATGTTCAGTTCCATCATTGGTTCCGGATCCGCGCCTGGAGCGCTTCCCGAACCGACATTCATACTCATAGTGTTTCCTTTAAGAAGTCCAACGAAGCACCGGGCGAAACTGCCGCCCGGTCAGCTTCCGGCAGTGGCGCGCCCTTGTTGCCGGGGCGCCGCTGCCAGTCGCTATCAGCCCTTGTCAGGTGGTTCGGTGATGAAGCCGACCTTCTGGATCCCGGCACGTTGGGTCGTGTAAATAACCCGGCCGATCGATTCGTAGCGTGTTTCTTGGTCGCCACGAACGTGTACTTCCGGCTGCGGTACTTTCACTGCTTCAACTTTCAGATAATCGAACAGTTCGCTCGTATCTTTCAGTTTCTTCTGGCCCAGATAAATCTCGCCATCCTTGTTGACAACGATGTTGACGTTTTCTGGCTTGCTTTGAAGGGCTTGGTTGGCCTCGATCGGCAGATCGATTTTCTGCAATTTGAGGACAACCGGACTGGTGATCAAGAAAATGATCAGCAAAACCAACATGATGTCGACGAGCGGCGTCGTGTTGATTTCTGACATTACTTGATCTTCATCTCCGCTGTCGGAGCCGACGGACATCGACATGATTCTTATCCGATCTTTTTAGCGCCGGCAGCACGGCCAGCTTCGCTGGTCGACATTGCGCCGGAGATCAGTACCGAGTGAACGTCGGCGCTGAACGAGCGTACGTCTTCCATTGCGGTTTTGTTACGACGCACCAGCCAGTTGTAACCCAGAACGGCAGGAACGGCGACCAGCAGACCGAAAGCGGTCATGATCAGTGCTTCACCAACTGGACCTGCAACTTTATCGATCGAAGCGTTACCGGTCATGCCGATGTTGGTCAGCGCGCCGTAAATACCCCAAACGGTACCGAACAGACCGATAAACGGTGCGGTCGAACCAACGGTTGCCAGGAACGACAGGCCATCTTGCAGACGCGATTGGACTTTGTCCGAAGCGCGCTGGATCGACATCGTCACCCAGGTCGACAGATCGATTTGTTCCAGCAGGGCGCCGTCATGGTGAGCCGTTGCCTTGGTGCCCGATTCAGCGATGAAGCGGAATGGCGAGCCTTCGGTCAGGGTTGCCGAGCCAGCAGCGATCGAAGGTGCTTTCCAGAATTTGGCAGCGGTTTCTTTAGCTTGCTTGAAGATCTTCATTTGATCCATCAGCTTGGTGATGATGATGTACCAGCTGCCGATCGACATGATGGCCAGGATGATCAGGGTGGCGCGTGGCACGAAGCCGCCGTCCCACACTGCTTGCAGGCCGAACGGGTTGTGGACTTCTTCAGTTTTGGCTGGAGCTGCTGCATCAGCGGCTGGAGCTGCTGCGTCTGCTGCTGGAGCTGCTGCATCAGCAGCTGGTGCTGGTGCTGCTGCAGCGTCTGCCGCTGGAGCCGAAGCGGCAGCCGATGCTGGCGCGTCAGCGAATGCCGGAGCTGCTACCAGAGCGGTAGTAGCGGTAACGGACAACAGAACCGCGGCAAAAAATGCGGACAAACGGGTATTCTTAAACATGCTTCCTCCAAAATTAAAAATAACAGATCGCTGAACGTAATGACAACGAAATCATAGTGTGAGACAGGGGATAACTGCCTCGGGTTTTAATCCAGCGACCAAACGTATTGCATTTGCTGCCAGCCTTGTTCCGGCTTGCCGTCTACTGTTGCCGGCTTAAATGTACAGCGGCTGATACCTTGCACCGCGGCTTTGTCCAGGTCTCTGAAGCCGCTGGACTTCACGATCTTCGAATCAGCGACCTTGCCGTCTACACCGATCAGGAACGACAGTGTCACCACACCGGTTTCCTCATTGCGCTGCGACGACTTTGGATAAGCCGGCTTTTCGCAGACACTGAAGTCAACCACGGCCGGCGTACGCACCGATTTGGCTGGTCCAGGAGTTGGCGCAGGCTGTGCAGGCGGTGCCGGCGGTGCCAATACATTCGTGGCTGGCTTCACAGCAGTCGTATTTGCAATCACGTTTTGCTGTGGTGGCGGCTGCTGCACGTTCACCTCGACTGGCGGAATGAATGGCGGCGGTGGCGCTTTCATTTCTGGCGGCGGTGGTGGCGGTGGAAGATCCTTCGGTGGAGGCGGTTTGACTTCCTCGATAATCTTGGTTTCAACCGGTTCCATCATTTTGGTGACCAACCGCTTGCCCAAGCCCGTCACGATCCCGTAAGCCGCGAGAACGTGCAGCAGGACAACGATAGTGATGCCTGTGTAGTTCTTGGGACTTTTCTCGTTCGAAAAATTCATGCCTGCTTTCTCCAAATACCATCTCTTGTCTTGCAACTGAACCCCAAAATGACGACACAAAGCTCCAGCCGTATCCGGGACGTCGCCGAATTATACATACGAATTCTTTATTTTACACAGATTTTTAACGCCTAAAACCGGTTAAATTTTTGACGCTTTTGCGCCCTGAAAACGTACTTGCTTATGTCATCTTTGCACGCTTTCGGACAGAAAAAAAGGCGGTCTTATCGGTTTTTTACAGCCGTTTTCGGCTACCACTGCTAAGTTCTCCGATGTGCCAATATGGCGGAATTATATTTCGTGATATTCAATATGGAAACTGCTAAATTTGGAAGAAAATCTTTCCTTTTGGAAATGTTTTACCTCCGAACCAGACCACTTAGCGGCACGCTCGCACCAAACGAGTGCGGAAGGGACTTTATCCAGGTCAAAAAAGGCGGTCCTGGCGGCCCATTTGAGGCCGCCAGGCCATACTGAATTCCTATGTAGGCATAGGAAACGCTTATGTTCTTGCCATTGATTATTATCAACAAATCATTTCATGGCCGGACAACCGGGTCATCGCGCCGGTTGCGTTTTTCCCGTCGGCAATTCAAGGTGCCCAGGACGACGCCCTGCGGGTCGACCGTATCGAGGTGCACATCGAAGCCCCACAGCCGCGCCACGTGCTTGAGCACCTCGGCCGCCTGCTGGTTCAGGGGGCGGCGCTGGAATTGCGTGTGGCGCAGGGTCAATGCCCGGTCGTCGCGCGTATTGACGGACCAGACCTGGATGTTCGGCTCGCGGTTGCCCAGGTTGTACTGCTCGGCCAGCTGCTGGCGCACGTAGCGGTAGCCGGCGTCGTCGTGGATGGCGGAAATGGCCAGCTTTTCATTCTTGTCGTCGTCAAGCACGGCAAAGAAATGGAATTCACGGATCAGCCGCGGCGACAGGTATTGGGCGATGAAGCTTTCATCCTTGAAATTGCGCATGGCAAAGTCCAGGCTCTTGCGCCAGTCGCTGCCGGCCATGTCGGGGAACCAGGCGCGGTCTTCGTCCGTCGGGTGCTCGCAGATGCGGCGGATGTCGCTCATCATGGCAAAACCCAGTGCATACGGATTGATGCCGCTGTAGTACGGGCTGTCGATGGGCGGCTGGTAGACGACGTTGGTATGGCTTTTGAGGAATTCCATCATGAAGCCGTCGCCCACCACGCCTTCGTCGTAGAGCTGGTTCAATATCGTGTAGTGCCAGAAGGTGGCCCAGCCCTCGTTCATGACCTGGGTTTGGCGCTGCGGATAGAAATACTGGGAAATCTTGCGCACGATGCGCACCATCTCGCGCTGCCACGGTTCCAGCAGCGGCGCGTACTTCTCTATAAAGTACAGCAGGTTTTCTTCGGGTTCGGGCGGAAAGCGGGGGGCGGCCTTGCGCTGGTCGTCCTCGTCCTCGTCTTCATCGCGCCGGGGCAGGGTGCGCCACAACTGATTGATCTGCGACTGCACATAGGCCTCGCGCTCTTTCTGGCGCGCATATTCCTTCGCCATCGACAGTTTCGCCGGGCGCTTGTAGCGGTCCACGCCATAGTTCTGGATGGCGTGGCAAGAGTCGAGCAGCAATTCCACGGCGTCGACGCCATGGCGCTGTTCGCATTCGGCGATGTAATTCTTGGCAAACACCATATAGTCGATGATGGCGTCCGCATCCGTCCAGGCGCGGAACAGGTAATTGCCCTTGAAGAAGGAATTGTGGCCGTAGGCCGCATGCGCGATCACCAGCGACTGCATGGTCAGGCTGTTTTCCTCCATTAGATAGGCGATGCACGGGTTCGAGTTGATGACGATCTCGTAGGCCAGGCCCATCTGGCCCCGCTTGTAGCTTTTCTCGGTAGACAGAAAATGCTTGCCGAACGACCAATGGTTGTACGAGACGGGCATGCCCACCGACGTGTAGGCATCCATCATCTGCTCGGCCGTGATGATTTCCAGCTGGTTCGGATAGGTGTCGAGGCCAAACTGTTTCGCCACGCGGCGGATTTCCTCGTGGATTTGCTCGATCAGCTCGAACGTCCATTCCGACTGCTCGGGCAGGGCGTTCGGGTGGCGCAGGCGCACGAACGGTTCGCCCGGAGTATTGCTGGCGCGGTCAAAGGCTGCACTCATCATTTCACCTGTTTCTTGAACAGTTCGCGGAAGACCGGATAGATATCGGCCGGCGTGACGATCTTTTGCATGGCGAAATGGGCGTGATGGTCGAGCACGCCCGCATATTGCTCCCACAGGTTTTGCTGCGGGCCGTCGGTGATCTCGACATAGGTGTAGTACTGCACCTTGGGCATGATGGTATTGATCAGCAACTGGCGGCACAGCATGGAATCGTTGTCCCAGTTGTCGCCGTCGGACGCCTGCGCCACGTAGCTGTTCCATTGCCCGGCGCCATAGCGTTCGTCGATGATGGTGTTGAGCAAGTGCAGCGCGGAGGACACGACGGTGCCGCCGGACTCGCGCGAATTGAAGAATTCATGCTCGTCCACCTCGGCCGCCGCCGTATGGTGGCGGATGAAGACGACCTCGATCTTGTCGTAGACGCGCTTGAGGAACAGATACAGGAGGATGAAGAAGCGCTTGGCCGTGTCCTTGCGCGATTCGTCCATGGAGCCGGAGACGTCCATGATGCAGAACATCACGGCTTGCGTCATGGGTTTGGGCACCTTGATGCGGTTGCTGTAGCGTAAGTCGAACGGGTCGATGAAGGGAATCGCCAGCAAGCGCGTGTGCAAGTGGTGGATCAGGCGGCGCAGTTCCGTGACGAGCGGGTCGCTGTCGGGCGCGCCTTCGTGCAGCAGGGTCGCCAGGTCTTCCTCGGCCTGCGCCAGCTGCTTGCGGGCGCCGCCGCCCACGGCGATGCGCCGGCCCAGCGCGCCGCGCAGGGAGCGCAGCACGTGGATGTTCGATGGCGTACCCGACATATTGTAGCCGGCGCGCTGGTTCTTGAATTCCGTGGTGGCCGTCAGCTGGGTTTTCACCATGTGCGGCAATTCCAGGTCCTCGAAGAAATAATTCATGAATTCTTCGCGCGACAACTCAAAGATGAAATCGTCTTCCGTCGTCTCGTCGCTATTGCCCGCCTTGCCCCGCCCGGCGCCGGCGCCGCCTTTCGGCCGGGCGATCTGGTCGCCTTTCAGGTATTCCTTGTTGCCGGGATTGACCACTTCCCATACGCCGCCATGCGCGTGGCCAAACGACGGTTCGCCCACGTCCTTGACGGGGATGCTGACCTTCTCGCCATTCTCGACGTCCGTGATCGAGCGCCCCTTGATGGCGCGCCCCACGGCATCCTTGATCTGGCCCTTGTAACGCCGCAGGAAACGCTCGCGGTTGACGGCGGATTTATTCTTGCTTTGCAAGCGCCTGTCGATAAGGTATGTCAAAGGGTGCCTCCTTGCCTCTCGTCTTGCGCGCCCCGCCGGTCGTCAGGCGGGAGCGCGCCTCCGCTGTCCGCGCTATGACGACTTGCGTACGCGCAAGTACCATTCGCATAACAGGCGTACCTGCTTGGCCGTATAGCCTTTTTCCACCATGCGGGCCACGAAGTCGGCGTGCTTGTTGGCATCGTCGGCGCTGGCCTTGGCATTGAAGGAAATTACGGGCAGCAATTCCTCCGTATTCGAGAACATTTTCTTTTCAATCACAGTGCGGAACTTTTCATAACTGGTCCAGGCGGGATTCTTGCCCCCGTTCGAAGCCCGCGCCCGCAAGCCGAAGTTGACGATTTCGTTGCGGAAATCCTTCGGATTGGAAATGCCCGCCGGCTTCTCGATCTTTTCCAGTTCATTGTTCAGCGATTCGCGGTCGAAACTTTCGCCCGTGTCCGGATCGCGGTATTCCTGGTCCTGTATCCAGAAATCGGCGAACGTCACATAGCGGTCGAAGATATTCTGCCCGTATTCCGAATAGCTTTCCAGGTACGCCGTCTGGATCTCCTTGCCGATGAATTCCACATAGCGCTGCGCCAGGTGCTCTTTAATATAGGAGAAGTAACGCTGCTCGAGTTCCGGCGCGAACTGCTCGCGCTCGACCTGCTGCTCCAGTACATATAATAGATGCACGGGATTGGCGGCCACTTCGGAATTGTCAAAGTTGAACACTTTCGACAGGATCTTGAAGGCAAAGCGCGTCGACAGGCCGTTCATGCCCTCGTCCACGCCCGCGTAATCGACGTATTCGTGCATGGACTTGGCTTTCGGGTCCGTATCCTTGAGGTTTTCGCCATCGTAGACGAGCATCTTCGAGAAGATGCTGGAGTTTTCCGGATCCTTCAGGCGCGACAGGATGGCGAACTGCGCCATCATGCGCAGGGTGCCGGGCGCGCACGGGGCCTTGACGAGCGATGAATTGGCCACCAGCTTGTCGTAGATCTTGATTTCATCGGACACGCGCAGGCAGTACGGCACCTTGACTATATAGATACGGTCAAGGAACGCTTCGTTGTTGCGGTTGTTTTTGAACGTCTTCCATTCCGATTCGTTCGAGTGGGCCAGGATGATGCCGTCGAAGGGAATGGCGCCAAAGCCTTCCGTGCCCTTGTAGTTGCCTTCCTGCGTGGCCGTCAGCAGCGGGTGCAAGACCTTGATGGGCGCCTTGAACATTTCCACGAATTCCATCAAGCCCTGGTTGGCCAGGCACAGGCCGCCCGAATAGCTGTAGGCGTCCGGATCGTCCTGCGCATAGTCTTCCAGCTTGCGGATGTCGACCTTGCCCACCAAGGACGAAATATCCTGGTTGTTTTCGTCGCCCGGCTCGGTTTTCGAGATGGCGATCTGTTTCAGCACGGAAGGATAGCGCTTGACGACGCGGAACTGATTGATATCGCCATTGTATTCATGCAGGCGTTTCACGGCCCACGGGCTGGGGATGTTGCGCAGGTAGCGGCGCGGGATGCCGTAATCCTCTTCCAGGATGGTGCCGTCCTCTTCCTCGTTGAACAGGCCCAGTGGCGATTCGTTGACGGGCGAGCCTTTCAGGCAATAGAAGGGCACGTGTTCCATCAGCGACTTGAGTTTTTCCGCGATGGATGACTTGCCGCCGCCGACAGGCCCCAGCAAGTACAGGATCTGCTTGCGTTCTTCCAGGCCTTGCGCCGCGTGGCGGAAATACGAGACGACTTGCTCGATCACCTCCTCGGTGCCGTAGAACTCGCGGAAGGCGGGGTAGATCTTGATCACCTTGTTGGCGAAGATGCGCGACAAACGCGTGTCGTTGCGCGTGTCGACCAGCTGCGGCTCGCCGATGGCGGCCAGCATGCGTTCGGGCGCGCTGGCGTACGTCAGCTTGTCCTTCTTGCACAGGGCCAGGTATTCGGTGAGCGACATTTCCTCTTCGCGGGTGCGCTCGTAGCGTGCTGCATAGTTATCAAAAATGGTCATGTCAATGTCCTTTAATGTAAACCTGAACTGCCAGTCACCATGGCCGCCCGCCTGGCACTCGCCTGGGCTTGCCGTCTGAATTTTTTCCTGTACCCCGTACCGATTTTTATTGTTGTTTCAAGCCCGGCTGTCTTTGCGAGTCCGGATTGCCCGGACCAAAAAACTGGCGCTTGATGCCGTGTGCTGACGTGGCCAGCCGGCTTATTTTTTCACTGTTGATAGCGCTTGTTGCACTTACCTTTACCCCATGAAATTAATTATTGCTCTAAAGGATCAGGAAGTCAAAAGATATGTCAGCATATCCTTAATACTTGTTTGTAAATTGTTGATTTAATTGGATAAATCATCAAATTTTTCCTCAATTTCAATGAACCTTTGTAGGCCTTTTAAACCATCATACGACAATTCGCCAGCGCGTGCCGATGCCGGCCGTGGCGCTGCCGCAGCCGGCGCCATGGCGGCCGGGCGCCGGTGAGGCTGGCCATCTTGCGCTAAGATGCCTGCATGTCTGATGGCCCTGCGCGCCGCGCGTGCGCGTGCGCGAGCCAGCATTTTTATCGTCACCCTATAAGGAACACCCATGATGAACCCCCAATTGCGCGCGATCGTCCGCGGCATGCCGAAGGCCGAACTGCATATCCATATCGAAGGCTCGCTGGAGCCGGAACTGATTTTCGCACTGGCAGCGCGCAATGGCGTGCCGCTTGGCTATGAATCGGTGGAACACTTGCGCAGCGCCTATGCTTTTACGGATTTGCAGTCTTTTCTCGACATTTATTACGCTGGCGCAAGCGTGCTCTTGAAAGAGCAGGATTTCTACGACATGACGCAAGCCTACCTGCAGCGCGCCGAGGCCGATAACGTCTTGCACACGGAAATCTTCTTTGACCCGCAAACCCACACGGCGCGCGGCGTGGCCATGGCCGACGTGATCAACGGCATCCACCGCGCCTGCCAGGACAGCCCTGTCAGCGCGGCCCTGATCCTGTGCTTCCTGCGCCACCTGAGCGAGGAAGAAGCGTTCGAGACGCTGGAAGACGCCTTGCCGCACCGCGACAAATTCATCGGCATCGGCCTCGATTCGTCGGAAGTGGGCAACCCGCCCGAGAAATTCTCGCGCGTGTACACCCGTTGCCGCGAGCTGGGCCTGCACCTGGTGGCCCACGCTGGCGAAGAAGGCCCGCCAGCCTACATCCGCACGGCGCTCGACGACTTGCAGGTCGAACGCATCGACCATGGCGTGCGTTGCCTGGAAGACGCGGAACTGACGGCCCGCCTGGCGCGCGAACAGATCGCGCTGACCGTGTGCCCGCTGTCGAACACCAAGCTGCGCGTATTCGACCAGATGCATGACCATAACCTCGTGCAACTGCTCGACGCCGGCCTGCTGGTGACGGTGAACTCGGACGATCCCGCGTATTTCGGCGGCTACATGAACGACAATTTCGACGCCATCTTCGACGCGCTGCCACTGGGCCTGTCCCACGCGCATCGCCTGGCGCGCAACGGTTTCATCGCCGCCTTCCTGCCGCAGGCACAGAAAGACGCCTTCCTCGCCACCGTCGATGCGTATTTCGCCCAGCACGCGGCTGCCCACGGCATCGCGCAATAACGCATCACAACCAACTCGCATAAAGACCCGCCGCCCATGTTCCGCCTTTCCCTGAAAATGACCGGCCGCGACTGGCGCGCCGGGCAACTGCGTTTCCTGCTCGTCGCGCTGATCGTCGCCGTGGCGGCCCTGTCGGCCGTCGGCTTCTTCGTCGACCGCCTGCGCGCGGGCCTGAACCGCGATGCGCACCAGCTGCTGGGGGCCGACCTGGTCATCAGCGCCGACCAGCCCGTCAATGCGGCCTGGCGCGCCGAAGCGCAGAAGCGCGGCTTCATCCTGGCCGACACGGTGACGTTTCCCAGCATGGCGCAAGCGGGCGAGGGCGAGCAATCGCTGTCGCAGCTGGCGTCCATCAAGGCCGTCTCGCCCGGCTACCCGCAGCGGGGCAAGCTGAAAATCACGACCACGCTGAGCGAAGCGCAGGATGCCGTGGGACGGCCAACCGACCAGGTGCCGGCGCCCGGCACCCTGTGGGTCGATGCGGCGATCCTGTCCAACCTGAACGCGAAGCTGGGCGACACTTTGACGCTGGGCGACAAGGCATTTACCGTCACGCAACTGATCGCCAGTGAACCGGACCGCGGCGCTTCTTTCCTCAATTTCGCCCCGCGCGTGATGCTGCCCTTGGGCGACTTGGCCGCCACGGCGCTGGTGCAGA
>NZ_LBCO01000035.1:258264-521814 GCF_000988085.1 Janthinobacterium sp. KBS0711 | reverse complement strand
CTCGCGCGTATCGTACCGGCTGCTGCTGTCGGCGCCACCGGCCAAGGCCGCCGAGCTTGCGCAGTATCAAGCCAGGCTGGAAATCCAGATCAAGACGCAGGCCATCAAGGGCGTGCGCATCGAATCGCTGGAATCGGGCAGCCCGCAGATGCAATCGACCCTGGACCGCGCCGACCGTTTCCTGTCCCTCGTCGGCTTGCTGTCGGCCATGCTGGCGGCCGTCGCCGTGGCCATGGCCGCGCGCCGCTTCATGCTGCGCCACCTGGACGCGTGCGCCATGCTGCGCTGCCTGGGCTTGACGCAAAACCAGGTCACGGCCATGTACGTGATCGAATTTTTACTGGTTGGCCTGGCCGGCAGCGTCGTCGGCGTGGCTGTCGGTTTCGGCGGCCACCTGGTGCTGCTGGAGTTGCTGGGCAAACTGGTGCAGAGCGACTTGCCGCCCGTTTCCATGCTGCCCGCCCTGCAAGGCGTGGCCACCGGCATGCTGCTCTTGCTGGGCTTTGCCCTGCCGCCGATTTTGCAGTTGCGCAATGTCCCGCACAACCGCGTGATTCGCCGCGAGCAGGAGCCGCCGCAGGCGCTGGCCGTGGCCACGTATGGCCTCGGTATCGCCGCTTTCGTCGTGCTGCTGTTGTGGCAAGCGGGCGACGTGAAACTGGCGCTGCTGACGGCGGCCGGCTTCCTCGGCGGCTTCGCCCTGTTCGCCCTGGCCGGCTGGCTGGGCATCAAGTCGCTGAAAACCTTGCGCGGCGCCTTCAATCACCAGGGTTGGCGCTTTGCCGTCACGTCCCTGCAGCGCCGCCCGGGCGCCACTGTCATCCAGGTGGTGTCGCTGGCCCTGGGCCTGATGGCCTTGCTGCTGCTGACGGTGGTGCGCGGCGACTTGATGGTGGCCTGGCGCAACGCCACGCCGCCCGATGCGCCGAACCGTTTCATGATCAATATCCTGCCCGAACAAAAAGAGCCGATCGCCGCGCGCCTGGCCAAAGCCGGCGTGGCCAACGCGCCCCTGTATCCGATGATACGGGGGCGTCTGGTGGCCGTGAACGGCAACGCCATCACGGAAACCACCTACGAGGACGACCGCGCCAAGGGCCTGGCCGACCGCGAATTCAACCTGTCGACGATGGCCACCATGCAGGAAGAAAACAAGCTGGTCGCCGGCAAGTGGTTCGCCAATGCGCCCGGCGCGCCAGCCGAGGCGTCGGTGGAAGAGGGCATCGCCAAGACATTGAAGCTGAAACTGGGCGACAAGCTGCGCTTCGACATCGCCGGCCAGCCCGTGGAAGCGGCCATCACGAGTTTGCGCAAGCTGGAATGGGGTTCGATGCGCGTCAATTTCTTTGTCATCATCAATCCGGCCGCCATGGCGGACACGCCGCAGACGTGGATCACGGCGTTTCACTTGCCGCCCGCGCAGGCGGACCTGGGCAATGCTCTGCTGCGCGACTACCCGAACCTGACGGTGGTCGACGTGGGCGGTGTGCTGAAACAGATTCAGGGCGTGCTGGACCAGGTGGTGACGGCCGTCGAATTCCTCTTCGCGTTCACTTTGGCCTCGGGCTTGCTGGTGCTGTATGCGGCCTTGATGGGCTCGCAGGACGAGCGCACGCGCGAAGCGGGATTGCTGCGCGCCCTGGGCGCCACGCGGCGCCAGCTGGCGCAGGCGCAGTTGATCGAATTCTCGCTCGTCGGCGCGCTGGCCGGCTTGCTGGCCGCATCGGGCGCGGCGGCCATGGGCTGGGCTCTGGCCACGTACCAGTTCAAGTTTGCCTGGAGCTTCGCGCCCGGCGTGTGGGCCTTCGGCCTGCTGGCCGGCGCCCTGTGCGCGATCGCCGGCGGCTGGCTGGGGCTGCGCAATGTCTTGAAACATCCGCCGTTGCAAACTTTGCGCGAAGGCTAAGCACTCACGCTGTCGCCCGCGCCCGCGCGCAAAAATTGCGCATAGGACATGACCGGTTGCCCCAGCTGGTGCGCCGGCACGTCGAACAGGGCCCAGAAATACGTTACGCGGCCCAGGCAGATGGTGGGTGCGGCGCAGTAGCGGAACCAGTTTTCGCCGATCTGCGCCGCGTACATGCCGTCGCTGTCGGCGTCCGAAAAATAGGGGATCACGCGCATTTCCAGCAGGGCCAGCAGCAGGGATGCTGGCGCGTCGCTGTCGCGCGCCATTTCGTACTGCGTGTGCAGGCTGCGTTCCGTCTCGATGATCATCAGCTTGGCGTGGCCGTCGCGCGTGAAGAACAGGATGCCGCTGGGATTGGGGAAAATATAGTATTCGACAAAACCATGGCGCTGGCACAGCTCGTGCACGACGGCGGCCAGCGCCTCGTCTTGCAGGAAAGTGTAGTCGTGCAGCATCAGCAAGTCGCGCACGGTCTCTGATTGCTGCAGGAAGAATTCGCGCTGCAGGGTCACGATTTCCTGCTCCAGGATGTCGAGCGCATCGTCGTCGCTTTTCTTGATGTAGCGGTCGATCAAGCCCCGGTTGAAGGCCGTCACGGCCACTTTTTCATCGGCCGCCCCTGTAAATAAAATCTTCTTGCATGGCAAGTCGCGCACGGCCTGGCAAAATTCCAGGCCATTCATCTGCGGCATCGAATAATCGACCACCAGCACGGAGGGCACGGCAAAGCGCTGCGCCTGGCCGCTGATGCGCCAGATGCGTTCGATGTCGAGCGCCACGTTGCACTGGTCGGGCGGCAGGTTCTGCGTGTCGAAGTTGACGTGCAGCGGCGTCTCGCCCGGCTGTGCGCTCTGGCGCAGCCACTGCAGTGCGCTGCTCGTGTCGTGGAAAGTCTTGCGCGCCAGACCGGGATCGAGCTGGAACGCCAGGCTTTTCAGGAAGGAATCGCTGTCGTCGATCAATACGGTCAGGGTCGGATGGGTGTAGACGGGCAGTTGCATGCGTCACCTCGCGCGGTGGATGGATGGAAAACGGTTGTGCGTGGACACGGGCAGGGGCTGGGGAAATTCCAGCACGAAGATGGCGTAGGCGCCTTCGCGCGCGACGCAGCGGATGCGCGCTTGCCAGGCTTGCATGATTTGCCGGCACAGGGCCAGGCCGATGCCGCTGCCATTGTGCGAGGGATACGAATAGAAGCGGTCGAAGATCAGCGGCAGGCGGCTGGTGGCGATGCCGCAGCCCGTGTCGATGAACAGCAGGCGCGGCACGGGATGGGCGCCATCGATGATGATGCGCACTCGCCCCTTGCCCGCGCGGTGGATGCTTTTCAAGGCATTGCGCAGCAGGTTCAGCAGGATCACCACGCACAGTTCCGACTGGCCGGGAAACGTGAAATCGGCGCGCACGTCGACCTTGACGATGTCGCGCTGGGCCGTGCTGGTAAACGGATAGCGGCGCAGCACGGCCGCCACGCTGTCGTGCATGGTCACCGCTTCGTTCGCTTCGAGCTTGCGGTTGACGGCGCTGGCGCTGAGCAGGAACAGATCGATCATGTGGTGCATGTGGCGCACTTCGAACTGGATGCGCGCCAGCGCTTCCAGGCTGGCCGCGTCGGGCGGCTGGCCTTGCAGGTTGCGCTGCAGCCCGCGCACATTCGCCTCGACGCTGACGAGGGGCGTGCGCAATTCGTGCGCCACGCTGCCCAGGCCGGCCGCCAGCCCGGCCAGTTTCTCTTGCGCGCCCACATTGCGCCCCACCTTGACCACGGACAGCACGGCAATCGTGAACCAGTGCACGGGCAATTGCTGCAAGACGTCGCCGCTGAGCAGGAAGGCGGGATCGCCGGCCACGGCAAACGCCAGGCAGGCCAGCAGGGTGCCGCTCAGGTAGGCCAGCATGGCGATGCGCGTATCGAAGTGAAACAGCACGACCAGCGCCACCAGCAGCGAATGCGCCCACATGGTCGAGGCGTGGTTCATCAGGAACATGTACGTGAAGAAAAACGGCAGTTCGAAGGTCAGCCCCAGGAACAGGTAGACGCTGAACCAGGTATTGCTGAAGCGGCCGGGCCACAGCGCGGGCAGGAACAGCAGCGCCGCCACGCTGCGCAGCAGCGGCGATTCGTATTCTTGCGGAAAGAAATAATGCCACAGCGCGTAGTACACGGGCATGCCCAGCGCACCGATGAGCGCGAGGGTGCGCACCTGGGCGCGCCGCACAGGCGTGTGTTCGATGGCGTCGTGGAAATGCAGGAAAGGCTGGAGCAGCTTGCCTTGCCATCGTTTTCCGGAAGGGGACTGCGCGTGCATCATGGTCAGGGGGGCGTGTTCGTTGAGGCGTGTCAATGCAACATGATCGGCGGGTTCACTCTGTATCAGCAGGATATCGGCATAACTGTTGAGCTGTATCAAACTCTTGCCGGATGGCTCGCGCATGTTGGACGCGGTAGTTCCCTCGCAACCAATCAGGAGTTCCTATGTTAAACGCCATTTCCCCCCTGTCGTCCCGCGCCGTCCGCGCCGAACAACTGATGCCTGCTTTCGTGCGTGCGCGCATGGATGAACATTACGTCGAGCGTATCGAGAAGCTGCTTGGCGGCCAGCACTTGCATGAATGGCAAGCCATGCCGGCCAGTGCAGTCATGCTGGCGGGTAATGATTACCTGAACATCGCCGGCGAGGCGGCGCTGCTGGCGGCCCAGGCGCGCGTCTTGCAGGGCGGCGGCGCCATGCTGATGTCGTCCGTGTTCCTGCAGGAGGGCAGCCGCCAGCACCGCCTGGAACAGAACTTCGCGGGCTATCTCGGCAGCGAAGCGTGCGTGCTGGCGCAGTCGGGCTGGGCTGCGAATGTGGGTTTGCTGCAAAGCCTGGCCGGACCCGGCATCCCCGTGTACCTCGACATGCAGGCGCACGCTTCGCTGTGGGAGGGCGTGCAATCGGCGCAAGCCGTGCCCGTCGCCTTCCTGCACAACGATGGCGCCCACCTGCAGCGCCAGCTCGACAAGCATGGCCCCGGCATCATCATCGTCGATGCGCTGTACAGCACGAATGGCAGCGTGGCGCCGCTGCTGGAGATGGTGGAAATTGCCGAACGCAGCGGCAGCATGCTGATCGTCGACGAGTCGCACTCGCTGGGCACGCATGGCCCGCAGGGCGCAGGGCTGGTGGTGGAGCTGGGCCTGGCCGAGCGCGTGCATTTCCGCACGGCGTCCTTGGCCAAGGCGTTTGCGGGCCGGGCCGGGCTGATCACCTGTTCGGCCCGTTTCAAGGGATATTTCCTGTCCGCCTCGCGGCCCGCCATCTTCAGTTCCTGCCTGCTTGAACACGAGCTGGCGTGGTTCGATGCGGCGCTCGACTTCATCCGCGCCGCCGATGCCCGTCGCGTCGCGCTGCGGCGCCACAGCGTGCAGTTGCGGCATGGGCTGATGGAGCTCGGCTACAACGTCAGCGACGGCACCGAGCAGATCATCGCGCTGGAAGCGGGCAGCGAACCCGATACCTTGATCCTGCGCAAGGCGCTGGAACGGCACGGCATCTACGGCGCCGTGTTCTGTGCGCCGGCCACGCCGAAAAACCGTTCGCTGGTGCGCCTGACCCTGAATGCGGGCTTGCGCGAGGACGAGTGCGCACGGGTGCTGGCTGCCTGCGCCGCCATCCGCGACGAGACGGGCATGGCGCGCTGGCCATCGACGCGGCGCCTGCGCAAGCTGGCGCTGGTGTAAATGTCAGGCTTGGCCGGGTTGGTTGCCGGCAATGCCACTCAATAGCAGGGACAGGGGCGCCAGCTGTTCCGCGCTGGCATTGCCCAGCAATTCCTGGCCCAGCGCCTGCGCCGTCGTATTCGCGTGCGCCAGCAATTCCAGTCCCGCCGCCGTGATGGCGGCATAGCCGACGCGGGCATCGCGCGCATCGGCCTGGCGCGCCACCAGGCCGATTTTTTCCAGCGGCATCAGCGAGCGCGTGATGCCGGACGCCGTCAGCGCCAGGCGCTCGGCCAGGTCGATGCGGCGCAGGCGCCCGCCCGGAGCGCGCTGCAAGTGGTACAGCAATTGATAATCGCCAAAGCTCAGGCCATGCAGATTGCCCAGCGTGCTGTCGAAGCGGCGCACCAGCATGGCCTGGGCGCGCGCCAGGCGCAGGCAAAAATCCAGCGCGCTGCCGCCGTCCGGCGATGGGGGAGTGAGATCGGTCATGACGTCCTTTTCATTTGCTGCGCAGTGCGTGAGTGCGCAAGTGTAAAGCATGGCCGCTCAATAGCGTGATTGCCCCTGCTCCAGCAGTTGCGCCTGATACAGCGCCAGCAGGGCGTCCAGCTCGGCGTCCGCGTCGAAACCGGGATCGGCCGATGGATTGACGGTGTCGATGATGTCGAAGCGAAAAGCCGCTTCGCCGTCGCGCCGCCAGTCCCCCTGCAGGCTTGCATTGCGGTGCGTGCCCAGCGTGAGTTCGAAGCGGTGGCGGTTCAGCGCGCCGGGGGCGTTGCGGCTGCGCTCGAGCAGGGTGCACCCGCTGGGCAAATGCCGCAGCGCGATGATGCCCAGCGCGGGCGCCTGTTGCCGGTAAGCTGCTTTCAAGGCGGCTTGCTGTGTTTTATCCATGGTGAGACTTCCTCAAGGTTGGGTGACGTAACCGGTGCTTGCGATGCGCGCAATATCCGTGAACAGGGCGGCGGCGATGGCGGCGGCCAGCAGCAGGGCGCCGCCGGCGCAGAACAGTTCGCCCACGCTCAGGTGGCGCAGCAGCGCGCCCGTGGCCGCTGCGGACAGCGGCGCCAGTCCCAGGAAGATACCCATGAACAGCGCCATCGCCCGGCCCAGCATGGCGGGCGCCACGCGCCGCTGTATCCAGGTAAAGATGGCCACCTGCACATAACCGCCCAGTAATCCCGTGACGGCCAGCAAGGCCGCGCCCTGCCAGGCGGTATCGATTTGCCCCAGCGCCATCAGCAGGATGGCGACGATGGCGTCGACGGCCAGCAGGGTGGCGCCGAAGCGGCGGCGCAGCCAGGCGCCGCCCAGGCTGGACGCCAGCATGCCGGCCAGGGTGCCGGCGCCATGCGCGCCCATCAGCAAACCGAGCGCCGAGGCGCCGTGCAGGCGCTCGCTGGCCAGTACGGGCAAGGCCACTTGCAGCGGCCCCATGACGAAGAACGCCACCACGGCCCAGTAGGCATAGCAGCTGCGCAAGGCCATGTCGCGCCACACCATGGCCAGGCCCGCCGCCATGTCGCGCCACATGCCCTGCGCCGTGGTGGCCGCCAGTGGCCGCAAGGTGACTTGCCGCAAGGTCCAGGCCGAGAACAGGAACGTCAGCGCATCGATGGCAAAGGCGGCGGCCAGCGCCGCCATGCCGGTTTTCTGCCCGCCATCGTGGGCGCCGAGCACGAGCGCCGCCAGCAGGGGGCCGGCCAGCAAGGACAACTGGCGCGCGCCCATCTGCAGGCTGTTGGCCGTTTGCAGTGTTTGCGGCGGCACGGCTTGCGGCAGGATGGCCGTGCCGGCGGGAATGGCGAAGGCGGAGGCGACGCCCAGCGCCAGCGCGGCCGCATACGCGAGCGTCACACTGGCGTGGTCCAGCATCAGCAGGCCGGTCAGCGCGAGCAGGATGGCGGCGTTCGCATATTTGCTCAGTAGCAGCACGCGCCGGGGCGAGTGACGGTCGGCGATGGTGCCGCCCAACAAGATGAGCACGGCGCGCGGCGCGCCCATCAGGGCCACGGCGATGCCCAGGCTGAGGCTATCGTTTGTCAGGCTCAGCACGAGCCAGGGCAGGGCCAGCATGCTGAACTGGTCGCCCAGCATGGACACGAGGCCGCCACCGAGCAGCCAGCGGAAGTTGGTATTGCGTAGCAAAGGAGCTTGTACGGTGGTTGACATGTTGTTTTTGTCTTTGGTTAAAAATTGTATGGTATTTGATAAAAGCTTGATTGGTCAAGTATATTGCCATTTATTGTGGCAGTAAGTGTTGACGCCGCATGGGCCGCCAGCGCTTGCGCTATCATGGCGGCCATGACTGATACCACTGCCCCCACTCTGTACGAGACCATCGGCGGCGCCCCCGTGCTGCGCGAAATGGTCGACCGTTTTTATGACTTGATGGAGCTCGAGCACGAGTTCGCCGGCATCCGCGTCATGCATCCGCCATCGACGGACGGCTCGCGCGACAAGCTGTATTTCTTCCTGACGGGCTGGATGGGCGGGCCGGATTTGTATATCGAGAAATTCGGCCACCCGCGCCTGCGCGCCCGTCACTTGCCCTACGCTATCGGCACCAGCGAGCGCGACCAGTGGCTGCGCGCCATGGCGTGGGCCATGGAAGACACGGGCATCGAAGAGTCCTTGCGCGTGCGCCTGATGGAATCGTTCTATCAGACGGCCGACTGGATGCGCAACAAACCTGACTGATCCCATGAGCCCAATCGAGTTTTACAGCCTGCTGGGCGCCGCCATCGTCGCCATCGTCTTGTTGCTATTGATCTTGCTGCGCCCGCGTGGCGCGGCCGGCGATGGCGCCACCACCCTGGCGCTGGTGCAGCAGCACCAGCAGCAAAGCCTGGAACGCATCGACCGGGTCGAGCGCGAAGTGCGGCTGCAACTGCAGGCCTCGGCGCAGGCCACGCGGCAGGACCTGGCGGCCGGCCTGGCGCAATTCCAGGCGGCCACCCTGCAGCAGCTCGACAGCCTGCGCACGCAGATGCAGGCGCAGGGCAAAGTCGGACGCGAAGAACAGGCGCAAAGCCTGGCGCGATTTGCCGAGAGTACCAATCAAACTCTGGCGCAGCTGACGGAATCGAATGCGCAGCGCATGCTGGAAGTGCGCGCCACGCTCGAAAACAAGATCCGCGATTTGCAGGCCGACAATGGCGCGCGCCTGGAAGAGATGCGCAAGACGGTCGACGAGAAACTGCACGCCACCCTGGAAACGCGCCTGTCCGCCTCGTTCCAGCAAGTCTCGGAGCGGCTGGAAAAAGTCCATCAGGGCCTCGGCGAGATGCAGCAGCTGGCGCTGGGCGTGGGCGATTTGAAGCGGGTGCTTACCAACGTCAAGACGCGGGGAACGTGGGGCGAAGTGCAGCTGGAAATGCTGCTGGAGCAGGTACTCACTGTGGACCAGTACGCGAAGAATGTGGAAACCTTGCCGGGCAGCGGCGCGCGCGTGGAATTCGCCCTGAAACTGCCGGGCATGGTCGAGGGCGGACCGCCCGTGTGGATGCCCATCGATGCGAAATTCCCCAAGGAACAATACGAGCGCCTGGTCGAAGCGGCAGAACGGGCCGATGCGGACGGCGTGGCCCTGGCCGGCCGCGAGCTGGAACGGGCCGTGCGGGGTGAAGCGAAAACCATCGCCGAGAAATACCTGGCGCCGCCGCTGACCACCGACTTTGCCATCCTGTTCCTGCCTACCGAGGGGCTATATGCGGAAGTGCTGCGCCGCCCGGGACTGGCCGACGAATTGCAGCGCGTGCACCGGGTCAGCATCGCCGGGCCATCCACCCTGACGGCTTTGCTCAACAGCCTGCAGATGGGTTTCCGCACCCTGGCGCTGGAAAAACGCTCGTCCGAAGTGTGGCAGGTGCTGGGCGCCGTCAAGACGGAGTTCGGCAAGTTCGGCGAGGTGTTGTCGCAAACCCGGCTGACCCTGGAAAAAGCGGCGAAGAATATCGAAAGCGCGGAAGTGCGCAGCCGGCAGATGGCGCGCAAGCTGAAATCCGTGGAAGCCTTGCCGGGCGAGGCGGCCGCCTTGCTGCTGGGTAAGACGGACGGCGAATAGCGCCGCCTTGTGTGCGGCAACGGCCGGCTAAGTCTGCTGGTCTTGCTGTTCCTGCGCCATCTGGCGGTTGACGATGTCAGCGGTGATACTGCCTGGCGCATCGAGTTCGCGCTGCGCCAGCGCGCGCATGGCGTCATTCGCCAGGCCGGCCAGCAAGGCGGCGCACAGTGCGTCCGCCTCGGCGGCTTGTCCCTGGCCGCGCAGTATGGCAGCGGCGATCCGCACGTCTTTTACCAGATTCATCAGTTCCGCCGCCAGCCGCGGCGGCGTGCGCGGCGCAGGAAACAGGGGCAGGCTGGCGGCCAGCTCATTGACCATATCGAGGTGCTCCAGCGGGGCGCCGTGATAGCGCTCCGCCAGCGCGAAATTGCCTGACTCGACGACGGCTGGCAGGGCTTGCCAGGCGTACTGGCGCGCCAGTTCGGGGGCGCATGTGTCCAGCCGGGCGAACAGGTCGGCGGTGGAACGGGCATCGCCCAGCGTGTCGTTCATCTTGGCGATGAGAGAGAAGCGCGACCTGCCGCCAAAGGTATTGCCTGACAGCAGCAGCTGGATTTGCGCATCACGCTCCGCCTGCAGGGCGGCGTACGCGGGCGCGTAAGCCTCGGCCAAGAACTTCCATTCCAGCATGATCATGAAATAGCTCGACCTTGCCGGATTCAGGGTTTGCCCGGCTTCGGCGAACAGCTCTTGCAGCAGCGGCAGCGCTTCCGCGTGCCGGCCCTCGTTGCGCAGTGCAATGAGACGTGTCGAACGGCTATCGATGTCGGGCATGGCGATCCTTGTCTGGAATGCACCATAGTAACAAGTCCACACCCGGCTGGCTACGCCTCAGGCGGCAGGCTTGCCGGTACGGCGTTTTCTCGCGCCGTAGGCCGTCAGCGCCAGTCCCGCCAGCAGCATGGCCCAGGTTTGCGGTTCCGGTACGGCCGGCAAGACTGTCGGGCCGGTGGGCGGCAAGGTTGGCAGGATCACGGTGGGCGGCACGATGATGCTGCTGCCCTGGTCCGGCGGCAGGCCGCTGCCACCACCTCCGCCACCTCCGCCGCCCATGCCGGCCGGCGGCGTGATGCTGCTGACTGTACGCACAAAATCGAAGGGCAGGAAAGGAGTGCTGGCCACCTCGGGCGGCATGGCGCCGCCCGTGAAGGAGCCGCCGCGCAAGGCGTCGGGATTGTCGATCAGGGGCACGCCTGCCGCTTCCGGTGCGGCCGGTGCGGCGGCAACGGGTGCTGCGCCGCCGGGGGCGGCGCCTGCCGCCGGCGGCGCCGATGCGGGCGCCTGCGTGATGCGGCTGACATTGCGGCAGATCGTCGGCACGAGGACGCACTGGCCCTGCACGCAATACACGAGTCCCCGTTCCTGCATCTGTTCGCTCCAGCCCGCACGTGTGACGTTGCGGCAGACGCGGCCCGGGCCGAAATGCATGTCGCTGATGCGCGCGTTGTAATTGCCCTTGCCGCGGATGGCGTCGCGGCTGATCACCACGATTTCATCGTACTGGCGCGCGCGCATGCGCTCCTTCAATTGTTCACGCACGGGCGGCGCGATATCCGTATAGCGGTCCACGGCTGCGACCACGTCACCCATGAACGGATCGACACCGGGACGATTCCAGTTGCAGTTATCCAGCACATTGGCGCGCGCGGTGCCTTTCGCGTAGGCGGGCAAGGGCGCCAGGGACAAGGTGGCAAGCAGGCATGCCGCACCCAGCATGCTGGCTCCCGCGATCCAAGAGCGGTGTCTCATTGTTGTTCCTCGTGAAAACAATATCAAAATTGAACTTTTTGTGTGAGTTCGAATGTTATCACCGAAGAAACTTCAATATCAACTAATAAATAAAATTATTACAATTAGTGTTGTGTTTATTGATTTATTTTAACTAGAAATGATTAATATTTTTATCTCGATAGGCGAACGTCGGCCGCGCAGGGGAATTGATTGCAATGGGGAAATGCAAACGGCCCGCGCAGGGCGGGCCGTTGAAGGCGAAGATAAGGAGGAGGGAGTGGCTGTTTACATCAGCCCATGGAACAGCACGACGTCGACAAGGTCGCCGGCGGCCACGTGGCCTTGCGCTTCATGCAGCACGATCATGCAATTGGCTTGCGTCATCGAGCGCAGGATGCCCGAACCTTGCGCGCCTGTCACGCGCACGTGCTGGCGTCCGTCCGCGCCACGTTCGACGATGCCGCGCTGGTATTCCGTGCGGCCCCGTTTCTTGCGGATAGGCGCTTGCGCCGCCACCTGCAGCAGGGGCAGGGCGGACGTGTCCGCATCGGCGCCCATCAGGCGCAGCAGGGTGGGGCGGGCGAGGAAATAAAACGCCGCCATCACGGCCACGGGGTTGCCGGGCAGGCCCAGCAGCAATGCCGTGTCGCCCTCGCTGGCAATCCGGCCGAAGGCCATGGGGCGGCCCGGGCGCATGTTGATGTGCCAGAAGGCCACTTCACCGAGGCGCGCGAGGATCTCGCGCGTAAAATCGGCCGCGCCGCTGGACACGCCGCCGGAGGTGATGATGACGTCAGCCTTGGCGCAGGCGCCGCGCAAGGCCGCTTCCAGCGCTGGCGGATTGTCCTTGACGATGCCCATGTCGAGCACTTCGCAGCCCAAACGGCTCAGCATGCCCAGCAGGGTATAGCGGTTGCTGTCGTAGATGCAGCCCGCGTCGAGCGCTTCACCGATCGAGCGCAATTCGTCGCCGGTGGAAAAGAAGGCCACGCGCAGCCGTCGGCGCACGGGCACCGTGGCGATGCCAAGCGAGGCCAGCAGCCCCAGTTCGGCCGGTCCGAGTAGTTTGCCCTGCAGCAGGGCCGGCTGGTCCTGCATCAAGTCTTCGCCCTTGAAACGGCGGTTGTCGCCAGGGCGGATGCAGTCCGGCGCGACGGTGATGCTGTGCTCGCTGGCTTGCTGTACCAGTTCCTGCGGCACCACGCTGTCGCAGCCGTCCGGCATGACGGCGCCCGTCATGATGCGCGCGCATTGCCCGCGCTGCACGGTGACTGTGCCGGGACGCCCGGCCAGGATGGTGTCGACCACGGCCAGGGTAACGGGTGCGTCGCCACCGAGGTCGGCACCATGCAGCGCATAGCCATCCATGGCGGAGTTGTCGTGCGCGGGCACGCTGATGGGCGAGATGATGTCGGCCGCCAGGATGCGCTCGAACGCTTGCGGCAGCGGCAGTTCCTCGATCTCGGCGACGGGGGCGACGGTGTCGGCCAGGATGGCTTGCGCCATCGGTACGCTCAATCCCTGCGCCTGCAGGGCGGCCAGCTCGTCCGGGGTATTGATGTTGCCGAACGCGGCGCCGTCCTCGAACAGTACCTCGGCCAGTCTCAATGGGCCATGCCAGGTGCGCATGCGGCGCTCGCCGCCGCGCAGATAAGCGTCCAACTGGGGCAGGGCCGAGGTTTTCACCAGGCAAAAGACGGGGTGCGGGCGGCGCACGGCCGAGCCCGTCGCTGGGTCGATCTCTTCGGTGACGGCGATGGCCAGGTCGGCATCGTTATCGATCAAGCCGGCCGCCAGGCGCGTTGCCAGGTCGGGCGGCAGCAAGGGAGAGTCGCACGGCACCGTCAGCAAGTAGGGCGTGCCGGCGTGCCGCATGCCGCTGTGCAAACCTGCCAGGGGCCCCAGCTGGCCCGGCAGAGAGTCCGGCCACACGGGCAAGCCGAAGCGCGCGTAATCGCCGGCATCCGCGTGGACACTGATGGCCAGCTGGCCCACTTGCGGCGCCAGGCGTTGCAGCACGTGGCGGGCCAGGGGCTGGCCATGCAGGGGCAGCATGCCCTTGTCGCGCTGGCCCATGCGCGTGCCGAGGCCGCCGGCCAGGACCAGGCCGGTAATGTCGTGTTTGTTGATCATGTCAGGTAGGAAAATTGGTGCATGCGCCATGGTAGCAGCGCGGGGCGTGCGCCGCCGCGGATTCAGCCGCCGATGTACGACATTTCCACTTTCTTTTTACCGTGCTCAAGTGCGCCGCTCGTCAAGTCCGTCTGGCTGGTGCGCAATTGCGAATAGCGGTCGCCGCGGCCGCGCCACAGCTGCGCCACGGCCGAGGATATTTCCGCGTCGCTGCGGCCGCCGCGCAGCAGGCTGCGCAAGTCGTGGCCGCTGCTGGCGAACAGGCAAGTGTACAGCTTGCCCTCGGTCGAGAGGCGGGCGCGGCTGCAGTCGGCGCAGAATGCCTGCGTGACGCTGGAAATGAGGCCGATCTCGCCGCCGCCATCCGCATAGCGCCAGCGCGCCGCCGTCTCGCCCGTGTAGTTCGGGTCGATGGGCAGCAAGGGCAGGTGCGCGGCAATGCGGCGCACGACTTCGGCCGAAGGGATGACTTCCTGCAAGTTCCAGCCGTTCGAGGCGCCCACGTCCATGTATTCGATGAAGCGCAGGATGTAGGGCGTATTCTTGAAGTGGCGCGCCATGGGCACGATTTCCTGCTCGTTCATGCCGGCCTTGACGACCATGTTGATCTTGATGGGCCCCAGGCCGGCGGCATGCGCCGCATCGATGCCGTGCAGCACGTCGGCGACAGCGAAATCGACGTCGTTCATGCGCTTGAAGGTGGCGTCGTCGAGCGAGTCGAGCGACACGGTGACCCGGTTCAGGCCCGCATCCTTGAGCGCCTGCGCTTTTCTGGCCAACAAGGAACCGTTGGTGGTCAGGGTCAGGTCCAGCGGCTGGCCCGACGGCGTGCGCAGCGCGGCCAGCATGGCGATGAGCTTTTCGATATTCTTGCGCAGCAGCGGCTCGCCGCCCGTCAGGCGGATCTTTTCCACGCCGTGTTCAACGAACAGGCGCGCCACGCGCGTGATTTCCTCGAACGACAGCAAATCCGTGTGCGGCAGATACACGTGGTTCTTGTCGAACACGTCTTTCGGCATGCAGTACACGCAACGGAAATTGCAGCGGTCGGTAATCGAGATGCGCAAGTCGTGCAGGGGCCGGCCCAGGCTGTCGGCCACGTTACCGCTGGGACTTTCCAGCCGCGCGGGGATCGCCGGTGCCCCATTGCGGGCTTCGGCGAGGTAGATAATCTTGTCAGCCATGAAAGGTCATGCCACTTACGTAAAATCGGTCAAGGCAGATACGATAGCACGAGGCCGAAGATGGCACAGGCGAGCAGCAATTTGATGGTGCCTACTTGAAACCTGATCAGCGCCACGCCGGCCGCCAGCGCGATGGCAATCGCTACCCAGTCCCAGTGCGGCAGCGGGTTTTCTTGCCAGAAGACGTGGCGCCCAAAGAACAGGGCCAGGCTGGCGATGACGCCCACCACGGCCGCCGAGATGGCCGTCAACGGCGCGCTCAGGCGCAAATTGCCGCGCGCCGCTTCCACGAGGGGGGCGCCGGCCAGGATGAAGATGAACGAGGGCAGGAAAGTGAACCAGCTGGCAACGAGCGCGCCGCACACGCCCGCCAGCCACAGCTGCTCACCCGTCACGGCGTGGCTCCAGCCGCCGACAAAGCCGATGAAGGCGACGATCATGATCAGGGGGCCGGGCGTCGTTTCGCCCAGCGCCAGGCCATCCATCATTTGCGCGCTCGTGATCCAGTGGTAGTGGTCGGCGGCGCCCTGCACCAGGTAGGGCAGCACGGCATACGCGCCGCCAAAAGTCAGCAGGGCCGCCTTGCTGAAGAACACGCCCATCTGCGCCAGCGGCTGGTCCGCCCCGCCCGCCAGCGCCAGGCCCAGCCAGGCGAGGAAGGCCAGCGCCAAGCCCACGGCAGCCGTGCCAAGCAGGCGCGGCCAGCGGAAGCGCGCGTGGTCCGGCGTGGGCGTGTCGTCATCGATGAGGGCGGCGCCGTAGCGGGCCGCGCCGCCGTGCGACGCGCCGTTGGCATGAAAGTGGCCCGGCAGCCAGCGCCCGCCCGCCATGCCAAGCAGCGCGGCGGCGAGCACGATCAGCGGAAATGGCAGCTGTAGCACGGTGATGGCGGCAAATGCGGCCGCCGCGATGGCGATCAAGGCGGGGCTGCGCAAGGTGCGCCGGCCCAGGCGCCAGGCGGCCGCCAGCACGATGGCGACGACGGCCGGCTTGATGCCGTACAGGACGCCGGCGATGGCGCCCACGTGGCCATACGCCATGTACAGCCAGGACAGGGCGATCAGCACCAGCAGCGAGGGCAGCAAAAACAGCAGGCCCGCCACCAGGGCGCCGCGCGTACGGTGCATCAGCCAGCCGATGTAGATGGCCAGTTGGGTCGCTTCCGGCCCCGGCAGCAGCATGCAGTAATTGAGGGCGTGCAGGAAACGCTGCTCGGAAATCCAGCGCCGCTTTTCCACCAGTTCCGCATGCATCATGGCGATTTGCCCGGCCGGGCCGCCAAAGCTGACGCAGCCCAGCTTGAGCCAGTACCAGAAGGCGCTGCGCAGGCTGACGGGGGCGGGAGGCAGATTGGCGTTCTCGTGCATGGCGGGTGGATGGCAGCAAAAAAGTGGACATAAAAAAGGGGAAGCCTGAGCTTCCCCTTTCATCATTGGCGGCTGGGCGAACCCGGCGCGCTTATGGACGCTGCGTGTTGACCTGGATCAACGGCTCATCCGATTGCGGCGGCAATGGCTTGCGTTCGCGCGGCTTGCGTACCGGAGCGACTGCCTTGGCGGCCGCTTCCTGCGCCAGGCGCAGTTTTTCCGGATCGGTGGCAGCCAGGGTCAGGCCGGCCGAGCCGAGCACTGCGCTCAAGTCCAGCGGCGCTGCCACAGGGGCTGGCGCCGGAGCAGGAGCAACGACAGGTGCTGGTGCCGGGGCAGCGGCAGGTGCAGGAGCCACTTCGGCAACCACGGGTGCCGCTTCCTCTACGGCAGGCGCCGCTTCGATGACTGGCGCTGCTGCTGGCGCTTCTTCAGCCACGGCGACGGTTTCCACGACAGCAACCGTTTCCACGACTGGCGCCGCTTCGACGATGACTTCCGCTGGAGCAGGCGCTGGCGCCGGTGCAGCTTCCGCTTTCTCGGCAAAGCTGTACTCGGCAGCTGGTGCCGGTTCGGCAGCGGCTGGCTCAGCTTGCGCTGCAGCAACGACGGCTTCGACAGGGGCTGGCGGCACGATCACTTCAGCAGCAGGCGCGGCTTCCTCAACCTTGGCTACTTCCACCACTTCGACCACTTCGACGACTTCAGCCACGACGGCTGGGGTAGCTTCGGTTGCAGCTTCCACTGGCGCGGCGACGGCAACGACAGCGGCGGCAGCCACGACGGCGACTGGAGCGGCATCCGTTGCAGCTTCCGGCGCCGGAGCGACCGTAAAGCTGATCACGGGTGCGTCCTGGCCTTCGTTGTCACCGTTTGCCGATTCGATCAGCTCGCCCGTTTCGCGGTCGCGGCGGTTGCGGTTGCGGCCACCACGACGACGGCGGCGGCGCGGTTCTTCGCCTTCCACGTCGTTTTCCGTCTCTTCGCCTTCAGGGCCGGCATTTGCCGGTGCTTTCAGCAGGTTTGCCGGTGCGGCGTCGGATTCCGGGCCGTTTGACGGCACGACGACATTCACTGCGCTGGCGGTGGCGCCAACCAGTGCCAGCTCTTCAGCTTTCACTTCAGCAACAACAGCCTTGTCGGCGCGTGGTTCGCGGCCTTCGCGTGGCTGGCGTGGCGGACGTTCGGCGCGCTCTGGACGTTCCGTGCGTTCCGGGCGCTCGGCGCGTTCAGGGCGTTCACCGCGTTCGCGTGGTGCTGCTGCCGTATCGCCGTTCTCGCGCGCTTCACGCGGCTCGCGTGGCGGACGCGGTGGACGTGGCGGACGGGCCGCTTTTTCCAGTGCTTCCGCTTCTTTCGCTGCATCGTCCTGGGCTGGACGGCCCTGGCCCGGTTCGCGTTCTTCGCGGCCAGGCTTGCCGTTGCGGCCACGGCCACGCGGGCCACGGCTGTTGCGGTCGCCACGGTCGGCGCCGGCCGGCTTGGCTGGTGCGACAGGCGCGGGTGCGGGCGCCACCGGTGCCGGAGCGCCGGTGAAGAAGCTGATGATCTTGGCGATCAGGCCCTGTGGTGCGGCAGGCGCGGCCACGGGAGCCGGTTTCGCTTCGACGGGCTTGCGCTCGACCAGCGGTGCCGGCTGGTCAGGGGTGATCGTCTTGACGACGGCTTCCTGGCGCGGCTTGGCTTCTTCCTTCTGGCGCTTGCTGTAAGCCATGTCGGTTTCAGCGCTTTCAGCCAGGTTGTAGCTGGCCTGGCTATCTTCCAGACGCGGATCGTCGTGCTTGATGCGTTCCAGCTTGTAGTGCGGCGTTTCCAGATGCTTGTTCGGGATCAGGATCACGGCGATGCGGTGGCGGTTCTCGATCTTCAGCACTTCGCCGCGCTTTTCGTTCAGCAGGAAGGCGCCCACGTCCACGGGCACTTGCACGTGGATGGTGGCCGAGTTTTCCTTCATCGCCTCTTCCTGGATGATGCGCAGCACCTGCAGGGCGGACGATTCCGTATCGCGGATGTGGCCGGTGCCGGAGCAGCGCGGGCACGTCACGTGCGAACCTTCGGACAGCGAAGGGCGCAGGCGCTGGCGCGACAGTTCCATCAGGCCGAAGCGCGAAATCTTGCCCATTTGTACGCGGGCACGGTCATGGTGCAGCGCGTCTTTCAGGCGCTGTTCCACTTCGCGCTGGTTCTTCGCCACTTCCATGTCGATGAAGTCGATGACGATCAAGCCGCCCAAGTCGCGCAAGCGCAGCTGGCGGGCCACTTCTTCGGCCGCTTCGCAGTTGGTGTTGAAGGCGGTCGTCTCGATGTCCGAGCCGCGCGTGGCGCGGGCCGAGTTGACGTCGACGGAGACCAGCGCTTCGGTGTGGTCGATCACGATGGCGCCGCCCGATGGCAACGGCACGGTGCGGCTGTACGCCGTTTCGATCTGGTGTTCGATCTGGAAGCGCGAGAACAGCGGCACGTCGTCGCTGTAGCGCTTTACGCGGTGCACCATGTCGGGCATCACGTGGCTCATGAACTGGTGCGCCTGGTCGTAGATCTCGTCGGTGTCGATCAGGATCTCGCCGATGTCGGGCTGGAAGTAGTCGCGGATGGCGCGGATCACGAGCGACGATTCCTGGTAGATCAGGAAAGCGCCGTTGGCCGACTTGCCGGCGCCTTCGATGGCGCGCCACAGTTGCATCAGGTAATTCAAGTCCCACTGCAGTTCATCGACGTTGCGGCCGATGCCTGCCGTGCGGGCAATGACGGACATGCCAGCTGGCAAGTCCAGTTTATCCATGGTTTCGCGCAATTCCTGGCGCTCTTCCCCTTCCACGCGGCGCGATACGCCACCGCCACGCGGGTTGTTCGGCATCAATACCAGGTAACGGCCGGCCAAGGAAACAAACGAGGTCAGGGCGGCGCCCTTGTTGCCGCGCTCTTCCTTTTCAACCTGGACCATGATTTCCTGGCCTTCGCGCAGCGCTTCCTTGACGGAAGCGTTACGCACGTCGACGCCTTCGCGGAAATACGTGCGGGCAACTTCCTTGAAAGGCAGGAAGCCGTGGCGGTCTTCGCCATAGCTGACGAAGCACGCTTCGAGCGATGGCTCGATGCGCGTGATCACGCCCTTGTAGATGTTGGATTTGCGCTGTTCGCGCCCGGCTGTCTCGATATCGATGTCGATCAGTTTTTGTCCGTCGACAATCGCTACGCGCAGTTCTTCTTGCTGCGTGGCATTAAACAACATGCGTTTCATTTTTATAACTCCGCGACCCGTAGGCCATCTCAAAGCCGCTTCCGGGGAAGCGGCGAAGTACAGGGATATATGCGAGAACGGGAGTGCTGGCGGGGGAAATGCCCAGGCGTGCGGAGCAACAACGCGTACGAGGTATACGTTACGGCCGCAACAGGCGCGGTGAGGTCGATCGTCATGCCGAGTGCACAGGACACTTGCAACTCATCTGAAACAGCCCGGATGAGAATGAACTGCATCGGGGACAGAGAATGCAAGTGGTCAGCAAATTCAGAGCCAAAATCGTTAGCCGGCTCATTACAGGGATCGCGATGGCGAGGCTTGGCCTCAGCCTATCATCGACAACCCTCAGTATTTGGCCACATACGGGGTTTGGCGAAAACGGCAAGCGTTATCAACTTCATCAACCCACGAGCCCGACTCGATAAGTCGCGCTAACGGGTACTTATCCTTATAATCCCACACTCACTTCAGCATCTCCACGCGTTATCCGATTACAACTACGGTGCAACCTTGATTCGCGCAGGGATGGTGCATATACATTTTTTTCCACCGAATTTGCAATTTGGCGAGGCCGGTGGAGACGCCCCTGTGTAAAATGTGCTTTTATTCTTACACTCGCAGCAGCCAGGGCCGCAGCAAAAACAATTATATATTCAAAATGAAGGACTTAGAGAGATTTCTGGGAAGACATAGTAAATGAAGAGTCAAAATGATGTTGTTCCCCCTTCAACACCCCCGGTTCAGCCGCAAGCCCAATTCGTAACGATCGCCGAGGAAGAAGCAGGCCAGCGCATCGACAACTACTTATTAAGAGTGTGCAAGGGAGTGCCTAAAAGCCACATCTACCGGATCTTGCGATCGGGAGAAGTGCGGGTTAATAAAGGCCGTATCGATCAGCTGTACCGTCTCGCCGCCGGCGACGTGGTGCGCATTCCACCCGTGCGCGTGGCCGAAAAGGCCCCCACGGGCGCGCCGGCCGCCGAATTCAAGATCATCTTCGAAGATGCGCAGCTGCTCGTCATCGACAAGCCAGCCGGCGTGGCCGTGCATGGCGGCTCGGGCGTGTCGTTCGGCGTGATCGAGCAATTGCGCGCTTCGCGCCCCGACGCCAAGTTCCTGGAATTGGTGCACCGCCTGGACCGCGACACGTCCGGCCTGCTGTTGCTGGCAAAGAAACGTACGGCGTTGACGAATTTGCACGAACAGATGCGCGACGGCGTCACCGACAAGCGCTACCTGGTGCTGGTGGCTGGCGACTGGAAGAATGCACGCCAGCATATCAAGTTGCCACTGCACAAATATACGACGGCCGAAGGCGAGCGCCGGGTGGCCGTGCAGGCTGATGGCCTGGCGTCGCACACGGTGTTTTCACTGTTGCATAAATATCACAACTTCGCCTTGCTGGAAGCGGAATTGAAGACGGGACGCACGCACCAGATCCGCGTGCACCTGTCCTCGTCCGGTTTCCCCATCGCCGGCGACGATAAATATGGCGACTTCGCCCTCAACCGTGCCCTGTTGAAAGCCGACAGCACGCGCGGCGCCCTGAAGCGCATGTTCCTGCACGCGCACCAGATCACGTTTACGCATCCGGAAACGGGCAAGACGATGACCCTGAATGCGCCGCTGGCTGCCGAATGCGAGCGTTTCTTGGTAAGCTTGGGCAAACCATTGGCCGTTGCCGCACGATAAGTAACCATTGCGTGCGCGCGACACTACTCACAAGGTAGTCAGTCGCCATCATTCATTCTCAAGGAGCCGGCGGCTATGCCGTCGGGAAACATGGCAAGAAAGCAATTTGATCTGATCGTCTTCGATTGGGACGGTACCTTGATAGACAGTACTTCGACCATCGTCAAGTGCATCCAGGCATCGGCCAAAGACCTCGGCTTGCCCATTCCCACCGAGTTGCTCGCTTCGCATGTGATCGGCCTGGGCTTGCAGGAAGCCATGCAGCTGGTGATGCCCGACGTGGAGCCGAAATTCCATGCGCGCATGGCCGAGCGCTACCGCTATCACTACCTGTCGCGCGACCATGAGCTGACCTTGTTTCCTGGCGTACACGAGATGCTGCAGGAACTGTCGCAGCAGGCGTATTTCCTGGCGGTGGCCACGGGCAAGAGCCGTGTCGGCCTGAACCGTTCGCTGAATGCCGTCAAGCTGCTGTCCCTGTTCGATGCGACGCGCTGCGCCGACGAAACGTTTTCCAAGCCCCATCCGGCCATGCTGCAGGAGCTGACGCGCGAATTGGGGCAGGATATGCGCCGTACCGTGATGATCGGCGACACCAGTCATGATTTATTGATGGCAAGCAATGCAGGCGCGGCCGGTATTGCCGTAGAGTATGGGGCGCATCCGGTGGCGCAGTTGCAAGCTTGCAATCCCCTGTATTCGGCCGCCACGGTGGCCGACCTGCATCAATGGCTGAGCGAGCACGCATGATGACCGACGTTGCGGAAGTGTTGATTTGTGCGGCCGACGCCGTGGCCGATGGCGGCAAGGGCGTGCGCTTTCCCGTCTCTGCCGGCGGCGAAGCGACCACGGGCTTTGTCGTGCGCCATGGCGGCAAGGCGTATGGCTACCTGAACCGCTGTGCCCACGTACCGATCGAACTGGACTGGGCGGAAGGCGAGTTTTTCGAGTCCAGCGGCTTGTACCTGATGTGTTCGACGCATGGCGCCATCTATGTGCCGGAAAGCGGCTTGTGCGCGGGCGGCCCCTGCAAGGGCGGACGCTTGCGTCCGATCGCCGTGGCCGAGCGCGATGGCCAGCTGTACTGGCAACCCGACGAGTATGTCCAGCCGCTGCCGGCCTGAGGCCGGGGCAGGCATTATTGCAATTTAAACAAAGTGAATCATGAGCGATAACACGAATGACAAGCTGGACAGCAGCGCACCAGCCGCCGGCCACGGCGTCCCCGCAGGGAACTGGGAGCGCGACGTGCTGGAAAAGCTGGTATTTGCCACTTTGCAAGAACAACGCGCGCACCGCCGCTGGAGCATCTTTTTCAAGGTCTTCGGCCTGCTGATCGTGCTGTTCGCCCTGTGGGTGTTTTATGACTACAACACGGCCGACGACAGCGAAACCCTGGGCCGCCATACGGCCCTGATCGACATCAGCGGCGCCATCGAATCCGAAGGCAGCGGCTCGGCCGCCGTCGTCATCCCTGCGCTGGACAAGGCGTTTTCCGATAGCGGTTCCGTGGCTGTGGTGCTGCATATTAATAGTCCGGGCGGCAGTCCCGTGCAGGCCGGCATGATCGTCGACGAGATGCAGCGCCTGCGCAAAGGCTATCCGGACAAGCCTTTATATGTGGTGGTCGATGAAATGTGCGCTTCGGGCGGCTATTACATCGCGGCCGCCGCCGACCGCATCTACGTCAACAAGGCCAGCGTGGTCGGCTCCATCGGCGTGCTGATGGATGGCTTCGGCTTTACGGGCGTGATGGAAAAGGTCGGCGTCGAGCGCCGTTTGCTGACGGCGGGCGAGAACAAGGGTTTCATGGACCCGTTCAGCCCCCTGACGGAAAAGCACAAGGCGTATGCGCAGAGCATGCTCAATGAAATCCACCAGCAATTCATCGAGGTGGTGCGGGCGGGACGGGGCAAGCGCCTGAAGGAAACGGCCGATACCTTCTCCGGCTTGTACTGGACGGGCGCGAAAGCCGTGGAAATGGGCCTGGCCGACGATTTCGGCACGGTAGACAGCGTGGCGCGCGACGTCGTCAAGGCGGAAGACATCGTCGACTACACGCAGCATGAAGGCTTGCCGGAGCGGGTGCTGAAAAAGTTTGGCGCCGCCATGGGCGCGGGTGCCATGAAGGCGGCCGTGCAGCAGTCACAACCGGCGTTGCGCTGAGGACATCACTCTTGGCTGGCAGGCAAGCCAATCGAGAATGATTTTCAATAAGGTGGTAAATTGGCTTGAAAAAGGGGCTGCTTGGGCTATAGTGAAAGCGTAGTTCTTTTCAAGGAGGGGCGATATATCAACTATGTTGTCAGTACTAACTTGATTGGCAGGTCTTGGAACTACTCGCCGCATCGCAGATGTGGTTTTGAGTGAATTTACATTCCTCACTAAAGTCCCGATGGGGCTTGGGAACGGCGGCGCAATGCCGCCGTTTCCTTTTGTGCGTCGTCCGTGCCGGACGGGCACATGTTGCTGGATGTCGTAGTTGGGCGTGCTGGCAAGGCAGGCATGCGAGGGCAGGGCATGGCTGGCAGGTGGGCCGGGTTCAGACGGCGCAGCCGTTGCAGTGCGCGGGCAGGGTAGTTGCCTGCCGGGCCGGCGTCGCAATGGTGTTGACGCCGGAGCTGATGTCGGGCGGTGAGTCCGCCATGGCGGGCGTCGTCACCTTGTCGGTTTCCGCGTCCGCATCCGCGTGGGCAAAACCGCCCAGTTCCAGCCAGCACATGAAATGGCATTGCGCTTCGGCATGCCAGTGCGTCTGGCTTGCTGGCGATGGCGGCGCGTCCGCATCTTGCTGCGCAGAGGTGTTGCTCCAGCGTGCCACGCCGAGTCTGACCTTGTGCATGGCCGCCTGTTCCGCAGCGATGCGCTGGCGCATGTCGGCGATGCTGCCTTGTAAGGCGATGGTATCGGTATGCTTCATACAATGTCCTTGTGAGTCGTTGTCTGGTTATTATTCCTAAAGCTCGTTAGGCGGATTCCTAACGAAGTTTCAGTCTATCAATGCGATATTCCGAGCGCTTGATATTTCTCAAAGGAATTGGCCATTTATATCGAAATCTCACCTTGTACTTTAGCTCATCTGTGCCTGCGCAAGGCTGGTGTGTCTTCAAAGGCCTGGCGCAGGGCCGCTTCACGCTGCCAGCCGCTTCTGGTAAAGTCACGCCCATGAGTAAATTATCCCTAGACCGCATCCTGCAATCGCAGGGTTTTGGCACCCGTAAATATTGTCGTTCCCTCATCGAAGATGGCGATGTCGTCATCGATGGCGTCACCCAGACCAATTACCGCACCATCGTCGAGACCGAAGGCCTGGTGCTGCACGTGTTTGAAGAAGAGTGGGTGTACCGCGCGCACCTGTACCTGGCGCTGAACAAGCCGGCCAACTTCGAATGTTCGCGCAAGCCCAGCCATCATCCTGGCGTGCTGACCCTGCTGCCGGAACAGTTCACTTGGCGCGAAGTCCAGCCCGTTGGCCGGCTCGACCACGATACGACCGGTATGCTGCTGATGTCCGACGATGGGCCGTTTATCCATGCACAATCCTCGCCGAAGCGCCACGTCCCCAAGATTTACCAGGCCACCACGCAAGAGCCCGTGACGGATGAACTGGTGGCCCTGTTGCTGGCCGGTGTGCAATTGCACGACGAGCCGGCCCCGCTGGCGGCCCTCGTCTGCGTCAAGCGCGGCGAGCACCAGCTGGAAATCGTGCTCGAGCAAGGCAAGTACCACCAGGTCAAGCGCATGCTGGCCGCCGCCGGCAACCATTGCAGCGCGCTGCACCGTTCCGCCATCGGCAGCCTGACCCTGGAATCGCTGGGCATAGCCGAAGGCGAGTGGTGCTATCTGACTCCCGAGCAGATCGCGCTGCTGGCGTAAAACCCTTCTGATCGCCAAAGCCGGGGCTTCCCGGCTTTTTGGCGTCTTTAGCCTCCTGTTGCCTGCATTTGACGAAGTTTCCCGCACATGAAATTAGCTACCCTGAACGACGGCACGCGCGATGGCCAGCTGGCTGTCGTCTCGCGCGACCTGAAAACGGCCCACCTGGCCGATGGCATCGCCTCGACCCTGCAAAAGGCGCTCGACGACTGGAGCTTCATCGCGCCCCAGCTGGATTTGCTGTACCAGACCATCAACAGCGGCCGCGGCCACCGCGCCTTCGAGTTCGACCCGGCCAACTGCATGGCTCCCTTGCCGCGCAGCAGCCTGCGCGTGGCCGGCGCTTCTTATCTGCAACAGATCGAGCGGGCCTGCAAGGCCGCAGGCGTTGAAGCGCCGGGCAATCTGCGCGATGCGCCAAGGATGTATCAGGGGGGCAGCGATGATTTCCTTGGCGCCCACGATGACATCACCCTGGCGCACGAGCAGTGGGGCATCGATTACGAGGCCGGCATCGCCGCCATCACGGACGATGTGGCCATGGGCTCGACGCCGGACCAGGCGCACCTGAACATCAAGCTGTTGATGCTGGTCAACGACATCACCTTGCGCAACCTGGCGCCCGACGAGCAGGCCAGCGGCTACGGCTTCCTGCAAGCGAAGCCGGCCATGGCCTGTTCGCCTGTCGCCATCACGCCCGATGAACTGGGCGACGCTTGGCGCGGAGGCAAGGTGCATTACGCGCTGCGCTGTAGCCTGAACGGCAAATTGACGGGCCAGCCCCACGCGGGCGCCGACATGGCGTTCAATTACCCGCAATTGCTCGCCCATCTGTGCCAGACGCGCAACGCGCGCGCCGGCAGCGTGGTCAGCGCGGGCGGCGTCGCCAACAAGGAAGTCAAGAAGGGGTTTTCCAGCATCGTTGAGCGACGTAACCAGGAGATCATCGCCGATGGCGTCGCCAGCACACCGTATCTGCTGTTTGGTGATGTTGTTCGATTGGAAATGTTGGGTGATGACGGCAAATCGCTGTTTGGTGCGATCGAGCAGACCGTGAAGCAGGCGGAAGCCAGGAAGTCGCGCTAAGGTTTCTGAGGAGCAAAGGAAATACAGGGGATTTGCCCCCCTGTTCCGCCGATGGCGTGCACGAACTTGTACCGATAATGCTCCATGCCCAGTCCGTATTGCGCCTAGCCAGGCTGCAGGACTTCACCGGAGTTGATTGATGTCGGAAGACAGCGACGCAGAAAAGACCGAAGCCGCGTCACCGAAGCGCCTCGAGCAGGCGCGTGAGGAAGGCGACGTTCCGCGATCGCGTGAAGTGGCCACGTTTACGGTGTTGATGGCGTCCGGCTGCTGCCTGTGGTTTGCCGGCGACGCCATCGTGCGGCGGCTGACGGCCGTCATGGTTTCCGGGCTGACCCTGGACCGCGAGCAAATCCTCAATCCCGACGCGATGATGCTGCGCATCGGCTACGACGTCGGTTCGGTCTTGCTGACTTGCCTGCCGTACGCTGCGGCCATCATGCTCGTCGCCCTGGCCTCGCCCGTGCTGGTGGGCGGCTGGTTGTTCAGTTCCAAGGCGTTTACCCCCAATTTTGGCAAGCTCAACCCGATTCGCGGCCTGGGCAATATGTTTTCGAAGAATGCGCTGGTGGAGCTGCTCAAGGCCATCGCCAAGACCCTCGTCGTCGGCGTCGTCGCCTGGATGGTGATGCAGCATCAAAAGGACGCCGTGCTGGGCCTGTCGGTGGAATCGCTGCGCGCCGGTTCTGCCCATTTGATCAGCCTGCTGATCACGGCCTTTTTGCTGATCGTCGGCGCGCTGGGTTTGATCGCCGCCATCGACGGTCCGTACCAGATGTGGCACTACGCCAACAAGATGAAAATGACCTTGCAGGAAGTCAAGCAAGAGTCGAAGGAGTCGGACGGCAATCCGCAGATCAAGGCGAAGATTCGCCAGATGCAGCATGAAATGTCGCGCCGCCGCATGATGGCCGACGTGCCGACGGCCGACGTGGTGGTGACCAATCCTACCCACTACGCCGTGGCCTTGAAGTATGGCGAGAATTCGCGCGGCGCGCCGCAGGTGGTGGCCAAGGGCATCGACGAGGTGGCGGCGAAGATCCGCGAACTGGCCGGTGAACACAAGGTCGCCATCCTGGAAGCGCCGGCCCTGGCGCGCGCGCTGTACAAACATACGGACATCGGCGACGAGATTCCCGAGGCGCTGTATGGCGCCGTGGCCGAAGTGCTGGCCTATGTGTTCCAGCTGCGCAGCTATGGCAGCGGCCAAGGCCAGCGCCCGGACAAGCCGAAAAAACTCGACGTGCCGCCGGAGCTCGATCCGCTCGACCCCGCATCGCAGACCAAACCCGCGGCAGACGCGGCAGACAAGAATAAAGGAAGCACACCATGAACGGCCTGACCATGCCAGCCTGGCTCAGCGGATTGAAAGGCAACGCCAGCAAGGGTATCGCCGCGCCGGTCATCATCATCATGCTGCTGGCGATGATGGTGCTGCCGCTGCCCGCCTTCATCCTCGACATCTTCTTCAGCTTCAATATCGCGCTATCGATCATCGTGCTGCTGACGGCGCTGTACACGGTCAAGCCGCTCGACTTCATGGCGTTCCCGACCATCCTGCTCGTGTCGACCATGCTGCGCCTGTCGCTGAACGTGGCGTCCACGCGCGTGGTGCTGACGGAAGGCCATACGGGCGCCGATGCGGCCGGTAAAGTGATTGAAGCGTTCGGTCACTTCCTGATTGGCGGCAATTACACGGTCGGTATCGTGGTCTTCATTATTTTGACGATCATCAACTTTACCGTCGTGACGAAGGGTGCGGGCCGTATCGCCGAGGTGGGCGCCCGCTTCGCGCTGGACGCCATGCCTGGTAAACAGATGGCCATCGATGCCGACCTGAACGCCGGCCTGATCGGCGAAGACGAAGCGCGCCGCCGCCGCACGGAAGTGGCGCAGGAAGCGGAATTCTATGGCGCCATGGACGGTGCCAGCAAATACGTGCGCGGCGACGCCATCGCCGGCATCATGGTCACCGTCATCAATATCGTCGGCGGCTTGCTGGTGGGTTTGTTGCAGCACGACATGGGCTTTGCCGACGCCCTGAAGAACTACACCTTGCTGGCCATCGGTGACGGCCTGGTGGCGCAGATTCCTTCGCTGATCATTTCCACGGCGGCCGGTATCGTCGTCTCGCGCGTGGCCAGCGAACAGGACATCGGCACCCAGCTGGTGGGGCAATTGTTTGCGAAACCGCAAGTGCTGTATATTACCGCCGGCATCATCGGCGGCATGGGCCTGATCCCCGGCATGCCGAACATGGTCTTCATCCTGCTGGCCTCGCTACTGGCCGGCTCCGCCTATTTGATCAGCAAGAAGCGCACGCAGGAAAAAGAGGCGGCCGAAAAGCCGGCCGAAGCGCCGCAAGCAACCGTGGCGCCCGAGCAGGAAGAAGCCAGCTGGCAAGACATCATGCCCGTCGATACCCTGGGCCTGGAAGTGGGCTACCGCTTGATCCCCCTGGTCGACAAGACGCAAGGCGGCGAATTGCTAAAGCGTATCAAGGGCATCCGCAAGAAGTTCGCCCAGGAAGTGGGTTTCCTGGCGCCGCCCGTGCATATCCGCGACAACCTGGAACTCAAGCCGTCCGCCTACCGCATCACCTTGAAGGGCGTGGAAGTGGGCGTGGGCGAAGCGTTCAACGGCCAGTTCCTGGCGATTAATCCCGGCATGGCCAGCGGCACCTTGCCGGGCCTGGCCACGAACGACCCCGCCTTCGGCTTGCCCGCCACGTGGATCGACGCCAGCTTGCGCGACCAGGCGCAATCGATGGGCTATACGGTCGTCGATGCGGGCACCGTGGTGGCCACGCACTTGAACCACCTGATCACTTCGCATGCGTCGGAGCTGCTGGGCCGCGCGGAAGTGCAGTCGCTGCTCGACCACCTGGGCAAGGATGCGCCGCGCCTGGTGGAAGACCTGGTGCCGAAGATGCTGTCGCTGTCGACCCTGCAAAAAGTGCTGCAGAACCTGCTGGCCGAGGGCGTGCACATCCGCGACATGCGCACCATCATCGAAACCCTGGCCGAGCACACGGTTAACACGCAAGACCCGAACGAGCTGACGGCGCTGGTGCGCGTGGCCCTGGGCCGCGCCATCGTGCAGCAACTGTTCCCCGGCGCGGCCGAACTGTCCGTGATGACGCTCGACAGCCGCCTCGAACGTTTGCTGATGCAAGCGATGGGCAATGGCGGCGACGGCGCCGGCATCGAGCCTGGCCTGGCCGACACCATCGCGCACCAGGCAGGCCTGGCTGCGCAGCAGCAGGAAGCGCTGGGCCTGACGCCGGTGCTGCTGGTACCGGCGCCGCTGCGCGCCCTGTTGTCGCGCTTCCTGCGCCGCGCCTTGCCGCAACTCAAGGTGCTGTCGCATGCGGAAGTGCCGGAAACCAAGACGATCCGCGTCACGGCACTGGTGGGCGCGCAGTAGTTGACATGGTTAATGCCGGGGTCAGACCCTCAACACCGCCAACACGAAGGTCATCGCCAACGTGCGAGGGGGTCTGACCCCAGCAGTTGCTTTTGGTCAAAAAAGCATCAATTTCCTCCCGGCAAACTGAATAACGGGTACTTTCCCGTCCTGTTCCTTCGATCGTTTCCTGCAAGCATCGCTAATAATGGAAACTGTCCGAGTGATCTGTGTCCATGTGGAAGACAGCACTCAAGCAACAGGAGTCGATGATGGTCACACAGTTCAGCCAATATTGCGCCACCCCCGCCTTGGGAGGCCGGTCATGAATGTGAAGAAATTTACGGGCGCCTCGTCGCGCGATGCGCTGCGCAAGGTGCGCGAAGCGCTGGGCCCCGATGCCGTGATCCTGTCGAACCGCCAGGCCGACGGCGTGGTGGAAATCCTCGCGCTGGCCAATGACGATGCCGCTTCGCTCGCTTCGCCGCCGGCCGCGTCCGAAATGGCCCAGCCCCGGCCCCAGTTGCAGACCCAGTTCGCCACGCCGCAGCGTCCGGCCGCCCCGGCCCAGCGCCCGGCCGCGCCACGTCCTGCCGCGCCGCGCCAGGCTGCCTCCGAGCCAGTGGACATGGCCCGCATGCAGCAGATGATGGCCAGCGCGCTGGCGCACGTCAAAGAGAACGCTGCCGCCGAGATGAGCGGCATGATGAATGAAATCCGCGCCATGCGCGGCATGATGGAAACCCAGCTGGCGGAAATCTCGTGGGGTTCGACGCAGCAACGCGAGCCGCAAAAAGCCGTCGTGCTGCGCGAAATGCTGGCCGCCGGTTTTTCCGCCAGCCTGGCGCGCTACCTGATCGACAAGCTGCCCGCCGGCCTGGACGGCGCGCAAAGCATGCGCTGGATCAAGACTGTCCTGAGCCGCAACCTGAACACGGTCGCCAATGAAGACGCCATGCTCGAGCAGGGCGGCGTGTTCGCCCTGGTCGGCCCGACCGGCGTCGGCAAGACCACCAGCACGGCCAAGCTGGCGGCCCGCTGCGTGATGCGCCACGGCCCGGAAAAGCTGGCCCTGATCACCACGGACGCCTATCGTATCGGTGCGCATGAACAGTTGCGCATTTACGGCAAGATCCTTGGCGTGATGGTGCATTCCGTGAAGGATGAAGCGGACTTGCGCATCGCCCTGAAAGAATTGAAGAACAAGCACACGGTGCTGATCGATACGGTGGGCGTGAGCCAGCGTGACCAGATGGTGACGGAACAGGTGGCCATGCTGTCGGGCGCCGGCGCCGACGTGAAACGCCTGCTGTGCCTGAACTCCACGGCGACCCAGGAAACCCTCAACGAAGTGGTGCGCGCGTATCAAGGCAGCGGCCTGGCCGGCTGCATCATGACCAAGCTCGATGAAGCGGCCTCGATCGGCAACGTGCTCGACGTGGTGATCCGCCAGAAACTGAACCTGTTCTACGTGTCGAACGGCCAGCGCGTGCCGGAAGACCTGTACCTGGCCGACCGCGGCTACCTGATCGACCGCGCCTTCAAGCTCAAGCGCGACTCGGTGGCCACGCAGTTTTCCGATGCCGAACTGCCGCTGCTGATGGCGCAGGCAGCCGCCCGCAACAATGAAGCGCGCGGGGTGCACCTTGGCTAATTTCGATTTCGACCAGGCCGAAGGCTTGCGCCGCATGCTGGCCGGTCCGCAGCCGCGCGTCATGACGTTCCTGTCGGCCACGCCGCAGGACGACAAGGGCGCCATGCTGGTCAACCTGGGCGCCTCGCTCGTCTACGGCGGCAATGACGTGCTGCTGCTCGACGCCAGCGGCGGCAGCGATGGCGTGGCTGCGCGCCTGGGACTGGCGCACGGCGCCAGCCTGCGCGACGTGGCGCGCCAGCAGTGCGGCTTGAACCAGGTCATCCACCAGGTGCCGCAAGGCTTCGGCGTGGCCAGCCTGGGCGCGCGCAATCATTTGATGGACAGCATGGACTATGCGGGCGAGGACGAACTGCGCCGCCTGGGCAAGACCTTCGACGTGCTGGCGCGCCAGAGCGGCATCGTGCTGGTCGACGGCGTCGTGGCAGAAGAGGGCGCCTGTTTCCCCGTGCCCTTGATGGCGTCGTCCGATATCGTTGTGCAAGTCTCCACCAGCGCCACCTCGATCAAGGCGGCGTACTGCCTGATCAAGCGCCTGAGCCAGGAACTGGGACGCCGTCCGTTCGGCATTCTCGTCACCGGCGCTTCCGAATCCGAGGCAAAAGTGGTATACGATAATATGGCGCAGGCGGCGAGCCGCTACCTGGCCGTGAAGCTGACGTCGATGGGGTCGGTGCCAGCCGATGAGTATCTGCACCGCGCGGCGCGGCTGGGCCGCAGCGTGGTCGATGCGTTTCCGCTGGCCGGCGCCTCGGTGGCGTTTCGCGGACTGGCCGAGCGGCTGGCCCGTTCGGCGGCGCCCGTGCTTGGCGGCACCTTGTACCAGACGGGGAGCGCCCACCAGTTCAGCGCCTGAAGCCAACCGTAGCACCAGATAAGATGAGAAAACAATAAGCAGCCTATGTACACGGTCAAAGGGAAATCGAACAAGGACTATTTGCTGACGGAGCACATTCCGCTGGTAAAGCGTCTGGCGCACCATATGAAGGCGAAATTGCCGCCTTCGGTCGAGGTCGATGACCTGATCCAGGCCGGCATGATCGGCCTGCTCGATGCCATCAGCCGCTATGAAGAGACGCATGGCGCGCAGTTCGAGACGTATGCCGTGCTGCGCATCCGCGGCGCCATGCTCGACGAATTACGCACCAGCGACTGGTTGCCGCGCAGCATGCGCCAGAACATGCGCAAGATCGAAGAGGCGATGAGCACCTTGCAGCAGCGTCTCGGCCATCCGCCGACGGAGTCGGAAGTGGCGAAACTGCTGAAAATGTCGCTGGCCGACTACCAGGAAATGCTGGGCGACGGCGGCGGCCACCAGCTCGTGTACTACGAAGACTTTCATGACCCGGACGGCAATGACAGCTTCCTCGACCGCCACTGCGTGGACGAGGACAGCGACCCCTTGCGTTCCCTGCTCGATACCGATTTCCGGCAATCCGTGATCGATGCCATCGACGCGCTGCCACCACGCGAGAAAATACTCATGGGCCTGTATTACGAAGAAGAGCTGAACCTGAAGGAGATCGGCGCGGTGATGGGCGTATCCGAATCGCGCGTCTCGCAGCTGCATACCCAGGCCGTCGCGCGCCTGCGCGCAACTTTGAGGGAGCAGGCGTGGACTGGTCCAGCGTAATCGGGCTGGCGCTGGCGCTGGCAGGCCTCTTGGTCGGCCAGGCACTGGAAGGCGGCAAGATGGCCTCCCTGCTGCAGCCGGCCGCCTTTGCCATCGTCATCATCGGCACTTTCGGCGCCGTGCTGCTGCAAACGCGGCTGCGCACTTTCGTGCGCGGCCTGGAAATGCTGCGCTGGGTCTTCCTGCCGCCAGCCGATACGCGTGCCGCGCTGGCGCGCGACATCGGGCAATGGAGCCTGACGGCGCGCCGCGATGGCCCGCTGGCGCTCGAGCGTCTGATGGAAAACACGGCCGACCGCTTCAACGCCAAGGGCTTGCGCATGATCGTCGACGGCATCGCGCCGGACAAGCTGCGCCAGCTGCTCGACGTGGAAATCTCCGCCTATGAGATGGCCGAGCGCCAGGCCGTCAAGGTATGGGAGTCGGCGGCCGGCTATTCGCCCACCATCGGCATCCTGGGCGCCGTGCTGGGCCTGATCCACGTGATGGAAAACCTCACCGACCCAAGTAAATTAGGCAGCGGCATCGCCGTGGCGTTTGTCTCGACCATCTACGGCGTGGGCCTGGCCAACTTGCTGTTCCTGCCGGTGGCGAATAAACTCAAGGCCATCGTCTCGCGCCGCGTGCTGCAGTACGAAATCACGGCCGCCGTGCTGTACGACATCGCCACGGGCGACCATACGCGCATCATCGAAGAGCGCGTGTCGAGCCTGCTGCACGAGCACTGACCATGATGCGGCGCGCGCGCAGGAAGTATGACGAGGAACCGGACAACCAGGACCGCTGGCTGATCTCGTACGCCGACTTCATCACCTTGTTGTTCGCCTTCTTTGTTGTGATGTACGCGATTTCGCAAGTCAACGAAGGCAAGTACCGCGTCTTCCAGAACGCCATCGGCCAGGCCTTCAGCCTGGAAAAGGGCGCGCCGCCCATCATCATGGAAGCGCCGCAAGCGATCCCGCTGCCGAATCCCGCCCTGAAACGCCGCACGGAAGCCATCCGCCGCGAGCGTGAACACATGACGCGCCTGGCGCAGGACCTCACGTCCACCCTGGCGCCGCTGGTCAAGGAAGGCAAGGTGCGGGTCACGCAGACGAGCCGCGGCGTGAGCGTGGAAATCAATGCCAGCGTGCTGTTCGACCCCGGCGCGGCGCGCCTGACGGCGGAGTCGGACCAGGCCCTGCGCGCCGTCGCCGTGCTGCTCAAGGACGATACGCACGACGTGCAGGTGGAAGGGCATACGGACGTGCAGCCGATCAGCAATTCGAACTTTGCCTCGAACTGGGAATTGTCGGCCGCGCGCGCCAGCGCCGTGGTGCGCCTGTTCATCGCCAGCGGCGTCAAGGCGTCGCGCCTGACGGCCGTCGGCCACGCTGACAACATCCCCGTGGCGCCCAATGAAACGGCGGAAGGGCGCGCGCGCAACCGCCGGGTCGCCGTGACGATTCTCTCTGGCATCCCGGAAACGGTGACGGAAGTGCCGACGGCGCCCGTGGCGCCGACACCGGCCAACTGAACGCCGCCGCTTGGTACAATCGCGGCCTTCTCTCTTATTATCTCTTCCTCATGAAAAGCAGCTCCCAGGGCGGTCTCGTCTATTCCACCGAAACGGGTCGCATGTGTCCCGCCTGCCGCCAGCCGCTGGCGCAATGCGCGTGCAAGGCGCAAGCCAAGGCGGCGCCTGCGGGCGACGGCGTGGTGCGCGTCTCGCGCCAGACCAAGGGCCGCGGCGGCAAGAGCGTCACCGTCGTGAAGGGCTTGGCGCTGGACGCCATCGCGCTGGCCCTGCTGGGCAAGCAGTTGCGCACGCAGTGCGGCTCGGGCGGCACCGTCAAGGATGGCGTGATCGAAGTGCAGGGCGACCATGTCGACACCATCCTGGCCGCGCTGGTGAAACTGGGCCACCAGCCGAAAAAGGCTGGCGGCTAGGCGGGGTGCGTACGTGCGGCACTGTTCCGTGCGCCTGTGGTAACGTGCATTTCCTTTATGCGCCACCTCATCATGAATAGCAAACTGACCGGCATCGCCATCGCCGCTGCCATCGCGGCAGTGCTGGCGCTCGTGTACTGGCCCGCGCCCGATGGCGGCGCGCCGGACACTGCCGCCACCGCTGTCGCCAGCGCGCCGCCGGGACGCAGCCTGGCGTCGTATTTGAATATCGACGCCACCCCCGCCGCCGATGCCGCGCCCGTTCCCGTGACCCTGGCCCAGCAGCTTGCGCGTCTGGCCGCCAGCAGCAAGCCGGAAGACGCGTATGCGGCCTACAACCTGATCGACGACTGCATCGTCTTCCAGCGCGAAAGCCGCTTGCCGGGGCTGGAATTCGAGCTGGGACGCGAGATGACGGCGGAAGAAAAAACCGCCCAGCAGCAGCTGTGCGCAGGCCTGACGCAGCGCCAGCGCGAGGACCGCCTCGGCTATCTGGCCACCGCCGCGCAGGGCGGCGTGCCGGGCGCGGCCACCCTGTTCCTGTCGGAAGGCCCGTTCGGCGACCGCAGCGCGCTGCGCAACCGTCCCGACGATCCGCTGGTGCAGGCCTGGAAGCGGCAAGCCATCGCCCAGCTGACGGCGCAGGCGGACGAGGCGGAACTGACCAGCGTATCGACCCTGATGATGGCGTATCTGCGCGATGGCGACGTGGTGCAGAAAGACGCGCCGCAAGCGTATGGTTACCTGCTGGCCCTGCGCATGGTGTACAGCGATATCCTCACGCCAGGGACGACAAACCCTTACCAGGATGAATACTGGCATTGGCTGCAAAACGAATTGACGCCCGAGCAGCAGGCCGCCGCCCTCATCAAGGCGAATGGCATCGCCGCGAAATTTCGCCAGCATACGGGCCGGCCCGCGCACGGTTGAGTGCGCAGGCCCGCCCTGCATAGGCTGGCCCGTGCATGGAGCCGCCGCGCCGGCCCCATGTATACCAGCGACGGCAGTACTTGCAGGCGCCCGGATGCCGCTCAGGCAGTCGTCTTGCGGCGCCGTATGCTATAGCCGATCAGGCCCATTCCCGCCAGCAGCATGGCATAGGTTTCCGGTTCGGGCACGGCCGTGGTGATGGAAATGTCCAGCACGGAATCACGCACGCCGGTGCCGCTTGCCACCAGGGTGTAGGTGCCAGGTCCCAGCAGGCCGTTGAATGTGGAATGGGCAAACGCGCCCAGCACGCCGGTAAAGGTATCCGATTGCACCAGGTTATTGCTGGAGTCGAACAAGTCAATGTTGACGCCAGTCAGGCGGGGACCGAATTCGTTGGCGCCCGTGACCAGCCAGGCCGCGTTGCCCGTGAACGACTGCACGCCGGCGCCGACCGTAAACGTGGTCGTTTGCAGCAGCGAGCCGCGCTCCGTCGTGAAGGTGTCGACGAACAAGGTGTCTTGCGCCAGCAGCGGCGTGGCCACCACGGCGGTCGAGACGAGATGGTTGTAGAACACGGCTTGCGTCTCGGCCTGCGCGGCTGGCGCCAGCAGGGTGCAGCCGAGCAGCAGCGCCGCGCCAGCCTTGGTTACTGAGAGAGAGTTCATATCATGCTCCTGTGTACTTGCGATTGAAGTGGCGTGCGTCATGGCGCAGCGCAAAAGCGCAGGCTGGACGCGTGAAATGGATTAGCTATGCCTGCGGAAACGATGTTCGTGTCGGTGAGGAAAGTCCCACCTGGAGATGTGCGGCGTACGCTAGGGATTAGCATATAGTTATCATCTGCCTCAAGTTTGAGCGCGCTCAAAGGTGCGGCTTGGAAGGGATGCCGCTGTTGTTTCCGGGTGCGGCGTTCTTGAGGGGATGGCTGCCGCGCCCGTGCCTGTGCATGGCTTGCAACAATTGGCGTAGCTTGTGACTGCCGCGCCGGGCTATGATGGCCGTACATTTGCCCGTGCGGGCAATATACGCATGAGGAGCAACACTCGGATGTTGAAAGCGCTGAACTTGCCAATGCCGCAACTGCCGGTCAACCTGGCTGCCCTGCGGGCGCGTATGGCAGCGCGCCCCATGCGGGGCGCCATGTGCCTGGGCTTGTGCGCAGGCGCCGTGAATTGTCTCGTTTGCATATTGATGCTGCTGGCAGCGCTGGCACTGTTTTCGCCGGAGCAACTGGGCGGCTCCGCTTCGGCATCCCTGAAGGGCGCCGGCATGGCGACGATATTCTGGACGGTCGTCGTCTGGGCGCCGCTGTTCGAGACGATCATCGGGCAGTGGCTGCCGCTTGAAGTGTTGCGCCGCTACAGGGTGCGTACCGGATACAGCCTGCTGGCCAGCGCGGTACTGTTTTCCCTGTTGCATGTCATGGGTGGCTCCGGCATTTTGCACGCCAGCATGACTTTTATTGCAGGCGGCTTCTTCGCGGCCAGCTACCTGACGGCGCGCAGCATGGGCGTGGCGCCCGCCTATGTAGCGGCGGCCACGGCGCATGCGTGCAGCAATGGCTTATTGCTGTGCTTGTCGCTGCTGTTTCCTGGTCTGGATTAGTGAACGCCGAGGGAAAACTTAGCCGATCACGACGCGCCGGCTGGCCGTGTTCGTCGTCGGTTGGCCGCTGGGGCCGTAGAAATTGCCGCTTTGGGCAGTAGGGCGCATGGCGTTCAGGGCGCCTTGCGTGTGCAGCATGTGCTTGTTGACCAGCAGGCTGTTCAACCGGTTCTGTTCCTTCGCTTCGCGCGTCGTCTCGAGCAGGGCTTTCCACAGGGGCGCCGCTTCCGCTTCGCTGGCGCTGACCAGCCAGTCTTCCATGCCCGCTTCGGCTGCCGTGAAGCCGGCTGCCGCCAGCGCCTGGTGGCGTTGCGCCGCCAGCTGGCTCAATTGTCCGACGAGCGCCGTCTTGCGCGCCGTGATCTCCGTGATTGCATCGATGTCAGCCGCAACCAGATGCCGCTGTTCTTCTTTCATCAATGCCAGCAATGTGGTCATGAGCTGTTGCTCGTCGCGCAGGCTGGAAAACGGAGTCACTGATTGCATGAGGAAACCTATCTATTTCGTGAGTGCAGCAAGTCCTTGACTGTGTCGAGGAGACCGTCCGCTACTTTTTCTGAGTTGACCTGGAACTGGCCGTCGGCGATCGCCAGCTTGATGCGTTCGACTTTTTTCGTGTCGAACACGGCGCCGCTGCCGGCAGTTGCACTGGCCGCTAATGCCTGTCCTTGCGGCGACAGGCGTACATTGTCCGACGTTGTCGGTGTTGCCTGGGCTTTCTCGGCATTCCGGGCGCCGGAGGTACTCGCGGGCGCCACCGGCAGGCCGGGATTGCTTTTAATGGTGTTATCGGTAATTTTCACAGCGTGATCCTCGTCTGGTCGAAGTCAAAAAACTCCGGGATATGTGTCATTATCGGCACCTTCTCCCGAAACTTTAGTGCGCCAGGCCACAATATCGCTGTCCATCCGTGTTTAAAAGGCGACCTCCACCAAGCCGCCCGCGCGCGCCACGCCGCTGATCTGCTGGCCGCTCTGCGTGCGTACCTGTACCGTCTGGCCATCGCCGGCGCTGCCGATGGCGCGTCCTTCTGATGCCACTTGGAAACCGTTGCCACTGGAAACGACACGTACCAGCTGGCCCTGCATCACCACCGGCTTGCGGCGCAGGGTGTCGAGGCGCATCGGCGTGCCGGGTGGCAAGGAAATATTCGTGCTGGCGCCCACGACCTGGGCCATGTCGGTGGCGATGCCTGCCGGCAATGCGGCCAGGTCGCCCTGCATCGTCACCAGTTGGCTGGCATCGATGGCTTGTCCTTGCGCCAGCGGCACGGCGCTGGCCACGTAATCGCCCACGACGGCCACGTTCGCCTGCAGATAAATAGTCCAGTTGCTGGGCGCCGTGCAGCGCACGCCCACGGTGGTCTTGCCCCAGGCGCGCGCGCCCGGCGCCATGAACGCTTGCGGCGCGGGGCAGGCGGCCAGGTTCAGGCGCGGATCGACGGCGCCGACGGTGATCGTCACCTTGCCGGGCAAGCCATTGCTTTGCACTTGCAGGAATTGTTCCACGCTGTTGCGCAGCGCTTCCGGCGTTTGCCGGCCGGCGTTTTGCGCCTGCGCCAGCAGTGGCAGGGCGGCAAGAGCAAAGAGGAAAGCAAGCGGTGTTTTCATGGTGATAGGCCTCTGGAATACTGCCATGATAGTGCGCGCGGCCCCGTTCGAAGCGCCGATTAAGGGGTAAAAGTACGGTCTGATCCGGCGATGGTCTTGCTGGTGGGCACCGTACTATGTTTCCTGTCATCACTATACCGCCATCCTTCCGCCATCTCGGGCGCCAGTGGCAGATCTTTCCGGAGCCTGACATGATAGGGAAACTCGACGATTACATGCGCTTCAACGAGACGGCGCTGAGCCTGCGCTCGACGCGCCAGGAATTGCTCGCCTCGAATATCGCCAATGCCGACACGCCCAACTACAAGGCGCGCGATGTCGATTTCGCCGCCGCGCTGAAGGGCGCGATGGCGCGCAAGGACGGCGTGCCGCCGGCCCTGAAGGGCACGGCGCCGCAGCATCTGCCGGGCAAGGGCGTGGCCGCGGCTGCGGGCGCCACCGGCGGCGGCAAGGTCGAGACCCTGGCCGACGGCACGCCGCTGCTGTACCGCGCGCCGGCCCAGGGCGCCGTCGATGGCAATACGGTCGACATGGACCTCGAGCGCAACGCCTTTGCCGACAACGCCATCCGCTACGAGGCGGCCGTGACGTTCCTCAATTCGCAGATCAAGGGCATGCTGACGGCCATCCAGGGAGGACAATAATCATGTCGTTATTTAATATCTTCAATGTTTCCGGTTCGGCCATGAGCGCCCAGGCGCAGCGCCTGAACACGGTGGCCAGCAACCTGGCCAATGCCGACAGCGCCACCAGCGCCACGGGCGAAGCCTACCGCGCCAAGCAGGTGGTGTTCGAAGCCGTGCCCATGGCCAACGGCGCCACGGCCGTCAAGGTGCAGAAGGTGATCGAAGATCCTTCGCCGATGAAACTGGTCTACGACCCGAAGAATCCGCTGGCCGACGAGAAGGGCTACGTCACCATGCCCAACGTCAATACCGTTGATGAAATGGTCAACATGCTGTCGGCCTCGCGTTCGTACCAGACCAATGTGGAAACCATGAACGCGGCCAAGTCGCTGCTCCTGAAAACCCTCACCATTGGCCAATAAGGCTGACTGATCATTATGGCAACCATCGATACCAGTACCTCCAAAATCACCGACCTGATGGCGACGATGAATCCGAAGAAGACGACGGCCGAGCCAGGTAGTGTCGAAGCGGAGACGAACAAATTCCTCACCCTGCTGGTCACCCAGCTGAAAAACCAGGATCCGATGAATCCGCTGGACAATGCGCAATTGACCAGCCAGCTGGCGCAACTGTCCACGGTGACGGGCGTCAACAAGCTCAATACCACCGTGGAAAGCTTGAAGGCCAGCTACCAGCAAGCCGAATCGATGCAGGCGGCCAACATCATCGGCCATGGTGTGTTGACGGCGGGTAAGGACATCAACCTGAGCAAGAGCGCCGCGCTGCTGGGCGTGGACCTGGCCACGCCTGCCGACAAGGTCAGGGTCGTCATCTACAAGGCTGGCAAGGAAGTCCATTCCATCGACCTGGGCGCACAGGCGGCGGGCACCTTGCCGCTGGGCTGGAATGGTTCCACCGCCGATCTCGACAAGGATGGCAAGCCGGTCGTGCTGGCCGACGGCGCCTACACCTTCACGGTGGAAGCCACGCGGGGCGGTGTCCAGCTCAAGGATGCAACGGCGCTGATGTTCGGTTCGGTCGCCAGCGTATCGACGGGTGCGAATGGCGTGAAATTGAATGTCCCGGGCGTGGGCAGCATCACCATGGCCGATGTGAAACAGATTCTGTAAGCCGCTTCCCCTTAGCGTGAACCTCTACCCCTAATTTCTACCAGGAGAACACAATGTCTTTCCAACAAGGCCTGAGCGGCTTGAATGGCGCCGCCAAATCGCTGGACGTCATCGGCAACAATATCGCCAACTCGTCGACCGTGGGTTTCAAGCAGTCGCAGGCCCAGTTCGCCGACATTTATGCCAACTCGCTGTATGGCGTGGGCGGCAACCAGGCGGGGATCGGCGTGTCGGTCTCGCAAATCGCCCAGCAATTCAACCAGGGTAACCTGGAATCGTCGTCGAATCCCCTCGATATCGCCATCAATGGCGGCGGCTTCTTCCGTACCAGCGTCAACGGCGCCATCCAGTATTCGCGCAATGGCCAGTTCCAGGTCGACAAGAGCGGCTTCATCGTCAACGCCCAGCTGGCGCAGCTGACCGGTTATCCGGCCGACGCCAACGGCAAGATCGTCGCCGGCGCCATCGTGCCCCTGCAGATCGACCAGTCGGACATGAAACCGCAGGCAACGACCAAGGTCAGCACGGAAGTCAACCTCAATTCGAATACGCCCATGCCGACCACGGTGCCGTTCAAGATCGGTGAAGACACGTCGTACAGCAAGCAGTTTCCCGTCGAAGTCTTCGATTCGCTGGGCAATTCGCACATCATGTCGAATTTCTACGTCAAGACGGGCACCAACACCTGGGATGTCTACTCGGCCGTTGACGGCACGGAAGTGACCAGCATGAAGGCCGCGGCCGCCCTGCAGACGGACCCTGCCTCGCTGGCCGCGCGCGCCGCCTACCAGGCCGCCGCCACAGCCGTGCCGCTGGTGCCGGCCAATGTGACGACCGCCGCCGTCGCCTATGGCAATGCCGTCGGTGCCGCCGTCTCCGCCGCCGCCGCCGCTGCGGGCGCCACGCCGGCGCAGCTGGCCGCCATCGCCGCCACCTACGGCAGTGCCGTGCCGAACGGTATCAATTCGAGCCGCACGCCCGACCAGATCGACGCGGCCGTCCGCGCCGTCACCAATGTGCCAGCCATCAAGACCGGTTCGCTGGTTTTCAACACGGTCGGCAGCCTGGACCGGGCCGCCATGCTGGCCATGACGCCGCCGCAAACCCTGCCCGTCACCGTCAACTTGCCGATCTTCCCGGCCACGGGCGCAAATGCGACCCTGTCGCTCCAGGTCGATTTCACCAAGTCCACCCAGCTGGGCAGCCCCACGGCGGAAAAGAAAACGGAAGCGGACGGCTACAAGGCGGGCCAGCTGAGTCAATTCATCGTGGGCGACGACGGCGTCATCCAGGGCCAGTACAACAATGGCAAGACGCGCAGCCTGGGCCAAGTGGTGTTGAGCAACTTCGTCAACCCGAACGGCCTGGAGCCGCTGGGCAACAACGCCTGGGTGGAAAGCTCGGCCTCGGGCAAACCCGTCACGGGCGAGCCGAAGACGGGCAACCTGGGCAATTTGCGCGCCTCGTCGGTGGAAGTGTCGAACGTCGATCTGACGGCGGAACTGGTCAACATGATTACGGCCCAGCGCGCCTACCAGGCGAATGCGCAAACCATCAAGACGCAGGACTCGGTCCTGCAGACCCTCGTCAACCTGCGTTAAGAGTAAGGGGAGCCGTCCTCTCGGACTGCTCCCGGCTTTCGTTTTGCACGGAGAAAACACATGGACCGTCTCATCTACACCGCCGGCTCGGGCGCCAAGCACATCCTCGACAAGCAGGCGACCACGGCGAACAACCTGGCGAACGCCACCAGCACGGGTTTCCGTGCCCAGCTCGACTCGTTCCGCGCCGTGCCCGTGGTGGCCGACGGCATGATGCCGACGCGCGCCTTCGTCGTCGATTCGACGGTCGGTTCCGATTTCACGCAAGGTCCGATGCAGCACACGGGCCGCGCGCTCGACGTGGCCGTGGAAAACGCGGGCTGGATCGCGGTGCAGTCAGCCGACGGTTCCGAAGCGTACACGCGCAACGGCGCCTTGAAACTCAATGAAAACGGCATGCTGCAAACGCAGTCGGGCCTGATGGTGCAGGGCGATACGGGGCCCATGGCCATTCCGCCCGGCGTGACGGTGGCCATCGCCAGCGACGGCACGGTGGGCACGATTTCCACGGACGTGCCGCCAGGCCCGTCGACGGTGCTGGGACGCATCAAGCTGGTCAATCCGCCCGAGCAGCAACTGGTGCGCGGCGACGACGGCCTGTTCCGCCTGAAAGACGGCACGGTGGCGCAGGCCGACCAGGCCGTCAAGCTGACCACCGGTGCGCTGGAAGGCAGCAATGTCAGCCCCGTCGACTCCATGGTCAGCATGATCGCCCTGGCGCGCCAGTTCGAAACGCAAATGAGCCTGTTGAAGAATGCCGAGAATAACGCGGCGAAAGCCACCCAGATCCTCGCTTTGAATTGATGGGGGTGCCCGCATAATGGTCACATAGAAATTGTCTACAGGGCTGGTTAGCGCTGTTATTGGAGAAAAATCATGATTCGTTCCCTTTGGATTGCCAAGACCGGCCTGGAAGCGCAGCAGACGCAGATGGACGTGATCGCCAATAACCTGGCTAACGTCAGCACCACGGGCTTCAAGAAGTCGCGCGCCGTGTTTGAAGACTTGCTGTATCAAAATGTGCGCCAGCCTGGCGCCCAATCGTCGCAGCAGACCCAGCTGCCATCGGGCTTGCAGATCGGCACGGGCGTACGCACCGTGGCCACCGAACGCATCCATACGCAGGGCAATCCCCAGGCATCGGGCAATTCGCGCGACGTGATGGTCAACGGCACGGGCTTTTTCCAGGTGCTGATGCCGGACGGCGCCACCGCCTACACGCGCGACGGCTCGTTCCAGACGGACGCCAACGGCCAGCTCGTCACTTCCGAAGGTTTCGTCATCCAGCCCGCCATCACCGTGCCGACCAATGCGCTGAGCCTGACCGTGGCGCGCGACGGCACCGTGTCCGTCACCTTGCCCGACACCGTGGCGCCATCGCAGATCGGCTCGCTGCAATTGACTACTTTCGTCAATCCCGCCGGCCTGGAATCGAAGGGAGAAAACCTGTACATGGAAACGGGCGCTTCCGGCGTGGCGCAAACCAACACCCCGGGCACCAACGGCGCCGGCGTGTTGATGCAGGGCTATATCGAGACGTCGAACGTCAACGTGGCCGAGGAAATGGTCAACATGATCCAGACGCAGCGCGCCTACGAGATCAACAGCAAGGCCATCACCACATCCGATCAAATGCTGCAGAAATTGTCGCAACTTTAATTTTCATAGTCGTCATGCCATCCGCCGCCGGATGGCAGCGGAGGTTCGCCATGCAATACCCCATCATCGCTTTGTTCTCTGCAGTCCTGCTGTCCGGCTGCGCCATCACGCCTACGTCCATCGTGCAATATCCCACCACCACGCGCGCGCCGATGCCGGAACCGGTGGTTGTCAACAATGGCTCCATCTACCAGCCGTCGACCTACCGTCCCGCCTTCGAAGACCGCCGCGCGCGCCACGTGGGCGACACCATGACGATCGCCATCACCGAGCGCACGAACGCCGTCAAGGCGGGCGCCAGTTCGGGCAACAAGTCGGGCAGCGTGGGCTTCAGCACGCCAGGCATGCTGCAGGGCCGCCTGGGCGGCACTGTGGCGGCGAATGGCGCGACGAAATTTGCCGATGGCGACAACCAGTCCGCCAGCAATACCTTTTCTGGCGTGATCGGCGTGACGGTGATTGAAGTGCTGCCGAACGGTAACCTGATCGTCGCCGGCGAGAAACAGATCGCCATGAACAAGGGCACGGAATTCATCCGCTTCTCGGGCATGGTCAATCCGGACACCATCGGCACGGGCAACGTCGTGCCATCGACCCAGGTGGCCGATGCGCGCGTCGAATACCGCACCAACAGCCAGATCGACCGCGCCGAAATGGCCTCGATGGCGTCGCGCTTCTTCCTCAGCCTGCTGCCGTTCTGATCATGGCGAGCGTAACCTTTCCCCGCTTGCTGGCCATCTGCGGCCTGGCTCTCTCCCTGCTGGCGCCCGCGGCGCAAGCCGAGCGCATCAAGGACCTGGCCAGCATCGCCGGCGTGCGCCAGAATCAACTGATGGGCTATGGCCTCGTCGTCGGCCTCGATGGCAGCGGCGACCAGACCACGCAAACGCCATTTACCATCCAGAGCGTGGCGGCCATGCTGCAACAGCAAGGCATCAATTTGCCGCAAGGCACCAGTTTGCAGCTGAAAAACGTGGCCGCCGTGATGGTGACGACGGCCTTGCCCGCGTTTGCCCAGCCAGGCCAGTTGCTCGACGTGACGGTGTCGTCGATGGGCAATGCGAAAAGCTTGCGCGGCGGCACTTTATTGATGACGCCATTGAAGGGCGCCGACGGCCAGGTGTACGGCATGGCGCAGGGCAACGTGCTGGTGGGCGGCGTGGGTGCGCAGGCGGCCGGCAGCTCCGTCGTCATCAATCACTTGAGCGTGGGGCGCATCTCGGGCGGCGCGACCGTCGAGCGCAGCGTGCCTTCGGCGCTGGGCGCCAACAACACGATCCGCCTGGAACTGAACGCCACCGATTTCGCCACCGCCAGCCGCGTGGTCGACGCCATCAACAGCCGCTACGGCGCCGGCACGGCCGCCGCGCTCGATGGCCGCGTGATCCAGGTGCAGTCGCCGGGCGGCAGCGACCAGCGCGTGTCCTTCCTGGGCCAGCTGGAAAGCATCGAAGTCAATCCGGCCCGCCTGGCGGCCAAGGTCATCATGAATGCCCGTACGGGTTCCGTCGTGATGAACCAGTCCGTCACCCTGGAAACATGTGCCATTTCGCACGGCAACCTGTCCGTCACCATCAATGTCGAGCCGCAGGTGAGCCAGCCGCCGCCATTGTCGGGCGGGCGCACGGTGGTCACGCAGACGGCGCAGATCGATATCAAGAAAGAGCCGGGCAAGGTCATGCTGGTCAAGGGCGGCGCCTCGCTGTCCGAGGTGGTGAAAGCCTTGAACGCCATCGGCGCCTCGCCGCAAGACTTGCTGGCCATCCTGCAGGCGATGAAGGCGGCCGGTTCGCTGCGCGCCGAACTTGAAATCATTTGATGGACACGCCATGATCAGCCAAACCGACCTCAGCAATACCGCCGCCTATGACGTCAAGGGCATGGATGGCTTGCGCCAGTCCGCCAAGGCGAAGGACCCGGCCGCCCTGAAAGAGGCGGCCACGCAATTCGAAGCCATGTTCATCAACATGATGATGAAAAGCATGCGCGAAGCCACGCCGCAGGACGGCATCATGGATAGCCAGCAAAGCAAGATGTACACCTCGATGCTGGACCAGCAGACGAGCCAGAACCTGGCCAAGCGGGGCACGGGACTGGCGGACGTGCTGATCCGGCAGTTGTCGTCGTCGAACCAGGCGCTGGCCGCCGATGGCGCCGAAGCGCCGTCGCCCCGCTCGTCGAGCATGGCGCAGGCGCTGGCCGCGTTCCGCCAGCAGCAGGGCGCTCTCACCGAAGGTTCCGCCAGCGCCACCGGCAAGACCCTGAGCGACAAGGCCAACGCCACGCAGGCGCCGCACGTGCGCGCCTTCCAGGAAAAACTGGGCGTGCATGCGGAAGAAGCGAGCCGCGCCACGGGCATCCCTGCCAAGTTCATGCTGGGCCAGGCGGCGCTGGAAACGGGCTGGGGCAAGCGCGAAATCATCGCCCGCGACGGCAGCAGCAGCCACAACCTGTTCGGCATCAAGGCGTCCAGCGACTGGAAGGGCAAGGTCACGGAAGCCGTCACCACGGAATACGTGAATGGCAAGGCGCAGCGCAAGGTGGAAAAATTCCGCGCCTACGACAGCTATGCGGACAGCTTCAAGGATTATGCGCAGTTAATTACCAACAACAAGCGCTACGAGAAAGTCCTGGCCAGCGCGGGCGACGCCAGCACGTTCGCCCACGGCTTGCAGAAAGCCGGCTACGCGACGGACCCGAATTACGCTGCCAAATTGACAAAAATCATCAAGAATTCGCTGGTCGGCTAGTAACACGCCGCACCCCTGTGCAGGCCGCGCGCTTCAAGTTTTCGCCGCGGCTGCCGTAAATACTCATGACGGTAACCAATAAGACACCATGACTTCGAATCTACTCAGCATCGGTAAGAGCGGTTTGCTTGCAGCGCAGGTGGGCCTGTCGACGACCGGGCATAACATCACCAATGCCAACGTGGACGGTTACAACCGCCAGGTGGTGCTGCAGCAGACGGCGCAGTTCAACAATGCCGGCTATGGCTTTGTTGGCAATGGTACCGAGGTATCGCAAGTCAAGCGCCAGTACGACGGTTTCATGGCGGCCCAGGTGAATGGCGCGCAGTCGGCCACCAGTTCGCTCGACGCCTACTACACGCAGATCAGCCAGATCGACAATATGCTGGCCGATCCCACGGCCGGGCTGTCGCCGGCGATGGCCGATTTCTTCAAGGGCGTGCAGGATTTCAGCTCGAATCCTTCGTCCGTGTCGTCGCGCCAGGCATTGTTGTCGAGCGCAAACTCGTTGACGGCGCGCTTCCAGGGCCTCAGCGCGCGCCTGACGGAAATCGGCGACGGCGTCAATTCGCAGATCACCTCGAACGTGAAAGTGATCAACTCCTACGCCAAGCAGATCGCGGAACTCAATACCGCGATTACCAATCTGACCGTGAATGAAAGCAATCAGCCCAACGATTTGCTGGACCAGCGCGACCAGCTGATCACGGAGCTGAACAAATACGTCAAGGCAACGGTTCAGCCTGGCGCCGGCAACTCGATTACCGTCTCGATCGGCTCGGGCCAGCCGCTGGTGGTGGGCGAGAAGAACTTTGAACTGGCCACCACGCCGTCGCCGACGGATCCGAACCGCCTGGACGTGGGCTATGTGACGGGTACGAGCGTCACCAAGCTGTCGGAAAGTTCCTTGAGCGGCGGTGCGCTGGGCGGCTTGCTGGAATTCCGCAGCGGCAGCCTGGACCGCATCCAGAATTCGCTGGGCAAGGTTGCCATCGCGCTGGCGTCCACCTTCAATGAACAGCACAAGCTGGGCCAGGACTTGAACGGCGACATGGGGGGCGACTTCTTCAAATTGCCCGATCCCGTCATCGGCGCCGACTACCGCAACAATGCGACCAGCACGACCGTGGTGTCGGCCAAGGTCAGTGATCCGACCAAGCTGACGGCCAGCGATTATGCCGTCAAGTATGACGGCGCCAATTACGTGGTGACGCGCCAGAGCGATGGCGCGAAAACAACCATCAATCCGTATCCGCAAACCGTGCCGCAAACCATCGACGGCGTGGATTTCTCCATCACGGGCGCGGCCGCCGAAGGCGACAATTTCATGGTCAGGCCGACCGCTCATGGCGCTGCCGACCTGGCCGTGGCGATTACCGACCGCAACAAGCTGGCCGCCGGCGCGCCGATCGCCACGGGCGCGCCCGTCAGCAATACGGGCAGCGGCAAGCTCGGCCTAGGTAGCGTGGACAAGGCGTATTTAACGCCGGGCAATGCCTTGACGAGTACCGTCACCTTGACGTACGACAAGGCGACTACTTCGCTGTCGGGTTTCCCTGCGGGCCAGGCCGTGACGGTGAAAGGCTTGAACGGCGCGACCACCACATATCCGGCCGGCACGGCGACTATCCCGTACACGGAAGGCGACAGCTTCAGCTTCGGCGGCATCAACTTCAACATGACGGGTGCGCCCGCGCAGGGCGATAAATTCACCATCGCCCCGAACTCGGGCGGCGTAGGCGACAGCCGCAATGCCGCCTTGCTGGCGGGCTTGCAGACGAAAAACATTCTCGATGGCGGCAAGGCCACGTTCCAGGGTTCGTACGCGGAAACCGTCAGCTATGTCGGCAACAAGACGCGCGAAGTACAAGTGAGCGGCCTGGCCAGTCTTGCGTTATTGCAACAAACCAGCACGCAGCAGCAGGCTGTCTCCGGCGTCAACCTCGATGAAGAGGCGGCCAACCTGCTGCGCTATCAGCAAGCCTACCAGGCTTGCGGCAAGGTCATGCAGATCGCCAGCACCCTGTTCGACGTGGTCATCGGCCTCGGACGTTAATTATTCAGGCGGCGGCGCATAGCGCCCCGCCGCCATCAGGAAGGGCAGCATCATGCGCATCAGTACCAAAATGATCTATGACGCGGGCAGCACGCAGCTGAACAATCTGCAGGGCGCGTTGAACCGCACCCAGATGCAGCTATCGGCGAATCGCCGCAACCTGACGCCGGCCGACGACCCGATCGCCTCGGCGCGCGCGCTGGAAGTGACGCAGTCGCAATCGATCAACACGCAATTCGTGACGAACCGCTCGAACGCCAAGAATTTCCTTTCGCAGGAAGAGCTGGCGCTGGGCAGCACCACCTCGCTGATCGCCGACGTGCAGCAACTGGTGCTAAAGGCTGGCAATCCGGCATTGAAGGATATCGACCGCCAGAGCCTGGCCACGGAATTGAAGGGCCGCCTGACCGACCTGATGGGCATCGCCAACACCTCCGACAATGCTGGCGGTTACCTGTTTTCCGGCTACAAGTCGACCACCCAGCCGTTCAGCCAGACGCCGGGCGGCGCCACCTACGTGGGCGACCAGGGCCAGCGCGAGCTGCAAGTGGGCTCGGCGCGCTACCTGGCCACCAGCGATTCGGGCGCGGCCGTGTTCGAAAACAATTTGACGGGCAACGGCAAGTTCACCACGGCGGCCGATCCGGGCAACTTCACGCGCGGCGGCGCCGGCATCATTTCCGGAGGCACCGTGACCGATCCCACCAAGCTGACGGGACACAAGTACACGATCGACTTCCAGGTGACAGGCACGGGCACGGATGCCAAGACAACCTATACCGTGACGGACGTGACCCTGGGCCAGACCATTCCGAATCCCGCCGTGCCGGTCGCCTATAAATCGGGCGACGCCATCAACTTTGACGGCCAGCAAGTCAATGTCGCGGGCAAGCCCGCCGACCTGGACAAGTTCACCCTGGAGCCCAGCGGCAAGGAATCGATCTTTACCACGATTACCAACCTGATCGGCGCACTGGGCCAGCCGGCCACGGGCGACGCGGGGCAGGCGCGCCTGACGGCCAGCCTGAACACGGCGCACGATCTGCTCGACACGGCCTACGACAATGTGCTGTCGGTGCGCGCGGAAGTCGGTTCGCGCCTGAAGGAACTCGACACGCTCGACAGCGCCGGCGACGACCTCGACCTGCAATATGCGAGCACCCTGTCGGGCTTGCAGGACCTGGACATGGTGAAGGCGATTTCCCTGTTCAGCCAGCAGCAGATCACCCTGCAGGCGGCGCAAAAATCGTTCACCTCGATTTCGGGCCTGTCGCTGTTCAACTACATCAGCTAAACAGCCAGCATTGCAGGATGGGCGGCAAGCCGGGGCAGGGAGGATATCTCCCGCCCCGGCTTTTTTGCGTGCGTAAAATGGCCATCCTGACAATGTGTGCAGGCAAACTGTGCAGTCTACCTGTATATCTGCTATAGTAGGGGCTGTTGATCCACCACACGCCTGCCATGAGCACCCCACAAGAAGAATGCGAAGACCACGAACAAGTCCTGCAACTGGCCGGCGAATTGCGCATCCTGGTCGGCAAATTGCGCCGCCGCCTGCGTGAAGAGGCGCACCTGGGGGACGTCAGCATGTCGCAGGCGTCCGTGCTCAGCCGCCTTGAGCGCGACGGCCCCGCCACGGCCAGCAGCCTGGCGCGTGCCGAAGGCATGCGGCCCCAGTCGATGGCCGCCACCGTGCAAACCTTGACGGAGGCGCGGATGGTAACGGGTTCGCCCGATCCGGCGGATGGCCGGCAAACGCTATTGACCCTGACGGACAGCTGCCGCGCCTGGATCGCGGCCAGCCGCGCCGCGCGCGAAGACTGGCTGGCGCGCACCATCGAAACCCGGCTCACGCCGGACGAAGTCACCGAACTGAACCATGCGGTGGCATTACTCAAACGCTTGGCGGAATGATCCGCTGCTAGACCTTAACACTCGGCAAGGAGCCCGCACGCCCAGATGAACAACACATTCCGTTCGCTACGCATTCCCAATTACCGTATCTGGGCCGGCGGCGCCCTCGTGTCGAATATCGGCACCTGGATGCAGCGCACGGCGCAGGATTGGCTGGTGCTCAGCGAATTGACGCAGCACAATGCCAGCGCCGTCGGCATCGTCATGGCCTTGCAATTCGGCCCGCAACTGCTGTTGCTGCCCCTGACGGGCATGGCGGCCGACCTGCTGGACCGCAGGAAATTGTTGTTGTTCACGCAGGCGGCCATGGGATTGCTGGCGCTGGGCCTGGGCTTGCTGTGCATCAGCGGGCTCGTGCAACTGTGGCATGTGTATGTATTTGCTTTCCTGCTCGGCTGCGTGACGGCCTTCGATTCGCCCGTGCGCCAGACTTTTGTGTCCGAAATCGTTGGCGAGGAAGACCTGAGCAATGCCGTGGCGCTCAATTCCACTTCGTTCAATGCGGCGCGCATGCTGGGCCCGGCCGTCGCCGGCCTGCTCATCAGCAGCGTCGGCAGCGGCTGGGTCTTCATCATCAATGCCGTCTCGTTTGCCGCCGTGATCGGTTCGCTGTTGCTGCTGCGCGTGGAATTGCTGCGCCGCGCACCGCGCCTGAAAGCCACCCGCGCCAGCCTGGGCGAGGGTTTCCGCTACGTGCGCCAGCGGCCCGACCTGATGGCCATCCTGCTGATGCTGTTCCTGATCGGCACCTTCGGCTTGAATTTCCCCATCTTCCTGTCGACCATGTCCGTGACGGCCTTCCATGCGGGCGCCGGCCAGTATGGCGTACTCAGCTCCGTGATGGCTTGCGGTTCCGTGGCCGGCGCCTTGCTGGCGGCGGGACGCGGCCAGCCCACCCTGGCCTTGCTGCTGGGGGCGGCCGCGCTGTTCGGCCTGGCTTGCGCGCTGGCTGCCGTGATGCCCAATTACTGGCTGTTCGGCATGATGCTGGTGGTCATCGGCATCGCCGCGCAAACCTTTACCACCAGCGTCAACAGCAGCGTGCAACTGTCGACGGCGCCCGCCATGCGGGGCAGAGTCATGGCGATACTCTTGGCTATCTCGGCGGGCGGCACGCCGCTGGGCGCGCCCATCGTGGGCTGGGTGGCCGACACCTTCGGCCCGCGCTGGGCGCTGGGCATCGGCGCTTTGTCCGGTCTGGCGGCGGCCCTCGTCGGCGTGCGCTACCTGGTCAAATATCAGCAGTTGCGTTTGAATATAGACCTGCGGCGCTGGCGCTGGCGCTTCGCGCTCAGCAGCGACCAGCACTGACGCTGGCAATCAGGGCGGCAGCAGGCCCGTGCGGGCGGCGACCAGGATGGCGCCGCTCAAACCGTCGAGCAGGCTCGATGCGGCACGCGCCGTGTGCCAGTGCAGAGGCACGTCCAGAGGGGTATCGGGCAACAGTTCGACCAGGCTGCCACTGTCGAGATGGGACTGGATCAGCGCCTGCGGGTGCAAGCCCCAGCCCATGCCGGCCAGGGCTGCCGTGACGAAGGCGTGCGACGAGGGCAGGGTGTGGCGCGGCAGTTCCACGTGCCGGTGGCACAGGCGCCGCACCCAGCGCGCCTGCAGCTCGTCCTTGGCATTGAAGACGAGGCTGGGCGCCAGCGCCAGGCTGGCGGCGCCCACGCCGTGGGCAAAATGCCGCCGCATGAAGGCGGGACTGGCGGCCGCCAGGTAGCGCATGGCGCCCAGCGGACGGCTGTTGCAGCCCGATGCGGGCCGGGCTGTGGCGCTGACGGCCGCCAGCACGGCGCCGCTGCGCAGCCACTCGGCCGTATGGTCCTGGTCGTCGACGGCCACTTGCAGCAGCACCGGATGCCCGGCCGCGAAGACGGCGATGGCCGGCGCCAGCCAGGTGGCCAGGCTGTCGGCGTTCACGGCGACGGGCACGCTGGCGCGCGACATGCCCTGCGCTGCCAGCGCCGGCAAGGTGCCCTGTAAATCCTGCTCGAGCAATTGCACCTGGTCCACGTGCTGGCACAGGCGGCGGCCCGTTTCCGTGGCGCGGCAGGGCTGGTCGCGGACGACCAGCGCGCAGCCGACGCGCTCTTCCAGCAGGCGGATGCGCTGCGAAATGGCCGATGGCGTCACGTGCAAGGCGCGCGCCGCACGCTCGAAACTGCCTTCGCGGATGACGGCGGCCAGGGCGGCGAGGGCGGCATAATCGAGCATGAATAAAGTTTTCCTTAATTGGCTGTAGAAAAGGTAGTTTGCCTTCATTCCATGCGGCTGGCAAGATCGCCGCATGACACTCTCGACCGCCACCACACCACTCGTTTTTTCCGTCTTTTTCCAGGGCTTGACCCTGGGCCTGGGACTCATCGTTGCCATCGGCTCGCAAAATGCCTTTGTCTTGCGGCAAGGCTTGCGCCGCGAACACGTGGGCGCCATCGTGCTGTTTTGCGCCCTGGCCGATGCGGCGCTGATTGCCGCCGGCGTCCTGGGCATGTCCCGGGCGCTGGGGCAGCGCCCCCTGCTTGCCAGCGCGCTGGCGCTGGGCGGCGCCATTTTTCTGGCTGTCTACGGTTGGCAAGCGCTGCGGCGTGCGCGCCGTCCCCAGCAGCTGCGCGCCGCCGAGGGCGGTATCGGACTGGGCTTGGCTGCCATCCTGGCGCAGGCGGCCGCCTTTACCTTGCTCAATCCCCATGTCTATCTGGATACGGTATTGCTGGTGGGAAGTATCGGTGCCCAGCAGCCGGGCGCGCTGCGCGGCTGGTTTATCGTTGGCGCCAGCGCGGCCAGCCTGCTGTGGTTTGCATCGTTGGGCTATGGTGCGCGCTGGCTGGCGCCGTGGTTTGCGCGGCCCCGGGCCTGGCAAGTGCTCGATGGCTTGATCGGCGTGACCATGTTCGTGCTGTCGGCGCTGCTGCTGCGCCACGCGCTGGGCTGATAGCCTTGGTCAGCGCGCGGGCGTCAGCGGCGCCGGCGCCGGCAGTGCGGGACGCAAGGGATTCGGCGGCGCTGGCGGTGGCGGCCGGTCGCGCGCAGCAAAGCCGCGCGGCAGCAGACGCGCCGTTTCTATGCCGCGCAGGAACATGTTCTGGAACGGCGTGGCCAGGTAGGGCAGGACCATGCCGATCACCAGCAAACCCACGCCCAGGGTAACGGGGAAGCCGATACCGAAAATGTTCAGCTGCGGTGCGGCCCGCGTCAAGATACCCAGCGCCACGTTGGTCAGCAGCAGGGCGGCGATGATGGGCAGCGAAATTTGCAGGCCGGAACGGAAGATTTCCCCGCCCCAAGCCGCCAATTGCTGGAAACCGCCGCCGCTGATGGGACTCGATGAAATCGGCAGGCTGACAAAGCTTTCCGCCAGTGCCGCCAGCAAGACCAGATGGCCATTGACGGTCAAAAACATCAAGGTGGCCAGCATGACGAGGAACTGGCTGATGGCGGATGACCTGCCCTTGGTTTGCGGGTCGAAGAACGAAGCGAAGCCCAGGCCCATGGTGAGGCTGCTGAGTTCGCCCGCCATTTCGATGGCAGAAAACACGATGCGGATGGAAAAGCCCATGGCCAGGCCTACCAGCATCTCTTGCGTGAGGATCAGCAAGCCAGGCAGGGACATCGGGTTGACGGCAGGCAAGGCCGGCACGGTGGGAGCGATGATCATGGCCAGCAGCGCGCCCAGGGTCACCTTGACGGTGGCCGGCAGGGCCGCGTTGCCGAACAGGGGGGCGGCCGCGATCAGGCCGAGGATGCGGCTGAGCGGCCACAGCAGTGCTGCGATCCAGGTATTGAGTTCGATGCTGGACAGGGTCAGCATGGCGGCAATCGCGGCACTAGCCCACCAGGTTCGGGATGCCCGTAAACACCTGGCGCATGTAGTCGAGCATGACGGACAGCATCCACGGACCCGCCACGACGATGGCGACAAAGATGCCCACCAGCTTGGGGATGAAGGACAGGGTCGCCTCGTTGATCTGCGTGGCCGCCTGGAAAATACTCACGATCAAGCCGATGATGAGGGCGACGAGCAGCATGGGCGCGGCCACCATCAGCGTGATTTCCATCGCATGGCGGCCCAGGGTCATGACGCTTTCGGGTGTCATCTGCTTCCCCTAGTAAAAACTCTGTGACAGCGAGCCCAGCAGCAATTGCCAGCCATCGACAAGCACGAACAGCATCAGCTTGAACGGCAGCGAGATCGTCGCGGGCGACATCATCATCATCCCCATCGACATCAGCACGCTGGCGACCACCATGTCGATGATCAAAAACGGAATGAAGATGGCAAAGCCGATCTGGAACGCCGTCTTCAGTTCGCTCGTGACGAAGGCGGGCACGAGGATGCGCAGCGGTACGTCTTCCGGACCTTGCAGGGCCGCCGAGCGCGACATCTTGGCGAACAGGGCCAGGTCGGCCTGGCGCGTCTGCTTGAGCATGAAGGTTTTCAGGGGATCGACGCCCTTGTCCATCGCCTGCTGCATGGTGATCTTGTTTTCCTGATAGGGCTGGTACGCATCCGTATAGATCTTGTCGAATACGGGGCCCATGACGAACAGGGTCAGGAACAGGGCCAGCCCTACCAGCACCTGGTTCGGCGGCGCCGATTGCGTGCCGATGGCCTGGCGCAACAGGGACAGCACGATGATGATGCGCGTAAAGCAGGTCATCATCAGCAAGGCCGCCGGCAGGAAGGTGAGCGACGTCATCAGGATGAGCGTCTGCACCGGCAGCGAGTAATTCTGGCCGCCGCCCGGCGCCGGCGTGCTGTTGAAGGCCGGGATGCCAGGCTGGGCCATGGCCCACAGCGGCAAGGCCAGGGCGGCAACCGCCAGCAGCCAGGTCAGGGGAGTCTTCAAGGTGGACCACGCCATCTGCTGCTTATTTCCCATTGCGTTTTTCGATGGTCTGTTTCAGCCACTCGGAAAAATTGGCGGCCGCGGGGCCGTTTTGCGCCGTGGCCAGTTGCGGCAGGTCGCCTTCCTGGCGCGGCATGGTGGCCAGCGCGTTGATCCTGCCGGGCGAGGCGCCGACGACGATCCACTGGTCGGCCACTTCGACGAGGACGATGCGTTCGCGTCCGCCCAAGTTGAGCGAGCTGACGACGCGCATCTTATTGTTGCCGCCCATCACCTTGGGGCCATAGCGCTTCATGAACCAGGCCAGGCCGATCAACAGGGCCAGCACGAACATCAGCGCGAAAATGGTTTGCAGCAGGCTGCCGGCCGAGCTTGTCGGCGCCATCGTCGCCGGTGCGCCGGGCGGCATGGCGGGCAGGGCGGCGGCCGGCGAGGCAGCCGGCAAAGCTGCTGGCGCCTCTGCCGCGGCGGCTGGCGGTGTCTCGCTGGCCGCCTCGACGGAAGCGCTGGCGGCGCTGGCCGCCGCTGGTGCGGCCGCGGCTGGCGCTTCAGCCAGCGCAATGCTGCATGCCGCCATGAGCGGCAGCACAGTGGAAATCAACAGGCCAGGCTTCATTTATTCAATTTTCGGATGCGTTCGGAAGGCGTGATGATGTCGGTCAGGCGGATGCCGAACTTGTCATTGACCACCACCACTTCGCCCTGGGCGATCAGGCAGCCGTTCACCAGCACGTCCATCGGTTCGCCGGCCAGGCCGTCGAGCTCGACCACGGAACCCTGCGCCAGTTGCAGCAGGTTCTTGATGGCGATCTTGGTGCGGCCCAGTTCGACCGTCAGCTGCACGGGGATATCGAGGATGAAATCGATATCGTTGTGCGTTTCCGACTTCGACGCCTGCTTGGAAAAGTCCTTGAACACGGCGGCGCTGGCCGCGCTGGCCGTATTGGCGGCCTGGTTCTGCAGCGCTTCGGCTTCCGCCTTGGCCTGCTCGGCAATGGCCGCGCCCCAATCGTCTTCCGCGCTTTGGTCGTCTTGGTTGTCAGACATGTGTTTCTCCTGTTGTACTGATGCGGACCGCAGCGGCCCGGGTATTTCTTAATGGTTATTCATGTTGTCGGCGTTGGCCAGCAATTTTTCGACTTTGAGCGCATATTGTCCGTTCAACACGCCATACGTGCAATCCATCACGGGCACGCCGTCGACGGTGGCGGCGATCAGTTCGGGAATATTCAGGGGGATGATGTCGCCCACCTTCATGTTCAGGATTTCATCGAACGACACGCGCGCCGTGCCCAGCGAGGCCACCAGCTCGACTTCGGCGATCTGGATCTGCTGCGTCATCAAACGGATCCAGCGCTTGTCCACTTCCAGCGCCTCGCCCTGCAGGCTCGAGGTCAGCGAATCGCGGATCGGCTCGATCATCGAATACGGCATGCAGAAGTGAATTTGTCCGGAAACGGAGCCCAGCTCCACCGTAAACGTGGACGCTACCACCACCTCGTTCGGCGTGGCGATGTTGGCGAACTGCGTGTTCATTTCTGAACGGATATATTCAAACTCGACGGGGAAAACCGGCTCCCACGACTTGGTATAGGCTTCGAAAACGATATCGAGGATGCGCAGGATGATGCGCTGCTCCGTCTGCGTAAAGTCGCGCCCTTCGACGCGCGTATGGAAGCGTCCGTCGCCGCCGAACAGATTGTCGACCAGCAGGAAGACGAGGCCCGGATCGAACACCATCAGGGCCGTGCCGCGCAGCGGCTTCATGTGCACCAGGTTCAGATTGGTCGGCACCACCAGGTTGCGGATGAACTCGCTGTATTTCGACACGCGCACGGATCCGACCGACACTTCGGCGCTGCGGCGCAGGAAGTTGAACAGGCCCACGCGCAGCAGCCGGGCGAAACGCTCGTTGATAATTTCCAACGTTGGCATCCGGCCGCGCACGATGCGCTCCTGGGTGGCCAGGTTGTAGGTACGAACTCCCGTGACATCTTCCGGCGCCTGCGCGTCGTCCTGGTCTCCGTTGACGCCCTTCAGAAGGGCATCGACTTCTTCCTGGGAGAGGAAATTATCGGCCATGGCTGCTTATTGAATGATGAATGCGGTAAATAATACGTCCGTCACGTCCTGCTCCGGCCCTTTGTCCTCGAACGGCTGGTTCACCTGATTGATGATTTCGGCCGCCAGTTGCTGCTTGCCTTCCACGGTATTGAGTTCGGACGCCTTCTTGCCCGACAGCAGCAACAGCAAGCGGCTGCGCACCTTCGGCATGTTCAGCTTGATGGAATCCATTTCTTCCGGACTGCTCACCTGCAGGGTAAACGCGATCTGCAGATATTGCTCGCCATTTTCCGGCTGCAAGTTGACGGTGAAGGCATCGACGGGCACGAAGACGGGGGGACCTGCCTTGGAAGCGGCATGTTTTTTCTTGCTGGGCGCCGCTTCTTCTTTATCGGCCTTGCCGTGCAGGAAGTACCAGGCGGCACCGCCACCGATGCCGCCGGCCACCAGCACCGCGGCCAGCACAATGATCAGAAGCTTCTTTTTCGAGGCGCCGGCGGGAGCCAGGCCTGCATCTGCTTTCGGATCTGCTTTCATTTTTGGATTTGCTTTCAATGGTACTCGGGTGCATGGAAGTGGATCACGACGCCATTATGTCATTATCGGCAAATTCTGCGCAGAAGGATGCAGTGAAAAGAGGGCGGAAGCGCCCTCAACTCTCTGTTTTTAGACGAAAAGTTATGCCGTGGGGTGCGCCTGTGGCCTGCGGACGACGAATTGTCGTCAGGCAAAGATATCCACGGCACTCAGGCTGGGCCGGCTGCGTCCGCCCGTCGCCGGCGCGATGGCGATCTCGCCACCGGAGACGCCGTCGCCCTGGCCATTGCCACGGCGCTCGCCCGAGGCGGCACGCTCGCCATTGTTTTGTTGTTCCGGCGTGCCGGCCGACACGGTGGCGCTGCCGAAGGCGATGCCCGCTTCGCTCATCATCTCGCGCAGACGCGGCATGGCCGCTTCCAGCGCCTGGCGTACTTCCGGCTGGGCCGACATGAAGGCGGCATCGGCCTGGTCATTGGTCACCGTCAAGATTACTTGCACGGGGCCCAAGTCGGGCGGATTCAGGGTCAGGGTGGCGCTCTGGTCGCCACCGGCCGCCATCCACACGACTTTCTGCCCCAGTTGCTGGTCCCAGGCCGGCGTGCCGACCCGGCCCGTCAGCTTGTCGGCCGGCACGGCCACGGCGGCCGCGGCCTGCTGCAGCGCACCCGGCTGCAGCTGTGCCGCCAGGCGGCTCAGGTCGGCAGGCGTTTCCTTGAGGATCGGTTCGGCCATGGTGCTGCCCGCCTTGGCAGTGGCCGCCAGCTGCGCGTCGATGGCCAGCTTGCCCGGTTCGGCCTTGCCGGCCGGCACGTTGGCGCCGCGCGTGGCGGCGGCCTTGCCCAGGCTGTCGGCAAAGTCGCCGCTGTCGGCTTGTACTGCCGCAGCGGCGGAGGCGGAGGCGGTGGCCAATGGACCCGTTGCCAGGCCCTTGCCGTCGGCCTTGATGCCGGTGCGCGCGGGCAGTTCCGGCACGGCCTTGGCCGCTGACGGCTGGATGGCCAGCTGGATGCTGCCCACGAGGGCCAGCATCGCGGCGGCCGGATCGGCTGGCGGCGCTGTCTCGGCGGGGATGGCGGGTGCGCTGGCCTCGGCCGTGCTGCTGTCGGTGGCGGTGGGTGCCGCCGCTTCGCTGGCCTGTGCTGGCGGCTGTTCGCTGCTGGCCGCCTGGTCGGTGCCCGCTTGCGCCGGCTTCGCTTCGTTGGCGGGTGCCGGGGCGGACGCTGGCGCGGCGGCCGGGCTGGCAGGACGGGCCGCCGGCGCCTGTGCTTGCGCCATATTGCGGCTGGCCTGGCGTTGCTCGATCTGGCGGTTCAGGGTGCGCTGGAAGTCGCCCGCCGCGCCGCTGGTGGACGGCTGGCTGCGGTTGGCGGCACCGGGCGTGGCGTTCGGCGAGATAATCTGGGAAATCGGGGTTGGCTGGGTTTGCATGATGCTGCCTCAGTGTTGCTTAGCGTTTGTAATAGGCTTGTCGCGCCGCGTGCTCATCCATTGCCTTCTGGTCGCGCTTGTTTTCCAGCTTCAGCGCCTGTTCCTGCGCCCGGTTGTTTAGGGTGGTGTAGGACATGCGCTTGCGTTCGGCCAGCTGCCAGCGCATCTTTTCATTGTCGCTGCGCGCCTGCGCATGTTCGACCACTTGCTGCTGGCCCATGATGGCGCTGTCGAGCTTGACCATGAAAGCCTGGAAGTTGCGGTAAGCCATGGGCGTGATGCCGCTGCTCATGCTCGCTTCGAAGCGCTTGGCATAGTCGTCGCGGTAGCCGGACAGCATGTCGAGCTTCTGGCGGCAATCGTCGAGCGCTTTCAGGGCCGCGCCCAGGCGCTTGGCGCAGTCGTCCGTTTCGCGCTGGGCGAGGTCGATCAGGGTTGCAAGTTGGGAAGGAGAAGCCATGGCTGATTATATTCCCGCTATGCAAGTCCTAATCAGTCGAATAGAGCGGTAAGTTGCCCCAAGCTCTCGTCCATGCTGACCCGCTCCGTGATTTGCTGTTGTAAAAACGCCTCGATCTTTTCATGCAGGGCGATGGCCTGGTCCAGCACGGGGTCGGTACCGGCGCTGTAGGCGCCCACGCTGATCAGGTCGCGGCTGCGCTCGTAGCGCGAATACAGCTGTTTCAGCTTGCGCGCCTGTTGCTGGTGCTCGTGCGTGGTGATCGAGTGGGCGGCGCGTGAAATCGATTGCTCGATGTCGATGGCGGGATAATGTCCCGCTTCGGCCAGGCGGCGGTTCAGCACGATGTGGCCATCGAGAATCGCGCGCGCCGAGTCGGCGATCGGGTCCTGCTGGTCGTCGCCCTCGGTCAGCACGGTGTAGAAGGCCGTGATCGAGCCGCCGCCTTCCTCGCCATTACCGGCCCGCTCCACCAGCACGGGCAGCTTGGCGAAGACGGACGGCGGATAGCCCTTGGTGGCGGGCGGCTCGCCGATGGCCAGGGCGATTTCGCGCTGCGCCATGGCGTAGCGGGTCAGCGAATCCATGATCAGCAGCACGTTCTGCCCCTGGTCGCGGAAATACTCGGCAATCGCCGTCGCATACGCGGCCCCTTGCAGGCGCATCAGGGGCGGCGTGTCGGCCGGCGCTGCCACGACGACGGAACGGGCCAGGCCTTCGGCGCCGAGGATCTGCTCGATGAATTCCTTCACCTCGCGTCCCCGTTCGCCGATCAGGCCGACGACGATCACGTCCGCTTCCGTGTAGCGGGCCATCATGCCCAGCAGCACGCTTTTACCGACGCCGGAACCGGCGAACAGGCCCATGCGCTGGCCCCGGCCCACGGTCAGCATGGCGTTGATCGAGCGCACGCCCACGTCGAGCGTGTCGACGATGGGCGCGCGGCCCAGGGGATTGGCGGGGCGTACATTGATGGGCGCGCTGTCGACCGTGTGCAGCGGGCCGAGCTGGTCGAGCGGTCGTCCCGCGCCATCGAGCACGCGGCCCAGCAGTTGCGGCCCCACGGGCAGGTGGCGCGCGCGGTCGCTGGGGCGGCGGCGCGGGTGCGCCACGCTGCCGGGGCGGGGGATGGCCGGTTCGACGGAAAACACGCGCGTGCCGGGCACGATGCCCTCGACGTCGCTTTGCGGCATCAAGAACAGGCGTTCGCCTTCAAAACCCACCACTTCCGCCTCGACCCGGCCGCCATTCGGCAGCGGCACGGTGCAGGCGGCGCCCACGGCCAGGCGCAGGCCCACGGCTTCCATCACGAGACCGGCCACGCGCGTGACGCGGCCTGAAATTTGCATCGGTTCGACAAAGCCGACGACGGCCGAACAGTCGCTCAGGTAGGCGCGCCAGCGCGCCGCATGGGCAGTGGGGCCTTTGACGGGCTCGCTCACGGCGCCAGCCAGTCCAGGTCTTTGCCCAGCGCATGCGTCAGGCGCTGCCAGCGGGTGGACGTCTGCGCGTCGATCTGGTTGCTGGCCGTGTCGATCTTGCAACCGCCGCGTTCCACGCTCGGGTCTTCGATGACACGCCAGCCACCCTTGTCGAGCTCGTCGCCGATGCCGTCGCGCACCACTTGCGCGTCTTCCGGGTTGAGCATCAGCAAGGCCGGTTGTTGCAGCACGGGCAAGTATTCGATGGCTTCGCGCACCACGGGCAGCATCAGTTCGGGACGCACGGGCAAGGCAGTCTTGAGCATGCCCTTGGCCAGCTGCAGGGCCAGTTCCATCACGTCATTGGCGATCAGTTCATCGGCCTGGTGCACGGCCGTGCCGAAGTCGACGGCGATGGTTTGCAGGTGCGCCAGTTCGATGGCGGAGGCAGCCTTGCCTTGCGCATACGATTCGGCGTGGCCATCGGCATGTCCGGCCGCGTGGCCTTCCGCATAGCCGGCGGCGCGGCCTTCCTCGAAGGCCGTGGCGCGCGCTTCCTCGCGGATGGCGTCGAGTTCTTCCTGCGTCGGGTATTCGAGCGGCGGGGCCAGCTCTTCCTCGTGCAGTTCGGCAAACGGGTCAAGTTCCGGTTCCGGATCCGGTTCCAGCAGCTTGCGCGCCGCCACCACGCTGGGACGCTCGTCGCCAAACGAGGTCATTTCCCAGCGCTGATAAGCGGTTTGCTGCTCTTTGGGAATCAAATTAGACAAACGAATCCTCGCCTTTTCCGCCTAAGACAATCTGCCCTTCGTCCGCCAGGCGGCGCACGATCTGCAGGATCTGTTTCTGCTGCGATTCCACTTCCGACAGGCGCACGGGGCCTTTCGACTCGAGATCTTCGCGCATCATCTCGCCGGCGCGCTGCGACATGTTCTTGAAGATCTTGTCGCGCAGCTCTTGCGAGGCGCCTTTCAGGGCGATGATCAGCATTTCCGACTGTACTTCGCGCAGCAGCAGCTGGATGCCGCGGTCGTCGATATCGATCACGTTGTCGAACACGAACATTTCGTCCATGATCTTTTGCGCCATGTCGTTGTCGTAGTTCTTGATATTGTCCATGACGGAGCCTTCCTGCTCGCCGCTCATGAAGTTCAGGATCTCGGCTGCCGCGCGCACGCCGCCCAGCGACGATTTCTTGATGTTTTCGTTACCCGACAGCAGTTTCGTCAGCACGTCGTTGAGTTCGCGCAAGGCGGCCGGCTGCACGCCGTCCAGGGTGGCGATGCGCAAGACGACGTCGTTGCGCAGGCGGTCCGTGAAATGGCCGAGGATTTCGCAAGCCTGGTCGCGTTCCAGGTGGACGAGGATGGTGGCGATGATCTGCGGGTGCTCATTGCGGATCAGCTCGGACACGGATTGCGAATCCATCCATTTCAGCGATTCGATGCCGGACGCGTCCTTGCCGCCCAGGATGCGCGACAGCAGCACGGACGCCTTGTCGTCACCCAGCGCCTTGGTGAGCACTTGCCGGATGTATTCGTCCGAATCGAGGCCGACCGTGGAATTGAGTTCCGTCTGCGCGCGGAAGTCGTCGAGCACCTCGACCACCTGTTCGTGCGCGATGCCCTTCATGGTGGCCATGGCGGCGCCCAGTTTCAGCACTTCGCGCGGGCCGAGGAATTTCATGACCTCGGCCGCTTCGCTCTCGCCCAGTGCCAGCATCAGGATCGATGCTTTTTGCAGTCCCGTTGTCTCAGTCATTATTGCCTATCCATGCTTTGATTACGTTGGCCACCACGCGCGGGTCTTCCTGCGCCAGTTTCCGGGCCATCGCCAGGTTTTCGCGATAACCGCGGGCCGTATCTTCTTCCAGTTCTTCCAGCTCCGCTTCGCTGAGCAGGACTTCGTTTTCTTCGCCGTCCTTGGCCAGTTCCGGCTCGATGACGGGCGGCGGGGCGCCGAAATCGTCGATCTTGCGCATCACGGGGCGCAGCATCGGGCGCACGATCTTGATGAAGATGTACAGCAGGATCAGGGCCGTGATGAGGAATTTCGCCAGCTCCTTGGCCAGCGGCAAGTTGGCCGGGTCGCGCCACCACTCGAGCTTGCCTTCCGGCGCGCGGTCGATGCCGTCGAAGGGCGAGTTGGCCACGCTGAAGCTGTCGCCGCGTTCCTTGTTGTAACCCATCGCTTCCTTGACCAGATTATTGATCTGGACCATTTCAGCAGGGGAAATCGGCTTGACCGTGACCTTGCCATCCTTGTCGAAGCTGCGGCGGTAGTTGACGACGACGGCCACCGACAGACGGCGCAGGCCGCCCATGGATTTCTGCTCGTAGCGCACGGTCTTGTCGACTTCGTAATTCGTCGTCGATTCCTTCTGTGTCGGTGCCGTCGGCGCGCCGCCCGGGGCGCCAGGCGCCTCGGCCGTCAGCGGCGCCGTCGCCACGCCTGGCGGCTGGTTCGACAGCGCGCCCGGCACGCCGGACGGGTTGGCATTGCCGGTGCCCGTCGATTCGCTCGTTTGCTGGCTGCGGATGGTGGATGCTTCCGGCGGCGAGTTCGGCTTGTAGGTTTCGGCCGCCTGCTCGCTTTGCGAGAAATCGACATCCGCCGTCGCTTCGGCGCGCACATTGCCTTCGCCGACGATGGGCAGCAGGATCGATTCGACCTGCTTGATCACGCTTTGCTGCAATTGCTGCACGTACTTTAATTGGTTCGGGTCCAGGCTCTTGATGCCGTTGGCGCGGTCCTTGTCTTTTTCCTGGTTCGACAGCAAGGTGCCGGCCTGGTCGACCACGGTGACATTGACGGGCAACAGTTCCGGCACGCTCGACGCCACCAGGTGGACGATGGCGCTCACCTGCAGCTGGTCCAGGCCGCGGCCCGGGTGCAGGTTCAGCAGCACTGACGCCGTCGGTTTTTGCTGGTCGCGCACGAATACCTGCGGCTTTGGCAGGGCCAGGTGGACTCTGGCCGTATCGACGGCGGAGACGGATTCGATCGATTTGGCCAGTTCGCCCTCGAGGGCGCGCTGGAAATTGACCTGTTCCAAAAATTGCGACACGCCCAGCTTCTGGTTTTCCATCAGCTCGAAGCCCACGTTGCCGCCTTTCGGCAAGCCTTGCGCGGCCAGTTTCAGGCGCGCGTCGTGGACTTGCTCGGACGGCACGAGTATGGCGCCGCCGCCTTCGGAAAACTTGTGCTTGATGCCCAGCTGGTCCAGCGAAGCGGTGATGGCGCCGCCGTCGCGGTCCGTGTAGTTGGAGAACAGGACCTTGTATTCGGGCGGCTGGTTCCACATGTACAGGGCCACGCCGATGGCGATCAGTGCCGCCACGCCCAGGCCGCGCAGGAAATTCTTGCCCATCGGCGTCTTGGCGAACGCTTGCACGGACTCCACGGGCGAGCGGGCAGGCGCCGGTTCCGGCGGTATGCGGTTCACATCGATTTCTTCGGCTACAGCCATGATTGCCTTCCGGGGCGCGTATGTTTGCTAATGAGTGGGGGCCGCTTCCACTGGAGGAGGGGGCGATATGCAGAATTATCCGCCACTGTCACGCGCTTCAATCGTCCAAATAGAAGGCGCTTTTGCCGCCTGCTCGGCCGAGCGGCTGGCGTTGGCGCTGGTATTGTGGAACCCTGGCAACATGTGACGGAAGTTATTGTACCCGTCGTTGCCTTGCAAGCCAGGGTTTTGTTCTCTGGGTGCAACAGGCAGAAATAGACCAGAATTGGGAGGCAAAGTGAAAACAGGCGGTATCGATAGCAGCAGGATCGAGGCGATGATCGCGCAACTGAAGTCGGCGGCCACGCGGCCGGAGGCGAAAATACCGGCGATCCAGACCGAGATGCCGGCGGCGAAGGTGAATTTTGCCGATGCCTTCAAGAGCGCGCTGGACTCCGTGAGCGGCGCGCAAAAGGCTTCGTCGGCGCTGGGCCAGCGTTTTACCATGGGCGACGAAAAGGTCAGCCTGTCGGATGTGATGGTATCGATGCAAAAGTCGAGCATCGAATTCCAGGCGACGGTGCAGGTGAGAAACAAGTTGGTTTCTGCGTATCACGAGATCATGAATATGCAGGTGTAAACGTCGCACCAAAGCTACTGCGCGGCGCCCTTTGCGGCCTGCGATGCTCGCTGTACTTCAGTACAGCTGCGCGTCTCGGCCGCAAATCATCGCCGCTCGCTACGCTTTGGCGGGACGTTTGGTGGCCTTCAATTCTGCCTTACCCCAATCCAGCCATGCGCGCATTGCGCTCGCGTTCCAGCCGCGTGATATAGCGCTGCACGTGCGCCAGCATGCTGCGCGGCAGGTCGACGAACTGGCAGCCGAGGCGGCGGTTCAGCTTGTTGTTCAGCAAGGTCATGTCCAGTGAATTGCGAATTTGCAAAGTCGCGGTGACGATGCCGACGTCGGGCAAGTCGATGCGGCAGCCGGGATAGTCCCTGCCGATGGTCTCGCCCAGCATCAGTTTATTGTCGAGGATGGCGATGCCGCCGCAGCTGATGTCGGCCAGCGGGAACAGGGTGTCGGCGCCGCCCAGCGAAGGGGGCAGGGGAATCGAGACACGCACGGGGTTGCTCACGGGCGTCGTCATGCGGTAATACTCGCGCCGCTGCAAGCGGATCAGTGTTTCTGGAATGGCAATTTTCAAGGCGGGCGTGCCGTCGTAAGTGCACTCTTCCACGAGGGCGCTGGCAAACAGGATGCGGATCTTGTCGAGCGAGGTTTCAAACGAAATGCCCGTGGCCGCCACCATGCGCCGATTCTGGTCGGCATTCACGGAACGGTCGAGGATGACGGTATTGTGGTCGGCATCGACTTCCAGGATGGACGTGACGCACACATCGGATTCACCGTGGATCAGCATGCGGATCAGCTGATTTTTTTCGCTGATGCCGCGCAGCAAGGCGATGATTTCCCGCCGCGATTCCACTTCAAAATCATGCCAGTTTTCGAGGCCGGAATCCATAATATGTGCTTGCATTGATGCCTGTCTATGTATCGGTGAGGTTGACGCTGGTGTCGGGCGGCGGCGGGATCGGCCCGCCATTCGCAGATTCAATATGATATAACCAGGCCAGCAGTTCCGCAATCGCCCGATACAGGCCGGGCGGAATCTGGCGGTCCAGGTCGACATCCATCAGCAGCGCCACCAATTCCTTCGATTCATGCACGAACACGCCGTGTTCGCGCGCCGTGCTGATGATCTGGTCCGCGATCAGGCCGCTGCCCTTGGCCACCACCTTGGGCGCCGGCGTGCCGCTCTGGTAGGCCAGCGCGACGGCCGTCTGCGGCACCTTGCGCCTGGTGTCGTCAAGCATCGTCTTCTCCAGCGGCAGCGTCCGGCTTGCCGGCGATCGTCAACGACGACAACGGCCATCCCGCCGCGGCTAGCGACGCTTCGAGCCGCGCCGCATGCTGGCGCAAGGTGTCGGCGCTGCCTTCGCTGCCCGCTTGCAGCTGGATGGCCACGCGGCCGCCCTGCAAGACCACGTGCGCGGCCAGGTCGCCCAGCAGGGGGAACTGGAAGCGCACATTGCTGCGCCAGGCCGTCGCTTCCTCGTCGGCCTCCGTGCCAGCGTGCTGCTGTCCTTCCGGCACATCGCGGCTGATATCCCACTGCATCTTCTGGCCTGGCCAGGCTTCGCCCTGCCACTGCACGCGCGCCTGTTCGTGCGTATGCAGCTGTAAATTGATCAGTTGCGCCGATGCCAAATCGGTACCCGTCCTGGCCATGTCGCCCTGCGCCGCCTTCTGCATTTGCGGCTCCAGCAGCAGCGACGCCAGCGGGCGCTTGCCTTCGGCCCATTCGGCCACGTGCGATTCATAGAACAGGCCGCTGCTGCCGACCGCATCGCGCAGGTTCTGGGCCACTTGCGCCGCGGCGGCGCCCGGCGTGGCCATCAGCGGAGTCTTGCCGACCAGGGACAGTGGCGCGCCGGGCACGCTTTCGGCCTGGCTGAGCACGGTGCTGATGGCGCGCGCGGTGGTGCTCAGCTCGGGCGCGGACGTGTCGCCTGCCAGCGCGGGCAGCAGATTGGCTGGCGTCAGGGGCGCGCGGCTGAGCAGGGTGGCGGCCGTGCTGCTGGCGCGCGTGCCGGCTTGTGCGGCACCTGCCTGGGGGCCGCGCAGGTCGGCGGCTTCGGGCTCGGCTTCCGCGTCCGCATACGTCAGCAGGGCGCTGGCGGGCTGGTCGCGGTTATTGCCGATTTGAAAAGAGGGGCGGGGGTTGATGCCGATCAGGGTCAGCGGGATTTCCGTGCCCGGCTGGGCGCCGGCGGGCAGCTGCATGCGGGCCGGCGTGCCGGCCACGCGCACGAGGAAGCTGCCGTCGCCCATGCGGGCCAGCACCTGTCCCTGCATGGATTTGCCGATGAGTCCCTGCAGCGAGCGCTGGAACTCGGCCTGGCGCGGGTCGGCGACGGCATCGGCCACCCGCGTGGCCTTGACCGGGGTCAGGGGCGTCATGCCGATCGCATCCATCTTCGGCAACATGATAGCGGACCTTGCCCCGTGGGCGCTTACGCGCCGTAGGCGTTGGCCAGGCGCCGCTCGGTGCCGGTGCTGTTGATCAGCTTGGACAATTGCGCCATCCACGGCATGGTCAGGTCGCGGATCTTGCGGTCATCTTCCAGGATCTGCTTGATCAGGGCGACCTTGCGCTGGCGGCCGGCGCTTTCCAGCACGACTTTTTCTTCATTCGCCTTCAGCGCGGCCACATGCGCGCTGATGCGCTGTTCCAGCGCTTCGAGCTCATCCCAGTCGGCGTTGGTGGCGGCGGTCACCATCTGGCCCGTCAGGGTCTGCATGGCTTCGTAGGTGGTCAATACTTCTTGATTGGTCATCATGGGTCAGGCGCTCGCAAGGCTGGGCATACGTTTCAAATCGGCGCCGGGAATGGCGGCGGGCGTGGCGCCGATGGCGTTCCAGGTTTCGCGCAGGTCGGTCAGCAAGCGCTGCACTTCCTCCAGCATGGCCAGATCGTTGCGGATGTTGGCCGCCAGCAGGCGCGCACTCATGTATTCATACAGGGCGTCGAGGCCTTCGGCGATCTGGCCGCCCGCTTCCTTGTCCAGGCTGGCGCGCAAGCCATTGTCGATGATCTGGATGGCTTTCGAGATGGACCTGCCTTTTTCCGGCACATTGCCCGATTTCATGTGCATCTGCGCGCTGAGCACGGCCACCAGGGCGCCGTCGTATAGCATCACGATCAGCTTGTGAGGGGAGGCCGAAACGATGCCCGTTTCCAGGCCGACCTTGGCATAGGCGTTGACGCCGCGTTGTTGGGTTCCAAACATATGTTCTCCTGATGGTTGGGCTTAGCGGTTGGCGGCGATGGAGGCCAGCTGCTGGGTCAAATAAGTTTGCGTCGATGTCAATTTGCTCAGCGTCACGTCCAGGCGCGAATACTGGGCGCGGTAGCGCGCTTCGATGGTATTGAGCTTGTCGGCAAAGCGCTGGCGCTGGTCGGCCACATCCTTGATGCTGTTATTGATGCCCGTGGTACGGCCCGTGATGAGGCCATCCGTGCCGAGGAAGGAGGCGGCCATGTTGTTCAGCTGGTAGGCATAACCTTGCGAAAAGCTCACCGTGCCCCGGTCGCCCAGGCCACCGCCCGTCACTTCGACCTTCAGGCCGTCGGCCGGCGAACCGGGCGCGCCTGTCAGGGTCTGGCCCGAACCGATGACGGGCTGTCCACCGATGGTGCCGGCCACGTCCGTGCCCTTGGTGGGGGTGATGCCGGTGCCGATCAGCGATTCCACGCCCGTACCGGTCACGCTGGCCACAGCCAGGTTGGAGACGGAACCATACCGGGCCGACGCCACCACCAGCCGGCCACTGCCATCGATCGAAGCCGTCACCGATCCGCCGTTTTCACCGAAGGTCTTCACCCCGTTGATCGACGACTGGATCATGCCGGCCAGCTGGGCGGGCGTATAGTTACCGGCAGGAATGGTCACGGTGGCCGTATTCTTGGCGGCCGCAGGGTCCGTGTCGTTCAGGGTGACGCTCCAGGTGGTGTCGCTGGCAATCGTCGTCGATGCCGGCAAGGTCAGGGCGCCGCTCAGTGTGCCCTGGCTGGCCATGTTGGTGATGTTCAGCGCGTACGTGCCAGGCTTGGTGGCGGCCGTCGAACTGGTGAAGCTGACGTTGCTGTCCGTGGTTTTCCCCAAGGCTGAAAAGAGGCCGGCCACGTCCGAGAAGTTGGCGCTGATGGCCTTGTCCAGCACGGCCGAGTCCAGCACCAGGCTGCCGTCTTTCTGGAAGGTAATGCCGACCTGGTCCAGGGTCTTCAGGTTGCCGGCCAAGCCACTGATCGAGGTGCTCAGCTGCTTGCGCAGCTGGGACTGGATCGATTGCGTGGTCGAATCGCCCAGCATGACGCCGGCCTGCTTGGTTTCCGCATTGTAGGACGTCATCTTGGCGATCGACGCGTTCAAGTCGTTGTAAGCCTTGACAAAGGCGGTGACGCTGGTCTTCACCGTCGACGTATCCTTGGAAACGGACAAGGAGCTGCTGCCCACTTTCAGAACGTTCAGGGTCACGCCTTCGATGGCGCTGTCGATGCTGTTCGAACTATTCGTGATGGGAATGCCATTGACGCTGAGCATGGTGTTCTGCGCGGCGCTGTTCTGTTTCAGGTTTTGCGTGCCCGACGCGTCGTAGGACAGCAAGTCGCTCAGCGCGCTGTCGGCCGGCTGGCCATCGCTGCCGCTCAGTGAAATCTTCATGCTTGAATTGGCGCCCGACTTTGACGAACTCAGCACCAGATGGTGGGGCTTGTCCGTACCGTCGGAAACGATGCTGGCGGTCACGCCCAGACCCGCATTGTTGATGGCGTCGCGGATGCCTTGCAGCGAGTTGTTCGTGGAATCGATGACCACCGTGCCGGTCGCCTGCGTCGCATCCTGGGTAAAGCCGCTGCCTATATAGGCGCCGCCCGTGCCGGCCGTCAGTCCGGCCGCGGCCGGATTGCTGCCGGCAACCGTGATGGGGCTGCCATTGGTCGAGCTGAGCGTGATGGAACTGGCGACGGTGACGTTGAAGCCCGTGTTGGTGGCCGTGGACGCATGGCCGATACCGCCCTTGACGTCGCCCGTCACCACTTCCTCGATCTGGATGTTCGTGCCGTCGGCGCGCGTAAATTGCAAGGTGCCGTCGGCAGCCTTGCCGGTGACGGTGATATTGGCATCGGCCAGCGCATTCGAGATGGCGTTGGGGCCGGCCAGGGTGGTGTCGAGCGAGGCGCCAGTGATGCCGGCGCCCGCAGCTACGCCATTGCCTTGCGTAACGATATTGATGCCGCCGACGGACAGCGCATAGGTGCCATCGGCACCGGTGGCAACATTGCCATAGCCGGCGAACAGGGTGGCGCTGCTGGCGGCCGGCTGTGCCGTGGCCGTCACGCCCGTGGTACTGCTCTTGGCATTGATGGCTTCGGCCAGCGCGCGCGCGCTCTTGATCGTGCTATCCGTGGGAATGGCCGTGCCATTCAGTGTCAGGGAGCCGTTGCTGATGCCATTTTGCAAAGTCGCGCCGCTGAGCGCCGTGCCGTTCATGCCGAAGGTGCCGCCGGCAACTTTACCGAGCTGGAAGGAAATGGTCGTCTTGGCGCCCGAGCCGATGGTGGAAATCTTGCTGGCGTAGCCGGCCGAGGTCAAGGTTTGCGACTGCGCCAGCTGGCTGACATTGATATTGTAGTTGCCGGCCACGGCCTTGGCGCCGGCCGTGGCCGTAAATACCAGCGGGTCGCCAGGCATTGCCGAGACGGCGCGGAAATTGTTACTGTTGCTCAGTCCCGATAGCGACGTCTGGAAGGCACCCACGGCGCCGCTCAGGGTGCCCAGCGCACTCAGCTTGGCCTGGTAGGAAGCGGTTTTCTTGTCATAGCCTGCCAGGGGCGCCGATTCGGCGGTCATCAGCTTTTCGATGATGGAGTTCACGTCCAGGATGCTGTTGCCGATGCCCGGAGAGGATAAGGTTGGTGCGATGGCCACTGTCTGCTCCTAGGAAAACACTAATATAAGCTGTTATCGGCAGAATCAATCAGGACTTGAGAGGGGGTTTTATGGTCCTGTTTTCAGCTGGCTGAAAAGCCGGGCGGGAATGACAGGATTTTATTATGTGAAACACATTGAAAACAGGGCCAGTCCAGAAGTGACTGGCTGGCCCTTGCTCGCGGTTCCGTTGCTATGTTGCTATATTGCACTGGCCCTGCGCCTGCGGTCGGCATAGGCTCACGCGCTCTGGCTGATCAACTGGCCTTTTGCCGAGGCAAATGACTTGGCGATTTCCAGCGCTTCCCGGGTGGGGATCTGGCGCAGGACTTCCTGCGTTTCCTGGTCAATCACTTTGACCACGGTGCGCTGGCTGTCTTCGTCGATGGAAAATTGCAAGCCCTGGGTTTTGACCTGTGGCGACTGGTTCAGTTCCGAAACGGCCTGGTCCAATTCTTCGCGGCTCGGTTCCTTGGCTTTGCTGGCCGTCGCGTCGATGCCGGTGTTCGCGCTGCGTGTCGCCGGCGGGCGTGCGATAGCCGCTTCCGCGGATGGATAGTTCTTGTCGATGCGCGCTGCGGAGGCGGCAGCTATGGTGTCGATAGTCATGTTGCTCCCCTAGTGAAAATTCCCCTGCCGAAGAAATCCGGCAGGGGAACCTGAGTCCAGCGATGTGGCGTTGCTAATCGAAGATTAGCCGCGCAGCAGGCTCAGCACGCCGTTTGGCAGCGAGTTCGCTTGTGCCAGCATGGCGGTACCAGCTTGTTGCAGGATCTGGCCACGGGTCAGGCTGGCCGTTTCTGCAGCAAAGTCGGTATCGACGATGCGGCTGCGCGAGGCGGACAGGTTTTCCGTCGTCGATTGCAGGTTGCTGATCGCCGAGGAGAAGCGCGATTGCAAAGCGCCGTACTGTGCGCGTTGGCTGTTGACCGTGGACAAGGCTGCATCCGTGATCTTCAGTGCCAGCTGAGCGCCATCAAAGGTCGTCACATCCAGGGTGGACACTGCTTTCAGGGTCGAGCCCTTGTTCACGCCTGCAGCTGCACCCGACAGGCCCAAGCCAGTTGCGGTTGTTTCGCTGACCGAGAAGCTGCTGTCGCCGTCGAAGGTGACGCGGCCGTTGGCAACTGCCGATGCAGTCGACGCCGCAACTGTTTGCGGCGTAGCCAGCTTGACACCTTTTTCATCATAGGTGCCCACGCTCAATACCGTATTGGTTTGCGTGTTGGTGATCTGGATGTCTGCGCCACTTGCGTTGCTCAGTTTGATGCCGCCTTGCGAAGCATCGTACTGGGCAGTCACGCCGGTTTTGGCCGTTTGCGCATTGATTGCGTTGATGCCAGCGGCGAAGTCGGCAGCTGTACCGGCAGTGCCAGTGACGGCGAACGATACGGTGACGGCGTCCGCTGGGGCTGAGTTATCCGAATTGATCTTGAAGGAATATGCTTCCACGCCCAACGTCAGGTTGGCGTCGGTACGCGCGTCAGCCGTTACGCCGGTATTGGCAGTTTTGGCATTCACGGCGGCAGCGATCGACTTGGCCGACGAAGTGGTTGCGGTGGCAACGGTTGCGGCGCCAAACTTGCCCGAAATTGCCAGGGCACCAGCGGCGGCTTTGCTGACCGTGCCGGCTTGCACTGCAGCATTTTCCACGCGGTTGTTACCGTAGGTGCTGGTCAGGAAGTTCGCGCCATTGGCCGAAATCAGTTGGTTGGCATCGGCGCCGACCTGGAAGTTCGCCGTACCCATCGTGCCGTCCAGCAAAGCCTGGCCGTTGAACGAGGTGGTGGTAGCGATACGGTTCAGTTCCGAATTCAGCTGGCCGACTTCGGTTTGCAGCGCTTGACGGTCGCTGGCCGAGTTGGTTGCGTTCGACGATTGCACGGCCAGTTGGCGGATGCGTTGCAGGATGTCGCCCGAGCTCGACAGAGCGCCTTCAGCCGTTTGCGCCAGCGATACGCCGTCGTTGGCGTTGCGGGTCGCTTGCGTCATGCCGTTGATTTGCGACGTCATGCGGTCGGAAATCGACAGGCCGGCGGCATCGTCTTTGGCGCTGTTAATACGCAGACCGGAGGACAGGCGTTGCAGCGAGGTGCTCAAGGACGATTGCGAAGTCGACAGGTTGCGTTGCGAGTTCAGGGAAGCGATGTTGGTGTTAATTACTGCAGCCATTTTAATTCTCCAGACAGGTACTACATTGCGCTATGTGCTATTCACGTTGGTCTGCCTCTGTACTTTGAAGCAATCAAACCGTCGTTGTAATGTTTATCGGTGGCTGCCTGAAAAAGTTGATAGAGAAAAACATTCTTTATTTTATTTTTTTACCCTCATTTTTCCGTGCCGCGGCACGCTAGACGGCAGGGGCGGGAAAAACTTGAGGGTGGAAAATTTTTTTATTTTCAGTATTTGGGACGGCTGCTTTACGTGCACAGGAGTCATGAGGGCCTTCCTCATCATTCTGCAAAGCATCTATAAGCCCCCCCTTTCCCCTCATACTCCTCGTCTTGGCGCAAGGCGTAGCTGGTAATATTGTTACCAAATCGCACATTCCGCCTGCCGTGGCTGTCGTGGCAGCGCGATCTGGCCTAACTTCGAGCTTTTATGATAACGACTGATATGGACGCAAACAGCTCCGCCGCCGCGCCGCTGTCACAAGAGGTAACACAGGCCATCAATGCGGCGCTGGACATGGCGCAGCAGCATTTGCGTGACGGCGAGCTGGACCTTGCCGCACAACTGTTCCTGGCGGTCCTGGAGCTGGCGCCGCAGGAGCCATTTGCCAATCGACAACTTGGCTTGTTGCTGATGCGGGTTGGCGACGCGGCCGCTGCCGTGCCTTGCTTTGCTGTCGTACTCGCGGCGCAACCTGATCAATCCACGAGCTGGCTCGACTATATTGAAGCGTTGATCCTGTCTGGCCAGCATGAAACGGCACAGCAAATGCTGGCGCTGGGGCGCAAGCACGGGCTCGATAGCCTGGACGCGGACCGCTTGCAACAGGCATTGCTTTTGGGCATGAATGGCATACCCGATGGGGCAGCAATGCAATCGACGCCGGCAAGGACCCCGTCCGAGTCCGATCAACAGCCCAATGCCCACATGAATGTGCTATTCGATCAGCAACGCTATGCTGAGCTGGAACGTGAGGCGCGCGCGCTGACGCGCCGCAAGGCGAATGACGGCGTGGCCTGGAAGATGCTGGGACTGGCCTTGTTGATGCAGGGGCAGCTCCGCTCCGCGTTGCCGTGCATACAAAAGGCTATCCGGCTATTGCCGCGCGATGTGGAAGTGCAGAACAACATGGGACTGGTTCTGCAGGAATTGGGGCGGCTCGGCCCGGCTGAGCTCAGCTATCGCCGGGCGATCACCATGATGCCCGAGTTTTTCAGTGCCCATAGTAACTTGCTGATGTTGCAAAGTTACAGCGCCACGAGCGCCACAGGTCGCCACCTGGCCGAAGCCAGGCGGTACGGCAAAGCGGTGGCGTCCAGTGCCAGCAAGCCTTTCGAAACCTGGTCCTGCCGGCGCGACGCCGCGCGCTTGCGCATCGGCATCGTCTCGGGCGACCTGCGCAAGCATCCGGTCGGATATTTCCTGGAAAGCATGCTGGCATCGCTGAATACGCGGCGAGTCGAACTGATTGCCTATCCGACCGTGATCAAGGTAGATGACTTGACGGACCGCATCGCTCCGCATTTTTCCGCCTGGCGTCCCATTGTCAACAAGACAGACGAGGAGGCCGCGAAAATGATCGAAGCCGATGGCGTGCATGTCTTGCTTGACCTGTCTGGCCATACGGCCGATAACCGGTTGCCGCTGTTTGCCTGGCGGCCCGCTCCCGTGCAGACCACCTGGCTCGGCTATTTCGCCACCACGGGCGTGCAGCAGATGGATTATCTGCTGGGCGACCGCTTTGTCGCGCCGCTGGAAGAGAGCGGCGCTTTCACGGAAACGCTGTGGCATATGCCGGACAGCTATTTGTGCTTCACTCCGCCAGACTTTGATATTTCCGTCAGCCCCTTGCCCGCCCTGGAAAACGGCTTTGTCACGTTTGCCTGCTTCAATAAACTGAACAAGATGAATGATGGCGTGGTGGCCGTGTGGGCCAGAGTGCTGCACGCCGTGCCCGGTTCCCGATTGCTGCTGCGAGCGCTGCAATTGAGTGACGCCGCCGTACGCAGCCGTACCATTGCCCGCTTTGCCAGTTGCGGCATCGGCGCCGAACGCTTGCAACTGGAAGGCGCCTTGCCGCGCGACGAACTGCTGGCCGCCTACCAGCAAGCCGACATCGTGCTCGATCCCTTCCCGTATCCGGGTGGCACGACCAGCATGGAAGCACTATGGATGGGCTTGCCCATCGTCACGCGCTGCGGCAAAAGTTTCCTGTCGCACCTGGGCGAATCGGTACTGCACAATGCGGGCTTGCCGGACTGGGTCGCCGCGGGTGATGATGAATATGTGGCTATTGCAACCAAGAAGGCCGGTGACCTGGCGCAGCTGGCGGCCCTGCGCGCCGGCTTGCGCGCCCAAGTACTGGCCTCACCCCTGTACGATGCGCCCCGTTTTGCGCGCCATTTCGAAGACGCCATGTGGGGCATGTGGCAGGCGCGGATGGCTGTAATTGACAACGCAGGAGAACAATGATGGCCCGTACCACCCTGATTACCGGCGGCGCCGGCTTCCTCGGCTCGCACCTGTGCGACCGCATGATCGCCGATGGCCACGATGTGCTGTGCGTGGATAATTTCTACACGGGCAGCAAGGACAATATCCGCCACCTGCTGGGCCACAAGCGCTTCGAGCTGCTGCGCCACGACGTCTGGCTGCCGCTGTACGTGGAAGTGGACCGCATCTACAACCTGGCTTGCCCGGCCAGTCCCGTGCATTACCAGAACGACCCCACATCGACCACCAAGACCTCGGTGCTGGGCGCCATCAACATGCTGGGCCTGGCTAAGCGCAAGCGCGCGCGCATCCTGCAGGCGTCCACCTCGGAAGTGTATGGCGACCCGCAGGTGCATCCGCAGCGCGAGGATTACTGGGGCCACGTCAACCCGATCGGTCCGCGCGCCTGCTACGACGAGGGCAAGCGCTGCGCGGAAACCCTGTTTTTCGATTATCACCGCCAGTCGGCCGTGGATATCCGTGTCGTGCGCATCTTTAATACCTACGGCCCGCGCATGCATCCGAACGATGGCCGCGTGGTCAGCAACTTCATCGTGCAGGCGCTGCGCGGCGATCCGATCACCCTGTACGGCGACGGCCAGCAGACGCGCTCGTTCTGCTATGTCGACGACCTGATCGAAGGCATGGTCCGCATGATGAACCAGACGCAGGAAATCGGCCCCATGAATCTGGGCAATCCCGCCGAATTCACCATCCGCGAACTGGCCGAACTGGTGCTGCGCCTGACGGAATCGAAAAGCGAACTGGTCTTCCGCCCCTTGCCGGCCGACGACCCCGTGCGCCGCCAGCCCGATATCGCCAAGGCGCGCGCCGCCCTGGAATGGGAGCCGACGGTGAGCCTGCATGATGGATTGAAAGAAACCATCGCCTACTTCAAGAAAGTGATCTTTGCATGAAACAGCAATTGCTCCCGGCAGTGTGCCCGGTCTGCGCCCACACGGTGGCGGCAGCGTTTTTTGATGGCGGCCAGCAAGCCCTGGCTACCCTGGGCTGGCCGGCCAGCGCGGCCGAAGCGCAGGCAATGGCCGTGCAGCCGCACGATTTCGTGCAGTGCCCGCAGTGCACGCACGTATGGAACCGCGCGTTTTCCTATGACGCCATTCCCTACCAAAACAATCCTAACCGCATGTTCAACAAGGGCGGCATCTGGAAAGGCCACCTGGCCGATACGCGCGACGTGCTGCTGGCCCAGTTGCCGGCTTCGCCCACGGTGATCGACATCGGTTGCGGCGAAGGCCATTTCGTGCGCGCGCTGGCCGATGCCCGCAGCGAGCAGGGCCGTTTCATCGGCTTCGACCCGAATGCCACGCCGGAAACGGGCCGCGGCGTGGAGTTTCACGCGCGCTATTTCCAGCCGCTGCAGGACCTGCCCGAGTTCGCGCCTGATGCGCTGGTGATCCGACATGTACTCGAGCACCTGACCGATCCGGCCGCGCTGGTGGAGCAGATGGCGTGGGCCGCCTCCCGTTCGGACAAGCCGTGCTGGCTGTTTGCCGAAGTGCCGTGCATTGACCGGGTCTTCGCCACGGGCCGCCTGGCCGATTTCTTCTATGAACACATGTCGCATTTCACGACGGAATCGTTCCGTACCCTGATGCAGCGCGCAGGCGAGGTGGTGCAGCTGGCGCATGGCTATGACGGCGAAGTGGTGTATGCGCTGGTGCGCCTGCAGATTCCGAAGCCGCTGCGCGAGCAGGCGCGCCACAGCAATGCGTTTGCCGTCGCCGCCCAGCGCAGCCGCAAGACCATTGCCGCCCAGCTCGATACCTTGGCCAGCGGCGGCCAGCGCGTGGCCATCTGGGGCGGCACGGGCAAGGCCGCCGCCTTCATGCACCAGTTCGGCGCTGACGCGCAGCGCTTCCCGCTGGTGGTTGATTCCGACCCGGACAAGGCCGGCACCTTCGTGCCGGGCCTGGGCCAGGAAATCGTCTACCGCGACGTGCTGAAAACAGCGCCCGTCGACGTGGTCATCATCCCCACGCAATGGCGCGCGCGCGATATCGCGGCGGAAATGGCGCGCGAGGGCATTATCGCCAAGTCCATCCTGATCGAGCACGAAGGCGGCTTGATCGATTTCTTTGCCGACGAGCATCCTTACCGCTGATGTTCCCCGCCAGGTGCCCAGCTGGCGCCGGAATGCAAAAATGCCGCTCGATGAGCGGCATTTTTATTGGCGCGTACCGTATGTAGTGGTTCAGTCCGCTACCACCACGCGGTTCTTGCCCGTCTGCTTGGCCTGGTACATGGCGCGGTCGGCGCGCTTGACCAGTTCGGCCTGATCTTCGTTGGGCAGGCGCAGGGCCACGCCGGCGGAAAAGGTGATCAGGACTTTCTCGTTGTCGTGCAGGAAGAAATGCCGGGTCAGCTCGCGCTGCAAGCGCGTCATCGTCGACGAGGCCGCCTCGACCGTCGTTTCCGGCAGCAGGATGAGGAATTCCTCGCCGCCGAAGCGGGCGATGACGTCCATCGAGCGCAGGGTTTCCTTGACGATTTTGACCAGGTGTTTCAAAGCGGCATCGCCGGCCAGGTGGCCATAGGTGTCGTTCAGTCGTTTGAAGTCGTCCAGGTCCAGCATGGCGATGCACAGCGGCGTGCCGCGGCGGTCGGAGCGGGCCGTCTCGCGCTCGAACACGTCGTCCAGGCCACGGCGGTTCAGGCTGCCTGTCAGCTGATCTTCCCGCACCAGTTCGCTCATGTGCTGGAGCTTTGCTTCCAGGGTGTGGATGCGCTGTTCCGCATCCTGCACTTCCTGGCGCGCCAGCACCATTTTGTCGCGCGCACGCAAGGCCTCGTTCTGCACCATGCGCGTTTCGCGCAGGACTTCGTCGAGAACGCTGTTCAGTTCGCTGATATTTTCCGCCTGGCTGATCTTTTCCGAATAGCCGCCGATCTTTTCATGGAAGTCGCCCGTGCTGGCCGCCACTTGTCCCAGGCGGTCGATGAAGGTCATCATCATGTTCTTGACCGTCAGCTTGACGTCGGACAAGCTGTGCTTGAGCTGGCTTTGCTTGTAGATGACTTCTTTCAGGCTGCGCGTGGCGTCTTCCAGCGCGCGCTGGTCGAGCGGGCCGGCGATCAGGTTTTGCACGGCATCGACCTGGCCGCGCAGCCAGCTGTCGTCGTCGAGCAATTGGCTGACGTTGTCGAGCAGCAGCTTGAACAGGCGCAGCAGCAATTCCTGCTGCTCGGCCGTGTCGCCGCTTTTCAGTTCGATCTGGTAGCACAGCTGCTTCAGGCGCAGGGCCGCTTCGTTCAGCGCTTCTTCCGTATGGGCCTGCTTGATGGCCGCGCCCAGCGATTCGGCCTCTTCCACCAGCGCGGGCGTGCCCGTCAGCAAGGTGGCGACGGCAAAGCCCAGGGTACGGCTGAGCAATTCACGCAGGGTGCGCGTCTGTTCGCCGTCCGGCAGGGGCGGCAATTCGATGCCGCCGCCTTTCTTGACCTGTTTCTCCGCCAGCTGCGCCAGGGTGCGCGCATAGCTGTCCCAGTCGCGCGCCTTCAGGGCGCGCTGGAAACGCTTGCCAAAGTCGCCCAGTTCGCCCGCCGATTCGCTCATCTTGGCGGCGAATTGCGTCAGCACGTTTTCCGCGCCGCTCTCCGTGGGGGCGCTGGCGGCCAGCACCGCTCCCGGCGCAGCTGGCGTCTCGGCCGGTTCGCTGATGCCGGCGATTTCATTGTAGATATCGCGGTAGGCGCTCGGCGTCGGGGCGATGCGGCGCGTGGCCAGGCGGCGAAACGCTTCGCGGGCGATATCGGCCGGGTTCATCGCGCCGGCGGTGGCATTCGTGGCGCCAGCGGGAGCGCTTGCTGGTGAAGATGGCAATTTACTGGACATGTAGGCACAGCCTTTTCAGATATTTCTCATTATCCCCATGATATGCGAGTTGGCAAAGAACTTATTGTGCGAGAAGCAAGGAGAAGTCCTGTCAATTCGCCCGATGCCAGCGGGCATGCCGCTTTGCCGTCAATCCACCAGCTGGTTGCGGATGGCGTAGTGCGTCAGTTCCGCGCTATTCTTGAGTTTCATCTTGACCAGCAAGCGGGCGCGGTATTCGCTGACGGTTTTCACGGACAATTTCAGTTCCTCGGCGATGGCGCCCACGGCCTTGCCCGAGGCGATCATCACCAGGGTCTGGTATTCGCGGTCCGACAAGGTGTCGTGCAAGGCCGTTTCGTGGTCTTCGCCCACCGTGTTGGCCAGTTCCTGGGCCAGCGAGGCGCTGATGTATTTCAAACCCTGCGCCACCTGGCGGATGGCCGTGACCAGCTCGCGCGGCGCGCTCTGTTTCGTCAGGTAGCCGGCCGCGCCCGCCTTGAGCGAACGGATGGCGTACTGGTCTTCGCGGTGCATAGACAGCATCAGCACGGCCAGTTCCGGTTTTTCCTTCTTGATCTGCTTGAGCACCTCGATGCCGCTGCGGTCGGGCAGGGAGATGTCGAGCAGCAATACCTGGCATTTCGAGCCGCGGAACAGTTTGATGGCGTCGTGGCCGTTTTCGGCTTCGCCGGCCACGATGATGTCCTTCGTGTCGGCGAGGATTTGCTTCAAGCCTTCGCGCACGATCGCGTGATCGTCGGCGATGAATACCCGGATGGTGGCTTTTTCTTTCATGACTGCGTTGTTTCCTATCTAATTCACCCACTAGGCCGCGTCTGGCGGCGGCCCGCTGTGCGCTGGCGCACTGGCTGCAGCCGCTATTATCGCCTCTCGCGCGGTGGTCAGCCGGATTTTTATGCTCAGGATGGTGCCGCCATCGGGCCCGTCCATCAGGCTCAGGGTGCCGCCCAGCGCGCTGGCCCGTTCGGCCATGCCGCGGATGCCGAACGACTGCGGCTTGGCGCGGTCGGACAGGCGCATGCCGACGCCATTGTCGGCGATCGACAGGCTGATATGCTGGCGCTGCCGGGCCAGGCGCACGCTGACCTTGCTCGCCTGCGCATGCTTGGCGATATTCGTCAGCGCCTCCTGGGCGATGCGGAACAGGCTCGTTGCTTGGTCCAGCTCGAGGTCGATGTGCTGGCGGTTCGAAATGAACTGGCATTCGATACCGGCCTGGCGCGCGAATTCCTTGACTTGCCAGTCCAGCGCGGCGACCAGGCCCAGGTCCAGCATGGAGGGGCGCAAGTCCAGCGAAATGCGGTGTACGGCGTCGATGCTGCGGTCGACGAGGGCGTCGACATAGTCGGCTTTTTCCTGCAGTTGCGGGTCGTCCGGCGGCAGGCGGCGCGCCAGCATGGCCAGTGCCATCTTGATGGCCGTCAAGTTGCCGCCCAGGTCATCGTGCAATTCGCGCGCCAGGCGCGTGCGTTCGTGCTCCTTGACCTTGTCGATATGCGCAGTCAGCTCGGCCAGGCGGGCGCGCGACTGGCGCACTTCGATCTGCTCGAGCCGGCTTTCCGTGATATTCGTCATGATGCCTTCCCACTGCACCGTGCCGTCGGCCAGCGCGCGCGGCGTGGAGCGCAGGTTGATCCATTTGACGTCCTTCCAGGCATCGATCCAGATGCGGCCTTCCCAGTTCCAGCTCCACAAGGTGTTTTTTGAGGTCTGCATCGATTCCAGATACGAGGCGCGGTCGTCGGCCAGGATCAACTGGTAAAACAGTTCCGGACGCGCGTGTAGCTGTGCCGGGCTCAGGCCCAGCAGGGCCTGGCAACCGTCGCTCAGGTAGGCAAAGGACGCCCGTCCATCCGCATGCAGGCAGAACTGGTACACGAGGCCCGGCGTGTTCGACACGATGGCGTTGAAGCGCGACTGCACCTGCGCCAGGGCGGCGGCCGTCGCTTGCGGCGTGCGCAAGTCTTCGCCTTCGGCCAGGATCAGGGAGCGGCCCTGGCGGCTGGCGCGCGACAACTGCAGGCTGAGCGAATACAGGCTGCCATCGCGGCGGCGCTGCTGCACGTGCAGCCGGGCTTGCGCGCCGATGCTGTCGTCGAGGGTGGCCAGCACGGCGGCCAGTTGCTGCGCGTCGAGCTGCGGCGCCAGGGTGAAGGGCGTCATCGCCAGCAATTGCTTGCGCGCATACTGCAAGTTGTCGCAGGCGGCATCGTTGGCGTCCAGCAATTGCAAGCTGGCCGCATCAAACAGGTAGATTTCCGGCGCCGCCGCGCGCAGGGCGGGCGCCAGCCGGGGCGTGTCGTGCATGAAGTTGCTTTTCTTCATCAGCGGCGGGCGCGCCAGAAGGCGGCGAAGCGGCGCAGGACTCTGGCCGGGCGCGAATTATGGCGTCCTGGCGTGCCCTTGCGCAAGCGTTGCCACCAGGCACGGCGGGCGCGGCCCAGCGCGGCCGACAGGCGGCTGACTCGGCGCCATGGCCGCGTGGCGCGCAGGCGGGCGATCCAGCGATCCTTGGTTTCCATGAACAAGCCATGCCAGCGCGCAAACCACGGCAAGGTCAACAGGGTAGGGCGCGTCAGGCTGTACAGGCGCGCCACGGCTGCCGCGCCGCCCAGCTTGGCGATGACGATCACGCCGATGCCGGAAAACGCATGGCCGCGCGCGATCGCCAGCAGGGCCAGCAGCTTGACGGGAAACAGCAGCACGGCCGGCAGCACGAAGATGGTCAGCGCCCAGTACGGCGGCAGGCGCTTGATCCACGCTTCGAGCGCATGCAGGGGCGGAAATTGCGCGATCACCTGCATGATGCGCGCGCCTGTCGCCCACAGCCATTCCTCGATCAGCAGGAAGATGGCGGCCAGGTAGACCAGCGGCGCGAACAGCCAGCGCCTGACTCTGTAGAATTTTTTCATCCGTCTCCGTGTGCGGCCCACGTTTGCCGCGATTGCCACGATGATACGTCAAAAAAGCCCGTTTGCCCCCGCATCCCGTGTGCCCGCGGCTCCCTGGCGGGGCTACAATAGACAGATGAATAAAGCCTTTGTAAAAGAATCCGACAACGACGACGATGAAGAAGCGGCCGCGCTGGCGCTGGCCATTCCCGCCGGCGCCAAGAACTACATCACGCCGGCCGGTTACCAGCGCATCAAGGAAGAGCTGCTGCAGCTGATCGACGTCGACCGTCCGGAAGTGGTGCGCATCGTCCATTGGGCGGCGTCGAATGGCGACCGTTCGGAAAATGGCGACTACATCTACGGCAAGCGCCGACTGCGCGAGATCGACCGCCGCATCCGCTTCCTCACCAAGCGCATGGACCTGGCCGCCATCGTCGACCCCAGCGTGCACCATGGCAACGACCAGGTGTTCTTTGGCGCCACCGTCAAATATCGCACGGAAGATGGCGAAACGCACACCATCACCATCGTCGGCATCGACGAGTTCGATCCCCTGAACGGCAAGATCAGCTGGGTCTCGCCCATGGCCCGCACCATCACCAAGGCGCGCGAAGGCGACGTCATCACCCTCACCACGCCACTGGGCGAGCAGGAACTGGAATTGCTGGAAGTGACGTATCCGGCGCCGGGAGAAGGGTAGTTTGCGGTGACGCAGGGTGCGTGAGGCGCGCGCAGGCACACTGATCCTTTGATTGCTATCAGGAGCTGCCATGCCCCGCCGCCTTCGCCTCGCCTTGCCCGGCGTTCCGCTGCATGTGGTGCAGCGTGGTGTGAACCGCCAGGCATGCTTTCTTGATGGACAAGACAAGCAGCGCTATCTTGATTATTTGCGCAGTTGTCTGGCGCTTGCGCCATGCCAGTTGCATGCTTATGTGTTGATGAGTAATCATGTGCATCTCTTGCTTTCCACGCAAGGCATGGCCTCCCTGGCGTCGCTGATGAAAATGCTGAATCAGCGTTATGTTCAGTATTTCAATTGGCGTTATGGCCGCACCGGCAGCTTGTGGGAAGGCCGCTACAAATCTTGCCTGGTGCAGGGCGAGCGTTATTTATTGATTTGCCAGCGCTATATCGAACTCAATCCCGTCAGGGCTGGCATCGTGGCATTGCCTGGGCAATATTGCTGGTCCAGCTATCGGAGCAATGCGCAGGGCGTACATGATGATCTGCTGTCTCCGCATTCCTTGTATTTGACGCTTGGACGTGACGAATCTGAGCGGCAAAAGAAATACCAAACGTTATTTCAGGATGAGTTGGGCGAGCGTTGCATCGGACAACTGCGAGAGGCAGTCAATGCCGAATTTGCCGTAGGCGATCAGGCGTTTTTACGGCAAGTCGCGGAAATGCGCCGGTAGTCCGCAGCGGAGATCCGGGGTCAGACCCGGCGGGTCTGACCCCAGTTTTTTGCTGCGTAAATGAATTACGTTCGAACCCGCAAAGCGTGAGAGCCGGGGTCAGTCGCTTCGCGATTGGAATGCGTCCCATTGGGACGTATTCCCCCGGCGGGTCTGACCCCAGTTTTTTGCTGTGTAAATTAATTGCGCTCGCGCAGGATGCGGTTGACCCCCGCAACCCGCCGCACATTGCGCAGCAGGGCGGCCAGGTGGACCCTGTCCTTGACTTGCACGGTGAAGCGCAGTTGGTCGAGGACGTTGTCCTTGTCTTCGTCCATGCCCACATAGATGATGTTGGCGTCGGATTCGCCGATTTCGGCGGCGACTCTGGCCAGGATGCCCCGTTCGCTGTTGATCAGCACCTTGATGCGGCAGTCGAAGCGGCGGTTCAGTTCGGTTCCCCAGCGCACGGCGATCCAGCGGTCCGGTTCCTTGGCGCGCTGGCGTTTCGCTTGCGAGCAGTCGCTGGTGTGGACGAGCAAGCCCTGGTCGCGGCGCAGCTGGCCGATGATCTGGTCGCCAGGGATAGGCAAGCAGCATGGCGCCAGTTGCACGGAGACGCCTTCGCTGCCGCAGATGGTGACAGGGTCGAGCTCGCTGCCGCTGTTGTGTTCCACGGGCATGCTGGCCGCTTCGCCGCCGATCAAACCGAAGATGTGGCGCGCCACCAGGGTGGCCATGCGCTTGCCGATGCCGATGTCCGCGTACAACTCGTCCATGGAATTGGCGCTCGATTCGTTGAGCAGGCGTTCGACCAATGGCGCTTGCAGGTCGGCGTCGATGTTCAGGGTGTGCAGCGCCTGCGACAGCAGTTGCTGGCCCAGGGCGATCGATTCGGGCAGGTTGATCGTGCGCAAATGGTGGCGGATGGCCGAACGGGCCTTGCCGGTGCGCACGAACGACAGCCACGTCGGGCTGGGGCGCGACGAGGAATCGGTGATGATTTCCACGATGTCGCCATTGTGCAGCTCGGTGCGCAGGGGCGAGGTTTCGTTGTTGATCTTGACGGCCACGGTCTGGTCGCCGATGCCCGTGTGGATCGAGTAGGCGAAGTCGATGGCCGTGGCGCCGCGCGGCAGGGCGATGATCTTCGACTTCGGCGTAAACACGTAGACGGAATCGGGGAACAGGTCGACCTTGACGTGTTCGAGGAATTCGGCCGAGTCGCCCGTTTGCTGCTGGATGTCGAGCAAGGATTGCAGCCACGCATGGGTGCGCTGCTGCAGGTCGGACGGGTTCGATTCGCCACTCTTGTAGAGCCAGTGCGCCGCCACGCCGGACTCTGCCGTGCGGTGCATTTCCTGCGTGCGGATCTGGAATTCCACGGGCGTGCCGTAGGGGCCGATGACGGTCGTGTGGAGCGACTGGTAGCCGTTCAGCTTGCGGATCGCGATGTAATCCTTGAACTTGCCCGGCATCGGCTTGTACAGGCTGTGCAGGGTGCCCAGGGTGACGTAACAGTCGGCAAAGCTGCTCACCACGACGCGGAAACCGTACACGTCCAGCACTTGCGAGAACGACAAATGCTTGCTGCGCATCTTTTTATAGATGTCGTACAGCGTCTTTTCGCGGCCCGTGACGTCGGCCTCGAGCTCGGCCATGGACAAGGTACTTTTCACCGCTTCCATGATCTTGTTGACCACTTCGCGCCGGTTGCCGCGCGCCGCCTTGACGGCTTTCGCCAGCGTGCGGTAGCGCATCGGGTACAGGTGCGAGAACGACAGGTCCTGCAGTTCGTGGTAGATGTTGTTCAGGCCGAGGCGGTGCGCGATCGGCACGTACACTTCCATGGTCTCGCTGGCGATGCGGCGCTTTTTTGCCGCCGTCATGAAGTCCAGGGTGCGCATATTGTGCAGGCGGTCTGCCAGCTTGATGAGGATCACGCGCACGTCGGAGGCCATGGCCAGCAGCATCTTGCGGAAGTTTTCCGCCTGCGCTTCGATCTGGCTCTGGAATTCGATCTTTTCCAGCTTCGACAGGCCGTCGACCAGGTGCGCCACGGGCGCGCCGAAGCGCTCGATCAATTCATCCTTCTTGACGTCCTGGTCTTCCATCACGTCGTGCAGCAGGGCGGCCATGATGGCTTGCGCGTCGAGCTTCCAGTCGGCGCAGATTTCGGCGACGGCGATCGGGTGCGAGATATACGGCTCGCCCGAGCGGCGCATCTGGCCCAGGTGCATTTCGTCGGAGAAGCGGTAGGCTTCCTTGACTTTTTTCAGGTCGGCAGGAGACAGGTATTCGGCCAGCTTGTCGGCCAGGTGGCTGACGGAGGCCACGCCGAGGGCTGGCGCTGGCGGTACTGCGGGGGTGTTGCTGCCGGACGTGCCGGCGCCGGGCGCGGAAGCGCCCTGCGATTTTGCCGCCTGGCGCGGGGCCAGGGGCGGCAGTGCTGCGGAAGTCGTGTCGGCTGGGGTCAGACTCATAAAACGTCGCGTTGCTTCACAGTGTGAATAAAGGATACGGTAGAACCAGGGGTCAGCACTGTTCCGGCACGCGGGTTCCCAATTACATCGGGACCTTTTTCAGCATTTCGATGCCGACTTTACCGGCAGCGATTTCACGCAGTGCGACAACGGTAGGCTTGTCCTTGGCTTCCACCTTGGGGGTGTGGCCTTGCAACAACTGACGTGCGCGATAAGTCGCAGCCAGGGTCAGCTGGAAACGGTTAGGGATCTGCTTCAGGCAATCTTCGATTGTGATACGGGCCATAGTAACTCCTAAATTTGTGTGCGTGGTGCTGTGTGAACTGGCGTGCAGAGACGATTATTCTGCGTGCAGGCCCAGCTGGGCGAATAGCGATGCGTTGCGGGCCGCTTGTTGCGCAAACCGGCAACGGGCCGCTCTCACGATCGCGCTCAGTTCGGACAAAGCGACCGTAAACTCTTCATTGATAATAACATACTCGAACTCGGGAGCGTGTGCGATTTCGCCGCCGGCCGCCAGCAGGCGGCGCGTGATCACGTGCGGCTCGTCCTGGCCGCGCTTGTTCAAGCGTTCTTCCAGCGCATCGATCGACGGCGGCAGGATGAAAATACCGGCCGCGCGGGGGAATTGCTTGCGTACCTGGCGCGCGCCCTGCCAGTCGATTTCCAGCAGGATGTCGGTGCCGGCGGCCATTTGCTGTTCCACCATGATGCGCGAGGTGCCGTAGTAATTGCCATGCACTTCCGCCCATTCCAGGAATTCGCCCTGGTCGGCGCGCGCGACAAAGTCTTCCGCCGTCGTGAAATAGTACTCGCGGCCGTGCTGCTCGCCCGGACGCGGGGCGCGCGTGGTGGTCGAGATCGACAGCTTGATGCCGGGCTCTTGCGCCAGCAATGCATTGACCAGTGTCGATTTGCCGGCGCCCGATGGCGCGGCGACCACGAACAGGCTGCCGGAGAAGGCGGTAGGGTGGCTCATGCGGATCTTTCCATATACGTGTGATGGCGGCGTGTGCGCTGCATGGGCGCCGCCCAATTCGGTATTTTACCAAGAGGCAAGGCGGCGAGCCAGCCCCGCGATGCGCCTTGCCGCCAGCCCTGCGCATATTTTGCTTGTTATCTTGAAGAAATAGTTATCTAATTTGGAATGCTTTTTTCTTGATAACTATTTGCCGACAGGATGTGCGCATGAAAAATTTCCCGTTTCTCAGCGTTGCCCAGGCCATGTTGCTGCTGCGCGTGGCCATCGCCGTGATGTTCATGGCACACGCCATCACGCGCATCGCCAACGGCACCATTCCCCGCTTTGCTGGTTTCCTGGAAGACAAGGGATTTATCTGTGGCCTGGCCGTCGTGTGGGCGATTACCGTCGTCGAGATCGTTTGCGGCAGTTTGCTCATCGCCGGCAAATACACGCGCTGGGCGGCGGCCGGATTGATGGTCATCTGCGTCGGCGGCATCGCCCTCGTGCATGCGGCCAAGGGCTGGTTCGTGGGCGAACATGGCGCCGGCGGCGTGGAATACAGCATCGTGCTGTTTGTCGCCTGCGTCGTCATCGCCGCCAGCGACAGGGGGCGCGCCGGAGCGCGCCTGGCCTGAGGCGGAGCGATTATTCCAGGTTCTGCACCTGTTCGCGCATCTGCTCGATCAGCAGCTTCAAGTCCATCGAGGCGTCGGCCAGTTCCTTGACGGACGCCTTGGCGCCCAGGGTGTTGGCTTCGCGGTTCAGTTCCTGCATCATGAAGTCGAGGCGCTTGCCCACTTGCCCGCCCTTGGTGAGGATGTGGCGCGTTTCGCCCAGGTGGGCCGACAGGCGCGCCAGTTCTTCCGACACGTCGATGCGGATGCCGTACAAAATCACTTCCTGGCGGATGCGTTCCATGGCGTCCTGGCGCGACAGGGCCGAATTCGAGCCCTGACTGGCCAGGCCCAGCGCATCCTGCATGCGCTCGATGGCTTTTTGCTGGAAGGCCGCCACCACTTGCGGTATCAATGGCGTGATGCGCTTGACGATGGCTTCCATCGCCTCGATGCGCGACACGAGCACGGCTTCGAGCGCGGCGCCTTCGCGCTTGCGGCTGTCGACGAAGGCGGCCACGGTGCGCTTGGTCAGCGCGCCCACGTCCGCCTGCAAGGATTCTTGCCCCACTTGCGCTTCTTCGATGACGCCAGGCCAGCGCAGCAGTTCGGCCACCGTCATGACGGGGGCGGAGACAAAATGCTGGCCCACTTCGGCTTGCAGGCGCGCCAGTTCCGTCAGCAGGGGCAGGTTCAGCGCCTGCGTGCCGTTTGTGGCGGCCTTGCGGCCAAAGCTCAGGCGTACCTCGACTTTGCCGCGCGTGATGGCGGACATGACGGCGGCGCGCAAATCAGGCTCCAGGGCCCGCAGATCGTCGTTGATCCGGAATTGCAGGTCGAGAAAGCGCGAGTTGACGCTCTTGATTTCAATTGTCAGTGTGCCTGCAGCACCTTCGCTGGTGGCAACCGCGTAGCCTGTCATGCTTGAAATGCTCAAAGGATTCCCCGATTTGGTCTTGTATACAGTCACTTATACACTTAATCAGCCAGCGCAGGCAATACCGCCCGCGCCGCAAAACAGGACCGAAGTGCTCGATGGCCTGGAAATTGCTGAATAGTGTGCGTTTTACGGCATTGTAAAGAAAATTGTGTTTGGCGGGGCAGGATTGTATGGATCATGTGTGCGCCGCCCGCCATCGCGCCCTGCGCTGTTGCATGACTGCAAATAGACGGGCGCGCGGTGGTAGAATCGCTGCCGCCACCCCAATCACACAGGACATCCCATGACATTCGAATCCCGCCCGAGCGGCCGCGCCGTCGACGCGCTGCGCGCCATCCGCATCACCCGCCAGTACACCAAGCATGCCGAAGGCTCGGTGCTGATCGAGTGCGGCGACACCAAGGTCATCTGCACCGCCAGCATCGAAGACAAGGTGCCGGGTTTCCTGAAGGGCAAGGGCCAGGGCTGGTTGACGGCCGAGTACGGCATGCTGCCCCGCTCGACGCACACGCGCATGGACCGCGAAGCGGCGCGCGGCAAGCAGTCGGGCCGCACGCAGGAAATCCAGCGCCTGATCGGCCGCTCGCTGCGCGCCGCCTTCGATTTGCAGGCGTTCGGCGAACGCACCCTGCACCTCGATTGCGACGTGATCCAGGCCGACGGCGGCACGCGCACGGCCTCGATCACGGGCGCCATGGTGGCCGCGTATGACGCGTTTTCCCAGCTGCAGGCGCGCGGCGCGATTGCCGCCATCCCCGTGAAAAGCTTTGTTGCCGCCATCTCGGTGGGCGTCTACCAGGGCATGCCGGTGCTGGACCTGGACTATGTGGAAGACTCGGGCTGCGACACGGACATGAACGTGGTGATGACGGAAGCGGGCCACTTCATCGAAGTGCAGGGCACGGCCGAAGGCGCCGCGTTCGACCGCGCCGGCATGAACCGTTTGCTGGACCTGGCGCAAGGCGGCATCGCCGATCTGATCGCCCTGCAAAAGCAAGCCCTCGGCATGTAATCTTTACACAGATTTACATGTCATTGCTCGCCGCGCCGGGCAAAAAGCTCACGCCTGCCGCTTCTTGCGGCAGCGGCGTGGCAAGGTGAGGGGAGCGCAAAAGGTTTACAATGTCGGCACTTCAACCGGACTACTGACATGACCCAACGCCTCATCCTCGCCTCCAACAACGCCGGCAAGCTCAAGGAATTCAACGAGCTGCTCTCGACCATCGGTTTTTCCGTCCACGCCCAGGGCGAGTATGACGTTCCGGAAAGCGACGAGCCGTTCCACACTTTCGTTGAAAACGCCCTGCAGAAGGCGCGCCACGCATCGCGCCTGACGGGATTGCCGGCGTTGGCCGACGATTCGGGCGTGTGCGTCAATGCGCTCGGCGGCGCGCCGGGCGTGTACTCGGCCCGCTATGCGGGCGAGCCGAAATCGGATGCGGCCAACAGCGCCAAGCTGATCGCCGACCTCGAGGCGCATGCCGACAAGTCCGCGTATTACTACTGCGTGCTGGTGTACGTGCGCCATGCGGACGACCCGCAGCCGGTGATCGCCGACGGCCGCTGGAATGGCGAAATGATCGCCACCCCGCGCGGCAATGGTGGCTTCGGCTACGATCCGCATTTCTATCTTCCCGCGCTGGGCAAGTGCGCGGCCGAACTGACGTCCGATGAAAAGAACGCGCTGTCGCACCGTGGCCAGGCCCTGCGCGCGCTGGTGGAAAAGCTGCGATGATCCCGATCAAACTGGTGGGCGCCGTTGCCAAGTCGGCAGCCAGGCCCGGCGCCGCTCCCGCGCCGCAGGAAGGCATTTCCGGCGCGGCCGGGGCGGCCCTGAAATACCTGCAGCCGGGCGCGCTGAACCTGACGGCCCTGCCGCCGCTGTCGCTGTACATCCATTTCCCGTGGTGCGTGAAAAAATGCCCGTATTGCGACTTCAATTCGCACGAGGTGCGCGGCGACTTGCCGGAAGCGGAATATCTGGCCGCCCTGCGGCTGGACCTGGAAATGGCGCTGCCGCTGATCTGGGGCCGCAAGATCCACACCATTTTCATCGGCGGCGGCACGCCCAGCCTGATGTCGGCGGCGGGCCTGGACCGCCTGATGTCGGACGTGCGCACCTTGCTGCCATTGGAGCCCGATTGCGAAATCACCATGGAAGCCAATCCGGGCACCTTCGAAGCGGAAAAATTCAAGTCCTACCGGGCCAGCGGCATCAACCGTTTGTCGATCGGCATCCAGAGCTTCAATGGCCGCCATTTGCAGGCGCTGGGGCGCATCCACGACGATAACGAGGCGCGCCGGGCGGTGGGGATCGCGCACGCCAACTTCGACAATTTCAATCTCGACCTGATGTATGCGTTGCCCACGCAGACGCTGGACGAGGCGCGGCAGGACCTGGAAACGGCGCTGTCGTTCGCGCCGCCACACCTGTCGCTGTATCACCTGACGCTGGAGCCGAACACCTTGTTCGCCAAGTATCCGCCCGTGCTGCCGGACGACGACGAGAGCGCCGACATCGCCGACATGGTGGCCGCGCGCGCGGCGCAGGCGGGCTACGGCCGCTACGAAGTGTCGGCCTACGCGCAGCCGGGCCGCCAGGCAAAGCACAACCGCAATTACTGGGAATTCGGCGATTACCTGGGCATCGGCGCGGGCGCGCATTCGAAGATCTCGTTCCCGCACCGCGTGCTGCGCCAGGCCCGCTACAAGCAGCCGCGCGCCTACATGGACGCGGTACTGGCCGGCAACCCGGTGCAGGAAGAGCGCGAACTGGCGCGCGAGGAAATGGGTTTTGAATTCATGCTCAATACCCTGCGCCTGACGCAGGGCTTTGCGCCGAACCTGTTCGCCGAGCGCACGGGCCTGGCCCTCAACGCCATCGAGCAGCCGCTCAATGCGGCCGAAGCGAAAGGCTTGCTGTACCGCGACCACCAGGTCATCCGCCCGACGGAACGGGGATTGTGCTTCCTGAACGATTTGCAGCAGATGTTCCTGGAAGATTAATGCGTGGTGACGGCGCGCAGGCGCTGCAGCTTGGCCGCATAGAGCGTGTGGTCGCCGCGCGTGGTGCTGTTGCTCATCGCCAGTTCCAGCTGCTTGCCGGCCTGCTCCAGCTGGCCCAGGCGCGCATAGGCTTGCGCCAGCCAGAAGTGGAATTCGTGGTAGTACGGGTCGCGCGCGATTTCACGTGAAAACAGCTGTATCGCCCGCACGTAATCGTTTTGCTGCATGGCCGCCTTGCCCAGGTTGAAGTAGTGGAAGGGCGGCTGCGGCTGCAGCGCCAGCAGGCGCCGGCGCAGCGGCAGCGCTTCATCGGGCAGGCCGGACGCCTCCAGCGCCTGTGCCAGGTTCGACAGCAGCACCGTGTTGTCCGGCGCGCGTATCAGCGCATGGGCGAGCGTGCGCCGCGCCGCGGCCAGGTCGCCATGGCGGAACTGGATCACGCCCAGGGTGTTGTAGGCGCCGCTGAATGAGGGATCTTGCAGCAGTGCGGCCCGGGCCCACCAGTACGCCTGGTCCAGCTGGCCCTCGCTCATGGTTTCGGCGGCGCGGTTGTTCATGTACATGGCGAGTACGGTCGCTTCGCTGATTTCGCGCGTGCGGTAGCCCGCCACGTCGCCGGACGGCAGGAAGTCGATCACCAGCGTGCCCTTGGTATCGTAGTTATTCCGGTTTTCGCCCAGGCGCTGGCCCAGCACCAGGTTGACGTGGCCGGCGACAAAATACATGTCGCCGCTGCGGCTCCAGCTTTCCTCGCCCAGCACCTCCTGGTAGCGCACCTGCAAACCCAATTCATGCGCCAGCGCCGCCGTCATGATCACCAGCGACAGGCAGTTGCCCTGGCGCGCGGCAAACGTTTCACGCGCATTGCGGGTCATGGCCGCATCGTATTCGAGTTTCAGCCTGCTCTTGTCGTACAGGGCGTCATAGAGCGCCGCGCGGTTATTCTTGTTGCGCGCCTCGCGCCGCACTTGCGTGCCCACATACTGGCGCATGGTCTCGTCGATGGCAAAGACCTGGCTGGCGTCGATGGCGGCGGCCGGCGCGAAATCGCTGTCGTTGAAGATGGGGGGCAGGCTGGCGGGCGGTGCGACGCTGCAAGCCGCCAAAGCGCCGCAGAGCAGGGCGGCGCCCAGATGCTTGAAACAACGGGCGGCAACAAGATAGGGGCGCATGGTCTCTCCCTGGAGGCGCCGGCTGTCTCATGTCGCGGTGGCGCGCCAGTCCCACCTGAAACCAGTATCGGCGCGCCTGGCGCCGCTGTCAAATAGTTTCAAGCGCCTTGCCGTCGCCGGCGCGGCGCTTGAAACTGTGCTTGAAAGCCGGGCTTAAAATTCTTCCCAGTCGTCGCCGGCGATGTGCGATGGCGTTTTGTGCGCCGCAGCACCGGCCGCCTTCGGCGCTGCCGGTTTGCTTGCCTTGGCCTCGGGGGAGCGTGGCGCGAGCCTTGGCGTGCTGGCAATGGCCGTCTTGGCCGGCCGTGCGGCGCGCACCGGCGCAGTAGCAGTCATGTGTTCGAGCTGGAAGCCGGCCGCCACTTGCGCCAGGCGCGCCGCCTGGTCCTGCATGCTTTCGGCCGCGGCCGCCGCTTCTTCCACCAGGGCCGCATTCTGCTGCGTCACCTGGTCCATTTGCGCGATGGCCTGGTTGACCTGGTCGATACCCATGCTTTGCTCGGCGCTGGCGGCCGTGATCTCGGCCATGATGTCGGTGACCCTGCGCACGCTGTCGACCACTTCGCCCATGGTGCTGCCGGCCTGATGCACCAGCCGTGTGCCGTTGTTGACCTGTTCCACCGAGTCGCCGATCAGGGTCTTGATTTCGCGCGCCGCAGCAGCCGAGCGCTGCGCCAGGCTGCGCACTTCCGTGGCGACGACGGCAAAGCCGCGTCCCTGCTCGCCGGCGCGCGCCGCTTCGACGGCCGCGTTCAAGGCCAGGATATTCGTCTGGAAGGCGATGCCGTCGATGACGCCGATGATGTCGACGATTTTCGTCGATGCCGTATCGATGGCGCCCATGGTGTCGACCACCTGGCTGACGATGCTGCCGCCCCGTTCGGCAACGCCGGAGGCGGCCACCGCCATCTGGTTGGCTTGTCGCGCATTGTCCGCATTCTGCTTGACGGTGCTGGTCAGTTCTTCCATCGACGACGCCGTCTCTTCCAGCGAGCTGGCTTGCTGTTCCGTGCGCGCAGACAGATCCTGGTTGCCGGCGGCGATTTCGCCCGACGCCGTGGCAATCGCATTGGTGCCCGTCTGGACTTCCGACACCACCTTGCGCAGCGCCTCGTTCATGCCGTGCAGCGCGCGCATCAGGTCGCCGATTTCATCGCTGGCGGCTTTGCCGAAATGCGTGCGCAAGTCGCCGTCGGCCACCGTTTCGGCCACTTTCACGGCGGCCTTCAACGGTTGCGTGATCGAGCGCGTGATCAGCCAGGCGCAGACGCTGCCCAGCGCCACCACCAGCGCGCACAAGGTCAGCAGCAAGGTGAAGCTGCGCCCGTTGGCCGCCTCGATGGCGTGCGCCGTGGCGTCGATGGCCTGGCGCTGCTGCGACAGCAGGGCCTTGACGTTGTTCTGGTACTTGGCGGCGGCCGGCGCAAAGCTGTCGCGGTAGGCGCTTTCCGCCTGCGCCGCGTTGCCGGCCTTGCGCGCATTCATCACCAGGGTCTTGGCATCCTGGTACTTGACGCGCTCGGCGATGGACGCCTTGAAAATGGCTTTTTCTTCATCGCTGTCGAGCAGCGCTTCGATTTTCTTCAGCAGTTCGCTGCCCTGTTTGGTGCTGTCGGCGATGGTGTCGGCAAACACGCTGGACAGGGTTTCGTCCGTGCTTTTGGCGATCATCGAGGTGCGCGCGATGGCCGAGTAAATCAGCACGTACCAGTCCGATACGAGGCGTTCCTTGGCCAGCGGTTTTTCCATCATTTGCCGCGTTGCGTCGGCATTCACGTGGGCGCTGTACAGCGCGTACGAGGTGGAAATCACGGAGAGCAGCAGCACCAGCGCAAAGCCTGCAGCCAGGCGCGTGCCGATACGAAGGTGGGAGAGGGCGTGCATGGTCGGAACTCCTGTCGCAGAGGGGATTTAAATTGCCTGTGCGACATAGTATGCACTGAGAAGTGACCAAGAGGCGAGGGAAACGCGCGCTTGTTTTTGCGCCTGTTGCAGCCACGCCCGTGCTACAGATCGCCCGCCTGGCGCAAGTCCGGCTGCTCGGCCCAGCGGGCGAAGGCGGCCGCCATGCGTTCGCTTTCCGCGATGGCGCGGCGCCAGTCGCGCATGCGCGCCGCGTGGTCCTGGCCGTAATGGGGGAAGTCGCGCCGGTCCGGCAGTTTGCCATTGGGCAGGCTGGCCACGAAGGCGGGCGAAGGCGAGACGAGGATCATGTTGTCGAGTGCGCTGTCGCCGCTGCGCGCGCGACGCCAGGGCATGGCCTTGTCCAGCCAGCCCGGCACGATATGGTCGGCAAAATGCGGGTACAGCACCAGGTCCGGTTCACGCTGGTAGGGCAGGTGCAGATGATAGTCGACCAGGCCGCCGTCCCAGTAGCGCCCGGGCGGCGCGCCCACGATGTCCGTGACCGCATCGAGTACCAGCGGGATGGAGCCGGAGGCCAGCAGCGCGTCGCGCAGGTTGTTTTGCGCCAGCGGCACGAAGTGGGAATGAAAGGCGTCGAAGCGCGAGCGCAGCCAGCTGGCGCCGTCCGGTCCGGCATGGAACACGGCGCGTTCCAGCGACGCGGCCAGACGCGCGCGCGCCACGGCGTTGCCGGCGGCCGCCAGCAGGAAGCCGCGCCGGTCGCGCCATTTGCCTGGCTGCGCCAGCGCGCCGATGCCGCGCACGGCCAGCACCGACAGGCTGTGGTGCTCGTGCTGTAGCAGCTGCGCGTCCTGGCCGTCGAGGACGGCGTCGAGCAGGGCGCGACACGTGCGGCTGACGTGCGCCGCCTCGGGTTTGTCGGGATAGCGCTGGCCCACGTATTCGCGCACCAGGCGGCGCTGTGCGGCCACCGGGTCGGGGAATACGCCGGCGGCCATGCGCCAGGCGCCGATCGAGGCGCCGACGAAGTGGCGCTGGCGTGGCGCCTGCGGTAGAAAATCGCCGAACAGCCAGCAATCGAGCTGGTGCAGGATCAAGCCTTTTGGACCGCCCGCGGCGGCAGGGACGATGGCAATGTCGCTGGCGCGCACTCCGTGTTCGGCGATGCGCGTCCGGGCGCGGCGGCCCAGGCGGATGGTGATCGGTGATTGCATGAGTAGTCGTTGGCGGCCGGTAGTCAGGTATTTTACCGCCAGCGTGGCGCCACGACACAGTCGCGCTCGCTATAGTCACATTGTTAGTATTAATAAATTTCTTTAAGGCAACCATTCTCTTGAGAAATGTTGCATAATATTGGACGTTGAATTTTTGGCATGTGCCAAGGATTCCTTATGTCTTGCTTTTTTTATTGGAATCGTATGCAACTGAATCACGCTGTTGTTCTGACCCTGATCGCCGCTTCGCTCGCCGCTTGCGGTGGCGGCGGTTCTTCTTCCCCATCCGACACGGCGGTTGCCGTGAATCCACCCGTGACGCCCGTGACGCCTGTTACGCCGCCAGTGGTACCTGTCACGCCGACCGCCACCGGCGAAAACACGGGCGCCGTCAGCGCGCGTTTCGTGAATGGCGACAACAGCCGCTTCATCTTCACGGCTATCGGCTTGCAGAGCAGTGGCAAGGCCAGCCTGCTGGTGCAAGATACCTCGGGCGCCGTGAGCAATATCGGCAGCATCGTCCTGACGGGCAACCCGTCCGTGACGCGCGAAATCAGCGGCGACGCCGCTTTTGCGCAGGGACGCTGGTTCAAGGGCTCGTTCAGCAGTATCTCTGGCGCCACGACGTTGACCGGCAACAATGCCAGCGCGCATTACGTCGCCTATAACGTGCTCGCCGCGCTGCCGGCGACCGGCACGTTCACCTGCGATGCGGGTACGTTCACGGCGCCAAGCTATACGGGCGGCACGAACGTCTCGTCGAGCGGCTACTTCGGCACTGCCAGCGGCACGGCCAGCATGTCCTTCGATGCCTCCGGCGCCAAAATAGCGCTGGCCATCGATGCCAGCGCTGGCGGCAGCACGGGCAAGGTATCGGCTTCGACGACCATCGCTTCGCCTGCGTCGAGCAGCATCACCGGCGGCTACCTGTCGAGCGGCACGGGCGCGCAGCTGATGCTGGGCGACGGCGGCGCCGGCCGCTATCTGCTGATCGCCGCCTACAAGGCGCAGCTGGCGAATGGCGCCAATTACCAGGGCGTGGCCACGTTCCGTTGCTCCTGATCCCGCGGGCATGAAAAAAGCGGCGCCGTGCCATGCACGGACGCCGCTTTTTTTTCGCGCGCCGGAATTAACGCAGCGCCGCGATCATCTGTTTCAGCTTGCCGGAATCGACGCAGAAGGCGCGGATGCCTTCGGCCAGTTTTTCCGTCGCCATCGCGTCTTCATTCATCATGAAGCGGAAGGCTTCCTCGTTCAGCGACATTTGCACGATGTTGGTCGATGGCGCCGCTTCGGCGCTCAGCTTGCGTTCCACCGGCGCATCGCTGTCGGCCAGTTTTTGCAGCAGGTCGGGGCTGATGGTGAGCAGGTCGCAGCCGGCCAGTTCGAGGATTTGCGACGTGTTGCGGAAGCTCGCGCCCATCACCTCGGTCTTGTAGCCGAACTTGCGGTAGTAATTGTAGATGCGGCGGACCGATTGCACGCCCGGGTCTTCCGCGCCCATGTAGTCGATGCCCGTCGATTTCTTGTACCAGTCGTAGATGCGGCCGACGAACGGCGAAATGAGCTGGGCGCCCGCTTCGGCGCAGGCAATCGCCTGGGCCAGCGAGAACAGCAGGGTCATGTTGCAGCGGATGCCTTCCTTTTCCAGGATGGCGGCGGCGCGGATGCCTTCCCAGGTGGAGGCGATCTTGATCAGCACGCGCTCGCGCGGGATGCCCGCGTTCGAATACAGGGCGATCAGGTCGCGGCCCTTGGCGACGGTGCCTTCCGTGTCGAACGACAGGCGCGCATCGACTTCGGTGGAGACGCGGCCGGGAATGGTTTGCAGGATTTCCACGCCAAAGGCGATCAGCAGGCGGTCGATGATTTCGGCGGTCGAGGCGTTCGGATGGTCGCGCACGGCCTTTTCCAGCAGCGGCTTGTATTCATCCTTCTGCACGGCCTTCAGGATCAGCGACGGATTCGTCGTCGCATCGCGCGGCGTGTAGGCCTGGATCGATTGGAAGTCGCCGGTGTCGGCCACCACGGTAGTAAATTGCTTCAGTTGTTCGAGTTGGTTCATGGCTGCACGGGAAAGAGTGAATGGGCTTGCCGGGGTATTGTACATAATCCGGGGCGCGGTTCAGTCCTTTTGGTGCGGAAGAAATGCAGTGGCAGGAACCCAAAATTGAGAGCCGGGGTCAGACCCGGCGGGTCAGACCCCGGATTTCTGCTGCCTAGCCAATAAAAGAATCAAACTGCATGTCGAATTCCTGCAGCGCCTTCTGCGCATTCTGCATCTTCTTGCGGAACTCCGGTCCCCGTTGCAGTGCCAGGCCCACGGCCAGCACGTCGATCACGACCAGGTAGGCCAGGCGCGCGGAAATCGGGGTGTAGGGGTCGGTGTTGAAGACCAGGTCGATCGGGATCAGCACGGTCGCCAGGTCGGCCAGCGGCGTGCCCGATGGGGCCAGCACGACAACGTCGGCGCCGCCGCGGCGCGCCAGTTTCACGGAGCGGACCAGGGCGGGGCTGTTGCCGCGCTGCGAGATGGCCACCAGGCAGTCGCCGCCGCGCAGCAGGGCAGCGGCGATGCTGTGGATGTTCGGGTCGCTGTAGGCCACCGTCGGCACGCCCGAGCGGAAGAACTTGTGCTGCGCGTCGGCCGCCACGATGCCCGACGTGCCCTGGCCATAGAATTCGATCTTGCTGGCGCGCGACAGGATGTCGAGCGCGCGCTGGATCGCTTCCGGGTTCAGGTTGTTGCGCAGGTCGAGCAGGGTGTTGATCGAGCGGCTGCAGATTTTATTCACCAGGTCGGCCGCCAGGTCGTCCTGCGCCGGCTGCTCGTTCGCGCCCGGCATGGCCAGGGCCAGGCCCTGCGCCAGCTTCAGCTTGAATTCATGCCAGCCGTCGTAGCCCAGGGTGCGGCAAAAGCGCACCACGGTCGGTTCCGACACCTGCGCGCTTTTCGCCAGCGCCGTGATGTTCTGGCTGACCGTCTGGTTAGGCTGGTCAAGCACGGCCAGCGCGACCTTCTTCTCCGACTTGGAGAGCGAATCGAGCTGGGTGCGGATGGAATCAAGCAGCATCAGGGTAGTCTTCTGGTAGGTGTTCAGGAGTGTGGGGATGATAGGTAAAAGGCCTGCCCATCTGCGGGCAGGCCCTTGTATTGCCTGTTAATCCTCGGGTAGTGCTTCTTCACGCCACTGCAAGCCATCGCGGCCGATCAGGGCGCTGGCGGCGGCAGGGCCCCAGGTGCCGGCCGTGTACGGAATCGGCGCGCTGTCGTTCTGTTCCCAGCTGTCGAGAATCGGTTCGACCCATTCCCAGGCCGCTTCCAGTTCGTCGCCGCGCATGAACAGGGTCAGCTGGCCGCGCAGCACGTCGAGCAGCAAACGTTCGTAGGCATCCATGCGCGGGGTCTTGAACGATTCGCGGAAATCGAGTTCGAGTTCCGCCGGTTTCAAACGCATGCCGTCGCCCGGGGTTTTTGCCATCAGGTTCATGCGCAAGCCTTCGTCCGGCTGCAAACGGATCACCAGGCAGTTCGGCTGGAAGCTCGACGTGGGCTGGTTGAAGATCGAGTGCGGGATCTGCTTGAAGCGCACGACGATCTCGGCCAGACTGTCGGCCATGCGCTTGCCCGTGCGCAGGTAGAACGGTACGCCGGCCCAGCGCCAGGTGTCGATTTCCGCCTTCAGGGCAACGAAGGTCTCGGTGCGCGAATGTTCCGGCGCATCCGGCTCGTCGCGGTAGCTCGGCACGGTGGCGCCGTCCACGTGGCCGGCGCGGTACTGGCCGCGCACGATGTTTTGCGCCAGGGTGGTGGGCGTGAATTTTTTCAGCGAGCGCAGCACTTGCAGCTTTTCATCGCGCACGGCGTCCGGCGCGATCGAGGTCGGCGGTTCCATGGCGACGATGCACAGCAGTTGCAGCAAGTGGTTTTGCAGCATGTCGCGCAGCGCGCCCGACGTGTCGTAATAACCCATGCGGTTGCCCACGCCCAGCTTTTCGGCGATGGTGATCTGCACGTCGGAAATCCATTCACGGCGCCACAGCGGTTCGAACAGGATATTGCCGAAGCGCAGGGCCAGCAAGTTCTGCACAGTTTCCTTGCCCAGGTAATGGTCGATACGGTAGATCTGCGATTCCTGGAAGACCTTGCCCACTTCGGCATTGATCTGCTTGGCGCTGGCCAGGTCGCGGCCCAGCGGTTTTTCCAGGACCACGCGCGAGTTCGGCGTCACCAGGCCGTTGTCTTCCAGGTTGTCGCAGATGAGGGCGAACAAATGCGGCGGCGTCGCCAGGTAGTACACGCGGGTCAGGTCGGCATCGCCGCGCAGCGCTTCAACCAGCGGCGCGTACGTGGCCGCATCGCTGGCGTTGAGCGACACATACACGATGCGCGCGCAGAATTTGCTCCAGGTGGCGGCATTCAGGGTGCTGGCCTTGATATGCGGGCGCGAGTTGGTTTCCACCATTTTCAGGAATGCATCCTGGCCGCTGTCCTGGCGGCCCACACAGATGATGCGCGCCGTCGGCGGCAAATCGTTCGCGACGTCGCGCGCATACATTGCAGGCAACAACTTGCGCATTGCTAAATCGCCGCTGCCGCCAAACAGGACCAGGTCAAAATCGGTAAGTGCCATAAGTGAGTGTCGTCGCAAAAGTAAAAGGGCCGGAGCGGGGAGGAAGCCGACCGGAAGTGCCAGTCTGTCGCTACTATAATCGGTGGTGTAAATTTACTACGTAGAACAGGCAATTGCAAGAAATTTTACTACATTCCAACGGCTGCCGTCGCCATTTTGCCCTGTATCCCTGCCAGCGATGCCGGCATGGCCATTATAGGCCGTTCGCCGGCGCCGACGCAGTATCGTGATGTTCACCTGGCTTTTCAAAGCAACCATGGTTGCCAGGGAAATGTTCGATTCTCTACGTCATCATTTGCGCTGTAGCAACAAGCGCATCAAGAAATGCTGTCAGGATCGCCGTTGGCAGCGTAAAGTAGCTTTGGAGAAAGTAAAAAACCGTATAATTCAAGCTCGAATCGATAGCAACTATTGGTTGTAAGAAATTGTACGATACACACTGCACCGCTAGCGCCGGCCATGCCCCGAACCCGCCATCCGACGTCCATGCGACGTGCAGTCCGCACTGTCCGCAGCATCAGGGGCAGGCGACTTAACTTTACAAGACGGCTCAAGGGGACACAATGAATTCAATGCAGCAAGATGTCGATGAACGCACCAGCCTGACAGGCAATAACAAATTCGAACTGTTCCTGTTCAAGCTGGGTACCAGTGATCACTCGACCAGCCGCGAACTGTTCGGCATCAATGTGTTCAAAGTCCGTGAAATCATGGAAATGCCGGCCATCACGGCGGTAGCCGGTTCGCACCCGCACATGCTGGGCGTGGTCAATATCCGTGGCCAGATCGTGCCCGTGATCGACTTGCCGATGGCGGTCGGCTGCAAGAGCAATGGCTTGAAGATCCTGATGGTGACCGAATTTGCCCGCTCGACACAGGCGTTTGCCGTGGAAGAGGTCGATGAAATCGTGCGCCTGGAATGGAATCAGGTACTGTCGGCCGAATCGAGCGTCGGTGGCGGCCTTGTCACCAGCATCGCCCGCCTCGATGGCGACACGGACAAGACGCGCCTGGCGCAAGTGCTGGACGTCGAGCAAATCCTGCGCAACGTGCTGCCGTCAGGCGACCCGGACGTGGACGAAAACAGCATCGGCCCGCAAGTGCGCTTGCCGGCCGGCGCCGTGATCCTCGCGGCCGACGATTCCTCGCTGGCCCGCTCGCTGATCGAAAAAGGCCTCGAAGCGATGGGCGTGCCTTTCATCATGACCAAGACGGGCAAGGAAGCGTGGGAACGCCTGCAGGCGATCTCTGCCCAGGCCGCGACGGAAGGCAAGACGGCGAAAGACAAGGTCGCGCTGGTGCTGACCGATCTGGAAATGCCGGAAATGGATGGCTTTACCTTGACGCGCAACATCAAGAACGATGGCCGTTTCTCCAACATTCCCGTGGTGATCCACTCGTCGCTGACGGGCTCGACCAACGAAGACCACGTCAAGGGCGTGGGCGCCGATGGGTATGTGGCCAAGTTTGTGGCGGCTGAATTGGCCGAGACGATCCGCAAGGTATTGTCGCGCTAATCCGGCGCGGCCATGGTCAACACGGTTGTCGGATTACGCGGGCCTTCGTCCCGCTAATCCGACCTACGCCGTTGCGCAAGAAAAAGCGCCGGACCCTCGCGGGTGCCGGCGCTTTTTCTTGCTGGCAAACGATTATGGCTGGTCCGCCACGCCTCTGGGCACGTGGCAGTCCGGTAGGTCGGATTAGCGCAGCGACGCTGCGCGTAATCCGACGCCGCCACGGTCAACAATGGTATCGGATTACGCCTGGTAAGCTGTTTCCGGCTGGCCCGCCACGTCCACGCGCACGGACAGTACGTGGCCCGTCAACGGGTAGTCGGCGATCTCGGCGTTTGACCTGTTGTGGCTGGCGCTGGTGATGTACAGGGTGCGCAGGTCGGGGCCGCCAAACGTCACCATGGTGGGGCAGCGCACGGGCACGGTAATTTCGCCCAGCAAATGGCCATCGGGGGCGAAGCGCAAGATCTTGCCGCCTTCAAACATGGCCGACCAGTAATTGCCTTCGCTGTCGACGGCCGCGCCATCGGGGCGCCCGCCGTAATCAAACGCTTTCTTGTCCGTGGAAAAACGCTGGAACGGTTGCGGCGCGGAAATGGCACCCGTGGCCGCATCGAAATCGAAGCGGTCGATGCGGTGCGTGGTGGTGTCCGAGTGGTACATGGTGCGCTTGTCCGGGCTGAAGCCCAGGCCGTTCGACACTGTCATCCCGCCCGACCAGACCTTGCGTACTTGTCCCTTTTCCAGCACGAACATCTCTGCAGCGTCAGCGTTGCGCGGCTCGAAAATCGTGCCGACCCAGAAGCGGCCGGCCGGGTCGACCTTGCCATCGTTGAAGCGCGTGGTGCTCATGTCGAACGGCGCCGGGGCGATTTCCGCCAGGCTGCCCGTCTTCGTGTCGAGGTGGGCAAAGCCGCTGCGCAAGGCCACGATCAGGCCGCCGCCGGCGTTGATCGCCAGCGCCGACGGTTCCGTCGGCATGCTCCATTGCTCATGCTTGCCGCTGGCCGGGTGCAAGCGGTGCACGGCGCGGCCATCGATGTCGACCCAGTACAGGGCCGCTTCCTTGCCATGCCATAGCGGGCATTCGCCCACTTGCATGGGCTTGTCGCTGACTACTTTGATTTCGTAAATATTCATAAACCTCAAATAAGTTAGTACGCCGCCTTGGCGGCTTTCGCCAAGGCAATCAAGCCATTGGTCGAGCTGTCGTGGTGGTCGGGGCGGGCTTCGCCCGTCAGTTCGGCCTGGATTTTCTTGGCCAGCACCTTGCCCAGTTCCACGCCCCACTGGTCGAAACTGTTGACGTTCCACAAGACGCCCTGCACGAAGGTCTTGTGTTCGTACAGCGCGATCAGGGCGCCCAGGGTGGTCGGGGTCAGCTGGTCCATCAGGATGGTGTTGCTGGGGCGGTTGCCTGGGAAGGTCTTGTGCGGCACCAGCGCCTCGATCTCGTTTTCCGGCAATCCTTGCGCCTGCAAATCAAGACGCACCTCGTCGCCCGTCTTGCCCGTCATGAAGGCTTCCGACTGGGCGAAGCAGTTGGCCAGCAGGGCGTCGTGGTGGCCCGGCAAATCGTGCGTGGCGCGCAGGGCGGCGATGAAGTCGATGGGCGTGATGTCCGTGCCCTGGTGCAGCAGCTGGAAATATGCGTGTTGCGCATTCGTGCCGCAATCGCCCCAGATGACGGGACCGGTGGGTACGTCGACGGGCACGCCATCCTTGGTGACGCGCTTGCCGTTGCTTTCCATGTCCAGCTGTTGCAAATAGGCGGCAAAGCGGCTCAAGTCCTGGTGATACGGCGCGATGGAAACGGAGCCGCAGTCGAGGAACTGGCGGTTCCAGAAGCCGACCATGGCCAGCACGACGGGCATGTTCTGTTCCAGCGGCACCTGGCGGAAATGCTGGTCCATCGCATGCGCGCCGGCGAGGAAATCGCTGAAGTATTCAAAGCCGACGGACAGCGCCACGGCCAGGCCGATCGACGACCAGACGGAGTAACGGCCGCCGACCCAGTCCCAGAACGGGAACATATTGTCTGGCGAAATGCCGAAGTCGACGATGGCTTGCGTGTTGGTCGAAACGGCCACAAAATGCTGGGCCAGATCCTTTTCTTCTCCTTCGAGCAGGAACCAGGCGCGCGCCGTGTTGGCGTTGAGCATGGTTTCTGCCGTCACAAAAGTTTTCGAAGCCACGATGAACAGGGTCGTTTCCGGATCGACCTTGGACAGGGTCGCTTCCATGTCGTGGCCGTCGACGTTGGAAACAAAGTGCATTTCCAGGCCCGGGTTGGCGTACGAGCGCAGGGCCAGGCACGCCATTTTCGGGCCCAGGTCCGAGCCGCCGATGCCGATGTTGACGATGTCGCAAATCGGCTTGCCCGTGTAGCCGAGCCAGCTGCCATTGCGCACCTTGTCCGTAAACGCTTTCACGCGTTGCAGCACATCTTGCACGTCAGCATCGATATCCTGGCCATCGACGACCAGCTTCGTGCCGCGTGGCGCGCGCAAAGCCGTATGCAGAACGGCCCGATGTTCGGTAAGATTGATTTTCTCGCCAGTGAACATGGCTTCGCGCTGCGCTTCCACGCCGCGCTCGCGGGCCAGGTCCATCAGCAGGCCCATGGCGGTGGCGTCGACACGGTTTTTCGAGTAATCGAGCAGCAGGCCGGCCGCATCGACGGTCATGCTGGAAAAGCGGGCGGGGTCGGCCGCGAACAGCTGGCGCAGATGCACTTCGCGCAGGCTGGCGCTATGCGCTTGCAGGGAGTGGAAACTGGCGGTGGCGGTGATGGCGGGAGTAGGTGCTGGCTGGCGCATGGCGGTCGGCTTGGGTGCTTGTCTCGGTTGAAAGGAGCGCGGCGCGTTCGTCGTGGCGAACAGCGGATCCGGCATTGGTATGAGAATAATACATCAGAAAAACGTAATTTCACTACAGTTTGTGATGTGAAGCTGATTTTGTTGTGCTTTTTTTAGCGATGGCGCGAGTGACATATAAGAGCCACGTTGGCAGGTGCGGCTACGCGATATTGGCCGGATTTGCCTTGATATGCCGCAATCCGTCGCTTATTTGTGTTGCTGGCGCATGCAAGAGTGCTTCTTCTTCACCGTTTTGTAGTAAAATTTCACGAAATACTCATTTTTAAGGAAATCCATATGGCGCTGCATCCAGTAGTCGAATCCGTAACAGCGCGCATCATCGCGCGCAGCCGGCCATCGCGCGGCGCCTACCTGGCGCATCTGGATGCGGCCCGCATCCAGGGCGTGCAGCGCGGCGCCCTGTCGTGCACCAACCTGGCGCACGGCTTTGCCGCCTTTCCCGCCAACGACAAGCTGTCGCTGAAGGAATACAAGAAGCCGTCCGTGGCCATCGTGTCCTCGTATAACGACATGCTGTCGGCGCACCAGCCGTTTGAAGGCTTCCCGCAGATCATCAAGCAGGCCGTGCGCGAAGTGGGCGCCGTCGCCCAGTTCGCTGGCGGCGTGCCCGCCATGTGCGATGGCGTGACGCAAGGCCAGCCGGGCATGGAACTGTCGCTGTTTTCGCGCGACACCATCGCCATGTCGACGGCCGTGGCGTTGTCGCACAATATGTTCGACTCGGCCCTGTATCTGGGCGTGTGCGACAAGATCGTGCCGGGCCTGTTGATCGGCGCGCTGCACTTCGGCCACTTGCCAGCCGTCTTCGTGCCGGCCGGTCCGATGACGTCGGGCCTGTCGAACCAGGAAAAAGCCAAGGTGCGCCAGTTGTATGCGCAAGGCAAGGCCACGCGTGAAGACTTGCTCGAAGGCGAGTCGAAAGCCTACCACGGCGCCGGCACCTGTACTTTCTACGGTACCGCCAACAGCAACCAGATGCTGATGGAAGTGATGGGCCTGCACTTGCCGGGCGCCGCCTTCATCACGCCGAACACGCCGCTGCGCGATGCCCTGACCGCCGCCGCCGCCCAGCGCGCCGCCGTCATCACGGCGCAAAGCGCCAGCTACTTGCCGGTCGGTCACATCGTCGACGAGAAATGTATCGTCAACGCCGTCGTGGGCTTGCTGGCCACGGGCGGTTCGACCAACCATACCCTGCACCTGGTGGCGATCGCCAAGGCGGCCGGCATCGTCATCGACTGGAACGATTTCAATGAACTGTCGGCCATCGTGCCGATGCTCACGCGCATCTACCCGAACGGCGACGCCGACGTGAACCATTTTCACGCGGCCGGCGGCACCGGTTATCTGATCCGCGAATTGCTGGACGCGGGCTTGCTGCACGAAGACGTCAACACCATCCTGGGTCACGGCTTGCGCGCGCACTGCATGGAACCGTTCCTCGGTGAAGACGGCAAGGTCTTCTGGAAAGATGCACCGGCCGCCAGCGCCGACGACAGCGTGCTGCGCCCCGCCTCGAACCCGTTCGCGCCGGACGGCGGCATGGTCCTGGTCGCGGGTAACCTGGGCCGCGCCGTGATGAAGGTCTCGGCCGTCAAACCGCAGCACCGCACGGTGGAAGCGCCGGCCCTGGTGTTCAATTCGCAGGAAGAATTCATGGCCGCGTACAAGGCGGGCACCCTGGACCGCGACTTCGTTGCCGTGCTGCGTTTCCAGGGCCCGCGCGCCAATGGCATGCCGGAACTGCATGCGCTGACGCCGGCGCTGGCCAACCTGCAGGATGCGGGCCGCCACGTGGCGCTCGTTACCGATGGCCGCATGTCGGGCGCGTCGGGCAAGGTGCCGGCCGCCATCCACGTATCGCCTGAAATTCTCGCCGGCGGCCCGCTGGGCCTCGTGCGCGACGGCGACATCATCCGTCTCGACGCCTTCACCGGCGTACTGGAAGCGCTGGTGCCGGCCGACGTCTGGCATGCGCGTTCGCTGGTCACGGCTGACCTGTCGCCGAACCACATCGGCATGGGCCGCGAGCTGTTTTCCATGTTCCGTTCCACCGTCAGCGCGGCGGAAGAGGGTGCCACCACCTTCGGCCTGCCGTCGCCGATTCCCACCACCGTCGCCTTGCACGACGCCGACAATGTCGGTGATACCGTACCGGGTTCCGATGAAGACTTTTTGGCTAGGAAATAAGAGATGACCATGACACTACTGGAAATTATGCGCACCTCGAGCGTGATCCCCGTGATTGCGATCGACGATCCTGAACACGCCGTACCGCTGGCGCGCGCGCTGGTGGCGGGCGGCATCCGCGTGCTGGAAGTAACCCTGCGCACCAAGCACGGCCTGGAAGCGATCCGCGCCATGTCGGAAGTACCGGGCGCCATCGTCGGCGTGGGTACCTTGACCCGTCCCGAGGAATTCGCGCAGGCACGCGATGCGGGCGCCGTCTTCGGCGTCTCGCCAGGCTTGACGTCCGCCTTGGTGGCGGCGGCGAAAAGCAGCGGCCTGCCATTGCTGCCAGGCGTGATGACGCCAGGCGAAGTGATGGCGGCGCGTGAAAACGGCTTCCAGCAGCTGAAACTGTTCCCGGCCGTGCCGGCCGGCGGCATCGGCATGCTCAACGCGATCTACGGCCCGCTGCCGGACGTGACGTTCTGCCCGACAGGCGGCATCTCGCAAGAGACGGCGTCGCAGTTCCTGGCGCTGAAAAACGTCGCCTGCGTGGGCGGCTCGTGGCTGACGCCGAAAGACGCGATCGCGGCCGGCAACTGGGACCGCATCACGGAAATCGCGAAAGCGGCCAGCGGTTTACGCTCCGCCTAGTCGTACCTGACATAAGCTACTGCGCGTCGCGCTTTGCGGCCTGCGATGCTCACCGTACTGGAGTACGGTTGCGCTTCTTAGCCATAAATCGCTGCCGCTCGCTACGCTTCTGTCAGGTACTTGCAGTTATAGTACTCGGCAAGCACTCATGCTTGCCGCTTCTTTCTTCTGACGGAGTGCCATGCGCGTCTTGCGCCGCCCCCTCACCATCGGCGAAACCGCCATGGCCCGCAGCGTCTTCCAGGGCGCCATCGACTACGCGCGCATGCGCGTCGTGCGCGGCTCCTTTCTACCGTTCGGCTTACAGGATCAGAACACGGCGATGACGCCGCGCGGCAGCCTGCACTTCATGCCGGCCCAGTACCGCGACGATTTCTCGCGCGAAGGCAACAGCGGCAAGCTGTTCTTCATCCACGAGATGGTGCACGTGTGGCAATACCAGCTTGGTTACAGCGTGCTGCTGCATGGCGTGCTGCTGGCGCTGCGCGGCGGCTATATCCGGCAGCGCGCCTACCGCTACGATGCGCAGGCGGGCGGCGTCCTGTCCGACTTCAACATGGAGCAGCAGGGCGACATCATCGCCCACTACTTCGGCGCGCGCCAGCTGGGCATTCCCGCCTACGTGGCCAAGCTGCCGCAGCTGCAGGAGATACTGCAAGGCTTCCTGATCAATCCCGCCGACCGGCACCTGCTGCCGCGCTGATTGCACCGTTACTGCGCCAGGTTCGACGCCAGGCGCACGTCCGGCGCGCGCAGGCTGGCGGCCGCATCCTTGCCCAGCAATAAACGCAGGTCGGCGCCCGCGCCCACACCGCTGTCGTCCGCCGCCTGCAACTGCGGCATGCCGCCCAAGGCGAGGGCCAGGGCGGCGGCCGCCTGCGCATGACCATGCCGGTAGACGATGCTGCTGGCCTGGACGCCGTACGGCCGCTGGTTGCCCAGCCGCAGCACGCTGATGCCGATGCCGCCCAGCATGCCGCGCATGCGCGCCGCCATCCCCGTTACGCCATTGCCGTTGATGATTTCCAGCCGTGGCAGGGTTGCCACCGGTGCCACCGGCTTTGCCGGGGCTGGCAAGGCGGCGTGCGCCGCCACGGGAGCGTCGCGCCAGCTCAGCGTGAAGATATTCGGCTGCGACTGCGTCAGCTGCAAGCGGCTGGCGGGCGCCGCTGGCGCAGGCGCCAGGTCGGGCGCGATGGCTTCCGCTGCGGTGTCGACCGCATCGACTGTTCCTACGCTGCGCGCCAGCGCCGCGATGGCGAGATCCAGGTTGGCGCGCGCCGGCTGCTGGCTGTTGTCGAGCTGCAGCGACTGGCGCAGCACGCTGGCCGCCTGCGCGTATTCGCCCTGCAGGTACAGCACGTAGCCGAGATTGTTGTAAGTCCTGGCCGTCGGCGTCTCTTGCGCCAGCGCCTGCAGCATGCTGCGCGCCGTTTCCAGCTGGCCCAGTTGCGCGTGCAGCACGGCGGCGCCATTGCGCGCATCGGCCGAACCGGGCGTCAATAGCAGGGCTTCGCTGTACGCCGCCATCGCCGCGCGCGGATCGCCCAGTTCCTGCATGCGCTTGCCCAGCTTGCAGAAAGCGGCCGTGCGGGTGGCGGGGCTGTCATCGATGCGCGCCTGCGGTGGCGCAACATGAGTGCCCTGACTGGCCGGGCCGGGCAGGTGGCCGCAGGCGGGCAGCAGGCCGGCGCAGGCGAGCATGAGCATCAGGGTGGTGTGCTGTGACATGGCGGTTCTCCGGTCAGCTGCCGCTGCCCATGCTGGGCAGGAGCACGCGGTAGATTTGCAGGAAGGCTGGTCCCATCAGGACGACCAGCAGCGAAGGGAAGATGAAAAAGATCAGCGGGAACAGCAGCTTGAGAGCGATCTTCGCCGCTTCTTCCTCGGCCAGCTGGCGGCGTTTGGTGCGCAGCTGGTCCGACTGCACGCGCAGCGAGGACGCGATGCTGGTGCCGAAGCGCTCGGCCTGGATCAGCATGGCCACCAGCGCATCGACATCCTCGACGCCCGTGCGCAGGGCCAGGTTGCGCAGCGCCCGCTCCTTGGTATTGCCGGCGCGCAGTTCCAGCATCACCAGGTGCAATTCCTCGGCCAGCACGGCGCTTTTCAGGGCGATCTCGGCCGCTACTCTGGCCAGCGCCGCATCCATGGCCAGGCCCGCTTCCACGCACACCGTCATCAAGTCGAGCGCATCGGGAAAGCTTTCGAAGATATCGCGCTGGCGCCGCTTGATCATTTGCGCCAGCACGATATTGGGCAGGTAGTAGCCGATGGCGGCCACGATCAGCAGCCAGAACAAGAGAGCTTTGCCCGCCATCTGGCTGCCCGAGGCGCTCAGTCCCAGGAACAGCAGCAGCGGCAGGCCGATGGCCAGCATGGTCTTGGCGGAAAAGAACAGGATGGGCGCCGATGCCTGGCGCAGGCCGGCATTCATGAAGCGCCGGCGCATCACGGAGCCTTCCCAGCCCTGGTCGGGCAGCGACAGCTTGGCCAGCGGGCCGCTCAGGCGCACCATGCGCGCCAGCCAGGGGCTGGGCGCGGAGGCGCCAGGCGCCGCCGCGCTCTTGCCGGTGGCGTTGTCCATGCGCTGGCGCAAGGGATCGGGGGCAAAGCTGCGCATGGCCACCAGCACGGTGCCGAAGACGGCAATGAAGAGCAGGGCGAGAAAGGCGAAATGGACGGGATTCATGAAGATTCTCCTTGCGGACTCAGACACGGATGCGGATGATATTGCGCATGACCAGGATGCCGCACACCATCATCACCAGGGCGCCGACGAGCATCTTGCGTCCGCCCGGATCGACGAACAGCATTTCCAGGAATTGCGGATTGGTCAGCTGGATCATGGCCGCCGCGCCGAAGGGCAGCAGCGACAGGATCCAGGCCGACAGCTTGCCTTCGGCCGACAGCACGCGCACCTGTCCCAGCAGCTTGATGCGCTCGCGGATGATGCGGCTGATGCTGTCGAGCAGTTCGGCCAGGTTGCCGCCCGTTTCGCGCTGGATCAGCACGGCGATGACGAAATAGCGCAAGTCCGTGCTGGGCACGCGCGTGGCCAGGTTCATCAGGGCGTCCTGCATGGCGATGCCGAAATTGACTTCGTCGAAGGTGGCGCGAAATTCCACGGCCAGCGGCGCGTTCATTTCATCGCCGACCATTTTCAGGGCGGTGGGGAAGGCGTGGCCGGCACGCAGGGCGCGCGCCATCAGGTCGAGCGCATCGGGCAATTGCTGCTCGATGCGCTGCAGGCGCTTGGCCTTGGCGCGCAAGACCACCAGCAGCGGCAGCAGGGCCGCGCCGGCCACCAGCGGCAGGAGCAGCAGCCACGGCACGCTGAAGTAGCTGAGCAGCAAAAACGCGGCGCCGGCCGAAGCCAGCATCACGCCGGCGAAGCTGGCCACGCTCCAGGTCAGGCCCGACTGCTCCAGCAGGCGGTCGAGCGCATGCACGCGGGGCACGCTGAGCAGCACGCGCTGCAGGGCCGGGGTGTCGCTCAGCAGGCGTTTCTTGATCATCGAGCTGCCCGTGTCGCCATGCGCGCCGGCCGACATGATGCGCAGGCGGCGCGCGACCCTTTCCGCTTCCGGGCCGCGCGAGGTGTTCCACGCCAGGTACACGCCCTCGATCAGCAGTACCACGGCGATGAAGGTGAGGATGGCGAATACGTAATAGAGATAGTCCATGATGCTCCCCTTAATGGTACTGGCGGGCGGGATCGAACAGGGTTTCCGGCAGGCTGATGCCGAAGGCGCGCAAGCGTTCCAGGAAACGCGGCCGCACGCCGCTGGCATGGAAATGTCCCTGCACCGTGCCGTCCTCGCCGATGCCCGTCTGGCGGAAGGTGAAGATTTCCTGCATGGTGATCATCTCGCCCTCCATGCCCGTGATTTCCTGGATCGACGTGACCTTGCGCTTGCCGTCCGTCAGGCGCGACACCTGCACCACCACGCTGATGGCCGAACTGATCTGCTGGCGCATGGCTTTCACGGGCAGGGCCGCGGAAGCCATGCTGATCATGTTTTCCAGCCGCGTCAGCGCGTCGCGCGGAGTGTTCGCGTGAATGGTGGCCATCGAGCCTTCATGACCCGTGTTCATGGCGCCCAGCATGTCGAGCGCCTCGGCGCCGCGCACCTCGCCCAGGATGATGCGGTCGGGACGCATGCGCAGCGCATTGCGCACCAGCGCCCGCTGCGTCACTTCGCCCTTGCCCTCGATATTCGGCGGGCGCGTTTCCAGGCGCACCACGTGCGGCTGCTGCATCTGCAGTTCGGCCGCGTCCTCGATGGTGACGATGCGCTCGGCCGTGCTGATGAAGCCGGAAATCGCATTGAGCATCGTGGTCTTGCCGCTGCCCGTGCCGCCCGAGATCAGGATGTTGACCTTGGCCTTGCCCAGCGCCTGCAAGGTGGTGCTCATTTCTTCCGTCAGGCTGTGTTTGAGCAGCAGGTCGGCCAGGCGCAGGGGCTGGGCCGAGAAGCGGCGGATCGACATCACGGGGCCGTCGATGGCCAGCGGCGGGATGATGGCGTTCACGCGCGAACCGTCGGGCAGGCGCGCATCGACCATGGGGCTCGATTCATCGATGCGCCGGCCCACGCGCGAGACGATCTTGTCGATGATCTTCATCAAATGCGCGTCGTCGGTGAAGCAGACGTCGCTCAGCTCCAGGCGGCCATGGCGCTCGACATACACCTGGCGGTAGGTGTTGACGAGGATGTCGGACACGCCGGGATCGGCCAGCAGCGGTTCGAGCGGGCCGAAGCCGAGCACCTCGTCCTGGATGTCGCGGATCAGCGAGCGCCGTTCCAGCTCGTTGATCACCACATTGTCTTCCGTGAGCACGTCGCTGACGAGGATTTTCAGCTCTTCGCGGATCTGTTCGCGCGACAGGCGCTGCATGCCTTCCAGGTCGACCCGGTCGAGCAGCGCCTGATGGGTGCGGTGCTTGAGCTGCTGGTAGCTGTGACTGGCTGCGCCCTGGTGCGCGGCGTCGTCATTCAGGCTGGCGTCATCCTGGGCATAGCCCAGACGGTCCCGCAGGGTGAGTTTTTCGGCAGTCATGGTCGGTCTCCGGTAAGTGTAGGGATCAGGCGCGCTGTAGGGAATCAAGCGCGCGCCAGCAGCCGCGAAACCCAGCCTTGCGCGGCGGGCGGGGTTTCGCCGGCCAGGCTGGCGGCCAGTTCCTGCAGGGCGCGCGAGACGGCGTTGTGCGGCGTCAGCTTGAGGATGGGCACGCCCTGGCTGACGGAGGCCGCCACCGCTTCGTAGTGGTTGGGGATGGATTTGTAGACGTGCTTGCCATACGCCGCTTCCAGGTCGGCCACGCGGATGCTGTCGCTGCTGGCATAGCGGTTCAGGATCAGGCGGATTTTGTCTTCGCGGTAGCCGAGGCCGCGGAACACGTCGAGCAGGCGCTTGCCGTCGCGTACATACGGCAAGGTTGCCTGCAGCACGGGGAAGATCAGGTCGGCCCGGTCCAGCGCGCGCACGCTGACGGGGTCGAGGCCGCGCCCCACGTCGAGCAGGATGTAGTCGTACTGGCTGCGCGCCAGGGTCAGCAGGCGGTCGATATGGTCGGCTTCGACGTCGGCCGCGTGGGCCGGATCGTCGGCGGCGGCCAGCACGCTGTAGGCGGGCGTGATCTGGATCATGCTGGCGCTCAGCAGCGAGGCGTCGAGGCGCACGATCTGCTGCGACAGTTGCGACAGGGTGGTGGCCGGCTTGTGGTCGGAGACGAACAGGGCGGCGTCACCGAACTGCAGGTTCAGGTCGAACAGCGCCACCTTGCGCTGCTCGCCGGCGGCCAGCGCGTAGCCGAGGTTGGCGGCGATGAAGGTGGCGCCGCTGCCGCCCTTGCACGAGACGAAGGCCAGCACCTGGCCCTTGCGCGTGACCTGCTTCTGCAGTTTTTCCTCGATGCGGCGCAAGGCGGCGCACAGGGCCGCGTCGTCGTCCGGCTGCAGCACTTCGCGCACGCCGGCGCGCATCGAGCGCAGCAGGAATTGCGGACTTTGCTGCGGACATTGCACGATGATGGCCAGGTTCGGATGGCGCCCGCCCAGCAGCTCGAGCTGTTCCAGCTCCGCCTCGCCCGTCAGCTCCTGCTCCAGCAGCAGCAAGTCCGGCGTGACGCCGTTGTCGAATACATCCGGTATGCTTGCCAGCAGGGTGACGCGGTCGGTCGCGCTGCGTTCGCGCAGCAAGCGGGTAAGCCGCTTGAGCTGGACTTCATTCTTCGAGATGATGACGATATTCACTTGGTACTCCCCGGTAAAGGTGTTCGGCAAGGTGTTCAGTTGATCTGGAATCCAAGGCTTTCGGCGTGCATGACCACCACCGAGGCTGGCACGGCAATATTGAGAAAACCGAACATGCTGACCATCGGCGTATAGCTGACGTTGTCGATCGACACGCGCACGCTGTCGATGCAGCTGGCCGTGCGCGTGATGTCGCCGCAGGCCGACAGGTTGTCGCCCGGATCGAGTGGCGGCAAGGTCACTTCGGCGCCGCTCTTGTTCAGGTAGCGGATGGTGATATTGGCGGCCGTCAGTTCCGGCGCGGCCGGCAGGGCCGTGCCGCCGAACAGGGCCAGGGTCTTGATGGCGTCGGTCTGGTCGATCCAGCGCACCACCGCTTCGCGCGCGGCGCGGCGGCTCACTTCCTGCACCGTGTTGTACAGGTACAGCATGCGGCCGAATTCGAGGATGCCGAACAGCAGGGTGAAAAACAGCAGCGACACCAGGGCGAATTCGACGGCGGCGGCGCCGCGCTGGCGGCCGGTTCGGAGGGCAAGTGGAAGGCGGTGGCGCATGGCGTTCTCCTTACAGCATGTAGCGCATGGTGGTGCGCGGCGAGAGCGGCGTGGCATAGCTGCTGGCCGCACCGATCACGAACGGCAGGTACTGGCCCACCGACAGCGTGTAGTTGACGACTTCGACGCGGATGCCGCCCGGCGCCGTGCCATCGGTGCAGTTGCTGTCGTTGAACGCCGCGTCCAGGCAGGTGACCGTTACGTTGGCCGTGACAAAGTCGCTGATGCCGGCGCTGATGGCCGCGTCGACCACCGTCTGTCTGGCGGCCGGCACGCCCTGCGAAGCAATGCCGGCTTTTGCCTTGACGGACATGTTGCGCGCCGCGTCGCGCGTGGCCTTGGTCAGCGCGTCGTAGTACCAGAAGGCGCGGCCGAAGCCGAAGATGCCGGCCAGCAGGGTGATCAGCAGGGCCAGCACGATGCCGAATTCGACGGCGGCGCCGCCGCGCTGCCTGAGGGGGGAATGGTGGATGCGCATGGCCGCCTCACTTGTAGAGTTTGATTTCGGAATTCGGCACGGGCTCGATCAGGCCCGCGAACTCGACGTCGAGGCGCTTGGTGCCGCCGCTGAAATCGGCCTTCATCGTCATGAAGAATTTGCCGATGCCCACCGCGTTCATGGTGCCGCACGAAGCCGGCCCCACGGGCGCCGTGCGGCAGTCGACCAGCACCACGTTGAGGATGCGCCGGTTGCGCTGGCCCGGATGGGCTGCCGACGGCGCCTGGAACGTGGGGCCGCTGGTCTGGTTGTACGGCGAAGGCGGGGTACTGGCAGGAAAGCCTGCGCCGGGGCTGACGGGATAGCTGGCCGTGTCGAAGTAATTCGCCTTGGCCGTGCTGTACATGGGGTTGGCGTTGCCGTCCGCGACGCTGTATGCCGTGCCGGCCTTGGCCGGGGTGGCGCCATTGCTTTGGTAGGCGGGGCCGTAGGACCACAGCACGCCATAGTCGGCGAATTGGGCGAACGTGGCCGAGGGGGCCGGGACGCTGCCGGCGGACGGCAGCTGGTAATTCGGCTTGTTGCCGGCCAGGCTGACCGGCTGCTGGCTGGGCAGGGTGCTGGCGCCCGGCTGCATCCAGCCCGTGGGCGGCGAGCTGGCGGCAGCGGCGACGCAGGGCGACGCGGCGCCCACGCAAGGATATTCCTTGATGTTGGTGTCGGGCGGCGCCGTTGCGGGGTCGCACACGGACGGTCCGCCGTAGTCGTCGAAGCGCGAATTGAGCGAGGCGGCCAGCGAGGCCGTCAGCCCCGTGTTCGTGTACACCTGGCCCGTGCCGCTGGTGATGACGGCGCTGCTGCCCGTGCACATGAATGGCGCGGTGGAGGCGGCGCTCGAATGCGAGGCACTGCAACTGCCGGGCGGCGCGTCGACGGGGTTGATCAGATAGGGATCGGAAGGGCCGCCCAGCGGATTGAGGCCGAACAGGTTGTAGGTGACGCCGCGGCGGAAACCGAATTCCAGCAGTTCCGTCAGGCCCGTGCCGGCCGGCGCGGCCGGATACGTGTATTGCGCCGTCTTGTTGGCCGGATCGACGGCGCACACGCCGATCGGCGTGACGTCGTTGACGAAGCGGCCCGCCACGGCCACGCCCGAGGTGCTGGTGCTGGCGATGCCGGCGATGCCCATCAGGTAGGTGGCGAAGGTCTTGCTGCCCGTGTCGACGCGGATGAAAGTTTGCCCCTGGGGGCTGGTGCGGGCGCTGGCGCCGGACGACCAGGGGCCGTCCGGGCTGGGGCCGAACTCGATGTTGGCGGCCGTGATGGTCAGCGCGGTGGAAAAATCGTAGCGGTTCTTTTGCGCGATGGCGATGGCCTTGGCCTGCGCATTGTCGATGCCCGTGGCGCTTTGATTGAGTTCCACGGCGCCGGCCAGGGCGGCGCTGTCGGCGCCGTTCTGCAGCTCCGTCTTGGCGATGTACAGGTGGCCCAGGTCCAGCACCAGGCCGCCCATGGCAAACAGCACCACCAGGGTCAGCCCCAGCACGATGGCGATCGCGCCCTGCTGCTTGTCGTGCCTGCGAAATGCGGTGTTCATGGCTGTCTCCTGGGTGGCCTGGGGTGGGGGCATCGCGGGACTGGCGCCTACTGGCGTCCGCCCACGCCGATGGTGAAGACATTCGGTTGCGGTTCCGGCGCCGCAAACGATTTCTGGTAGCGCTGGTAGGCGCTGACGCCGGCCTTGCCGTCGATGCCGCTGACGGGGTTGGCATTGCGGTAGGCGTCCGGATACATGATCTGCTGCGCCTTGAGCAGGGCCACCGATTCGCCGAAGTGCGAATCGAGCACGGGCGTGGTGGTGGCGGCGCAACCGGCCAGCAGGACCAACAGAGACAGCAGGGTGGCGCAAGGCAGGCTATGTGCGGTTTTCATGGTGTTCTCCTATTTGAGGTCGAAGCCGGCGGCAGGCTGTGGCGCGGCCGCTTGCGGCTGCATCGGCGCTGGTGCCGCTGCGGGGGGCGGTGCGCTGCCTTCCATTTTTCCCTGCATGAACATGTCGCCGCGCGTCGGCTGGATGTAGCCGTCGGTGGGCAGCTTGTAGTCGGGCGGCAGTGGCTTGACCAGATGCGGCGTGATGATGAAGACCAGTTCCGAGCGGTCCGTCTGGAAGTCCGTGCTGCGGAACAGGGCGCCCAGCACGGGCACTTCGCCCAGGCCTGGCAGGGCCTTGATATTGCTGGTCACGTTGTTCTTGATCAGGCCGCCGATGGCGAAGCTCTGGCCGTCGAACAGCTGCACCGTGGTGGTGGCGCGCCGCGTCGTAAACGAAGGCAGGATGGCCGTGGCCGAGATGCCGGTGGCGGTGATGCCGATGCCGTCCTTGTTCAGGTCCGACACTTCCGGCGCCACCTTCAGGTTGATGCGTCCCCCTTCGAGCACGGTGGGCGTGAATTTCACGGCCACGCCGAACTCCTTCTCTTCCAGCGTGATGGTGGGCACGCCGTTATTGTTGGTCTGGCTGACGGGGATGAAGATTTTTCCGCCGGCCAGGAAGCTGGCCTCCTGGCCGCTGATGGCCATGATGTTCGGTTCGGCCAGCACCTTGATCAGGCCATCGCGTTTTTGCGCGTCGAGGTTGAAGAAGTTGTTCTTGCTGGCGCCGCTCAAGCCGCTGGGATTGTTGCTGAGCAGGCTGGACAGCAGCGAATACGACCAGCTGCCGATGGTCTTGTTGATGCCCAGGCTGGCGCCCAGCTGGTCGACCAGCACCTTCGACACTTCGGCCACCTTCACTTCCAGCATCACCTGTTGCGGCGCGGCGATCGACAGCAGGTTGATCACGCGCGGCATGTTCGCATCGGGCGCGGCGGCGGGAGCGGCAGCGGCGGCGCCTGCGGCTGGCGCTGCACCGGAGGCGGCGCTGCCGCTGCGGCTGCTGCGCTGCACATAGGCGTTGGCCAGCGACAGGGCCTGGTCGGCCTTGACGACATCGCTGACCATGCCCGACAGGATCAGGGTGTCGCCCGCCACCGTGACATTGATCTTTTCGTTCGGCAGCAGTTCGGCCATGCGTGCCTGCAGGCTGCTACTGTCGATGCCGACGGCCAGGTCGATGATGGTGGCGTCATTGCTCTTGTTCCACAGGATCAGGTTGGTGGTGCCGACGGAGCGGCCCAGCAGGTAGACCTCGTTGGGATTGAGCAGGATGACGTCGGCGATGCGCGGGTCGCCGACGGACATGCGGCTGGCGGCGAACGGCAGGCGCATCAGGGTCGACTTGCCTTCGGCCAGGCTCATTTGCGGCGCCATTTCGGTGCGCCCGGCGCGCGATTCGCTTTGCGGCGGCGTGGCCTTGGGCCGGGTGGCGGCGCGGCTGCTGCGGGTGGCGCCGGTGTCGGCGGCAGCGGCGGCGGCAACGGGTTCGCTGCGTGCCTGGGGCGCCAGGGCGCCGATCATGGCGAGGGCAAGCGCCAGGCTGAGTACCCGGCTTCCGCTTGCTGTGCAATATGTGCTCATGGCGTGACTCCTCTGGTGCAGGTTAGAATTGTTGGGAGCTGCGTTCCAGCCCCTTGATGACATCGACCCGTGGGCCGGCCTGTGGCGCGGGTGCGGCGGCGTGACGGCGGCGTGGCAGCGGCTTGGCTTGCACCATGGCGGCGGGGGCTGCCATGGCGACCTTTTCATCGAGCAGGCTGGACTTGGTGGCGCCTTCCGTGTTGACGGGCTTGTCCTCGATCTGGTTGCGCAGCACCAGCGACAGGGTGCCCACACTGCGTGCCAGGTCGAGTTTTTCCGCCTGGTCCGGCGTCAGCTCCAGGGTCACGGCGTTGACCACCTTGGGCTTGGTGTCGTCGCGGCTCGATTCCTGGGCGATGGCCAGCACGAGGATGCGTTCGAGCACGATCTTGGAAATGTTTGGATCGCGGTCCGGCGTCTTGCGGGCCCCTTCGCCTTGGGTATTGACGAGGATGTCGACAAAGTTGCCGGGCAGGGCGAAGCCGGCCACGCCCACCACATCGTTGACGCGCACGGTCATGGCGCGCTTGCCTTCGGCGACGACGGCTGACAGGCCGCCTTGCGTGCCGGGAGGCGCCAGCTTGCCTTCCATGATCGGTTCGCCGTGCTGGATGCTGGTGCGCGTGACGCGCGTTTCCAGCAGTTTCGGATCGTTGATGGCGCCCGGCGGCAGCGCGTTCGATGGCCAGTCCACCATGCGCACCATGTCGGGCGTGAGGCGCGCCCCCAGGCTGATGTCGACCTGGGCCACGGCCACCTTGTTGATGTTGCCCGAGGCTTGGGCATTGATCCAGCGCGCGGCCACGATGACCGCGGCGAACGCCAGGATGACCGCAATGGCCATCATCGTCAGAGCGCGTGCGTTTCTCATTTTGCTTCCCCTTTGTGCTGGACCGCTGCCGGTCCGTTATGTGTGCTTGCAAGGTCGTCATCGCTGCCGAAATAGTTTTTCCATGCCCAGAACAGCACTTCCGGCGACAGCTGTGCCGCGTGGTCTTCATAGCGCGCCTGGTCGCAGATCTGCGCCAGGATGTCGCGCGGATAGCAGGCCAGCAAGGGCCGTCCGTACTGGCTGTGCAGGTGCAGCAGGTAGGTGTAGGAGGCTTCGTCGAAATTGATGCCCAGCTGGGCGCAGGTGCTGCGGAACACGGCCAGGTAGTGGTAGGCGCTCAGGGGGCCGACGTGGATCTTGTAGCCGATGCGGCGCAGGAAGGAGTCGTCGGCCAGGTGCTGCGGCGCCAGGTTCGACGAGAACACGACGATGACGTCGAAGGGCACGGGGAACTTGTAGCCCGTGTGCAGCGACAGGTAATCGATGTGGCGCGCCATCGGCACGATCCAGCGGTTCATCAGTTCGACGGGCGAGCAGCGCTGGCGGCCCAGGTCGTCGATGATGAAGATGCCGTTGTTGGCCTTCAGGTGCGGCGGCGCCTGGTACAAACGCGTGCCCTGGTCGAATTGCAGGTCCAGCATGTCGAGCGTCAGCTCGCCGCCCGTCAGCACGGCGGGGCGCTCGGCGCGCACCCAGCGGGGATCGGACGGCACCAGGCCGCCGCGCGACACGGTGTGCAGCATGGGGTCGAGGAAGGGCAGCACTTCGCCGTCGACCATCACGGCATGGGGCAGGGCGATGGCGCCGCTGAGCAGGCCGTTCAGGCGCTCGGCCAGGTAGCTCTTGCCGCTGCCGGCGGGACCGTGGAAGAACAGGGCGCGTCCGGAATTCATGGCCGCGCCCAGCTGGTCGAGCACGGCCGAACTGGCCACCACGTCGCGGAATTCGCGCTGCACGTCGTCGCGGGTGACATGCATGTCCGCCACGCTTTGCGCCAGCACCTGGTTGCTGTAGTCGGCCAGGGTGACGGGGGCGGGGCCGCTGTAGGCGTTGCGGCGCATGTACTCGGCGGCGCGCAGGCGGCCCTGGTCGCCCAGCAGGTAAGACAGGTCGGCGTCGGTGCCGCTGCCGCCGTTGCGGCGCGCTTCGCACAGCTTTTCGGCGCGCATGAAGGTGAGCAGCGGTTCGAGCACGCCGGCGCCCAGTTTCACATGCGTCGACAGGGCGGGCAGGCCGATCTGGCCGCGCAGGAAGAGTATCTTGACCAGCAGTTCGACCAGGAACAGAAAGGGCAATCCTGTTTCCTCGACCGTGCGGGGCGCGCGCTTGGCCGCCGGTTCGACGCCGCCGCCGTCGCTGCGTTCTGGATAGGTGTCAGGCATGATGGATGCTCCTCTTGCTCGGGTGGCCGGATGTCAGAAGATGAAGGGCAGCAGGCGGTACTTCACCTGGCGCATGTAGACGCGATAGCGCACGTCGGTGGACAGGAAACGCTCCTCGCGCAGCAGGCGCATCACCATCATCGTCATCGTCGCAACATAGATGACGGTGTTGGCGAACGAGGTGTTGGCCAGCAGGTAGCCGCTCAGGGAAATCAGGTAGCTGGCATACAGCGGATGGCGTATCACGCGATAGACGCCGCCCGTCTTGATGTCGCGCTGCGCCGCCACCAGGCCGAAGCTGCGGTTCAGCGACAGCAGGCCGGCGATCTGCAGCAGGCTGCCGACGGCCAGCAGGTAGCGCGCGCCGGGCCAGATGGCCATGTCGGCAGGCGAGAGGAGGAAGGGCGCGAAGGTGGCGCCGATGGCCAGCAGCCAGTCGCCCGCATCGGTGGAAACGCTGACGGGGGCCGTGCGCACGATGAAGAACAGGGCGGCCAGGGTTTCGGCGGCGCAGAACAGCAGATAGCTCCAGTCGCCGCTGTGCAGATAGCCCACCACGTGCGCGCTGGCGAAGAACGTCCACAGGCAAGCCATGGCGATGCTGGTGAACAGGCTGGCGTGGCGCGAGTGGCAGAGGGTGGCGAGGGTATCCATGGTCAGGTCCTGTCGTGGTTGGTGGTTGGTGCGGCGCGTTTCAGCGCAGGCTCCACAGGTGGGTGTAGTGCAGGAAGACCTGCAGCAGGGTGCCGCTGGCAATGGCGAAGGCGTAGGCCAGCTTGCCGGTGGCAGGCGGCGGTTCGGCGATCGTGGCGGCGCCGCCGGCCAGGCTGTGCAGCAGCGCGCCCAGCATCATGTGGTAGGTGTTTTTCAGCACCTGGCGCAGGCGCTGGCCGGCCAGCGCGGCGGCCAGGGCCAGCACGCCGCCGCACAGGAAGGTCAGCAGGGCCGCTTCGAGCACGGCGTCGGGACCGAGGAAGGCGCCGCACATGGCCATCAGCTTGACGTCGCCGGCGCCCAGGGCGCGCAGCAGATACATGGGCAGCAGCAGGGCCAGTCCGGCGGCGGCGCCGGCCAGCGCCTGCAGCAGTCCCAGACCGCCGAAGGAGGCGTCGAACAGGCCGGCGCCGGATGGCACGAAGCTGTTGATGATCAGCCCCGCCAAGGTGCCCCACAGCACCAGCCGGTTCGGGATGCGGCGTGTGCGCAGGTCATGCCACAGGGCGGCAACGAGCAGGGCGGCCAGCACGGCCAGGCACAGCAGCATGGGCAGGTGGGCGTTCATGACGTCAATCCTTCCTTGCCCATGCAGGGCGCCGTGGCCACGTGCATGGCCGGTGCCGCGGCCTGGTTGCCCAGCAGCCGTCCTACCAGGCGCCATACGAGCGCCGCGCCGGCCGCGCCCACATAGCCGTCGAGCGCGTAGTGCCAGCCCAGGTGGATGGAGCCGAGCAGTATCAGCACGGCGAAGGCGGACAGGGCGATCCCGGCGGCGCGGTTGACGTTCCAGCCCACGATGGCCATCAGCACGGCCGTGGCCACATGCATGCTGGGCATGGCGGAGATGCCCAGTTCGCCGTGCGCGCCCTTGCTTTGATAACCTTGCCACAGCATTTCCTGCACCTGCAGGGCCCAGACGGGAACGTGCCCGTTGGCCTCATGCAGGTAGGCCATCAGCGGCGCATACGGGTCGCTGGCGTGCAGGTGGCCGTAGTAGCAGGGGCCGGCCGAGGCAAACAGCACGGCCAGGATGCTGCCCAGGGCGATCCAGGTCAGCGCAAAGCTGAGCAGGAACTGCATGCGCAGCAGCGGACGGCGCGTGTCGAGGATGAGCCAGTACAGGATGGCGTAGAACAGGAAGAACCAGAAGTGGTAGCTGAAGTTGAGCAAGCCCGTGACGAGCGGGTGGCCCAGCAGCGGCTGCAGCCTTTCCCACGGGGCCTTGCCGCCATGCAGCGCGATGTCCCAGGCGGACAGGGTGGCATCCCAGGTGTAGGGATGCAGGCGCGGGATGGCGCCCTTGATGACGGTGAAGCTGGAGGCGAAGACGGGGATCAGCAGCATGGCCGGCAGCGCGTGCAGCAGGCGCTCGTTGCTCAGGTAGCGGCGCAGATCGTGGTACAGATAATGGCACAGGCGGTGCGGGCGTTTCATCACCATGACGTGGATGGTGTAGCCGCACAGGATGAAGACGGGACCGGTGAGGATGGCCACGAGGAAGCCGGCCAGCACGTTGAGGGTGTCCGATGCGCTGGGCAGGCCGCCGGCCAGCAAGGTCGCCACGGCGGCGTACGCCAGCACGATCAGCAGCAGGGCGCGGTGGGTGCGCAGCGAGGCGAGCAGGGTGTTCATGACAGGGCCAGGACCACTTGGTCCTTGACGTAGACAAACAGCAGCTTGACCTGGTCGCCAAGCAAGGTGATCGTGACCACCAGCACTGCCGCGATCAGGCCCGCCAGCAGCGCGTATTCGATCGCTGTGACGGCGGACTCGTCGGATAAACGGCTGAAGAGAGATTTCACGATGGGCCTCGCTATGCGTTCGTCAAGGTGGGCGTGCCGGGAATGGGGGGAAGCGTAGTCCGGGCTGGCGCTGGGCCGGCCCGGACAGCACCGCGTCAGGCATTGGCGGTGGTCAGCTTGGTGCCGATGGTGCTGAAGGTTTTTTTCAGCTGCGTGCCGACGATGGTGATGGCGGCGATGATCACGACGGCAATCAGGGCAGCGATCAGGCCGTACTCGATTGCGGTGACGCCATCTTCTTCGCGGATAAAGTTCTTGATGAGGTTCATGACAACTCCTGGTGTGGTTAAGGTACGGCGGTGGGTAAAACGGCATGACAGTGTTGCTTTCTGCTGCTACGACCTGGCGTGCTCATGGGCTTTCGCCCAGTGCCAGCAGTCCGATGATGCACACCACCGCCATGAGGGCCGCCACCAGGGCATAGCGGTAGAACGCAGCCTTTTCCTTGCCCTGCAAATAGGTGATCAGGGCGGTCGGAAGAAACTTGTCAAGGCGCATGCTGTGCTCCGTGTCGTGGTGGGCCGTGCGGTGATTTGCACTCCGGTAAATCCACTATAGAAGTTGGCACCTTGATCTACATCAGAAGAACATCCTTTTATTGCAAGGAGGAACTGCTTGTTTTTTTCGTGACAATTGTCATGGTCGAGTCTGGCGCGCAGGCGGGCGCAGGGGCGCAGGCCGTTTCGAAGGCCGGCGCAGGGGAGGCGGGAAGAGTGTGCGCGGCCGTGGCCGCGCGGGGGACGGCGGACTCAGGCGCCGGGCGGCAACTGGCCCAGCTGGTGCTTGGTGGCGTAGGCGTACAGTTCCAGGCGGTTGTACACGCCCAGCTTGCGGTAGATCGACGTCAGGTGATTGCGCAAGGTGTGCTCGGAGATGAACAGCTGGTCCGCCAGCAGCTTGGCCGGCGTGCCGCTGCCGTGTACCAGCGCGGCGATGATCTTTCGTTCCTTGAGGGTCAGGCTGGCGACGGCGATCGCTTGCGCCGAGCCGCCGCCGGGCTGGGTCAGCTGCGTCAGCATGCGTCCCAGCATCGCGTGTTCCAGCCACAGCTCGCCCTGGTACACCTTTTCGATGGCCTTCAGGACCATCTCCGCCGGCGCATCCTTGCTGACGATGCCGCGCGCGCCCTTGAGTACCGTCTGGTCCAGGACGGCCTGGTCGTGGCTGGCCGTCAGCACCAGCACGCGCGTGCCGCCGCACTGCGCCAGCGCGGGCAGGATGGCCAGCGAACTGATGCCGCCCAGGTCCAGGTCCAGCACGATCACATCCGGCTGCAACGCCTTCGCCTGTTCCAGCGCCTCGCTGCTGTCGGACGCCGTGGCGACCACGCGCATGCCCGAGTGCTCGCCGCCGATCAGCCGCTCCAGGCCCCACAGCATGGTCTTGTGGTCATCCACCAGCATGACGCTGATGACATGGCTGGCCGGCGGCATGTGGCGTAAGTCATTCATATCGGGATCTCGATCTGCACGGAGGTGTTGCCCAGCATGCCATGCGTGACGCGGGCCGTGCCGCCGAGGGCGGCGGCACGCTCGGCCAGCGAGTCGGGCAGGAAATCGGGGACGTGCGCGGCGGCGCATTCGTTGTCGATGCTGATGTGCAGGGCGCCCTGCACGCAGGTCAGCTTGACGGCGCCGTGGCGCGCCGACGTATGCTTGCGGATATTGCTCATGCCCTCGTTGACGATCTGGAACACCTCGGCCGCCAGGCGGTCGTTGATGTGCAGGTCGCCTTCGATCTGCAGGGCGATGTCGATGCCATAGAATTCGCGGATCTGCGTGGCCTGGCGGCGCAGCGCGACCAGCAGTTCCGGCTCGCTTTGCACCTGCCCGTTCTTGAACGTGCGCGCGTAGCTGCGCAGGTCGGCGATCACCTGGCCCGACATGATGATCAGCTTTTCCAGTTCCGGCAGCAGCGGGTTGCCCGGCGTGGCTTCGTTGCGCAGGGCGGCCAGGCCGTGGCGCAAGCCGATATACGGCTGCACGGCCGTGTCATGCAGGTCGCGCGCGATCTTTTCGCGCTCGCGCGAGGCCGCCTGCGACGCCAGGCGGTCGAGCAGGTTGATGTTTTCAATGACGGGAAACGCCTGCGCGCCGATATGGCTGAGGAACAGGGCATCCGTCTTGCTCATGCTGGTGGCGGAGACGATAAAGATGCGCCCTTTGCCATTGCGCAAGGGCAGCGGCGCGCTGATGAAGGCGTGCGCTTCGAGCAGCTCGGCCAGGCGGGCGCCCGCCGCGTCGTCATGCCGCAGCCAGTGTCCGCTGTCGGGCTCGAGCATGCGCGCGCCGCCTATCCACGGCAGCCAGGGGCCGACGGGCTGGTTGTACAGGGCGATTTTATCGTGCGGGAAAGCGAGCAGGGGACTGGCCGCGTCGTCGCTGAGGAGCGAGCTGGTATGCACGACGCCCGTTGCCGTTTGCAGCACGCTGCGCAGCGACCAGACGCGCGTGCCCTTGTCCTGCATGATCAGCAGGCAACTGCGGCCGTTGAAATAACTGCGGGTTTTTTCCAGCACCGAGGTAATGGTCTGGTCGACGCCGAAGCGCGGATTGGACAGCTGGCTGACATCGCGCAGCAGCGCCAGGTGGCTGCGCTGCGTGATGGCCGAACCGCCCCAGTAGGCGATCATGTAGCCGAGCGCCAGCAGGAAGGTGGTGCGCAACAGCAGGCGCGACAGTTCCGCATCCGTTTCGCCGAACAGGGCCGTGGCGGCGAACAGGCCGGCCGAGGCCAGGGTGACGCGCGCGCCTTCCTCGAAGCCGCGCTGGAACGACGAAGTCAGGATGGCAAAGAAAAAAAACAGGAAGAATAAATTATTGTGGCTGCTAGTGGAAAACACGATCAGCGCATACCAGGCCACGTCCAGCCAGTACAGCAAGATGTCCTGGGGCAGGCTGAGGCCCATCACGGCCAGCACGTAGAGCAGCAGGCTGTGCATGGTGTAGGCGGAAAAGATCAGCCAGGTGATCTTGGTGAGCTTGCCGGCGCTTTCGGGATCGACGAACAGGGTCAGCAAGGTGGCGCTCGACAGCAGCAGGCGCATGCCGTTGACCATGGTCGTATCCATGCCGGCACCCGGCAAGCCGGATCTGAGGGGAGGATCGAGATTCACAAGCGCTCCTGGCCATGTCCCGCATGGGGCGGCCATGCGCAGGGATAGATACCACAGATAAATTCTTGTTATTGTTGCTGCAATCAATGACGAGTCTACGCACCCGCCGTAAAGATGTCTACAGGAATCCTTTGTCCGGCGTTGCTTTTTTTACAGCGGCTGCGCCATCACGCGGTTGCGCCCGGCGCGCTTGGCCAGGTACAGGGCGCGGTCGGCGGCGCCGATCAGGGCGGAGATGGTCGGCTGCTGCTGCGGATGCGGGGTGGCGATGCCGATGCTGACCGTGATGTGCTTGACGTCGTTGCCCGTCTTGGCGTGCGGAATGCGCAGCCCGGCCGCATGCTCGCGGATCGCCTCGGCCATGCGCAGCGCCTGCGCCGCGTCCGTGTCGGGCAGGATGGCGGCAAATTCCTCGCCGCCATAGCGCGCCAGCAAGTCGGTGGGGCGCTGCAGCATGGCGGCCAGTTCGGCCGCCACTCTTATCAGGCAATCATCGCCTTGCTGGTGGCCGTAATGGTCGTTGTAATCCTTGAAATGGTCGATGTCGATCATCAGCAGCGACAGGGGGCTGCCCGTGCGCATGGCGCGCCGCATTTCCTTCTCGATCGCCACGTCGAAGTGGCGGCGGTTGGCGATGCCCGTCAAGCCGTCGGCAAAGGTTTGCGAACGCAACACCATGGTCTGTTCGCGCAGCAGCTTTTCGCGGCCCACGGCGATGGTGACATCATTGATCTGGATCAGGCAGTGGCGCGGCGAAGCGGGCAAATTGATCGGCGTGACGGCGATCGCCTGCTGCATGCGCTCCCGGCCTTCGGCCGCGCCATGCGTGTACAGGGGAAACGGCGCCTTGTGCAGGGTTTGCGACAGCAGCGACTGGAAATTGTCGCGCAGGGCCTGGGTGATGGCCGAAGCTATGCGCTTGTGGCGCAGTTCCGGATAGACGGCGAAGAAATCCTGGCCCAGCACGGCATCGGTCCGGCATGCCGAGTGGCGCGCCATCCAGTGGTTCCACAGCACGATGCGGTGCTGCTCGTCGAGCACGATGGCGCCCAGGTTGACGGCACCGAGTATGCTCTCGAGCAGGGCGAGTCGGTGCAATGCATCCGGCATGATCGTCACGCCTGTCCCAGGACCTTGGCCAGATAGCGGCTGACCTGCTGCTTCAGGTCGTGCAAGGCGGACAGGTCGAGCACGAATGCCACATAACCGTGGATCTGGTGCTTGGACAGCACGAAGTCGATATGCAGCATCAGCACGACGGCGTCGTCATCATCGCCGCCGAACGAGGAGAGGATTTCCGCGCTGGTGCCCACGTGGTACAGGGGCAGCGAGCCATGCAGTTCGCTGTCGAACAGGTTGGCCAGGGTCCCGACACAGGAATTGAGGATGATGTTGCCGATTTCGCTCATCGCCTCCTGTTCCATCTCCGTCAGTTCCTGCAGCGGCATGGCGTCGCCCACCATCAGGCGCACGATTTCCAGGCTCTTGTCTTCGGGGAACATCAAGATGGCTTCGGTGGCGAAGGCGCCATCGTAATGCTGGCTGACGCCGCAGATGCGTTCGCCATCTTTCTTGCTGCCGAGCAGGGCAGCCGCGTCGGCACGGTTCAGGAAGGTGATCGACGGCACCGACATGGTGACTTCTTCATTGACGATCTCGCTCATCGCAGCGGCCGCATGGCCCACCCCGATGTTGAATATCTCCACGAGGGCATCGTTTTCGAGTTCGGAGAGATTGACCATGCTCACAGTCCCAGTGACGCGATCAGCTGGTGGATGCGGGTTTCCGTGATCGGTTTTTCCATGAAGCCGACGCCGAGTTCGCTGGCGCGGTTGCGGATGGCGTTTTGCACATTCGCCGTGACGAGAACGATGTGCGTTTGCGGGCACAGCGCGCGCAATTGTTCCGCCGCCGCCACGCCGCCCATGCCGGGCATGTTGACATCCAGTAATATCAGCACCGGGCTGACGGTCTTGACTTTTTCCAGGGCTTCTTCACCCGTCGCCGCCTCAATCACTTGCCAGTCGGCATGTTTGCTGAGGATGAATTGATGCGACATCAAACGTGAAACCCGGCTGTCATCGACAACAAGTACCTGTTTACTGTGATTCATGTGCTATTCCTGGGACGTCATATCGGGCTATCGTGCCATTTTCGCATATTTTAGGGGGCATAGAGAGTAATTGGCTGGGGAATTGCCCTGGGGCAAAGGTTTCCCGCTTGGCTGTTGTATCCCGTCGCATGGCCCGTCATCATGGCAGGCTGGCCAGGCTGGCAATCCGTTAAAATAGCGGTATTCCCCACTTTAGCCTTTTTTTGCCATGACCCAAGACGAATTGAAGCAAGCCGTAGCCCGCGCCGCCATAGACTATGTGGTGACCGGTGAAATCATCGGTGTCGGCACCGGTTCCACCGCCAACTTTTTCATCGATGAACTGGCCAAGATCAAGGACACCATCAAGGGCACGGTCGCGTCGTCCGAAGCGACGGCCGCGCGCCTGGCCGGCCATGGCATTCCCGTCTTCGACTTGAATGACGTCGAGTCGATCGCCGTCTACATCGACGGCGCCGATGAAATCACGGCCAGCGGCGCCATGATCAAGGGCGGCGGCGCGGCATTGACGCGTGAAAAGATCGTCGCCTCCGTCGCGAAGCAGTTCGTCTGCATCGCCGACGGCTCCAAGCTCGTCGATACCCTGGGCGCCTTCCCGCTGCCGGTGGAAGTGGTGCCGATGGCGCGCGCCGCCGTCTCGCGCCAGCTGGCCGCGCTGGGCGGCACGCCCCGCTTGCGCCTGAAGGCCGGCAGCGATCAAGCGTTCATTACGGACAATGGCGGCGAGATCATCGACGTGCTGGGCTTGAAAATTGCCGACCCGGTGGCGCTGGAACAGCAGATCAACCAGATTGTCGGCGTCATCGCCGTCGGCCTGTTCGCCGTGCGCGGCGCCAATGTCTGCCTGCTGGGCATGCCGGAAGGCGTGCGTACTTTGGCATACTGATACGCAGCAGAAATCCGGGGTCAGTCACTGCGTGATCGGAATGCGCCTCACTGGGGCGCATTCCCCCGCCGGGTCTGACCCCATCCTTCACTTTGCACAGCCCGGTACACGGCCATGGTGCGCAGCAAGCCGCCGAGGAAGATGCCGCTGAAGCAGCCATAGGCGAGGCAGACAGGCACGATGAAGCCGGGCGCATGGGCGTAGGCCGGGGCGATGGCCAGGGTCACGGCCACCGCATATTTCATGCAGAAAATACTCATCATCAGGATCAGCGGCACCCAGCTGCCGGGACGCTGCACGCTGGCCCGCCCGGGAATGGCGACGATCTTGCGCGCATCGGTCAGCGTCCACGCCAGCGCCGCACCGGCCAGGGCGCCGATGGTCCAGGCGAACGGCGCCACGCCATCGACGCCGAAACTGCCACGCACGCCGCTCAGCGACAGGGCCAGCATCACCAGAGGAATGATGCACAGCTTGCGCAAGGTCACTTCGCGCGCCTGGCTGGCCAGTACGCCCCGGTACACCAGAAAGCCCAGGATGGCCCAGACGTAGAGGGGAGTGTGGCTGAAGATTTGCTGCAACATGGTGTCCGCCTTGGAATGAGGTTGTCGATGGACGTACTGTGCCAGCCGGCGGCGTGGGCGGCGAGCGGTGTGCGACGAAACGGGGAGGGATGGCCGCGAAACGGCGGCGGAGGGCGTGAAACGCAGGTGAAACTGCCCGTGACGTGGTCACGGGCATGCTTGAAACTTACTCGGTAGGGGGCACGTAACCCATGGCCGCATCGGCGCCGTCGCCGAAGAAATGCTTTTCCATCTGCGTGGCCAGGTATTTGCGGGCGCGCGCGTCGGCCAGGTTCAGCCGGTTTTCATTGACCAGCATGGTCTGGTGCTTGAGCCAGGCAGCCCATGCTTCCTTCGACACGGATTCGTAAATCTTCTTGCCCAGTTCGCCCGGGTACGGCGGGAAATCCAGTCCTTCGGCTTCCTTGTTGAGTTTGATGCAGTGGATCGTGCGGGCCATCTGTGCTCCTGAATCAGTGTAGAGATAAAGCGTGATTATAAGGCACTTTGCGCCTGCCCTCGCGGGGCCGTCGCGGCCTGGCGACACGCCGTTTGCCACGCCCTTGCGCTGGATCAAATTTGATCTGCGCCGCCCCAGCTAGTAAGATGCCTTATCGCGCCAGCCGCTGGCAGCGCCTCTTCCAAGCAAGTAGTAACAATTAACCAATATGGAATCCCTATGACCTCAGTGAAAGTCCATGGCATCGACGTCAGCAATACCGGCAGCTTCGCGCTGTTTGGCGGCATCAACGTGCTCGAATCGCGCGATCTCGCCATGCGCGCCTGCGAAGAATATGTGCGCGTGACGCAAAAACTGGGCATTCCTTATGTGTTCAAGGCCAGCTTTGACAAGGCCAACCGCTCGTCGATCCATTCCTATCGCGGCCCGGGCCTGGAAGAAGGCATGCGCATCTTCCAGGACGTCAAGGCGGCGTTCGGCGTGCCCGTGATTACCGACGTGCATGAGCCATGGCAGGCGCAGCAGGTGGCCGAAGTGGTCGACGTGCTGCAATTGCCTGCTTTCCTCGCGCGCCAGACGGACCTCGTCGTGGCCCTGGCGAAAACGGGCAAAGTCATCAACATCAAGAAGCCGCAATTTTTGAGCCCTGGCCAGATGGCCAATATCGTCGAGAAATTCAAGGAAGCGGGCAACGATCAATTGATCCTGTGCGACCGTGGCACCTGCCTCGGCTACGACAACCTGGTGGTCGACATGCTGGGCTTTGGCGTCATGAAGAAGACGTGCGATGACCTGCCCATCATCTTCGACGTCACGCATGCGCTGCAGCAGCGCGACCCCGGTGGCGCCGCTTCGGGCGGCCGCCGCCAGCAAGTGGCCGACCTGGCCCGCGCCGGCCTGGCCGTCGGCATCGCCGGCCTGTTCCTGGAAGCCCATCCTGATCCCGACAACGCCCGCTGCGACGGCCCCAGCGCCTTGCCGCTGGACCAGCTGGAACCATTCCTGGCGCAATTGAAGGCGCTCGACGACCTGGTCAAATCGTTTGCGCCGCTGAATATCAAGTAACGGTTCCAACGTAAAAAAGCCCGGCATGCCGGGCTTTTTCAGTTTTACAGGGTCTTGATCAATACTTGCGATTTACGTTGCCAGTTATACATGTGCTGGCGGTCCTTCGGCAAATCGTCGACGGTGGCCGGCACGAAACCGCGTTTCTTGAACCAGTGCGAGGTGCGCGTGGTCAGCACGAACAGTTTGTTCAGGCCGGCGGCGCGCGCGCGGTTTTCCATGTGCTTCAGGATCCGTTCGCCGTCGCCCTGGGCTTGCACTTCCGGGTTGACGGTCAGGCATGCCATTTCCGCCATCTTTTGCGCGGGGAACGGGTACAGGGCGGCGCAGCCGAAGATCACGCCATCATGCTCGATGACGGAGAAATAATCGATTTCGCGCTCGATCAGCTCGCGGCCCCGCTTGACTAACGTGCCGTCCGCTTCCAGCGGTTCGATCAGTTTGATGATGCCGCCCACGTCTTCGATGGTGGCCTGGCGCAGGCTTTCCAGGTTTTCATGGCTGATCATGGTGCCCACGCCATCATGGGTAAACAATTCCAGCAGGGCCGAACCATCCATCGAGAACGGCACGATGTGTGAGCGCTCGACGCCGTTGTGGCAAGCCTTGACGCAATGTTTCAGGTAAAACGCCGTGGCGTCGGGCAGGAAGCCGGCCATCAGAACGGCTTCGGCCTGGTGCGACGACAGTTCGCGGATTTCCACGCCCGTCGCGTCTTCCATCATCGGCGTTTCGGTAATGAAAATCAGCTTGTCCGCGTGCAGGGCGATGGCGGCGCTGCAAGCCACGTCTTCCATGGTGAGGTTGAACGCTTCACCGGTAGGCGAGAAGCCCAGCGGCGAGAGCAGCACCAGGCCGTCCGAACCGAGGATGGAGTGGATGGTTTCGGCGTCGACCTTGCGCGTGATGCCCGTCAGTTCCAGGTCCACGCCATCGATCACGCCCAGCGGGCGCGCCGTGATGAAGTTGCCGGAAATGATACGGATGGCCGCATGCGACATGGGCGTGTTCGGCAAGCCTTGGCTGAACGCGGCCTCGATATCGAGGCGCAGCTCGCCGGCGGCTTCCTTCGCGCATTCCAGCGCGGCGATGTCCGTGATGCGCACGCCATTGTGGAAGCGGCCTTCGACGTTACGCAAGGCCAGCTGTTCCGCCACCTGCGGTCGCGAGCCGTAGACGACGGTGACATTGATGTCCAGCGCATGCAGCAGGGACAAATCATGGGCCAGCACCTGCAGCGCCCCGGCGCTGACGAGTTCACCGGGGAAGGCGACCACGAAGGTCTTGCCGCGAAAGGCGTGGATGTAGGGCGCGACGGAGCGCAGCCATTGGACGAATTGGGTAGGGTTTTCCATTAAGCGCATTATAATTCGCTGCGCGATGTGCGCGCTTAAAATACCTGTAAAAAAACAATGTCTTCAGCCAGCAATAAGTCTTCCCCTCCTTCCAACGTTGCAAATGTGCCCGCCAGCGGGGATGTTTCCGCGCCTGCCGCCACGCCAGCGCAGGGCCGCCAGCGCCCGCCCGTGAGCCAGCAAAGGCAGCAGCCGCCGCGCGCGGAACAACAGAAACAGCAACAGCAGCAGCGCGCGCCGCGCCCGCCGCGCGAGGGGCAGCAGCCGCGCAATGACCAGGCTAGCCGCGAAGAGCGCGAGAGCCGTGACGCAGCCCGCGCCGCGCGCGAAGCGGAAAAGGCTTTCCGCAATCCGCTGCCACCGATCACGTATCCGGAAGACTTGCCCGTCTCGGGCCGGCGCGCGGAAATCGCCAAGGCCTTGATGGAAAACCAGGTCATCATCGTCTCGGGCGAGACGGGTTCCGGCAAGACGACCCAATTGCCGAAGATTTGCCTGGAACTGGGACGGGGACAGAAGGGCATGATCGGCCACACGCAGCCGCGCCGCATCGCCGCCTCGTCGACGGCCAAGCGCATTGCGCAGGAGCTGGGCACGCCCTTGGGCGAAACGGTGGGTTTCAAGGTGCGCTTTACCGACACCCTGAGCCGTGGCGCGTCCGTCAAGCTGATGACGGATGGTATCTTGCTGGCCGAGACGCAGACCGACCCGTTGTTGAAAAACTACGACACCATCATCATCGATGAAGCGCACGAACGCAGCCTGAACATCGATTTCCTGCTCGGCTATCTGAAGCAATTGCTGCCGCGCCGGCCCGATCTGAAAATCATCATCACGTCGGCCACCATCGATGCGGAACGCTTCTCGCGCCATTTCGGCACGCCGGAAAAGCCGGCCCCCGTGATCGAAGTGTCGGGCCGTTTGTACCAGGTGGAAGTGCGCTACCGTCCCGTGGAACGCGAACAGGTGGCCATGCCCGGTGCCGCCAACCCCGACAAACCTGGCCAGCGGACGGCGAATGTACGTGTAGCTGCGCGCGAAAAGCGCGACCTGATGGATGCCGTCGTCGATGGCGTGGAAGAACTGTGCCGCATCGGTTCGGGCGATGTGCTGGTGTTCTTGCCGGGCGAGCGCGAAATCCGCGATTGCGCCGAAGCGCTGCGCAAGCACCACCCGCCGCATGTGGAAATCCTGCCCCTGTTCGCCCGCCTGTCGGCCGAGGAGCAGGAGCGCGTGTTTAAAACCAGCAATGCGCGCCGCATCGTGCTGGCCACCAACGTGGCGGAAACGTCGCTGACCGTGCCCGGCATCCGCTACGTGGTCGACGCGGGTCTGGCGCGCGTGAAACGCTACAGCTACCGCAATAAAGTGGAGCAATTGCAGGTCGAGCCGATCGCCCAGTCGGCCGCGAACCAGCGCGCCGGGCGTTGCGGCCGCGTGGCCGATGGCGTCTGCATCCGCCTGTACGAAGAGCAGGATTATTTGCTGCGCCCGAAATTCACGGAGCCGGAAATCCTGCGCTCCTCGCTGGCGGCCGTCATCCTGCGCATGAAATCCCTGCACCTGACGGACGTGGAAACCTTCCCCTTCATCGAGCCGCCGCTGGCGCGCGCGATCGCCGACGGTTATCAGTTGCTGCAGGAACTGGGCGCCGTCGATGAAGTCAATAAACTCACGCCGCTGGGTAACAAGCTGGCCAAGCTGCCGCTGGACCCGCGCGTGGGCCGCATGATACTCGCCGCGCTCGATAACGCGTGCTTGAGCGAAGTGCTGATCGTCGCCTCGGCCCTGTCCGTGCAAGACCCGCGCGACCGCCCGATGGAACACCAGCAGGCGGCCGACGAGGCGCACAAGAAGTTTGCCGATGAAAAATCGGAATTCTTGAGCTATCTGAAAATCTGGCGCTGGTTCGAGTCCGCCATCGAGCACAAGAAAACCAACCGCCAGCTGCAAGACAATTGCCGCACGAATTTCCTGTCGCAGATGCGCTTGCGCGAATGGCGCGACGTGCATTCGCAGTTGCTGACCATCGTCAAGGAGCAAGGCTGGCGCCTGAACGAAGCGCCCGCCACCTACGACAACCTGCACATGGCCTTGCTGACAGGTTTGCTGGGCAATATCGGCTTCAAGGGCGAGGACGAACCGGGCGCCGGGTATCTGGGCGCGCGCGGCATCAAGTTCCATATCTGGCCCGGTTCCTCGCTGCTGAAAAAGCCGGGCAAGTGGATCATGGCGGCCGAACTGGTCGACACGACGCGCCTGTACGCGCGCTGCGTGGCGCAGATCCAGCCCGAGTGGCTGGAAAAAGTCGGCGAACATCTGCTGAAAAAATCATGGGGTGAGCCGCGCTGGGAAAAACGTTCGGCGCAAGTGACGGCGTCCGAACGGGCGACCTTATATGGCCTGGTGGTGTACAGCCAGCGCCGCATCAATTACGGCAACTTCAACTTGCCGGAAGCGCGCGAAATCTTCATTCGCGACGCGCTCGTCGGCGGCGACTTCGACACGCGCGCACCGTTCTTTGCGTACAACCATAAACTGATCAAGGACATCGAAAACCTCGAGCACAAGTCGCGCCGCCTGGATGTGCTGGTCGACGATGAACTGATCGCCGCCTTCTACGACAAGCTGCTGCCGGCCGACGTGTGCAATGGCGCCGGTTTCGAGAAGTGGCACAAGGAAGCCACGCGCGACAACCCGAAGCTGCTGTATTTGAACCGCGAAGAGCTGATGCGCCACGAGGCGGCCGGCGTGACGACGGACCTGTTCCCGAAAACCATGTCCGTGACGGGGCTGGAAATGGGCCTCACGTACCACTTCGAGCCGGGCAGCGTGCGCGATGGCGTGACCTTGAGCGTGCCGCTGTATGCCTTGAACCAGTTGCCGCGCGAGCGTTGCGAATGGCTGGTGCCGGGCATGCTGAAGGAAAAAGTGCATCTGCTGCTCAAATCCCTGCCGCAAAAGCTGCGCCGCCACTGCGTGCCGCTGCCCGACTATGCGGCGAAATTCTGCGAGCGCGTGCATGCAGCGGGCGTGTTTGGCCGCGGCGACCTGATCGACGCCATCATTCTCGACATCCGCACGCAGATCACGATCAATGTGCTGACGACGGACTTCAAGCCGGAAACCCTGCCTGCCCATCACTTCATGAATTTCAAGGTGATCGACGAGCATGGCCGCCAGCTGGACATGGGCCGCAACCTGGCCACCTTGCAGGCGGAATTCGGCGGCCAGGCGCGCCAGAGTTTCCAGAAACTGGCCGAAGTCTCGGGCGTCTCCGGTACGGGCACGCCCGGTGCCAAGGTGGCGGGCGCGCAAGTGGCGTCGCGTCTGCAGGCGCAAGCGCAGGGTGTAGCCGCCAACGCGGCGGCAGGCAAGGGCGGCGCGCCAGTTAAGGGTGCAGCCGCTGCGGCCGCGCCGGCGTCAAGCAACGCCACCGTCTCGCAGCACATGGGCTTGACGGGCTGGACCTTCGGCGAATTGCCGGAGTTGCTGGAAATCGTGCAGGGCAAGCTGACCCTGATCGGCTTCCCTGCACTGGTCGACAAGGGCACGCATTGCGACCTGGAAGTGTTCGATGATCCGACCGTGGCCGCCCGCACGCACAAGATCGGTTTGCGCCGCCTGTTCGCGCTGCAAATGAAGGAGCAGATCAAGTACGTCGAGAAAAGCATTCCCGGTTTGCAGCAGATGGGTATGCAATTCATGGCCCTCGGTTCGCAGGAAGAGTTGCGCGAGCAGATTATCAACAAGGCGCTCGACATCGCCTGCCTGCAAGATCCGCTGCCGCTGGACGCCGCCTCGTTTGCCAAGCGCCAGGCCGAGGGCAAGTCGCGCCTGGTGTTATTGGTTAATGAAATCGCCCGTTTGCTGTCGCAAGTGCTGACGGAATTCCACGGCTTGCCCAAGCGTCTGCAGAATATCCCCGCAGCGGCGGCCACCGATATCCAGTCTCAGCTGCAAGGTCTCGTGCATAAACGCTTCCTGACGGAAAACGAGTACACGCAGCTGGCGCATTTCCCCCGTTATCTGAAGGCGATCAACGTGCGCCTGGAAAAGCTGCGCGCCGACCCCGCGCGCGACACCAAGTTGATGGCCGAATGGCAATCGGCCGCCGCACCGTACTTGCGCCAGGCCAAGGACCGCCAGGCCGGCAAGAACACGGACCCGAAGCTGGTCGATTTCCGCTGGATGCTGGAAGAGCTGCGCGTGTCGCTGTTTGCGCAGGAGTTGCGCACGCCGATGCCGGTGTCGGCCAAGCGCCTGCAAAAGGTATGGGAATCTATGCAGCGGTAGCGGTAGGTCGGATTAGCGCGTCCGAAGGGCGCGCGTAATCCGACAATATCGTTGGCGCGACGGTGGATAGGGTTAGCGGTGCCAGCCGGGTTACGGTTTGGCGGTGTTAACCGTGCCGCTGGTGGTGTCGGATTACGCGGCTGCGCCGCTAATCCGACCTACCCGACCTACCCGACCTACCTGATCTACCCGACCTGCCTTCACCCGGTTTCTCAAGTGCGTCTATTGAGATCATCATCATCGCTGAGCGAGGAGCGCGAGCCCAGATCACCCAGGTCGCCCTGGCTGCTGCCCGTGCCGGCGCGGCTGCCGCTCATGGAGGTGCCGGTCAGGCTGCCTTCGCTGCCCGATTGCAGGCTGGCGCCGCTGCGCAGGTCGCTGCCCGATGGCATGTGGCTGCCTGCCATGGCGCCGCTGCCGTAGCGCGTGCCGCTGCCATAGAACGCTTCCATCTGCTGGTTCCAGGCTTCGCTGCCCATGTCGGGCCAGTTGTCCTTGTCGAAGCCGGGAGCGTTTTTCAGCAAGTCTTTGTCGACGTTCAGCAGGAAGCGCTTGTTGACGGTGTCCAAGGTCAGGCGCTCCCAAGGCACGGCAAACAGCTTGTCGCCCATGCCCAAGATGCCGCCGAAGGACAGCACGGCGTAGGCGATCTGGCCCGTGCGCATGTCGAGCATGATTTCCTTGATGTCGCCCAGCTCCTCGTCGTCGTGATTGTAGACATCGTCCCCGATCAGGGTGTCGGCCCCCATCAGGGCCGGCCCCGGGCCGTCGTGGTTGCGGTACATGCCCAGGATATCGCGGTCCAGATAGCTCATGGTGTTCTCTCCTCGTGTGAAGTGCTGATCGAACATCCAGATTAAGCATACGCACTATGTCGCGTTTGATCTGCCTCAATGGTGCCAGCGGCACTTTTATCCGTGTGCAAACGTACGGTGCTGTCAGCCAATTGCGGTACTCTATGCGTTCCAAGGAGGAGCCGCACATGCTGATGACGCAACGATGCAGTGGGATGAACTTGCGGTACGCTCCACAACGACACGCGCGCCGCGTGCCATGGTAAAGCCCGCCACCAAATGGCTGCGCGGGCTACTGCGCGCCGGTAAGGCGCAGCAGCGCACGGCGACCAAGCTGGCCAAGGTGCTGTTCGGACCCGTGCCAGCCAAGCCCACGGCCAAACCTCGCAGCAAGCCCGTGGCCAAGACCAAGGCCAAAACAATCGCCAAGCCGCGCGCCAGGCCCGCCAGCGACGCCTTGCCCTCGCTGGCGCCCTTTGCCACGCCCCTGTCGCCACCGCGCGTGCGCAAGCGAACGGCGCCCCCGCCGGGTAAGTGGCTGGCCGCCCACTATGCGCCGTTGCCGGAACTGGGACAGTTGTCGGGCCGGCGTCTGCCGTATTTTTTGTACTTGCCCGAGAAGGCGCCGAGCGCCGCCATGCGCAGCCGGGGCCGGCCGCTGCTGGTGATGCTGCACGGCTGCGAGCAGAGCGCCACACAGTTTGCCGACGGCACGCGCATGAACCGCCTGGCCGAGCGCAAGGGCTACGCCGTGCTGTATCCGCAGCAGTCGCTGCGCTCGCATGCGCGCCGCTGCTGGAAGTGGTACGACAAGCTGACGCAGGAGGGCGGCGGCGACGTGCGCCTGATCGTCGGCGCCATCGAGCAGGTGGCGGCCCGCTATGCGATCGACCGTGCGCGCATCTATATCTGCGGCATTTCCGCCGGCGCCGGCATGGCGCATATCGTGGCCCTGAATCACCCCCATCTGTTCGCGGCGCTGGGCCTGCATTCAGGCCCCGTCTTTGGCGCCGGGCATAACCTGATCGGCGCGCTGGGCGTGATGCAGCATGGCGCCGCCGCCCGCGCCGATGCGGCCATCGATGAAGTGCTGGCGCGCCAGCCTGCGTTTCCCCGCCTGCCCACCATCCTGCTGCAAGGGCTGGCCGACAAGGTGGTACGGCCCATTAACCAGACGCAGCTGGTACGCCAGAGCGTGCGCGTCAACCGCTTGCCGTTCGATACCGTCGTGACGGCGCAGCGCCTGCCTGGCGGCGCGGCGGGCGGGCGCAATCCGGCCCATGCGTATGCCCTGCACGATTATCAGGTGGGCAAGGATGTGCTGTTGCGCGTGGCGCAGGTCGAGCACCTCGAGCACGCATGGAGCGGCGGCGACGCCAGCCTGCCATTCAACGACAAGGCCAAGCCCGACGCCAGCAAGATGCTGCTCGATTTCTTCGCCAGCCACCGCCGCCGTTAAAGCAGTACCCGCGCGCCGCAACGGTGCGCGGGGCACTGGTACGCATCGTACCTCCCTTTTCCGCAGGGTATGGCCAGCGCGCCGGCACGCTGGCCGCGCCCTTTTTAGCCTGAATTCTAAATACCGCAGTACCATGGATTTCACTCAAGTGGTATTGCTGCGGTATTTAAAAATCACAAAAATAGGCGCTAAAAATACTAACTGGTATACAATTGGTACACGTTTTCAGTGTGAAGCTGTGTCCGCCGTCCCATGCCCCGACGGCTGATACGCACTGACGGCAGCCACCCACGTTACGGAACGCGCCATGTCCATCAAGTCCAAGCAATTGTTATGGTTTTTTGCGTTTTTCCTCGTCTTTGAACTGAACATCTATCTGTCGAACGACATGATCATGCCGGCGATGCTGGGCATCGTCGAGGAGTTCCAGGCGGAGAAAAAGTTCGTTCCCCTGTCCCTGAGCCTGTATCTGCTGGGCGGCAGCTCGCTGCAGATTTTCCTCGGGCCCCTGGCCGACACCATCGGCAAGCGCAAGCTGGTGTTGACTGGCAATACCTTGTTCCTGCTGGCCACCTTGGCCGTGCCATTGACCGCCTCAATCGAGCAATTTCTCGCCGTGCGTTTCATCCAGGGCATGGGTTGCTGTTTCATCTTTGTCGGCTATGCCATGATCCATGAACTGTTCGACGACATGGCGGCCGTCAAGCTGAGCAGCATCCTGTCGAGCACCACCATCCTCGCGCCCCTGGCCGGCCCCATCCTCGGCAGCGCCATCATCAGCCGGCTGGACTGGCGCTACGTCTTTTTCCTCTCGGGCCTGCTGGCGCTGCTGTCCTTGCTGGGCCTGTTCAAGACCATGCCGCGTACGGCGCCAGCAGTCACGCGCCCGGACCTGGCCGCCATCGTGCGCAGCTATGCGGCCATTTTCAGCAACGGGCGCTTCATGTTCGGCATGTTCACGGCAGGGCTGGCCACCGTGCCCCTGACGGCCTGGATCGGTTTTTCGCCCATCTTCGTGCTGCAGGAAATGGGCGCGCCCTACGCCACGTATATCGCCCTGCAATGCGTGATCTTGTCTGGCTTTGTTCTCAGCAGCATTGCCATCCAGCGCCTGCGCCAGGATTTCCCCCTCGTCTCCCTGCTGCGCCTGGGCGGGCTGATCGCGGCCGCCGGCATGCTGGGCGCCGGCGCGGGCCGCCATCACGTCGACGTGTTTGCCGCCTGCATGTTTGTCTATTCCATCGGCTTCGGCCTGTTCAACGGCGCCCTGATCCGCAGCGCGATCACGGCCAGCAAGGAATCGATGACCTTGACGACGGCCGCCATGAGCTTGCTGTACTGCATTTATCTGTCCGCCTGGCTGCAGCTGTACAACGTGCTGTGCCAGCGCTTCGGCTATGCGCTGGAAACGTATGCGCTGCTCAATATTCCCGTCATCGTGGTCATCACGGCCTGCCTGCTGCTGTTTACACGGGGCATGGCGGGGCGCCAGGAAAGCGGGGTGCGGCTGGCCCGGCACTGATGGCGCAACGATGCGCTTGTTCTCGACCTTGTTTTACCCCCTGCGAAGTTTATTGACACTCTCCTGCGGAAAATGGTGCGCCCATGAAAATAGATGACCTGGCCTCGAAACACGATCAAGCAAAGATTTTCAACCTGGAATACGAGTTCCGCATCAACCGGCTGAAACTCGATTACATCACGCTGGCCGATGTCCGTCCGGCCGACAGCGACCTGGAGCAACTGGCCGCGGAGCATCAGGCGGGCATCGCGGCCCTGCGCAGCTTCGTTGCCCTGAACTTCAACCATTTCAATGCGGCTAGCTGTTCCTCGCTCAGCTGCATCCCCACGCGCGCGCTCGGCGACGACGAGCGCTATCTGCACCGCATCTGGATGGGCGGACCGCTGCCGGCCATCGCGGCCGAAGCGATCCAGCAGTGGGACGCGGCCCTGGAAGAGGTGCGGCATAACGGCGGCGCGCCGTACGTTTCCATCCTGTGGGTGTGGGATGCGCAGCAGCTGCGCAATGACGAGCGCTTCAGCCCCACGGGCGGCGCCGGGCGCTACACGATAGGCCGCTACGCCATCGGCGGCACGACCCTGCATATCAATTCGCTGCGCGCGCTGGCGCTCGATTTCGCGCCGGCCCGCTTCGGCATCCTCGATACCCTGCATACGCAGCGCTACTTCGCCACCTTGTCCGATTATTTCCGCATCCTCATCATGTGCGAATACGGCGGCATGTATATGGATGTCGATACGATCCCGCATAATCCGGCGACGATTTTCCTGATGAAGCCGGAAGTGCCCGATTATTTCCAGCGCAACGCTGATGACAGCGAAGAACGCCGGCACGTCAGCTGGATGAATCTGTTTCTCGATGAAACGGGCATGCTGATCGCCAAGAAGAACGATGCGGCGCTGCGCGTGATCCAGCGCAATGTGAACCTTGCCTATGCAGGCATCGATGCGCAGATCCCCCGTTCCTGCCCGCAATTCGAGGCGCAGCTGTTTGGCCAGTTCTATGCGGAATGGAAGAAGAACCTGGGCGTGACCGTGCTCAGCCATGCCGAGTTCTACCAGCGTTATTGCGTGCTGTATGACGGCGCGCGGGAAGCGGTGGTGGGCGGCATCCGCGGCATGCGTTTGCTGGACGATATCATTACCGACATGCACATTCCCCTGAGCGACGAGGAACGGCGCGCGTATGCGCGCTGCGTCGCCAGGCTCGACGACATCGACTGGCGGCTCGACGATCCTTTGAGCCTGCCCGACATCGTCGATGTGTTCGATATCGAGGAAGTGCCGCGCATGGCGTATGCGGCCCAGCTGCGGGCCGACATCGACCATTTTCACTATTACTCGGTGCTGTCGGACGACCCGCAGCTCGACCGCGTGAATAGCGTCTTTTGCCGCTACCTGCTGGCCCACCGTTCGCAGCATATTGCCGCCGGCAATTTCTGGCGTCCCACCGTGGGCCGCCACGGCAGCCGCATGCCGGCCGTCAGCGATGCCGCCCCATCCGCTGACGAGGCGCAGGCGGACTTGCTGTCGCATGCGCCGCTCACGCTGGTGCCGGGCGAACTGCTGGATGACGAGACGAAGAACCGCATGGCGAAGCTGCTGTTTGCTACCAGCTACCTCGAATACTGCTCGTTTGGAAATAAACTCAATCTGCAATTCGTCGAATTGCAGCGGCGGCAAAACATCGACCCGTATCTGGCGCATATCCACGGCCTGCATGACGAGGACGGGCGTTTCATCGGCTTTTTCACGGCCGCGACGATGGACGAGTTCCAGGCCTGCGACGCCGTCTCATATTACCGCGACGACATGAAGGCGCTCGACGATGCGTATGACGCATTCGTGCTCGCGCATGCGCGTGCCGACGACTGTTTCGTCAGTAGCCTGGCCATCGACGAGAAATACCGGGGCCAGGGCCTGTTCAGGCAAATGTTCCATGAAATCCGTGACCTGGCCAGCCGCAAGGGCTGCGCGCGCATCACCCTGACCGTGTGGGAAAAGAGCGAAGCGCTGCAAGTGTATCTGCACAAAGGGTTTCGCAGCGTGGGCACGTTCGACTATGCCTACAGCCTGTTCTATGACCGGCTGCATTTCCTCGTGTATGAAGGAAACTGAAGAGTAGCGGGGCGGCCGGCAGCCGCCCCGTGAGTAGGCTTACAGGGCCAGGAAGGCCACGGCAGACACGGCTGTCGGCAACAGGGCGCCGGCCAGCAGGCCGACGGCGCCGATCGATTCATCCTTGAAGCCGCGGCGCAACAGGGCCACGCCGGCCGGATTCGGCGCATTGGCGATGACGGTCAGGCCGCCGCCGGCCACGGCGCCGGCCATCAGCATGTATTTCGCTTCGTCCGTCATGCCGACGATCAGCGAACCGAGGTAAGTCAGGGCCGCATTGTCGGTAATGGCAGTCAAGCCCAGGGCGCCGAAGAACAGGGCCAGCGGTTTCAGGCTCGAGACGATGGGTTGCAGCCACCATTGCTGCATGCCGCCCAGTACCACCAGGCCGCCGAGGAAGAAGCCCACCAGCAAGCCTTCCTTCAGGATCAGCGGGCTTTGATAGCGTTCATACGCCTGCACGAAACCGAGGAAGAACAGGAACAGGCCGATGAACAGCACGGGATGGTGCGCCAGGGTGACCACGCCGGCCAGCACGATCATGTGCACGAGGCTGACGGCCAGCGGCACTTTTGGCGCTTCCACTTCGCCGGCCTTCGGCTTGATGTCGGAGGTGTTGCTGTGCAGGTATTTGCGCAGCAAAATGCTCACGCCCGTGGCGTTGACCAGCACGGCGATGGCGGCCTTCCAGCCGAAATGGCTGGCCATGAAGGCGCTGTCCCAGTTCCACGTGGTGGCCACCATCAGCACGGGCGGCGCCGCGTACGAGGTGAGGGTGCCGCCGATGGAAACGTTGACGAAAAGCACGCCCAGCGCGCCGTATTTCAGCCATTCAGGGATGCCCGGGCGGAAGATTTGCGGCGCCAGCATCAGCGCGGCCAGGGTCATGGCGGCCGGTTCCGTGATCAATGAGCCCGTCAGGGGAACGAGCGCCAGTCCCAGCCAGACAAGGGCCAGTTCCGTGCGCAGCGGCATCACGCGCGCCACGCTTTTCAGCAGGCGCTGCACGGCGTCGAGCACGGGGCGAGAGGCGGCCACGACCATGACGACAAAGACGAACAGCGGCTCCGTGTAATGGCGCGACTCGGCATACTCGATGGCTGCATCGCTGCCCGAGACAAAGGCCATGATGATAATCAAAATGAAGGCCCAGAAGCCGAACACGACTTCCACTTCGCCCAGCAAGTGCAGCAGGCCCGCATGGCGGGGATGGCGCCGCGACAAGGTTTCAAACGACTTGGCGGCAAAGGTGTGGATGAGCGCGAGGCCGAAGACGATGGCGCTGATGATTTGGATGGTGGTCAAATGCGTTTCCTTATGGACGGAGGAAGCCGCCCGGTGCATTGCCGAGCGGTAAGGAGAGTGCTTATGGTACAGCAATCGATACTAAAAACGGGGTTTTTCGGACATGGCGGAGCGGCCCCGGCGCTGGTGGCATTCAGATAAACCTTGCCAAAAGCGGGTCTGGATAGTACTGTATATGCATACAGTATCAACCTCTCTATTCAATGATGCAACATTCTCAATTGATGGCCTCGCCGGAAGCCTTGCACCCGTCTTTATGGCGTGCATCGCAGCTGGGACAGGGTGCCACGCGCTGCCTGGACACGGGCTTTGCCGCCTTGTCCGCGCAGCTGCCCGGTGGCGGCTGGCCCAGCGGCAGCCTGATCGACCTGCTGGTGCAGCAGCCGGGCAGCGGCGAATTGCGTTTGCTGGCGCCCGCGCTGGCGCAACTGCAGGGCTTGCCCATCGTGCTGCTGCAGCCACCCCATCCGCCGCAGGCGCTGGCCCTGGTCGCGCAGGGGCTGGCGCCGTCGCAGCTGCTGTGGCTCAAAAGCACAGGCAGCAAGGATGCCTTGTGGGCGGCGGAAAACATCTTGCGCAGCGGTACGTGCGGCGCCTTGCTGTTCTGGCAGCCGCACGTGCGCGCCGACAGCCTGCGCCGCCTGCACCTGGCCGCGCAAAGCGGTAATACCTTGTTCTGCATGCTGCGCCCGCTGCACGGCGCGCAGGATGCGTCGCCGGCGCCGCTGCGCCTGTCCGTGCGCCCGGCCGCCGGCGGCATCGAGATCGGCTTCATCAAGCGCCGGGGACCGCAGCGCGACGCGCCCCTGTTCCTGCCCCTGCAACCTCCTTCATTATTGCGACGCCATGCGACTCTGGATCGGCCTGTGCCTGCCCCGGCTCCCGCTCGAAGTATTTTGCCCGCGCTGGTCGGCTGACCACCTGGGCGTGGTACTGGAGCAGGAGCAAGTGATGGCCGTGTCGCCGCTGGCGCTGGCGGCCGGCATCAAGCCGGGCATGCGCCGTGCCGGTGCGTTGATGCTGGCGCCGCAGGCGCGCCTGCACGAGCGCTCGCTTGAACTGGAAGCGCAAGCCCTGCAAGCGGTGGCGCTGGCGCTGCTGCAATATTCTCCGCTGGTGGCCCAAGGCGAGGAAGCGACCCTGCTCGTCGATGCGGGCGCCAGCCTGCGCCTGTTCGGCGGCGTGCGCGCCCTGTGCCGGCACATCGCGGCCAGCTTGCGCGCGCTCGGTTACACGGCCCAGCTGTCGTGCGCGCCCACGGCGCGCGGCGCCTGGCTGCTGGCGCGCGCCGGTACGCGCCGGGGCCGCGTGCTGGGCATGGCCAGTCTCGTGCGCCGCCTTGATGGCCTGCCGTGCGCCTTGCTGCCGCCTGCGCGCCCCTGGCTCGACTGGTTAGAGGGCATCGGCTGCCGCACCCTGGGGCAGCTGCGCCACTTGCCGCGGCCCGGCTTGCAGCGCCGTTGCGGCGCAGCCTTGCTCGATATGCTCGACGATGCGCATGGCCACAGCACGGAATTGTTCGTGTGGCTCGAAGCGCCGCCCACGTTTCGCGCCAGCCTGGAATTGTTCGACCGCGTGGAGCACGCCGACGCGCTGCTGTTCGGCGCGCGCCGCCTGCTGCAGCAAATGACGGGCTGGCTGTGCGCGCGGCAATTCGCCGTCGAGCGCATTCAGCTGCTGCTGGCGCACGAGCGGGGCAGGGTGGCGCGCCCGCCCACCGTCATCGACCTGGCGCTGGGCGAGGCCGTGTGGCGCGACGAGCATCTGGTGCGCCTGCTCAAGGAGCGCCTGGCGCAGCTGGCGCTGGACGCGCCCGTGATCGGCCTGACCCTGGAAGCGCTGCAGGTGCAGCCGATGGCGCCGCCCAGCGACACTCTGTTCCCCGAGCCGGGCGGCACGCCGCAGGAGCGCCAGCGCTTGCTGGAATTGCTGGTGGCGCGCCTGGGCACGGACAATGTCTTGCAGGCCGCGCCGCGCGCCGATTACCGTCCCGAAGCGGCCAACCTGTGGCTGCCGCTGCCGGCCAAGGTCGGCACAAAAAACGCGCAGCCGGACTTGCCGCCCGGCTTGGCCGGCATGCCCCGTCCCGGCTGGCTGCTGGCCCAGCCCATCGCCCTCTTGATGCGCGAGCACCGGCCGTTTTATGGCTCGCCCTTGAAAATGGTGTCCGTTGCCGAACGCATCGAGGCGGGCTGGTGGGGCCAGTCGCAGGCGCGTGATTATTTCATCGCCGAAGGCCTCGACCACGCCCATTACTGGGTCTACCTTGAGCGCATCGCCGGCAGCGCAGAAGACGCCGCGCCGCGCTGGTTTTTGCATGGCTTGTTTGGCTGAATGGGCTGTCCTGCTGAAATTGCCGTGCTTGGCTATACTGGCTTCCCGGCGCCGCATCTTTCATTGAAACAAAGGATATCCATGACACAGCTTTCCGACTTCCCCATTACCCAAAAATGGCCTGCTTTGCATCCCGAGCGCCTGCAGCTGTACTCGCTGCCGACGCCGAACGGCATCAAGGTTTCCATCCTGCTGGAAGAGCTGGGCCTGGCGTACGAGCCGCACCTGGTCAGCTTCGAGACAAACGACCAGACATCGCCCGAGTTCCTGTCCCTCAATCCCAACAACAAGATTCCCGCCATCCTCGACCCGAACGGTCCCGATGGCAAGCCGCTGGCCCTGTTCGAGTCGGGCGCCATCCTGCTGTACCTGGCCGAAAAGACGGGCAAGTTCATCCCCCAGGACGCGGGCTTGCGCTATGAAACGCTACAGTGGCTGATGTTCCAGATGGGCGGTATCGGCCCCATGTTTGGCCAGGTGGGCTTCTTCCACAAATTCGCCGGCAAGGAGTACGAGGACAAGCGTCCGCTCGAGCGCTATATCGGTGAAGCGAAGCGCTTGCTGGGCGTACTCGAGCAGCGCCTGCAGGGCCGCGACTGGATCATGGGTAGCCAGTACACGATTGCCGACATCGCCATCTTCCCCTGGGTGCGCTGCCTGGTGGGGTTTTATGGCGCAGGCGAGCTCGTCGGTTTTAATAACTTCCCGAATGTGCAGCGCGTGCTGGATGCATTCCTGGCCAGGCCAGCCGTTGCCAAAGGCGTCAATATTCCCAAGAGGGATTAACGCAGGCGGCGGCCGGGCGGCGCTACAATGCGCCATCGGCCGCCCTGCGCGGCAGCTTTGATCTGAGACAATGAAATCCACCCGGCAAGATTTTCCCGGCGCGCACGGCCATGTGCTGGCGGCGCGCCTCGATGCACCCGACGGCGCCATCCGCGCCTATGCGCTGTTCGCCCACTGCTTTACCTGCGGCAAGGACGTGCTGGCCGCGCGGCGCATCGCGCAGGGCTTGACGGAGCACGGCATCGCCGTGCTGCGCTTCGACTTCACGGGACTGGGCGCCAGCGAGGGCGAGTTCGCCGCCACGAATTTTTCGTCGAACGTGGACGACCTGGTCGCCGCCGCCGATTTTTTGCGCGCCAGACACGCCGCGCCGCAATTGCTGATCGGCCACAGCCTGGGCGGCGCTGCCGTGCTGGCCGCTGCCGCGCAAGTGCCGGAAGCCACCGCCATCGCCACCCTGGCCGCCCCGAGCACGCCCGCCTACGTGACGCGCATGTTCAGCGACCACCTGGAAAAAATCGCAGCCGAAGGCGAGGCGCTGGTGCAGTTGGAAGGGCGGCCCTTCCGCATCCGCCAGCAATTCGTCGACGACGCGGGCAGCCACAGTTTAAAGGAACACATCGCCGGCCTGCGCCGCGCCCTGCTGGTGATGCACGCGCCGAACGACACGACGGTCAGCTTGTCGAATGCGATGGATATCTTTACTGCGGCCAAGCACCCGAAAAGCTTCGTTTCGCTCGACGACGCCGACCATCTGTTGACGGGGCGCGATGACGCGGCCTACGTCGCCAACGTCATCGCCGCGTGGAGCGCGCGCTATATCAGCTAAGTCAGCTAAGCAACTAAGTGGTCGCCCATAAAAAACGCCGCGACAGCAGAAGCTGACGCGGCGCAGGTGGGGGAGAAAACGGATCAGTCTTCGTCAAATTCGGCCGAAAGATCTTTCCAGCCCTTGCTCACGGCAAAGGCCGAGAATTCCTCGGGCGCTTCCAGAACGATCAGTTTCTTGTCTTGCAAGCCCAGGTCGCCATGGCCGAAGTCGGGACCCACGTAGCCGAGGCTGCGCAGGCGGGCCAGGATGTGGCCGACCAGGGTCTTGTCCTTGTAGGCGCCCGCTTCGAGCGGGGCGGCGAAATCGACGTAGACGTCGATGATGCCGTAGCCTTCGTCGAAGATGCGGATGGCCTTGATGTCGTGGGCACGGCCGGAGCCGTCGGTGGCCTTGAAGGGGCCGCTGAGCTGGATGTCGGTGTCATTATTCATTCCGCCAGCATACACCAAAAGCCGGCCCCGCATAGGGGGCGCCATGCAAAATCCCCAAGGATGGGCCATGTAAAAATTTCTTACAAATTGAGCGGCGTCTGGGGCGCTTTTCGCCAATTTCAAGGCCTTGAAAGGAGCTGGAGAGGCCGTATATCGGTAACAAGCGGATGCTCATCGTGAGGTCCGCCCCTCTTATCGCTTCATTTGAAAAGGATATTTATCATGCGTACTTTTGACCTTGCTCCCCTGTACCGTTCCGCCATTGGCTTTGACCGTCTGGCACAACTGCTCAACGAACAACGCGCCGATGCGCAACCGAGCTATCCACCGTACAACATCGAACTGGTGTCGGAAGACAAGTACCGCATCGTGATGGCATTGGCCGGTTTCTCGCGTGAAGAGATCGACATCATCACCGAACGCGATTCCCTGCATGTCACGGGCCGCAAGCAGAAAGATGGCGTCGAGCGCACGTTCTTGCACCGCGGCATCGCTGCCCGCGATTTCGAACAGCGTTTCCAGTTGGCCAACCATGTGAAGGTCACGGGCGCCACGTTTGAAAACGGCATGCTGACCATCGACCTGGTGCGTGAAGTGCCGGAAGCGCTGAAACCGCGCAAGATCGAGATCGGCGCCGGTAGCGATACCGTCAGTGTGCTGGAACAGCGTCAGGCAGCTTGAGCTGAGTTGATCTGATCCCGGCGCCACGCGCTGGCATTAACGGGAGGCAATATCGCCTCCCCATGCAGTAAAATACTGGCCGGTTGATCCGGCCAGTGTCACGTCCGGAGGCCGTTCGGGCTTCCATTGACCGCCACGCAACACGCCAGATTAAGCCATGCTTAAAGGCGCAAACGCCTGTTTCCAAATAGAAAAATGTTAAGCAGCGCCTAAGACTCGTGGCCCACTATTGCATACATCAAAATCTCATTGAATGAGGAGCAATTCATGGAACAGCAAACGAATACCGCATCCCTGAAAATCAAACGCACCGTAGCCGCGCTGGCCGCGATCGGTGTGCTGGGCGCCGGTGGCGCCATGGTGGTGCATCAAAACAATGCAGGCGCGAATGCCGCCGCTGGCTCGCCCGCCGCCCCCGTGGCCGCTGCCGTGGCGCCCGCCGCCAGCGCGCCGCTGGTGGCCTTGCCGGACTTTAGCCAGATCGCCGCGCGCAACAGCCCGGCCGTCGTCAATATCAGCGTCACGGGCAGCACCAAGGTGGCTTATGACCCATCGGCCCAGGCCGGCAATGACGACTTCGGCAACGACCCCTTCTTCGAATTCTTCCGCCGCTTCCAGGGGCCGCAAGGCGGCCAGCGCGGTGGCCGCGACGTGCCCACGCACGGCCTCGGTTCCGGCTTCATCGTCAGCCCGGACGGCGTCATCATGACAAATGCCCACGTGGTGCGCGATGCGCGCGAAGTGACCGTCAAGCTCAACGACCGCCGCGAATTCCGCGCCAAGGTGCTGGGCACGGATCCGAAGACGGATATCGCCGTGCTGAAGATTGACGCCAACAACCTGCCCGTCGTGCCGCTCGGCCATTCGAGCGACCTGAAAGTGGGCGAGTGGGTGCTGGCCATCGGTTCTCCTTATGGCTTCGACAGCACGGTGACGGCCGGCGTGGTCAGCGCCAAGGGCCGTTCCCTGCCGGACGACAGCAATGTGCCCTTCATCCAGACGGACGTGGCGGTGAACCCCGGCAACTCGGGCGGCCCCCTGTTCAACACGCGCGGCGAAGTGGTCGGTATCAATTCGCAGATCTACAGCCAGACGGGCGGCTTCCAGGGCCTGTCGTTCGCCATCCCGATCGACCTGGCGGGCCGCATCAAGGACCAGATCGTTGCCACCGGCAAGGCCAGCCATGCCAAGCTGGGCGTGACGGTGCAGGAAGTCAACCAGGGCTTTGCCGACTCGTTCAAGCTGGCCACGCCGGAAGGCGCCCTGGTCGCCAATGTGGAGCGGGGCAGCCCGGCCGACAAGGCGGGCCTGAAATCGGGCGACGTGGTGCGCAAGGTGAATGGCCAGCGCATTATCGGCTCGGCCGACTTGCCGGCGCTGGTGGGCACGTCCTTGCCAGGCGACAAGATCAGCATGGATGTCTGGCGTGACGGCAAGATCGTGAGCCTGACGGCAACCCTGGGCAATGCGGCCGACAAGGTGGCCGAAGTGGCGAAGAGCGACAGCGCCGCCGGCAAGGTAAAGCTGGGCCTGGCCCTGCGTCCGTTACAATCGGATGAAAAACGCGAGGCGGGCATCAGTGCCGGTCTGCTGGTGGAAGACGCTGGCGGTGCTGCGGCCAACGCCGGGGTGCAGCCGGGCGACGTGCTATTGTCGGTCAATGGCCGTCCCGTCAACACGGTCGAGCAGGTGCGCGACGTGGTGGAAAAATCCGCCAAGTCGGTCGCCTTGCTGATACAGCGCGGTCCCGACAAGATTTTTATTCCCGTGCGTTTAGGTTAATTAATGAGTACCGGGGTCAGTTACTTCGTGATCGGAATGTGTCACATTGGGACACATTCCCCCGTCGGGGCCGACCCCAGCTTTTCATCTTTTGGGGTGAAAGCAAGCATAACAAGATAGAGAGGCAAGCCATGCGCTTATTGCTGGTAGAAGACGATACGATGATCGGCGAAGTGGTGCTCGATTTGCTGCGCGCCGAGCATTACGCGGTGGACTGGGTCAAGGATGGCGACATGGCCGACACGGCCCTGCAGACGCAGACCTATGACCTGGTGCTGCTGGACCTGGGCTTGCCACGCAAGGATGGCCTCGACGTGCTGCGTTCGATGCGCTTGCGCAAGCTTGACACGCCCGTGCTGGTAGCCACGGCGCGCGACGCCATCGAGCAGCGCATCGCGGGCCTCGACGCGGGCGCCGACGATTACGTCTTGAAACCGTACGACCTCGACGAACTGCTGGCGCGCATCCGCGCCCTGCTGCGGCGCGCCTCGGGGCGGCCGGAACCGGTTTTCGAACACCAGGGCGTGTCCATCAATCCGCTGACGCGCGAAGTCATCGCCGAAGGGCATCCCGTCAACCTGTCGGCGCGCGAATGGGCCGTGCTGGAAGCCTTGATCGCGCGTCCTGGCATCGTGCTGTCGCGCGCGCAGCTGGAAGAAAAACTGTACAGCTGGAAGGATGAAGTCAACAGCAATGCCGTGGAAGTGTATATCCACGGCTTGCGCAAGAAGCTGGGCAGCGACTTGATCCAGAACGTGCGCGGCCTCGGCTACATGGTGCCCAAGGCATGAGGATGAAGGTCACGGTGACGCATTCGCTGCGCGGCCGCCTGCTGTGGTTTTTGCTGGCGGCCATCATCATGGCGGCCCTGGCGCAGGCGTCGATCGCCTACCGCAGCGCCCTGTACGACGCCGACCAGATTTTCGACTATCACATGCAGCAGATGGCCCTGTCGCTGCGCTCCGGCGCGCCGTTGGCCAACCATGCGCAAGCCTTGCCGGCCGACCCCGTCAACAACGACATGGTGGTGCAGGTGTGGACGCCGGACGGCGTACAGGTCTTCCGCTCGATCACGCGCGCGGAACTGCCGCAGCGCGCCGTGCTGGGCTTTTCGAACGTGAAGGCCAACGGCACCACCTACCGCATCTTCTCCGTGCAAACCAGTTCCCAGACCGTGCAGATCGCCCAGGACATGGCCGTGCGCAAGCGCATGGCCGGCAGCCTGGCGTTGCGCACGGTCGGGCCCATCGCGCTGATGGCGCCGATATTGATGCTTGTCGTGTGGTGGGTCGTCAGCGGTTCGCTGGCGCCCGTCTCGCGCGTGCGCAAGCAGGTGGCGGCGCGCCAGGCGGACGATCTGTCGCCCGTTTCGGAAGCGGGTTTGCCCGACGAGGTGCGCCCGCTGGTGCATGAATTGAACCTGCTCTTCGGGCGCGTGAAAACGGCGTTCGACGCGCAGCAGCATTTTGTTGCCGACGCCGCGCATGAATTGCGCACCCCGCTGGCGGCATTGAAGCTGCAGGTATTGAGCCTGGAACGGGCCGAGTCGGAAGAAAAGCGCAGCCTGGCGATCTCCCGCGTGAGCGCCGGCATCGAGCGGGCCACGCGCCTGGTCGAGCAGTTGCTGGTGCTGGCGCGCCAGGAAGCCAGTGCCGCCAGCGGCGACCAGCTGCAGGCGGTGGACTTGAACGACGTCGTCAAGCGCGCGCTGGGCGACATGGCCGGCATCGCGCAGGCGCGCAAGATCGACCTGGGCCTGCATCACATGGACGCGGCCAAGGTGGCGGGCCAGGCCGATGCGCTCAACATCATGCTGCGCAACCTGGTCGACAACGCCATCAAATACACGCCGCAGGGCGGCACGGTCGACATCGACCTGCGCGCCAGCCCCGTCGGCGTGACGTTATCGGTGGAAGACAGCGGCCCCGGCATCCCGCCCGAAGAGCGCGAGCGCGTCTTCAGCCGCTTCTACCGCGTGCCCGGCACGGACGCCAACGGCAGCGGCCTGGGGCTGGCCATCATCAAGGCCATCGCCGAGCGCCACGGCGCGCGCCTGGTGCTCGATAAATCCGAACGCCTGGGCGGCCTGTGCGTGCGCGTGGAGTTCCCGCAAGCCGTGAAAAAGTAACGTTTTGATCATGATCTTTGGCATGTTGCATTGACGCGCGCGCCGCCGGCATATATTGTCTGCGCAATAAGCAATCAAGCAAACGGAGCGCAGCATGCAGAAGATCGGCTTTTCAGGGACCCTCGACCCCATCACCAACGGCCACATGTGGGTGATCGGCGAAGCGCGTTCGCTCGCCGACGAGGTGATCGTGTTCCTGTCGCAAAACCCCGCCAAGCGCCCTCAATTCCCCGCCGAAGACCGCAAGCGCATCATCGAACAGAGCGCGCGCGAGTGCGGCTGGGACAATGTGCAGGTGGTCATCGTCAAGGGCGATTACACGGCGCGCGCGGCGAAAAAGCATGGCTGCGACTACCTGATCCGCGGCATCCGCACGACGGCCGATTTCGACTATGAAAACCTGATCCAGCAAACGAATGTGGACGTGCTTGCGGGCGCCAAGACCATCTTCGTGATGCCGCCGCGCGACCTCGGTTCCGTCAGCTCGAGCTTCGTCAAGGCGCTGGAAGGCCCTGTGGGCTGGAACTGGACCATGAAGAAATTCGTCCCCGGCCCGGCCTACCAGGCGTGGATACTTGACTGTCTGCGCAAGGAGTGGGAAGCGCTGTGGAACTACGCCACCGCCTCGCAAGATGACATCGCGCTGGCGGATCACTGGTTCGCCCACCTGACGGGGCCGCAGGCGTATGGCGGCGCGGACCGCCATTATCACAACCTCGACCACCTGGTGCATGGCCTGTCCGAGATCCGCGTGTGGGCCGACAATACCTTTGCGCCCAAGCGCGACAGCGCGCTGGTCAAGAAGGCGTTCTGGTTCCACGACGCCGTCTACAGCCACGACGACGATGCCCTGTATTCGAGCGAAGAGGCGAGCGCCCAGCTGTGGCTGGCCAGCGGCCTTGATGCGGGCGACAACCTCGATGTGGCGCAATTGATACGCGCCACGGATCATTTCCAGGGACCCGGCATCAGCCACGCGCTGAAGGACGCCATGCTCAGCGCCGACCTGGCCATCCTGGGGCAGGATGAAGAGGTGTATCAAGCTTACACGCAAGCCATCGGAAGAGAATACGCGCACGTGGACCCCGTGCGTTTCAACCAGCAGCGGGGCCTGGCCCTGCAGCACCTGAGCGCCAAGGCGCAGGCGGGCCAGCTGTTTGGCGATGCGTATTTCGCCGACCAGTACAACGAGCGGGCGATAGCCAACATGCGGAAAGAGATCGCGGCGCTGGCCGATGCCTGATCCGATGCGCGCGTGTTTGCCGCTGCCTGCCTCTATTGCATGGTTTGCTTCACCGCATGCTGTACCTGCAGCAGCATCCAGTCGCACTCGAAGCGCAGTTCCGCCGTCTTGCCGTTGATGGGCCCCCATAGGCGGCGCCTGAGCCGCAGACCCAGGGCTGCCAGTTCGACGGCGAAGGCGGGGCAGGATTTGGATAGTTGCTGGAATGCCAGGCCATTCTTTTCCGAACCATGATTTTCCAGGTCGCCGGGCTTGCAATGCACGCCTTCCTGGAAGACCGATAGCAGTTCCGTGGAAGCGGCATACGAAGCGAATAGCTGCTGCATCATGGCAGAATGCCCGATCAGGTTATAGCTGGATTGGAACAGTCCCGCCTCCGCCGTGTCCGCAGCCGTATTGTCGGCATCCTTGTCGCGGCCTTCGCAATAGCGGCCTGAACTTTCGCGCATGCCCAGGCCCGTCAGGAGGACATACAGATGCCGCAGGGTATCGGCGCCATCCTTGTCATTCTGCATGCCCAAGGCCGCGAATTGCCCGGCATACCAGTCCAGCGCATCGTTGTCGTCGTTGCCATGTGCGGCCGCCGCCATTGCCAAGGCAGTGGCATCGTTCTCTCGCCAGTTGTGGTACGCCTTGGCAAATGCCAGGGCCATGCCCTTGATATAGCCTGCCGGCGCGACGCCGCGGCCGGGCCAGTCGTAACGTGCCAGTTCGGAATGGGCCGCAATTTCCAGTATGGTTTCTTGCAGCCCGGCCGGTAATTGGGCCGGCAAATGCGCTGGCAGCGGCAGGGCCGATGCCGTCAGCGGGGTAGTGGCGAGGTCCGGACCGCTGGGACGCAGGAAATACTCGGTGGGCGTTTTGCCTTTGCCTGAGGCATGGCGTGTATGGGTGTGCGCCTGCTGGTTGTCGGCGACGCGCATGACATCGGCGTCGAGGCGTTCCGCCACGAGGTAGATGTGGTCGGCGCCAGGCGGACTCTTCAGGTCATACGTGACGCCGACATCGCCTGCCTGCTGCTCTCCTACGCCGATGCGTTGCCAGCGGCGCGATTGGATGCCGCTGCCGCCCAGGCGTTGCACCAGATGCCCTGCGCCCAAGGTGAGGGGAATCTCCACGCCGACGGAGATCAGCAGTGCGCTCAATGTTGCTGCGCAGCCGTTATGCAACGGCGGCCGCGCGTTTTCCAGTCCCAGCGCCACGGCCGCGCGCTGCTGGGCTGCGTGCAGCCGTGCATCGCTATTGGCCGCTGCGATGATCTGCTCGATCAGTTGCTTGTCCATGGGTATGCTCCGTTTCTCATTGCGATATGGTTTCTCATCGCAATCGGGGGAAAGTTCGCCGCTAGGGATTTATTCCGCCTTGGGTTTGCCGATCAGGACGCAGGAGTCGATTTCAGCCAAGGCAAGTTCGCCCAAGGCCGCAATTTGGGCCAATTGAGCGATGCGAACGGCTTCACTCCTCTCGCTGGCCGCCGCCTCCATGGCACGCTGGGCTTCCACGCTCTGCTGTTTTACTCCCCCGGCCGGTATCTGATGCGACAGTTTCTGCTGGAGCAGGGCGGCCGAGAGATTATTTCCCGTAATGTCGAGTAAATTGCTGTTGCTGACATAGCGGTCGCGCAGATCGATAACTTGCTTGATGTTGACTTCTTGCGGCTTGAGCACTTGCAGCGATGCCCGCAGTTCTGCCAGTACCGAAAGCCAGGCGACATTGAGCGCAGAAGTGGTTTGCTGTTCGATGCTGTCGGGCCAGGAGATCACCTTTTCGACAGGGCGCTTGCGTTGTTCGTAGCTCGACAGGACGACGCTCAGGCAGGCCACCTTGTCGGCCGCTTTGGCATACAGCGTCGATTGCTGGTCCAGTGAATAGCGGGAAGCAACCAGGCCGGCGCCACCGCCGATGACGGCGCCGAGTGCCGCTGTCGGCAGCGATTTGAGCAGGCCGCCCGCGGTTCCCACGGCTCCGCCCGTCAAAGCCCAGTCGCTCTGGTTGTAGATGGCGCGCTGACTATCCTCGGCCAGCTTCAAATACCAGAATCTTTGCTTGAGCAATAACATCTTGCTGTCTGCCAGCGTGGCGGGAGCGCCAAACAAGGTGTCTTTCTCCACGCTCTCGGTCAGCGCATTGCCTTCTGCGCTGCTGGGCATGCGAAAGATCGGATAGGCGTTGGGTGGAGCAAAGCCGCATCCACTCAATAGCAGCGCCAATAATGGCAGCGCAGAAAATGCTTTCATTTCGCTCCTCCTTGCATGGCATAAATGCAATTGTCGAGGGGAAATGTACGTGCAATCCAAAGCGACTACAAGTTAACTATTTTTTTTGCCACTACGTTATTTTTATGCGGGGAAGGTGTAGAAACGCGTGCGCTGGTGTATTGCTGAGGCTGCATCTTGCGCACGTCGTTCCTGAAAGCAGAGGTCAGGTTTCACATTGACAGTGACCGTACGCCCGCCGCATGCGCCAGCGCATCGTCGAGCCGGTCGTTGCCCCAGAATAATTCCCCGTTGCTGATGAAGCTGGGGGCGCCGAACAGGTTCAGCGCTTGTGCCTGCTCGGTCTGGCGGCGCAGCCGCAGCTTGTTGTCTTGTGTCAAAGCCAGTGCGAGGATGGCGCGCGCATCGAGGCCCAGCTCCTCCAAGGCTTCGCTGACGGCCTCGACGTTGTCGATATCTCGGTCCGCGGCAAAATTCATCGCCATCATGCGGCGCGCAAAGGGCGCAATCCAGCCCTGGTCCGCACCGATCAAGGCCACACGCATGGGCAACAGGGCCGTGCGGGGAAAGGAGCTCGGCTTCTGCCATGGCAACGCGTACTTTTCGCACTGGCGCGCCATGTCGCGCCACGTGTAGTCTCCCTTGAGTTTTTGCAAGATGAAGGGCGACGTCTCCCAGCCCAGCGCCTTGAAGACGACGCCCAGCAGGAAGGGTTTCCAGATCACGTGCACCTTCTTTTCACGCGCCAGCGCTTCGATGCGCATGGCGCTCAGGTAGCTGTAGTTGCTGCCGAAATCGAACCAGAATTCCAGTGTGGCCATGGCATCGCTTCCAGGTGGTGGTGCTAGCGGGCCGCCGCCTTGGCGCGCGCCGCGTGCAGTTTCTTGAAGCTGTCGATCAGGCGCTGGTGCCTGTCGAGGCCTTCCAGCTGCATGCTGGTCGGGGTCAGGCCGAAGAAGCGCACTCTGCCGTCCACCGAGCCCAGCACCGCATCCATCCGTTCGTTGCCAAACATGCGGCGGAAATTGACGACGTAATCGTCCAGCTCCAGTTCGTCATCGAGTTCCACTTCCAGCACCACGTTCATGGCCTGGTAAAACAGTTTGCGCTCGAGCGTGTTGTCGTTGTACTGCAGGAAGGTTTCCACCAGCTCTTTCGCCTCTTCGAGCTGCTGCAAGGCGAGATGAATCAGCAGCTTCAATTCCAGCGTCGTCAACTGGCCCGACACCGTGTTTTCGTCAAATTCAATGCCGATCAGGGTGGCGATGTCGCCGTACTCGTCGAGCTCGCTATTTTCCAGGCGGTCGAGCAAGTCTTCCAGGCTGGCATCGTCCAGGCTATGCAGGTTCAGGATGTCGGCGCGGAACAGCAGCGCCTTGTTGGTGTTGTCCCAGATCAGATCTTCGACCGGATACACCTCGGAATAACCGGGTACGAGGATGCGGCAGGCCGTGGCGCCCAGCTGGTCATACTCGGCCGTGTACACTTCCTTGCCCATGCTGGCCAGGATGCCGAACAGGGTGGCCGCTTCCTCGGCATTCGAGTTTTCGCCGTGGCCGGAAAAATCCCACTCGACGAAATCGTAATCGGCCTTGGCGCTGAAGAAGCGCCACGAGACGATGCCGCTCGAATCGATGAAGTGTTCGACGAAGTTGTTCGGCTCGGTGACGGCTTCACTGGCAAAGGTCGGCTGCGGCAAGTCGTTGAGGCCTTCAAAGCTGCGGCCCTGCAGCAATTCCGTCAGGCTGCGCTCGAGCGCCACTTCCAGGCTCGGGTGCGCGCCGAACGAGGCGAATACGCCGCCCGTGCGCGGGTTCATCAGGGTGACGCACATCACCGGGTACACGCCGCCCAGCGACGCATCCTTGACCAGCACGGGGAAACCCTGTTCTTCCAGTCCTTGGATGCCGGCCAGAATGCCCGGGTATTTCGCCAGCACTTCCTGCGGCACGTCGGGCAGGGCGATTTCGCCTTCGAGGATTTCGCGCTTGACGGCCCGCTCAAAAATTTCCGACAGACATTGCACCTGCGCTTCGACCAGGGTATTGCCGGCGCTCATGCCATTGCTGACATACAGGTTTTCGATCAGGTTCGACGGGAAATACACAACCTCGCCATCGGAGTGGCGCACATACGGCAGCGAGCAGATGCCGCGCTCGGCATTGCCGGAGTTGGTATCGATCAGGTGCGAGCCGCGCAGCTCGCCATCAGGGTTGTAGATGTCCAGGCAATACTCATCGAGAATCTCTTTCGGCAGCGCATCCTTGCGGCCCGGCTTGAACCAGCGCTCGTTCGGGTAGTGGACAAATGGCGCGTTGGCGATGTCCTCGCCCCAGAATGAACCGGCGTAGAAATGGTTGTTGCTGAGGCGCTCGATATATTCGCCCAGGGCCGACGCCAGCGCGCTTTCCTTGGTAGCACCCTTGCCGTTGGTGAAACACATGGGCGAATGCGCGTCGCGGATATGCAGCGACCATACATTCGGAATGATGTTGCGCCACGAGGCGATTTCAATCTTGATGCCCAGACCCTCCAGCAGGCCCGACATATTGGCGATGGTCTGTTCCAGCGGCAAATCTTTGCCCACGATATAGGTGCTCGCGCCAGGGGCCGGATTCAAGGCCAGCAAGGCCTGGGCGTCGGCGTCCAGGTTCTCGACCTCTTCAATCACGAACTCGGGACCCGTTTGCACCACTTTCTTGACCGTGCAACGGTCGATCGAACGCAGGATGCCTTGGCGGTCCTTGGCCGAGATATCGGCCGGCAGCTCGACCTGGATCTTGAAAATCTGCTGGTAACGGTTTTCCGGATCAACAATATTGTTTTGCGACAGGCGGATGTTTTCGGTGGAAATATTGCGCGTATCGCAATACAACTTCACGAAGTAGGCCGCGCACAGTGCCGATGATGCCAAAAAATAATCGAACGGGCCAGGCGCCGAACCATCGCCCTTGTAGCGGATGGGCTGGTCGGCGATGACCGTAAAATCGTCGAACTTGGCTTCGAGACGCAGCTTGTCGAGAAAGTTGACCTTAATTTCCATGGGGAATCCAATATATGCATAAGTAAGTTAGGCGCTATTATCCGTGCTTTCCGCCGCAGGGCAAAGATTGTTCACTGCGGCTGTGCTGGCCGGGAGCCGTCGGAGCAATGAGGCAGACTGATAAATGAGCGAGGCGACGTAACTGAACATGCGAATAACATTGATGCGTCACGGCGAGCCGCAACTCGCCAAGGGCGGCTGGATAGCGCCCATGCAAATGGGACAGTGGATTGATCTCTACAATCAATCGCTGATCAAGGAGGGGGGCATCCCTGCGGAGTGCCCCGTGGCAGCACTTGCCGCGTCGACCATCGTGGCCAGCACGGCGCCCAGGGCATGCTCGTCGGCCAGGGCGCTGGGCGACTTGCCATTCACGCAAGAGGCGATCTTCATTGAGGCCGGGCTTCCCTTCGCCCTCTGGAAAGCGCCCTGGTTGCCGCCTCAAGCCTGGGCAGTGATTTTTCGCCTGCTCTGGCTTTGCGGTTATGCGCGCGGGTCGGACTCGCTGACGCTCACCCGGCAGCGTGCCAGGGCCGCCGCCGAGCGGCTTGTTGCGCTTGCCGCCAAGGGGCCTGTGCTGCTGGTCGGACATGGCATCATGAATCGTTTGATCGGCAAGGAACTGCAGGCATTGGGTTGGCTTGCCCGCAACAGGCAAGGCAGCCGCTACTGGAGCATGGGCGTGTATGAGATGTGAAACTGGTGGGCGTGGATCGATACAATAGATGGTAATGTTATCGAAACGCTCAAGCCTTCCCATTGCGAAGGTCAGCGTCCTCCATAAAAAGGCCATGCCGATGCAAATTTCCATGAATGATGTGATCACCGAGCAAGAAGTGATAGCCCTCTACAAGGCCAACCACTGGTCGTCCGCAGAAAACCCCAAAGAACTGATGGCTGCGCTGCGCAATTCCCACAGCCTGGTGACGGCCCGCGCCGATGGCAAATTGATTGGCATCGGCAATGCCATTTCCGATGGCCATCTGGTTGTCTACTTTCCCCACATGCTCGTCGATCCCATGGCACAAGGCCAGGGCGTCGGCAGAAAGATGATGGCGGCCATGCTGGAAAAATACGCAGGGTTTCACCAGCAAATGCTGACGGCGGACGGCAAGGCCATCGCGTTCTACGAATCCGTGGGTTTCGTGCGCGCAGGGAAAACAGAGCCCATGTGGATCTATGCGGGCGATGAGCATTGAATGGTGATGCCGACATAAAAACAGCGGCTGCCCATGCTGGCGCAGCCGCTGTTTTCTTACGCAGGCAAGGTGATCAGAACTTCACCCACAGCCGTCCGAAATACGAGGCGCCGTTCAGGCCGAATTGCACGCTGTCGTATTTGAAGCCGTTATCCGTCTCGTCCGCGTTTTGCGTGGTGGGCTTGACGTTGAAGATGTTGTTGCCGCCAAAGGTCAGCTTGGTATTTTTGTTGATACTGTAGGTGAAGCTCAGGTCGGCGGACGTCTTGGCCTTGTAGCGGGCGTTCGGTACGCCTTCAGCCGTGCCGCTGAAGGTACCCAGGGTTTGCGGGCCAAAATAGATGATGCGCAAGTCCGATTCCAGCTTGCCCGTGATGTAGTCGAAGCCCAGCGTGGCTTTCGCACGCGGGCCGCCCTGTTCGATGAACAGGCGTTCACGCTCGGACAGCAAGACATCCTCGAAGCCCGCCAGCGAGTCGGGCGTCTTGACTTTCGTTACTTCCGTTTTGCTCAGGTTCAAGGCCAGGAAGGTGTTCAGGCGGTTGCCGGCCAGCTCGCCCTTGTGCGAAGCCGTCAGGTCCAGCCCGCGCGTGCGCGTGTCGATGGAGTTGACGAAGAATTGCGCCTCGCCCACGCCCAGCAGGGCCAGGCGCGCGGCCAGGTCCGGATAGTTGTCGGCATTGAAGCGGCCCGACAGCACGATGCGGTCCTTGATCTTGATGTTGTACAAGTCGGCCGTGACGGAGATGGCTTGCGTGGGCGTCCAGGTGGTGCCCAGTGTAAAGCTGGTGGATTTTTCCTCTTTCAACTTCGGGATCCCGGCCGCGTTGGCGACGGTGCCGCCGTTCGGCGCCAGCACCACGTCGGTGGGCACGCCGCCGATGAAGTCGGTGAAGGTGGACGAGAAATACACTTGCTGCAACGATGGCGCGCGGAAACCCGTGCTGGCCGAACCGCGCAGCAGCACGTTCGGCGCCAGCTTGTAGCTGCCGGCCAGCTTGCCTGTGACGGTGGAGCCGAAATCGCTGAATTTTTCATAGCGCAGGGCGGCCTGGGTTTTCAGGCGTTCCGTCCATTCCAGTTCCACGTCGCCATACGCGGCGATGCTGTGGCGCTTGGCCTTGGTGGCGTCCCCGGGCTGGAAGCCGGGGAAGCCCTGGCTGCCCGCATTGCCGCCCACGCCCACGCCGTCCGCGTCGATGTAGGAGGCCTGTTCACCGGCCATGATCTTGTATTCCTCGCTGCGGTACTCGGCGCCGAAGGCCACGTTCATGCCGCGCATCACCGTGTCATAGTAACGGCTGAAATCGGCGTTGCTGGTCAGTTGCTGGAACGAGAAGCCGCCCGCGTCGTAGTTGCTGGCGCTGACACCCTTGCCGCCGTTCATCAGGTCAAGGTTGGCGATCGATGCGTTCAGCGTATTGCTGATGTCGTAGCGCATCTTGTTGTAGCCATAGGTCTGCGAAAAGTCCGCATGCCATTCGCCGATCTGGCTGCGGTGGCCGATGGTGGCGTACTGGTCGTCGATCTTGCCGTTAATGAAGGGCACGAAACCGTCCGGGTACATGGCGGCCGAATTGCGCGATGGAATATCGTCGCTGCCGATGCCGCCCCGGCCAAACGCGGCGCTCGAGGCGTCGCGCGTCTGTGCGCCGGCCGTGAAGTACAGCTTGCCCGTGCCGCTGGTGGCGTAGTCGCCATTGATGTACAGGGTTTTGTTCTTGGATTTGGTGTCGCCGATGATGCGCATGCTGTCGGAATCGGCGCGGTTCGAGCGGCCCCGGTCCAGGTATTCGCCCGTGATGGCAAGCGTGCCCTTGTCGCCCAGAGCGATGCCGCAGTAGGCGGAGGTCATGTAATTCTTGCCGTCGCCTTCGGAATACTGGCTGTAGCCGGCCACCGCTTCGCAGCCCAGGCTTTTCTTCAATTCTATGTCGATCACGCCGGCAATGGCATCCGAGCCGTACTGGGCGGCGGCGCCGTCGCGCAGCACCTGCACGTTCTTGATGGCCAGCAAAGGAATCGCATTCATGTCCGTGCCCGTGTTGCCGCGGTTGCGGGCGCCGAACAGGTTGACCAAGGCCGTCGTGTGGCGCCGCTTGCCGTTGACCAGCACGAGGGTCTGGTCGGAACCGAGGCCGCGCAGGGCGGCCGAGTCGATCAGGTCGGCCCCGTCGGCGCCCGTCTGGCGCGTGGAATTGAACGAGGGCGAGATGTATTGCAGCGATTGCGCCAGGTCGAACTGGCCGCCTTGCTCGGCCACCTTGGAAATCGGAATGATATCGACCGGCACCATGGTATCGGTAGAGGAACTGGCGACCCGGCGCGAGCCGACCACGCTGACCGTTTGCACGGGACCTTCTGTGGCCGCAGGGTCGTTGCTCTGCGCCATGGCGGCGGGACTGAAGGCGGCCATGGCGGCGCTGCCGTACAGGCTGATGAGGACTGCTTTATGCAAGGTGGTGAGGGTCGGCACGCAGTATCTCCAAGTGGTATTGTGACTTGATTCTAGTGCCATCATTTCAGCATTCACCAGCGATACTTTGTTTTGTTATTACAAATTTGCTGTAACTGTTGTTTCCTGGTTGATTATCTTTTCGCCGCTGCCCGGCTTGCCTTGTACTGGTGCGGCATGCCCCGTTCAGGTGCTGCGTTGCACCATGCCGCCCACCCAGATTGCTTGCGCGCTGTATTGCACCTCGATCAAACAAGGCTGCTGCGTCACGTGACCCTGATGCAGGCGCAGCGACTGTTGCAAATGGGCTGACAGCGCGCCTGCCGCCACGCCCGTGGCGCTGTCTTCCAGCGCCGGGTCGAGGTGGTTGAAGTTGCGCCCTTCGTACTCGTGCTCGCCCGTGCGGCAATACGCATAGCAGCCGTTGACCTGATGCAAGGCGCTCCAGTCGGCGATCAGTTCCAGGTTCGGCCGCAGCGCGCGCAGGGTGGTAAGGTCGGCCACTTCCAGCAGCAATTTCGGGCTGCCGACGGAGGCGATTACGGGCGGCGACAGCAAGTGCATGTGCTGGCCCATCAGTTCCGACGGCACATATTTCTCCACCATGACGGCCGGCGCCGGCTGCTGCGCCAAATCAATAAATAAATTTTTTGCGCGGCGCACCAGCTGCAAGGCTTGCCCGCGCATGGCCGTGGTCACCGTCAAGGTTGCCGGGGCGCCAGGCGCCGTCAGCAGCACATGTGCGGCCGCCAGGGTGGCGTGCAGGCACAGGGGACTGCGCGTGTGCGGATAAAAATAGTCGAGCACGATGCCGCCGTCCGCTTGCCGGTCGAGGAAGACGCAGGCGCTGACCTGGCGTTCACGGGCAAATTGCTGGCGCGCCGTTTCGCTGCCGTCGTCGTTTTCCACGACCAGCGCCGCATTGCCGCCACCGGGTGCGGCGCCGAAACATTTTAAGAAGTGGACGATCATGGTGGGCGAGGCATAAGGTAAAACACGAGCATAACCGAGAAGCCGCATTCCAGATGCGTATAATATACTGTGTTTATATGCAGTATTGGGGTAGATCATGTGGGGCGCCGTCTTACCCGAGTATGCTGAGTTGTACTGCCTGAGCAATTTCAGCTTCCTGCATGGGGCCTCGCATGCGGAAGAGCTGGTGGCGCGCGCCGTCCAGCTCGGATACAAGGGGCTGGCCATCACGGACGAGTGCTCGCTGGCGGGCGTCGTGCGCGCGCATGCGGCGGCCAAGCGGGCCGGTTTTCCGCTGATCATCGGCGCGCATTTTCATTTGACGCAGGCCGACGGCAGTCCGGCCCTGTCCTTGCTGGCGCTGGTGCGGGACATCGACGGTTACGGCAATTTGTCTGAACTGATTACCATGGCGCGTACGCGGGCGGCCAAGGGGCGCTATTTGCTGACGCCTGACGATTTTGCCGCGCCTTCGGCGGAGTTTGCGCATTTGCGGGGGCTGCCCGGCTGCCTGATGATCTTGCTGCCCAGCTACCCGGCCCAGCCGGAAACCGTGCGCGAGCAGGGAGAATGGATGGCGGCCACCTTTGGCGGCGAGCGCAGCTGGATCGGCCTGAACCTGCTGCAGCGGGCGCAGGATGACGCGCACCGCGGCGCCGTGCAGGCGGCCGCGCAGGCGCAGGGTTTACCCGTGGTGGCCATCGGCCACGTGTGCATGCACGTGCGTTCGCGCAAGCCCCTGCTCGACACCTTGTGCGCGATCCGCGTGGGCAAGCCCGTGAGCGAGTGCGGTTATGCGCTGGCGCAAAATGCGGAGCAGCATTTGCGCGCGCGCCTGCGCCTGGCCAATGTGTATCCGCCGCAGGCGCTGGCGGAAACCTTGCGCATCGCGGACCTGTGCAAATTCTCGCTCGACAGCCTGTGCTATGACTATCCCGACGAACTGGTGCCGGGCGGCCACACGCCGGCGACGTATCTGCGCGAGGAAACGTATGCGGGCGCGCGCCTTCGCTTTCCGCTGGGTATTCCAGCCAACGTGCAGGAGCAGATCGAGCAGGAGCTGGAGCTGATCGCCGAGCTGTCGTATGAAGCGTACTTTTTGACCGTGTACGATATCGTGCGCTTTGCCCGCTCGCAAAACATCCTGTGCCAGGGCAGGGGCTCGGCCGCCAATTCGGCCGTCTGCTATTGCCTGCACATCACGGAAGTGGACCCGGCACGCGGCAATTCGCTGGTCGGGCGTTTCATGTCGCGCGAGCGCAACGAGCCGCCCGACATCGACGTCGACTTCGAGCACCAGCGGCGCGAAGAGGTGATTCAATATATCTACCGCAAATATGGGCGCGAGCGGGCCGCGCTGGCCGCCGTGGTGATCAGCTACCGGCCGAAAAGCGCCTTGCGCGACAGCGGCCGGGCGCTGGGAATCGACCTGGCCATCGTGGAAAAAGTGGCCAAGGCGCACCGCTGGTTCGACGGCAAGCGCGATCTGCTGGAGCGCCTGGCCGAATGCGGGCTCGACCCGGAGGCGGCATTGTCGCAGCAGTGGGCCGGCCTGGCGCAGCAGCTGCTGGGCTTTCCCCGCCATCTGTCGCAGCATCCGGGTGGCTTCGTCATTGCGCATGGAAAGTTGTCGCGCCTGGTGCCGATTGAAAACGCCACCATGGCCGAGCGCAGCGTCATCGAGTGGGACAAGAACGACCTCGAGGAGTTGGGCTTGATGAAGGTCGACGTGCTGGCGCTGGGCATGCTGTCGGCTCTGCGTCGCGCCCTGAAACTGGTCGGTGCGCGGCGCGGCGAGGAGTTCCGCCTGCAGGATATTCCCCGCGAAGACCCTGCCACCTACGACATGATGTGCGAGGCCGACACCATCGGCGTGTTCCAGATCGAGTCGCGCGCGCAGATGAGCATGCTGCCCCGGCTGCGTCCCCGTGAGTTCTACGACCTCGTCATCGAGGTGGCGCTCGTGCGACCCGGCCCCATCCAGGGCGGCATGGTGCATCCGTATCTGCAGCGCCGCCAGCAGAAAGAACCGGTCGAGTATCCGAAGGGGCTGGAAAAGGCGCTGGGGCGTACTCTCGGTATTCCCATTTTCCAGGAACAAGTGATGCAGGTGGCCATCATCGCGGCCGATTTCAGCCCCGGCGAGGCCGATGAGCTGCGGCGCGCCATGGCGGCCTGGAAACGCAAGGGCGGCATGAACAATTACAAGAAACGTATCGTTGAAACGATGGTCAAAAATGAGTATGAGCGCGAGTTTGCCGAGGCCATCTTCAGCCAGATCGAAGGCTTTGGCGAATACGGTTTTCCCGAGTCGCACGCGGCCAGTTTCGCCCTGCTGACGTACGCCAGTTCCTGGCTGAAATGCCACGAACCGGCCGCCTTTCTGTGCGCCTTGCTCAACAGCCAGCCCATGGGCTTTTACAGTCCTTCGCAACTGGTGCAGGATGGTTGCCGGCATGGCGTGCAAGTGCTGCCCGTCGACGTGGCCATCAGCGCCTGGGAAGCGGTATTGGAAGAAGGCAAGGGCACGGAGCCCGCCGTGCGCCTGGGCTTGAACAGCCTGTTCGGCATGCGCGCCGAGGCGGCTCAGCGCATTGAGGATGCGCGCGCCATTGCCGCTTTTGTCGACGTGGCCGACCTGGCGCGGCGTGGCGGCCTGGATCGTCATGATTTGCAGGTGCTGGCCGCCGGCAATGCGCTGCACGCGCTGGCGGGCCACCGACGCGCGGCGCTGTGGCAGGCAGCCGGGGCCGTGCCTGACAAGGATTTGTTGCGCGCCACCACGCAAGAGGAAGACTTGCCCGTGCTGGCCGCCCCGACGGAAGGCGAGAGCATCGTCAGCGACTACCGCGCGCAAGGCCTGACCCTGGGCCGCCACCCGCTGGCGCTGCTGCGCAAGCAACTGCTGGAACAGCGTTTCATGCCGGCGTCCACGCTGGCCAGCTACACGGATGGTCAGCTGGCGCGCGCCTGCGGCATCGTCACCGTGCGCCAGCGCCCGGGCACGGCCAAGGGCGTGATCTTCATGACACTGGAAGACGAGACGGGCACGGTCAACGTCATCGTCTGGCCCGACCTGGTGGAAAGCCAGCGGCGCGAAGTGTTGAGCGCGCCGTTGCTGGGCGTGTACGGCATATGGCAGCGCGAGGGCATCGTGCGCAACCTGGTGGCCAAGCGCCTGGTCGACATGTCGCATTTGTTGGGACGCTTGCGCACCAGCAGCCGGGATTTCTGTTGAGAGTTGCAGGCGGGGAGGAGGGCATGGCATTATTTGAATATGACAACATTACCCGAACCGACACTGCGTCCCGCCCTCGTCGCCGACGCGCCTGCCATCGTTGCCCTGATCGACGATTTGATGCCCTTTTTGACCCTGCATCCCGATGGTGCGGGGGCGGAAAAGTTCATCGAAAACTGCCGCCAGCCGGCCATCGAAAATTACCTGTCGCTGCCGAACTATGATTACCAGCTCGCGCATATTGGCGGCGAACTGGCTGGCGTCGTGGCCATGCGCGACAACACGCACCTGTTCCACATGTTCGTGCCGCGCGCCCTGCACCGGCGCGGCATGGCGCGCCGTTTGTGGCAGGCCGCCCGCGATGCATCGCTGGCCCAGGGCGGCGTGACGGCCTTTACCGTCAACTCCTCGGCCTATGCCTTGCCCCTGTACCAAAGCCTGGGCTTTGTCGCAACGGGGCCGAAGGTAGAGGCAGGCGGGATTGCCTTCGTGCCGATGCGCATGGAATTGACGGCCTGATTACCAGCGCACGATCTTGCCCGGATTCATGATGTTCTTCGGATCGAGTGCGTGCTTGAGGGCGCGCATGGTGTCGATGGCGCCTACACCATGTTCTTCCACGAGGAAAGCCATCTTGTGCATGCCCACGCCGTGCTCGCCCGTGCACGTGCCGTCCATGCCGATGGCACGCGTGACCATGTCGCTGTTGACCTTTTCCGCAAGCGCGATGTCGGCCGGGTCGTCGGGATCGACCAGCATCTGCACGTGGAAATTGCCGTCGCCCACGTGGCCGATGATGGCGTAGACGAGGCCCTGCGCCTCGCAATCGGCCTTGGTGGCGAGAATGCATTCGGCCAGGCGCGAAATCGGCACGCAGCAATCGGTGGAAATGGCGCGGCTGCCGGGGCGCATCTGCAGCAGGGCGAAATACGCATTGTGGCGCGCGGCCCACAGGCGCGAGCGGTCTTCGGGGCGACTGGCCCACTCGAAATCGCTGGCGCCATGTTCGGCCGTGATGGCTTGCACCAGCTGCGCCTGCTCGGCCACGCTGGCCGGCGTGCCGTGGAATTCAAACAGCAGCAGCGGTTTTTGCGGCAGAGCCATCTTGTCATAGGCATTGATGGCTTTGACGCCATTTTCATCGAGAAACTCGACCCGCGCCACAGGAATACCCATCTGGATGGTCTGGATCACGGCGCTGACGGCTTCGCCCGTGCCGGGAAATGAACAGACGGCCGCCGAGATCGCTTCCGGCAGCGGATACAGTTTGACCGTCACTTCCGTGATAATGCCCAACGTCCCTTCGCTGCCGACGAACAAGCGCGTCAGGTCGTAGCCGGCCGACGATTTTTTCGCCCTGGTTCCCGTCTTGATGATGCGGCCATCGGCCGTCACCACGGTCAGGGCCAGCACGTTTTCGCGCATGGTGCCGTAGCGCACGGCGTTCGTGCCCGAGGCGCGCGTGGCCGCCATGCCACCCAGCGACGCATTGGCGCCCGGGTCGATGGGGAAGAACAGGCCCGTGTCGCGGATTTCTTCATTGAGCTGCTTGCGCGTCACGCCCGCCTGCACGGTGGCCGTCAAGTCTTCACTATGCACGGCTACCATCTGCTTCATTTGCGACAGATCAATCGTCACACCGCCGTGCAGGGCCAGCACGTGGCCTTCGAGCGAAGTGCCGCTGCCGTAGGCGATGATGGGCACGTCGTGCGCGCTGCACAGTTTGACGGCGGCCGCCACTTCCTCGGTGGAATGGGCGAAGATGACGGCGTCCGGCAGCATGGGGGGATAGCTCGACTCGTCGCGTCCATGGTGTTCGCGCATGGCTTGCGTCATGGAAAAGCGGTCGGCAAAGATCAGGGAAAGTACGGTAGCAAGGGATTCTGGCAGCGGTTTTTTCAGTACCGCCAACTGGTCAGTTTGATTCACGCAAGTCCTCCGTTTTTTTTATTCTACCCCGCACCTGGAGATTTCACCGAAGCACCATTTTTGCCAGTTGTAAAAAAATCCGCATGGTGTGCCGTGCATTGGTTGTAAATGAGAATCATTTCTATTAAAATGCCCGCCAGTAGTTATTTTGCAATGCGTGCTTCAACCCGAAAGGCCATGCCCATGAGATTTCCCCTGTCCCTCGCCGCCGTCCTGCCCGCCTGCGTACTGGCCCTGAGCGCCTGCAGCAGCGTCGCACCCGTCACCGGTGCCGGCGCCACCGCCGTTGCGCCTGCCGCGGCGCAAGACGTGCGCCAGTTGGGCCAGATCGTCGACCTGCGCAGCGGCCAGCGCTTGACTGCCGAGCAATTGCTGGCCCAGCTGGCCGCCGCGCCGCGTGTCATCGTGGGCGAGCAGCATGACCAGCTCAGCCATCACCAGATCGAGCAATGGCTGCTGCAGCAGTTGCAGGGCCAGCGTCCGCAAGGCAGCGTGCTGCTGGAAATGCTGAACCCGGACCAGCAAGCCAAGGTGGACAAGGTCAAGCCATGGTTGCAGACGGACCCCGTCGTGCGTCCCGAACACGTGGCCGAGCTGCTGGCCTGGCAGCCGAACTGGAAGTGGGCACAGTATGGCGACCTGGTCATGACCGTGATGCGCGCGCCGTATCCCGTCTGGTCGGCCAACCTGGACCGCAGCGAGATCAAGCAAATGTTCATCGACAAGCCGGCCGTGCAGGGCAAGCATTCGAACCTGGCCAACGATGGCAAGGTGCATGACAAATTGAAAGACATCATCCGCGTCATGCATGACAACCAGATCGACGAGCCGCGCCTGACCGCCATGCTGTCGGTGCAGCAGCAGCGCGACCGCCGCATGGCCGAGCGCCTGCTGGCCGCGCCCGCGCCTGCCGTGCTGATCGCTGGCGCCTACCATGCGCACAAGGACCTGGGCGTGCCATTGCACGTGCAGGACTTGACGGGCGGCCCCGCGCCGCTGGTGCTGGTTCTGGCGCAGCAGGGCGCGACGGTGCTGGCGCCGCAGGCCGATTTCGTCTGGTTCACGCCGGTTGTGGCGCCCGCCGTCGCCAGCGCCAAGTAAACCGTTTACCTCCGCCGGGCGTTCAGCCCGGCATTCTCCCCCAGCAAGCTTCTTCGCAGCAGCCAGGTAGTCCGTCCGATTTTTTTGCATGCGCGTGCGCGCCGTTGGCGCAGCCATGCCTGTTACCTGCTGAAGCTTCCATGCGTATCTCCTGTCTCAAAGCCGCTACCTGCTGCGTCGTTCTTTCCCTGTTGCATGCCACGGCGCAAGCGTCCGCCTTGCCGCACGATATGTCGCCGTTGGGCATGTTTTTCGCTGCCGACCAGGTCGTCAAAAGCGTGCTTATCGGCTTGCTGGTCGCCGCGCTGGCCACCTGGGTGGTCTTGCTGGTGAAGGGCGCCAGTTTGCTGCAGGCCCGGCGCGCGGCGGCGCAAGCCGTCGCCGTGCTGAAGACGGCGACTTCCTTGCCGGACGCGGCAGCAAAGAGCGGGGCATCCGTGCTGGCGCAACAGCTGCTCGGCGACGTGCAGCAGGAACTGCACCTGTCGCACTCCAGCGCGCCGGCGGCGGCCCTGAAGGAGCGGGCCGGCTTTCGCCAGGAACAGTTCATTGCGCAGCAGGTACGCGCCATGACGCAAGGCATCGGCCTGCTCGCCAGCATCGGCGCCGTGGCGCCGTTCGTCGGTCTGTTCGGCACCGTGTGGGGCATCATGAACAGCTTTATCGGCATCGCCGCCAGCCAGAGCACGAACCTGGCGACCGTTGCGCCCGGCATCGCGGAAGCCTTGCTGGCCACCGCCCTGGGCCTGGTGGCGGCGATTCCCGCCGTCGTCATCTACAACATCCTGAGCCGCGGCCTCAACCAGTTCAAGGCGCAGCTGCACGCCGCTTCCGCGCAAGTGCTGTTGATGCTCAGTCGCGACCTCGACACGCGCAAGCAGGCCTGAGCCATGGCTTCCCTGTTTCCTTCGTCGGACGACGATACGGCCGACATGCCGGAGCTCTGCGAGATCAATGTCACGCCCTTCATCGACGTGATGCTGGTGCTCTTGATCATCTTCATGGTGGTCTCGCCGCTGGCCACCGTCGACCTGAAAATCGACTTGCCGGCCGCCACGGCCAGGCCTGAACCGCGTCCCGAGAAACCCCTGTTCGTTTCCCTGAAAGCCGACCGCAGCCTGTACCTGGGGGAGTCACCCGTGGCGCGCGAGCAGCTGGGCAGCCTGCTCGACGCGCAGACGGGCGGCGACCGCCAGCGCACCCTGTTTTTCCAGGCCGACAAGCAAGCCGCGTATGAAGACGTGCTGGGCGTGATGGATACCCTGCGCCAGGCCGGTTATCTGAAAGTGGGCCTGGTTGGCCGGGAGGGCGGGTGAATCCGCGTCCGATATTGAGCTGGGGCATTGCCACGTCGCTGGTGGTGGCAGCCGCACTGGCGCTGCTGCTGTGGGCCGGCTGGCGGTCGGTCAGCGTGGCGCCCGCCAATCCGGCCGCCAGCGTGATGGTGGTATTTGCCGCGCAAGCGATGTCGCCGGAAACACGGCAAGCGGCAACGGCAGGGGCGCGCCAGTCGGCGGCGTCCAGTGCCGCCCGGCCGCCAAAGAGTGCAGTCCGGGAAGAGGCGACGCCCGTGCTGGCGCGTGCCGCCGCACCGGAGATTGTCGTTGCGGAAAAAGAGGAAAAAGCGGCGGCCAGTCCATCTGACGAGCCTGGCAAGGATGCCGTCAAGGAAGAATCCATACCCGCGCAGGCCAGCAGCAGCGCCATGCCAGCGCCCGCGGCCGTGCGCGGTCCGCAGGCGGCGCCGTTCGATAGCGATACGCCGTCGACCAATGCGGCGCCCGCCAGCTGGCAAAGCCGCGTGCTGGGCCACCTGGCGCACTTCAAGCGCTATCCGGGCGACGCGCGCCAGCGCAAGCGGGCTGGCGCCGCCTGGGTGCGCTTCCAGGTGGACCGTGACGGCAAGCTGCTGGCCAGCGAGCTGGTCACTTCATCGGGCACGGTGCTGCTTGACCGCGAAGCGCTGCAAGTGCTTGAGCGCGCACAGCCGCTGCCGGCGCCGCCCGACAACGTCTTGCACCAGGGCACGGTGACGGTGACCTTGCCCGTGTCGTTCAAGCTCGACGCCGAGAGCGGCCACGGCGCCAGCTGAATTTTCAATCACATAAGAAATCGAGGGTGTATGCATATCAAGACAATGACGCAGGCCGTGGGCATCTGCATGGCCTTGCTCGCGCAGCAGGGATGGGCGCAACAGGCACAAGAGAGTGGCAAGGTCGAATTTTCGCCGCTGAATGTCTCGGGTGAAACGGTTTCCGTGGAACAGCAGGCGCTGGAAAAACCGGGCGCCGTCAGCGCGCGCGGCGCCGATACGCGCTTGCAGCCGGTAGACCAGATACTGCGCGGCATGCCGGGCACGTTTACCCAGATCGATCCGGCGCAGGGCGCCGTCAGCGTGAACATCCGCGGCCTGTCCGGCTTTGGCCGGGTCAACACCATGGTCGATGGCGTGACGCAGAATTACTATGGCAGCGCACCGTCGGAAGTGGCGCATGGTAGCGTGCCCAGCAGCCAGTTCGGCGCCCTGATCGACCCGAATTTCATCATCGGCGTGGACGTGTCGCGCGGTAATGCCGTTGGCGGCGACGGCGTCAATGCGCTGGGCGGCAGCGCCAACTTCCGCACCATCGGCGTCGATGACGTGGTGTTTGCGGGCGAAAAGGTGGGCGCGCGCACGAAGATGTCTGCTGGCAATAACGGCGTGGGACGCAGCGCCATGCTGGCCGTGGCCATGAAAAATTCCGCCTTCGATGGCGGCAGCGTGGGCTTCATGGCCGCCACGAGCGCGAGTGTGATCGGCAACAACTACAAGAATGGCAAGGGCACGGACAGCGAGCAATTCGGCTTCGGCTACAACCGTTTCTATCAACAAAAGCCGAAGTCGCAATTGCTCAAACTGGACGTCAAACTGAGCGACTTCCATGCGCTGGAACTGTCGGCGCGCGATTATCGCAATACGTTCACGCGCCGCGATATCCGGAGTGATGATTACTATGTGAAATATCACTACACGCCGTTTTCGGAATTGATCGACCTCAACGTGATGGCCAGCAGCAGCCGCGGCAAGCAGAAATACATGCCGGAAGCCTTGATCAATTTCGTCAACGCGAGCACGGCCAACCGCGCCGACGCCTTCGACATCAACAACACGAGCAGCTTCAAGCTGGCGGGCGGCGACGCGCTGGTGACCGTGGGCGGCAAGCTGATGCGCAATCAATACAGCAAGCACGTGGAAAGCCTCGTCGACGATCCCGACAATCCGGACGCGAACCGGCAATCGATTGAAAACAATACCTTTGGCCCGGCCGGCAAGCAAAAGATCGACAGCCTGTATGCGGGCCTGCAATACAACCGCGATATCTATCAGATCAATGCCGGGCTGAACGCCACGCGTTTCGAATTGACAGGCTACAAGCCGGCCTGCGACGAGCGCGTGAAATGTTTCCCGCAAGGGGAGGCGCATATCGCGCTGAAGGAACACGGCATCAATCCTTCGCTGCTCGTTTCCGCACAGGTGACGCCATGGTTCCAGCCGTTTGCCAGCGCCGAGCGCACCATGCGCGGGCCGAATCCGCAGGAAGTGTTTTTCTCGAACGATGGCGGGGCGTCGATGAACCCTTTCCTGAAGGGAGAAAAGGCGACGACCTACCAGCTGGGTTTCAATTCCAGCCTGCATGGTTTGCTGAGCGCGAACGATGCCCTGAACTTCAAGGCCCTGTATTTCAAGAGCAAGATCGACGGCTATATCACCAGCCAGTCCTTCCTCGTCTGCGATAACGGGCGCAAGTGCAATATGTCGGAAGTGATCGCCACGGACTGGGAGACGGTCGACGAATACGTGACCAATATGTATATCTACATCAACTCGGCCACGCCCGTGCGCACGCGCGGCTGGGAGCTGGAAGCGCAGTACCAGTTGGGCCCGGCTTTTGCGCGCCTGTCGTACACGCGTGAGAAGACCAGCCAGCCCACCTCGATCGCCAGCGCGTGGTTTGGCGCGTCCGACATCAGCGAGCTGCCCAGCACCTACTACAACCTCGACGTGGGCACGCGCCTGCTGGACAATAAAATGGAAATCGGCGCCATCATCAAGCACACGGGTGCGAACCGCCGCCTGTCGCCGGACAACGAAGCCGATGAGGCGACGGGCGAAGTACTCAAGGCAGACAATCCGAAGATCCCGGCCGTGATCGATTTGTATGCGAGCTGGCAGGTGACGAAAAACCTGTTCCTGCGCCTGTCCGTGCAGAACGCCATGGACAAGAATTATTCGGAAGCGCTGAACCGCCTGAACTCGATGCCGTCGCAGTCGAACGACAATACGCCGATGAGTACGGCGCGGGGGAGGACGTATGTGACAGGGCTGGAGTACCGGTTTTAAGGTAGACCCCAGCCCTGCGCTATGGCTTAATTAGTACTCGCGCGGCGTCGTTCCATAATAGCTGTGGATCGACGTCGCCCAGGCTTGGTCCGCCATGTTCGGCCAGTTATCCGTGTCGAAGCCGGGCGCGTTTTCGATGCGTTCCTTGTCGACGTTGAGGGTGAAACGCTTGTTGACGGTGTCGAGCAGCAGCGCTTCCCACGGCACGGCGAACAGCTTTTCGCCGATGGTGAAGACACCGCCGTGCGACATGACGGCGTAGGCGATTTTGCCGCTGCGCATGTCGATCATGATTTCCTTGATTTCGCCCAGATGTTCATCCTTGGCGTTGTGTACATGGTCGCCGATCAGGGTGTCGGCACCCATCAGTTCCGGGCCGGGACCTTTATGGCCGCGGTTGACATACATGCCGTAGGCGTCGCGTTCTTCGTAGCTCATGATGGACCTCCTGTTGAAAATGCCAGTCTGCCGCCAGGGTGCGGCAGGGTCTGTTCGCTCTCCCACACAAAGTATGGAATTGGAAATATTTCAGTTATTGCCAGCTTGCAATTTTGTTGTGCGTAGACAGCAGGAGGGCGACGGATAGTCGGTATTTGGCGCAAATTTCCGCGCGCGGGAGGCGACGCAGGCGGGCTTTAGTGTATAATTTCAATTTCCCGCACGTGCCGTTCGGCACCATCTGCAATGACCAAATTTGTCTTCGTCACTGGTGGCGTTGTGTCTTCCCTTGGAAAAGGGATTGCCGCCGCCTCCCTCGCCGCGATCCTCGAATCGCGCGGCCTTAAAGTCACCATGCTCAAGCTCGACCCGTATATCAACGTCGATCCTGGCACGATGAGCCCTATGCAACACGGTGAAGTATTCGTCACCGACGACGGGGCCGAAACCGACCTCGACCTCGGTCACTATGAGCGCTTCATTTCCACCCGCATGAAAAAGGTGAATAACTTCACCACCGGCCAGATCTATGAATCGGTGATCCGCAAGGAACGCCGGGGCGAATATCTGGGCAAGACCGTGCAGGTGATTCCGCATATCACCAATGAAATCCAGGATTACATCCGCCGTGGCGCCGAAGGCTACGACGTGGCCCTGTGCGAAATCGGCGGCACCGTCGGCGATATCGAATCGTTGCCATTCCTGGAAGCGGCACGTCAGCTGAGCCTGCGCGCCGGCCGCAAGAACACGGCTTTCGTCCACCTGACCCTGGTGCCTTATATCGCCTCGGCCGGTGAACTGAAGACCAAGCCAACCCAGCACTCGGTGCAAAAGCTGCGCGAAATCGGCATCTTGCCAAACGCCTTGCTGTGCCGCGCCGACCGCGCCATCCCGGAAGACGAACGCGCGAAAATCTCGCTGTTCTCGAACATCGAGGAAGACGCCGTCATTTCCGTGTGGGACGTCGACACCATCTACAAAGTGCCGCAAATGCTGCACGACCAGGGCCTCGACAAGATCATCTGCGATGCGCTGGACCTCGATCCCGCACCGGCCGACCTGTCGATCTGGAGCAAGCTGATCTACACGATGGAACACCCGAAGGCGGAAGTGACCGTCGGCATGGTCGGCAAGTATGTCGAGCTGACCGAGTCGTACAAGTCGCTGATCGAAGCGCTGCGCCACGCCGGCATCCACACGGAAAGCCGCGTCAACATCGAGTACATCGATTCGGAAGAAATCGAAACGACCGGCTGCGACAACCTGGGCAAGTACGACGCCATCCTGGTACCGGGCGGCTTCGGCAAGCGCGGCGTGGAAGGCAAGATCAAGGCGGCCCAGTTCGCCCGTGAAAACAAGATCCCTTACCTGGGCATCTGCCTGGGCATGCAAGTGGCCCTGATCGAATACGCGCGCAACATGGCAGGCATGCCGAACGCGAATTCGACCGAGTTCGACCTTGATACGGATCAACCTGTCGTTGCACTGATCAATGAGTGGCAAAACCACGATGGTAAAGTCGAGTTGCGCGATGAAAACTCGGACCTGGGCGGTACCATGCGCCTGGGCGCGCAGACCTGCGCCGTCAATCCGGGCACCCTCGCCGCCGAGATCTACGGCAGCGTGGTGACCGAGCGTCACCGTCATCGCTACGAAGCCAATAATCACTACCTGGCCCGTGTCGAAGCGGCTGGCCTGACCGTTTCGGCCCGTACGCCAAGCGAAGATTTGTGCGAAATCATGGAATTGCCACGCACGGGTGAGAATGCCCACCCATGGTATATGGGCGTGCAATACCATCCTGAGTTCAAGTCGACGCCACGCACCGGCCATCCGTTGTTTACCTCGTTCATCAAGGCAGCGCTGGCGCACAAAGAAGCCAACGCCGTCGCTGAATAACGCCGGTCGATAGCACAGTATTACCCGTAAGACAGCTCCCGGCCTGATAGTCTCCGCCGGGAGTTTCTTTGCCCCCTTTGTGCAATTGCGCATCAGAACGCAGTGTGCAGCCCCTGTTACGCTTAACTTTGGAGAATGACATGAGTGCTATTGTTGATATTATCGGTCGCGAAATCCTGGACTCGCGCGGTAACCCGACCGTCGAATGCGATGTGTTGCTGGAATCGGGCGTGATGGGCCGTGCGGCCGTACCGTCGGGTGCCTCGACCGGTTCGCGCGAAGCCGTGGAATTGCGCGATGGCGACGCCAAGCGCTACTTCGGCAAGGGCGTGCTGCAAGCATGCGAAAACATCAATACCGAAATCTCCGAAGCCATCATGGGCCTGGACGCCAATGAACAGGCTTTCCTGGACCGTACCCTGATCGACCTGGACGGCACGGAAAACAAATCGCGCCTGGGCGCCAACGCCATCCTGGCCGTCTCGATGGCTGTCGCCAAGGCTGCCGCTGAAGAAGCGGGCTTGCCGCTGTACCGCTATTTCGGCGGTTCGGGCGCCATGCAGATGCCAGTGCCGATGATGAACGTCATCAACGGCGGCGCGCACGCCGACAACAACCTGGACATCCAGGAATTCATGATCATTCCTGTGGGCGCCCCGTCGTTCAAGGAAGCCGTCCGCTACGGCGCGGAAGTATTCCACACGCTGAAAAAGATCCTGCACAAGAAGGGCCTGAACACCAACGTGGGTGATGAAGGCGGTTTCGCGCCATCCCTGGCCAACCATGAAGAAGCCATCAAGCTGATCATCCAGGCCATCGAAGAAGCCGGCTACGAGCCAGGCACGCAGATCGCCATCGGCCTCGATTGCGCCGCGTCCGAGTTCTACAAGAACGGCAAGTACGAAATGGAAGGCGAAGGCCTGAGCCTGACCGCCACCGAGTTCACCAACCTGCTGGCGACCTGGTGCGACAAGTACCCGATCATCTCGATCGAAGACGCGATGCATGAAGGCGACTGGGACGGCTGGGCGATCCTGACGGCGGAACTGGGCAAGAAAGTGCAACTGGTCGGCGACGACCTGTATGTCACCAACACCAAGATCCTGAAAGAAGGCATCTCGAAAGGCATCGCCAACTCGATCCTGATCAAGATCAACCAGATCGGTACCCTGACGGAAACGTTCGCCGCCATCGAAATGGCCAAGCGCGCCGGTTACACGGCCGTCATTTCGCACCGCTCGGGCGAAACGGAAGATTCGACCATCGCCGATATCGCCGTTGCCACGAACGCCCTGCAGATCAAGACCGGCTCGATGTCGCGCTCGGACCGCATGGCCAAGTACAATCAGTTGCTGCGTATCGAGGAAGACCTGGGCGACATCGCCAGCTACCCTGGCCGCGATGCGTTCTATAATCTGAAGTAAGCTGATGTAAAACCCACTGGCCGGCCGGAGATATCCGGCCGGTTTGTTAACCGACTACCCCATGCGCCTGATTACGCTCGCCCTGGCAGCCCTGCTGCTGCTGATCCAATTTCCCCTCTGGCTGGGTAAAGGCGGCTGGCTGCGCGTTGCCGACATGGAAGCCCAAGTGGCGGTGGCCAATAAAAAGAATGTGGAATTGAAGGCGCGAAACGCCAAGCTCGAATCCGAAGTGCGCGACCTGAAAGATGGTACGGGCGCCGTCGAGGAGCGTGCCCGCTATGAGCTGGGCATGGTCAAACAGAATGAGATTTTCGTGCAGATCGTGCGCAAGGGACAAACCCCGCCACTGCTGGAAACGCCGGTGGACGCTGCTGCGCCGCACTGAGTATTGACTATCTATTACTTCCCGCTTGCCAGCCTGGACCGATTGCCAGGCTGACATATCACCGCTTGATTACTACCTGGTACTTATTACTTTCTACTGCTATACACGACTGCCTTGCTGCTTGCTGATCAGAAACGGGCCTTGCCGGTCGAGATCAGGTAGAAATGGATGCCGGTAACGACGACGGCTACGGCGATCAGTGCGGTTTCGAGAAACATCATAAAATTTCCTTTTAAATTAGTCGTGATTTTTTAACCGCGCGAGGCCAGGAAACGCAGCTCTGAAGCCAGGTTAGGCATCAGTTTTTCGTAGCGGTTCGCTTCCGAGTTCAGCAGGGCGAAATCGCGCTTGCTTGGGCGCACATAGCGTTCGTCGTCAGCGCTGGTCGTCGCGGTGGCGATGACTTCCTTCTGGGCCAGTTCGCTGTACGGCTTGGAAGCGAGCAGGGCGCCCAGGAAGGCGCGCGTGGCGCGGCTCAGGTTGCTGAAGTAGTTGTCGTTGTCGTTGCTGTAGGTGTTGGTAAAAGTGGACATATGCCCTCCATGAATGGTCTGTTGTTGCATTGCACAATAATGGAGTTCGCGATATATGTCTAATTCCAAATTCCAATTTCAGAAATTCAAGAAACGAATAATAAGGGCGTAGCCACCGGCCACGCCCTGAAAAAGAATTTGTTACGAAATGTTTATCCGGCGGCGATGCGTCCCAGACCCGGATCGTCGCTGAAAAAACCGTCCAATCCCGTTTCGATATAGCGCCGCATTTCCGCCACGGATCCCGCTTCGTTGCGTGCGTTTTCGCCATTGCCATCGCGGAAGTCGGCCGCCAGGAAACGGTTTTCCGGACGGAAGGTCCACGTGTGCAGCAGCAAGCCCGCCTGGTGCGCATCGTCGACGATGGCAGTGGGCTTGGCCAGGCGCTGGTCGGCGCCCAGCGGGATAACGCCGCGCGTTGGCGGCGCCACCACGTCCGCGTAGGCGGCGATGTCGCGCAGCCCGGCCGGCGTCGTCATCTGCCCGAACGTCAGCTTGCCGCCCGCCTTGGCCACGTCCATCGGGCGGATATCGCCGCCCACGACCAGCTGCATCAAACGCACGTTGGCGCGCCGTCCCAGCTTCTCGCGCAAGTATTTCAAATTTGCCACTTCGAAGGACTGGATTTCGATCGGTGCGCGGCGCGTGTACTCGTGCGCCAGCATGGTCGACAGGAAACGGTCTTCCAGCGCCAGGCCCGCATCGCGGAAGTAGGTCGAGCTTTTCAGCTCGGGCACGAGGCCGATGATGCGGCCGCTGGCGGCTGATTGCGCTGCAACAAAATCGATGATTTCTTCCCACGTGGGGATCTGGAATTGTCCATCGTACAAGGTATTGCCGGTACGTACTTTCGGCAGCCGTTCGATGGCGCGCAGGGTTTTCAATTCCGCCAGCGTAAAGTCATCGACGAACCAGCCTTCGTGCCATTCGCCGTCGACCATCTTCTTGCCGCGCCGGCTGGAAAATTCAGGACGGCGCGCCACGTCGGTGGTGTCGATCAGATTGCTTTCATGGCGCGCCACGAGGATGCCGTCGCGCGTGGCGACCAGGTCCGGCTCCACGTAGTCGGCGCCGTCGAGGATGGCCTTGGCGTACGACGCCAAGGTATGCTCGGGACGCAGGGCACTGGCGCCCCGGTGGGCGAACACGAGTGGACGGGCAGGTGGCGCAGCCAGCAGGCCGGCCGCAAAGCCCGGCGCGGCGGCCAGCGCCAGGCCGCCGGCGGCCGCCCGGACGAAGCTGCGGCGCGAAAAATGCCGTTGCGGCAAGATTGGAGCGCGCATCAGAAGTCCGCCGTCAAGGTCAGGAATCCCTGGCGCGGGGCAATCGGGAAGGTGTTGTACGTCTTGTCGGCCGCGCCGACCACCACGTTCAGCGAGCCTTCACGGTTGGCCAGATTGCTGACGTTCAAGCGCCAGCGCGGGTTTTTCAGCCAGCTGGCCATGACCGGCAGCTTGCCCGACACGCCCAGGCCCATCAGGAAATAGCTGGGCACGGACAAATCGTTGGTGTACGTCGCGTAGCGCTTACCCACGTAATCTCCCGTCAGCTGCACTTCGATATCGCCAAACGTTGCCGAGGCAACAAACTTGTTCAGCCACTCGGGCGAGCCCGGCACGTTCTTGCCCGCCGTCAGTACCAGCGCGGCGCCATTGTTGTAATTGTCCGCGTACTGCGAACGGTTGTATGACAGGGCATTGTAGAACGAAAAATTGTTGCCGAAGTGAACGGTGCCGGCGATATCGATGCCGTCCGTGCGCACGCTGCCCACGTTGGCCAGCACGGGGTTGCCGCCGATGATAGAGGAAATCACCGGTGTCGGGCTGATCTGCAGCAAGCGGTTGCTGAAGTCGACGTGGTAGACGTTGACTTGCCCATCGATAGTCGTGATGGCGCCCAGGTTCAATGAATGGCTGCCGCGCACGCCCACTTCATAGGTGAGGGCCGTTTCCGGCTTGGCGTCGCGCTTGAACAAATCAAAAGCGGCCTGGCTCGACAAGCTCCACGGCGAGGCGCCGCCACCGCCATAGGTGACGAACTGGCGCATGTTTTTCTGGATATTGAAATACAGCTGGTCTTGCGGCGTGAAATCCCAGCGCGCGCCCACTTGCGGCAGGAACCATTTTTTCGTGTTGATGGTGCCGACCGGCAAGGCCGTCGAACCGCCGGCGATGGCGCCCTTGGCTGGCTGCACGGGGAATTGGCCGTCGGCAAACTGCAGGCTGGACTTGAAGCCGGCTTGCAAGGCGATATCGGGGCGGATGCGCCATTCATCCTGCAAGTGCAGCTGCACCACCTTGTTGTCGATCTCGCTGCCGTATTGCGTGATCAAAGGATTGCTGGGGCGGTCATACGGCGACGTCGGGTTGTTGACGTCGAGCGCATACCAGCGGCGATAGGCGGACGAGCGGTTCTGTTCCAGCCACAGGCCCGCTTCCAGCTGATGCTCGCCGATTTCCTTGCGCAAAGTGGAAATGAAGCCGCCACGCTTGATGTCGTATTCCGTCGTGCGCACGGCATAGCCCGAGTTGCCGAAGACTTCCTTCAAATTCTGTTTCGGGTAGTACACGCTGAACAGGCCCGGCAAGCCGGCCACGCCGATGGGGCCGGCCACCACGCCTGCGCCGTCATCCTTGTGGTAATACACCTGGTTCGACCAGGTCATGCCTTCGGACAAGTTGGCGTCGAACTTGGCGTAGGCCAGGTAATCGGTGCGCTGCGCATCGCTGTAGTAATTGCGGTAATTGTTGCCGTCCGCGGCGGGCGTCGCACCCGTTGGCGACAAATAATTGAGGGCCGCCTTGAAGTCCGGATACAGGAAAGGGCGCGTGTACGGCGCGCTCGTTTCGCCGGCCACGTGCACGGTGCTGTCTTCGTTCGGCTCGATCTTGTCCGAGTAATTGAAGAACAGGGTCAGCTTGCCCGCTTCGCTGCGGTTGACGTATTTGGCGTTGAACTGGTCGCCGCCCTGGCGCGCATCGAAGTCCCAGGCGCGCGCTTCGTGGTGCAGGATGGAAAAATAGGCGCTGCTGCCGTCGCCGAAGGCGCCCGTGTCGTAGCGGGCGAACGTGCGCGAGGTGCGGTGGCTGCCCACCGTTTGCTGCACGCTGGCGCCCTGCGTGGCCAGCGGGTCGCTGGAATAGGTTTCGATGGTGCCGCCCAGGTTGCTGGTCGAGGCCGTGGCCAGGTCGCCCGCGCCCGAGGACAGCACGACGCTGCGAACGTTTTCGCTGATCACGGCGCGCTGCGGCGACAGGCCGTTGTAGTTGCCGTACTGCTGGTCGCCCAGCGGCACGCCATCCATGGTGTAGCCCAGTTGCTGGCCAGAAAAGCCATGCACGAAGAGCGACAGGTTTTGCTCGTTGTTGCCCCATGGATCGGCCGTCTGGAAGCTGACGCCTGGCAAGGTTTGCAGGGCTTTCAGGGGATTCGTGCCGGGCAGGATTTTCTGGATTTCATTCTTGCTCAGGGCGACGGAAGAACGCGTCTTGCGCGAGGAAATCTCTACGGTGGCCATCGGTGCGCCGTCATCGGCGGCAGTGGCGGGCGCGGCCATCTCGGTGGCGGCGGAGGCCACGGCGGCGGCCACGGCCGTTTGCGCCAAGGCAGGCAAACTCAAGCCTGCGGCGCAGGCGCCCAGCAAAACATGGAAGGAATGGCGGCGCAGGGCCAGCGTCAAGTGGGTGGTCATCATCAGCCTGTGGAAAGTAGTGTGGGTAATACAAGCTGCGCAGCGTAACGGCGGCGCGTGACGGGCTGATGACGAACTGATGACGGGAATATGACAGCAGAAACAAAGACGCCGCCCGAGGGGCGGCGCAGAGGGATTATGGCGAAACTGTAATAATCAGTTGATGCTTGCAGCTGGCGGAATGAGCACTTCGGCTGGCGCATCCGTGATGAACAGCTGCGCGCAATCGACCTTGTCGAACTCGTAGTGCTGGCCGCAGAAATCGCAGTTCACGCCCACCTGGCCCACTTCTTCCAGGGTGCTGTTGACTTCTTCCTCGCCCAGCATCTTGAGCATGTTGCCGACTTTTTCGCGCGTGCAGCTGCAATGGAAGCTCGGGTGCAGCGGGTCGAAGACGCGGATCGTTTCTTCCCAGAACAAGCGCTGCATCAGGGTGTCGATGTCCGTCGACAGGATTTCTGTCTCTTTCAGAGTCGACGCCAGCATCACGGCGCGGTTCCACGTGTCGAGCGCATCTTCTTCCGACACAGGCGTCGCTTCGGCCTTGCCGCCATGGTGGGGCAGCTTTTGCAGCAGCAGGCCGCGCGAGACGGTGTCGTCCGTGGCCAGCCACAGGCGTGTGTCGAGCTGTTCCGAACGCAACATGTAGTTTTCGATCACGGTGGCCATGTCGTCGCCGTCCAGCGGCACGATGCCTTGGTACGGCTGCTGGCCTGGCACCTTGTCGGCCGGGTCCAGGGTGATGATGAAGCGGCCCTTGCCCGTGGCGTTGAGCAGTTGCGGCACGGTGGCCACGTCGGGGATGACGGCTTCCGGGTCGAGCTTGGCCGTGGCGCGCAGGCGCAGGTCGGAGTCGCACTCGACCACCATCAGGCGCACGGGACCGTCACCGTGGATTTGCATGATGATGGAGCCGTTGAATTTCAGGTTGGCCGACAGCAGGGCGGCGGCTGCCACCATTTCGCCCAGCACTTTTTTCACGGCCGTCGGGTAGGCGTGGCGTGACACCACTTCTTGCCAAGTGTGGGACACGTCGATGAACTGGCCGCGCACGGCGGCGTTGTCGAAAATAAATTTTTGCAGGGTATCCTGGCCGGTAGCGGCTGCGCTGACGGCGCCCGTGGTTTCAGTCATCATTCTTTTATCCAATCTTCTTGAGTTGCGTATTAAATAGCTGGCCGCGTTGCACATAGTTCACGGCGTTGCCTTGTAGCCTGGTGATATCGTCTGCCGTCAGGGCCCGCACGGCTTTCGCCGGTGAGCCGATGATCAGCATATTGTCGGGAAATTTCTTGCCTTCCGTGACCAGGGCGCCCGCGCCGACCAGGCAATTCTTGCCGATCTTCGCGCCGTTCAGGATCACGGCCTGGATGCCGATCAGGGCGCCATCGCCGATCGTGCAGCCATGCAACATTGCCTGGTGGCCAATGGTCACGTTCTGGCCGATGTCCAGCGGGTAGCCCGGGTCCGTGTGCAGCACGGCGCCTTCCTGCACATTGCTGTTGGCGCCCACGGTAATGCGTTCGTTGTCGCCGCGAATCGTGGCGCCGAACCATACGGACGTATTCGCTTCCAGGGTCACCTTGCCGATCACGTTGGCCGTGTCGGCAACAAAAGCGGAAGCATCAATCTGCGGCGCATCGGCGCCCAATTGGTAGAGTGTCATCGTTAGCCTGTGGCGGTGGTGGAAGCGCCGGGCGCGGCCGGACGCGGAAGTTTTGCGCTATTTTACGCTGTTGCAGGGCAAGTCCGAGCGCCGACCGTCAATCCGGTATAATTATCGAACGGTCGTACTTTTATGCCCGTCATATCTACAGACACAGCATGTGGCGCCATCCGCGCTACTTTCAAGGCAGGCAATGAGATGAAACCCATGAAACTTTCCCGTTCCGAATTCATCAACATCCGCGGCGCCCGTACGCATGTGCGCCACTGGGGCCGCGAAGGGGCGCCCATCCTGTTCATGGTGCACGGTTGGATGGACGTGGCCGCCTCGTTCCAGTTCGTCGTCGACGAGTTGCAAGGCGACTGGCACGTGATCGCGCCCGATTGGCGCGGCTTTGGCCTGAGCGACTACACGCAATCGGACACCTACTGGTTCCCCGACTACCTGGCCGACCTGGACGCCATGCTGCTGCATTACTCGCCGGGCGCTCCCGTCAACCTGCTGGGTCACAGCATGGGCGCCAACGTGGCCGGCCTGTACGCGGGCGTGCGGCCCGAGCGCATCGGCCGCTTCATCAACCTGGAAGGCTTCGGCATGATGGCAAGCAAGCCGGAGCAGGCGCCGGGCCGCTATGCCAAGTGGCTAGCCGAATTGCGCGAGCCGCCCGCCATGCGCAGCTATCCCACGCAAAAAGCCGTGGCCGAACGCCTGCAAAAGACCAATCCGCGCCTGCCGGACGAGCGCGCGGCCTTCCTCGCCGAGCACTGGTCGGCGCAGAACGAGGCGGGCGAGTGGGACATCATGGGCGACCCGCAGCACAAGCGGGTCAATCCCATCCTGTATCAGGTGGAAGAAGTGATGGCGTGCTGGCGCCGCATCACGGCACCCGTGCTGTGGGTGGAAGCCGATGACACAAATATGTGGCAATGGATGGGGCCGAAGGAGCAGGCGCGCATCGAGATCGACCGGCGTTTGGCCTGCATCAAGGATGTGCGCTGCGAGATGATGGCGGATGCGGGCCACATGCTGCATCATGATCAACCGGCGGCACTGGCGCGTCTCGTGGAAGCCTTTTTGGCCTGATGTGTGTCGGGAACGCCGCAGCGCGATTTGACAAGCAGCGTACAATGAAAACTTCTTCCATGCTGAGCCCGTGCAGGGTATTGTTTTCACATGCTTAAAGTCGACCTGCATTGTCATTCGAATATCTCCGACGGCGTGCTGTCACCGGCCGCCGTGGCGGCGCACGCACGCAAGGCCGGCGTCGACGTGTGGGCGCTGACGGACCACGATGAAGTGTCGGGCGTGGCCGCCGCGCGCGCGGCCGCCTTGGATCTGGGCATGCGCTTCGTGGCCGGCGTGGAAATTTCCATTACGTGGGCCGGCGAAACCGTGCACATCGTAGGCTTGCAAGTCGATGAAAACAATCCTGGTCTCGTGCAGGGCTTGCACCAGACGCGTTCCGGGCGCGACGCGCGCGGCCGCGAGATTGCCCGCCAGCTGGACTTGGCCGGTATTCCCGACGCCTATGAAGGGGCCTTGAAATTCGTCGGCAACCCGGACCTGATGTCGCGCACGCACTTCGCCCGCTACATCGTGGAAATGGGGAAATGCGCGAACATCCCCGACGTGTTCAAGAAATACCTGTCGGAAGGCAAGCCTGGCTACGTCGAGCACCGCTGGGCGACCCTGGCCGAGGCGGTGGGCTGGATACGCGGCGCGGGCGGCGTGGCCGTCATCGCCCATCCGGGCCGCTACCGTTTCAGCGACATGGCGCAAGGCGTGCTGTTCGATGAATTCAAGCAACTCGGTGGCGTGGCCATCGAAGTCGTCACGGGCAGCCATAGCCCGGACCAGTATCCCGAATATGCGCAACTGGCCAACGCCTACGGCTTCCTCGCCTCGCGCGGCACGGATTTCCATGCGCCGGGCGAGTCGCGCGTGGATTTCGCCAAGTTGCCGCCACTGCCATCAAACGTGACCCCGATCTGGCACGACTGGTTCTAGGGCGCGGCTGGCCTGCGCCTGCCGCGCGGGCTTGAAAAGTCGCGGCTGCACACTTATCTTTTAGCTATTCTTGTTTTTCCGGAGCCAACGCCCATGAAACGTATCGTCCTGTTTATTGCAACCAATCTGGCCGTGATGCTGGTGCTGTCGCTCGTGCTCAGTTTGCTGGGCGTGGGCAATCCGGCGCGCGGCAGCACCCTGAACTTGGGCAGCCTGCTGGTGTTTTCGCTGGTGGTCGGTTTCACGGGATCAATCTTTTCCCTGTTGATCAGCAAACCGATGGCCAAGTGGAGCACGGGTGCGCGCGTGATCGACAATCCGACGTCGTCGACGGAATTGTGGCTGGTCAATACCGTGCGCGCGCTGTCCGAGCGGGCCGGCATCGGCATGCCGGAAGTGGCCGTCTATGAGGGCGACGCGAATGCGTTCGCCACGGGTGCTTTTAAAAATTCGGCGCTGGTGGCTGTCTCGACCGGCTTGTTGCAAAGCATGAACCGCGATGAAGTCGAAGCCGTGCTGGGTCACGAGATCGCTCACGTCGCGAATGGCGACATGGTGACTTTGACCCTGATCCAGGGCGTGGTGAATACCTTCGTCGTCTTCATGGCCCGTGTGGTGGGTTTCTTTGTCGACAATGTGCTGCTGAAAAATAACAACCGCGAAGGCGGCGGACGCGGCATCGGCTATTTCGTCACCGTGATGGTGTGCGAAGTGATCTTCGGCTTGCTCGCTTCCATCATCGTGGCCTGGTTCTCGCGCCAGCGCGAATTCCGCGCCGATGCCGGTTCGGCCAAGCTGCTGGGCAGCCCCACGCCGATGATGCATGCGCTGGCCCGTCTGGGCGGCGTGCATCCGGGCGAGCTGCCGCAATCGATGCAGGCGCTGGGCATCAGCGGCGGCAATGGCGGATGGGGCGCGCTGTTCGCCACCCATCCGCCGATCGAACAACGCATCGCCGCGCTGCGCGGCGTACAATAATGCTAACTTAACAAGCTGGTTCGCCAGAACGCTTACACATGAGTCAATTTTTCCAGATTCACCCCGACAATCCGCAATTGCGCCTGATCAAGCAGGCTGCGCAGATCATCCAGTCCGGCGGCGTCGTGGCCTTGCCCACGGATTCCTGCTATGCACTCGTATGCCAGCTCGACGACAAGGGCGCCGTCGAGCGCCTGCGCCGCATCCGTGGCGTGGATGAAAAGCACCATCTCACCTTGCTGTGCCGCGACTTGAGCGAGCTGGGCGTGTACGCCCGCGTGGACAATCGCCAGTTCCGCCTGCTCAAGGCGGCCACGCCGGGCGCCTACACCTTCATCCTCGAAGCGACGAAGGAAGTGCCGCGCCGCCTCAGCCATCCCTCGCGCAAGACCATCGGCCTGCGCGTGCCGCAGCACCGCATCGTGCAATGTCTGCTGGAAGAGCTGGGCCAGCCGCTGCTGGGCGCGACCTTGACCCTGCCCGGCGATGAAGAGAGCCTGACGGACGCCGACACCATCCGCGAGCGCCTTGAAAAACTGGTCGACCTGATCATCGATGGCGGCGTCTGCGCGCATGGCCCCAGCACCGTGATCGACCTGACGGGACCGGAGCCGGAAGTGGTGCGCGTGGGGCGCGGTGACCCGGCCGTGCTGGGCTTGTAGAGGAGGATGGCGCGCACGTTCTGGCGCCGCTCTTCACCTGTTCTTAATGACAACATAAGAAAGTGGCCGGGACGCCTCTGGTAGAATCGCGGTCATGAGCGATTTCAATACGATAGTCCAGACCATTGCGGTGTACCTGGTGCCGGTGCTGTTTGCCATTTCCCTGCATGAGGCGGCGCACGGCTACGCGGCCCGCTATTTCGGCGACCCCACGGCCTCGAACGAGGGCAGGCTGAGCCTCAATCCCATCCGGCATATCGATCCTTTCGGCACGATCTTGCTACCCTTGATGCTGTATTTCACGATCCAGGTGCCGTTCGGCTATGCCAAGCCGGTGCCCGTCGATTTCAGCCGCCTGCGCAATCCGAAGAAGCAGATGGCCTGGGTGGCGTTTGCCGGGCCTGGCGCCAATTTCGTCATGGGCCTGGGCTGGATGATCGCCTTTGTCGTGCTCAGCGTTATGCCGCCGACGGAAATGGGCATGTTTTTCCGCAAGATGGCGGGCGCCGGCGTCAGCGTGAATGCGGCCATGTTCGTGTTTAACCTGATCCCCGTGCCGCCTCTCGATGGCGGACGCATCATGACGGGCTTGCTGCCGATGCAGCTGGCGCGCCCTTACGCCAGCATCGAGCGCTACAGCCTGTATGTGTTCGGCGCCCTGGTGCTGCTGATGTACACGGGCGTATTGAACCGCGCCCTGCTGGCGGCGATCGAATTTGTCATAGGCATTTTTGTCACTGTGGTCACGCCCCTGACGGCCCTGTTGACCTGATACAAGCAACCGGATGGTCGCAAATAATTGATGGAAGTACCGATGCAAGTAACTGAACCAATACTACAAACCGAAGCGATTTCCGGCTGGCTGCGCCGCTGGGCGCCCCTGATTCCGGGCGGCGAAGTGCTGGACCTGGCCTGCGGCGCAGGCCGCCATGCGCGCCACCTGGTGAGCCTGGGCCACCCCGTGATCGCGCTCGACCATGATCCGGAAATGCTGGAAAAGGCGGCCGGCACGGGCATCACGACGTCGCTGGTGGACCTGGAAGCGCCGGGCGCCGTATGGCCCTTCGCGCCCGGCCGTTTTGCCGGCATCGTCGTCACGAATTATCTGCACCGGCCGCTACTGGACGCCATGATTGCCAGCCTGGCGCCCGATGGCGTGCTGCTGTACGAAACGTTTGCCGAAGGCAATGAGCAGTTCGGCAAGCCGTCGAATCCGAAATTCCTGCTGAAGGAAGGCGAAATGCTGACCTGGGCCGTGCAGCAGGGCTTGCGTGTGGTAGCGTATGAGGATGGAAGAGTGGAGCAGCCAAAAGCTGCTCTGGTGCAACGAATTTGTGCCGTCCGGCCGGATTTTCCACGGTTGGCAGCCCTGCTGCCGACGTTTTGAGCGGCCATACTATGTCAGAATGCACCACAGGCGCGGGCTATCCGCTACAATCGTTGTTTTATTTATCGGCGCTATAAACTTACTATGATCAAGGGCAGCATTGTAGCAATCGTCACCCCGATGCACGCAGACGGCAGTCTGGACTTTCCAGGTCTGCGCAAGCTGATCGACTGGCATATCGCCGAGGGTACGGACGGCATCGTCATCGTTGGCACAACGGGCGAATCGGCAACAGTCAGCGTGGAGGAACACTGCGAACTGATACAGTTGACCGTCGAACATGCCAAGGGACGCATTCCTATCATCGCCGGCGCCGGAGGCAACTCCACGGCCGAGGCGATCAAACTGACGCGCTATGCGAAAGAAGCGGGCGCCGATGCTGTCTTGCAAGTGGTGCCGTACTACAACCGTCCTACCCAGGAAGGCATGTACCAGCACTTCAAGGCCATCGCCGAAGCCGTCGACATCCCGGTCATCCTGTACAACGTGCCTGGCCGTACAGTTGCCGACATGAGCAACGAGACCATCGTGCGCCTGTCCGCCATCCCGAATATCGTCGGCGTGAAAGATGCGACCGGCAATATCGGCCGTGGCATCGACCTGCTGCGCCTCGTGCCGGCCGACTTCGCCGTGTACTCGGGCGACGATCCGACGGCCATGGCGCTGATGTTCTGCGGCGGCCACGGCAACATTTCCGTGACGGCCAACGTCGCGCCGCGCGCCATGCACGAACTGTGCGTCGCGGCCATGGCGGGCGAGCGCGCCACGGCAATTGCCATCAATAACAAAGTTTTTCCTCTGCACCAGAAGTTGTTTGTCGAGCCCAACCCGGTGCCCGTCAAATGGGCGATGGCCGAAATGGGCCTGATGCCTGCCGGCATACGCTTGCCACTGGTGCCGCTGGCTGAAAATTGCCACGCCACCGTGCGCGATGCCTTGCGCGACGCCGGTATCCTGTCTTAAGGCCGAACTTCAAGCCCGGACTCGACCAGTCCGGACCTTCCCTGATTCCAGCTGCTACTTAGCTTCTTATCCAGTTACGACATGACTAATTGCAAGAAAAACCAATCGGCGCCTGCCACCATCGCCGTCCGCGGCATCGTCATCGGCGCCATCGCAGCCAGCCTCGCGGGTTGCGGCATGATCAGTTCGGTAGTCGGCGGCGACAAGGTCGACTACAAGTCGGTCAAGAAAGCCGGCACCCTGGACGTGCCGCCTGACCTGACGCAATTGCAGCAGGACAACCGTTACTCCTTGCCGGATGCGAAAAACGGCGTGGCCACGGCTTCCGGCTACAACGCGCAGCGCAACGCCACGGCCGGTACGCCCGTCGTCGTGGGCGCCGACGGCGTGGTCGGTGTCGTGCCTGTCACGGCAGGCGGCGTGAAGGTCGAGCGCGCGGGCAACCAACGCTGGCTGGTCGTCAAGCAGTCGCCTGAGGTGCTGTGGCCGCAACTCAAGCAGTTCTGGGAAGATTCGGGCTTCACCATTGCCGTGGACCAGCCGACGGCTGGCATCATGGAAACCGAGTGGAACGAAAACCGTGCCAAGGTGCCGCAAGACTTTATCCGCAGCACCATCGGCAAGGCTTTCGATTCGCTGTACTCGACCGGTGAAAAAGACAAGTTCCGTACCCGCATGGAGCGCCTGGCCGATGGATCGACCGAGATCTACATCAGCCACCGCGGCGTGGAAGAGGTGGTCACGGGCCGCGACAAGGAAACCACCACCTGGACCGCCCGCCCGAACGATCCGGGCCTGGAGGCGCAATTCCTGGCCAAGCTGATGACGCGCCTGGGCGCGGCCAGCGACGATGCGCAAGCGAAGACGGCTGTCGATGCCGCCATCGTGCAGCCGCAGCACGCCAAGCTGGTCGGCGACGCCGCCACGCCGTCGCGCGGCATTGAGGTCGATGAAGGTTTCGACCGCGCCTGGCGCCGTGTCGGCCTGGCGCTGGACCGTGTCGGCTTCACCGTGGAAGACCGCGACCGCACGCAAGGCACGTATTTCGTGCGTTACGTCGATCCGGACGCGGTCAAGAAAGATGGTTTCTTCTCGAAACTGTTCAGCTGGGGCTCGTCGTCCGACAAGGACAAGGAAGCGCAGCGCTACCGCGTTCTCGTCAAGGCCGGTACGGGTTCGACCAGCCTGGTCAGCATCCTCAGCAACGAAGGCCAGCCTGATGTCTCGCCAGTGGCAGAGAAGATCCTGGGCCTGCTGAACGACCAGTTGAAATAAGTGGTATGACAGCGGCAGGTTTGAAAACCTGCCACGCATTAAAAAGGCTGGCCCGGTGCAAACCGGGTCAGCCTTTTTTATTGCCTGCGTCCGGCGTCATATCTTGCGGACAAAACGCCGGACGTAAAAAAGCCGGCCCGAAGGCCGGCTTTCTTTCCTGCGGGGTGCTAAATTACTTAGCAGCCGATGCAGCAGCCGAAGCGGCAGCAGCAGCGTCCGAAGCGGCCGAAGCAGCGCTCGAAGCAGCAGCAGCAGCGTCGGTAGCGGCCGAAGCAGCAGCGTCAGCAGCAGCAGCTGGAGCAGCTTCAACTGCTGGTGCTGGTGCTGGGGTTTCAACTACTGGTGCTGGTGCAGGAGCTTCTTCTTTTTTGCTGCAAGCAGCCAGAGCAACAACCATCAGGGAGGCGATCAGCAGGGATTTTTTCATTTGTTTTCCTTAATTATTTCAAAAAATAAATCAATATTGTTGCGATGAATAATTACCGGTAATTATCGCTCGTTAGGTCGTCTTCGAAGGCTTTTCGTACCAGGTGGTGCCTGCCAGACAACGGAAACTTCCTAACCGAATATTATAGCGATTTTTGGTGCGTCGCAATAGGAGCAAGAGGCAAATTCGCAACTATTTTGTGATATCGCAATATTTGCCGAAGCAAATTGCAAGCAAGTGTAAGCGATTTGCGAAAGCGCGACAAAACGATATAAAAATAATATCTTTCTTTGCGCTGGCGCAGAAGCTGTTCTTTTACCTACTGTAATACCACTTTGCTACGATACGATCATTCAAGCCAGTTCGATCCAGCCATCCTGATACCAGGTATACAAGGCATCCATCACGTCATCGGAAGCCTGGGCCACGGCGGCGCCATCGAGGGCGCGTTCGTTGGCCAGGGTTTCCAGGGCCGTTTTGTCGGCCTTGCCAATGGCAAACGATTCGCCATTGATGAAGACATTCTTGCCACGATACAGCATCAGGGTCTTGCGTGACAACACGACACCCTTTTTCTGCGCGGCATCCGCGAAACGGCCCACCGTCAGCGGCTTGGACAGCGGCGTGAAAAACACATTGTGCTTCGGTTCCGACAGGTGTTCGCCGAGGAAGATGGTGACGTCTTCTTCCGTGAAGCGCACCTTGTTCATTTCTTCCGTGATGGTGGCGAGCATGTCGCGTGGGATTTCCGCCGGCTTGCCCGACGCCTTCAGGTCGGGATCGCTGTAGATGCCCGGCAAGTCGATCGAATCGGCCATGAATTGCAGGAAGGCTTCGCCCAGTTCCTGGAACGATGGCGAGCGGAAGCCGATCGAATACGTCTGGCAGTCGCCGATGGCCACGCCGTCGTGCGCGTAGTGGGGCGGCAAGTACAGCATGTCGCCCGGTTCCAGGGTGAATTCTTCGTCGGGCGTGAAGTTGCTGAGGATTTTCAGCGGCAAGCCGTCGATCAGGCTCAGGTCCTTCTGCGCGCCGATGCGCCAGTGGCGCTTGCCCTGGCCTTGCAGCAGGAACACGTCATAGGAGTCGAAATGCGGGCCCACGCCGCCGCCATCGGTGGCAAAGCTGACCATCAGGTCGTCCAGGCGCGCGTCCGGCAGGAAGCGGAACTGGCGCAGCAGGGCGTCGGCCTTGGCGCTGTGCAGGTTGGCGCCCTGCACCAGCAGGGTCCATTCCTTCTGTTTCAGCGAAGGCAGGCTGGTCAGCGGACCTTGCTGCATGTTCCAGTGGCCATCCGCATGGCTGACCAGGCGCGATTCGACGTGGTCGAGGGTAGCCAGCTCGGCCAGGGCCTTGAAATCGAACAGCGCCTTGAAGCCAGGTACGGCTTGACGGATCAACAAGGGTTTTTTATGCCAGTAGTCGCGCAGGAATTGCGCCGGCGTGATATCGCCGAGGAGAGTTAATGTTTTCATGCACCCATTATAACAACCGGAAATGCAGGAATGCGCCTGCCGTTGGCGGCGTGAAGGTATAATTTGCCAGCTTATACAATGAAAGGAAGCATAATGAAGATTGCCAAAAATACGGTCGTGACTGTCAACTACAAACTGTCAGACGCGCAAGACAATCTGATCGAAGACGGCCGCCAGCCGATGGTCTACCTGCACGGTGATTATGAAAACACCCTGCCAAAGATCGAAGAAGAGCTCGACGGCAAGGAAGTTGGCTATTCCAACACGATCCAGATCGAACCGGATGATGCTTTCGGTGAATACGATCCAGCCCTGGTCAAGGTCGAGCCGCGCAATCGCCTGCCTGAGCCGCTGGAAGTGGGCATGCAGTTCGAAGGCATGCCGGAAAGCGATTCGCCGGACGAAGAAGCGATGATCTTCACGGTTACCGACATCGCCGACGACAAGGTTGTGCTGGATGGTAACCATCCTCTGGCCGGCATCGCGCTGCGCTTCTCGCTGACCGTCGCTGACGTGCGCGCCGCCACCGACGAAGAAATCGCCCATGGCCACGTGCATGGCGCACACGGCCATGACCATGGCGATGAAGATGATGAAGGCGAAGAGGGCGACCACTTCCGTACGCATCCGATTCATTAATACTGCTTGTTCCAGGCCGGCTACATGCCGGCCTGTTCGCTTGTGCCGCTGTTATTAACGGCGTAGCGTCGACGCCTTGGCCCTCGCTTGCGCCGATGGCCTGACGGCACGTTGACGCACCTCAAAAAATGGCGTCTTGCCTGGCCGTACGGCGATGGCGGACCAGTCGTTGTCGATGCTGACATGGCCCAGGTTGCCTTTCCAGCTGATTTTCGGCCCGCCTGCCTTGGCCGCGGCCTTTTTACTTTTGCCTTCCTTGCCATCCGCCTCGCGATCGCGCTGCGTATCGACCAGCAACACCTTGCCGCTGAACTTCTTCGCCAGGGTACGAACCTGCTTGCGCGGGCCGGCAAAGCCGTCCTGTTTCGAGCTGAAGCTGGGCAGCAACGAATTGTCGTCTTCGTCGAGCACGCCCATGTCGCCATCGGAAAACAGCACGATGCCGTCGAGCTGCTTGCGCTGCGCCATGGCGAACAGGCGCTGCAGCCAGGAGCGGTTGGCGACCAGGCGGTCTTCGAATTCGCTGTTGCGTCCCGCTTCCGGCAGGAAATGGTTGTTATTCGCGGGCAGGTTGATGGTGGCAAACAGCACGCCGCCGTATTCCCAGTGGGCATTTTCCGCATAGCTGCGGAACTTCGCCGTCGATGACAGCCGCGACAGGGTCAGCTTGCGCTGGCCCAGGCTCTGGTCGTCCGCGAAATACACGTCGCGCAAGCGGTTCAGGCGTTCGATGGCGTTAACTCTGCCGCGCGAATTGCGGCAGTTGGCCCAGTCACTGGCCGACAGCGAGACGATCAGCGGCGGGCCGCTGGCGTCCAGCAAGTCCTTGCGCTGGCTGTACAGTTTGTCGCTGCACGATTCGCTGGCCGCCTTGATGCCGGTGGCCACGACGAAAGACGCATTGAAGGCGCTGGTGTCGGCGATGGCTTTTTTCAGGGGGCCATCGTCCGGCCCGGCGTTGAAGGAATGGCCCAGCACGGCAAACTCGAAGCCGGCCTGGTCGCTCTGGGCGGCCAGCGCCGCTTGCCATGGCAGGCTGGCAGCCAGCAAGCCGGCGGCCAGCAGGTGGATCGCGCTGCGCCGGCAGGTCATGCGGCGGCCAGCCGTTTCAACTGGTACAGCTGCTCGAGCGCATCGCGCGGCGTGAGCGCATCGGGATCGAGGTCGGCGATGGCGTCGAGCAAGGCTTGCTGCGCCGCGTTCAATGCGGCCAGCGGCGCCGATGCTTCCTCTTCTTCCTCTTGCGCATACGGATCGGCTGCCGGCGCGGCGAACAGGTCGCGCTGCGGCGTGGCGTCGAGCGCCTGCGCTTCCAGGCGCGCCAGGTGTTTGCGCGCGGCCTTGATCACGGGCTGCGGCACGCCGGCCAATTGCGCCACCTGCAAGCCGTAGCTTTGCGAGGCGGGGCCAGGCTGCACGGCGTGCAGGAAGACGATGCTGTCCTTGTGCTCGACGGCGGACAGATGCACGTTGGCGGCGCTTGGGTGACTGTCCGGCAGTTGCGTCAGCTCAAAGTAATGCGTGGCAAACAGGGTAAAGCTGCGGCTGGTGTCGATCAGATGGCGCGCGATGGCCCATGCCAGCGCCAGGCCGTCGAAGGTCGAGGTGCCGCGGCCCACTTCATCCATCAGCACCAGCGAGTGCTCGGTGGCGCCGTTCAAAATGGCGGCCGATTCCGTCATTTCCACCATGAAGGTCGAGCGCCCGCCCGCCAGATCGTCGGTGGCGCCGATGCGCGTGAAGATGCGGTCGATGGGGCCGATGGTGGCGGAAGCGGCCGGCACGTAGCTGCCCACGTAGGCCAGCAGGGTGATCAGTGCCACCTGGCGCATGAAGGTCGATTTACCGCCCATGTTCGGACCGGTGATCAACAGCAGCCGGCGCTCGTTGACGAAGCGGCAGTCGTTGGCGATGAAGCGTTCGATCTGTTTTTCCACCACGGGGTGGCGGCCTTCGACGATGTTGATGCACGGCTCGTCGACCAGTTGCGGCGCGGCCCAGTTGTGCTGCTGCGCATGTTCCGTCAGCGCATTCAGGGTGTCGAGCTGGGCCAGACCCTGCGAGATCGTCTGCAAGGTGCCGATGTGTGGCGCCAGCTCGGCCAGCAGCAGGTCGTACAGCATCTTTTCGCGCACGAGGGCCTTGTCTTGCGCCGACAGGGCCTTGTCTTCGAACACCTTCAATTCCGGCGTGATGTAGCGCTCGGCGTTTTTCAGGGTCTGGCGGCGGCGGTAGTCGTCCGGCACCTTGTCCGTCTGGCCGTGCGTGACTTCAATATAGAAGCCGTGCACCTTGTTGTATTCCACGCGCAGATTGGCGATGCCCGTGCGGGCCCGTTCGCGCGTTTCCAGGTCGAGCAGGAACTGGCCTGCGTTTTCCGACAGCGCGCGCAATTCGTCGAGTTCCGCATCGAAACCGGTGGCGAATACGCCGCCGTCGCGCACCATGGCGGCCGGTTCCTGCGCCACGGCGCGCACCAGCAAGTCCAGGCAGGCAACAGGCGTGGCCAAGGCCGTGTGGATGGCGGCCAGCAAACCGTTTTCGCCGCCCTGGCCAGGGCCATAACAACGCACGACGTCGCCGCGCAGGGCCGGCAGTTGCAGCAGGCCGTCGCGCAGGGCGGCCAAGTCGCGCGGACGCGCCGACAGCAGCGCAATGCGCGTGGTGATGCGTTCGATATCGGGCACTTGCGCCAGGGTGGCGGCAAGCGGAGCGGCCGCTTCGCTTTGCGCCAGCGCGGCGATGGCTTCATGGCGCGCGCGCGCCACCTTCTGGTCGCGCCGCGCATGGTGCAGCCAGTGGCGCAGCATGCGCGAACCCATGGCCGTGCGGCAATGATCCAGCAGCGAAAATAAAGTCGGCGATTCCTGGCCGCGGATGGTTTCCGTCAACTCCAGGTTGCGGCGCGTGGCCGCGTCCAGGCCGATGAATTCGCTTTCCGTTTCCGTCGTCAGGGAGCGCACGTGCTGCAAGCCGCGACCCTGCGTCGACTGCGCATAGCGCAGCAGCGCGCCGGCCGCGCCGAACGCGGCGCCGAGGCCATCGGCGCCAAAGCCCGTCAAGGTCGCCACGCCCAATTGATCCAGCAGGGCCTTGTGGCCGCCCACCACGTCGAAATGCCAGTCCGGCACGCGGTTGATGTGCGTGCCCGCGTAGTCGTCAAACAGGTTGCCATTGTCGCCGCTGAGAATTTCAGCCGGCACGATGCGCTCGAGCTCCTGCTGCAATCGTACGGCCACGGTGCTGCTGTCGCCGGAAAACTCCATCAGCTTCAAGGCGCCGCTGGCCAGCGACAGCCAGGCCAGGCCCGTCGTGACCGTCTTGCGCTGCGTGATGCTGCACATGGCCAGCAGCGGGCGCTCGGCCTTCTCTGGCAGCAAGTCCGCATCCGTCAGGGTGCCGGGCGTGACCACGCGCATGACTTTGCGCTCGACCGGCCCCTTGCTGGTGGCCGGGTCGCCAATCTGCTCGCAAATGGCCACCGACTCGCCCAGCTTGACCAGCTTGGCCAGATAACCGTCGAGCGAATGAAACGGCACGCCGCACATCTTGATCGGATTGCCGCTGGCCACGCCGCGCGCCGTCAGGGTAATGCCCAGCAGGCGCGAGGCTTTTTCCGCATCCTCGAAAAACAGCTCGTAGAAATCGCCCATGCGGTAGAAGACCAACATCGTCGGGTGGTTCTCCTTGATGCCTAAATATTGCTGCATCATTGGAGTGAGCTTTTCAGCCGAATTTTTCTTTGCCGCGGCGGCGTTGATTTCTTTTGGGACGGTGGTCATGTGTTCTTTGTCGTTGGTCCGGCGGCAGGGAAACGCATGCCTGCCGGGCTGTGTGTGGTGCTATGTGCATTCAAGGCCGCGCCAGGGGGCGGAGCTTGGGTTCAAGGCCGTCATTTTACCGCTTTCGGCGGGCGGGGCGGCGTATTGCGTGCGGATGTGAAAAAGCCGCGCCGGTGGCGCTGCCAGGTAGCATGCACCAGTAGCGTATCTGACTGGAAAAGGTGCGTTCAATAGCCCAGCTCCCAGACAGGACTGCAAGGATGGGCGAGATAGCCGTGTTTTGCGCCAGTCCTTGCGTGGTGGGGCAGGTTGTAATACGTTTGCATCGCTATCGCCATGCAGGCCAAAACACCAAGGATGTCTTGGCCCGAAAACTGGCAGGAAGCTTTTAAGCCGTCACCTGCTGTGAGACAACCGTGGATTGCTGAAATTAACCCTGGCCCCAGGCGTCGCCGACGGAGCTTTCTGGGTCGAATGAAAACACACGCAACTCAGTCTGCTCGCCTTCACTGCGGGTGATACGGACCGTCATGACAAAAGACAGTTCCCAGCGACCGTTTGCATGACCTACATCCAGGTTATGCTTCCATTCCTGGCGAATGTGCCGCAGGTCGGGCTGGGCCGGGTCTGGCGGCAGCAAATGAGATTCGAAGTCCAGCGGGAGGCTGTAGGTGGCGCCTATTGCTTGAAGAAATGGTGATGGAAGGGAATAAACAGTCGGTACTTTCGTGCCGATCTGCAGTAGTTGCGGTACGGTGACAATGGTGCAATCTATGATCTGGAAGGCGGTAAAGCCACCATCCTTGGAGCCGCAACAGGTGACATCAAGATAAACATGTTGTCCTTTCTGGAAATGCACCCCACCCATATATGGACCATGGCGCGGGTCGGCTGTCCCGTCGCATGAAGTAAAGCTATAGTCGAGTTGGTTTGTGATCTGGTCTGCATCAAAATGTACGGATAATTTCATCCAAGGGCTGACAGGCGTCATGTTCTACGATCTCTTTTCATATTGGTCATAAGTTGCTGATAGCGAGTATCTCGCCTGAGGTTCAACAGATCGGGAGCTGACTCGATCAGGTTGAGTGGGTAGCCTAGCTTGGTGGCCTCCTGCAGGGCTGCCAAAGCTGCAGTGCGGTTGCCTGTAAGTTCATGGGTCAAAGTCGCCCGGAATTGGACATCTGGCAATTGAGGGGCGATGGCGAGTGCTTTTTCCATACTCGTCAACGCCTGCTTGGTTGCGCCTACATAGGCCGAAAACAGCGCCATGCGCGAGTTGAGTGTCGCGTCGTCCGGCATGCGCGCCAGGACTGGCGTAAGCAGTTCAATGGCGCGCCGATAAGACTGCTGCGAGGCCTCTTTCTGCGCAGGTATCCAGCGTTGTGCATCAGCAAGATTTGCCCATAATTGATAAAACCCCGGATTGCCATTGCTGGGTAAGACGGCCTTTTCAAACGCCTTTACAGCGCCCAGATAGTCCTCCTTGGCAAACAACGATGTTCCCAGATTGCTATACAGTTCCCAGTGCGGCTGGAACTGCAGGCCTTGTTGGAGCACGCGCAAGGCTTCATCGCTACGGTTGAGGCGTAAAAGGACTGCGTTCAGATACGCATACGCGCTAGTCGAACGCTGATCGAGTTCTATACTTTTGCGTAACGCCTGTTCCGCGCTGGCGTATTCGCCTTGGCGATACAGCATGATGCCCATGAACATCGGAAGCAGGCGCTCCTTCGGATGCAGTGCGATCGCGCTGTCCAGTACGGATTTGGCCAGATCAAATTTGCTCATATGAATCAATAGGCGTACCTTGCCCACCAGTCCCAGCAAATTTTGCGGATCAAGATTCAATGCGTTGGCTGTTGCATTCAACGCCTCCGCCCGCTTGCCTTGAAATTCGAGTACCCAGGCATGCGCCACATGGGAAAGTGCCAGTTGATTGTCCGATGCGAGTGCTTGCTGTGCCGCAGCATTTGCTAGCTGCAACCAAGTGTCGTCGCGACCATTGCCAGCATAGCGCAGGCTGTAAGCCAGCGACAGGCCAGCCGAAGCGGCAGCGCTGGATGGATTGTGTTTGAGCACCGTGTTGAAGTGCGCAATGGCTTGTTCTTGGCTGGTATCGCGGTCAAACACCCGCAACGCTTCCATCCCCGCCGCCATGCTGGCCATTTCCGAATACGGCGCGGGCGCCTTTTCGCCTGTGATGAACGACTTGATGGCTGGAACGATATTGGGCAGCTGCCATCCCGCCAGTACGGCCAGCAGCGCCACGCCCGCGCCCCATTTCAGGGTGCGCTTGCGGGGCAGGGGCAGGCGGATGGAGACGCTGGCGGGCGGTGCTTCCTTCGCGGGCGTCTCGTCAGCCAGGGGCGTGGTCAAGGTGGGCGCTTCGCCGCGCTGCGCGCCTAGCGCCTCGCGCACAGCGCGCATGGTGCGTGGCCGCTCGGCCGGGTCGTGCGCCGTCATCGCGCGCACGAGGGCGTTGATGGCGGGCGGGACGGATTCTGGCAGGTCGGGCCACGGTTCCGTCGCCTGCATGTGGGCGGCGGCCAGGGCCAGGCCGTTCAGGTGGGCGAAGTGGCGCTGGCCGGCCAGCATTTCGTACAGCATGGCGCCCAAGGCATACACGTCGCCGCGCGTGTCTGGCAGGCGGCCCATCAGGCGCTCGGGCGCCATGTAGGCGATGGTGCCCTGCAGGTCGCACAGCGTGGTCGTTTGCGTGGCTTGCGGGTCGATGTGGCGCGCCAGGCCGAAATCGAGGATGCGCACCTGACCGTCCGCTTCCAGCATCAGGTTCGACGGTTTCAGGTCGCCGTGCACGAGGTCCATGGCGTGCGCCTCGTCCATCGCGTCGGCGATCTGGTAGGCAATGTCGAGCGCCGTTTGCAAGTCCGCCTTGCCGCCGTGCATGAACTGGCCCAGGGTCTGGCCTTCGACCAGTTCCATGATGATGGACTGGCCCGTGCCTTGGCCTTCGATGGCGAAAATGCGCACGAAAGCTGCATGCCTGAGCGAAGCGGCCAGGCGCGCTTCATTGATGAGTTTTTCCGGATGCAGCACGTCGGCTTGCGGTTTCAGGCGCTTCAGCGCCACGCTACGGCACAGCTTGGCATCCCAGGCTTCGAATACATGGCCGAAACCGCCTTCGCCCAGCAAGCGGCGCACTTCATAGTGTCCGCTGATCGTGTCGTCTTGCAGTGGGGGCTGACGCAGGGAGTCGAGCAGTTCCATATACCTTGGCTTCAGAGTGCATCAACGTGGGCGTCAAGCATCGAAAAGGGGTAATGCGATGATTGAATGCCCAAGATGATTGATTTTGAGTAACTTCCTGATTTAAAACGATTGTTTAAAATAAGTCAATTAATATTGGCAAGGAGTGAACAAAAATTGCTGGCAGTCGCGTTTGCGCGGTTCTGTCGCAGGCATGCGCGGTTACGCCACACAGGCATCGATGGCCGCGCCCAGCTTGTCGACAATTTCATCGACGTGGCTGGCGTCGATGATGTAGGGCGGCGCCAGCAGGATGTGGTCGCCGTGCAGGCCGTCGATGGTGCCGCCCATGGGGTAGCACATCAGTCCGGCTTGCATGGCTTGCGTCTTGATGCGCGCGTGCAGGCGGCGGGCCGGGTCGAACGGCTGTTTGGTATTTCGGTCCTGCACCAGTTCCAGTCCCAGGAACAGGCCGCGGCCGCGGATGTCGCCCACGTGGGCATGGCTATCGAAACGCTGGCGCAGCCGTTCTTGCAGCAAGCCGCCCATGGCGCGCACGTTGGCCAATAAATCGCGTTCCTCGATCTGCCGCTGTACGGCCAGGGCGGCGGCGCAGGCCGTGGCGTGGCCGATATACGTGTGGCCGTGCTGGAAAAAACCCGTGCCGGCGCGGATGGTGTCGCGGATATCCGTCGATACCATGACGGCGCCGATGGGCTGGTAGCCGGCACCGAGGCCCTTGGCGATGCAGATCAGGTCGGCGCTGATGCCTTCCTGCTCGCAGGCGAACAGGCTGCCCGTGCGTCCCATGCCGCACATGACTTCGTCGAGGATCAGCAGGATGCCGTGGCGTTGGCAGATCTCGCGCATGCGCGCAAAATAGCCGGCGACGGCGGGCAGGGCGCCGGCCGTGGCGCCGACGACGGGTTCGGCGATGAAGGCCATGACGTTGTCCGCGCCCAGTGCGGCGATATTGTCTTCCAGCTCCTGGCCCAGGCGCGCCACGTAGTCGCCATCCGTTTCATGCGCCTGCTGGTCGCGCCAGGCGTAGCACGGGGAAAGGTGGGTCACGCCAATCAGCAGCGGTTCGAACTGCTGGCGGCGCCAGGCGTTGCCGCCCGTGGCCAGCGCGCCCAGGGTGTTGCCATGGTAACTCTGGCGGCGCGCGATGACATGGCGGCGCTGCGGCTGGCCCCGCTCCACGAAATACTGGCGCGCCATTTTCAACGCGCTTTCCACCGCTTCCGAGCCGCCCGAGACGAAATACACGCTGTCGATGCCGGCTGGCGCCCGGACGACGAGGAAATCGGCCAGCTGTTCCATCGGCTCGCTGGTAAAGAAGGAGCTGTGCGCGTAGGCCAGCGTGGCAATCTGCTGCTGCACGGCGGCGATCACTGCCGCATCGGAATGGCCGAGGCAGGAGACGGCCGCGCCGCCGCAGGCGTCCAGGTAACGCTTGCCATCGGCATCGATCAGGTAAGGGCCGTCGCCGCCCGTGGCGACGGGATAACTGGCGGTCAAGCTGCGGTGGAAGACATGGCTCATGGCATCGCTTTCTTATCGACAAGGGGATGGCCGATTATAGGAGGCGTTGCGCCGCATGGCAACGATTGATGTATTTGTTTTTAATTTACATCATTTGATGTTTTTACGTAGGCGCCCAGCGCCCGCAGCTGGCTTTCCGCCGCGCCAATGGCCGTGACGGCATCGGGCCCCGCGCGCGCCACCAGCAGTTCGACCAGGCTTTCCACGGCCGCGACGCCGGCCACGATGGAAGGGAAGAACGAGGGGCTGTCGACGGCGATGACGATGCTGGCATCAGCCTGCAGGGCCAGCGGCGACATGGCGCTGTCGCTGATGGCGACCACCTGGCAGCCGGACTGGCGCGCCGCCTGCGCCACCAGCAGCGCTTCGCTCGAATACGGCGCGAAGCTGACGACGACGACGGCTTCGCCCGCCTGCAGGGCGCGCAAGTCCATTTCCAAGGTGCCGCCCTGGCCGCTCAGCAGCTGCACGCTGGGGCGCAGCAAGCGGTACAGATAATGCAGGGTGTAGGCGATGGGGTGGGCGGCGCGAAAGCCGGCCACGTGCACGCGGGGTGCCGCCTGCAGCAGAGCTGCGGCCGCCTCCAGGGCGGCGTGGTTGGCGCTTTCCGTGGCGACCAGGTTGCGCTGCTGCACCGTGAACACTTCGGTGACGAGGTCACCGTTTTTATCGGCAAGCGCATTGGCCTTTGCCGCATAACCGGCCGGCCCCGCGCGCAGGCGTTCGACGAAGATGGCTTTCAGTTCCGGCCAGCCGGCAAAGCCCAGCTGCTGCGCCAGGCGCACGAGGGCGGCCGATTGCACTTGCGCGCGCGCGGCGATGCTGCGCATCGACGAGACGGCCACTTCATCCGGATGGTCGGCCAGGTAGCGGGCGCCGGCCTGGAATTGCGGGCTTAGTTCCGCATGGCGCGCCTTGATCAGGTCCATCAGTGCCGCATAGGAATCGTGGGGTGTCGCTGCCTGCATCGCCGTGCCTCATTGAATAGGTTGCGGCGATGGTACAGGATTCGTCAGCGCGCCGGTAGCGGCGCGCCTTGCGCCAGGGCGGCCGTGCGCGGACGCAGGCGGGCAAACAGGTGCGGCGCGGCCGGTTTGCGGTGCGGTCCCGTCGTCAGCACGCGCAAGGCGGTGGGCAGCGGTACGTCGTGGCAATGCAAAAACAGGGCGGCGGCGCCCGTGCCGGCCATTTCCTGCAAGGCCAGCGCATGTTCGACCAGTGCCGCCGTGCGCATGTCGAGCCGCACGGGAATGTCGGGTTGAAATAACTGTATGTCGACGTGCCGTGCATCGCGCATGCTGTCCCCGCCGGGTTCGATGGTCAAGCTGCCAGCATAAAAGCGCCCCGGCGCCGCCACTTTGCGTTAAATCAATTCCTGTGTCGGATAGATTCCACAAGGCAAAAAAACGCCAACCGTCACCGGCTGGCGCTGAAACCCTCAAGGAAGAAAACATGTATTTCAACGACATTTCGACGCCTGACAAAACCATCGCGAGCGGCAGTGATTTGTGGCCGAGAAGCGCAGCGGCACTGTAGTGCCGTGAGCATCGCCGGCCGCAAAGCGCGCCGCGCAGCTGGTTTTTTCAGGTGTCCATCACAAGCTCCAGCGGACGGAGAGTCCCACGACCTTGTCATAGCGCCGCACGTCGCGCACATAGTCCGGCGTGTCGTGGTAGTCGCGGTAGGTCGAGTCGAGCAGGTTGTTCGCGTCCAGGGTCACCGTGGTGTTCGGATTGAGCTTGTACGAGACCGACGCATCCAGGGTCTTGGTGGGCGCCACTGTCAGGTGGATGCCCTTGCCGCGGTAGTTGTAGTCGTCGACGTACTTGTCGCGCCAGCTGTAGGCCAGGCGCGCCGACCACGGTCCCTGTTCGTACAGGCCGACGATATTGGCCGACCACTTCGACATGCCCGTGAACGGATGCGCGCTGCCATTCAATTCCTCCAGCTCGCCCGTCATGTAGGTGGCGTTCGCCTGCAGACCGAGGCCGCTCATCCAGCCGGGCAGCTTGTCGTAGAACTGCTGGTACGCCATTTCCAGGCCTTGCAGATGGCCCTTCGAGGTGTTGCGCGGGCGCGTGATATCGTACTCGATGCCGTCATACGTTTCCTTGGCCGAACCGGACAGGATGTAGTTCTTGAAGTTGTGGCGGAACACGGTGGCCGTGACGGAACCCGTCTGCGCGAAATACCATTCCAGCGCCACGTCGAGGTTCTTGCCTTCCACGGGTTTCAGGTCGGGATTGCCGCCGCTGCCCGTCGGACGCACCATCTCCAGGCTCTGGCCCAGGCTCACGCCGGGGTTGAAGTCGGCGAAGTTCGGGCGTTGCACGGCCTTGCCGGCCGTCAGGCGGGCGATCAGGTCCTGGCGCAGCATGGCTTTCAGGGTCATGCTGGGCAACACGTCCGTGTCCGAGGTTTTTACGCGCACGGGCGTGACGATGCCGTTTTGCGAGGAATTGCCTTGCAAGTCCTGCTTGGTCTGCACCACGCGCACGCCCAGGGTGCCGTCGACCGGCACTTGCGCCAGGTTAAAGCCGATGCGCGCCTTGCCGTAGACGGCATTGGTTTTTTCCACATCCTTGTAATGGGTCATCGGATCGTCTGGGCTGCGTTCGCTGCTGCCCGTAAACAGCTGGCGCAGCGCGGCCGTGTTGTTGAGCATGAAGTCGCGGCACGGCGTGAGCCAGCTTTGCAGGCCGAAGTTGCCCGTGTTGTCGTGCGAGGCGCACGCCAGGCCGGGAATCGCGTCCGCCGTCATGATCGACGTCAGCCCGCCCTGGCCATTTTTTTCGCGGACCGATTCGGCCTTGCGCTTGGCCAGGCGCACGCCGCCCGAAAATTCGCGGAAGAAGCCCGTGCTGTCCATGTCGTAGGTGACGTCGCCGCGCCAGTCGGTCGAGCTGCCTTCGTCGTGGTTGTGATTGTCGTAGAAACCGAGCAGCGTATAGTTTTTTGGATCCGTCATGTTGTAGCCGGGGTAGCTGATCTGCGCGCCGCCGTTGACGTTCGTGCTGCCGACCACGCTGGTCGGATGCGCGAGGAAGTCGAGGATGGGAAATTCGCGTTCGAAGTTGCTGACCGTGCGCGCCAGTTCCGTCGTGGCGCGCAGCTGCGGCGTGATGTCCCAGCGTGCGCCGATGGCGCCTTGCGAACCGATCGAGCGGTCGCGCCGCGCCTGGGTCGAGCCCAGCGTGAACGGCGACCATGGGCCGTCGATCTTGCCCACCGTGGCCGCCTGATTGGTGCCGGGGATCAGGGTGATGTCCGGGTTCTGGCCCCAGGGCAGCGAACCGACGAAGAACTGGCTGTCGAACGCGTGCTTGATCAGGGTCGACATGCCTTCCGCATACACTTCCACCTGCGAGTTCGGGCGCCACTGGAAGGCGGCGTTGGCCGCGTAGCGCTTGCGGTCGCCCACGGTGGGGATCATGCCGACGGAATCGGGGCCCGTGATGTTGCCCGCGTCGGGGCGCTTGACGGGTTCGGCGTTCCAGATCGTCTCGTCATAGTATCTGCCGCGCTGGTAGGACAGGCCGAGCAGGGCGCCGAATTCGCCGTATTGGGTTTTCCAGCGGTTCGAGACCATGCCGCCGACGTTCGGGTCCGTCGAGCCGGACTTGTCGCGGTGTTCGGCGCGCACGTTGCCCGATGCCGTAAAACCTTTGAAGTCGAACGGTCGGTTGGTGCGCACGTCGACCACGCCGGCCGTGCCGCCTTCGACCATGTCCGCGCCCTGCGATTTGTACACGTCCACGCGCTGCAGCATGGCCGTCGGGATGTCGGCCAGGTACAGGCTGCGGCCCACGGAGGTGAACATTTCGCGGCCGTTGAGCAAGGTCACGACGCCGGGCAAGCCGCGGATGATGACGGTGCCCGCTTCGCCGCCTTCGCGGCGGATCTGCACGCCCGTCACGCGGCCGAGGATTTCGGCCACGTTCTTGTCGGGGAATTTGCCGATTTCATCGGCGACGATGGAGTCGACCACCTGGTCGTTGTTTTTCTTGATCGTCTGCGCACTTTGCGCTGCCCTGCGCACGCCCGTGACGGCGACGACGGCCATGCCGGCATTGTCGACTGGCGCAGGTGCTGCTGCCGGTGCCGTTTCTTCCACTGGTGTTTCCGCGGCGGGCGCCTGTTGCGCCCGGACGGAAGCGCTGCTCAGCAGGCCTGCGCCGGCCAGGGCGGCCACCGTCGCCTTCAAGGTCAGGCGCGTATTTTGTCGGGGCGTGCGGGTGCCCGGTGCCATCAATTGCATCATCTTGTCTCCACCTGTATTTTAGTTATGTTGAGAACGCTGCGGCAGTCGCCGCCAGAGCAGGAACTGGCTCAGGAAGCATGGTAGGGGGGAATGACTTTGCGCCACAAATGACTTCTTTTGCGATGTCCATATCAATTCCGGTATCCCTGCCGTATTCATGCACCTGCCGGCCTTGCCCGCTCTCCACACGTGGCGAAAATAGTTTTGTATTTTTTGCCGGTGGTCGCGTTGAGGTAGCGATGCAGCGGCACCAGATGGGGCGTCGCCATCCCACTCAATGAAAGGAAGCACCATGTTGGCATCCACTATCACCGAACCGTTGTTGCGGCACTTGCAAGCGGACGGATATCAGGCGCAGATCGATAGCGATGGCGATATCGTCTTCCGTTTCGAAGGCATGGGCTATGTCCTGTGCTTTGACGCCGATGACGCGCAATTTGGGAAACTGCTGTTGCCGAATGTGTGGACTATCGATACGCCGGAAGAGTTGCTGCGCGTGCGTGCCGCGCTCGATGAAGTCAACCGCCGCATCAAGCTGGTGAAAGGCCATGTGCAGCGCGGTCAGGTATGGTTCTGCATCGAGATGCTGCTGCTCGAGCAGCAGCACTGGACGCATTTCCTCGCGCGTGCCACCCGCGCCATCGCGCATGCGGCGACGCTGTTTGCCAGCGAGATGCGGGCCGGCGCGCTGGCCGCGCAGGCGATCGGGAAAGCCGGCGCCGACTGAAGCAGGGATGAAAAAGGGCGGCCCGCAGGCCGCCCTCGCATGCCGTCAGGCTGTGCTTACGCTTCGGCGACGCGCTTGGCGATGTGCGCCAGCGCTTCTTCCACCTGGTCGATCAGGATCAGGCACAGGTCGCCTTCGCCGAGGCGCGCCAGGGCCTTGTCGATGGCGACGAATTCGCCGTTGATTTCATCGATATGGCTGGTGCGCTTGGCGCCGTTCAAACCCTGGCGCAGCAATGCCACGACTTCGCCGTCGGCGCGGCCGCGCTGGCATTGATCCTGGTACAGCAGCACGTCGTCGAAGGCGGCGCCGAGGATTTCCGTCTGCTGGCGGATGTCTTCGTCGCGGCGGTCGCCGGCGCCGCTGATGACCACCGAGCGGCGCTTGGCCGGCATGCTTTCCACGGCCTGCACCAGCGCCAGGATGGCGTCCGGATTGTGGCCGTAGTCGGCGATCAGGGTGGCGCCCTTGTAATCGAACACGTTGAAGCGGCCAGGCGCATTGTCGGCTTCATTGGCAAAGGTTTTCAGGCCCAGCGCGATGGTTTTCCAGTCCAGGCCCACGGCCCAGGCGGCGGCCAAGGAGGCCATGACGTTGTCGACCTGGAAGCCGATGGCGCCGTTGCGCGTGATCGGCACCTGCGACAGGGCGATTTCGTGGCGTTCCTTGCCTTGCGCCGCGACCAGCTTGCCGTCTTCCACGTACACGACGCGGTTGCCTTGCGCGCGGTGCGTGGCCATCACGGGATGCGTCTTGTCGGCGGCGAAGAAGGTCACCGTGCCGCTGCAATTCTTGGCCATGCGGGCCACGGCAGGATCGGTGGCGTTCAGCACGGCTACGCCGCTGTCGGCCACGTTCTGCACGATCACGCGCTTGAGGACCGCGAGGTCTTCCACGGTGGTGATGTAGTTCAGGCCCAGGTGGTCGCCCGCGCCAATATTCGTCACCACGGCGACCTGGCAGCGGTCGAAGGCCAGGCCTTCGCGCAGCATGCCGCCGCGCGCCGTTTCGAACACGGCCGCGTCCACGTCCGGGTGCAGCAGCACGTTGCGCGCGCTGCGCGGGCCGCTGCAGTCGCCGCTGTCGATCTGGCGTCCTTCGATGTACACGCCATCTGTATTGGTCATGCCCGTGCGCAGGCCCGAGGTGGTGAGCAGGTGGGCGATCAGGCGCACGGTGGTGGTCTTGCCGTTGGTGCCCGTGACGGCAACGACGGGAATGCGGCCATCGTCGCCCTCGGCGAACATGGCGGCGATGATGGCTTCGCCCACGGGACGCGGCTTGCCGAACGACGGCGCCAGGTGCATGCGCAGGCCCGGTGCGGCGTTCACTTCCACGATGCCGGCGTTCTGCTCTTCCAGCGGTTTCAGGATGCTGTCGGAGACCACGTCCACGCCGCAGATATCGAGACCGACCATGTGCGCGGCCGCGACGGCGCGCGCCGCCACTTCCGGGTGCACGTCGACGGTGACGTCGGTGGCCGAGCCGCCCGTCGACAGGTTGGCGTTATTGCGCAGGATCACGCGCTGGCCCACGGGCGGCACGGATTCGGCCACATAGCCCTGCTTGGCCAGGCTGGCCAGGGCGATGTCGTCGAAGCGGATCTTTGTCAGCGAGGTGGCGTGGCCGCTGCCGCGGCGCGGGTCCAGGTTGACCTGGTCGACCAGTTCGCGCACCGTGTGCTGGCCGTCGCCCACCACTTGCGGCGGGTCGCGGCGGGCCGCTGCCACCATCTTGTTGCCGATGACGAGCAAACGGAAATCGTGGCCCGGCAGATAGCGTTCGACGAGGATATCGTCGCGGAATTCCTGCGCCGCGAGGAAGCCGGCCGTCAGCTGTTCGCGCGTGGTGACATTGACGGTGACGCCCTTGCCCTGGTTGCCATCCTTCGGTTTCACGACGACGGGCAAGCCGATCTCGCAGGCGGCGGCCCAGGCATCGTCCGCATCGACGGCGACACGGCCTTGCGGCACGGGCACCCCAGCCGAATCCAGCAGCTTCTTGGTCAGTTCCTTGTCTTGCGCGATGGCTTCGGCGATGGCGCTGGTGCCATCCATTTCGGCGGCCTGGATCTTGCGCTGCTTGCTGCCCCAGCCGAACGTCACGAGGCTGCCTTCGGTCAGGCGGCGGAACGGGATGTTGCGCGCCACGGCGGCGTTGACGATGGCGCCCGTCGATGGACCGAGGCGCACGTCTTCATCGAGTTCCTGCAACTGGTGCAGGGCGCCGGCCAGGTCGAACGGCGCATCGTCGAGCGCGGCGCGGCATAGCTGCTGCGCCAGTTCCAGCGCCAGGCGGCCGACGGCTTCTTCCGAGTATTCGACGACGACCTGGAAGATGCCCGTTTCCAGGGTCGGCGTGGTGCGGCTGAAGGTGACGGGGCAGCCGGCTTGCGCCTGCAGGCCCAGCGCCGCCAGTTCCAGCACCTGCGCCATCGGCGCGGCGTTGTAATTGCCCAGCGGTTGCAGCGGACTCAGTTGCGGAAAGAGTGCGCGCAGGCGGGCTTCGAAGCCGGGCAGCTGGGCGATGTCGAGTTCCTGCGTGGTGCAGGAAACAATGGCTTCCACGGCGGTGTCGTGGCTCCAGAGGTTAGGGCCTCGCAAGGCCCGTACGCGAGATACTTCCATAATTAAACCGTAATCCTGTTGTGTTCTTGTGGGCCCGGCCATCCTGGCCGGGCTTGAGTGCTGCTTTGCCTTAGTTGCCGATTAGTTGCCGATGCAGCCGGGCGCCGCGTCAAAGGTGCGCAGGCCAGCGCAAATCAAATCGACAGGCAGGTTCAGGGCCCAGGCGGCGGCAGCGACGGCCAGCACGCTGTCGACATTGCCGGCCGTGGCCGGTTTCAGCAGATCCAGGCACAGCAGGACCGTTTCGATGCCGCCTTCGGCCAGCACGATGTGGTTGCCGCGCACGAACACGGCGCGCTGGCCGGCGGCCAGTTGCGCCGCGATGGCTGGCAAGCCGCCATCCTGCGCATACAGGGTTACGGTGCCGTCGCACAGTTCGGCCAGTTCCAGCACGTGCGCGTTGGCGGCGTTCAGCACGGCCACGCCCGTCGGCACCACCACGTCGACCTGGCTGCGCACGGCCTTGTACAGGCCCGCTTCGTCCAGCACGTCGAAATCCTTGACGTTATCGAGGCTGCCCATGTCCGTGACGACGCCGATCTGGCACTTGTCGTAGGCCAGGCCTTCGGCCAGGATCATGCGCGGATTGCTCTCGAACAGGGCCGTCTGCACGGTGCGGTTGAGCAGCAGGCGCTGGCCCGCGTCCCAGTTGACGCAATCGCTGCTGACGACACGGCGCTGGTCCAGGTACATGCCTTCGCTGCAGACGGCGCCCGTGTGCAGGCCCGACAGGTTGAGCAGCTTGCACAGCATGCGCACGATCAGGCTGGCGCCGCGCGTGCCCGTCACGCCGATCAGCGGAATGCGGCCCGTTTCCTCTGGCGCGAACAGGTGGTCGACGATGGCCGCGCCGACAGGGCGGGGCTGGCCCACGCCCGGCTTGATGTGCGCCAGCAAGCCAGGGCTGGCATTGACTTCGATGATGGCGCCGCGCTGCTCTTCCAGCGGACGCGTGATGTCGGTGGTGACCAGGTCGATGCCGGCGATATCCAGGCCGACCACGCGCGCGGCCAGCAGGGCCGCATGCACGACGGACGGATGCACGTCGTCCGTGACGTCGATGGCCACGTTGCCGTTCGGCTGGATCAGCACCTTCTGGCCGGCCTGCGGCACGGACAGGGCGGTCATGCCCTGGCGCTGCAGTTCCAGCACGATTTCGCCCGATTCATGCGGCTTGACGGTACCCAATGGGAAGTCCTCGCCTTCGCCGCGGCGCGGGTCGGTATTGATCTGCGTGTTCACCAGTTCCAGCACGGTGGAGACGCCGTCGCCGTCGACCCACAGGGACTCGCCCTTGGCGGCCGCGATCAGCTTGTTGCCGACGACGAGCAGGCGGTGTTCGTCGCCCGTGATGAAGCTTTCCACCAGCACGGCCGAGCTGTCGCCCTTGCGCGCCGCCAGTGCATAGGCGGCCTTCACGTCCGCTTCCGTCATCAGGTTCAGCGAGACGCCGCGGCCATGGTTGCCGTCATACGGCTTGACGACGACGGGCACGCCGATGTCCTGCGCTTCTTCCCAGGCCGCTTCGGCGCTGCGCACCAGGCTGCCTTCAGGGACGCGCACGCCGCAAGATTTGAGCAGGAATTTGGTGAGATCCTTGTCGCTGGCGATGCCTTCGGCAATCGCGCTGGTGCGGTCCGTTTCGGCCGTCCAGATGCGGCGCTGCGCGGCGCCATGGCCCAGTTGCACCAGGTTGCCGTCGTTCAGGCGCAGCGATGGGATGCCGCGCTCGGTGGCCGCATCGACGATGCTGGCCGTGCTCGGGCCCAGGCAGCGCGAGTCGACCATGTCGCGCAGCGGCGCCAGGGCCGCTTCCAGGTCGTAGGCTTCATCGTTGATGGCGGCCATCAGCAGGTCGCGCGCGGCGGCCAGGGCGGCGCGGCCCACGTGCTCTTCGCGCGTGCGGAAAGCCATCTTGTAGACGCCGCGCTGGCTGGTCGAGCGCGTCTGGCCGAAGCCCGTGCGCATGCCTGCCAGGTTTTGCAGTTCCAATACGACGTGCTCGAGGATGTGGGCCGACCACGTGCCTTCGCGCAGACGCTCGAAAAAGCCGCCCCGTTCGCCCACGCCGCAGCGGTGCTCGATCATGCCGGGAAGCCACGCCACCAGGCGTTCGTACAGGCCAGGCAGGGTATTGGATGGATAGTCTTCCAGTTCGCCGATGTCGACCCAGGCTTCAATCACCGGGCGGTAAGTCCAGATGTTGGGGCCGCGCAAGTGGGTGACGCGGGCAAATTCGATGTTCTTCTTCTTGATCATGTAAGTGGTTTCTTGATAACAAGCCAGGCGTCTGGGCGCCAGATACTTTATGTTGGCTCTACAGAGTCTTTTCAGGCTCGTGCTTGGTTCTTTATCCCGGGTATGCGCAGTGTGCCACTTTTAGCGGCCTCTTGTCGCGTTTGCTGCCCTTATTCTGCTGGTGTTGTCATTCTAATTGTTACTAATTGTTGCCATACTTGTTATAAAGATACCGACTCTGCTTAAAGCTGGAGCATTTGCGCAACAGCGGGCTGTTGTATACTTGCTCCTGTACGACGGACGCTGATTTTTTTGCGCCGTTTTGCCATCATTCCTTACCGGCAGGCATCCATTCGATACAATACAGGAAATTGCCACTGGTGCATCCACCTCGCCATCGCGCAGTACACAAACATTGATCGGGCGTCTGCCCCATCCCCCAAATCCCGCCCTGAAGGGCTTGGCCTCGAGCCGGAGTATGCTTTACGATGACAACTGAACTGAGTGTTCCTGCAACAACTATTCCCCTCACATCGCTGCCTGAACACTGGCTGGCGGAAGTGGAGAGCAACCTTTCTCCAGGGGAGAACGTTTTAAGTAGCGTTGAGGTTGACCTCGATGCGCGATTACGTTTCACAAAAGGCATAATAGTTGTCACCGAGAAGCGTTTGCTGGCCCGTTCGCCAGGCGATACCACTTGGAAAAGTTGGTCTTTCCGCCACGGATTGCGCCTGACCCACCACGACCACGCCGGCGTCGGCCATCTGGAACTGTTCGACGACCACGGCCGCCTGGCGTCGTGGCGTTTTACCCTGGGCCAGAATCTGCATGCGATCCGTGTGCTGGAACAGTTCGTCGAGCGCCTCGACAGCCACCTGACGGGCCAGCCCGTGCTGGAAGCGGAACAGGAAGTGTGCCCCAGCTGCAAGGCGCCTTTGGAGCCAGAACAGGAAGAATGCCCGATCTGCGCCAAGGTGCTGCACACGCCGCCATCGACCTGGACCCTGTTCCGCCTGTGGCGCTTTGCCCATCCCTACCGTGGCCAGCTGGCCCTGGGCTTCATGCTGATGCTGCTGAGCACGGCCGCGCACATGATTCCACCGTACCTGACGGCGCCGCTGATGGACAATGTGCTGATTCCGTATCAGAACGGCAAGCATATCGACCCGTGGCTGGTGGTGTATTACATGAGCGGCTTGCTCGGTTCGGCCCTGCTGGCCTGGCTGCTGGGCTGGGGCAAGACCTATGTGCTGGCCCTGGTGTCCGAACGCATGGGCGCCGACTTGCGCTCGGCAACCTATGAACACCTGATGAAGCTGTCGTTGGAATTTTTCGGCGGCAAGCGCACGGGCGACCTGATGGCGCGCATCGGCAGCGGCAGCGACCGCATCTGCGTCTTCCTGTCGTTGCATCTGCTCGATTTCGCTTCCGACGTGCTGATGATCATCATGACGGGCGTCATTTTGTGGTCGATGAACCCGTGGCTGGCCATCATGACCCTCGCGCCATTGCCCTTCATCGCCTGGATGATCCACCTGGTGCGCGACCGCTTGCGCACGGGCTTTGAAAAGATCGACCGCGTGTGGAGCGAAGTGACCAACGTGCTGGCCGATACGATTCCCGGCATCCGCGTGGTGAAAGCGTTTGCGCAGGAAAAACGCGAAGCGGCCCGCTTCCGCGACGCCAACGCGCACAACCTGGCCGTCAACGACAAATTGAACAAGGTCTGGTCGCTGTTCTCGCCGACCGTGTCCTTCCTGACGGAGATGGGCCTGCTGGTCATCTGGTGCTTCGGCATCTGGCAACTGTCGCGCGGCGAAATCACCGTCGGCGTGCTGACCGCCTTCATCGCCTACAGCACGCGTTTCTATGGCCGCCTCGACTCCATGAGCCGCATCGTCTCCGTGACGCAGAAATCGGCGTCCGCCGCCAAGCGCATCTTCGACATCCTCGACCACGTGTCGAGCGTGCCGGAACCGGCGCAACCCGTGAAACTGGACAAGATCGAAGGCAGGATCGACTTGCGCGAAGTCGGTTTCCGTTATGGCAACCGCGCCGTCAACCGCGGCATCACCTTGAACATCAAGGCGGGCGAGATGATCGGCCTGGTGGGCCACAGCGGTTCGGGCAAGAGCACCCTGGTCAACCTGATCTGCCGTTTCTACGACGTGTCGGAAGGCGCGATTCTGCTCGATGGCGTCGACATCCGCTCGTTTGCCGTGTCCGACTACCGCCGCAACATCGGCCTGGTGCTGCAGGAGCCGTTCCTGTTCTTCGGCACCATCGCTGAAAATATCGCCTACGGCAAGCCGCACGCGACACGCCAGGACATCATCGCCGCGGCGCGCGCCGCGCATGCGCACGAATTCATCCTGCGCCTGCCGCAAGGCTACGATTCGATGGTGGGCGAGCGCGGCCAGGGCTTGTCCGGCGGCGAACGCCAGCGCATCTCGATCGCCCGCGCCCTGCTGATCGACCCGCGCATCCTGATCATGGATGAAGCCACATCGTCGGTCGATTCGGAAACGGAAAAAGAGATTCAAAAGGCGCTGGACAACCTGGTGCAGGGCCGCACGACGATCGCCATCGCGCACAGGCTGTCGACCTTGCACCGTGCCGACCGCCTGGTGGTGCTGGATCGCGGCCAGGTCGTCGAAGTGGGCAGCCACGACGAATTGATGGCGAAAGAGGGCGCCTATTTCCGCCTCTACGAAGCACAGGCGCGCAACAACGAACTCGCCCTGGATGACAAGGAATAAGTATGGCCAGTACAACTTTTACATTAAGCCGCGACACCTTCGGCAAGCTGGTGATGACGGACGCGGACGGCCAGGTTTTTGAGGGTGTGGCGCCCGTGCGCGCCTTCCCCATCCAGTCGCCCGACGAAGGCATTTCGCTGGTGCTGGGCAATGGCAAGGAAGTGGCATGGATCGACCGCCTCGACGCCTTGCCGGAACCGGCGCGCAGCCTGCTGCAGGAAGAGCTGGAAGGACGCGAATTCATGCCCGAGATCGCGCGCGTGAAAAGCGTGAGCAGCTTCGCCACGCCGTGCACGTGGTACGTGGACACGGACCGGGGCGAGACGCAGTTCGTGCTGAAAGGCGAGGAAGACATCCGCCGCATCGGCGCCACGTCGCTCTTGATCGCCGACAATCACGGCATCCACTTTTTGATACGCGACATGTTCAATATCGACAAGACGACGCGGAAGATTTTGGATCGCTTCCTGTAAGCGTGACCCTGTCTTGAAAACCGCTGCCTGCAGCGGTTTTTTTTTGTCTGCGGGCATGAAAAAAGCCGCACAAGAGTGCGGCTTTCGAATGCAATACCGGCAGCCCGTTTCAGGCCGCCGGGGATGGCGCTGCATTACATGAACTTGTAGCCTGCGCCGATGTAGAAGTAACGGCCGCGTACGTTGTACAGCTGGGCAAAGCCCAGGGTGCCGTACTGGTTGCCGGCGCCCATCGCGCTAAACGGTGGCATCTTGTCGAACAGGTTCTTGATGCCGGCCGTGAAGGTCAGGTTTTGCATCGCCACGTACTGGCCCGTCAGATCCACTTCCGTGTGCGAAGGAATCGTGCGGGTGCCCGGCTTGATTTCGTCGCGGCGCAAGTCCGAATCGATCATGTCGCCCGTCGTGCGGATGACCAGGGTGCCCGACATATTGTCCTTTTCCAGGCTGGCCGTGAAGGTGTTGCGGTACTTCGGATTCATGAAAGTCTTCATCGTGCTTTGTTCTGGATCCGTCGCCGTGTCCTGGGTGTCCATGCGGGTATAGATGGTGGACGCATTGCGCAGCGTGAACTTGCCGAACATCGTTTGCGGCGAGGTATAACGCAGGTCCGTATCGAAACCGCGCACTTCTGTCGTGGCCAGGTTCTGGTTGTTCAGCAGGATGCGCGCGTCGCCATTCTTGATTTCCACGTTGCCCAGTTCGATCGCCTTGGTTTCCGTCAGGGTGCCGATCTCGTTCTTTTTGTTAATCTTGAAGAAGTCGATGCTGGCTGTCAGCGAGTTCACTGGCGAGAACACCACGCCCAGGTTATAGGTCTTGCCCGTTTCAGGTTTCAAGTCCTTGTTGGAGCCGGAAACCTGGTAGTAGGCGAAGTTTTTGCAATTGCCGGCAATCGATGGGAAGGCTTTGCAGATATCCGCATCGCTGGTCGTGTAGGCACCCGCATCGACGCCGCCGTACATCTGTTTCAGCGATGGCGCCAGGTAGCTGCCCGCATACGAACCGCGGAACATCAGGTTGTTCAGCGGCTGGTAGCGCAAGGCCAGTTTCGGACTGGTCTTGCTGCCGACATTCGAGATGTCGTCATAGCGCAGGGCCACTTGCGCTTCGACGTTTTTCAGGAAAGGAATCGACAGTTCGCCGAAGATGCCCTTGGAATTGCGGTCCGCCTTCACGGCAGCCTGCTGAATGCTGCCGAAGACCACGCCATCGATCTGGTTCTGGTCGGGCTGGTCGCTCAGCGTTTCCTTGTTGTACGACACGCCGACGGCGTAAGCCATCGCGCCGCCTGCCAGGTCCATGATCGGCGCCGATGCCTTGGCGTTGAAGAAGGTCAGTTCCGACTTGCCGGCGCGCGTAGGCGTCAGGCGGATCTTGTCGACGGCTGCCTGCGGATTGTCGGTGCGGGTCGGGTTGATCGAACCATTCTCGATCGCTTCGTTGAACAGGTCGTAGTGTGCATAGTTCGAATCGCGGTTGGTGGCCTTGCTCACGCCCTTGCCGATGGCCACGTCCCAGTCGATGCCGCGCGTCGTGCCTTCCAGGCCCGTCGAGAACTGGGTCATCGTGCCCTTGCGGTTGGTCTGGCGCGGTCCCATTTGCATGAAGCGGCCGGCAACGGTCTGGTTGCCGACCTTGAAGTTGCCTGGCGCAGGCTGGGACGAGAAGTCGTCCTTGCTTTCGGAATAGGTAAATTCCGCGAACGCGCGGATGCTGTCGCTGATCTTCAGGCTGCCGATCAGCATGCCGCTGACGCGGTCGGCGCCATTGGTCGAGGTCAGCAAGGTCTTGTTGACGTCAAAACGGCAGCCGTCCGGGCTCATATCGCCTGCCGGGCAAGGCACCAGGGTGCCGCCACCGCTGATATTGCCGCTAGGATGGTAGCCACTGCGGCCATCAGGACCGCCAAAGCGGCGGAAGTCGGCCGAACTGGTCAGGTCGCGGTCCTTGCGGTAGATCGGGTCGCGCTTGAACACGTCGACCGTGGCCAGCACGTTGAAGCCCTGGGTGTCATAGTCGCCAAAACCGTACACGAGGTTGGCCGTCTTTTCCTTGGCGTCCGAACGCGAGCTTTGGCCATAGCTGGTTTTCGCTTCCAGACCCTGGTAATTCTTTTTGGTAATGAAGTTCATCACGCCGGCAACGGCATCGGCGCCATAAATGGCCGAACCGCCATCCTTCAGGATTTCAATGCGTTCCAGAGCGCTCAGCGGAATGGCGTTGACGTCGACCGCGGCGCCTGCGCCGGAACCGTCAGCCAGCGCATTGGTCGGCAGGCGGCGGCCGTTCAACAGGATCAGCACGTTGCGTTCGCTCAAGCCGCGCATCTTGATGTTGGTGGTGCCCGAACCCGATGGGGAGCTGGCGCTCAGTTCGCCCTGGTCATTGATGTCGATGGAAGCCAGGTTGCGCACCAGTTCAGCGACGCTGGTGGCGCCCGTGCGCTCGATATCTTTCTTGCTGTAGATTTCCACCGGCGCGGCGGTTTCCGCATCCACGCGCTTGATGGCGGAACCGGTGACGACCACGCGCTGCACTTTTTCCTCGCCAGCCTTGGCTTCCTGCGCCTGGACGGCCTGGTGCATGAAACCTGCGCTCATGACCAAGGTGCCGGCAAACATCATGCGCAAGGATTTGTTTAATGTCTTTTCAATCATTGTCTATCCTCCAACTAGGAAACTTAAGTTTCCTTAGGGTTTTATTTAGCTATTTGAAATTATTTTCAAAATGACCATGTTTACAAATTTAGTATTTTAAATTTGCAATTCATCAGACCATTTTTTGATCTTGACTGTCAAGAAATGCCGGATATTTGCGCATGCGCATGGCACAAATGAGAATGAAGGTGGATGAATTTTATTTGTGTCAGGCAGGAAAGTGCCAAAATTCAATTGTTAAATAAATTAAATTTGTAATTGGGTAAAATGATCGTTGAAAGTTTGGTGTTTACCCGTTACCTGTCTAGACAGCTGTTGTTTTTTTGTGACGACATTTACACCGTGCAAGGTGGGGTGCCGGGCAAAAAAAAGCCGCCCGGAGAGGGCGGCTGGCATTGGCAAAGGCGGCTGTTACTGGAACGCCACTTCCGCAAAGCTGCGCAATTTACGGCTGTGCAGCCGGTCCACGCCTTGGCGGCGCAGCAGTTCCACGGCGCGGATGCCGATGCGCAGATGCTGGTCGACGCGCTCGCGGTAGAAGTGATTGGCCATGCCGGGCAGCTTGATTTCGCCGTGCAGCGGCTTGTCGCTCACGCACAGCAGGGTGCCGTAGGGGACGCGGAAACGGAAGCCGTTGGCGGCGATGGTCGCGCTCTCCATATCGAGCGCGATGGCGCGGCTCTGGCTGAAACGGCGCTCCGGCGTGCGCTGCGGCAGCAATTCCCAGTTGCGGTTGTCCGTGCTGGCCACGGTTCCCGTGCGCATGATGTGTTTCAAGTCATGCCCCGTCAGCTGGGTGATTTCCGCCACGGCCGTTTGCAGCGCCTGCTGGATTTCCGCCAGCGGCGGGATCGGTACCCACAGCGGCAAATCCTCGTCGAGCACGTGGTCTTCGCGCACATAGGCATGCGCCAGCACGTAGTCGCCCAGGCTTTGCGTGGTGCGCAGGCCGGCGCAGTGGCCCAGCATCAGCCAGGCGTGCGGGCGCAGCACGGCGATATGGTCGGTGATGGTCTTGGCATTGGCGGGACCGACGCCAATATTGACCATGGTGATGCCGCTGCCATCGGCGCGCAGCAAATGGTAGGCAGGCATCTGCGGCAGGCGCGGCGGGGCGGCGCCCAGCGCATCTTCGCTCTCGACCGTCTGGCCGACCCGGCGCGTGACCACATTGCCCGGTTCGACAAAGGCGATGTAGCCGTCGTCGTCCGATGGCGCGGCCGCATCGGGTGCGCGGTCCATCATGGCGTGGCCCAGGCGGATGAATTCGTCGATGTAGAACTGGTAATTGGTAAACAGGACGAAGTTCTGGAAATGTTGCGGCGAGGTGCCGCTGTAGTGGCGCAGGCGCTGCAGCGAGTAATCGACGCGCGGCCCCGTGAACAGCGACAGCGGCTGCGCTTCGCCGTGCGCCGGTTCATGCGTGCCGTTGGCGATGCCGTCGTCCATGGCCGACAGGTCGGGCAGGTCGAACAGGTCGCGCATGGCCAGGCGGCGGCCCGCGTCCATATTGCCTTCGATATGGTCATGTTCGGCGAACGAGAAATGCACGGGGATGGGCTGGGCGCTCACGCCCACTTCCAGGTGCACCTTCTGGCCGCTGTTATGGTTTTTCAGCAGCAGGGTGAACTGGTCCAGGTAGTAATCGCCAAACAGGTCGGGACGCGTCAGCGTGGTTTCAAACACGCCGGGACCGGCGACAAAACCGTAGGCCAGCGGCGAGTCGGCGCGCGCCACGGTATCCGTCTGGATGCGCACGAAGGGGTAGCAGGCGCGCACTCTTTCGTGCATGTCTTCGCCGGCGACAAAACGCTGCAGCGCATCGCGCAAATGTTCGATGCTGCTGCGATAAATGGCTTGCACCTGTTCCAGCGCCAGGCGTGGATCGTCGAAGCGGGAGGAGGCGATGAAGGGGGGCGTAAGCAAGCGGATTCTCCTTGTGGCGGTTCGTGCATACCATTGTAAGGCAGCAAGGCCAGTCGCGTTGGACGTGTTTCTCAGCGAACCGGGCCGCTTGACGGATTCAAATAGAATCTGTATTCTATTTGGATGGTCAGACTTGCTAAATTCAACGAAAACAACTTCATCGACAGCGCGATCGCCGTCGCCGCCCAGTGCGGCGTGGGCGCCGTCTCGATGGCCGCCATTGCCGTCAAGGCCGGTGCGCCCATCGGCTCCGTATATCACCGCTTCGATTCGCGCAACGCCATCCTGGCGCGCGCCTGGCTGCGCGTAAAAAGCGACTTCCGCGAGGAAGTGGCCAGCCGCTGGCTCGGTGGCGATACGTGGGCCGGCGTGCATGGTTTGCTGGACTGGTGCCGGCGCAAGCCCGTGTATGCGCGCTTCCTGCTGCAATGCGCGGACAGCCCCGATTTCAGCAATGGCCTCAGCGAGGAATTGCTGGCCGCCGTGGAAGAGGAGCAGGCCGCGCTCGACGCCTGCTTTGTCCGCTGTGCCGAAGCCATGCCCGCCACCACGGAACTGGACCTCGATCACATGCTGCTCAAATTCGTCCTGATCGACGCGCCCGTGGCCGTCGTCAAGCCTTACCTGACCCAGGAGCGGCCGATACCGGCCAGCGTCGACGCCATGCTGCGCGCCTCGCACGACGCCGTGCGCGGCTGGGCCGCCCACACCACATCACACTAACAAAGAAAAGAATCCCCATGCGCTATTCCACCCAGCTTGAACACGGCAAGAAAATCCCCCTGCACGACGAAGAAGGTTTCATCGGCATGCGCGCGGCCGGCCGCATCGCCGCCGACACGCTTGACTACATCACGCCTTTCGTGAAGCCGGGCGTGTCGACGGCCAAGCTCGACGCCCTGTGCGAAGAATTCATGCGCGCCGCCGGCGCCATCCCGGGCACTATCGACTACCACGGCTACAAGCACGCCAGCTGCATCTCCGTCAATCACGTGGTCACGCACGGCATCCCGTCCGAAACCAAGATCCTCAAAGTGGGCGACATCCTCAATATCGACGTGACGCCCAAGTTCAATGGCTGGTTCGGCGACACCAGCCGCACCTTCAAGGTGGGCACCGTCTCCATCCTCGCCAACCGCCTTGTCAACACGGCGTATGAAGCCATGATGGCCGGCATCCACACCGTGCGCCCGGGTGCTACTTTGGGCGACGTGGGCGCCGCCATCGAAGCGGTGGCCAAGGCGCAGGGCTTTTCCTCCGTGCGCGACTTCTGCGGCCATGGCGTGGGTCAGGTCTTCCACGACACGCCGCAAGTGCTGCATTACGGCCGCGCCGGCACGGGCATCGTGCTGGAACCGGGCATGATCTTTACCATTGAACCGATGCTCAACGTGGGCAGCTACCAGGTCAAGGTCTTGCCCGACAAATGGACGACGGTGACGAAAGATCGTTCGCTGTCGGCGCAGTTCGAGCACTCGCTGGCCGTGACGGAAACGGGTTTTGAAATCTTTACCCTGACCGGTTTGACCGAACCGCAGGTGTAAGCATGGATGACGCGCGCCGGCAGCAGCTTACCGATATCGTCGCCGCGAAAGCCGGCGTGGATGTCGCTTGCGCGGCGCGCCACCTGGCGCTGCATGATGACGACGTGGCGGCCGCCCTGCGCGGCATCGACGCTGAACGTTATACGTTGACGCAGCGGCTGCTGAACAAATACCGGCGCGATCCGGAAGACGCGCTGCAGCACGTGGCGCTGGCCGTGCTGCAGCAGGAAGGCATCGGCAGCGACAGCGTGCTGCGCGCGGAGCGCATCGCGGCCCTGGCGCCGCCCGTCGCCGGCATGGTGATGCTGGCCGAGTGGCTGGCCTATGTGGACTGGGAAGGCTACGACAGCGCCCTGTACGCGAATATCGACGCGGTGGCGGCGTTCATCGCCGGCGCATTGGACCTGCCCGAGGTGGCCGCCAATCTGCTGCAAACGCGCGACGAAACGGTGTTCGAAGCGCAGCGCTCCGCGCTGGCCGCCGCGGCCCTGCTATTCATCGAACGCCACATCGCGCTCTTTCCCTGAGAGTGCCCTGCGTCTTACAATGGCGGCAAGCACTGTTGCCCCATTTTGAAGACTTCCGCATGAGCGATTTTCCCGAAGATATCTACACCGAGCCGTCCGCCGACGTGCATACCCTGAACAACCTGGGCCCCTTGACGGGCATGGCCGGCATCTGGACGGGCACGCGCGGCCTGGACGTCAAGCCGAAAGCGGACGGCCCGCGCAAGCAGGCCTTCGTCGAACGCATCGAACTGCAGCCGATCGACCCCGTCACCAACGGCCCGCAACTGTTCTACGGCTTGCGCTACTACATCCACATCACCAAGCCGGATCAAGTCAAGACGTATCATGAGCAGGTGGGCTACTGGCTGTGGGAGCCGGCCACGGGCGCCGTGATCCAGACCCTGGCCATCCCGCGCGGCCAGATCGCCATGGCGTCCGGCACGACGACGGCCGACGCCACCAGTTTCGAACTGGTGGCCAAGCGCGATTCGACGGCGTACGGCATCTGCTCGAACCCCTTCCTCGAACACGCGTTCACCACCGTCGAATATCGGATCAAGGTCGATATCCACGCCGATGGCACGTGGGGCTACGATGAAGACACGGTCATGCTCATCCGCGGCAAGGACGAACCGTTCCACCACACGGACCGCAACCTGCTGACGAAAATCGCCGAACCAACGCCGAATCCGATGGCCTTGCAAGCGCTGGCGGCAGCCGCCGCTTAAGGCTGTCCCTGGGCGACCGCCTTGATCGCGCGCTCTTCGCCCATGGCGGCGGCGATCTTCCAGCGCTGCATGGCGCTGGCGCGGTCGGGGCGTTTCAGTCCCGCGCCTTCCCAGTCCATCAGTCCCAGGTTGTAGATGTCGCCCGCGCTGCCCTTGTCGGCGGCCAGGGTGAACCATTTGCGCGCTTCCTTGTGGTTGACGGGAATCTGGTAGCCGCGCACGTGGTACAGCCCCAGCAAATGCATGGCTTGCGCATTGCCCTTGTTCGCGGCCTGTTTGAGCAGGTCGAGTCCGCGCGCCATGTTGCGCGGCTCTTGCCAGCCTTCGGCCAGCATCACGCCTTTCGCCGTCAGCGCATAGCTGTCGTTCTTCACGAGACCCTTGCCGATCAGGGGCTTGGCAGCCACCTGGCGCGCTTCGCGCTGCTGCGCCGTCGGCGCCGTGACGGGACCGGGCTTGCCTTCGCCCATCAGCAGCATCCAGCCATACAGGCCATACGCGCCGGCGTCGCCCTTGCCGACCAGGCTTTCCAGCATGGCCAGCGCCTGCGCCTTGTCTCCATTTTCGTACAGCTTGATGGCCTTGGCGCTGCTCGCATCCTGCGGCACGATGGCTGGCGCATGGGGCGCGACGGGCGCCGAGGCCATGGCCGTTTGCGGCGGTGGAGCAGCCGGGCGCACGCGCACGGGCAAGCCATAGCTGGCGGCCAGCACGGCCAGAGTGGCGGGCGCGAGGATCAGCACCTGCGCCAGCTGGTTGCGGCGGCCCTTGCCGGCGATGCCCATGGCCCGTTCGGCTTGCCGCTCGCCACCCAGCGCCTCGCTCAGCACAGCCTTGACCTTGCGGTTGAACAGCCAGTAGCCGGCGCCCGTGACGAGCAAGCCGGCGACGGCGGCCGCACCGCGCCCGGCGAAGAACCACGTGGCGATGGCGGCGGCCAGCGCGGCCAGCGCGCTTTTCCACCAGAATTGCTTGGCCAGCCGCGTGTAGACCTGGCGCAGGGCGCCGAGCACGCAGGTGCGCACATTGTTGGCATAGTCGGCGGAGACGACGTCGACGTGCGCGTGGTCCGCGTCGCCGCTGAGCACCGATTCGATCACGTCCGCATTCAGTTCCGAGGCGGCCACGTCGCGCAGCGGCGTGAGTAAGCCCTGTACATGGGCCGAGAACAGGCCGTCGTCGGCGCTGCCGGCCAGCGCGTCGCTGAGCGCCTTGAGGTCGCCACGCAGCAGCTTTTCCACGATGTCGTCCAGGGTCAGCCAGCGCAAGTCCGTGCCGTACGCCACCAAGTGGTGCTTTTCTGCGTTGCATGATGCATCGAGGCGCACGATGCGCAGCTTGCCGCCATACAGGGCGTCGACTTCCTGCGGCTGGTCTTCATTGTAAATGCTCACTTTCGCCAGGGCGAGGCTGCTGGCAATGGCCGCCAGTGAGTGCACGCTCTCCTTGTCGCGGATGCGGCGCGCGTCGTCGGGCGCCTGCTTGGGCAGGCTGACGCTGTAGCCAGGCGCCACGTGCACATCGACCCAGGCCGCCTTGCCCACCTTGCCGGAACCGTCGCACGGGTTGCAGCGCAAGTCGCCCACGCCGCTGCAGGTGCGGCAAGTGACACTGCCGCTGGCGCGGCAGGTGCCGCAATTGATGTTGCCGGAACCGTGGCAAGTGTTGCAGCTGACCTTGCCGTAGCTGCAATGGTAGCAAGAGCGGTATTCGGTGCGGTACTGGGGCCGCGTTTCGCTGTGGTAGCTGGTGTGCGAGCTGCCGTTGCTGTAGGTGGTAGTGGGCACTTGCACCGTGATGTAGTCGGTGACTTGTTCGGACACCGTGCCGCTGCCGCTGCAATACGAGCACGATACCTTGCCGCTGCCGTAGCAGCCATACGCGTCGCAGCTGACGGTGCGCCCGCCGTGGCAGTTCCAGCACGTTTCCGTCGTCGCGCCGTGGCAGGTGTGGCAGCCGATGCGGCCTTTTCCATGGCAGTTGCCGCAGGTGTCCAGGTGCCAGTACTTGACGGCGTGCGGCAGGTAGACGCCCGCCTCGACGCCGTTGTAGGCCTGGCCTGCCTGGCGCAAGTCATTGTCGAGCTTGCCCGCCGCGCGGCGCAGCCTTTCCTTTTCCTGCGCGTGAGCGAGCGCTCCCACTTCATGGGAGCCGCAGCGACAGTCATTGCCCGCTGGCGTGAAATAGCCATTGATGACGCGCTGCTCGAAGCGCGCCTCGAGCGCATAGTTCGCCTGCAGCGAAAACTCCTGCAGCACGTCTTCCTCGCCCAGCGGCGTGATGTCGTGCGGCTCGAAACGCGTCTTGTCCTGCACCAGGGAGCGCAGCTTGCCCAGCACCGTGGGGACGTCTTCTTTCTCGAGGCGGATGGGCGCTGTCACGGCCATTGCTGATGCCTGGGGCATGTCCTCGCTGCCCTGGATATCGGTGGCCGTGTCGGTGCTGGGGTTCATGCGCGTCCTTTTGCTCTCTGGAAAGATGTTTGAATTTTAGCATCCCAATATGACAAACCATGACAACGCGGACCCGCTTTTTCAGCGCAGGCCGCGACGGAACTGGTCGGGCGTGCCGCCGCTCTGGCGGCGAAACATGGCGATGAATGCGGAAGCCGTGCTGTAGCCCAGTTCCAGCGCGATCGCCTGCACGGTGTCTCCCTGTTCCAGCAGGGGCAGGGCGGCCAGGAAGCGCTGGCGCTGGCGCCATTCGCCGAACGGCATGCCCAGTTCACGCTGGCAGCGGCGCGCCAGCGTGCGCTCCGTTACATGCAATTGCGCGGCCCAGTCGGCCAGTGAGCGGTTACTGCCCGGCTCCGCCTGCAGGGCGGCCAGCAGCGCCGCGATGACGGGCTCGTCACTGCCTGGCAGGTAGTTGCGGCTGCACGGCGCCAGCTGCAACTGGTCGACCAGCACTTGCGCCAGGCGCTGGTCGGCTTCCGTGGCGGGCGTGGTGATGTTGCGCTCGGCAAAGTCGCCGAGGATGGCTTTGAGCAGGGGACTCAATACCAGCGCGCACGGCTGCGCCGGCAGTTGCGCGCACAGGCTGGCATCGATGTAGGCGGAGTGAAACACGACATCCTGGCGGATATAGCCGTCGTGCAAGGTCTCGGGCGGTATCCACACGGCGTACTGGGGCGGCGACAGGTAGCGCTGGCCCGCCACCATGATTTCCATCACGCCCGTGGAGCAATACGTGAGCTGTCCCCACGGATGGCTCTGGTAATCGAACTGCTGGTGCGCGTGGTAATCGTCGAGGCGGAAATACACGGGATAGGGCAGGACGTCGGAAACGGCGGGGAAATGCTGGTTGCTGGCCATGGTGTTTTTGTCCTGTTCTTCGCATCGTTTGTCCGGTATGCATTATATCCATGGAATCGGACCATGCGAAAATGGCGGTCTTGAATACTGGAGTCCGCCGCATGCAAGCCAAGCACTATCTGTTACCCGTGATCGCCGTGCTGATCTGGGCCATCAACACCATCGTCAGCAAGATGGCTGTCGGCGTGATCGATCCGGCCGCCATCTCGTTCTACCGCTGGCTGCTGGCCGGCGTGCTGCTGGCGCTCGTGTTTGCCCGTCCCGTGTGGAAGCAGCGGGCCGTGGTGAAGCCCTACCTGGGCAAGCTGTTTGTGCTGGGCATGCTGGGCATGGTCATGTACCAGTGCCTCGCCTACATCGCCGCGCAAACGACGACGGCCACCAACATGGGCATCCTCGGATCCATGATGCCGCTGCTGGCCGTGGGCCTGTCCGTGCTGCTGCTCGGTGAGGCGCCCACCGTGGGCGGCGTGTTTGGCGGCCTCGTGTCGCTGCTGGGCCTGGCTTACCTGCTCAGCCATGGCGACCCGGCCGCCCTGATCGCCCATGGCGCGGCCGTGGGCGACGCCCTGATGCTGCTGGCCTGCCTGTCGTATGCGGGCTATGGCGTGCTGCTCAAGCGCTGGAAGATTCCCCTGAATAACTGGCATTCGCTGCTGATCCAGGTGTGGTGCGCCGTGCCCGTGCTGTTCGTGTATTACCTGAGCCAGTCCGCGCCGCCCGTCACCAGTGCCGGCTTGCCGCTGGTGCTGTTTGCCGGCATCCCCGCGTCCATCATCGCGCCGTTTTTATGGATGCATGGCCTGGCCAAGCTGGGCCCCAGCCGCGCGACGACCTTGATGAACTTGCTGCCCGTGTTCACGGTGATCATCGCCATGCTGTTCCTCGGCGAAACCTTGCACAGCTACGACGTCATCGGCGGCGGCGTGACCCTGCTGGGCGTGGTGATGGTGCAGTATCTGAAACGTCCGCTGCGCCGCGCACCGGCATAGTTTTTTTGCTATGCTGGTGTTTTGAACAAGGAGGCGCCATGCCCAGCATCGATACACTGTTGAGTGAACTGGAAGCATTTGGTAACAGCAACGATGCGGCGCACACGGCGCGCGCCAGCCGCATGCTCAATATCACGCGCGACACGGGCGAATTGCTGGCCGTGATGGTGCACGCGCGCGGCGCGCGGCGGGTGCTGGAAATCGGCACCTCGAACGGTTATTCCACTCTGTGGCTGGCGCGCGCCGTGCAGGCGCTGGGCGGCAAGGTCGTGACGGTGGAAAAGGCGCAGGACAAGTTCGACATGGCGCACGACAACTTCGTGCGCGCGCAATTGCAGGGCGTGATCGGCCAGTTGCTGGCGGACGCGGGCGACGTGCTGCGCGATGCGGCGGACGGCGCCTACGATTTCATCTTCCTCGATTCCGCCCGCCAGCAATACGCGCAATGGTGGCCGCAGCTGGACCGCGCGCTGGCGGCCGGCGGCGTTCTGGTGGTCGACAACGCCAGTTCGCATTACGCGGACATGGCCGGCTTCATCAAGGCCGTGCGCGCCGACAGCCGCTACACGACGTGCCTGGCCACGGTCGGCAAGGGCGAATTCATCGCCGTCAAGGCGGGCAACTGATTATTCGGCAACGATAGCCGCTTCCAGCACGCGCACCAAAGATTCGACGCCTTGCGCATCGACGTCGTCGAAGCGGCCCGTCAATGGACTGTCGAGGTCGAACACGCCGATGATCTGGCCGTTGGCAAACACGGGCACCACCAGCTCGGAACGGGAATTGACGTCGCAAGCGATATGGCCGGGAAACGCATGCACGTCCTGCACGACGATGGACTTGCCTTCGACCACCGTGGTGCCGCACACGCCGCGTCCTTTCTTGATGCGGATGCAGGCGGGCTTGCCCTGGAACGGCCCCAGCACCAGTTCATCACCCTTGAGGAAATAAAAGCCGGCCCAGTTGAGGCCCGGCATGGTGTTGAAGACCAGCGAACTGAAGTTGGCCGTATTGGCGATCAGGTCGCTCTCGCCCGACAGCAGACCTTGCAGTTGCGAGCGCAAGTCCGCGTACATGGCTTGTTTTGCTGCGGGGGTGTCGGTGCCGTAGGCGGCGTCGCTGATGGTAAACGTCATGGTCGTGGTGGCGCTTGAAAATGGGGAAGGCGACATGGTAGCGCGTTCGGGTCATCCGCGTGTGGCGTTCACTTTTTCAGGTGTTCCTGCGCCAGTTGGCGCAGCAGGGGCAGGGCCGCATGGCCGGCATCAGGCTGCCAGGCCAGGCCGATGCCGGCCGCCAATTCTTCGCCCTCCGCCAATGGCCGGTAGGCCACGCCATCCATGCGCAGCGCGCGGAACGAATCGGCCAGCAGGGCCATGCCCTTGCCGGCGGCCACGTCGCCCAGCAGCACATGGTGGTCGGGCGCTTCGCGCAAGAACAGCGGCGCGAAGCCATGGCGGCGAAACACTTGCTGGCAATGGTCGAAGAAGGCGGGCTGGCGCGCCCGCTCGAACCAGTAGACGGGTTCCTGAGCGATGTCAGACAGACTCAGCTTGCGCTTTTTCGCCAACCGGTGGCCGGCGGGCAGGGCCAGCATCATGGACTGGCGCGCCAGCGGCTGCACGGCCAGTTCGAACGTGGCGCTGGGTAGCGCAAGCAGGGCCGCATCGAGCTGCCCCTTGCGCACGGCGGCGACCAGGCGCGGAGACGGGGCCGCCGTCAGTTCCAAGCGGACATTGCCCAGTTGCTCCTCCAGCGCCGCTAGCAGCGGCCGGAACAGGCCTGCCGCCACGGAACTCGTCAAGCCCAGGCGCAGGCGCGCGGGTGCGCTGTCTTGCCGCAGCGATTGCTGCGCCGTCTCCAGCAAATCGAGGATGTGCAGCGCCTGCGGCAGCAGGGTGCGTCCCGCTTGCGTCAAGGCCACGCCTTGCGTGTCGCGCTCGAACAGGCGCGCGCCCAGCTTGTCTTCCAGCCCCTTGATGGCGCGCGACAATGGCGGCTGGGTCATGTGCAATTGCTCCGCCGCCTGGCGGAAATTCAGGCAGCGGGCGACGGCGCAAAACAGGCTCAAGGCATGGGTGTCGAGGGCTCTCATACCAGAAAGGTATCACGAAATCGGGCATTCCCTTGCCACCCGGCGCGGTCCAGACTGGCGGCATCGAGTCAACAACTGAGGAGAGCAGCATGCAACAGCGACGCATCGGCAATAGCGGCATGAGCAGTTCGGCATTGGGCCTGGGCTGCATGGGCATGTCGGAATTCTACGGCGCCACGGACGAGGCGCAATCCCTGGCCACCCTGGAAGCGGCCTTGGCGGCGGGCGTGACCCTGTTCGACACGGCCGACGCCTACGGTTTCGGCCACAACGAACAATTGCTGGGGCGCTTTTTGGCCAGCCATCGGGGCCAGGCCCTGATCGCCACCAAGTGCGGGCTGGCGCGCGAGGCGGGCAGTTATGCGCGCCGCGTCGACAATTCCCCCGCCTACATCCGCCAGGCGTGCGAAGCGTCGCTGGCGCGCCTGGGCGTGGACGCCATCGACCTGTTTTACCTGCACCGCCTGAACCTCGAGACGCCACTGGAGGAATCGATGGGCGCGCTGGCGCAACTGCGGCAAGAGGGCAAGATCCGCGCCGTGGGCCTGTGCGAAGTAAGCGCCGCCACCTTGCGGCGCGCGGCGGCGATCTGCCCCGTGGCCGCCGTGCAGAGCGAATACTCGCTGTGGACGCGCGAACCGGAGCAGGGCGTGCTGGCCGCCTGCCGCGACGTGGGCGCCAGTTTCTTTGCCTACAGCCCGCTGGGGCGCGGTTTCCTGACGGGCGCCATCGCCGATGCGGCCAGCCTGGACGCGGGCGATTTCCGCCATTTCAATCCCCGCTTTGCCGCCGAGAACCTGGCGCGCAACCAGGCCATCGTCGCGCAGGTCAGGGACATCGCGCGCGCAAAAGGCTGCACGCCGGCCCAGCTGGCGTTGGCCTGGCTGCTGGCGCAAGGCGACGACATCATTCCCATTCCCGGCACCAAGCGCATCGCGTATTTGCACGATAACCTCGGTGCGCTGGCCGTGCGGCTGGATGGGACCAAACTAGCGGCGATGAACGCTGCCTTTCCCCTGGGCATGGCGGCGGGTGCGCGCTATACGGACGAGGGCATGAAGGGCGTGGATGCCTGAAAAAAAGGCTATGTCACCGTCAGATGTGGGAATGCTCCCAGTGTTGCCTTCAATAATGTTTCTGGCGAGCGGATGCGCCCGGCGTCGAGTATCCAGCGCCAGCCCAGGTAATTCGACAGGTAGCGTGTGGCCACGCCGTGAAACGGCCGTAGCCAATCCCGCAAGCGGCTGTGATACGCATTGACGTTTTGCACGTGGGCGGCGTCCCGCACGCGGATACCAGCACGCAAGTTGACGGCCTGGTGGCTGACCCCTGCTTCATGGGCGAAGGCGCGGTAGGCGGCATGACCATCGGTAACCAGCAAGATATCCTTGTCGATGACCGGTGGCAGGCAAGCATGTAGCTGCGCCTTGGTCAGTGCCCCTTTTCCCGTGACGAAATCGAGGGTTTGTCCAGTGCGGTCACGCGCCACCAGGATGCAGACTTGCTCAGTCGATATGCCACGTTTAAAGGCATGACCACCACGGCGCCGCGCCGGGCGCGTCAAATGCCGCGATCCCTTCTCCGATTCCAGTACATACAGCTCGTCCGCTTCGGCGATGCCATGCAGGCGATGGGGCCGGTCCGTTTTTGCCAACGATAAAAACCGGTGGCGCCAGCGAAACGCGGTATTGCGGTGCACGCCCAGCTGTAACGCTGCCTTGCGTACGGAATCCGAAGTCAGCATGCAATCGGCATATTCAAGCCACAGCGCCTTATGGTGCAAGCGGGCAAGCGGCGTGCCGGTGAGTGCATTGAAGGTGCGGCCGCAAGGCACGCAACGGTAGCGCTGCAGTCCGTGCGCATGGCCGTGCTGGTGAGCATGGTTGCTGTTGCAAGCCGGACAGTGCAGTCGTTGGCGGGCCACGCTTTCGATCAATGCCACGGCGACGTCTTGCGATGCGGCCCCGTGCAGCAGGGCGATGCCCGCCAGGCGCTGGCGGCGGTTCAGTTCTGCGAACTGGGCGATGAAGGTTTTCCATTGGGCTGGCTGCATGGAAGGCTCCCGTTTGTCTGCGATGCTCAGTCAGACAGCAGGGACACGGGAAGATTCCCGGAATTCCCTACTTCACGAGGACAGAGCCGAAAAAAACGCGCGAGTGTACGCCAGCGTACCTAACTGAAACTTTCTCTGCAGGATAATTGCCGGCGATCTGCTAGCATTTGGCAGTGACTGCGCGCTGCGCTATGCACGCCGTTCAATGTTCAGGTATCCGATGAGGTGGATGTTGTTAGATGACGATATTTTCGATATAGAACTGAAGTTATTGCTTGAGGGAATACTGCTGCGCTATCAGCACGATTTCCGCGATTATTCCGTGGCGTCCCTGCGCCGGCGCATGCGCCAGGCCATGGAGCGCTTCGGCTGCGCCAGCCTGTCGCAATTGCAGGACCGCATCTTGCACGAGCCAGCCATGTTCGCGCAGATGCTGCAGTTTTTCACGGTGCAAGTGAGCGAGATGTTCCGCGATCCCGCATATTTTCGGGCCCTGCGCGAAAAAGTCGTGCCCATCCTGCATACCTATCCCTCGATCAAGATCTGGGTGGCCGGCTGCAGCAGCGGGGAAGAGGTCTGGTCGCTGGCCATCTTGCTGGAAGAGGAAGGCTTGCTCGAGCGCAGCATGATCTACGCGACCGACATCAACGTGGAAGCGCTGGCCGCCGCCGAAGCGGGTATCTATCCGGTCGAACGCATCGCCCAGTTCAGCGAGAATTACCAGCTGGCGGGCGGCAAGCGCTCGCTGTCCGACTATTACACGGCCGCCTACAAGGGCGCCATCTTTGACCGGCGCTTGCGGCGCCAGTTCGTCTTCGCCGACCATAGCCTGGCGACGGACAGCGTGTTTTCGGAGGTGCACATGGTTTCCTGCCGTAATGTCATGATTTATTTCAATAAAGACTTGCAAGACCGCAGCCTGGGCCTGTTTCACGAAGCGCTGGTGAACCGTGGCTTCCTGGGCCTGGGCATGAAGGAAAGCCTGCATTTCAGCCGCCATGCGGACAGCTTCAACGAGCTGAGCCCGGCCGAACGCATTTTCCAGCGTGCCTGACATGCTGCCAAGCTGCGACGTCGCGCCACCGCCCGCCGGCCTGCGCCTGATCGCCATCGGCGCCTCGGCCGGAGGAGTGGAAGCGCTGGGCATCGTGCTGCGCGCCTTGCCCGCCACCTGCCGCGCGGCCGTCGTGGTGGTGCTGCACCTGGCGCCGGGCCGCTCGAGCCAGTTGCCGCAGCTGTATGCGGAACGTTGCCAGCTGCCCTTGCGCGAGGCGCAGGACAAGGAGCCGCTGCAAGCGGGCACCGTGTATTTCGCCCCGCCCGACTACCACCTGCAAGTCGAGCCCGATGGCTGTTTTTCCCTGTCGCAGGAAGCGCCCGTGTATTTTTCGCGCCCATCGATCGATGTCTTGCTGGAAACGGCGGCCTTGGCTTACCGGCGCGCCATGCTGGCCATTATCCTGACGGGCGCCTCGGCCGATGGCGCGGCGGGCCTGGCGCGCGTGCGGCAGCTGGGCGGCAGTGCCTGGGTGCAAGACCCGCAGCGGGCCAGTTGTGGCATCATGCCGGCGGCCGCACTCAAGCTGGCGGGCGCCGACCGCGTGCTCGATTTGCCGCAAATGGCGGCCAGCCTGGCATTGCTGGGCAACGGCGAACACAAGTGAATGGGAGTGGTGTAGTGCGTGTAATATATGTGAGAATTGAAACAATGTTTATGTCCATATCGAAACACGATGGCGTCTCGCCGTTGCGATGCCTGAAGATGACCCCGTGACCGCACCTATCCATATCCTCGTCGTTGACGACATCGCGCAAAACCTGGTCGCCGCCGAAGCCGTGCTGGCACGGCCCGGTATTGTCATCCTGAAGGCAAGCTCGGGCGCGCAAGCGCTGGAATTGCTGTTGACGCATGAAGTGGCGCTGGCCCTGATCGACGTGCAGATGCCGCACATGGATGGTTTCGAGCTGGCCGAGCTGATACGCGGCAGTGAGCGCACGCGCAGCATTCCCCTGATCTTCCTCACGGCCGCGTCGCGCGAACCGAGCTACAGCTTCCGCGGCTACGAGGCGGGCGCCGTCGATTTCCTCTACAAGCCCATCGACGTGAAAGCCTTGCAAAGCAAGGTGGCCGTACTGGTCCAGCTGTACCGGCAGAAACGCGAATTGTCGGCTCAGCTCGACGAACTCAAGCATGCATTGCACCTGAATGAACTGTTTACGGCCGTGCTGGGCCACGACTTGCGCACGCCTTTGTCCGTCGTGATGAACGGCGCCATGCTGCTGCCGATGATGAGCGACCACCCGAAGGTGATCGTCACGGCGCAGCGCATCGAAAGCAGCGCCAAGCGCATGGGGCGCATGGTCGACCAGTTGCTGGACCTGGCGCGCATCCGTTCCGGCACGATGGAGTTGCGCAGCAGCACGCACGACTACCTGGCGCTGGCGCGCGCCATCGTCGAGGAATTCGAGACGGCTGGCCAGACCCCGCTGGTCGAGGTCAGCAGCGTGGGCGACTTGCACGGTCAATGCGATGCGGGCCTGCTGTCGCAAGTCATCTCGAATCTGTTAAACAATGCCATCACGCATGGCGAGCCGGGCGCGCCCGTGCAACTGGCCCTCGATGGACGGGCCGCCGACAGTATCGAGTTGCGCATCGCCAATCGCGGCGTCATTCCCGCCGCCTTGCTGCCGACCCTGTTCGAGCCGTTCCAGCAGGCGGGCGAGAAGCGCAGGACGGGGCAGGGCCTGGGACTGGGCCTGTACACGGTGAACATGTTCGTCAAGGCCCACGGCGGCACGGTCGAGATCAGCTCGACGGCCGCCCATGGCACGCTGGCGACCGTGCGCATCCCGCGCCAATGCCAGGTGCGCGTGCAAGCGGAAATGGCCACATGAGCGCGCCAGCCTGGCCGCGCGGCGGCGGCAACATGGGCGAGCTGGTGCGCCAGCGCGACTGGTCCGCCACCAGCCTGGGCGCCCTCGATGGCTGGCCCGCCCATTTGCGCACCAGCGTCGACATCGTGCTCAATTCACCGATGGCGATGGTGCTGATGTGGGGCCCGCAGCACGTGATGATTTACAACGACGACTACATCCAGATTGCAGGCGGGCGCCATCCGGCGGCGCTGGGCGGCACGGTGCCGGGCATCTGGCCCGAAATCTGGGACTGGAACGCGCGCATCCTCGAAGCGGGACTGCGCGGCGAGACGCAGGTGCACCGCGAATGCTGTTTGCCGCTGTTGCGTGGCGGACAGCGCACGGACGTCTGTTTCGACCTGTATTACACGCCCGTGCATGGCGCCGATGGCCAGGTGGACGGCGTGCTGTGCACGGCACTGGAATTGACGGCGCGCATGGAAGAAGGGCGCCAGCTGAAGCTGGCCACGGCCGAGCTGGGCAAACTCAACACGACCTTGCAGGCCGAGAGCGAGGCCGTGCGCGCGGCCAACCGCCGCCTGGGCGAGGAGCGCGCCCTGCTGCGCGCCCTGTTCCAGCAGGCGCCCAGCTTCATGGCCATGCTGCGCGGGCCGCAACACGTGTTCGAGCTGGCGAACGAGCATTATCTGCGCCTGGTCGGCCACCGCGATTTGCTGGGCAAGACAGTCGAAGCGGCCTTGCCTGAAGTCAAGGAGCAAGGTTTCATCGAACTGCTCGACCAGGTCTACCGCACGGGCGAACCGTACGAGGGACGCCAGGTGAAGGTGGATTTGCAGACGGCGGACGGGCAGACGGGCCAGCGCCAGATCGATTTCGTCTACCAGCCCATCAAGGATGACGAGGGCGTGGTCACGGGCATTCTCGTCGAAGGCATCGATGTCACCGAACGCATGGAAGGCGAGGAGCGCTTGCGCCTGGCACAGCAGGCGGGCGGCATCGGCACCTTCGAATGGTTCCCCGAGACAGGCGCGATGCTGGTGTCGCCCACTTTCCGCCGCCTGTGGGGCATTGCCGACGAGGAAGAAGTAACGGAACGCCTGCTGGTGAGCCTGGTCGATGCGCGCGACCAGCAAAAGGTCGGGCCGAGCAAGCTTGACGTGGCGCCCAATCCCCTGGAATACGTGGAGTACCGCATCCGCCGTCCCGCCGATGGCGCGCTGCGCTGGATCGCGCGCCAGGGCGAGGTGGTGGCCGGCCGCGTGCCGGGCCAGCGCCGCTACGTGGGCGTGTCGTTCGACGTGACGGAGCGGCGCCAGATCGAGGATGAACTGAACGCCAGCCAGGAACGCATGGCGGCCATTTTCGGCCAGGCCTCGGTGGGCTTGTCCGAACTGGGCCTCGATGGCCGCTTCCAGCGCGTCAACGGCGCCCTGTGCTGCATGCTGGGCCGCTCGGCCGAAGAGCTGCTGAACCTGAACATGAACGACATTATGCATCCGGCGGACGTGCCCGGCAACAGCGTGCTGTTCCGGCGCCTGGTGGAAACGGGCGAATCGTTCTCTCTGGAAAAACGCTACCTGAAGCCCGATGGTTCGCAAGTGTGGGTGTCGAGCAATGTCAGCCGGCTGGTCGATGAACAAGGACAGACGCGTTCCCTGATCGCCGTCAAGACGGATATCACGGACCGGCGCCGCGTGGAAAAAGCGCTGCATGAATTGAACGAAACGCTGGAACACCGGGTCGAACAGGAAGTCGGTGAGCGCACCAAGGCCGAAGACGCCTTGCGCCAGGCGCAGAAGATGGAAGCCGTGGGTCAGCTGACGGGCGGTATCGCGCACGATTTCAATAATGTGCTGCAAATCATTTCCGGCAATTTGCATCTGCTGCAGCATCTGGCGGGCACGGATGGCCTGATGCGCCAGCGCCTGGACACGGCGATTGCCGCCGTCGAGCGGGGCGCCAAGCTGTCGTCGCACCTGCTGGCGTTTGCGCGGCGCCAGCCCTTGCAACCGGTGGTGGCCGACTTGGCGCGCGTAGTGCGCAACATGGATGCGCTGCTGCGGCGCGCCCTGGGCGAAGCGATCGACATCGTGCTGGTGGGCGGCGGCGGGCTGTGGAATACCCTCGTCGACCGCAGCCAGATCGAGAACGTCATCCTCAACCTGGCCATCAATGCGCGCGACGCCATGGATGGCGTGGGCAAGCTGACCATCGAGCTGGGCAATGTCGTGCTCGACGAACAGTATGTGCACAACCTGGTCGACGTGCCGGCGGGGCAGTACGTGATGCTGTCGGTGACCGATACGGGCCGCGGCATGAGCGGCTCGGTGCTGCAGCGCGCGTTCGAGCCCTTCTTCACCACCAAGCCGGAAGGCGCGGGCACGGGCCTGGGCTTGTCGATGGCGTATGGCTTTGTCACGCAAAGCCGTGGCCATATCCGCATTTACAGTGAACCTGGCGTAGGTACGGGAGTCAAAATCTATTTGCCCCGTTCCCTGATGGCGGAAGCGGACGAGGAACTGGAATTGAGCGGCGTCGTCACGGGCGGCACGGAAACGGTGCTGGTGGTGGAAGACGACGTGGGCGTGCGCACCACCGTGGTCGACATGCTCGGCGCGCTTGGCTACAAGGTGCTCAAGGCCGAAGATGGCGAAAGCGCGCTGGCCGTGCTGCACAGCGGCGCGCAGATCGACCTGCTGTTTACGGACGTGATCATGCCCGGTCCCGTCAGCAGCACGGAGATGGCGCGCCAGGCGCGCGAGTTGCAGCCCGATATCGCCGTACTGTTTACGTCGGGCTACGCGCAGGATGTCATCGTGCACGAAGGGCGTCTCGACGCGGGAGTGGAATTGCTCAGCAAACCGTACCGGCGCGAAGAGCTGGCGCGCAAGCTGCGCCACGTGCTGGCCAACCGCCAGCAGCAAATGCGTGCGCGCCAGTTTGAACGGTCCGGCGCGCCGGTGGCTGGCAGCAGCACGTCGGTCAGCATGCTGGGAGGCGGCACGCCGGGGCTGGACTTGACGGGCCACGCACCGGAACCGCAGGGGGACATGCCGACATCGATGAAGATACTCGTAGTGGAAGACAATCTCGATTCGCAGCTGATGGTGTGCGAACTGGTGGGCATGCTGGGCCACACGGTCAGCGGCGTATCCGATGGCGAGGCGGCGTGGAAATTGCTCAACGAGCAAGACTTCGATATCCTGTTTACGGATGTCAGCCTGCCGGGCATGTCCGGCATCGCGCTGGCGCGCATGGTACTGCGCGATAAACCGGGCATGCGCATCATCTTTTCCACGGGCTACGGCAAGGAATCGATGGATGAACTGGGCTTTTCCGCCAGCGTCTTGCGCAAGCCCTATGATTTGCTGGAGTTGCAAGCGGCACTCGACCAACCCTGACGGGCATGCGCCGCACGGCTTGCCTGTCTCATCCACGAGGTAAAGCATGACCCCTGAACTGACGATGCTGGCCTGCACCCTGGTGCTGGCGCTGGTGCAAATCCTCCTGCCCGCGCTGTTCCGCACGCGCGAAACGGGCACGGCCTATAACGTGAGCGCGCGCGACGGCGACGGGCCGCCCGTGGGCAAGATCACGGGCCGCTTGCGGCGGGCCCAGGCGAATCTGTTTGAAACCCTCCCCCTGTTCGCCGCCGCCGTGCTGATCGCCCACGTGACGGCGCAGGAAAGCGCGCTGACCTTGTACGGCGCCGCCCTGTACCTGGCCGCGCGTGTGCTGTATCTGCCCCTGTATGCGTTTGGCGTGCCCGTCGTGCGCACGCTCGTGTGGTGCGTGTCGATTGCCGGCTTGCTGATGCTGTTCTGGGCCATCCTGTTTGCTTCTTGATATCCTACACGGGCTGTAGCAGCCGTCCTATGGCGGTGCGCCAGGCCCGGCCTTAAAGTAATTGCAGCCAGGCGCAAGGGCGCCGGCATGGCGCTTTTACTTTTGGGATGGCAACGATGCAGCTTACTGCGAACAAGTCCGGTCGACACATTCAGCGCCTGCTGCGCTCGGTTTTTGGCGTGGCGCGGCTGCGCACGGGCCAGCAGGAAGTCATCGACAGCGTGCTGGCCGGACGCGACACCCTGGCCATTATGCCCACCGGCAGCGGCAAGTCCCTGTGCTACCAGTTGCCCGCCGCCCTGTTGCCGGGCGCGACCCTGGTCGTGTCGCCGCTGATCTCGCTCATGAAAGACCAGCTGGAAAAGCTGCATGAACTGGGCATCACGGCCGTGCAACTCAACAGCAGCCTGTCGCGCGCCGAAGAGGACGACGCCCTCGCCCGCATCGCCCAGGGCGGCAGGCTCATTATCTTTTGCACGCCGGAACGCCTGGCGATGCCCGACTTCCTGTCCTTGCTGGCCGGCGCGCCGCCCAGCCTGGTCGTCATCGATGAAGCCCATTGCATTTCCCAGTGGGGCCACGACTTTCGTCCCGCCTATCTGGAAATCGCGGCCGCCCTGCGCGCGCTGGGCCGTCCGCCCGTGCTGGCGCTGACGGCCACGGCCACGGGCGAAGTGATAGACGATATCGACGCGCAGCTCGAAGCGCGCAAGTTGCAGGTCATCAATACGGGCATCTACCGCGCCAATTTGCGCTACCGCGTGATCCAGGTCACGAATGCGGGAGAGAAGCAGGACGAAGTCCTGCGCCTGCTGCGCGAGACGCCAGGCGTGGGCATCGTGTATGCGGCCACCGTCAAGGCCGTCGAAGAGCTGGCGACGCGGCTGGCGGAACTGGGCGAGAGCGTCACGTGCTACCACGGCAAGCTGGCGGCGCGCGAGCGCAAGCACAACCAGGACTTGTTCATGAACGGCGAGCGCCGCATCATGGTGGCCACCAACGCGTTCGGCATGGGCATCGACAAACCCGACACGCGTTTCGTCATTCACTTGCAGGTGCCGGCCAACCTGGAAGCGTACTACCAGGAATCGGGCCGGGCGGGGCGCGACGGCTTGCCCGCCGACTGCACCTTGCTGTACTTCCAGGAAGACAAGCGGGTGCAGCAATTTTTCCTGGCCAAGCACTATCCCACGGCCGAAGAACTGGCCGCCATCGTGGCGGTCGCGCAGGAATTGCCCGCCACGTTCGCGTTCGCCGCGCTGGCAGCGCGCCTGCCCGAGTTTTCCGATGGTCATCTGAAGGTCTGCCTGAAACTATTGAAAGACGGCAAGCTGCTGCGCCAGGACCGCAAGCTCGGCTACAGCTTGAAAGCGCCATCGGCTACCACGCCTGCGTATGCGCAGCTGGCGCAGATCTATGTCGACAAGCAGGAGCGCGACAAGCAGGCGCTCGAGCAGATGGTGGCGTATGCGCAAAGCGGCTTGTGCCGCTGGAAATTGCTGCTCGATTACTTTGGCGATGCCGGCGATTTCGAGCGCTGCTGCACCTGCGACAATTGCCAGTCGCCGCCCGCGCTGGCCGCACCCATCTCCCTGGACGAGTTCCCGCCAGCGCCTGCTCAAGTACCTGCGCCAGCGCCGGCGCCCCAGATCGCCGTCGGCAGCCGCGTGCGCGTACCGCGCTACCAGATCGGCACCGTGCTGTCCGTGGCGGGCGACCAGGTCACCATTGCCTTTCCGGAGAACACCACGCGTACTTTCATGGCGGAATTCGTTGTCCCCGCGTGAAGCCTTGGTGCGCTGCCGAACAGTGATCTGGCGCAAGAGCGCTAGAATCAGCCCATTCCAACGCGCTTTTTTCAAGGCAGGGGGCAGGGCATGGCAGACATGGTGGTGGTGCGCAAGGAAGGCTTGTACTGTGTGCCGGGTCAGTTCTACATCGACCCGTGGCGTCCCGTCGAGCGCGCCATCATCACGCATGCGCATGCCGACCATGCGCGTGTCGGGCATCGGCATTACCTGTGCGCCGCGCCCGGCGAGCAGGTGCTGCGCGCGCGCCTGGGCGCCGTGTCCATCCAGGGCCTCGCCTATGGCGAGACCATCGACCACCACGGCGTGCGCGTGTCGCTGCATCCGGCCGGCCACGTGCTGGGTTCGGCCCAGGTGCGCATGGAAGTGGGCGGCGAAGTGTGGGTGGCGTCGGGCGACTACAAGCTGCAGCCCGACCCCACTTGCGTACCGTTCGAGCCCGTGCGCTGCGATACTTTTATTACGGAATCGACGTTCGGCCTGCCCATCTACCGCTGGCAGGCGCCGCAGGAAATCAATGATGACATCAACCAATGGTGGCGCAGGAATGCGGCCGAAGGGCGCACCAGCGTGCTGTTCTGCTATGCCTTCGGCAAGGCGCAGCGCATCCTGGCCGGGCTCGACCCTTCCATCGGTCCCATCATCTGTCATGGCGCGGCGCAGGCCTTGACGCAAGTCTACCGCGAATCCGGCGTGGCCTTGCCCGCCACCGTGATGGTGAGCGACGTCACGGACAAGGCGGCCCTGAAGACGGCGATGGTGATCGCGCCGCCGTCGGCCGCCGGTTCGCCGTGGATGAAGCGTTTCAGCGACTACAGCGATGCGTTCGCCAGCGGCTGGATGCTGCTGCGCGGCGCGCGCCGGCGGCGTGGCGTGGACCGGGGTTTCGTCCTGTCCGACCATGCCGACTGGCCGGGCCTGATGCAAGCGATCACGGCCACGCAGGCCGAACGCGTCATCGTCACGCACGGCTCGATTCCCGTGATGGTGCGCTGGCTGCAGCAGAACGGCTGGCAGGCGGGCGGCTTCGAAACGGAGTATGGCGGCGACGAGGCCGACGACGTGCACGGTGCGTCCACGGCAGCGGAGGACGTCACCCATGCGTGACTTTGCCCGGCTGTATGCGGAACTCGACGAGACGACCTCCACCAGCCGCAAGCTGGCGGCGCTGCAAGCGTATTTTCGCGGTGCCTCGCCCGAGAATGCGGCCTGGGCCGTGTATTTCCTGGCCGGCGGCAAGCCGCGCCAGGCCGTGCCCACCAAATTGCTGCGCGAATACGCGACCGAGCGGGCGGGCCTGGACGCCTGGCTGTTCGACGAGGCCTACCACGCCGTCGGCGACCTGGCCGAAACCATCGCCCTGATCCTGCCCGCGCCCGCCAGACGCAGCGACATCGGCCTGGCCGAGTGGGTCGAGCAGCGCGTCGCACCGTTGCGCGGCGCGCCGCCCGAGACCATCCGCGCCGACTTGCTGGCCTACTGGGACGAGCTGGAAACGCGCGAACGCTTCCTGCTGATCAAACTGATCGGCGGCGGCTTTCGCGTGGGCGTATCCAAACTGCTGGTGACGCGCGCGCTGGCCTCCATCGCCGCCGTCGACAGCAAGCTGATCGCTCAGCGCCTGATGGGCTGGACCGATGGCAAGGTCAGCCCCACGGGCGCGGGCTTTCTCAAGCTGATCGCCGCGCAGTCCGATGGCGAACATGCGCTGCGCGGCGGCCAGCCGTATCCGTTTTTCCTCGCCCATCCTTTGCAGGCGGAGCCGCAGAGTCTCGGCGACATCGGCGACTGGCTGGCTGAATGGAAATATGACGGCATGCGCGCCCAGCTGTTGCGCCGCGAGGGCGTGAACTGGCTGTGGTCGCGCGGCGAGGAATTGATCACGGAGCGCTTTCCCGAGCTGGCGCAGCTGGCCTTGCCCGAAGGCACCGTGCTCGATGGCGAAATCCTCATCTGGCAGCCGGGCGACGTGCCGGCGCCATTTGCCGATCTGCAACAACGCATGGGTCGCAAGAGCGTGTCGCCCAAGTTGCTGGCCGAATTGCCGGCCGTGCTGGTGGCCTACGATGTGCTGGAACTCGATGGCGTGGACGTGCGTCAGTTGCCCCAGCTCGAGCGCCGCGCGCTGCTGGAAAGCGTAGTGGCGCAGGTAAATGCTCCCGCGCTGCGCCTGTCGCCGCGTATCGAGGCGGCAAGCTGGGAGGCGCTGGCGGCCATCCGCAGCGAATCGCGGGCGCGCGGTGTGGAAGGCATGATGCTCAAGGCCAGGTCGGCCGCGTATGGCGTGGGCCGCACGAAAGACGTAGGCACCTGGTGGAAGTGGAAGATCGATCCGTATTCCATCGACGCCGTGCTGATCTACGCCCAGGCGGGTCACGGGCGGCGCGCGTCGCTGTACACGGATTACACGTTTGCCGTGTGGGATGACGTTGAGGAAGGGGAACGCAAGCTGGTGCCGTTCGCCAAGGCGTATTCCGGTTTGACGGATGCGGAAATCGGGCAAGTCGACGCCGCCATCCGCAAGACGACGATCGAAAAATTCGGCCCCGTGCGCAGCGTCAAGCCGACGATGGTGTTCGAGATCGGCTTCGAAGGCATTGCCGCGTCCAGCCGCCACAAGGCGGGCATCGCCGTGCGCTTTCCCCGCATCCTGCGCCGGCGCGACGACAAGGCCATCGCCGATGCGGACACCCTGGCCACCCTGAAGGCCATGCTGGTCCAGGCCACATGAGCAAAAGTGCGCTGGCGCAGCGCATCGATGCATGGTTTGTCGCGCGCGGCTGGACGGTGTTCCCGTTCCAGCGCGCCGTCTGGCGTGCGGCAGCACAGGGCCAGTCCGGCCTGCTGCATGCGAGCACGGGCTCCGGCAAGACCTACGCCGTCTGGTTCGGCGCCTTGCTGCGCGCCGAGCGGCTGGCGCGCAAGGGCAGGAAGCAGGGCTTGCGCGTGCTGTGGATCACGCCCATGCGGGCGCTGGCGGCCGACACCGTGCGCGCCTTGCAAGCGTCTGGCGCGGAGCTGGCGCCCGGCTGGCGCATCGAGGCGCGCACGGGCGACACGAGCGCCGCGCAGCGAGCGCGGCAGGCGAAGGCCTGGCCCGAGGTGCTCGTCACGACGCCGGAAAGCCTGTCTCTGATGCTGAGCCAGGCGGATGCCCGCGAACGTTTCAGCCTGCTGGAAACCGTGATTGTCGATGAGTGGCATGAATTGATGGGAAGCAAGCGCGGCGTGCAGGTGCAGCTGGCGCTGGCCCGCTTGCGCCGCTGGAATGACACGTTGATGACGTGGGGCCTGTCGGCCACCCTGGGCAATCTGCAGCAGGCGCAGGACGTTTTGCTGGGCGAGGAAAACGCCGGCGTGTTGGTGGAAGGCAAAGTCAAAAAGCGCATCCTCGTCGACAGCCTGATTCCCGTCAACCCCACGCGCTTTCCCTGGGGCGGGCATTTGGGTATCCAGATGCTGCAACCGCTGATCACCGAGATCGAAGGCAGCGCCACCACCCTGGTGTTTACCAACACGCGTTCGCAGGCCGAGCTGTGGTACCAGCATTTGCTCGATGCGCGGCCCGACTGGGCGGGCTTGATCGCCCTGCACCACGGTTCGCTGGACCGCGAAGTGCGCGAGTGGGTCGAGCAGCACCTGAAAACGGGCGAGCTGAAAGCCGTCGTGTGCACGTCCAGCCTGGACCTGGGCGTCGATTTCCTGCCCGTCGAGCGCGTGCTGCAGGTGGGCAGCGCGAAAGGTATCGCGCGCCTGGTGCAGCGGGCCGGGCGCAGCGGTCACGCGCCGGGGCGCATTTCGCGCGTCACCCTGGTGCCCACCAACAGCCTGGAATTGCTGGAAGCGGCCGCCGCCCGCACTGCCCTGGCGCAAGGCCACCTGGAAGCGCGGCCCGTACCGGACAAGCCGCTCGACGTGCTGGTGCAGCACCTGGTGACGATCGCCCTGGGCGGCGGTTTTGCGTCGCCCGAGCTGTACGCGGAAGTGCGCGCGGCCTGGTCCTACCGCCACCTGACGCCGGACGAGTGGCAATGGGCGCTCGATTTCGTCGCGCGCGGCGGGCAAAGCCTGACCGTGTATCCGGAATACCGCAGAGTGCTGCCGGACGAGGACGGCGTGTACCGCGTGCCCGACGTGGCGCTGGCGCGGCGCCACCGCATGAGCATCGGCACCATCGTGTCGGAGGCGGCGATCCAGGTCAAGTTCCTCGGCGGCGGGCGCATCGGCAGCATCGAGGAATCGTTCATCGCGCGCCTGAAGCAGGGCGACCATTTTTTGTTTGGCGGGCGCATCCTGGAATTCGTGCGCGTGCACGAGATGACGGCCTACGTGCGGCGCGCAACTGGCAGCCGCGGCGCTGTGCCGCGCTGGCAGGGCGGCAAGATGCCGCTGTCGTCGGAGCTGGCACATGCCGTGCTGGACCAGTTGCAGCTGGCGCAGGAAGGGAAGGCCAGCGGGCCGGAAATGCGCGCGCTGGCGCCGCTGCTGGCCATCCAGCAGGCATGGTCGAGCCTGCCCACGCGCGCCAGCCTCTTGCTCGAAACCTTGTCCAGCCGCGAAGGCCATCATTTGTTCGTGTATCCGTTTGCCGGGCGCTCCGTGCACGTGGGCCTGGCGTCATTGCTGGCTTACCGGATCGCGCGCGTGCAGCCGGCGACCTTGTCGATCGCCGTCAACGATTACGGCTTTGAATTGCTGGGCGCGGACGACATTGATTTTGCGCCGCTGTTGATTGGTGCCAGCGGCGCCGATCTTGCCCTGTTCAGCACTGATAACTTGCTGGAAGACGTGCTGGCCAGCCTGAATGCGACGGAGCTGTCGCAGCGGCGCTTCCGCGAAATCGCCCGCATCGCGGGCCTCGTGTTCCAGGGCTATCCGGGCCAGCCAAAAAGCGCGCGCCAGTTGCAGGCCTCGTCCTCGCTGTTTTTTGAAGTGTTCCGCAAGCACGATGCGGCCAATTTGCTGCTCACGCAGGCGCAGCGCGAAGTGCTGGAACAGGAGCTGGAATTGACGCGCTTGCGCGCCACCTTGCGCGAGCTGCATGGCAGGAGCATCAGCCTGCAAGCGCTGGAGCGGGCCTCCCCATTTGCCTTCGGCTTGATGGTCGAGCGCTTCCGTGAACAGCTGACGACGGAAAAGCTGTCGGACCGGGTGGCGCGGCTGGTCAGCGCGCTGGAAAAGGCGGCCGCATGAGTGAGTCGCAGCAGGCGCACTGCGTGGTGGAACTGGCCGGCGAGATTCTGTGGCTGCTGGCGCACAGGGCCGTGTACTGGCCGGCGCGCAAGATGCTGGTCATCGCCGACATCCATTTCGGCAAGGCGGCCGCGTTCCGCGCGCTGGGCGTACCCGTGCCGCGCGGCACCACGACGCAAAACCTGCTGGCGCTCGACGCCTTGCTGGCCACTTACGCTTGCGAGGAAATCGTCTTTCTCGGCGACTTTTTGCACGCGCGCGCCGCGCATGCGCCCGCCACCGTGGCCGCCATGCTGGCCTGGCGTGCGCGCCATCCGGGCCTGCGCCTGACGGTGGTGCGCGGCAACCATGATGCGCATGCGGGCGACCCGGCCGCCGCGCTGGGGATACGCATGGTCGATGAACCGCACCAGGTGGGCAAGCTGTCGTTCTGCCATCACCCGAATACCGCCGCGCCCGGCTATGTGCTGGCCGGTCACGTGCATCCCGTGTTCCACTTGCGCGCTGAAAGGGGCGGCTTGCGTCTGCCGTGTTTCCTGCTGGGGCAGGCGCACGCCATTTTGCCCTCGTTTGGCGCCTTCACGGGCGGCCATGCGGTGCGCCCAGGCGTTGGCGAACGCGTCTACGTGACGGCCGACGCGGCGATTTTCGCTCTACCCGCTAACTGCTGAGTGTTTGGTACTTTTGGTGGAAAACTGAAAGTAACTACGCTACCGTAGGCGGGACTCATCCTACATGCGCTCTTGCCATCCTCCTATTTCTTGTGCCCCATGTGCGCACTAAGATGACGGTTCCCTTGCCATGCGAGGGGGAAGATTTGCATGGTTTGCATTGTTTTTTGCATTGTTTCTGATTCCATCGATCAAGGAGATCATCATGGCCACATCGAGCGACAATAAACAGCAAGGTAGTAAAACCAGTAGCAGCAGTAGCAGCGGCGGCAACAAGCAAAGCGATACCAGCAAACGGGGTTTCGCTTCCATGGACCCTGCCCAGCAGCGTGAAATCGCCAGCGAAGGCGGACGTGCGGCGCATGAAAAAGGCACGGCGCATGAATTCACGTCGGAAGAGGCCCGCCGCGCAGGCAGCCAAAGCCACAAGAACGATGCCAACCGGCAAAGCGCTTCCAGCTCCAGCGGGTCGCGCGACAATGCCAGCATGAACCAGGATGGCGGCCGCGACAGTGGCAACAAGCAAAGCGGCGGTTCGGGTTCCAGCTCGGGATCGCGCAACAAGTAGTGACTGGCGAGCAGTAGCAAGTAGAAGGTAGCAATGGGCCCTGGCCAGCGGGAGACAGGCACGCCGCTGACCAGGGCCGCGCTTGTTTGGCTACCGCTGGCTAGCGCAAAATTTTGACGCAATGCAGCAGGCATGGACTATGATGAAAGAGCTGCGCCGGCCATGGTCCACGCGCAGTCAATCTGCAATCCACTCGCACTCACGATCAGGGAGAAGATGATGGGCAACTCCACTACGCCGCAGCCCGGCAATAGCCAGGGCGGCACGCCGTCCACGGCAGGCAGCAAGCAAAGCACGGCCGAGTCGGCCGAGAGCTTTGTGCTGGTCGATAGCGAGCAAGGCCTCGATATTGGCGACGATCTGTTTTCCATCGGCGAAGTGCGTCGTGCCGACCGCTTGCCCCATCACCAGGCCGGCTCCGCCGGGCAGAGCCGGCAGAGCGCCGACGATGCGCCCGATACCACGGGCAGCACGGGCGTCTGATCTTTCAACCTTCGCTTAATCTTCGGACCATCCCCGCTGGGCCAGCTGCAAGACGTGTTCGCGCACGTCGGCTGGCCAGTCCTGCACGCATGCGAGGAACGCTGGCTGCTTGCCGGCGAACAGGGCGCGGCTCGCTTCCTCGAAGCCGGGCGCATCGCCGGCCAGCGCATTCATGACTTTATAGGCCGCTTCGCGTGCCTGGCGCTGCTCATCGTGCGCCTTGTTGCCGCGCTGCGCGTGTTCCACCAGTTTGCGCAAGGCCACGGAAGCGCCGCCCGGCTGCGTTGCCAGCCATTGCCAGTGACGCGGCAGCAAGGTGATTTCGCGCGCCACCACGCCCAGCTTCGGCCGGCCTGCCGTGCGCGCGGGCGTTTCTTCCTGCGGCGCCGGCGTGCCTGCCCGTGGCAGGCGCTGCAGCACATCGGCCAGGCTGCCATGCAGGTTCAGGTCGACCTGGCTGCCGCTGGCGTCGTCGAAAATCAGGATTTGCGCATCGGGTTCGCGCGTCACCAGTTCCTTCAGTGTTTGCGCCACGGCGTGCAAGGGGCCGGCGGCCACTTTGCGTTTGCCGGCGAAGGCGGTGAGCTGGGATGTTGCGGGGGTATGCATGTTTGCCTCCATGGAGAATGCAGGCAATTTTACCCGGGTAAAATAGGGTAAATCTGCTACAGATCGACCCGGCCGTGTTCGCCCATATCCTTCGGCGGCTCGCCCGTGATGGCGGCCTTGGCCATTTCATAGAATTGCATCATCTTGCTGGCGCTGCTATCCCAGTATTCGGCCGACTGGATCGTCACTTTGATCAGCGACAGTTTCGGATCGTCGAGTCCGCCCGGGAACCAGGCTTTCACCAGCGGGTTCCACAATTCCTCCGCCTTGGCGCGGTCCTTCAGCAGTTGCGCGTGGCCGCAGACGGATACATACAGGCTGTCGCCCGTGTCGACAAAGCTGACGTTGACTTGCGGATTGTTCGGCAAGTCGCGCGTGTAGGCGGCATCGTCCGAGACAAAAAACCAGATTTGCCCTTCGCTGTCGACCTGCTGCTGCGTCAACGGCCGGCTGGTGAGGGTGCGCATGTCGTCGCTGGTGGTCAGCATGCCGAATTTGACGTCCTTGATCTTGGCCGCGATGCTGGCCAGTTGTTCGCTGGAATACGCTTGCATGGGTGTGCTCCTGTTTGATTGTCCTGAACAACAGCATAGACGGGCATGGCACGCGGCTCTGTACGGCAGCTTACGTAGCAGCCCAGCTTTGTTTCAAAGCTGTTACAAAACGCTGGCCCGGCGGAGCGCCCCATGTATTGACTTAATAAATGATAATCATTATCATTTGTTTGAAAATATCAGCATGCACTTTGATTGAAGGATGGGAATGAAGCACACTGACTTGTCGCGCCACCTGGCCAGCTCCTTGCCGGGAGCGCTTGATGGGTAATGCGGGCGCAGCAGACAAGGCCAAGAACAACGCCAGCCGCGCCGTCTGGCTGAAGAATTTGCATCAATGGCACTGGATCAGTTCCGCGCTTTGCCTGCTGGGCATGTTTCTGTTCGCCATTACCGGCATCACCCTGAACCACGCTGGCCAGATCGAATCCAAGCCGGCGATCACGCGCCAGAAGGCGGAGCTGCCGGCGCCCCTCGTCACGGAACTGGCCGCCTATGCCGCCAAGCACGATGGCGCCAACGCGCCCATGCCGGCCGCGGCCGAAGCCTGGCTCAAGCAGCAATGGTCGCTCAATGCGGGCGGGCGTCCCGCCGAATGGTCGATCGACGAAGTGTATCTGCCGCTGCCCAAGGCGGGCGGCGACGCCTGGGTGCGCATCGGCCTCGAAGACGGGGCGGCCGAATATGAATTGACGGACCGGGGCTGGGTGTCCTGGCTCAACGACGTCCACAAGGGCCGCAACACGGGCGTGGCCTGGAGCTGGTTCATCGACATCTTTGCCGGCGCCTGCATCGTGTTTTGCCTGACGGGGCTATTGATTTTGAAATTCCACGCGGCCAACCGGCCATTTACCTGGCCGATGGTGGGTCTCGGTATCTTGATACCTTGCGCGATCGCCTTGCTGTTTATCCACTGATGTTTTTTCCTTTTTACAGGCACACCATGAAATTACGCTACTCCCTGGCGCTTGGCCTTCCCCTGATCGGTACGTCGGCGATGGCTGCCGACCTGGCCCTCAAGATTGAAATTCCGCAATTGAATGTGGCGGAATACCACCGTCCTTACGTGGCGGCGTGGCTGGAAACGGCGGACCAGAAGGTCGTTGGCAACCTGGCCGTGCTGTATGACGTGAAAAAGAAGGACAAGGCCGGCGAAAAATGGCTAAAGGACATGCGCCAATGGTGGCGCAAGAGCGGCCGCGACCTGGCCATGCCTGTTGACGGCGTCAGCGGCGCCACGCGCGCGCCCGGCGAACATAGCTTGACGTTCCCCGGCGCCAAGGCCTTGCTCGACAAGCTGCCGGCCGGCGAATACCAGGTCGTCGTGGAAGCGGCGCGCGAAGCGGGCGGACGCGAACTGGTGCGCGTGCCGTTCCAGTGGCCGCTGAAATCGGCCCAGTCCGTGCCTGGCAAGGGCAAGGAAGAACTCGGTAATGTCGTCGTCCAACTCAAACCATAAGGCGCACATCATGTTCAAGCAATTCAATAAACCCCTGATCGCCCTGGCCCTGGCCGGCCTGGCCATGAACGCCCATGCCCACCGCGGCTGGATGGTGCCATCGAGCACGATGGTGGAAAGCAAGGACGCCTGGGTGACGGTGGATGCCGCCGTCTCCGACGGCCTGTTCGAGATTGACCACCAGCCGCTGCGCCTGGACGCGCTGCAGGTGATCGGCCCGGACGGCGCGAAAGTCACGCCGGCGAACACGGTTACGGGCCGTTTGCGCAGCGTCTTCGACGTGAAAATGGAAAAGCCGGGCACGTATAAAGCGGCCATTGTGTCGCAAAACGTGATGGGTAGCTACAAGCTCAACGGCGAGCAGAAGCGTTTCCGCGGTAACGAAGAGACGTTCAAGAAGGAAGTGCCGGCCGACGCGCAAGAGCTGAAAGTCACGCGCACGGCAGCGCGCCTGGAAACTTTCTTCAGCAATGGCGAAACGAGCACGGAAGTGTTCAAGCCGACCGGCGTGGGCCTGGAATTCGTGCCGGTAACGCACCCGAACGACTTGCGCGCGGGCGAGAAAGCCACGTGGCGCTTCCTCGTCGACGGCAAGCCGGCGGCAAACCAGGCCTTCAGCCTGGTGCCAGGCGGCGTGCGCTACCGTGGCGTGCTCGGTGAAATCCGCCAGAGCACGGACGCCAAGGGCGAGATCACGTTCACTGTGCCAGCGGCCGGCATGTATTATCTGAGCAGCACCTGGCCAGCGGCCGCACCGGCCGTGGCCGGCCAGCCGCCAGCCATGCCCGAGCGCCGCATGACGTACGCGGCCACCGTGGAAGTGCTGCCGCAGTAAGCGGCGGCATCGTCACGAGAGCGCCGATGCGCCGGGTCCTGCTGCCGCAGCATATTTCCGATCAGGCCGCGCCGCCCGGCGCCGCGATCCGGGACTTGCGCGGCTTGTCGATGGGCACCAGCTGGTCGGTGCGCCTGCTCGAGTCCGCCATGCCGGGACGCGCGGGCAGCGCCGACTTGCAGCAGGGCTTGCAGCAGCAGCTGGACCTGGTCGTCGCGCAAATGAGCCACTGGAGCGACGAGTCCGACCTGGGCCGCTTCAACCGGGCCGAGCCCGGCAGCTGGCACAGCTTGCCAGCCGCGTTTTGCGAGGTGCTGGGCTTTGCCATGCACGTATCGCAAGCATCGGGCGGCGCGTACGACCCGTGCGCGGGCGCCCTCGTCAACCTGTGGGGTTTCGGCCCCCGCCATCGCTACGATGAACCGGGCTTTTTGCCGCCGAAAGACGATAGCGTGGCGCTGCTGCTGGCGCAACGCCAGCGCCGCCGCCTGGAGCTGGACTTGCCGGCCCGCCGCGCGCGCCAGCCGGGCGGCTTGCAGCTCGATTTGTCCGCCATCGCCAAGGGCTATGGCGTGGACCGCCTGGCCCGCTACCTGGACAGCCAGGGCATCCACCATTACCTGGTCGAAGTCGGTGGCGAGCTGCGCGGCGCCGGCAGCAAGCCCGACGGCCAGCCTTGGTGGGTCATGCTGGAACAGGTCGATGGCGCCGCCGATAGTGCCGATAGTGCACAGCATCCGCCGGAAATGCTGCTGGCGCTGCACGGCCTCTCTGTGGCGACGTCGGGCGACTACCGGCGTTTTTTCCAGGACGGCACGGTGCGTTTCTCACACACCATCGATCCGCGCAGCGGCATGCCGATCGCCAATCAACTCGCTTCCGTCACCGTCGTGCACGAGCAATGCATGGCGGCCGACGCCTGGTCGACGGCCCTGACCGTGCTGGGTGTCGAGGCCGGCATGGCGCTGGCGGAAGAGCAGGGCCTGGCCGCGCGCTTCCTGCAGCGCGACGGCCGCGGCTACCACGAAACGCTGAGCAGCCACATGCTGGCCATGCTCGACGAATGAACGATTAATCCATGATTTTTACGCACGATACGACGCGGCTGGCCTTGTTGGCCGCCCTGTCACTCAGTTATGCGGGCGTGTGCCTGGCGCCCTGGCTGCGCGCGCGCAACAAGCGCCGCGCAGCCGATGCGGCAAAAGCGGCGCTGGCCAACAGCCGGCCCTGGCTGGTGGCGTATGCGAGCCAGACGGGCAATGCCGAGGAACTGGCCACGCAAACGGCGCACAGCCTGCAGCTGGCCGGCATCCCCGTGCGCCTGTGCGCGCTGGCCGAACTCACGGCCGCCGATCTGCAGCAGGCGGAACGGGCCTTGTTCCTGGTCAGCACCTATGGCGAAGGCGATGCGCCCGACAATGCGGCCGCCTTCATGGGCCGGCTGATGACGGGCGAGCTGGCGCTGCCGCAACTGCATTACGCCGTGCTGGCCCTGGGCGACCGCAGCTATGGCCAGTATTGCGGCTTCGGCCGCGCGCTCGATGCCTGGCTGGCGGGGCAGGGCGCGTCGCGTCTGTTCGAACGCATCGAAGTCGACCGCAGCGCCAGCGCCGCCATCGAACAGTGGTTCCAGCACCTGAGCCACCTGGCCGGCACCAGCGACGCGCCGGACTGGAGCGCACCCGCGTTTGGCGACTGGCGGCTGACGCAGCGGCGCCACCTCAACCCCGGCAGCGCCGGCGGCGCCATCTATCATGTGGAACTGGCGCCCGTGGCCGGCAGCTTGCCGGAGTGGCAGTCGGGCGACCTGGTGCAGGTGACGGCGCCCACCGACCCGTCGCAGCCGCGCGAATATTCGATCGCCTCGATCCCGCGCGATGGCGGCGTGCACTTGCTGGTACGCCAGCATGCGCATCCCGATGGCAGCCTGGGCCTGGCCTCGGGCTGGCTCACGGCGCAGGCCAAGGTCGGCGACGTGGTGCAGCTGCGCTTGCGCCAGCACCGGCGTTTCCGCCTGGAAGACAATGCCCTGCGTCCATTGATTTTGATCGGCAACGGCAGCGGCATCGCCGGCTTGCGCGGACATTTGAAAAGCCGCGTGCTGGCAGGGCAGCGGCGCAACTGGCTGATCTTTGGCGAACGCAATGTGGCCCACGATTTTCATTATCGCGAAGAGATCGAAGGCTGGCACGCCAGCGGCGACTTGCCGCGTCTGGACCTGGCGTTTTCGCGCGACCAGGCGGAGCGGACCTACGTGCAGGACCGCCTGCGCGGCAATGCCGATGAAGTCAAGCTGTGGCTGGAGCAGGGCGCGGCCATCTATATTTGCGGCAGCCTGGCCGGCATGGCGGGCGGCGTCGACCAGGCGCTGCAAGAGATCCTGGGCCGGCCCGCGCTCGATGCGCTGGCAGCTGAAGGGCGCTACCGGCGCGACGTGTATTAAGAAAGAAGGACGGCTTACGGCTGGATATCGGCCAGCGGCGCCGTGTCCATGTCGCCGCTCACTTCCTGCAAGCCGCGCGCCAGGCTGGAGATGCTGGGGTTGTCGATGAAGACGCAGCGCTTGCCCGTGCGCTTGCAGTAATCCTTCACGCGCCAGTAGGCGCTGTGGCTGATGCAGCCCGTCTGGCATATCACCAGGTCGGCCGCCGCCAGGCTCGAGTCGAGCAGGTTGGCATTGTCTTCCAGGCCGCCATCGTGGTGGGCAAATTGCGCGCCGACCCGCTCGATCAGGGCGCGGTAGGTGGCGACATTGCCGCTGCGTCCGCCCACGCACAAGACGCTTTGGTCGACAAGGCGGATCGGCATCTTCAGCTTGCCGCCGGTCGGCACTTCCAGCTTCGGCGCTGGTGGCGGCACGACGGCGGCCGGGCGTGGCTGGGCCTGTTTCAATTCCGCGATTTGCTGGCGCAATTCCTTTTCGCGCTCATCCATTTGCGCCAGGCGCTCGACCAGGCGCGTGCGCGATTCCAGCGCGGGGATGGCGGCCTGCAATTGCGCCAGTTCCGCGCGCAAGCCGTCGATCACGCTATCCTTGCCGATGGCCTCGGCACGCGTGCGCAGCAGCACGGCTTCCTGGCGTTCCAGCTCGCCCGTCTTTTCCATCAGTGCCGCCTGGCTGCGTTGTTGCAGCTTGGCCAGTTCCTGTGTCAGGCGCGCGTTTTCTTCCTGCAAGGCCGTAAATTTTCCCATGTCGGCGCGCACGCAGGCGCCGGCCTGGTGCTGGATCATGTGCAAGTCGCGGCACATCTGCTCTTCCAGCTCGGCGTCGCAGCGCGGGTGCGTCAGGCCGGCCCAGAAAGCGCCCGACACGTCGCCGTTGGCGACGGCCGTGCGCCACAGTTGCGCTACCTGCTCCGTGGTCTTGGCGCCGCGAAAGCGCAGGATCACGGGAGCGTAGCGGCGTTCGAGTTCCTTTTGCAGCGCTTCGGACAGGCGGTTGCGCGCGCCGCATTCCGTCACGGCGCCCACGTGCACTTCGTAGTCGTCGGCCACCACGCGCCCGCCCGTCATCTTGCCCACCAGCTTGCGCAGGTAGCCCAATGGCAAGCCCACGCCGACCAGCGGGCAATGGCAGGTGTGCGACAGTTCCCACAGCCGGCGGCGGCGCGAAGCGAGCGCGGCCGTTTCCGTGTCGGCGTGGGCGCAATTGCTGATGACGGGCAGGGACTTGTCTTTGTCACACATGGCGATATCCTGTTGGGCGGTGGGGCAGTCGTTGAAGAGAATTATTGCGGCAGGGGCGAGGCAGGACGCCTGGCGCTCAGCAGCCGTGCCAGGCGCTCCAGCACGGTGGTCTTCGGCGGCACGGGCTGGTGCAGCGCCACCAGGGCGGCCCATTGCTGCGACAGTTGCTGGCAAGTTGCTTGCAGTACGGGGCCCAAGCCGGGCGAACCGGCCAGCGCTTGCAGATGGCGTTCGATGACACCGGCCAGTTTCTCGCAGGGACTGCCCGCATGGTAGTGCGACATCAGGTGCAGCACGGCGGACAGCAGCAATTCAGGCTGTTGGCCTTGCGGGGAAGAAAACATCGGGGAAGGTCGGTCGTGCGCCATCAAACACTCCTGTGCGGTGGTTTGGCTGGCTGCGCGCACGGGGCGCGACTGGCTGGCGAGTGTGGTGACTGGCTGCCGTGCTGCTTCAGGCAGTCAGGATCAGCTTGTTCAATTGGGTGACGCGCAGGCGATAGATCTTGCCGCTGTGCTCAATCTCCACTTCGCGCCCCTGCTGCAGCAGCGCTTCGCTGGTGATGCGGCGCGCCGGCTGGGCCATGCTGACGGGAGGACGGACGTGGGCGGTAGCGGCATCCTGGATCAAGGCTGGTTTTGAGCTTTGCATGTTGGGCTTTCTTTATCTCAGTTGAGAATGATTCGTATTTGCATTATTGTTGAATGTGGCCCGAAAAGCAAGGCTTATTTGTAGGGAATCCGCGCTTTTTTATGGCGGTACGGCGCCTTGGACGAGGAGGTCGTACAAAGGCAGCCGCTGGCGCGGCGTGGAAGGCGGCGGCAGCAAAAAAGACCCGGCAAGGCGGTGCGCGCCTTGGCCGGGTCAAGCCTGTGCCAAGCTGGAAAGAAGAGTCGGGATGGCGTTAAATCGTGGCCAGCAATTGCGCCGAGGTGGCTGCCGCGGCGCTGGTGTCGGCCTTGAGCTTGGCGGCGGCCAGTTGCTTGGCGCGCGAGCGCGACGGCGGCAGGCGGCGCAGGGTTTTCAGGGCGTCCGGGTCCTTGATGCCGATGGTGCGCTGGTCAACCGTGATGAGGCCGATTTCATTGAAGGCGGACAGGGTGCGGCTCACCGTTTCCAGTGTCAGGCCCAGGTAGCTGCCGATTTCATGGCGCGTCATGCGCAGGTTGAACAGCTTGCTTGAGTAGCCCATCTGCGCGAAACGGTCGGCCAGTGAGACGAGGAAGCGCGCCACGCGGGCTTCGGCGCTCAAGGCGCCCAGCATGCCGATCATGGCCTGTTCGCGTACCAGTTCGCGGCTCATCACTCCGTACATGACATTTTCCAGTTCCAGGTGAACACGTCCCAGCGCCGTCAGCTTCTTGAACGGCAGCAGGATCAGGTCGCAGTCGGAAAGGGCCACCGCTTCCGAGGAGTAATGGCGCGAGTGGATGCCGTCGACGCCCAGCATGTCGCCCTTCATGGGGAAGCTCAGTACCTGTTCATTGCCGAATTCATCGATGAGCACGGTTTTCAGGAAGCCCGAATTGACGATATACAGGGTGTCGAACGGCTGGCCGATGGTGTGCACGCGCTGGCCCGTCTTGAATTGCACGTGCTGGAACAGCAGTTCGTCGGCGGCGATGGTGCAGGCACTGGAGATATGCAGCAAATCGCACACCTCCTTCAGGTTCGACCATAGCCGCCCCTGGCGCTGGCGCCCTGCTTCCATCGGGGAGGAGGGGGCCAGCGATGGGGAGGCGGCGCGGGTTTCGGGCGTTTGCGTGGACAGCATGTTCATCTCCTGGTGACAGGTAGTTCAGAGTTGAATAACAGGGTGCGCAGGACGGCGGGCAGGGAAGAGGCGGCGCGCGTCCAGGCAGGTAAAGCTCAATTCGCTGACGACTTGCTGTGTGATGAAATAACTTCCCAGCAACTTGATTACTGGTTTCAGTATGCCAACAACCGTATGCAATTAATATCAGCAGTGGCTGAATATGGCAGTAGGAGCTGTGGTAGGTGAGGTAGGATTGTTCCTACGGCTGGCGCGCGTGGAAAGGCTCAGGTCTTGAAGGGGGATAGCAGGCGGTGCGCTACGGCATACTGGACCATTTCCGACAGCGAACTCATGCCCATTTTTTGCATGATGCGCGTCTTGTGCGTACTCACCGTCTTGACGCTCAGGTGCAGGTTGTTGGCGATTTCCGTGATCGACTTGCCCGCCACCAGCAGGGAAAAGACTTCGAATTCGCGGTCCGACAACTGTTTGTGCAGCAAGCTTTCATTCGGCATCATGATGTTGAGCACGAGCTGCTCCGCCACTTCGGCGCTGATGTAGGGGCGTCCCGACGCCACCTTGTGGATGGCGCCCACGAGCTGGGTGCCCGCGCTTTCCTTGGTCAGATAGCCTTGCGCGCCGGCGCGGATGGCCCGCACCGCATATTGTTCTTCCTCGTGCATGGTGAGGATCAGGATGGCCAGCTTGGGCGCCTCGCTGCGGATTTGCCGGATCAGGTCGACGCCGCTGCGGCCCGGCATCGACAGGTCGAGCAGCAACAGGTCGAAGCCGCCCTGGCGCACGTGGTTGAGGACTTCAAAGCCGTCGATGGCTTCACCCACGATATCGATGTCCGGCGCGCCGTCAAGGATGCGCTTCAATCCTTCTCGCATGATGGTGTGGTCGTCGGCAATCACAATACGTATCATAGGCGGGCAATCTGGATGCGTGAAATCTGCTATGTCCGTCACCGGACAATCAAATGTTGAAAAGCGAGAAACGTTGTCATTTTAACTGAAGCGGCCGAAAATTTGCCTTTTTCTTAATGTGCCGGCAACAGCGGCCACCGTGGCCATCTGACCCCTTATTCCGCCAGAGGTTCCTTGATCAGCCTATGCACGAGCACGGGCAATTTCGAGTGCGACAGCACCTTGTTGGTCACGCTGCCCAGCAGCAATTGCCCCCAGCCGCTGCGGCCATGCGAGCCCATGAAAATCAGGTCGCAATGCTGCAATTGCGCCACTTCCACGATTTTCAGGGCCGGGCTGTCGGAAAACGCCGTCAGGCCCGTTGCTTCCAGGCCCCGCTTGGCGGCCGCGTCGAGGATGGGCTGCCAATGGTCGGCGCCCGCCTTGCGCATGGCGATGCGGTATTCTTCCTCGCTGGGATAGCTTGGCGGAATGATCTCGATGTACACCGGGTACTGGTATTCGGGCGCCACGTACACGGCAAGGATGTCGGCGTGCATCTGTTCGGCAAAGGCAACGCCGGCACAGGCTGTCAAGTTGGAGACGGTGGAGCCGTCCGTGGCGATCAGAATTTTCTTATACATGGCAGGTCCTTTGGCGGTGACTGAGCGCGCGCAACGCCTCTTATTGTAGACGCGGCGGCAGCATTGTATTCATGTAAAGACTTGATAATTATCAATACAACTGCACCTTCAGTATAGACAACATTGGCAGAAAGATCGTGTTTAGCTGCAACGATGTCCGACGAGTCCATACCGCACTGTTGCGCAGGCGCCCGGAAGCAGGATTTCTTGTACGGCGCGTGGTCTTGCACGCACGCCAATGGTAGTATTTCAAAATACAACAGCAGGAACACTTATTTCCTGGTGGAAAAGCTCTTGTGGGCCAGCTTTGCACCAGGAAGCGCGTTTTGAGATTTACCAACAGGGCGGCGCCCTGCTACACTCGCACCATCGCAGCGGTATTGCCTCAAATCATCTTAATCGAGAAATTGTGGGTATCAGTCTGTAAAACGCACAGTTCAGGCGGAATTTTGACAAATTATGGAGAAGCAGGGATATGACCAACGCCGCTGATGATTTCGACGCATTATTCGATGAAGTATCTGCGCAAAGTGCGGCCGCGGCTCAGCCCGCACCAGCCGCCGCGCCCGCTCCCGCCGTGATCGCGGATGACGATTTCGACGCGCTGTTCGACTCCGTGTCGGCCAGCGCCGCCGTGCCTGCCGCTGCTGCGGCGCCGGTGGCCGCCGCGCCAGCCGAGCCGGAAGCGGCCCCCGCAGCCAGCGCCGACGCGCCTGGCGACGCGGCCGATCCCGTCGACCAGTCCGACAAGCCGATGTTCGAGCGTCTGGGCGGCATCGTGCGCCTGCTGCACGATTCGCTGCGCGAACTGGGCTACGACAAGGCGTTGACGGAAGCGTCGTCGCAGATCGTCGACGCCCAGGACCGCCTGGAATATGTCGCCACCCTGACCGAACAGGCCGCGAACAAGGTTTTGAACACGCTTGACGAAGGCATGCCGGCGCAAGATGTGCTGTCGAAGAAGGCCAAGGACATGGACAGCCGCTGGACGGCCCTGTTCGATGGCAAGCTGAGCCTGGAAGAATTCAAGGCCCTGGCCGGCGACTCGCGCCAGTTCGCGCAAGCCGTTGCTGAAGCAACGGAAGCGGAAAAAGCGCGCTTGCTGGAAATCATGATGGCGCAGGACTTCCAGGATATCACGGGCCAGCTGATCAAAAAAGTGGTCAACATCACCAAGACGGTGGAAAACGAACTGGCCCAGCTGCTGCGCGACAACGCGCCGGCCGAAGTACGCGAAAAACTGGCGCAAAAGCCGGTGCCGCTGATGCAGGGCCCGTCCGTGCCGTCGGTGGCGCTGGACCAGGATAATGTCGACGACCTTCTTGCGGATTTGGGATTCTAATGGACGATATGCTCAAGGATTTCGTCGTTGAGGCGATGGATCTTGCGGTTAATGTTGAAGAGCACTTGTTGCGCCTCGAGCGCGATCCTGACAACAAGGAAACACTGAATGCCGTGTTTCGTTCCTTCCACACCATCAAGGGCGGCGCCGGATTCATGGGCTTGCCCGCGCTGGTGGCGGCCTGCCATCTGACGGAAAACCTGTTCGACGCCTTGCGCACGGGCGCCGCGCCTGTCACCCCGATCGCCATCGAGGCGGCGCTGCAAGCGTCCGGTTTCGTCGCCGACCAGCTGACGGAACTGGCCAATGGCGCCGCGCCGGAAAGCTTGCCGGCCATGCCGGAAGAGCTGGAACACATCCTGACGAACGCCATCGAAGGCAAGGGCATGGACGCGCCTGCGCCTGCCGCCGCCGTGGTGGCGGAAGTGGCCGCGCCCGTTGCCCAGATTGCCGAAGCTGTTGTGGCAGCGCCCGCCGCTGCCGCCGTGTCCACCGCCAGCGCCGATGGCCTGGACTGGGAAGCCATGTACAACGCCGTCGTCCCGGCCGGTAGCCGTGTCGCTGCCGCGCCCGTGTCCGCCGTTGCCGCTGCGCCTGCCACCGTGGCCGCCGCACCTGCTGCACCTGCCGCTGCTGCTGCCAAACCGGCCGCCAAGGCCTGGGATGGCGCCGAACGCCGCGAAGAGCGTCCGGAAGTGCGCCATGCTGCTCCCGTCAAGGAAGACAGCATCCGTGTCGACGCCGTCAAGCTCGACGCGCTGCTGGAAGTGGCCGGCGAATCCGTGCAGGCCGCCAACCAGGCTGCCGTGCTGCTCGAGCGCTTGTTGCAATTCAAATTCGAAGGCCAGGCCGCCACTTTGATGGCGACCCTGGCGGAAACCCTGGAGCGCGCTTCGCGTTACTCGACGGAATTGCAGCGGGCCACCCTGGCCACGCGCATGCAGCCTGTCGGCCGCCTGTTCCAGAAATTCCCGCGCCTGGTGCGCGAACTGGCGAAAGACCTGGGCAAGGATGTCGAACTGACCATCGAAGGCGCGGAGACGGAAGTCGACCGCGTGGTGGTGGACAGCCTGTACGATCCGCTCGTGCACATGCTGCGCAACTCGCTCGACCATGGCGTCGAATCGCCGGAAGCGCGCCTGGCCGCCGGCAAGCCCGCCAAATCGTATATTTCACTCAAGGCATGGCAGGAAGCCAACAGCGTCATGATCGTGCTGCAGGATGACGGCAAGGGCATGGACCCCGTCTTCCTGCGCAGCAAGGCCCAGCAAAAGGGCTTGATCAGCGAAAACGCGCAACTGAGCAACGACGAATGCTTCCAGCTGGTGTTCCTGCCGGGCTTCTCGACCAAGGAAGTCGCCTCCAGCGTTTCCGGGCGCGGCGTGGGCATGGACGTGGTGAAGACGGCCGTGGAGAAAAACCGCGGCGCCATCCACATCGAATCCATGTTGGGCAAGGGCACCAAGTTCGCCATCCGCCTGCCGATCGAATTGTCGATCGTGCCGACCATGCTCGTGTCGACCTCGGGCGCCGCGCTGGCGCTGCCGATGGCGGTGGTGCAGCGCGTCGTCGAATTGCCGGAAACCTTCATGGAAGTGGGCGGCGCGCCCGTGCTGAAAGACCAGGGCCGTCCATTGCCCGTGCGTTCGCTGGCCGGCGCCCTGGGCTACGAATCGTGCAGCGAGCGCGTCGGCATCGTGGTCGCTGCGCCACAGCCGTACATCCTTGCCGTGGAAGCCGTCGATGGCACGGCCGACCTCGTTATCAAGCCGATGACGGCCATCACCGTGGAAGGCATCACGGGCACGGCCCGCTCGGCCGAAGGCGAGCTGGTGCTGGTCGTGGGTCTGTCGTTCCTGATGGACGGGTGTAGAGGTAGCGTGCGTTTAGCTGCCTGAGTCTTGCTTGATTCGTTAGAAAGCCCGCTGGATATAGCGGGCTTTTTTTTATGGGACCAGCGGTGTCAAATATCGCTTGGGCGAAGGCTTCCGCCTTCCAGCCAGCGCTGCACGCGCAGCACTTCTTCAGCGCGGCCCGCCTCGTCCTTTGGCGGCGGCAAATAGATGTCGGGCATGATGCCGCCGAGATCCACCTGCATCTGCGGCAGGCGGGCCGAGCGCGAGGTGGCGTATTGCAGGTGGCGCTGGCCCGACGGCAGGAGGTGCAGGCGCATGTTCGAATAGTCGAGCGCGCCATAGCTGTTGCGGCCGATCAGCTTGACGTGAAAACTTTGCCGCGCCGCCAGCAGGAATTCTTCGCAGGAACTGGCGCAGTCGCGGTCGACCAGTACGGCCACGCGCGCCGGTCGGCGCGGCTCCGGCGTGTCCACGCGCGTATAGCTGATGGTGCCGCCGCTTTGCTGCGGCACGTACTGGCCCGGCTTGACGCTGCGCATCTGCGCCACGGCCTGGCTTGCAAAGGCCGCGCAGGCCTGGTCGCCGGGCGCCAGCAGTGCGCAGACTTTTTCCTGGCCGTCGATATTGGCTGGAGTGGACAGCCATTCGGCGCCCATCGTCACTATTTCATCTGAACTGATCCAGGACAGCAGGGGCGCATACGTGCTGTCGCTGCCGCCGCCGTTGCTGCGCACGTCGAGGATCCAGTTGGGGCGCGCCGACAGCGCCGCGCGGTGCGTGTCGAGCAGGCTGGCCACGGCGGCGCGGTAACTGCCGTGAAAGCTGGGCAAGGTCATGAGCACAGTCGAGTCCGACAATATCTGCAGCGCCGGCGCCTTCGAAACCGCTGCCTGTCCCGGCGTAGCAGGGCGCGCCGGCGCCGGTTTGGCGATATCGAGCGCGCTGCCCGGTTTTACGTGCAGGTGGCCCTTGCGCCACGTACGCGCATAGTTTTCCAGAATCGCATCGCAGGCATTGCCATCGGCTGCGCCGGCCGCCGACGTGGCAGCCGTGGCCAGCGCCAGGTCGAAATACGCCTGTCCCTTTTGTTCCAGATGCTGGCGCGCGCCCGTATCGTTTTCCAGCAGGAAGGGCGCAATGGCGCGCAAGTCCTGCACGCATGTTTCTCCTGGCGTGGCCGCCGCCGCATGGCTGCCGGCCAGGGTCAGGGCGGCCAGCGCCAACAAGTTCAGTTTCATCGAAGTCCCCAGGTGGTGGCGCGCGTGCGCAGTCATTATTGTCGAAACACAATACACGAAAGATTGAGGGAAAAACATGTATTTCTGCCGCCGCCGTCAGTCCTTCGGCCGGCCGTGTACGGATGGGCTTATGATGCCGCTGGCAAGCCGATATCGGCAATTTCCAGCTCATATCCAACAATGTGGCCAAACTTTGTATCGCCAATCCCACGCTTTTACCTGTTTCGGTTCTGTGTCCCGCAATATATGGCATAATCCTTGTGGATCACCGTATGACCTGGTATCACTTGATCACTTACTACAGGCTGTGGCAACGCTGCATAAATCATGATGAAGACGCTTTACGACAAACTTTGGGAATCCCACGTTGTTCGGGCCGAAGATGATGGCACGACAATTCTGTACATCGACCGGCACCTGCTGCACGAAGTCACCAGCCCGCAA
>NZ_LBCO01000035.1:222989-258213 GCF_000988085.1 Janthinobacterium sp. KBS0711 | reverse complement strand
GGCCCGCCAGCCGTGGCGCATTTCCGCCAACCTGGCCGTGGCCGACCATAACGTGCCCACCACCAGCCGCGTGGACGGCATTGCCGATCCGGTCTCGCGCCTGCAGGTGGAAACCCTGGACAAGAACGCCAAGCACTACGGCTTGACCTACTTCAACATGAACGACAAGCGCCAGGGCATCGTGCACGTGATCGGCCCCGAGCAGGGCGCGACCCTGCCCGGCATGACGGTCGTCTGCGGCGATTCGCACACGTCCACGCATGGCGCATTCGGCGCGCTGGCGCACGGCATCGGCACGTCCGAAGTGGAACACGTGCTGGCCACGCAGACCTTGCTGCAAAAGAAATCCAAATCCATGCTGGTGCAAGTCGACGGCGTACTGCCGGCCGGTGTGACGGCGAAAGATATCGTGCTGGCCATCATCGGCAAGATCGGCACGGCCGGCGGCACGGGTTACTGTATCGAATTTGGCGGCTCGGCCATCCGCGCGCTGTCGATGGAAGGGCGCATGACGGTGTGCAACATGGCCATCGAGGCGGGCGCGCGCGCCGGCATCATCGGCGTCGATGACACCACCATCAATTACGTCAAGGGCCGTCCGTTTTCGCCGGCTGGTCCGCACTGGGAGCGCGCCGTGGCCTACTGGCGCACCCTGCATTCGGACCCGGGCGCGCGTTTCGACCTGGTCGTCACGCTCAACGCGCAAGAGATCGAGCCGCAAGTGACGTGGGGTACGTCGCCGGAAATGGTCATCGGCATCGATGGCCGCGTGCCGGACCCGGACAACGAGAAAGACAGCGTCAAGCGCGATGCCATCGAAAAGGCCCTCGTCTACATGGCCCTGAAACCGAATACGCCGATCACCGACGTGCGCATCGACAAGGTCTTCATCGGTTCCTGCACCAATTCGCGCATCGAAGATTTGCGCGCGGCCGCCGCCGTGGTGCGCGGCAAGTACCGTGCATCGAACGTGACCCTGGCGCTGGTCGTGCCAGGTTCCGGCCTCGTCAAGGACCAGGCGGAACGCGAAGGCCTGGACCGCATCTTCAAGGATGCCGGTTTCGAGTGGCGCGAACCGGGCTGTTCCATGTGCCTGGCCATGAATGCGGACCGCCTGGAGCCCGGCGAACGCTGCGCGTCGACCTCGAACCGCAACTTCGAAGGCAGGCAAGGGCAGGGCGGCCGTACCCACCTGGTGTCGCCCGCGATGGCGGCCGCGGCGGGCATCGCCGGCCACTTTGTCGACGTGCGGGGATTGCGATGACGGCAGGGACTGGCGCCGCTGGTTTACACTAGCGGTCTCAGTCCCATCTTTCTTATCGAGAACTCATCATGAAAAAACTCTTCGCCCTCCTCATCGCCACCGTCATCCTGTCTGGCTGCAACACCGTCTCCGGCATCGGCCGCGACGTGCAGAAAGTCGGCCAGGTTGTCACTGGCGCCGGCGGAAAATAAACCGTGACGTGCGGGCGCACTGCGCCGCGCGTCTTACCGAGTAGAAACAGCATGGATAAATTTACGATTTACGAAGGCCTGGTGGCCCCGCTGGACCGCGCCAACGTCGACACCGACGCGATTATCCCGAAGCAATTCCTGAAATCGATCCACCGCAGCGGCTTCGGCCCCAACCTGTTCGACGAATGGCGCTACCTCGACCATGGCGAACCGGGCCAGGACAACAGCCGCCGCCCGCTGAACCCCGAGTTCGTGCTCAACGAGCCGCGCTACCAGGGCGCTTCGATCTTGCTGACACGCAAGAACTTCGGCTGCGGCTCCTCGCGCGAACACGCGCCGTGGGCCCTGGATCAATATGGCTTCCGCGCCATCATCGCGCCATCGTTTGCCGACATCTTCTTCAACAACTGCTACAAGAACGGTTTGCTGCCCATCGTACTGTCGGAAAGCCAGGTCGAGCACCTGTTCAATGAAGTCAAGGCTTTCCCCGGCTACAAGCTGGTGGTCGACCTGGAACAGCAGTGCGTGCGCACCAGCAACGGTTCCGTCTCGTACCCGTTCGAGATCGACGCCTTCCGCAAATACTGCCTGATGAATGGCCTCGACGATATCGGCCTGACCCTGCGCCACGCCGACGACATCCGCGCCTTCGAAGAACGCCATTTGAACAATCAGCCCTGGCTGGCCAACGTTATCTAAAGATCACTCCATGAAAATTGCAATCTTACCCGGCGACGGGATCGGTCCTGAAATCGTCGCGCAAGCCGTCAAGGTCTTGAATGTGCTGGGCGAATCGTTCGAACTGGAAACGGCACCCGTGGGCGGCGCCGGCTATGCGGCCCATGGCCACCCTTTGCCGGAAGCCACCCTGGCGCTGGCGAAAGCGGCCGATGCCGTGCTGTTCGGCGCCGTGGGCGACTATAAATATGACAACCTGGAGCGCCAGTTCCGCCCGGAACAGGCGATTCTGGGCTTGCGCAAGAACCTGGGCCTGTTCGCCAATCTGCGTCCGGCCATTCTGTACCCGGAACTGGCGGGCGCCTCGACCCTGAAGCCGGAAGTAGTGTCCGGCCTGGACATTTTGATCATCCGCGAATTGACGGGCGACATTTATTTCGGCCAGCCCCGCGGCGTGCGCGAGTGCCCGGACGGTCCGTTCAAGGGCCAGCGCGAAGGCTTCGACACCATGCGCTATGCGGAAGGCGAAATCCGCCGCATCGCCCATGTGGCTTTCCAGGCTGCGCAAAAGCGCGACAAGCGCCTGACCAGCGTGGACAAGGCGAATGTGCTGGAAACCTTCCAGTTCTGGAAAGACATCGTCACCGACGTGCACAAGGAATACCCGGACGTGGCGCTCGACCACATGTATGTCGACAACGCGGCCATGCAGCTGGTGCGGGCGCCGAAGAAATTCGACGTCATGGTGACCGGTAACATGTTCGGCGACATCCTGTCGGATGCGGCCGCCATGCTGACGGGCTCGATCGGCATGCTGCCGTCGGCCTCGCTGGACGCCAACAACAAGGGCTTGTACGAGCCATCGCATGGTTCGGCGCCCGATATCGCGGGCAAGGGCATCGCCAATCCGCTGGCGACGATCTTGTCGGCCGCCATGATGCTGCGCTATTCGCTGAACCGCGAAGAGCAGGCGGACCGGGTGGAAGCCGCCGTCAAGCAAGTGCTGGCGCAGGGCTTGCGCACGGCCGACATCCACGAAGCGGGCACGACTTTGGTCGGTACCGAGGCCATGGGTGATGCAGTTGTAAAAGCACTGGGATAAAATAGTCTAATGACGGCAGTCGCCGTCTCATCTTGAGGAATGGTAATGAAATTAGTTGGCTTGGTAGGTTGGCGCGGTATGGTCGGTTCGGTCCTGATGCAACGCATGCAGGAAGAGGGCGATTTCGCCCACATCGAACCGGTGTTTTTCACCACTTCGAACACGGGCGGCTCGGCGCCGGCCATGGCGAAGAATGAAACCATCCTGAAGGATGCCAACAACATCGCCGAACTGTCCAAGTGCGACATCATCATTTCCTGCCAGGGCGGCGACTACACGAGCGCCGTCTTCCCGCAGCTGCGCGCCAGCGGCTGGAATGGCTACTGGATCGATGCGGCCTCGACCTTGCGCATGGAAAAAGACGCCGTCATCGTGCTCGACCCCGTCAACCTGCACGTCATCAAGGATGCGCTGGGCAAGGGCGTCAAGAACTATATCGGCGGCAATTGCACCGTGTCGTGCATGATGATGGGCCTGGGCGGCCTGTTCCAGCACGATTTGATCGACTGGATGACGTCGATGACCTACCAGGCGGCATCGGGCGGCGGCGCGCAGCACATGCGCGAACTGCTGACGCAGTTCGGCACCATCAACGGTTCCGTCAAGGCGCTGCTGGACAACCCCGCTTCCGCCATCCTGGAAATCGACCGCCAGGTGCTGGCTACCCAGCACGGCTATTCCCCGGATGAAATCAAGCAGTTCGGCGCGCCGCTTGCCGGCAACCTGATCCCGTGGATCGACAAGGACCTGGGCAACGGCCAGTCGAAGGAAGAGTGGAAGGCGGGCGCGGAAACGAACAAGATCCTCGGTCGCGGCATCGATTTCGGCACCAAGGAAATTCCCGTCGACGGCCTGTGCGTGCGCATCGGCGCCATGCGCTGCCATTCGCAAGCCTTGACCATCAAGCTGAAAAAAGACGTGCCGCTCGATGAAATCAACGACATCATCGCCAGCAACAATGAATGGGTGAAATTCGTGCCGAACACGCGCGAAGCGTCCGTGCGCGACCTGTCGCCGGCGGCCGTGACGGGCAGCCTGACGATTCCCGTCGGCCGCGTGCGCAAGATGAGCATGGGCGGCGAATACCTGTCCGCGTTCACCGTGGGCGACCAGTTGCTGTGGGGCGCGGCCGAGCCGCTGCGCCGCATGCTGCGTATTTTGCTCGACGCGTAATCGCCACAAATTGCTGATCAAGATCAAGCCGGGGCTGTTTTCCCGGCTTTTTTTTCGTCCCGAGCCCGTCAAGGCTCAACCATGCGGAGCTTGCATAGCTCTGGGCATGATGATATGTTGATACCTCTGGAAAAGTAACAGTTTTCCCATGTCAACTAAGATGCCGCCAACTATGCCTGTACACACTCGTCCCCGGGTCGCCTCCCTTGCCATTAAAACACTCAGCAGCGCTGTCGCCTGTGCGGTGTTGTTGTCACCGGCGGCATCCGCAGCCGAGCTGGGCAAGATCACGGTGCTGTCCGCCGCCGGCCAGCCGTTGCGCGCCGAGGTCGAATTGTCGGCCGTCAAGCCAGGCGAGGCGACCAGCCTGCTGGCCAAGCTGGCGCCGCCGGACGCCTACCGCCAGGCCAACGTGGAATTCAATCCCGCGCTAAATGCCTTGACGTTTGCCGTGGAAAACCGCAATGGCAAGCCTTTCATCCGCATCAGCTCGGCGCAGCCGGTGGCCGAACCGATGGTCGATCTGTTGCTGGAGCTGAGCAGCAAGAGCGGACGCCAAGTACGCGAATATGCGTTCGTGCTCGATACGCCGGAAGCGCGCCAGACGCGCGGCGCGCAAGTGACGGCGCCGGCCGAGCCGGGCAAAGGCAAGGCGGCGGCCGAAGCTGCCCCAGCCGCGGCGAAGAAGCCGGCCGGGGAATACAAGGTCAGGACGGGCGATACCCTGAGCCGCATCGCCAGCGAACTGAAGCCTTCTGGCGTGTCGCTCGACATGATGCTCGTGGCCCTGTACCGCGCCAATCCCGACGCCTTCAAGGGCGAGAACATGAACCGCATGCAGGCCGGGCGCATCCTGGCCGTGCCGGGCGCGGACGCCGTGCGCGCCACCGGTGCGGCTGAAGCGAAGGGCATCGTGACGGCGCACGCCATCGATTTCGAAGCCTACCGCAACAAGCTGGCGGGCCAGGTGTCGCAAAGCAAGCCGGCCAAGGCGGCCGAAGCGACGCAAAGCACGGCCGGCAAGATCGGCGCGACCAAGGTGCAGGAAAAGCCGACGGCCGTGAGCGAGTCGCAAGACAAGCTGAAACTGTCGAAGGCGGAACCGGCGGCCAAGTCGGCCGGCAAGAGCGCCGTGGCCAGCGAGGAAGACAAGATCGCCAAGGCGAAGCAGGTCGATGAAGCTGCTGCCCGCGTCAAGGAGCTGGAAAAGAACGTCAGCGACCTGGAAAAATTGATGGCGGTCAAGAGCAAGGCCATGGCAGACAAGAGCGCTCCGGCGCCCGCCAAGCCGGCCGAAGCTGCCGCCAGCGCATTGGCAAGCTCGCCGGCTGTTGCCAGCGTGCCAGCCGAAGCGCAGCCGCCCGTTCCCAAAGCGAAACCGGTGCCGCTGGTGAAAAAACCATCGCCGCTGGAACCGACCATCACCGACAAGATCAATGACCACCTGGGCGCCATCGGCATCGGCATCGCCGCGCTGCTGGCTGCCGTGGCTGCGCTGGTGATCGCGCGCCGCCGCAAGGATGCGCCGCCTGCGCGCGAAGACGTACCTCCCGTGTTCGAGCCGGAGCCGCCTGTCGCGCCGCCGTCAGGCCTGGCGCCGGAAGACCAGCAGTCCGAAGCGAGCAATCACCTGTTCGGCACGGGCGCCGCCGCTGCCGGCGTGGCTGCCGCAGCGGGCGCCAGCATGCTCGATGCGAATGAAACGGATCCGGTCGCCGAAGCGGACGTGTATATCGCCTACGGCCGCGATGGCCAGGCGGAAGATATCCTCAAGGAAGCCTTGCGTATCCACCCGGAACGCCATGCTGCCCGCTTGAAGCTGCTGGAAATCTATTCGGCCCGCAATGACGTGCGCGCGTTTGAAGACCAGGCTAGCGAGCTGTACAGCCTGACGCGTGGCCAGGGCGAAGAGTGGCCGCAAGCGGCCGCGCTGGGCCTGGCGCTCGACCCTACCAATCCCCTGTATAGCGATACGGAAGACGACGCCGTCGTCAGCCTGAGCAAGGCTGCCGGCAACGACGTGCATGGCCAGAGCATGGATTTGCCTGACGAGCCAGCCGCGCCGCTGGCCGACCTGGCGCCGGCCGAGTCCGTGTCTTCCGTGACGGCCCGCGATGCGCGAGATCCCCTCGACTTTGACCTCGACAGCCTCGATTTCGAGCCCGTTTCCACCGGCGACCCGATCGTCATGCCGGGACCGGACAGCAAGCCCGTCTCCGCCGCGCAGGATGCGCAGTATGACGCGAGCATGGATTTCGGCCTGGACCTGGAGCCGCCAGCCGGCCCCGTGAATGGCGTGGGCGCCGGCTTGACGCCGTTGCCTGATCCGCTGAAGGATGTCGACCTGGCCCATTTCGACCTCGACGAGCGCGTGGCGCCGGCTGCCGCGCCGGTCGCGGCGGCCGAGCCTTCCCTCGACAGCCTGTTCGACGACGCGCAAACGCCAGCCACCTTGCCGGAAGCCATACCGCCGGCACAGGAGTTCGACCTGTCCGGCATCGACCTGGACCTCAACGATGGCAAGACGGCCAGCGCGGGCGTGGACGATCCGCTGTCGGCCATCCACATGGAAATGGATACCAAGCTGGACCTGGCGATCGCGTACCAGGAAATTGGCGACAAGGAAGGCGCGCGCGAACTGATCGATGAGGTCATCAAGGGCGGTAGCGAAGAGCAGGTTGCGAAAGCCAATACCATGCGCGCGCTGTTGAGCTAGCAGTGCCCGCCGGTGCGGCAGGCTGCCGCGCCGGTATAATGCTTCGATGCAAAATATTACGACAGCAACGCCATTGAAGCGTATCGTCCTCGGCCTGCAGTACGACGGCACGGCCTGGCATGGATACCAGAAACAGGAAGACGGGCAAACGGTGCAGGACCAGCTGGAAAACGCGCTGGAACAGTTTGCCCGCGTGCGCCTGGCCACCACCTGCGCTGGCCGCACGGATACGGGCGTGCATGCGCTCGAGCAAGTTGTGCATTTCGATACGGAACTGAACCGCGACGTGCACTCATGGGTGCGCGGCGTCAACGCCTTCCTGCCGAAGTCCATCGCCGTGCGCTGGGCCAGGGAACTGGAAGGCGATCCGACTGTCAATGACTTCTTCCACGCCCGCTTCAGCGCCCGCGCGCGCACCTATCATTATGTGTTGTACAACAACGCGACCCGCTCGCCGCTCGTGGAAGGGCGCGCCGGCTTCTTTTTCCGCCCGCTGGACGTGGAACTGATGCGCCAGGCCGTGCAGCCGCTGCTGGGCTGGCATGACTTCACGGCCTTCCGCGCCGCGCAATGCCAGGCCAAGTCGCCCGTCAAGCTCATGCATGACATCCGCATCGAGCGGCGCGGCGATTGCGTCATTTTTACGATTACGGCCAATGCCTTCCTGCACCACATGGTGCGCAACCTCGTTGGTTCGCTCGTCTACATCGGCACGGGGCGCGAAAAGCCGGACTGGCTCGGCCATCTGCTGGAAAGCAAGGACCGCCACGCGGCCGCGCCCACCTTCATGCCGGACGGCCTGTACCTGGCGCAGATCGATTACGATCCGAAATGGGAACTGCCGCAAGACAGCAGCAGCGCCTTGCCCTGGTTCTGACGTTTACTTCAAGGAAAAGCCATGCCACGCACACGCATCAAGATCTGCGGCCTGACCCGCGCCGAAGATATCCAGGCCGTCGTGGCGGCGGGCGCCGACGCCATCGGTTTCGTGTTTTATCCGAAAAGCCCCCGCTACGTGACGCCTGAACAGGCCGCCAGCCTGATCGCGGCCATGCCGCCGTACGTGACGACGGTGGGCCTGTTCGTCAACGCCACGCTGGACGAGGTGCGGGCAACGAAAGCCGTGGCGCCCTTGTCGCTGCTGCAATTTCATGGCGACGAGACGCCCGAACACAGCGCCGCGCTGGCTGCGGCCGTGAATACGCCGTTTACGCAAGTGTTCCGCGTCAAACCCGACACCAGCTTTGAAGATTTGCTAGAATACGAACAGCGCTATCGCGCCGCCAGTCCCTTGTTTGCCAGCCTCTTGCTGGACACCTATGTGGATGCTTATGGCGGTGCAGGAAAGGTATTTGATTGGTCCCTCATTCCAGAAGAACTCGCGCCTCGGGTCGTTTTAAGTGGTGGCTTGAGCGTACAAAACGCGACTGACGCAGTGGTGCGCGTGCGCCCTTACGCCGTCGACATCAGCAGTGGTGTCGAAGCGTCCAAGGGCATCAAGGACGCGTCCCGAGTCCGCGCGTTTATCGCCGCGGTGCAGGATGCCGATGCCATCATTGCCAGAGGAAACAACCATGAATGACCACACCACAGCGCCCGGCGCAGCCGCCGCATTGTTCCACGCCACCGATTACCCGTTTCCCGACCTGCGCGGCCACTTCGGCCCGTACGGCGGCTCTTTCGTTGCCGAAACGCTCACGCATGCGCTGGCCGAGCTGAAAGACGCCTACGCCCGCTACAGCGTCGATCCGGAATTCCTCGAAGAGTTCCGCTATGAGTTGAAACACTTCGTCGGCCGTCCATCGCCGATCTACCACGCCAAGCGCTGGTCCGAGCTGGCCGGCGGTGCGCAAATCTATTTCAAGCGCGAAGACTTGAACCACACGGGCGCGCACAAGATCAATAACGTCATCGGCCAGGCTCTGCTGGCCAAGCGCATGGGCAAGCCGCGCATCATCGCCGAGACGGGCGCCGGCCAGCACGGCGTGGCCACGGCCACCATCTGCGCCCGCTTCGGCCTCGAATGCGTGGTCTACATGGGCAGCGAAGACGTCAAGCGCCAGGCGCAGAACGTGTACCGCATGAAATTGCTGGGCGCGACCGTCGTGCCCGTCGAGTCCGGTTCCAAGACCCTCAAGGATGCGCTGAATGAAGCCATGCGCGACTGGGTCACCAACATTGAAAACACCTTTTATATCATCGGCACAGTGGCAGGCCCGCACCCGTATCCGATGATGGTGCGCGACTTCCAGTCCGTGATCGGCGAGGAATGCCTGGTGCAGATGCCGGAAATGACGGGCCGTCAGCCCGACTACGTGCTGGCCTGCATCGGCGGCGGCTCGAACGCCATGGGCATCTTTTACCCATATATCGACCAGAAAGAGGTAAAACTGATCGGCGTGGAAGCGGCCGGCGAAGGCCTGGACACGGGCAAGCATTCGGCCTCGCTGACGGCCGGTTTCCCGGGCGTGCTGCACGGCAACCGCACCTATCTGCTGCAGGATGAAAATGGCCAGATCATCGAGACGCACTCCGTCTCGGCCGGCCTCGACTATCCTGGCGTGGGACCGGAACACGCGTGGCTGAAAGACTCGGGCCGCGCGCAATACGTGTCGATCACGGATGACGAGGCCTTGCAGGCGTTCCACGACTGCTGCCATATCGAAGGCATCATCCCGGCCCTGGAATCGTCGCACGCGCTGGCCTACGCGGCCAAGCTGGCGGCCACCTTGCCGAAAGACCAGATCGTGCTGGCCAACCTGTCGGGCCGTGGCGACAAGGACATGCATACCGTGGCGGAGCGCATGGGATTGAATTTCAGTTAAGCAACTGACATCCCATTAACGCGTAGGTCGGATTAGCGCGCAAGCGCGTAATCCGACATTCCTCACCGATAAAGAAAGCATCCCATGTCCCGTATCGCCACCACCTTCGCCAACTTAAAATCCAACAACAAGACCGGCCTGGTCACCTTCATCACCGCCGGCGACCCCGGCCCCGACGCCACCGTGCCCCTGATGCACGCACTCGTCGAGGGCGGCGCCGATGTGCTGGAACTGGGCGTGCCGTTTTCCGACCCCATGGCCGAAGGTCCCGTCATCCAGCGCGCCTGCGAGCGGGCCTTGAAATTCAATGTTGGCATCCACGACGTGTTCGGCTATGTGCGCCAGTTCCGCGAGACGAACCAGACGACGCCCGTGGTGCTGATGGGCTATGCCAACCCCATCGAGCGCATCGGCAGCGCCGCCTTTATTGCAGCGGCGCAAGCGGCCGGCGCCGACGGCGCCATCGTCGTCGATTATCCGCCGGAAGAGTGCGAGGAATTCGCGGCCGCCATGCGCGAAGCGGGCCTCGACCTGATCTTTCTGCTGGCACCCACCTCGACGGAAGAGCGCATCGCGCAAGTGGCCAAGGTGGGCGGCGGCTTCAGCTATTACGTGTCGCTCAAGGGCGTCACGGGCGCCGGCAACATTGATACGCAACAGGTGGCCGAGCGCCTCGCGGCCATCCGCCAGCATGTAAAATTACCCATCGGCGTGGGCTTCGGCATTCGCGATGGGGCCACGGCCAAGGCTGTTGCCAAGGTGGCCGACGCTGTCGTCATCGGCAGCCGCATCATCCAGGAAATTGAAAATGCCCCGGAAGGCGGTGCCGTCGACGCCGTGCGCAGCTTTACGGCAGGCATCCGCGCCGCACTGGACGCCTGAGCAAGCTTGTTGTTTACGCAAGCTCGGGTGGCGGCAAAGTTCGACAGCCCGGCGATAAACGGCTACACTTCGGCCACTGATTTGCCTGTTATTGTGCAATAGATAAAATTTTTGGTAGCGCCCTGCGGGGTGTCGCCGTTTACCGTCTGCCGGGGGCGTCCACCGACGCTACCCCTACAAGGGCCCAAGGAGAAAATATGAGTTGGTTGGAAAAACTGCTGCCACCGCGCATCCAGCGTTCTGATGCCGCCGCGCGCAAGACCATGCCGGAAGGCCTGTGGGTCAAGTGCCCGTCGTGCGAAGCCGTGCTGTACCGTACGGACCTGGAATCGAATTTGCACGTGTGCCCGAAATGCGACCACCACATGCGCATCCGCGCGCGTGAACGCCTCGACAGCCTGCTCGACGCGGGCGGCCGCTATGAAATCGGCCAGGAAATCCTGCCTGTCGATACCTTGAAATTCAAGGACAGCAAGAAATATCCTGACCGCCTGAAGTCCGCCATGGAAGCGACGGGCGAGACGGATGCGATGGTCGTCATGGGCGGCGCCATCATGAGCCTGCCGGTGGTCGTGGCGTGCTTCGAATTCGAATTCATGGGCGGCTCCATGGGCTCCGTCGTGGGCGAGCGCTTCGTGCGCGGCGCGCAAATCGCGCTGGAACAGAAAGTGCCGTTCATTTGCATCACCGCCACCGGTGGCGCGCGCATGCAGGAAGGCTTGCTGTCCTTGATGCAGATGGCAAAAACCACGGCCATGCTGACCAAGTTGTCCGAAAAGAAACTGCCATTCATCAGCGTGCTGACCGACCCGACCATGGGCGGCGTGTCCGCCTCGTTCGCCTTCATGGGCGACGTGGTCATCGCCGAACCGAAAGCGCTGATCGGCTTTGCCGGCCCGCGCGTGATTGAAAACACCGTGCGCGAAAAACTGCCGGAAGGCTTCCAGCGCGCCGAGTTCCTCGTCACCAAGGGCGCCGTCGACATGATCGTCGACCGCCGCAAGATGCGCGAAGAAATCGCCCGCCTGCTGGCCTTGTTGCAAAACCAGGCCGTGGAAGTGCTGGCGTAACGCCAAAGTATCAGGCCGGGCGGTGTCCTGCGGACCCGCCCGGTTGCCAAGCAATACCGTCTCCGCGCTTCGCGCACTGTCTCCTCATCAAGAAGTCTCCCATGCAAAACCTCCCCACCACCTTGCCGGACTGGCTCGCCATGCTGGAAACCCGCCATTCGGAAACCCAGATCAACATGGGCCTGGACCGCGTGCAAGCCGTCAAGGCGCGCATGCAGCTGGCTTTTACTTGCCCCGTGATCATGGTGGCGGGCACGAATGGCAAGGGTTCCACCTGCGCCATGCTGGAATCCGTACTGTTGCGTGCAGGCTACAAAGTGGGGCTGTACATCAAGCCGCATTTTCTCGATTTTAACGAGCGCGCCCGCGTGCTGGGCGAGATGGCCAGCGACGAACAGATCGTCGCCAGCTTCCAAGCCGTTGAAGCCGTGCGCGGCGACACGCCGCTGACGTATTTCGAATTCACCACCCTGGCGATTCTGCATCTGCTGTCGCAGGCCAAGCTGGACGTGGCCATCCTGGAAGTGGGCCTGGGCGGGCGCCTGGACGCCGTCAACGTGATCGATGCCGACGTGGCCATCGTCACCAGCGTCGATATCGACCACACGGATTACCTGGGCGACACGCGCGAAGCGATCGGCTTTGAAAAGGCGGGCATCTTCCGTCCGGGCAAGGCGGCCATCTGCAGCGACCCCGTGCCGCCGCAGTCGTTGATCGATCATGCCGAGGCCATCGGCGCCGACCTGTGGCTGATGGGCCGCGATTTCAACTATTCGGGCGACAAGCAGCAGTGGAACTACGGCGGGCGCGAGCAGCGCCGCAATTCGCTCGCGTATCCAAGCTTGCGCGGCGCCAACCAGATCCTCAATGCGACGGCCGTGCTGGCCGCGCTGGAAGTGCTGAAGCTGAAACTGCCCGTGGGCGCGCAGGAAGTGCGCACGGGCCTCGTGACGGTGGAACTGCCGGGCCGCTTCCAGGTCTTGCCTGGCCGCCCCAGCGTGATCCTTGACGTGGCGCACAATCCCCACGCGGCGTCGGCGCTGAACCAGAACCTGGGCAACATGGGTTTCCATCCGTATACCTATGCCGTGTTCGGCTCCATGCAGGACAAGGATATCGATGGCGTATTGGCCGCGATGAGCGAACACGTCGACCACTGGTGCCTGACGAACCTGCCTTCGCCGCGCGCGGCCACGGCTTCCGAGCTGGCCGCCAAGGTGCAGATCATGCTCGAAGATAAGCCCGACAGCAGCGAACATACTGTGTCTATTTTCGATGATCCGGCACAAGCTTTTGCAAATGCAATGAGCCGGGCCGGTGAGAATGATAGAATTGTGGTCTTTGGTTCTTTCCTCACCGTAGCCGGCGTGATGAAGGCCCGAAAATCCTCACTTCACTGAAACGCACTCGACTGAAAATCACGCATGGGCTTGTTCTCGAAACTGTTTAAAAACAAGCAAGAATCCTCTGGCGAAGACAGCGGCTTTTATGTCCCTGGCGAAGCACAGTCGCCGACCCGCAAGCGCGCAGCCAACACGGCCGGTGGCGGTGGATCGCGCCGTGGCGGCAAGGAAGCGCCGGACCCGGTCTTGCCTGAAAAAAAGCGCGCACGTCGCCGCCTGGTCGGGGCCATTGCCCTGGCCCTGGGCGTGGCTGTCGGCTTGCCGATGCTGCTCGACTCCGAGCCGAAGGCGCCGTTCAACGATATCGCCATCGACATTCCGTCGAAGGAAAAGGCCGTCGCGCCTGCACCGGCGCCCGTGCCGGCCGTTCCGGCCCGGGCCGCGGCAAATGGCCTGGACCAGTCCGAGGAAATCGTCGACGCGCCGCTGCCGCCTGCGGCCAAGCCGACCCCTGCACCGACACCGGCACCCGTGCTGGCGGCCGCCCAGCCTGCACCGGTCAAGCCGACCTATGTGGAACCGAAACCCGAGCCCAAGCCTGAACCCAAGCCGGTCAAGGTGGAGCCGAAACCGGAGCCGAAGCACGAAACCAAGCCCGAGCCGAAACACGAGTCCAAGCCCGAAGCCAAGCCTGAGCCCAAGCATGAAGTAAAGCCGGAAGCCAAGCCTGAGCCGAAGCCTGCCAAGCCGGCGCAATCGGCTGACGATGCCGCGCGCGCGCTGGCGATCCTGGAAGGCAAGCCGCAAGAGAAAGCACAGGACAAGGCGCACGACGCCGGCAGCGGCAAGTTCGTGGTGCAAGTGGCGGCCCTGGCGACGCAGGACAAGGTCGATGAATTGCAGGACAAGCTGCGCGATGCGGGCATCAAGTCGTACACGCAGAAAGTCTCCAGCCCGGCGGGCGAACGCATCCGCGTGCGCGTGGGGCCGTTCGGCAGCCGCGAAGACGCTGAAAAGACCCGCGCCAAGCTGCAAAAGCTGGGCCTGGGCGGCAGCCTGGTACCGGCGTGATGTTGCAAGGCTGAATCGGCGTGACGATCTTCGATTACCTGGTGCTGTTCGTGCTGGTGACGTCCGTGCTGATCAGCATGATGCGTGGCCTGGTCAAGGAAATACTGTCATTGGTCAGCTGGATCGTGGCCTTCGTCATTGCCAACGCCTATGGCGCCACCCTGGCGAAATTCCTGCCGGAAGCCGTGCCGGGCGAAGCCATCCGTTTGCTGCTGGCTTTCGTTGTGCTGTTCATCGGCGTGCGCATTTTGATGGGATTGCTGTCCATGACGGTCGACGCGCTCGTCAAGGTAACGGGCCTGAGCCTGGCCGACCGCACCCTGGGCACCCTGTTCGGCGTGGCGCGGGGCCTTGTGATCGTGCTGACCGCCGTCATCTTGTGTGGGATGACGTCCATACCGCAGCAGCCATTCTGGAAAAACGCGCAGCTCAGCCCGCTCGCGGAGCAGGGCGCGCGCGCCATCAAGCCTTATCTGCCTGCCGCTTACGCGCAGCATGTGAAATTTTGAATTTTTTTAAAATCAGTAGCACAGTTTAGGAGCACACCATGTGTGGCATCGTCGGCGTCGTTTCCCATCAACCTGTCAATCAATTGCTCTATGATGCATTGTTGCTCCTGCAACATCGCGGTCAGGACGCGGCTGGGATTGCGACCAATCACAGCAGTATGTTTTCCATGCACAAAGCCAATGGCCTCGTGCGTGACGTCTTCCGTACGCGCAACATGCGTTCGCTGCAAGGCACGACGGGCATCGGCCATTGCCGTTACCCGACGGCCGGTTCGTCGAGCGAAGAGGAAGCACAACCGTTCTATGTGAATGCGCCGTTCGGCATCACGCTGGCGCACAATGGCAACCTGACCAACTGGGAACAGTTGAAGCTGGAAATGTTCAAGAACGACCGCCGCCACATCAATACCGATTCCGATTCGGAAGTGCTGCTCAACGTGCTGGCGCATGAAATCCAGGAAGCGACGACGGGCCTGAACCTGGACCCGGAAGCCATCTTCAAGGCCGTTACCGTGCTGAACCGCCGCGTCAAGGGTGGTTACGCTGCCGTCGCGCAAATCGCCGGGGTGGGCTTGCTGGCCTTCCGCGACCCGCACGGCATCCGTCCGTTGTGCCTGGGCATCAATGAAACGGAGCAGGGTCCCGAATACCTGATCGCTTCCGAATCCGTGGCCCTGGAAGGTATGGGCTTCCGCTTCGTGCGCGACATCGGTCCCGGCGAAGCCGTCTTTATCGATGCCGACAAGAAATTGCACAGCGCCCAGTGCGCCGACAATGCCAGCCTGAACCCTTGCGTGTTCGAATTCGTCTACCTGGCCCGTCCCGACTCCGTCATCGACGGCGCCTCCGTGTACGCCACGCGCCTGAAAATGGGCGAATACCTGGCCGAGAAGATCCGCGCCGAGTTGCCAGGCGTGCATATCGACGTGGTCATGCCGATTCCCGATTCCTCGCGTCCGGCCGCCATCCAGCTGGCCATGGCGCTGAACATCGAGTACCGCGAAGGCTTCATCAAGAACCGCTACATCGGCCGCACCTTCATCATGCCGGGCCAGGCGGCGCGCAAGAAATCCGTGCGCCAGAAGCTCAACGCGATCCCGTCCGAATTCAAGGATAAAGTGGTGCTGCTGGTCGACGATTCCATCGTGCGCGGCACCACCAGCCGTGAAATCGTACAGATGGCGCGTGAAGCGGGCGCGACCAAGGTCATCTTCGCTTCGGCCGCGCCACCGGTGATCTACCCGAACGTGTACGGCATCGACATGCCGACGCGCGACGAGCTGATCGCCTACGGCCGCACGACGGAAGAAGTGTGCCGCGAAATCACGGCCGACTACCTGGTCTACCAGGATATCGGCGCGCTGAAGCAGGCGATCGCCGACGTCAACCCGGCACTGACCAATTTCGAGGCGTCGTGCTTCGATGGCGTCTACGTGACGGGCGACGTGTCGCAGGAATACCTGGACCGCCTGGAATATGCGCGCCACCATCCGAAGGCGGCAGCGCCCGAAGATACGCCGCGTTCCCAGCTGAACCTGAACCTCGCTACTACCGAGGCTTGATACTAGGCCCGGCTATTGCCGGGCTTTTTTTTCGGGGTCAGACCCGCTGGGTCTGACCCCAGCACTTGCCTTGGATTAAGCGGCAAGACGAGTATTTGGAACTTCCACCATGACCACCAAAAAAAACTACGGCTTCACCACCACCATCCTGCATAACGACCGCCGCAAGGGCATCGAGCACGGCTCGCTGCACAAGCCCGTGCATACTTCCGTTGCCTTCGGTTACGCCGATGCGCGCCAGCTCGCGTCCGTGTTCCAGGGCAAGGAGCCGGGCTTCCGTTATGGCCGCCAAGGCAACCCGACCGTCTCCGCGCTGGAAGACAAGGTCAACAAGATGGAAGACGGCGTGGCGACTTTGTGCTTCGCCACCGGCATGGGCGCCATCGGCGCCGTGGTGCAATCGCTGTTGCGCGCCGGTGACCATGTCGTATCGTCGGCCTTTTTGTTTGGCAACACCAACAGCCTGTGGCAAACGGTGACGGGGCAGGGCATAGCCGTGTCGTTCGTCGACGCCACCGATGTCGCCAACGTGGCGGCCGCCATCACGCCGGCCACGCGCATTGTGTTTGTGGAAACCATCGCCAATCCCCGTACGCAGATCGCCGACCTGGCAAGGATCGGCGACTTGTGCCGGGAGAAGGGCATTTTGTATATCGTCGACAACACGATGACGACGCCATATCTGTTCCGCCCGAAAGCCGTGGGCGCGGGTCTGGTGGTCAATGCCTTGACGAAATCCATCGGCGGCCATGGCAATGCGCTGGGCGGCAGCTTGACGGACACGGGCGTGTTCGACTGGACGCGGTATCCGAACATCTTTGAAAATTATAAAAAGGCGGCGCCCGCCCAGTGGGGCATCGCGCAAATCCGCGCCAAGGCCTTGCGCGACTTCGGCGCTTCGCTGGGGCCGGAAGCGGCGCACCATATCGCTGTCGGCGCGGAAACCATGGCCTTGCGCATGGACCGCACCTGCTCGAACGCCCTGGCGCTGGCGACCATGCTTGCCGCCGACCCGAGAGTGGCGGCCGTGCACTACCCGGGCCTGGCGTCGCACCCGCAGCACGCGCTGGCGACGGACTTGTTCCGCAGCTATGGCTCGCTGTTCAGCTTTGAGCTGAAGGATGGCATCGACTGCTTCGATTTCCTCAATCGTTTGAATTTGGCTATTCCAGCGAGCAACCTGGGCGACACGCGCACCCTCGTCATTCCCGTCGCCCACACGATTTTCTACGAGATGGGTGCCGAGCGCCGCGCCAGCATGGGCATCGCCGAATCCCTGATCCGCGTGTCGGTGGGCATCGAAGATGAGGCCGATCTGCTGGAGGATTTCAGCAGTGCGCTGGATGCATAAGCAGCCGCGCACCATGTAAAAAGGGCCGCGACAGTCATGCTGTCGCGGCCCTTTTTTACGTGCTGCAGTTTAATGCCAGCTGCGCATCAGTCCGACGGCGAGGCCTTCCAACGCAAACTCGTCTTCGGGCGACACGGTGATCACCTTGAAGTCCGGGTTCTCCGGCAGCAGTTCGATGACGGAGCCCGTCTTCTTGTAGCGCTTGACGGTGACTTCGTCGCCGATGCGGGCGACGACGATCTGGCCATTCTTGGCGCTGTCGACCTTTTTCACGGCCAGCAAGTCGCCATCCATGATGCCGGCGTCGCGCATGGACCAGCCGCGCACTTTCAGCAGGAAGTCGGGCTTGGCCGAGAACAGGGCCGGGTCGACGTTGTAGCTCGCTTCCAGGTTTTCCTGCGCCAGGATGGGCGAGCCTGCCGCCACCCGGCCGATCAGGGGCAGCGACATCAGCAGCGCTGCCGGCACTTTCGACGGCGGCGCTTCGGCGGCCGCGCCGATCAGGCGGATGCCGCGCGAGGTGCCGGGCGAAATCTCGATCGCGCCCTTGCGGGCCAGGGCCTGCAAATGCTCTTCAGCCGCGTTGGCCGATTTGAAACCCAGTTCATTGGCGATTTCGGCACGGGTAGGAGGAAAGCCCGTGTTTTCAATCGCGTCCTTGATCAGGTTCAGGATTTGTTCTTGTCGTGCTGTCAGCTTGATCATGAGCGGTGGGTGCATACTAAAATGCTGTCTATATGAACAGTCTGTATTTTTGTACAGTATCGTCCACTATGCAAGGGGATTTCCGTGTTTTGGGCGAATTTCGCAAGAAATACTTGCCCATGGGCGCAAAGCGCGGCGGCGCACGGGCTTTTCGCGCGCTTGTGGAAGGAATGATTGAAACGTTTGCAAAAGGCGGTTATAATCTTCGGCTGACCTTCCCACACCCGTCTTGACGCCGGGGTGGGCGATTATCAATCCGACCTGAAGGAGTTTGCATGCGTCATTATGAAATAGTCTTTATCGTCCATCCGGACCAAAGCGAGCAAGTGCCCGCGATGATCGAACGCTACAAAGCCAGCGTAACCACCCGCGGCGGTTCGGTTCACCGCGTGGAAGATTGGGGCCGCCGTCAAATGGCTTACTCGATCCAAAAGCTGCCTAAAGCACACTACATCTGCCTGAACATCGAATGCGACAACGAGACCCTGGTCGAGTTGGAAACAGCATTCAAATTCAATGATGCCGTGTTGCGTCACCTGACCGTTAAAATGAAGAAAGCTGAAACAGCTCCTTCGCCGATGATGAAATCGGTACAACGCGAAGACGCGGCCAAAAGCCACCGCACCGAAGCACCAGCAGCCGCTCCAGCCGCAGCAGCAGCTTAATTCTTGACCGGGATCGTGCGCTGAACCAGCTACAAGTAACCGCCATCATTGCCGAGCGCGAAATATTGCGCTATACCCCGGCAGGGCTGCCGATTGTGAATGCAGTATTGCAACACAGTTCGCAGCAGATGGAAGCAGGGATTGCCCGTTTGACCGAGTTTGATGTTGCCGCGCTAGCCGCTGGCGAAATTTCAGGCCGGTTCAGCCAGGCAAGCTTGGGCGGGGTGTATCAGTTCACGGGTTTCCTGGCCAGGAAGAGCCGCAACAGCAAGAGTTTGGTGTTTCACATCATTGATTTTAGTGCAGTCAATTCTGACTAGCGCATTTTAGATACAGGAGCCTGACATGGCATTCGGTAAAAAGTTCGACAAAAATAAGCTCAAGCTTAAAGAAAAACGCAAACAGCAAAACCCGTTGTTCAAACGCAAGAAGTTCTGCCGCTTCACCGCAGCTCACGTTGAGCAAGTCGACTACAAAGACGTCGACACGCTGAAAGACTTCGTCCAAGAAAACGGCAAGATCATGCCAGCACGCCTGACCGGTACCAAAGCGCACTACCAGCGCCAAGTTGACACCGCAATCAAGCGCGCTCGCTTCCTCGCGCTGCTGCCATACACCGATCTGCACCACGCTTAATCGGTCAGATATTCCTGGAGAAGAACTATGCAAATCATTCTGTTAGAAAAAGTTGTTAACGTCGGTAACCTCGGCGAAGTCGTCAAAGTCAAAGACGGTTACGCACGTAACTTCCTGATCCCGCAACGCCTGGCACGTCGTGCTACGGCAACCGCTGTGGCTGAATTCGAAGTCAAGCGCGCCGAACTGGAAAAAGCTGCTGCCGCCAAACTGGCCGCATCGCAAGCCCAGGGCGAAAAACTGAGCGGCCTGACCGTTCAAGTTGCTCAAAAAGCTGGTGTTGATGGCCGTCTGTTCGGTTCCGTCACCAACTTCGACATCGCTGAAGCGCTGACCAAGCAAGGTTTTGCTGTTGAAAAAGCACAAATCCGCATGCCTACCGGCCCGCTGAAGATCGTTGGCGAGCACAACGTTTCGGTTGCTCTGCACACCGACGTGGTCGTGGAAGTTGTTATCGCTGTCGTTCCAGACGCGAACGCGTAATTGTCTGCGGGCCTGGCCCGCAAGCATTGCCGCACTATGAAAAGCCGGGTTCGCCCGGCTTTTTTGTGGCCTTTTTTTCGCTCAATTTCAGCCCTTTATTTTTGCCAGCACGCCGAAGCGGGTATAATTCGCGCCATGAACGCCCCCTCTGATCCGCAACTGGATTCCCTCCGTATTCCGCCGCATTCGATCGAAGCAGAACAATCCGTTATCGGTGGTCTGCTGCGCGACAATGCCGCGTATGACCGCATCGCCGACTTCATGCATGCGGAGGATTTCTATCGCTATGACCATCGCATCATCTTCGAGCAAATCGTCAAGATGGTTAACGCTTCCAAGCCAGCCGATGTCATTACTGTTTTTGAAACCCTGACCCAGCTCGGCAAGGCCGATGATGTGGGCGGACTCGCTTACCTGAACGCCATGGCGCAAAACACGCCATCGGCCGCGAACATCCGGCGCTACGCCGAGATCGTGCGCGACCGCGGCGTGCTGCGTAAACTCATCACCGTCGCCGACGATATCTCCGGCACGGCCTTCAGCCCGCAAGGCAAGGAAGTCAAGCAGATGCTTGACGAGGCCGAGTCGAAGATTTTTGCCATCGCCGAAGAAGGTGCGCGCGGCGCCCAGGGCTGGACCGCCATCCAGCCTCTGCTGACGCAGGTGGTCGAGCGCATCGACGAACTGTACAGCCGTGACAACCAGAGTGAAATCACGGGCGTGCCCACCGGTTTCATCGACCTCGACCGCATGACCTCGGGTCTGCAGCCGGGCGACTTGGTGATCGTGGCGGGCCGTCCGTCGATGGGCAAGACGGCGTTTTCCGTCAACATCGGCGAAAACGTGGCCATCGACAGCGGCTTGCCCGTGGCCGTGTTCTCGATGGAGATGGGCGGCGCCCAGCTGGCCATGCGTATGCTCGGCTCCGTCGGGCAGCTCGACCAGCACCGTTTGCGTACTGGCCGCCTGAACGACGAAGACTGGCCGCGCCTGACGAATGCGATCCAGAAGATGAACGACGCGCAGTTGTACATCGATGAAACGCCGGCGCTCAATTCCATCGAATTGCGCGCCCGCTCGCGCCGCTTGTCGCGTCAATGCGGCAAGCTGGGCCTGATCATCGTCGATTACTTGCAACTGATGTCGGCCAATACGCCGGGCGACAACCGCGCCACGGAGATTTCCGAGATTTCGCGGGGCTTGAAAGGCCTGGCGAAAGAACTCGGTTGCCCCGTGATCGCGCTGTCCCAGCTGAACCGCTCGCTGGAACAACGCCCGAACAAACGTCCTGTCATGTCCGACTTGCGCGAATCGGGCGCTATTGAGCAGGATGCCGACGTGATCCTGTTCATTTACCGCGACGAGGTGTATAACCCCGACTCGCCGGACAAGGGAACGGCCGAGATCATCATCGGTAAACAGCGTAACGGTCCAATCGGCAGCATCCGCCTCACCTTCATGGGGCAGTACACCAAATTTGGCAATTACAGTGGTGGCCTGGCGCTTTACCAAGGCGACTAACACAGCAGCACTGATATTCCATTGGCCGCCCCCGACAACGGGGCGGCTTTCTGTAGTAAATAACACGACTCAATGCTTAACGGAGAATGACATGTTTGGACGCTTGATGCCCACTGAGGGCAAGTTTTTTGAATTGTTTAACCAGCACGCGGAACTGTGCGTCAAGGGCGCCAAAGAGATGCTCGGCCTGATGACCAATTTCGACGACCTGGAAAACCGCGTGCATGCGATCGAAAGCATCGAGAAACAGGCGGACAAAGTCACCTACGCCACCGTGGAAATGCTGCACAAGACCTTCATCACGCCGATCGACCGCGACGACATCCATCAGCTGATCACGCGCCAGGACGACATCCTCGACCTGCTGGAAGATGCGGCGCAAACCGTCTCGCTGTACGACCTGAAGGCCGTCACGCCGGAAGCCAAGCGCCTGGCCGAACTGGTGCTGGCCTGTACCGAAAAAGTGCGCGACGCCGTCGCCATGCTGCACAACATGGACAACTCGCGCAAGATCGTCGCCATCTGCGAAGAGATCGATCGCCTGGAATCGGACGCCGATCACGTGATGCGCGCCGCCATGTCCAAGCTGTTCCGCGACGAACCGGACGTGCGCAACCTGATCAAGCTGAAAGCGATCTACGAAATTCTGGAAACCGTGACCGACCGTTGCGAAGACGTGTCCAATATTATCGAAGGCATCATCGTCGAAAACGCGTAAGCGTTGGGCCTGTCCTGAACCAGAATCAGAAAAGAAACTATAATGACCATACAAATCAGCATCTACGTGCTAGGCCTGTTGATCGTCCTGGCGCTGCTGTTTGACTTCATGAACGGCTTCCACGATGCCGCCAACGCGATCGCCACGGTGGTCTCGACGGGCGTATTGAAACCGCAGACCGCGGTTGCCATGGCCGCCACGTTCAACTTCGTCGCCATCTTCGTGTTCCACCAGCTGACCGTGGCCGCCACAGTGGGCAAGGGCACCATCGATCCGGCCGTGATCGACCAGTACGTGATCTTCGGCGCGCTGATGGGCGCCATCTTCTGGAATTTGTTTACCTGGTACTACGGCATTCCATCGTCGTCCTCGCACGCCCTGATCGGCGGCCTGGTGGGCGCCGCTGTCGCCAAGTCCGGCACGGGCGCGCTGGTCGCGGCCGGCCTGTGGAAAACCGTCGCCTTCATCGTCATCGCACCGGTACTGGGCTTCGTGTTCGGCTCCATCATGATGCTGATCGTGTCATGGATATTCGTGCGTTCGACGCCGCGCAAGGTCGACAAGTGGTTCCGCCGTTTGCAGTTGGTCTCGGCGGCCGCCTACAGCCTGGGCCACGGCGGCAACGATGCGCAGAAAACCATCGGCATCATCTGGATGCTGCTGATCGCCGCAGGCTACTCCAGTTCAGCCGACGCCATGCCGCCGATGTGGGTCATCATCTCGTGCTATACGGCCATCAGCTTTGGCACCCTGTTCGGTGGCTGGCGCATCGTCAAGACCATGGGCCAGAAGATCACCAAGCTCAAACCGGTCGGCGGCTTCTGCGCCGAAACGGGCGGCGCGATCACCCTGTTCGTCTCGACGGCGCTGGGCATTCCCGTGTCGACCACGCACACCATCACGGGCGCCATCGTCGGCGTCGGTTCGTCGCAGAAGATGTCGGCCGTGCGCTGGGGCGTGGCGGGCAATATCGTCTGGGCCTGGATCTTCACGATTCCCGCTTCCGCTTTCGTGGCAGCAGTCGCTTGGTGGATTGGCCACCACATCATGTAAGGCGCCTCTGCAAACCTACTGCGCAGCCCACTATCGAATCTCCGTTGCTCACTGTACTAAAGTACAGCTCCGCTACTCAATCCGATATCGGGCTTGCTCGCTACGGTTTTCAGAGGGCCTTGTGCCAACTGGGCGCATGTATAAAAAAGGGAACCAAAAGGTTCCCTTTTTTTATGCGTCGGCCAGTTCGACCGTCAGTCCCTCGCTGGCGAGGAACACTTGCAGGCCATCGAGACGGCTGCTGTAGCGGCCCATCACGTCGGCAAACACGGCTTCGAGCTGCTCGTCGCTGCGGGTCGGTTCGTGGTGGGTGCAGTACAGGCGCCGTGCGCCGCAGCGCAGGGCCAGGTCGAAGGCGGCGTCGAAGGTGCCGTGGCCCCAGCCCTGCTTGCCCGGGTATTCCTCGCGCGTGTACGAGCAATCCATGATCAGCGCGTCGACGCCGGCGACCAGCGCGTCGATGCCGGCCTGGCGCTGCGCATTGCGCGCCGCGCAGGCGGCATGCTCGGCGTGGCCGGGCGGATGCAGGTTGTAGAACGGTTCATGGTCGCCGCTGAAAAACAGCGAGGCGCCGCCGCAGTCGATGCGGTAACCGAGGTTGACGACGGGATGGTTCATTTCCGCGCCGCGCACGCGCGCGCCGCCCACCTCGACGGCTTCGCCGGGCGCCAGGGTGCGGTACTCGATGCTGGCCGCCATGGCCGCTTCGCTGACGGGAAAATAGCTGCCTTGCAGCTGCACCGCCATCACGTGCTCGATGCCGCGCCCGCTGCTGCCGTCCAGGGCGCCATGCAGGCGCATGCGGTTGCCGGCCACGAACAGGGGCGAGAACATGGGCAAGCCGTGGATATGGTCCCAGTGGCTGTGCGTGATGAAGACGTACGCGTCGACGGGCTGGCCCGGCGGCAGTTGCTGCGCCAGCGAAAAGATGCCGCTGCCCGCATCGAGAATGATCAAGCTATCGTTGTCGGTGCGCACTTCGATGCACGTGGTGTTGCCGCCGTAGCGCGCCGTGCGCGGGCCGGGGGAGGGGATGGAGCCGCGCACGCCCCTGAACGTGAATTTCATTCAGTACCTTGTTACAGTGTAATTATTGTTGATTCTATTCTAATTAATGAGATTGGCGGCAACATTTATGCGTGTTGTGATACGGAAAGTAATTTCATTTTGTTGTGACTAAGTAATGTACAGTGCGCGGGACGGCCGTTACACTGGCGCTTGCCGACTTCCCCTTTTTTGCTTGCCCATTACCTGATTGCCACCAATATGCCTCAGTTGCACCCTGAGAAAATCGCCCACAGACTGGAGCAATTGACCGAACTCAGTGTCGCGCTCGGCCACGGCCTGGGCGGCGAGGGGCACGACATCGGCGCGCTGTTGCAGCGCATCGTGCTGCTGGCAAAAAGCATGAGCGGCGCCGATGGCGCGACCCTGTACCGGCCCGCGCGCGAGGGCCGCCAGCTGGCGTTCGACATCAGCGTCAACGACAGCCTGGGCATCGCGCAAGGCGCCGACATGGGCTTGCCGGGCGTGCCCCTGTTCGACGGCGCGGGCCAGCCCAACCTGGCGTCCGTGGCGGCGTACGCGGCGAACATGCGCCGCAGCGTGAATATCGCCGATGTCTACCGCGACGAGGTCTTCAATTTTTCCGGCATGCGCGAGTTCGACCGCCACCACGGCTACCACACGCAATCGATCCTGACGGTGCCGATGAGCGACCACGAGGGCGACCTGATCGGCGTGCTGCAGCTGGTCAATGCCAAGGATGGCGAGACGGGCCAGGTGCGCGCCTTTTCCTCCACCGACCAACGCTTCATCGAGGCGCTGGCCGCGCAGGCGGGCGTGGCGCTGACGAATCAGCTGCTGATCTCGCAACTGGAAGAGCTGCTGGAATCCCTGGTTACCCTGATCAATATCGGCATCGATGAAAAGTCGCCCTACACGGGGCGCCACTGCCAGTTCGTGCCCGAGCTGACGATGCTGCTGGCCGACGCCGCGCACGCGACGCAAACGGGGCCGCTGGCCGATTTCCGGCTCAGCGACAACGAGCGCAAGCAGCTGTGGCTGGCCGGTTTGCTGCACGACTGCGGCAAGATCACCACGCCCGTGCACGTGGTCGACAAGGCCACCAAGCTGGAAACCATCTTCGACCGCATCGCCCTGATCGACACGCGCTACGAAGTGCTGCTGCGCGACGCCGAGATCGCGGCCCTGCGCCAGCAGGCGGCGCAGCCGCAGCAAAAGGACGCCATCGCCCGCGCGCTGGAGCAGGAGCAGGCGGCGCTGCGCGAAGAGCGCGACTTCATCCGCACGGTCAACATCGGCGGCGAAAGCATGGCGCAAGCCGACCAGGAAAGAGTGCGGCAGATCGCCAGGCGCCGCTGGCGCGCGGCCGACGGCGAACTGCGCGATTTTCTCGATGCCGACGAGACGGAAAACCTGACCATCCGCGCCGGCACCCTGACGGCGGCCGAGCGGGCCATCGTCAACAACCATATCAGCGTGTCGATCCGCATGCTCGAGGCGCTGCCGTGGCCCAAGCACCTGCAAAAGGTGCCGGAATACGCGGGCGGCCACCACGAGCGCATGGATGGCAAGGGCTATCCGCGCGGGCTGACGAAAGAGCAGATGTCGGTGCCGGCGCGGCTGATGGCCATCGCCGACATTTTCGAGGCGCTGACGGCGCGCGACCGCCCCTATAAAAAGGGAAAGTCGCTGTCCGAATCCTTGCGCATCCTCGGCAATTTCAGCCTGAACGGGCATATCGATCCGGAGCTGTTCGACGTTTTCATCCGCAGCAAGGTCTATCTGATCTTCGCTGAAAAGCACATGCATCCGAGCCAGATCGATGCCGTCGACGAGGCGGCCATTCCGGGCTATACCCCTTGAAGCTGGCGCAGGCCTGGCGCAAGCATGGGGCGCGCTCGCTGCTGGGCGTGCTCTTGACTGTGGCCGCGGCCGTGCTGTGCCTGGCCGGCAACGACACGATCGCCCGCCTTGACGCCATGCTGGGCGACTGGCGCATGCGCGCGGAAACGCCGCAGCTGGACCGCCGCATTGTCATTGTCGACATCGACGAGCAAAGCCTGGCCAAGGTAGGCCGCTTTCCGTGGAGCCGCGACGTCCAGGCGCGCCTGGTGCGCCAGCTCACGGGCCACTACGGCGTGGCTGCGCTGGGTTTCGATATTGCGTTTCCCGAAGCGGACACCAGTTCCGGCTACGCCGTGCTGCAAGGCTTGGCGCAGGGCGAACTGGCGGGCGTGCCCGGCTTGCCGGCGCAGCTGGAAAAACTGCGCCCGGCCATGGATTACGACGGCCTGTTTGCCGAAGCCATGCGCGGCCAGCCCGTGGTGCTGGGCTACAGCGTGTCGGAGCAGCAAAGGAAGGGCGTGCTGCCCAAGCCCGCCTTCACGGTCGCCGACCTGAATGGCCGCACGGTGACGGCCTACGTGGCGCGCGGCTACGAAGCCAATATCGCGCCGCTGCAGGCGGCCGCGCAGGGCGCCGGCATCTTCACGGCCCTGACCGATGCCGATGGCGTCGTGCGTTCCTCGACCCTGTTGCAGCGCATCGGCGACGGCTATTATCCTTCGCTGTCGCTGGCCACCGTCGCCGTCTACCTGCAGGCGCGCGCCATCGCTCCCCGTTTCACGGGCACGGCCGATACCCTGTCGGCGCGCGAACTGGCCAGCGGCGGCCTCGAGCACATCATGCTGTTTACGCCGCGCGGCGCGCTGGCGATCCCCGTGGGTGAAGCCTTGACGACGACGGTGCAGTACCGCGGCGCGGGCGGTCCCGATGGCGGCGCCTTCCGCTATGTCTCGGCGTCCGACGTGCTGGCCGGCACGGTGCCTGCCGCGCTGCTGAAGGGCGCCATCATCCTGGTGGGCACGACGGCGCCCGGCTTGAACGATATCCGCGCCACGCCCGTGAATGCCGAATATCCGGGGGTGGAGGTGCACGCCAACCTGATCAAGTCCATGCTGGACGGACGCTTCAAGGCGCGGCCCGACTACGCACTGGCGCTCGAATTGGTGCAGGTCGTGCTGTTTGGCCTGCTGCTGGCGGGCGCCCTGGCCGTGCTGCCGCCGGCCGGCGTGATGCTGGCGACGCTGGGCGCGCTGGCGGCCGCCATCGGCATCAACCTGTACCTGTACGCCGCGCACGACTTGGTGCTGGGCGGCGCCGTGCTGCTGTTGCTGATCCTTGCGCTGTTCATCGCCAACCTGGCGTGGGGCTACTTTTTCGAGGTGCGCAAGGGCCGTGCGCTGGTGGCACGTTTCGGCGAATACGTGGCGCCCGAACTGGTGGCCGAGATGGCCGACGATCCGCGCCGCTACACGATGGAGGGCGAGAACCGCGAACTGACGGTGCTGTTTGCCGACGTGCGCGGTTTTACGGCCATTTCCGAGCAGCTGGCGCCGGCCACCCTGCGCGAATACATCAACGAATACCTGACGGCCATGTCGGAAGATATCCGCGACAGCCATGGCGGCACCCTGGACAAATACATCGGCGACGCCGTGATGGCGTTCTGGGGCGCGCCCGTCGCCTTTGGCGATCACGCCAGCCGGGCCGTGGCCAGCGCCCTGCTGATGCAGGGCAGCGCGGCACGGTTGAACCGGCAGTTTTGCGCGCGCGGCTGGCCGGCGCTGCGCATCGGCATCGGCCTCAATACGGGACCCATGCATGTGGGCGACATGGGTTCGCGCATCCGCCGCGCCTATACCGTGATGGGCGACAGCGTCAACCTGGCCGCCCGCCTGGAAGGCGCCAGCAAGCTGTATGGCGCGGGCATCGTGGTGGGCCAGGCCACGCGCTCCGCCGCCCCGGATTTCCTGTACCGCGAGCTGGACCGCGTCAGAGTGGTTGGCAAGCAGGAAGCGGTGGCCATCTTCGAGCCGCGCTGCCCGCTGGCCGGCGCCCCTGCCGCCGAGCTGGCGCAGATCGAGCGCTGGCATGCGGCGCTGGCCAGTCTGCGCGCGCGCGACTGGGCGGCGGCCGGCGTGCAGCTGGCCCGCTTGCAGGCGGACTTTCCCGATGATGGCTTGTACAGGCTATACGCGGCGCGCCTGGAGCAGTACCGCAACGCACCGCCGCCTGCCGGCTGGGATGGCGTGACGGAATTACACAGCAAATAGGCCGGCCATTCGGCATTTTTCACCATTCTCCGCGCGCTGTTTGTTGCGTTGCGATAAAAATCAGGGGGAAATGTTAGAAATTTCTGACTGGAAACTAAAAAGCCGTCTAAAATTTGTCTTCAACCCATTGCCGGACACGCTGGCGCCTGCGGGCCGCGCGCTTGTCCTGTTACACAAGAAATCCTTCACATGACATATCGTTTGGTGCACCTGCTTGCGGGTTCCGCGCTGCTGTTCGCCGTCGGCGCCGCCGCTGCCGTTTCCATGGATGAAGCCGTTCCTGCCGCGCAGGAAGACGGCGTGCCGCGCTTCGAGATCCGCCGCTTCGACGTCCAGGGCAATACCCTGCTCACGCCCGCGCAGGTGCAAGCCCTGCTGGCGCCCTTTACGGGAGCGCAGCGCGATTTTTCCGACATTGCCCGCGCCGTCGAGGCGCTGGAAGCGGCCTACCGCGAGCGCGGCTACAGCGCCGTGCAGGTGCAATTGCCCGAGCAGGAGCTGGAACGGGGCGTGGTGCGCCTGAGCGTGCTGCAAACGCCGTTGGGCAAGCTCGCCATCAGCGGCAATACCTGGGTCGACGAGGCCAACGTGCGGCGCGCCTTGCCGGCCTTGCGCGAAGGCGAGACGCCGAACGTGCCGGCCCTGTCGCAAAGCCTGAAGCTGGCCAATGAAAACCCGGCGCGCAAGATCGAAGTGCGCCTGCAAGCCGACGAGCCGGCCGGCGCCATCGACGCCATCGTCACGGTGGCCGATGAAAAGCCGTGGAAAGCCATGCTCAACGTGGACAATACGGGCAATGCGCAAACGGGCAAGACGCACGTGGGCGTGGTGCTGCAGCATGCCAACCTGTTCGGCCGCGACCATGTGGCCAGCCTGCAATACACGAGCAGCCTGGAAAAACCGGACAAGGTGGGCGTGTATGGCGCCGGCTACCACTTGCCGCTGTATGCGCTGGGCGACTCGATGGACTTTTTCGCCAGCTATTCGAACGTCGATTCGGACAGCGTCTCGGCCGGCATCTTCGACCTGGCCGTCAGCGGCCAGGGCAGCATGGCCGGCATCCGCTACAACCAGAACTTTGCCCGCAGCGGCGATTTCGAACCCAAGCTCGTGTACGGCGTCGACTACAAGGCGTACCGCAACAGTGTGCAGTTGTTCGGCATGGAACTGGGCGCCGACGTCACCGTGCATCCGCTCAGCGTCAGCTATATCGGCAACTGGACCTTGCCCACGGGCGAGACCAGCGTGGCGGTCACCTTCGCGCACAATATCCCCGGCGGCAAGCATGGCGCGCAAGCCGATTTCGACCGGGTGCGCGCGCATGCCAAGGCTGCCTTCAACACCTTGCGCCTGAGCGCCAGCTCGGGACGCGTGCTGGCCAACGACTGGCAATGGCGCGCGCTCGTCAACGCGCAAGTCACGCCGGATGCGCTGGTGCCGGGCGAGCAGTTCGGCGCCGGCGGCGCCGCGTCCGTGCGGGGCTTTGCCGAGCGCGAGGTATCGAATGATTCGGGCGTCAACCTGAACCTGGAACTGTACACGCCGAATTGGTGCGGCGAGGCGCTCGGCTACCAATGCCGCGCGCTGGCCTTCTATGACACGGCCTGGCTGCGCCGCAACCATGCGCTGCCCGGCGAAAGCGCCTCGCAAGGCATCGGCAGCGGCGGCCTGGGCCTGCGTTTGCTGCTGAGCCGCTACGCCAATCTGCAATTCGATTACGCCCATGTCGTCAATGGCGGCGACACGGGACAGCGGGGCGCCAACCGCCTGCATTTCCGCCTCGCCTTGGCCTACTAGTATCAGGATGAACACCATGCACAACCACGTCCCGCACGCTTCCGCTTTCATCCTGACGCCGCCCTTTGCGCCGCCCCTGCGCCGCACGGTGCTGGCGCTGCTGCTGGCCGGCTGCTTCGGCGCCGCGCAAGCCAACCCCGCCTTGCCGCAGGTGGTCAACGGACAGGCGACGTTCAATCAGCAGGGCAATATCTTCTCGATCACGAACACGCCCAACACCATCATCAACTGGCAGAGCTTTTCCATCCATGCGGGCGAAATCACGCGCTTCATCCAGCAAAACGGCAATAGCGCCGTACTCAATCGCATCACGGGACAAGACCCCAGCAAGATCCTCGGCAGCCTGGAATCGAATGGCAAGGTCTTCCTGATCAACCCGAACGGCATCGTTTTCGGCCAGGGCGCCAAGGTGGACGTGAACGGGCTGGTCGCTTCCAGCCTGGGCATGACGAACGAGGATTTCCTGGCCGGCAAGCGCCAGTTCACGGCTGGCGGCGTGGCCGGGGGCGTCGGCAATGCGGGCACCATCAATGCGGGCAAGGGCGGGCAAGTGCTGTTGATCGCGCCGAACGTGGAAAACACGGGCATCATCACGGCGCCAAATGGCGAAGTGATCCTGGCGGCCGGGCGCAGCGTGCAGCTGGCCGACCCCGGCAATCCGCAATTGCGCGTGCTCGTCTCGGCGCCAAGCGACCAGGCCCTGAACCTGGGCCAGATCATCGCCCAAGGCGGCAGCATCGGCATGGCCGGCGCACTGGTCAGCCAACGCGGCGTGCTCAACGCCAACAGCGCCGTCGTCGGCGACAATGGCCGGATCGTCCTCAAGGCCAGCGGCAAGGCGCTGCTCGAAGCGGGCAGCGTCACCAGCGCCACGGGCGCGACCGGCAAGGGCGGCGACATCCAGGTGCTGGGCGAGCAGGTGGGTTTGCTGAGCAATGCGAAGGTCGACGCCAGCGGCGCCACGGGCGGCGGCACGGTCTTGCTGGGCGGCGACTACCAGGGCAAGAACGCGGCCGTGCAGAATGCGCGCCAGGTGCTCGTCGGCAAGGACGCCAGCGTGACCGCCGATGCCGTCAACAGCGGCAATGGCGGCAAGGTCATCGCCTGGGGCGATGAATCGGCGCAGGTGCACGGCAGCATTTCCGCACGCGGCGGCGCGCAGGGCGGCGACGGCGGTTTCGTGGAAACGTCCGGCCATTACCTGGCCGTCGACGGCATCCGCGTCAATACGAGCGCGGCGCGCGGCAAGCGCGGCAACTGGCTGCTCGATCCTTACGATATCACCGTAATCGCCGGTTCGGACGGCCAGCTGGGCGACGTCGACCAGTTCGCCGATGCGCCATCGACTGGCAACGCCAGCATCGGCGCCGACCTCATTTCTGGCGCCAGCAGCAACGTCACCTTGCAGGCAACGCATCGCATCAATTTCAACAGCGCCATCAATATCATGCAGCAAGGCGTGGGCCTGACGGCGCAGGCGGGCGAAACGATCAATGTCAACGCATCCATCAGCACCAATGGCGGAGCCGTCAGATTGTTGGCCAATGATGCCAGCAGCGGCAGCGTTGGCGCCGTTGGCTCGCATGTGAATCTGGCCGCGCCGATCACCAGCAATGGCGGTAGCGTTTATCTGTCGGGCGCTGGCGTGAGTGGCGCCGGCGTGGTCAATGCCGGCAGCGGCCATCTGAGCCTGATCAGCAATTTCCAGGGCGGTGCTATCGACCTGACCGGTAGCGGAGATCAGTTGCAGGGCAGCGGCATTGCCGGCCAGACGGTGATCCTGCAGGCAGACAATATCGGCATTAACGGCACGCTCAACTTCGGCGGCACGGCCGGCGGCGCGAACGTGATCATCAAACCTTTGAGCCGTGCGCGCAGCATCGATCTGGGCACCAAATCGGGTGCGGCCCTGAGTTTGAACGCGGTTGAACTGGCCGGCATCTCGGCCGCGTCGCTGACCATCGGCGACGGCACGAACACGGGTGGCCTCCACATATCGGATGCGCTCGCCAGGACCGGCGATCTGCACCTCAATTCAGGTTCCGCGATCACGGCCACGGGCGCCGTGACGGTGGACGGCAGCTTTGTGCTCGACGGCGGCAGCTGGATGCAAAACGGGGCGGTCCTGCCTGGCTTCAGCGCCAGAAGCTTTGCCATCGGCAGCGGCGCCAGCTTCCTGCGCGTCACCGGCGGCGACGGTGTCACTTCACCCTATTTGCTCGTCGATATATATGGCTTGCAAGGCATCGCCAGCCTGGGTCTCGGCAACAGCTATCGCCTGGCCGGCAATATCGACGCCAGCGGCACCGTGAACTGGAACGATGGCCAGGGTTTTGTGCCCATCGCCGGTAGCGGCAGCGGTTTTTCCGGCGTGTTCGATGGCGCCGGATTTACTCTCAGCAATTTGAAAATCGACCGCAGTCTGGCATCCGGTTCGGCGGCAGGCCTGTTCGGCACCGTGCAGGGCGGCACCTTGCGCAATCTGACCCTGAACGGCGGCAGCGTCACCGGCACGGCCAACGTGGGCGCGCTGGCGGGCAATGTTGTCAGCGGCACTATCGACAACGTGAACAGCAGCATGGCCGTCAGCGGCCAGCGCAATGTCGGCGGCCTGGTGGGCAGCAACGGCGGCGCCATCACGTTGTCCAGCAGCAGCGGCGCCGTCACCGGCGTCAATGCCGACAACGGCGGCGCCGTCGGCGGCCTGGCGGGATGGAATGCGCCCGCCGCCAGCATCACGACCTCGTACGCCACCGGCGTGGTGACGGGTGCGCGCGAAATGATCGGCGGCCTGGTCGGCAACAACCAGGGCGCGCTGAGCCAGTCGTATGCCACCGGCAATGTCACTGGCGCGCGCAGCATCGGCGGCCTGGTGGGTTTGAACGGCGGCAGCATCGACGATACGTACGCCAGCGGCGCCGTGGGCCGGTCCGGCAGTGCCGACCCCATCCTTGCCAGGGAAAACATGGGCGGGCTGGTCGGTGAAAGCACGGGCAGCGTCAGCCATGTTTTCAGCAGCGGCGCCGTGACTGGCGACGGCTATGCGGCCGTGGGCGCGGTGGCCGGCCGCGTCTCCGCCGGTTCCCCGTTCAGCTATGGGTTTTTCAATTATGAAACGTCGCTGGTGCAGATGGATGCCGGCGGCTCCAGCGGCCGCAGCACGGCCCAGATGCAGCAGCAGGGCAGCTTCAACGACTACAATTTCAACAGCGTGTGGCGCATCTACGAAGGCTACACGACGCCGATGCTGAAGGCTTTCCTGAAGCCGCTGCAAGTGAACCTCTCGGGCAACGCCACGGGCAAGGTCTACGATGGCCAGCTGGCCGCTTTCCTCGGTTCGATCGGCTATGTGGGATTGCTCGACGGCGACACTGGCGTGAATGGCAGCCTCGGCTACGGCAACGCACGCAACGTGGGCAGCTATGCAGCGACGGGCCTGTGGTCGACCAAATACGACATCACCTTGGGCGGCACGACGACCTTCGCCATCACGCCGCGCGCGCTGACGGTGAGCATCGGCGGCAACGGCAAGGTCTATGACGGCGCCCTGGGCTACGACGGCGCCAGTTTCGTGCTGGGCAATCTGGTGACGGGCGACAACATCAGCGTCAGCGGCAGCGCCGCTTTCCTGGACAAGAATGTGGGCGGCAACAAGGCCGTGCACGCCAGCGGACTGGCCCTCGTCGGCAATGAACTGGGCAACTACAGTCTGGCCGCGACGACGGCGGACGGCACGGCGGCCATCACGGCGCGCCTGCTGAACTATGGCGTCTCGGGCGCGCAAAGCCGCGTCTACGACGGCAGCTTGCAGGCGGCCCTGAACGGCTACTTCGAAGGCATCGTGACGGGCGACCAGGTCGGCATGGCGGGCTTGCAGGGCAGCTTCCGCGACAAGAACGCGGGCACTGGCAAAGTGGTCGATTACCAGGTGGCAACGGGCCACCTGACGGGCGCCGATGCGGGCAACTATGTTCTCAATGGTAATGCAGGCAGCACGACGGCCGATATCACGGCGCGTACCCTGAACGTGAGCTTTAACGGCGTCAACAAGACGTATGACGGCACGACGGGCGCGCAAGTGAACTTTGGCGACGACCGCATCCAGGGCGATGCCTTGAGCGTGGCGGGCAACGCGGCGTTTGGCAACAAGAAAGCGGGCCTTGGCAAGGCAGTGCATGTGACGAACGTGGCGTTGAGCGGTGGCGATGCGGGCAACTATGTGCTGAACGCCAATGCGGGCAGCACCACGGCCGATATCGCGGCGCGCACCTTGAACGTGAGCTTTAACGGCATTAACAAGACGTACGACGGTACGACAGGCGCGCAGGTCGGCTTTGGCGACGACAGGATCAGTGGCGACAACCTGACGGTAGCGGGCAGCGCCGCCTTTGGCAACAAGAACGCGGGTATTGGAAAAACCGTCACGGTGACGAACGTGGCGTTGAGTGGCGGTGATGCGGACAACTATGTGCTGAACGCCAATGCGGGCAGCACCACGGCCGATATCGCGGCGCGTACCTTGAACGTGAGTTTTAGCGGCATTAACAAGACGTACGACGGTACGACAGGCGCGCAGGTCGGCTTTGGCGACGACAGGATCAGTGGCGACAACCTGACGGTAGCGGGCAGCGCCGCCTTTGGCAACAAGAACGCGGGTATTGGAAAAACCGTCACGGTGACGAACGTGGCGTTGAGTGGCGGTGATGCGGACAACTATGTGTTGAACGCCAATGCGGGCAGCACTACTGCCGATATCGCGGCACGCACC
>NZ_LBCO01000035.1:211304-222979 GCF_000988085.1 Janthinobacterium sp. KBS0711 | reverse complement strand
CGTGAGCTTTAACGGCGTCAACAAGACCTACGACGGCACGACGGGCGCGCAAGTGAGTTTTGGCGATGACCGTGTTCAGGGCGATGCCCTGACGGTGGCGGGCAATGCGGCGTTTGGCAACAAGAATGCAGATGCGGGAAAAACCGTCACCGTGACAAACGTGGGCGTGAGCGGTACTGACGCCGGCAACTATGTGCTGAGCAGCAATGCAGGCAGCACCACGGCCGACATCGCAGTGCGTACCTTGAACGTGAGCTTTAACGGCATCAACAAGACCTACGACGGCACGACGGGCGCGCAAGTGAACTTTGGCGATGACCGTGTTCAAGGCGACACCCTGACGGTGGCGGGCAATGCGGCGTTTGGCAACAAAAACGCCGGTGCCGGCAAGGCCATCAACGTCATGAACGTGGCATTGAGCGGCGGCGATGCAGGTAACTATGTGTTGAACGCCAATGCGGGCAGCACCACGGCCGACATCGCGGCACGCACCTTGAACGTGAGCTTTAATGGCGTCAACAAGACCTACGACGGCACGACGGGCGCGCAAGTGAACTTTGGCGATGACCGTGTTCAAGGCGACACTCTGACGGTGGCGGGTAACGCTGTGTTTGGCAACAAAAACGCCGGTACCGGCAAGGCCGTCAACGTCACGAACGTGGGTGTGAGCGGCGGCGATGCGGGCAACTATGTGCTGGGCACCAACATCGGCAGTACCACGGCCGACATCGCAGCGCGTACTTTGAACGTGAGCTTTAACGGCGTCAACAAGACCTACGACGGCACGACGGGCGCGCAAGTTAACTTTGGCGATGACCGTGTTCAAGGCGACACCCTGACGGTGGCGGGCAATGCTGCGTTCGGCAACAAAAACGCAGGCAACGGCAAGGCTGTCAATGTAAGCAACGTTGGCGTGAGCGGTACTGACGCCGGCAACTACGTGTTGAGCAGCAATGCAGGCAGCACCACGGCCGACATCGCAGCGCGTACTTTGAACGTTAGCTTTAACGGCGTCAACAAGACCTACGACGGCACGACGAGCGCGCAAGTTAACTTTGGCGATGACCGTGTTCAAGGCGACACCCTGACGGTGGCGGGCAATGCTGCGTTCGGCAACAAAAACGCAGGCAACGGCAAGGCTGTCAATGTAAGCAATGTGGGCATGAGCGGTAGCGACGCCGGCAACTACGTGCTGAACAGCAATGCAGGCAGCACCACGGCCGACATCGCAGTGCGTACCTTGAACGTGAGCTTTAACGGCGTCAACAAGACCTACGACGGCACGACAGGCGCACAGGTCAGCTTTGGCGATGACCGTATTCAGGGCGATGCCTTGAGCGTGAGCGGAAATGCGGCATTTGGCAACAAGAACGTAGGTGCCGGCAAGGCCGTCAACGTTACAAATGTGGCGCTGAGCGGCGGCGATGCGGGCAACTATGTGCTGGGCGCCAATGCGGGCAGCACCACGGCCGATATCGGCGCGCGTGCGCTGAACCTGTCCGGCGTGGCGGGCAGCAAGGTCTACGATGGCACGACGGGCGCGCAGCTGAGTCTGGGCGATGACCGTGTCGCTGGCGACAGCTTGATCGCCTCGGCAGTGGCCAACTTTGCGGACAAGAACGTGGGGGCGGGCAAGGCCGTGCAAGTGAGCGGCGCGGCGCTGACGGGTGCCGATGCGGGCAATTACTTTATCGTCTTGCCGACGGGCTTGCTGGCCAGCATCACGCCAGCCAGCCTGACCCTGGCAGGCTTGAGCGCGGCCGGCAAGGTGTATGACGGCACGACCAGCGCTGTCGTCAGCGCGTCGGCGAACGGCGTGCTGGGCCAGGATGTGGTCAGCGTGGTGGGCGGCAGCGGCAGCTTTGCCGACAAGAATGCGGGTGCCGAAAAATTGGTGACGGCCAGCGGCTTCCGCCTGGCGGGTGCCGATGCGGGCAACTACACCCTGGAAACGACGGGCGGCACGGCGCAGGCATCGATTGCACAAAAACAATTGTCCACCTGGATCGGCAGCGGCAACGGCTTGTGGAGCGATGCCGCCAACTGGGATGGCGGCGTGGTGCCGGAAGGCGCGAACGTGCTGGCTGTCGATTTTAGCAATAGCAAGGGCATCGTCACTTACAGCGCGGCGGCTGGCAGCACCATTCTGAAGAACCTGAACTCGGCGACGGGTTTGCTGTTGACGGGCGGCAGCTTGACCCTCGGTGAAAGCGCGTTGGACCGCTCCGTGCTGGGCGGCCTGGCTGGTCTGGAAATCAACGGCGGCAGCTTGCTGCTGAACGGCAGCCTGTCGGCGGACCGCTATGCGCAAGGCGGCGGGGTGCTGAGCGGCAGCGGTAACCTGCTCGTCGTCAACAGTTTTAATCAGACTGCCGGCGCCATCCGGCTGGCGGGCCAGTTGGCCATCACCCAAGCGGCTGGCGACTTGCGCTTCGCCAGCGTGGCGGCGAACACTGTACAGCTGAGCGCCTTGAACGGCGCCATCGCCCAGGACGGCGCGCTGCTTGCCGGCAGCGTGGTTGCGCAAGCGCGCGATGGCATCGTGCTGGGCAATGCTGGCAACCAGGTGGGCAGTTTTACCGCCAGCAATAGCGCAGGGGGCGGCATTGCGCTGAACAATACCTCGGCGCCCGGCACCTTGACCCTGGGAACGCTCGTCACGGGTGCAGGCAATATCACCATCGACAACACGGGCGGCGTCGCGGCCGGCAATATCAATGCGAATGGCGGCAACGTCAGCGTGACAGCGCACAGCCCAGTCACCGTCAGCGGCAAGGTCGCGGGCAATGACATCGCGCTCAATGCCAGCACGGACGTGCTGCTGGGCGATGGGGCACAGCTGGCGGCGGCGCGCGATGTCAGCGTGACGGCGGGTCGTGACATCAGTGTCGGCGGCAATGCGAAGATCGTTAGCGGCGGCAATTTCAGCGCCAGCGCGGGCGCCAGCGTACGCTTTGCGGACACGGCCAGCGTCACCTTGCCGGCGACGGGCAGCATGAGCGTGCTGGCGAAAACGGGCAGCATCACGGGCGACTCGGGCGTGCGCGTGAACCGCCAGCGCAGCGGCGCGACACTGCTGGCGCCGAATGGCGCGGTGAGCATGGCGGACGCCATCTTCCTGCCAGCAACTACCATCGACCCGCCCGTGATTGACCCCGCCACGAGCGCGGCCATCGATGATGCCTTGCGCATCATCAAGCAGGCCGACCGCGCCAACGACCCGCTCGCTTCCACGCCGTCGGCCAAGCCGGATGACAAGAAAAAAGACAGCAAGGATGTTGCCGATGCCACAGATAAACCAACAGGATACAAATTCGATGATCCCGCCAAAAAAATGTACTGCAATTAAGGCCTTGTTGTGGCTGGTCCTGATGTGCGTGGGTGCGCACGCCTGGGCCGGGCAAGTGGCCGGCACGGTGATGCAATTGAGCGGCCCCCTGATGGTCAAGAAGGCCGATGGCAAGGTGAAAATCCTGGCCATCAAGTCCGAAGTCGAGCAGGGGGATACCTTGCTGACGGAAAAGGAAACCTATGCCTTGATCAAGCTGATCGACAATAGCGAAATTACTTTGAAACCGAATACCAGTTTCGTGATCGAACAATTCAGCTACACGGCCGAGCAGCCCGACGGCGACCACGCCATCTTCAGCTTGCTCAAGGGGGGCTTGCGCTCCGTCACGGGATTGCTGGGCAAGCGCAACAAGGAGCGCTTCGAGATGAAAACGCCGGCCGCCACCATCGGCATTCGCGGCACGACGTTTATTGCCAGCTATGTCGCTCCTTCGGCGCCGCTGCCGACGGCGCCGCCATCGGCAGGGCAGGGAATGGCTCCCGGCCTGTATGTGCACGTGATCGATGGAATGATTCATGTGACGAATCCAGTGGGCACGCAGAACTTTGCCCCGGGCCAGTTTGGCTACACGCCCAACTTCCGGCAACCTCCCGTCCTGTTGCCCGTCAATCCAGGCCTGCAGTTCACGCTGCCGCCGGCCTTTTTGCCATCGCCCTCAAGCGGCGGCGGTCCTGCCGGCGCCACCAAGCCTGCCGCCATCGACTGCGTAGTGCGTTAAGTCTTTCAGGCAAGCCCTGTTTTCCTTGCAAATAGGGCTTGACCTTCCCATCGTTGGATAGCAGATCCTGACCCTATTAGTCAATCTTTCGTACAGGATCTGCCATGAACCAGAGTGCACTCGCTCCCGCCGCTACTCCTCCCGCCGCCGCGCACGCGCAGGCGCTGGCCATCGAAGGCATGAGCTGCGCCTCGTGCGTTGGCCGCGTGGAAAAGGCCCTGGCCGCCGTGCCCGGCGTGACCCAGGCCAGCGTCAACCTGGCCACCGAAGTGGCCAAAATCAGTTCCGACACGCCGATTCCCCTGGCCACCTTGCAGGCGGCCGTGGAAAAGGCCGGCTACACGGTGGCGCAGCGCGAAATCGACCTGAACATCGCCGGCATGACGTGCGCCTCTTGCGTGGGCCGGGTGGAAAAAGCCCTGCTGAAAGTGCCTGGCGTGCTCGTGGCCAGCGTCAACCTGGCCACGGAAAGCGCGCGCATCAAGGTGACGGGCGGCGTGGAAGCAGGCGCCCTGATCGCCGCCATCGACAAGGCCGGCTATGCAGCCAAGGCTCCCGCCGCCAGCCAGGCCAGCGCGCCCGCTGCCGCGCCCAACCGCGACGGCATGAAAGTGGCGTTCGCGGCCGTGCTGGCCTTCCCATTGATGCTGCCGATGCTGCTCGAGTGGGCCGGCATTCATCTGATGCTGCCAGGCTGGCTGCAATTCGCGCTGGCAACGCCCGTGCAGTTTTACTTTGGCGCGCGTTTCTACAAGGCGGGCTGGAAGGCGGCCCGCGCCGGCAGCGGCAACATGGATCTGCTGGTGGCGCTGGGCACGAGCGCGGCGTATGGCTTGTCCGTCTACCAGTGGCTGACGGCGGGCGAAATGCTGCCGCACCTGTATTTTGAAGCATCGGCCGTCGTCATCACCCTGGTGCTGCTGGGCAAATGGCTGGAAAGCCGCGCCAAGCGCCAAACGGCTTCGGCCATCCGTGCGCTGCAAGTCTTGCGTCCGGAATCGGCCCGCGTGCGCCGCGACGGCATCGAGATCGACTTGCCCGTGGAACAGGTGAAAGTGGGCGACCTGGTGGTGATCCGTCCCGGCGAGCGGGTGGCCGTCGATGGCGTGGTGGTGGAGGGCGCCAGCCAGATCAATGAATCCCTGATCACGGGCGAAAGCTTGCCGGTTGATAAGCATCCGGGTGACAAGGTCACGGGCGGCGCCATCAATGCCGATGGCTTGTTGCTCGTGCGCACGCAGGCCGTGGGCGGCGAGACGACCTTGTCGCGCATCATCCGCCTGGTGGAAGACGCGCAGGCGGCCAAGGCGCCGATCCAGCACCTGGTCGACAAGGTCAGCGCGATCTTCGTTCCCGTGGTGCTGGTGCTGGCGCTGCTGACCATGCTGGGCTGGTGGTTCGCTACCGGAGAGTTGGAGAACGCCATCATCAATGCCGTGGCCGTGCTGGTCATCGCCTGCCCCTGCGCGCTGGGCCTGGCCACGCCGACGGCCATCATGGCCGGCACGGGTGTGGCTGCCCGTTACGGCATTCTGATCAAGGATGCGGAAGCGCTGGAAGTGGCGCACGCCGTCAATACCGTCGTGTTCGACAAGACGGGCACCTTGACCATCGGCAAACCAGCCCTGGCGGCCCTGCATGCGCACGGCATCGACGATGCACGCCTGTTGCAGCTGGCGGCCAGCATCCAGCGCGGCAGTGAACACAGCCTGGCGACGGCCGTGCTCGATGCGGCCAGCGCGCGTCATATCGAGCCCTTGCCCGCGACGGCCCTGTCGGCCTTGCCGGGCCGCGGCCTGGCGGCCCACGTCGATGGCCTGGAGTTGAAACTGGGCAGCACGCGGCTGATGCAGGAGTTGAGCGTGGACATGGCGCCGTTGGCGGAACAGGCCTTGTCGCTGGAAAACACGGGCAACACGATTTCTTGGCTGGCATCGGGAACGGAACTGCTGGGCTTGTTCGCCTTTTCCGACCAGGTCAAGCCGAATGCGCAGGCCGCCATTGCCCACTTGCATAGCCTGGGCATCCAGACGGTGATGCTGACCGGGGACAACCAGGGCAGCGCGGACGCCGTCGGCAAGCTGCTGGGCATCGACACGGTGGCGGCGAAAATGCTGCCGGCCGATAAAACCGCTAAAATTGTCGCGCTGAAAGGCGACGGCGCGAAGGTGGCCATGGTGGGCGACGGCATCAACGATGCGCCCGCGCTGGCGGCCGCCGACGTGGGCATCGCCATGTCGACGGGCACGGACGTGGCCATGCATGCGGCCGGCATTACCCTGATGCGCGGTGATCCGGCCCTGGTGGCGGACGCCATCGATATCTCGCGCCGCACCTACAGCAAGATACGGCAGAATCTGTTCTGGGCCTTCATTTACAACCTGATCGGCATTCCGCTGGCGGCCTTTGGCCTGCTCAACCCCATGGTGGCGGGCGCGGCGATGGCCTTCAGTTCGGTCAGCGTGATCAGTAATGCCCTGTTGCTGCGCCGCTGGAAAGCCCGCAGTGCGCATACCAAGGAGTCATAGGATGAATATCGGCCAGGCGGCAAGCGAAACGGGCGTATCGGCAAAAATGATACGCTACTATGAAAGCATTACTTTGTTAAAACCCAGCGCGCGCAGCGACGCCGGTTACCGCATTTACACGCCGAACGATTTGCACGCCCTGCGTTTCATCAAGCGCGGGCGGGGCCTGGGTTTTTCGCTGGAGCAAATCCGCGAACTGCTGTCCCTGTGGCAAAACGACCAGCGCGCCAGCGCGGACGTAAAAGGTATCGCGCTGGCCCACGTGGCAGACTTGAACCAGCGCATCGCCGAACTGACGGAAATGCGCGATACCTTGGCCCACCTGGCGCAATCGTGCCATGGCGACGACAAGCCCGATTGTCCCATCCTGCAAAGCCTGGGACTGGCCGGTGACAAGGAAGCGAAAGCATGTTGCCCTTGATGTAAGTCAATGGAGGTGGCGTATGGCGTATGAACTATACTATTGGCCCACGATACAGGGGCGCGGCGAATTCATCCGGCTGGCCCTGGAAGAGGCGGGCGCTGACTACCGCGACGTCGCCCGTTTGCCTGAGCGCAAGGGGCAAGGCATGCCCGCGATGCTGGCCTGCCTCGACGGCGACAGCACGCCACAGGCCGCCTACGCGCCGCCCCTGCTGCGCGATGGCGAGATGCTGATCGGCCAGACGACGAATATCCTGTTCTACCTGGGCCGGCGCCTGGGGCTGGCGCCGCGCGCGGAAAGCGGTCGTTTGTGGCTGAACCAGCTGCAACTGACGATGGCCGACTGGCTGACGGAAGTGCACGACACGCACCATCCGCTGTCGATGAATCAATATTACGAAGAGCAAAAAGAAGCGGCCCTGCTGCGCAGCGCGGATTTCCGAGAAGCACGCTTGCCCAAGTTTCTCGATTATTTCACGCAAGTGTTGCTGAACAATGGCAGCCGCGGCCAGTATCTGGTGGGCGCCAGACTCACGTATGGCGACCTGTCGCTGTTCCAGATGCTGGCGGGCCTGCAGTATTCGTTTCCCCAAGCCATGGCGCGTCTTGCGCCCGAATATCCCGCCTTGTCCGACTTGCACGATGCCGTGGCGGCGCGGCCGAACATTGCCCGTTACCTGCGCTCGAAGCGCAGAATCCCATTTAACCAGGACGGCATCTTCCGCAATTACCCCGAACTGGACGGATAAAAAAACAGCCGGCGCAAAGGCCGGCTATTTTGTGTGCGTGTGGTTTATTGCGCGCTGGTAACGGGAAAGCCCGCCTCCACGATGGCCGCGCTGATGGCCCCCAGTTCGGCGGGCGATTCCACCGTGACGCGCTTGCTGGCCAGGTCGATCTGCACCTGGGCTTGCGGATCGATGGCTTGCACCGCTTTCGTGACCGAGCCGACGCAATGGCCGCAGCTCATGTTTTCAACTTGTAACTGGTACATGGCAAGCACTCCTTGAATGGTTAAGTGTGTCCACTGTAAGCCTTACCCCAATGGTAAGGTCAAGCTTAGTGCAGCAGAAAATCGACGGCTTGCATGGGCGGCGGCACGTTCTCATCCTGCAGGGATTCGCGCAGGCTGATGTCGATGGCGCGGCACATGGCGGACAGGGGCAGGTCGTTGGCGTCTTCGCCGAACGGTTCCTCGATCTCGTCGCCCAGCGCATCGAGGCCAAAGAAGGTGTAGGCGACGATGGCGACGACGAACGGCGTCATGAAACCGAGCGAATCGACGAGGCCGAAAGGCAGCAGGAAACAGTACAGATAAGCCGTGCGGTGCAGCAGCAGCGAATACGAGAACGGGATCGGCGTGCTGCGGATGCGTTCGCACGAAGCGCCCGCCGCGACCATGGCCGAGACCGTGTTATCGATCTGTGCGGTGAGGACGCTGTCGATGCGGCCTTGCCGGACGCAGTCGGCCAGGTCGTGGCCCATCTGCAGCATCAGGTAGTCGGACGGGTTCGCCGCCTTGCATGCCGCTTCCCATTCTGCCGGGCGCAGCAGCGGCTGCAAGTCGGCCGGTCCGCGCGTGTCGCGCAGCTGGTGGCGCAGCGCATGGCAAAAGGCGATGGTGCGGTAAATCATGCGCACGCGCACGTCTTCCAGGCCCAGTCTGGCGTGGGCCGGCGTGTCGCTGCGTATCATCGTCTGGCACTGGCGCGAGAAATTACGGCTGCGCAAAACCAGTTCGCCCCACAGCTTGCGCGCTTCCCAGTAGCGGTCATAGGCGGCCGTGTTGCGAAAGCCCAGGAAGATGGCTAGCGGCAAACCGATCAGGGTAAACGGGATGGTGGTGAGGATCACCTTGTGGTCGAACAAGGTGCCGTGGCACCAGGTGACGAGGGTGGCGATCAGGGTGTTGACGATCAGCGTGGTGCGGATGCGCGGCAGGACGGAGCCGCGCACGACGAGGAACAGCCGTAGCGCCGAAGGACGCTCGCGCACGATCATGCCGTACTCCCGGTTTGGGGCTGGGCTGGCGGGGAAACACGCACTTGGTGATCGGTAAGGGTGGAAAGACAGGGTGGCAATTGCCGGGAACAAAAAGCCCGCGATGTATGCGGGCTGAGCAGGGTGTGCATGGGAAGCAGAGTAGGGGAGACGGCCCGAGTATAGGCCGCAGACCTGTTTCCAGCCAATTCATAGTGATAATGGGTATTATTCATTTCATGAATGAATATTTCATTTGTAAGTATGAATCTCAGCTTTCCGGGGTCTGTCCCTGCCGTATCTTCTTGCGGTGTTCTTCCTGCTGCCGTTTCAGTGCGGCACTGGCTGTATAGTCGTTGCGGAACCACGTCGGGTTCTTGCCGCGACCCGGCCGGGAGCAATCAGCCAGGCTGGCCACGTCGGCGCAGTCGCAGGCGCAGTCGAACAGGGGCACGTCGCAGTCGCAATACCCCGCCTGTGCCTGGCGGCGTGCGCTGCGCCGTGCCTGCGGATGCAGCGCGAGGTGCTGGCGATGCCGTTCGCCGCAGGCGCGCAAGCGGCGTTGCAGCAGGGGCAGGCCCGCACGCAAGCCATGGCGCGCGATGACCTTGTAGCCGTAGGCGGAACAGCTGTCGCGCCCCATGAGCACGCGATAGGCGCAGGAAAAACCTTTCCATGGCGACAGGTAACGCTGGTAGGCGCGGATGGCCCACAGGGCCAGGCGTTTGCCACAGGTATCGAGCGTGAGAATGATGCATCCTTTGCGATTGTCGTAAAGCAGTGGTTCGAGCATACGACAGGTATCCCGAAATGCATAGCCTTGGGCAAGCATGAATTATTAATGTGACAAATGGGGAGAATTGCGCAGGTCACGTCTGTTAGGCTGAATGAGCTATTTGGAAATATTTCCTAAAGCAAAACATGTCATCCCGATAGCTGCCGCCAGGGGGCGACCAAGCTTGTTTATCCTTCTTGTGAAAGTGATCCGCATGTTTAAAGTTTCCAGCATCTGTCTCGCCACCTTGATCCTGTTGCAAGCGCCAGCCGGCTGGGCAGGCCAGCCAGTGCCCCTGAGCCAGCAGCAGCAAGCGCTGGCCGCGCAAATCGACGCCAGCATCGCGCCCTATTACAAGTCCGGCGAGCCTGGTGCCGTCGTGATCGTCGTCAAGGATGGCCAGCCGCTGCTGCGTAAGGCGTATGGCCTGGCCAGCGTGCAGGAAGGCACACCGCTGACGCCGGACATGTCGCTGCGCTTGGGGTCGATTTCCAAGCAATTCACGGCCGTCGCCATCCTGTTGCTGGCCGACCAGGGCAAGCTGGCCGTTACCGATGACATCACGAAATTCCTGCCCGACTATCCCACCCACGGCAAGAAAATCACGATCGAACAGTTGCTCGCGCACACGTCTGGCATTCATGACTACACGAGGAAGCCGGAATTTGTGCCCAACAGCACGAAAGACTTGAGCGTGGCGCAGATGATCGATTTCTTCAAGAACGATCCGCTCGACTTTGAACCGGGCACGCAGTGGAGTTACAGCAGCTCCGGCTATTTCCTGCTGGGCGCCATCATCGAGAAGGCATCGGGCCAGCCGTATGCCACGTTTGTGGAGCAGCAGATCTTCGTGCCGCTGGGCATGAACGATACGGCCTATGAAGGCCATGAGCGCCAGCCTGCCAAGCGCGCGGCCGGGCATATCCGTTCGGGCGAGGCGTATGTGCCGAACCTGCCCCTGAGCATGACGCAGCCGTATGCGGCCGGCGCGCTCGTTTCCACCGTGGACGACCTGGCGCGCTGGGATGCGGCCATCTCGGACGGCAAGCTGCTCAAGGCGTCCACCTGGCTGCAGGCGTTCACGCAGGCCAAGCTGACCGATGGCAAGGCGACGCGTTCCGGCTTTGGCTGGAAGGTGGGCACCTGGCAAAACACGCCCGTCATCCATCATAGCGGCGGCATCAATGGTTTTGCCACGTATGCGATGCGTTTGCCGAAGGAAAAAGTCTACGTGGCCGTGCTGGAAAACTCGGACACGGGCCTGGTCGATCCTGACGTGGTGGCGCGCAAGGCGGCCGCCATCGCCGTGGGCCGGCCGTATCCCGAGATCAAGGTCATTACGCTCAAGCCGGCCATCCTGGACGCCTATGCGGGCGTGTACGCGATCAACGACAAGGCCGGCTACACGATCCGCAACTTCGAGGGCAACTTGCTGCTGCAGCGCACGGGCCGTCCGGCGCAGCGCATGCTGGCGTATTCGCCCAATGGTTTCCTGATTGAAAACACGCTGACGACGGCCGAGTTCGAGCGGGGCCCGAAGGGCGAAGCGCAGCTGGTCCTCAACGATGGCGGCGAGTCGAAGTCGGTGCACGAGCGCGCCAGCGCCGTCGAGCCGGCCCGCACCGTGGTGACCATGACGCATGCGCAATTCGATGGCTACGTGGGCAGGTATGCGCTGGCGCCCGAGGTGTACCTGGAAGTGACGCGCGAAGGCGATAAATTCTTTGCCCAGGTGACGGGTTTCCGCAAGCTGGCCATGCTGCCCATGAGCGAGACGGCTTTCTTCTCGAATGAAGTCGATGCGGAAGTGCGTTTCAGCAAGGATGCCAGCGGCAAGACCGAGCAGCTGGTATTGCGCCAGGAAGGGCAGGACATGCCGGCCAAGCGCGTGAACTGATG
>NZ_LBCO01000035.1:177320-211218 GCF_000988085.1 Janthinobacterium sp. KBS0711 | reverse complement strand
GCTTGCCAGCCATACCAGCCGAACGCCACTAGCCACGCCAGCAAGATCGCCAGCCCCGGCAGCAACAGCCATTTTGCTGCCGTCTCTTCCCACACCACGTAAGGCTTGCCGCCGCGCGCGATGGCCAGCAGTGCCTGGCCCCCGTTCAAGGCGGCAAACGGCAGCAGATTGAAGGCGCACAGTTTCAACGCGAACAGAGCAAACACCGGCGCAAAGCCGTGCGTGTGGGCAAAGGTTTCTCCATCACCCAGCAATGCCTGCGCCGTCGACAATGGCGCCAGCGCGCCGTGCAGGATTTGCCCGAAGGCGGCGAGGAAACCGTCCCAGCCCGAAGCTCCCATGATGCCCAGCGACAAGGCCAGCAAGACGGCCACGCCGCTCAATGGCAGCAGCACCTGCTTCCACAGCGGCTGGAAATTATACGCGTCCAGGCAGGGATCGTCGTCATACAGCATTTCTTCGCGCGTATCCTTCAGCACCACATTGCCGGCCAGCGGCAGCAGCCTGACGTGGACTTTTCCCACGGCCAGCAGGATTGGCCCCACGCCGTAGCTGACGCTGCGCACGGTGATGCCGAGTGCGCGGGCGCACACGGCCATGACGGAAATGTGGATCAGCATGAAGAGGATGAAGCAGAGCAGCAACTGGAGAGCGGGAGCCATCGGATACGGTATCCTGAAAGAAAGGAGCGGTATTAGAGCATGCCGCCGCAAAAAGTCGCGCACATGAAAAAAGCCCCGTCCGCATCGCTGCAGCCGGGGCTTTCGAATGACTGGGCAGCTTGCGCCGCCCGCTAACACTTACAGCACTTCGCTGGCGTGGTCCGCCAGGCGCGAGCGCTCGCCGCGGGCCAGGGTGACGTGGCCGCTGTGGGTCCAGCCCTTGAAGCGGTCAACCACGTAGGTCAGGCCGCTCGAGCCTTCCGTCAGGTACGGCGTGTCGATCTGTGCGATGTTGCCCAGGCACAGGATCTTCGTGCCGGGACCGGCGCGCGTGACGAGGGTCTTGACTTGTTTCGGCGTCAAGTTTTGCGCTTCGTCGATGATGAGGAACTTGTTCACAAACGTGCGGCCGCGCATGAAGTTGAGCGACTTGATCTTGATGCGCGAGCGGATCAGGTCTTGCGTTGCAGCACGGCCCCATTCGCCGCCATCGGAGTCGGACTTGTTCAGCACTTCCAGGTTGTCGTCGAAGGCGCCCATCCATGGCGACATCTTTTCTTCTTCCGTGCCTGGCAGGAAACCGATGTCTTCGCCTACCGGCACCGTGACGCGGGTGACGATGATTTCATTGTAGAGCTTGGTTTCCAGCACTTGCGCCAGGCCGGCGGCCAGGGCCAGCAGGGTCTTGCCGGTGCCGGCCTGGCCCAGCAGGGTGACGAAGTCGCATTCCGGATTCATCAGCAAGTTCAGCGCGAAGTTCTGCTCGCGGTTACGCGCCGTCACGCCCCACACATTGTTCTTCGTGTGGCTGAAGTCGCGCAGGGTTTGCAGCACGGCCGTCTTGCCATTGATCTGTTTCACCTGGCCGTAGAACGGGGTTTCGCCGTTTTTTGGTTCCAGGTAGATGAACTGGTTGACCAGCAGCGAAGGAATGAACGGACCCGTCACGCGGTAGAAGGTGGAGCTGTAGCCGTTCTTGCTTTCCTGCCACGATTCCATGTCCTTGCCGTGCTTGTTCCAGAAGTCATCCGGCAATTGCACGATGCCCGAGTACAGCAAGTCCGTGTCTTCCAGCACATGGTCGTTGAAGTAATCTTCGGCTGGCAAGCCCAGGGCACGCGCCTTGATGCGCATGTTGATGTCTTTCGACACCAAGACGACAGGGCGGCCTTCCTGTTCCGATTCCAGCGAACGCACGACGGCGAGGATCTGGTTGTCGGCCTTGCCCACTGGCAAGCCAGCCGGCAAATCGGCGCTTTGCAAACGCGTCTGGAAGAACAGACGGCCCTTGGCATCCTTGTTGCCCAGCTTGGACAGCAAGATGCCGTGTTCGATGGCGTCGTCGTCCGTGTTGCTGATCAGGGCATCGAGCGTGCGCGAGACCTGGCGTGCATTGCGCGCCACTTCCGTCATGCCCTTTTTATGGTTGTCCAGCTCTTCCAGGGTCATCATCGGCAGGTACACATCGTGTTCCTCGAAGCGGAACAGCGACGATGGATCGTGCATCAGCACGTTCGTGTCGAGCACGAACAGCTTGCTGATGCCGCGCTGGTCGGCGGCGCGGCTGGCGGACGACTTGAGCTGCACTTCCACCGCCTTGTGCTTGGCCGGATGTGGCTGCTCGGCTTGCTTGACGGGTTTGATCGGCGTGACCTTGCCTTTTGCCGCCGGCTTGGCTTTCGCCGCAGGCGCAGCAACGGCGGCAGGCGCGGCCGCAACCGGGGCAGGCGCAGCAACGGCTGGCACAGGCTTGGCGACCATCAGGGCCGCCACTTGCTTGATCTTCGTGGCCGCATTGCGGACCGGCTTGGCAACTTCGGCGATCGCCGCTTCAATAATCGGTGCAGCCACTTTCTTGGCTGCCGGGGTTTTGGTGGCCGGGCGCGCTGCGCCTGCGGTTGGGTAATCTTGGGTGGCCAGGATGGTGGCTGGCTTGCTCGGTAATTTTGGCAGTGGCATCAGGATCTCAATCAAAAAATTTCTGGAATGAATCTCCCATGGGCAGCCAGCTTCTGGCGGCACTTCTCATGGGGGGATGCGAGGGGAACAACAATGCTACAGGACGAGAAACTGCCGGAAGGCCGGCAGCATGGCCGGTCATGGACGCCATCGGCGGGCTGCAGGCCCGCCTGGCGGAGTGGGTGGAGGCGCTTCGTTGACTCAAAATGGCGATAGGTACCGTGAACTGAACTGCGGTTGAACCAGGCTCGCTGGAAGCCGACAACGCGCATTGGATCAATATGGACGATCAATTCAGATGCGCTACGAATTCCAGCACTTCTTCCACGTGAGTTGCGACCTTCACGCCTCTCCATTCTTTCACCAATCGGCCCTGGGCGTCAATCACAAACGTACTGCGCTCGACGCCACGGACCGTCTTGCCGTACATCTGTTTCATCTTCATGACGTTAAACAGCAGGCAAACGGCTTCGTCCGGGTCGGAAATGAGCTCGAATGGCAGCTCCAGCTTGGCTTTGAAGCTTTCGTGCGAGCGCAGGGAATCGCGGCTGATGCCGTAGATTTCCACGCCGGCGGCGACGAATTGCGGATACGCATCGCGGAAGGCGATGTTTTCCGTGGTGCAGCCAGGGGTGTTGTCCTTCGGATAGAAAAACAGCACCGTGGCCTTGGCCGGGCGGCCCAGCAACTGAAAGGTTTTGCCGCTGGTCATGGCGGCGTTAAAGTCGGGTATGCTAACGAGGGATTGGCTATCAGCCACAGGTTCTCTCCTGAACGGTGATCATCAGCGCTGGTTTTTAATCTGGCAACGCATCCAGGTGCAACAATACAGCATTCAGGCCGCTTTGCCCTGCACAATCAGGCGCCCCGAACGCCCGGGCAACTCATCCCAGGTGATGGGACAAACGGGCAAGTCCGTATTTTTTATCTTTTCATAATAATCGCCCATCGCTGCGAACTGGTAACCCTGGGCTTTCCAGCCAGCCAGCAGTTGTTCGAAAATGGGGGCGAGTTTCTGTCCTTCAAGTTCCGCATGCAAGGTATACACGTGATCGCGGGAATTATCTGCTGTCAGTGACAATATATGCGCGGCAACATTGCCGGTCGTGATCAGTTTGCCGTCGATTTCGCAGCCCAGCAATTCATCCAGGGTGGGCAGGGTGGTGGGCAATTGCACGCATTGCAGGATGGTGTTGCCGTTGCGCACGCGGTGCGGGCCTTGCGTTGGCTGGGCCATGGCGCCGCGCGCGTCGAGCATGGCGCGGCCGTCGGAGGCAAAGCGGTAGCCGGCCGTGTCGTGCTCGACAAAGGCGCTGACGTTCATTTGCCAGCCGGCCGCGCCGTGCGTGTGGGGCTTGTTGCCGAATACCTGTTCGTAGCGGTTGGCGGCCTTGCGCATCATGTTGATGGTCCAGGCGGCGTTGCGCTTGGCCACGTTGTCTTGCCACAGGGTGTGATCCCAGGTGTGGATGCCGCACTCGAAACCGGCATCGCGCACGGCGCGCAATTGCGCCGCGCAGAGCTTGCCGATATCGGGTCCCGGCAGCAAGGTGCCGTACATTAATGTCTTCAAGCCGTAGTGCTCGACCACCGACGTGCGCGACACCTTGCTGAAAAAGCCGGGCTTCAAGGCGCGCCGCAGGGCCCAGCCCGTGTGGTCGGGGCCCAGCGAGAACAGAAAGGTGGCCTTGGCCTGGTGCGCGGCCAGCATGCGCACCAGATTGCCCATGCCTTCACGGGTGCCGCGATAGGTATCGACGTCGATTTTCAGGGTCAGGAACGGCTTGCTCAACATTAATCCATCAGGGCTTTGGCTTGGGCTACCTGGCTGCGGTAGGCGTCGAAAATATTGCGCAGGGAATCGGCCATGGTGGTGGTCGGCGCCCAGCCCAGCTCTTCGCAGGTATTCGTGATTTTCGGCACGCGGTTTTGCACGTCCTGGTAGCCGGCGCCGTAGTAGGCGCCCGAAGTCGTTTCCACGATTTTCACGTGTTTCGCGCCTTCGGCGTATTCCGGATATTCGGTGGCCAGGGTCAGCATCATGCCGGCCAGGTCGCGGATCGAATAGTTGTTGGTCGGATTGCCAATGTTGTAGATCTTGCCGCTGGCGATGCCGTTCTTGTTGGCGATGATGCGCATCAGCGCGTCGATGCCGTCGTCGATGTAGGTGAACGCGCGTTTCTGCGCGCCGCCGTCCACCAGCGAGATGTTTTCGCCGCGCACGATATGGCCGAAGAATTGCGTCACCACGCGCGAGGAACCTTCTTTCGGCGTATGGATCGAGTCCAGGCCCGCGCCGATCCAGTTGAATGGACGGAACAGGGTGAAGTTCAAGCCTTCCATGCCGTAGCCCCAGATCACGCGGTCCATCAGCTGCTTGGCGTTCGAGTAGATCCAGCGCGGCTTGTTGATCGGGCCGCAGATCAGTTCCGAGTTTTCCGGATCGAATTCCTCGTCATGGCACATGCCATACACTTCCGAGGTCGACGGGAAGACCAGGTGCTTGCCGTACTTGGCGGCCGAGCGGACGATGGGCAGGTTGGCTTCGAAGTCCAGTTCGAAGACGCGCAGCGGCTGCTTGACGTAGGTCGACGGCGTGGCGATGGCCACCAGCGGCAGGATCACGTCGCATTTCTTGACGTGGTACTCGACCCATTCCTTGTTGATCGTGATGTCGCCTTCGAAGAAGTGCATGCGCGACTTGTAGTTGTCATCTTCCAGCAATTCCGTGATGCGGTCCGTGTTCATGTCCATGCCGTAGACATGCCAGTCGGTGGTTTCCAGGATGCGCTTGGACAGGTGGTGGCCGATGAAGCCGTTGACGCCTAAGATGAGGACTTTTTTCATGTGAGATTCTCTTGTGTGATATCAGTGTGTGCTGACGCGGGTGGTCAGACTTGCTTGCAATTGCTGAGCCGAAACCGGCTCCCCGGCAGCCCTCAGCGCGGAAATGGCCAGCATGTGGCCGTCTCCGCAGACGCCAAAGATGCAATTATCCACTACCGCCAAGCCCGGTGGCAAACTTCCTGCTGAATGCTTGCTTAAACGGGCTGTTTCGATGGTGTAAATAACATTGTTGACTTCGGTGAACGCGCCGGGATAGGGCGGCGCGACGGCCCGGTGCAAGTTGTATACCTGCTGCGCGGGTAACTTCCAGTCGATGCGGCCGTCTTCCGGCGTGCGTCCGCCAAAGTAGCCGCCCTGGCGCAAATCGTTGAGCTGGCGCGGCGCCGTGCCGTCCAGCAAGGCTGACAGCACGTGCCACAGGGTTTGTTCCGCCGCCACGGTGACCTTGCCGAAGACTTCGAAAGCCGTGTCGTCGGGCAGGATGGGGACGGCCGTTTGCGCGACGATGGCGCCGGCATCGGGCTTGACCGTCATTTCATGCAGGGTGGCGCCCGTTTGCGGGGCGCCGTGCAGCACGGCCCAGTTGACGGGTGCGCGGCCGCGGAACTGCGGCAGCAGCGAACCGTGCATATTGTAGGCGGGCGCGACTTCCAAAATGCTGGCCGGCAGCATGTGGCGGTAGTAAAAACTGAACAGCATGTCCGGTGTTGCCGCCCGCACCTGCGCCAGCAGTTCGGGCGCGCGTGCGTCCGATGGCGTGATGTAGGGGATGCCTTCGGCCTGGCACAGGCTGGCGACGGATTCGAACCACAGGTTTTCCGTGGGGCTGTCTTCGTGCGTGACGACCAAGGCGATATCGACGCCGCCGGCCAGCAGCACCTTGATGCAGCGCACGCCCACATTGTGGTAGCCGAAGACGACGGCGCGCGGGGCGCCCATCAGCGGCCCACCTGGCGTTTTTCCAGGCGCACGTACGATGGCGCCTCGGCTTCCGCCTGGACCATGCCGTCCTGCAAGATGGTTTGCACCACGTAGCGGGGGCGGGCGCGCACTTGCTGGAAGATGCGTCCCACGTACTCGCCCACGAGGCCGATGCCGAACAGGATCACGCCCATCAGGAAGAAGGCGATGGCGAACAGGGTGAATACGCCCTGCGCCTCGGCGCCGAACAGGAAGCGGCGCGCCAGCAGATAGATCACCAGTCCGGCCGAACTGAGCGACAGCAGCATGCCCAGCATCGAGAAAATTTGCAGGGGAATCAGCGAAAAGCCCGTGACCAGGTCGAAATTGAGGCGGATCAGGCTGTACAGCGAGTATTTCGACTCGCCGGCTGCCCGTTCCTCGTGTTCGACGGTAATTTCCGTGGGCTTGCGGGCAAACGTGTAGGCCAGTGCCGGCACGAAGGTGTTGACTTCGGCGCACTGGTTGACCAGGTCGATCACGTTGCGGCCATACGCGCGCAGCATGTTGCCCTGGTCCGTGATCTTGATGTTGGTGATGCGCTCGCGCAGCCGGTTCATCATCTTCGAGGCCAGGGTGCGCCAGGCGGAATCTTGCCGCTTGCGCCGGATCGAGCCCACGTAATCGTAGCCTTCGCGCATCTTCGCCACGAGGTTGCCGATTTCTTCGGGCGGGTTCTGCAAGTCGGCGTCGAGCGTGACCATGATCTGCCCGCGCGAGGATTCAAAGCCGGCCAGGATGGCCATGTGCTGGCCATAATTACCGTTGAACAAGACGACGCGCGTGACGTCGGGGCGCTGGCGGAACTGTTCCGCCAGGATGGCCACCGAATTGTCGCGGCTGCCATCGTTGATGAAGATGATCTCGTAGCTCGTCTGCAAGGCATCGAGGGCCGGATACAGGCGGGCGAACAGGCTGGCCAGGCCATCCTGCTCGTTGTAGATCGGAATGATAACGGACAGTTCAGGTTTCATCGGCGCGCTGCTCATTTGATGAGAATGGATTTGACGGTGGCGACGGCGCGTTCCACGTCCTGTGTCGTCATGGCGTAGAACATCGGCAAGGTCACGGTCAGGCGGCCGATCTTTTCCGAGACAGGGAACATGCCTTCGGTAAAGCCGCGTTCGCGGTACATGGTAAACAGGTGGATCGGTGCGTAATGATAGCCCGTTCCCACGTTTTGTTGTGCCATTTGCTGCATGAACGCGGCGCGCGTGCCGGGGCCGTTGTCGGGGAGGATAATCTGGAACAAGTGCCAGTTGCTGTTTTCAAAGTCCTGCACGGGCAGCTGGGCGCCGCTCTGCGCTTCGAAGTCGCTGCCGAATTGCTCAAAGTAATGGCGCGCCAGCGCGCGGCGGTGGGCCGTGATGGCGTCGATGTTGGCGAACTGGCCCAGGCCGATGGCGGCCATGATGTCGCTCATGTTGTATTTGCCGCCCAGCACGTCGACGTCGATGCCGTCGACGCCGCTGCGCGTGACGCCTTGCAGCCGGTATTTCTCGGCCAGCTTCGCTTCTTCCAGGTTGTTCAGGACGAGGCAGCCGCCTTCGCCCGTGGTGATGTTCTTGTTGGCCTGGAAGCTGAACGAGACGAAGTCGCCAAACGCGCCGATGCGCTTGCCTTTCCACGTCGAGCCGAACGCTTGCGCCGCATCTTCCACGACCCGCAAATTGTACTTGTCAGCAATCGCGTACAGGCGGTCCATGTCGACGGGCAAGCCGGACAGGTAGACGGGGATGATGGCTTTCGTACGCGGGGTGATGGCCGCTTCCAGCTTGTCGAGGTCGATATTGCGCGTGACGGGATCGATATCGGCGAACACGGGCGTGGCGCCCACCTCGATGATGACGTTGGCCGTCGCTACCCACGACACGGGCGTGGTGATGACTTCGTCGCCGGGGCCGATGCCGGCGATGCGCAGCGCGATTTCCATGGTGCACGTGCCCGAATTGAAGGTGCGTACGGGACGCCCGCCGAAATACTCGGACAGCTGGGCTTCGAAGGCCTGCACTTTCGGGCCGCTGGTGATCCAGCCCGAGCGCAGCACTTCGCCGACGGCGGCGATGGTCGCTTCGTCGATGGTGGGTTTGGAAAAGGGCAAAAAGGGCAGGGTAGAGGTCATGGGTGCGGCTCTTGGGTCGGTATGGTGTCAGGGTATCGGTGTCGCCGAGGCTGCCGTCCGCTCAAACGCGGCCGGCAGGCATGGCTATTCTATATCGTCAGTATGGCGGCGCAGCCGGTTCAGCAGTGAAAAAATCCTGCTGCTGCGGGGGCGGGGCAAGCTGGCCGGGGGCGCGCTCCGTGCTGCCTCGCGCCCCAGTTAAACACTATTTGTTGGCAATGACCATGCGGCGCGCATCCTCGGCGATAACACGCATGGGCACGCCACGATCTTGCAATTCCTTGTAACGGTTCAGGCTGATAATGGCCATGTCGTGCACGCCGGCGTTGGCATCGTTCGTCCATTGCGTGATGAAAGGCTCGATGGTCGGGATGGACAGTTCCGGCTGCTGTTTCAGGCCAAATGTAAACTCATCCCAGTAATCGACGAGGATCACGGGCCGCTGCAGGTAATACGTCAGCGACTGTTCATAGATGCCGACCGAATAGAGCTTGGTATCGGCCGTCAGTTCGGCCTGGATCTGCGGCAGCATGTCGGTGCCCGCGCGGTTCTGGCCATACAGTTCGGAGCCGGCCAGGATGCAGTGCGTGGCGAGGAATCCGGCGCCGGCAATCGTCAGCACGGTCATGTCGCGGCGCAACTGGCGCGCATGCAGCAAGGCCAGGGCGCCGCCCGCCAAGGCGAAGAAGCCGGCCGCCATCAGCCATGGCTGGTAGCCCTTGAGCGCGACCAGGGCATCCGCATCGCGTGCGCTGGCCTTGCTGAAGGCGATCGGTCCGCCGATCAGGATGGCCGCGCCCAGCACGCACAACAGGCCGGCGGCGAACAGGCGCTGGCGGCGCGATGCCGATTCCAGGTACAGCGCCACCAGCAAGGCCAGCGCCGGGAAGATGGGCACGATATAGCCAGGCAGCTTCGAGGTCGAATAGCTGAAGAAGAAGAAAATGAAGACGGCCCAGACCAGCAGCATCAAACGGGGCTGGAAGGCGCCTTCCTGGCGCTGGAAGGCGGCGGCCAGGCTTTGCGGCAGCAGGCCTATCCATGGCAGGATGCCGGGAATGAGCAGCACGAGGAAGTAGTACCAGGCGCCTTCGCGCTTGTGACCCTTCATCAGGAAACGCTGGAAATGCTCGTGGATGAAGAAGAAATGCGGCTGTTCCGGATTGCGCAGGGCGACCAGCACGAACCACGGCGTGGCGATGGCAAAGAACACCAGCAAGCCCTTGACCAGGTGCAAACGCGTCCAGATGCGCCAGTCGCGCGCGCACAGCGAATACAGCACCAGCACGGCGCCCGGCAGCACGATGCCGATCAGGCCCTTGGCCAGCACGGCCAGCGCCATGGCTGCCCAGCAGGCCAGCATCCAGTTGCGCCGCTCGGTCGCCGTGGCGTCGTCGCGCTGTGCGATCAGCAGGCTGCCCATGGTGAGGGTCATCATGCCCGACAAGCCCATGTCCAGCGAATTGATCTGGCCGGAAGCGAGCCAGAACAGGCTCGACGCGAGCACCAGGCCGGCATACAGCCCCACGCGCGGGCCGAAGACCTTCTTGCCCGCGTAGGCCGTCATGCACACGCCGATGATGCCGCACAGGCCAGTCCACAGGCGTGCCTGCCACTCGCCCAGGCCGAAGGCGGCGAAGGTCAGCGCATTCATCCACGTTTGCAGCGGCGGCTTTTCAAAGTACTTGATGCCGTTCAGGCGCGTGGTGATCCAGTCGCCCGTGACGAACATTTCGCGCGCCATCTCGGCGTAGCGGCCCTCGTCGGGCGGCACCAGGGTGCGCACGCCCAGCGCATACAGGGTGACGACGATGAAGATGCCCAGCAGGGACCACATCAGCACCCGCGACGAGTGCAGTTCGTTGACGTTGATTTTCATGCGGCCTTGCCTGCGGCCGGGGCCAGGATCAGTGCCAGGGTGACTTTGCGGCCTTCGCCCATGAGGATATTGTAGGTGCGGCAGGCGGCCTGGCTATCCATGCATTCGACGCCGATGCGGCGCATGGTCAGCGCGGCCGTCAGTTTCGGGTGCACGAAGCGCTGGCGCTCGCCGGTGCCGAGGATGACCACGTCGGGAGAGTCGGCCAGGATTTGCGCGAAATGCGCCTCGGTCAATTCTTCGAAACTGCTGACTTCCCACGCCCGCGGCGGTGTTTCCGGCATGACGATCAGGCTATAGTTGTACGGCTGGGCATTGATCTCGACGCCGTTTTCGTCATAGCCGGTGACAGTCTGGTATTGTTGGGTGCTGCTGGCGTGGAGTTTCATGGCGATATCGGGGCTGGTCGTGTCGGTTGATCGGTACGCGCGCGGCCAAACTGCGTGCCGCGGCCAAGGGCGTAAGCATGCCATAAATGACAGAAAAGAGCGACTGAAAAGCAATATCCTTTCCAAATTGCAATGTTCGGCGCCACAGTGGCGGTGCATGCTTGCGCCATGGTAATGCTGCAAGATTAAGGGAAGATGAAGATGGCGCCCGCCCGATTGCCGTCCGGAGGCGCCGGCGTGGCAGAATCGGCGTCAAATGCTGCGGTTCGCCATGTTTAATTTGATAAAATGCCCTGTTTTCGGCGAGAATGGTTGTTTTCGCCTTGCAGTCTTTCGCATCGCAGTTTCACGGGTTCATAGTTCTGGCGCGGCGGCCACGCTGCAAGTTCTGGTCACCGCGCCGCATCACGACAGGGATTTATTTTGCGACCGATTCAGAAATCGAATAAATTGGCGGACGTCTGCTACGACATCCGCGGCCCGGTCCTGGAAAAATCCAGGCAAATGGAAGAAGAAGGCCACAAGATCACCAAGCTCAATATCGGCAATCTGGCCGTATTCGGCTTCGATCCGCCCGACGAGATCGTGCGCGACATGATGCTCAATCTGCAGAATGCGGCCGGCTATACGGATTCGAAAGGCATGTTCGCGCCGCGCAAGGCCGTCATGCATTACACGCAGGGCAAGAATATCGCCGGCGTGACCATCGATGACATTTACCTGGGCAACGGCGCTTCCGAACTGATCGTCATGTCGATGAATGCGTTGCTCAACAGTGGCGACGAAGTGCTGGTGCCGGCGCCCGATTACCCGCTGTGGACGGCCGCCGTCAGCCTGTCGGGCGGCAATCCCGTGCACTATGTGTGCGACGAGCAGAACGAGTGGTATCCCGACATCGAGGACATGCGCCGCAAGATCACGCCGCAGACCAAGGCCATCGTCGTCATCAACCCGAACAATCCCACGGGCGCGCTGTACCCGGTTTCCGTGCTGCTGCAGATCGTCGAACTGGCGCGCCAGCACCAATTGATCATTTTCGCCGACGAGATCTACGACAAGGTGCTGTACGACGAAGCCGAGCACGTGTCGATCGCCTCGCTGGCCGACGACGTGCTGTTCATTACCATGAACGGCCTATCGAAGAATTACCGCTCCTGCGGCTACCGTTCCGGCTGGATGGTGGTCTCGGGCGAAAAGCGCCACGCAAAAGATTACATCGAGGGCCTCAACATGCTGGCCTCGATGCGGCTATGCGCCAACGCGCCGGGGCAGTTTGCCATCCAGACGGCGCTTGGCGGCTACCAGAGCATACAAGACCTGGTGGGGCCCGGCGGGCGCCTGTTGAAACAGCGCGACCTGGCGCACAAGCTGCTGACCGATATTCCGGGCGTCACCTGTGTCAAGCCGAAGGCCGCGCTGTACATGTTCCCGCGCCTGGACCCGGAGATCTACCCGATCGCCGACGACCAGCAGTTTGCCTATGAATTACTGGCCGAAGCGAAGGTCCTGATCGTGCAGGGCACGGGCTTCAACTGGATCGCGCCCGACCATTTTCGCGTCGTCTTCCTGCCCAATTCCGATGACCTGACCGAGGCCATGGGGCGCATTGCGCGTTTCCTCGAAGGCTATCGCAAGCGTCACGGCCGGGGCTGAACCAGCCAGCAGCAATCTCGATCAACCTGGCGCCGCCCTAGGGAGCGCCACTTATGAGCAGTCAAGCACAACTATGAAATCCATCAAGATCGGCCTGCTGGGCCTGGGCAATGTCGGTTACGGCACGTTCAGCGTCCTGAAACGCAACCAGGAAGAAATCAAGCGCCGCGCTGGCCGCGGCATTGAAGTCGTCGCCGTCGCCGTGCGCGACGTGGCACGCGCCGAAGCGCTCGTCGCCGGCGGCTGCAAGGTCGTCAACGACCCGCACCTGATCGTCAACGATCCCGAGATCGACATCGTCGTCGAACTGATCGGCGGCTACGACCTGTCGAAAACCCTGGTGATGCAAGCGATCGCCAACGGCAAGCACGTGGTCACGGCCAACAAGGCCCTGCTGGCCGTGCACGGCAACGAAATCTTCGCCGCCGCCCAGGACAAGGGCGTGATGGTGGCCTTCGAAGCGGCCGTCGCCGGCGGCATCCCCATCATCAAGGCGTTGCGCGAAGGCTTGACGGCCAACCGCATCGAATGGATCGCCGGCATCATCAACGGCACCACCAATTTCATCCTGTCCGAAATGCGCGACAAGGGCCTCGATTTCGCCACCGTGCTGAAACAGGCGCAGGAACTGGGCTACGCGGAAGCCGACCCCACCTTCGACATCGAAGGCGTCGACGCCGCGCACAAGGCCACCATCATGTCGGCCATCGCCTTCGGCATCCCGGTGCAGTTCGACAAGGCCTACGTGGAAGGCATCAGCAACCTCAATGCCGTCGACATCCGCTACGCCGAGCAACTGGGCTACCGCATCAAGCTGCTGGGCATCACCAAGCGCGCCACCGTCAACGGCGTGGAAGGCATCGAGCTGCGCGTGCATCCGACCCTGATCCCGGCCAAGCGCCTGATCGCCAACGTGGAAGGCGCCATGAACGCCGTGCTGGTGCATGGCGACGCCGTCGGCGCCAGCCTGTACTCGGGCCGCGGAGCGGGCGCCGAGCCGACCGCTTCGTCGGTGATCGCCGACCTGGTCGACATCACCCGCCTGGCCACGGCCGACCCGGAACACCGCGTGCCGCACCTGGCGTTCCAGCCGAACGCGATGACCGATATCGCGATCCTGCCGATGTCGGAAATCACCACCAGCTACTACCTGCGCATGCACGTGGCCGACCAGCCGGGCGTGCTGGCCGACCTCACGCGCATCCTGGCCGAACGCGGCATCTCGATCGACGCCATGCTGCAAAAAGAGCCGGCCGAGGGCGAGACGCATACGGACATCATCATGCTGACGCACCAGACGCAGGAAAAGAACGTCACGGCCGCCATCGAGAAGATGGAAGCGTTGAACAGCGTGGTGGGCACGGTCACCAAGATCCGCCTGGAAAACCTCAGCTGATTTTTTCAGCGAACCATGCAAAACGGCGCCCGCGGGCGCCGTTTTTTTATGCGTGATGTTGCCGGATTACGGCGCCCACGCCCATGTGGTCATGGACAGTAGGTCGGATTAGTGCGGCAAGGCCGCACGTAATCCGACGACATTGTTGGCATGGCCGATGGTGCTGTCGGATTACGGCCCTTCGGACCCAATTCGATCTACGCCTACACCGCTCAAGGCGCGGCGACCGGGCCCACGTCCATGCCGTCATAGCTGGCCAGCAGGTTGTCCTGCGCAAACGCCATCAGTTCGCCATTGCGCGCGTGCAGGCTGTCGACGCCATGCACTTCGGCCTTTTCCACGTGCAGCACCCACACGGGCGGTGCCGCCGGATCGTCGAGTTCCGGCTGGTACAGTTCCACGGGGCGGTAGCCCTGCAGCGCCAGCAGGGTGGCGGCCTGCTCCAGCGGTTCGGAGGTCGGGTTGGTGAAGTAATAGCCCCACAGCAGCGGCTGGGACAGGTCCCACGGCGCGTTCTCGGCGATATTGGCAAACAGTTCGGTCACATCTTCTTTGGTCATCATGGCGCTGCCTTCCTTAAAATCTCAGGACGCGATCTTAGCATCGACTGGCGCCGGGGCGAAATACACACCGACTTTCAATCCATGACCATTCGCGGCTGTCGCCAGTTCCAGCCGGGCGCCGTGCAGGGCCGCGATGTCGCGCACGATGGCCAGGCCCAGGCCGGCGCCGCCAGGATTGCTTTCCAGCGCCGCGCCGACGCGGTAGAACGGCGTGAAGACGCGTTCGTGCTCGGATGGCGGGATGCCGGCGCCGCTGTCTTCCACTTCCAGCAGCGTTTCGTTTCCAGGGCCGCCCGCGCGCGCGCGCAGGATCACGCTGCCGCCCGGTGGCGTGTAGCGCAGGGCGTTGTCGACCAGGTTGGCCACCAGTTCATGCAGCAGCAGGGCCTGGCCATGCACGGGCGCTTCGTCCGGCGCTTCCAGCGACAGATCGATATTTTTGCCGACGGCGGCCATCGCCATTTCCAGCCCCACCTGCTGCGCCACGTCGCGCAAGGGTACGGTGTCCATCGCCAGGTTCTCGCCGCCATGCTCGATGCGCGCCAGGGTCAGCAGGCGGTTGGCCAGCAGCACGGTCGAGTCGGTGGTGACGGCGATCGAGCGCACGATGTCGCGCAGGGCGGCGATATCCGGCGGCGTACCCGCCTGGCGGTCGCATTCGCGCATGGCCAGTTCGGCCTGGGTTTTCAGCACCGTCAACGGCGTGCGCAGCTGGTGCGAGGCGTCGGCGATGAAGCGGCGCTGGCTGGCGATCAGCTGCTGCAGGCGCGACATGGAGCCATTCATGGCGCTCACCAGCGGACGCATTTCCTTGTGCACCAGCGTGGGATCGACGTCGGACAGGTCGGACAGGGTGCGCGTCTCGACTTCCGTTTTCAATCGCATCAGCGGACGCAGCACCAGGCGCACGGCGAACCACACGAGGGCGCCCATCACCAGTATCATCGCCGCCTGCCAGATCAGGGTATCGAACAGGATCTGGTTCGACAGGCCGCGCCGCGCGTCCAGCGTCTCGGCCACCTGGATCAGGGTAATGCCGCGCATCGAGTCGTCATACACGGGCTGCAGCAGGGCGGCGATGCGGATCGGCTTGCCGTGGTAGTCGGCGTGGTAAAAGCGCACCAGGGCCGGATAATTCTGCGAGCGGGGCACGTTTTTCGGCACGGGCGGCAAGTCGGCATAGCCCGACACCAGTTCCCCGTTGATGCCCGTCACCTTGTAGTAGATGCGGCCCAGGGTGTCGGTCTCGAAGCTGTCGAGCGCCACGTAGGGCACTTCGGCCACCACCTTGCCGTTGACGATGGAGACGCGCTCGGCCAGCGCCCGCGTCGATGCCAGCAAGGAGCGGTCGTAGGCCATGTCGGCCGCGTCGAGCGCGTTGCGGTAGACAAAAACGGCATCGAGCAGCACCAGCATCACCAGCGGGATGAGCAGCCAGCGCAGCAGCTGGCTGCGCAGGCTGCCCAGCGGCCTGCCCTGCGCCCAGCGCCGGCGCAGGCGCTCGAACAGGGGCGTGCGTGCGGTGCGCACGGTCATTTCGACGCGGCCGGCGCCATCGCGCTGCGCGGCTGCAGCAGGTAACCGATGCCGCGCAAGGTGGTGATGACGGCGCCGTCGGGCGAACCGCTTTCCACCCCGTTTTCCAGTTTTTTGCGCACGCGGTGGATATACAGTTCGATGGCGTCCAGGTTGGCGTCGTCGGCCAGCGCGAAGACTTCGTCGAACAGCTTTTCCTTCGACACGGCGCGCCCCGAGCGCGTGATCAGCGCTTCGAGCACGGCGTGTTCGCGCGGCGTCAGGGGGAAAGGGGCGCCGGCATAGCTGAACATGCGCGTGACGGTGTCGAAACTGAGGGCGCCGCAGGTGTGCACGAGCGCTTCGTTGCCCTGGCTGCGGCGCAGCAGGGCTTTTACGCGCGCTTCCAGTTCGGCCAGTTCGAACGGCTTGGCCATGTAGTCGTCCGCGCCCAGGTTCAGGCCTTGTACTTTTTCATCGAGGCCGCCGCGCGCCGTGAGTATCATGACGGGAGTCTTGCCGCGCGTGCCGCCGCGCGCGCGCAGGCGGCGCAGCACGTCCAGGCCGTCCATCTTTGGCAGGGAGAGGTCGAGCAGCACCAAGGAGTATTCCTGCGTATGCAGCAGGGCGTCGGCATCGGCGCCGTTGTGGGCGGTCTCCACCGTCAGGTGCGCGTCGCGCAGGGCCTTTGCCAGCCAGTGCGACAGTTCCAGATGGTCTTCCACTAATAATATGCGCATGGTCTCCGCCATTCGTTTGAATTGATGCAGTGTAAGCCTGTCGGCACGCCGCCGACAGGGGCCGCAATGAATTTGTTGGTATGGCCTGTGGCTGATGGACGACACCTGTCAGTCTGAAAGCGAATTGAAAGGATCGCGATCATATAGTGTGATCCTGATTCATGAAATTGATCAGGCATATCACTAATAACTATATCTAAGGGAGACACTCTACATGAAGAAAACTGCATTCTCGCTGGCCGCCATGGCGGTACTCGCCGCAGCCGGCAGCGCCCACGCCCAGTCGAACGTCACCCTGTACGGCCGTCTTGACGCCGGCATCAGCAACACCAGCAACGCCGGCCCGAACAAAAGCTCGATGACGCAAGTGAGCTCCGGCGGCATGAACACGTCGCGCTGGGGCATCCTGGGCAGCGAAGACCTGGGCGGCGGCCTGAAAGCCGTGTTCAATCTGGAAGGCGGCATCCTCGTCGACACGGGCGCGGCCGACGGCGCGCTGTTCAAGCGCCAGGCCAACGTGGGCCTGGAAGGCGCGTTTGGCCGTGTCGTGCTGGGACGCTCGTTCACCACCGTGTACGACTTCGTGCTGCCGTTCGATCCGATGGCCTATGCGCCGTTCTACTCGTGGGCCACCTCGGCTAACGCGACGGGCCCGAGCAAATACGGCATGACGACGGCCTTCGACAACATGGTCAAGTACTCGGGCAAGACGGGCGATTTCAGTTATGGCGCATCGTACGGCTTCGGCGAACAGTCGACGGGCACCTCGGACAGCGCCAAGCTGTCGACGGCCGTCACCTACAAGACAGGGCCTGTCAGCCTGCTGGCCACGTATGAACAGGTGAACGGCAACAGCATCGCCGGCGGCGCGCGCGACAAGACCACCGTGTACCACCTGGGCGCCATGTACGACGACGGCCCATGGAAAGTACAGGCGGCGGCGCGCGATTACAAGCTCGATCCTGCGGCAGCCGGCAAGGCCGACGTGCGCGGCACCCTGTACTGGGGCGGCGTCAGCTACAAGACCACGCCGGTCATCACCCTGACGGGCGTGATCTACTACCAGGACGTGAAAAACGTGGCCGCCAACCTCGATGCCGACCCGATCATGTACGTGGCGCGCGTGCGCTATGCCCTGTCCAAGCGCACCGACCTGTACGTGGCCGGCGCCTATGCCAAGGCCAAGCACAATCAGCTGGTCAGCCTGTCGCGTGACGACGCCGGTTTCGGCGACACGCAGCGCGGCCTGATCGCCGGCATCCAGCACCGCTTCTAAGGCATGACCATGCTGCGCACCGCGTTCCTGTCGCTGTTGTTGTCCGCGCTGCTGCCTGCGCTGGCAACGGCCGCCGCGCCTGAAGTCGACTGCGTGGTGCCGTCCAAGCCGGGCGGCGCCATGGACCTGACCTGCAAGCTGGCGCAGAAAGGCTTGCTGCAGCCCGATCCGGCGGCGGCAGCGCCGTTCGCCTCGTCGGTGCGCATCAGCTATCTGCCGGGCGGCATCGGCGCGGTGGCGTGGCGCTCGATGGGTTCGCAGCGCCGGCGTGCCGAAGCCAACACCCTGGTGGTGTTTTCGGGCGGCTCGCTGCTGAACCTGGCGCAGGGCAAGTTCGGCAACGCCAAGACGGGCGACGTGCGCTGGGTGGCGGCGCTGGGCGCCGACTACGGCATGATCGCCGTGCGCAGCGACTCGCCCTACAAAAGCCTGGCCGACCTGATCGCCGCGCTCAAGCGCCACCCCGACAAGGTGCTGATCGGCGTGTCCGGCACCATCGGCAGTCAGGACTGGGTGAAGATGGCGCTGGTGGCGCGCCAGGCCGGCATCGACCCGAAAGTGCTGCGTTTCGTGGCGCTGGAAGGCGGCGGCGAGATCTTCACGGCGATGCAGGCCAATTACGTGCAGGTGATGTCGGGCGATACGTCGGAAGCGACCCTGAACGCGGGCGACAGCCATGCGCGCGTGCTGGCGGTGCTGTCGGAAAAGCGCCTGCCCGGCGTGCTGGCCAGCGTGCCGACGGCGCGCGAGCAGGGCATCGACGTGGTCTGGCCCATCATCCGCGGCCTGTGGATGGGGCCGCAAGTGCCGGAGCAGGATTACCAGCGCTGGGTGGCCACGTTCGACCGTGCCATGGCCACGCCGCAGTTTGCCCAGTGGCGCACGCAATCGGGCATGTATCCGTTCGCGCTGACGGGCGACAAATTGACGCAGTACGTGAACCAGGCAGTCGAACGCTACTCCAGGCAGGCGGCCGAACTGGGCCTGATGCGCTGAATCGAATAGCAAACCATACAACAATCACAGACGGAGACAAACCATGCAAACCAAGACCATACTCGCCATCGCCCTGGCAGCCGCTTTCGCGGGCACCACCGGCGCCGCTTTCGCCCAGGTGCCGGCAGGTTATCCGGCCGACTACCAGAAGATCATCGACGCGGCCAAGAAGGAAGGCAAGGTGGTGATCTACAGCGCCACCGACAGCAAGGCCGCCGCGCCGCTGATCAAGGATTTCAGCGCCCTGTATCCGGGCATCTCGGTCGAATACAACGACATGAATTCGACGGAAGTGTACAACCGCTTCATTTCCGAAGTGGCCGCCGGCGGCAATACGGCCGACGTGATGTGGTCGTCGGCGATGGACTTGCAGATGCGCCTGGCCTCCGATGGCTATGCGCTCAAGTACAAGTCGGTCGAAGCATCCAAGATCCCCGGCTGGGCCATGTGGGACGACCAGGCTTACGGCACCACGTTCGAGCCTGCCGCCATCGTCTACAACAAGCGTTTGCTCGATCCGAAGGAAGTGCCGAAGAACCACGACGACTTCGTCAAGCTGATCGCCACGCCGAAATTCAAGGACAAGGTCACCACCTACGACATCGAAAAGTCGGGCGTGGGCTTCATGTTCATGTCGCAGGACGCGAAGGAATATCCGCAGTTCCTGGCGCTGCAAAACGCGTTTGGCACAGCCAAGGTGCGCGTGCAGTCGTCGACGGGCACCATGATGGAACGCATTTCGTCGGGTGAAAACCTGATCGGCTACAACGTGCTGGGCTCCTACGCCCTGGTGCGCGCCAAGACCGACCCGTCGATCGGCGTGGTGCTCCCCAAGGATTACACCCTGATCCTGTCGCGCGTGCAGTTCATCAACAAGAACGCGAAGAACGTCAACGCCAGCAAGCTGTGGCTCGACTACATCCTGTCGCACCGCGGCCAGACCATCATCGCGAACGGCGCCAAGCTGTACGCGATTCGCGCCGACGTCACGGGCGAGACCACCTCGGCGGACCTGATCAAGGAAATCGGCGCGGCCAACATCAAGCCGGTGCCGGTGCACCCGATCATCCTGCAATTCCTGGGGCCAGCCAAGCGCATGGCCTTCTTGAAGCAATGGAAAGAAACAGCCGGCAAAAAATAATGCCGTCCTGGCCGTCCGCAGGCGCGTGCCCGCGGACGGATGCCGTACCCTTCATTCATTGGATTCATCATGCAAACTGCTATCTTGCCGCTGCCTGCACGGTCGCGCTCTCCCTTGTCGCGCCTGAACTGGCCGCGCGGCGTGGTCGTGGCGATCACCATGGTCGCCATTTTCCTGCCGCTGTTCCTGATTTTTTACCAGAGCTTTTTGAACGCGCCGTTTTTCATGCCGGTGCGCGAATTCGGCTTTGATTCCTACCGTTTCATCTTCGATGATCCCGATTTCTCGATGGCCTTCAAGAATGGCCTGATGCTCGCCTGCGGCCTGACCGTCATCGCCGTGCCGCTGGGCGGCATGCTGGCCTTCCTGATGGTGCGCACGGATTTGCCGGGCCGCGGCTGGGTGGCGCCGATGCTGCTGGTGCCGATTTTTGTCTCGCCGATGGTGATGGGCTTTGGCTACGTCGTGTCGATGGGGCCAGTGGGCTTTTACTCGATCTGGGCCAAGGAGCTGTTCGGCTTCGTGCCCTGGAATATTTATTCCTTCACCAGCATCGTCATCATTGCCGGCCTGACACACGTGCCGCACGTCTACCTGTATGCCTCGTCAGCGCTGAAAAGCCTGGGCTCGGACGTGGAGGAAGCGGCCCGCGTGGCCGGCGCTTCGCCGGTGCAGGTCATGCTCAACGTGTCGCTGCCGATGATCATGCCGGCGCTGGCGTATGCGGGCGTGCTGGTGTTCTTCCTCGGCTTCGAGGTATTCGGCCTGGTGCTGGTGCTCGGCGATCCGGAAGGCCACCTGGTGCTGCCGACCTATCTGTACAAGCTGACGAATAAACTGGGCACGCCGTCGTACCACCTGATGGCCGCCGTCGCCGTCTGCCTGGTGATGGTGACCATGCCGCTGGTAATGATACAGCGCTGGCTGCTCAAGTCCGCCAACAAGTATGTGTCGATCAAGGGCAAGGGCGCGCGCAGCAAGGCCATGCCGCTGGGCCGCTGGAAGTGGCTGGCGTTTGCCTTGCTGGCAGGCTGGCTGATCTTCACCATCATCCTGCCTTTGAGCGGCATCGTGCTGCGCTCCTTCGTGCAGTACTGGGGCGAGGGCGTGCACCTGGCCGACGTGCTGACATTGCAGCATTTCCGCGATATCTTCGACCAGCCATCGCTGGTGCGCGGCATCGTCAACACCATCCTGATCGGCGTCGTCGGCGGCGCGCTGGCCGTCGGCTGCTACAGCTTCATCGCGCTGGCCATGCACCGCAAGCAGGACGGCATCACGCGCCTGCTCGATTACAGCGTGCTGGTGCCGCGCGCCGTACCGGGCCTGCTGGCTGGCCTGTCGTTCCTGTGGGTGTTCCTGTTCGTGCCGGCCTGGCTCGACGGCATATTGAAAGGCATGGACAACGGCGTGGCCCTGTGGCTGAGCGGCCATGTGATCCCCGTGCTGCGCGAACTGCGCTCGACGATCTTCGCCCTGTGGCTCGCGTATTCGGTGGTGTGGATGGCCTACGGCATGCGTCTGATTTCCACAGCGCTGCTGCAAGTGGCCCCGGAACTGGAAGAGGCGGCGCGCGCCGTCGGCGCCAACCGCGGCCAGGTGACGCGCGACGTCACCCTGCCACTGATCAAATACGGCTTGCTGGGCGCGTGGCTGATGGTGTTTCTGATCTTCGAGCGCGAATATTCGACGGGCGTGTACCTGCTTTCGCCGGGCACGGAAGTGATCGGCGCCATGCTGGTATCGCTGTGGGCGGGTGGCTCGACCGATCTGGTGGCGGCGCTGTCCTTCATCAATATCACCCTGGTGGCCATCGGCCTGGGCATCGCGCTGCGCTTCGGCGTCAAGTTACACAACTGAGCCGCATAACTAAATACAAAGACTGAGACCACATCATGAATGAATTGACCGTCAATGAGCTGTACCTGGACTACGGCACCGGCGCCTCCGCCAACCAGATCCTGAAGGGTGTCTCGATGCACCTGAAAAAAGGCGAAGTGGTCGCCCTGCTGGGGCCTTCGGGCAGCGGCAAGACCACCTTGCTGCGCGCCGTCGCCGGGCTGGAAAGCCCGAAGGCGGGCACGATCCAGATCGGCGAGCGCAATGTCTTCGACGGCGCGAAGCATTTCGAGATGCCGGCCGAGCACCGCAACCTGGGACTGGTGTTCCAGTCGTACGCGCTGTGGCCGCACAAGACCGTGTTCGACAACGTCGCCTACGGCCTCAAACTGCGCAAGATGGGCAGTACGGAAATCGCCGCGCGCATCAAGGAAGTATTGACGCAACTGGGCCTGGGCCACCTGGGCGAGCGCTATCCGCACCAGCTGTCCGGCGGCCAGCAGCAGCGCGTGGCGATCGCACGCGCCCTGGTGTACAACCCGCCCGTGATCCTGCTCGACGAGCCGCTGTCGAACCTGGACGCCAAGCTGCGCGAGGAAGCGCGCGCCTTCTTGCGCGAATTGATCGTGCGCCTGGGCCTGTCGGCCCTGATGGTGACGCATGACCAGGGCGAAGCGATGGCCATTTCCGACCGTATTTTGCTGCTCAATAACGGCAAGATCGAGCAGCAGGGCACGCCGCAAAGCATGTATGAAACGCCGGACACCCTGTTTACGGCCGAATTCATGGGCAGTAACAACCGCCTGCCCGGCAAGGTGGTGCAGCGCGAAGGCAACCAGGTGCGCCTGCTGGTCGACGGCGCCTCCATGCAGGGCGTGGCGCGCGGCGCCAACGTGGGCACGGAAGTGACGACCATGATACGCGTCGAGGAAGTGAAGATCAGCGCCACGCAGGTCGACAACGCCATCGAGCTGCCGCTGCTGACGTGCATGTATTTGGGCGACCGCTGGGAATGCCTGTTCGAGCGCGGCGGCGCCGAGAACATCAGCCTGCGCGCCTATTCGCGCCACAAGCTCGAAGCGGGCAAGTACTGGCTGCACATGCCGGCCGATAAGCTCTGGGTGTTTTAACGGTGACGAGGTGGCCACCTTGACCACCTCATCCGTGCTGCCGCGTTCTCAATTCCCCCGCACGACGATTTCCTGTGCTTTCGGCTCGCGCTGGCGCACGAAGCGCACGATGGAGTCGACGGTGACGACATCGATCTGGCGCGTCATGCGGCGCTCGAACGGGTGATCGTCGAAGGCGATATTCGCGCGGAACATGCGCGCGCCCAGGCGCGTGGCGGCGGGGATGCTCAGCGTTTGCGGCGCGTAGCTGGCGCTGCGCAGCCAGGTTTGCGCTTCGGCGCGCGTTTCGATCTTGCCCGGCTCGTTGCTGGCAGCGGCCAGGGTTTCCAGCACCCACTGGTTCGAATTCTGGTACTTGGTGGAAAACGGGTAGGCCAGCATATTGTAGTGCGGCTCATGCAGGCGCTTGGGCGTGTTGCTCGTCAGCAGGCGCACTAGTTGCTGCTGCGTATCCTGACCGGGAACCAGGATCAGCGTTTCATACATGAACACATCATCCATGAAGAAATTGCCCAAGCCTTCGTTGTACAGCGACGATTGCGCCGTGCCGCATTCATTGAGTTCATGCACCACCAGCCAGCGGCCCTTCGGGTGGTCGCGCCAGGCCAGCGCCATGTGCGAATAGCGCAAGTTGTACTTCGACAGGTCTTGCCCGGCGCGCGCCACCAGCGCCACTTGCGCACCCGAGGCGTCGAGCGCCTGCAAGGTCTTTTGCGCCAGGTCCATCGATTTGACGAGGGTGCTCGCATCCGTTGGCTTGTCCTCGCACGAGCGTCCCGCATGGGCGGCGCCGGCCAGGGCCAGGCTGATGATCATCACGGTCAGGCGTTTCATGGGATTCACGCTTTCGAATGGTGGAGGATGGCCTGGCCGGCCGCATTCGGCACATAGGCGATGGCTTTGCCCGACAGCACCAGCATGTGGCCCGTCGAGACGGCCACGACATTGACGACCGTGCCGGCCGCCAGCGACAGGCCTTGCGTGGCTTTCTGACTCAGCTTGACGGAGGCCGTGGCTGCGGAGGACGCGCCTTTCGCCGTGCTTTTCAGCACCAGGACGCTGCCGTCGGCCACGTCTTCCACCTTGTCGATGACGATTTCACCGGCGGCGGCCAGCGCCGACATGGAGCCGACCAGTACGATGGCCGACGCCATGCTGGCGTTGTCGGAGGCGTTGGTGGTATCGGAGTTGGCGGCCTGGGCCAGCGGCGAGATGGCGGCGGCGCACAGCAGGGCGGTGGCGAGCAACTGTTTCATGGGATGTCCGTTCTTCATTGGTGGTTACACTTTGGAGTGGTGCAGCAGCGCCTTGCCCAGTTCGTTCGGGATGAAGGCGATGGCCTTGCCGGACAGAACCAGCATTTGGCCGGTGGACAGCGCCACCACATTGACCACGGTGCCGGCCGCCAAGGACAGGCCCCTGGCCGCTTGCCCGCTCATCTGGATGGAGGCGCCGCCCGCTTCGGAGGCGCCCTTGAGCACGATGACGATGCCTTCGCCTACCGTTTCCACGCTGGCAACGACCACCTGGCCGGAGGCGACCAGCATCGACATGGAACCGGCGACGACGACGGCGGAACCGTCGCTGAGGTTTTGCGAGCCTTTCGACAGGTTCTCGGAGGCGGCGGCGTGGACCAGGCCGGGAGCGGCCATGGAGAGCGTCAACAGCGACAGGGACAGGCAGAGGGGCAGCAGGCGTTTCATGTGTTTCTCCTTCAAGTGTGCCAAGTGGCAACGCCATCATTGTAGACTGTGGGCAATTGGTCAATGAATACGCTACTCGTAGCAGGAAGGCATACCGCAGGTAGCGTATTGCGCTACTTTTTTGCCGCCAGAACCGATGCTATTTTTATAAAGGAAGTGCATGCCTCAAACCCACGCCTTGATCGAAGCCCTGAAACGCCTGTTGAAAGCGCGTTCCGTCACGTATGCCGAGCTGGCCCAGCGCATCGGCGTGTCCGAAGCCAGCGTCAAGCGGATGTTTTCGCAGAAGCAATTTACCCTGCAGCGACTGGACCAGATCCTGGTGGCCATCGGCAGCGATTTCCAGCAGCTGGCGCTGGCCGTGCAGTCAGCCCTGGCCACGCCCACCCTGATCACGGGGCTGACCTATGCGCAGGAAAAGGAAATCATCGAGGATACCCGGCTGTTCGTGGTGGCCGTCTCCGCCCTGAACCTGCTGCCGCTGGAACAGATCGTCGCCATCTACGACATCAGCGAAGCGCAAGCCGTGAAATACCTGCTGCGCCTCGACAAGATCGGTTTTCTGGAACTGCTGCCGAATAACCGGGTCAAACTGCTGGTGGCGCGCACGTTTGCGTGGATACCGAATGGTCCCATCCACACGTATTTCAAAAAGGAAGCCTATGGCGACTATTTGAATTCGCAGTTCGATGGCGAGACGGAATTGCTGCGCCTGGTGAACGTGATGCTGTCGAAAAAATCCACGGCGGCCTTGCTGGAACGCTTGAAACAAGTCGCGGTGGAATTTTCGCAGCAACACCAGGAAGACGCGCGCCTGCCTGGCGACGAGCGCCTTGCCATCAGCTTCATGCTGGCGGCGCGTCCCTGGATGCCGCAGACGTTCAAGGCGCTGTTGCGGCAGTGAGCCGGCGAGTGCAGCGCGCAAGTGGCTAAGGTTGCGGCTAATGTTCCTGCTTGTCGGTACTGCCTTGTTCCTCTTTCATCTGCGACAGCAAACGCCAGGCAAAAAAGCCCAGCACGGCCACGCCCAGCAGCAGGGCTGCCCATAGTGCTGCCAGGCGCAGGCCTGCGCCATCCGGCGTCTTCTCGATGGGAGCGTCGCTGGTCAGCGCCACCACCCTGGCCGCCGTGGCGACAGGCAGTGCCAGCAATTCCTCCTGCGTGAAGCCGGGCGCGACCTGCGACAGCGGCAGCGCTGCCGGCGTTGCGCCATTCCTGCCGAAGACCAGTTGATACGGCCCCTTGCCGCTGGCCAGGAACACCAGACTTGCCGGTGTCCAGCCCAGGCGCAAGACGGAGTTGATGTTCGGGTTCGTGCCGCTGTGATATTGCGGCCGCAGCACCCATTGCGCCGTTTGCACGACGGGCATGGCCAAGTCGCCGGAGACCCGTTCCTTGCCATCCATGTTGATACGATAGAACGTCGTGTTGAGCAGTGGTTCGAAGTCGGCGGCCTGCGTGGCGCGTGCTCGCTGGCCCAGATGCAGACGCTGGCGCGGCGCCTCGCTTGCAGGACGATACACGCCCAGGGTGACGGGCATGGACGTGTTTCCCTCAGCCAGCTGCAAGCCGATGCTGTCGGCGGGAATGGCGATCGGCGTGGCATACAGGCGCTCGTCGACGCTCTTGCCCGTCGTCCCTTTCAATGTGATGGTGGCGCGGGGCGAGGCAACGGCCGTGACACTGACCTGCTGCGCGGCGATGCCTGCGAAAGTGATGGGATCGCCGTACTGCCAGCTCAGCCTCGCATAATGGAAAGCACGCGGCGCGAATTCGATGCGATCATTGGCCAGGGTTTGCGTGTCGCTGTTGCGCAGCCAATTCAGGGTAGTGGTGGCGATGGCATCCCATTGCTTCAGGTCGTCGCTTACTTCCAGCAGTACTTGCGCGTTGTAGTTATCGGTTCCTGCCGGCAAGGTAAAGTGCAGGGCGCCGATGCGGCTGTCCTTGGCCGGTGGGCCTGCATCGAGGATCAGCCCTTGCAAGCCTGGCGCCGCATCGGGCTTACTGCCGCCACGCGCCGTGACGGACAGCAGGCGGCCGTCATTGCCGGTACGGATATCCACGTTGTCCAGTTCGTAGTAGCCGATGTTTTTGCCGGTGACGGGAAAGATGCGCATGGCAAGCGTGTCGCGCTGCGTGCGCGATTGCGCGGGCGGGGCCGTCAGGGCGAAGGCCAGCGGCTTGCCGGTACTGTCGAACAGGCGCATGTCGGCCAGGCTGGCCGAGCGCGCATGCAGGTACACGTCGGTTGGGACGCTTATGCGGCTCAGGCCGGCACCGGGCTGCGGCGTCAACGCGATGCTCCAGCGATAGTCCTGTGGCCGGTCCTGGGGCGGCGCGGCCAGCGCGGCGCCTGCCATCAACACGATGCCGAACATGAGTGTGGTGGTTTTCATGCTGCTCCTTGTTGCGGTTCTGCTGGCGCTGGTGCGGCAGCCTTGGGGAAGGGCGCCAGGTAGCCGATCAAGACCATCAGCAAGCCGACGCCCACAAAGGAGATGATGCGTTCGATGCCGCCCACGTTGGACAGGTCGATCAGGAACAGTTTCACGACAACCAAGCCCAGCAGTACGGCGCCCATGCTCCATTGCTGGCGCCGCTGCTGGCGCGCCGCGTGGCGCATCAGCAGCAGTGCCGTGACGCTCCACACGAGCGACAGCATCGCTTGCACGAACTGCGAGGCCAGCATGGCGTCAAAGGTGTAGGGAACGCCCAGGTAGTGCGACACCGTGCGCAGCAGCATCAGGTTGAACCACACATACAGCAAGCACGCGGCCACGACGGGCAAGCGCGCCTGCCACAGGGCGGGCAGCGGCAACTGCTTCGCCGGCAGCAGACGGTAGCTGGCAATGGCCAGCAGCACGGCAAAGCCCGTGCTCAAGTCCAGCGGATTGAGCAGCGGCAAGTAGGGCAGCGGCGCCATGGCGCCATCGTCGAAGATATTCCACGCGGCGATCAGCAGCAGCGACCAGAGCGCGCCCAGCGGTATCAAGGTGCGCTGGTACCACTCGGCAATCGGCGCCACCGGCCAGGCGCCAGCGCGGCAGCGGCGGATCAGCCAGGCCAGTACCAGCATCATGGCCCAGGCCGGCAAGTAGCGGGACCAGGCGGGGCTGACGCTATCTTCATGCTGTGCCAGCCAGGCGTTGACATGCATGGCGCCCACGGGCCACAGCATCAGCCATGGCGCGGCCGTGCGCAAAGTATGCAAGAGGCGCAGCGCACGCACGTCGAGTTGCCAGCCGGCTTGCGGCCAGGCACGCAGCAGGTATTCGCCAGCCGCCAGGGCGCTGGCCAGCGCCAGCCAGCTCAAGCCCGTCGGCAGGTAATCGCGCAAGTACAGCGCCAGCAGCAGATTGGTGCTCCACATGCCCAGGCCCAGCCAGGTGGCCACGCTGAACCAGCGCAGCTGCGGCCAATCGAGGCGCCGCGCCAGAATGGCGAACACGGGTGTCGTGACGGACACGGCGATCAGGTACAGCGCCAGCCAGTGCTCACCCGCGTGCGGCTGCATGCTCAGGTCGCCGTCGATCAGGCGCAGCAGCCAGCTGGTGAATGGCACGAGGATGGCGGCAAACCACAGCAAGCCGCTCCAGACCAGCAATGGCCGCGCTGCCAGCGCCAGCAGCTCGTCGCCGCCGCGCGCGCGCAGCGCAAGGAAGCGGGCGCTGGCAAAGGCGGCGGCGCCCAGCAGCAGGGCGCTAAGGAGGGAGCCGTCGAACAGGCTGGCCGGGTGCTGGTCCCAGGCCCAGCTGGCGCGGCTGAGCATGACCATGCCGGCCAGCACCTGCACGGTCAGCAGCAGCGCGCGCGGCGCATGCCATTGTTCGCGCCGCGCCAGCGCCGCCAGCAGGGCTGCCACCGCCAGCGCGCTGACGGTGAGCAGGTTCAGTTGCGTGGCGGCATCCGTGCGCAGCAGGATTTCATTCCACACGCCGCCCAGCAGCCAGGCCGTGGCGGCCGTCAGGAACAGCACGGACAGGCTGCGCATGAACTCCGGATGCAAGTGGCTGGCGTGGCGGCGGAAATTGTAGGCCATCACCAGCGCGGCGGCGGCCAGCAGCAGGCAGCCGAGCCAGAGGTTGGCCTGGATGGCCCTAGCCGCATCAAGTCCCTGCAGGATGAACAGGAAGGAGATCCATGCGCCCGCCTGCACCAGCAGGCCGAAAGCCCAGGCCAGGGTCTGGCGCTGGCGCAAGCCGACCCAGACGATGCCCGCGCCTTCCAGCGCCCAGGCGGCGGACGTCCAGCGGCCATCAAGGGCGAACGGGATGGCCAGGGTGCCGAAGACGATGCCCAGCGCGAGGAAGGCTTCGGCCAGCAGTTTGAAGCCGTTCCTGCGCCACAGGGCCACGGCCAGGCCCGTGTAGGTCAAGCCGGCAACCAGCGCGGAAAATGCCAGGCCAAATTCAAAGCGCCAGACCAGGCCGTATTGCAGGCCCATCGCCGCCAACGGCGTGCCGAACACGAGGGTGCCATCCACATAGTGTTTCAAGCGCGGCGCCTGGCGCGCGCAGTAGGCAATGGCAATGCCGATGTAGAACAGCACGAACAGGATCAAAAACAGTTGCGTCGACAGATAGTGTTCGGGCATGTAGCGCAGCAAGCCCCAGGTGGTGGCGACGACGAAGGTAAAGCCAAAACTGAGCACATTCAGGACGCGCCAGGCGCGTTTCAGGGCGATGGCAAAGACGCCCGCGTTGAGCAGCGCGTAATAGCTGAACAGGCCGATATGGTTGCCGCTGCCCGTCGATACGAGCAGGGGCACGGCAAAGCCGCCGACGATGCCGAAGACGGCCAGCCAGACGGCGTTTTGCAGCACGGCCAGCAAACACGTGAACGCCGTCAGCACGAACAGCACGGCAAACGCGAGGCCGGCCGGGATCAGTTCATACAGGCGGAAGGCGCCAAACGTCACCAGCATCAATATCGCCAGCGCCGTGCCCTGCAGCGGCAAGCTGATGCCGGGGCGTTTGATGCGGATGCGCCAGGCCCAGACCAGCAGGGCGATATCGGCCAGCGCGATGCCGGCCAGGCGCAGTTCGATGGGCACGGTGATCTGCGCCGACACGTATTTGAGCAGGAAGCTGACGCCGAGGAACAGGATCAGCAAGCCCAGCTTGGCGACCAGGTTGCCCGTGAACAGCCAGTTCTTCGCCTTGGCAACGAGGCCATCGGGGTGCGCGATCCAGGATGGCGTGTTGGGGGCTGCAGGGGCAGGTTTGGCGGGAGCCGGCGGAGTGGGAGGCGATGGCTTGGGCGGCACGGGAGCGGCTGGCGCTGCCTTTGCCAGTTCGACCGGCTCGATCACGGCCGCTTGCGGCGCAGGCGCGAAAACAGGAACCGGAACAGGAGTCGGCACTGCTACTGGCACTACGGCTGCGGGCACGGCAGGTGAGGCAGCTGGCGCTACGTCCTGGCCTTCCAAGGTCAGCAGGCGCTGCTGGATGCCGTCGACCTCCTTGCGCAGGCGCGCCGTCAGCAATTCCAGATCGGCTACTTTCCTGCGGTATTGCAGCACCTGCACGAAGGCGGTGATCAGCAAGCCAAGGATGAACAGCGTTATCAATCCAAACATGGGTCAGCTTTCCTGGAGAGGCGGGACGAAGACCCCGCAGTATGCGCACATTACCTTATTATCAAGAAATGGGCGATTTTTGTTGTGCAGGGGAAAGGAGTCAGGTGCCGGGCCAGCATGGCGCGGTGCGGCGCTTTCCGTATTGACGCCAAGCAAGATGACGACAATCAGATTGTCGTGCGCAAGATAGTGCTGTATTTTAGCAATTCCTTAATTGCCGGTTCCCCATGCCATGAGTCAAAGCAGCCAGTTTTCCTTATTGTCGCAGCGCCGTTTCGGGCCCTTCTTCTGGACCCAGTTCTTTGGCGCCTTCAACGACAATCTGTTCAAGACGGCCCTGATGGTGATCCTCGCCTACGATGCGCTGAGCTGGACCACGCTCGACCCGTCCACCATCACCAATTTGATTCCCGGCCTGTTCATCCTGCCCTACGTCGTGTTCTCGGCCACGGCGGGCCAGTTGGCCGACAAGTTCGAAAAGGCGGGCCTGGCCCGTTTCGTGAAGTGGATGGAACTGGCCATCATGGCCGTGGCCGCCGCGGGCTGGATGACGCATACCCTGTGGCTGCTGGTGGCCGCCGTCGTCGGCATGGGCGTGCATTCGACCCTGTTCGGCCCCGTCAAGTATGCCTACCTGCCGCAGCAACTGAAACCCGAGGAACTGGTCGGCGGCAATGGCCTGATCGAGATGGGCACGTTTGTCGGCATTTTGTTGGGTGAAATCCTCGGCGCCGTGCTGATCGTGCACAAGCCGCTGGGCGTGGAACTGGTGGCCGGCGCGACGATTGCCGTGGCCGTGTTCGGCCTGATCGCCAGCTACCGCGTGCCGCGTACGCCCGCGCCGGAGCCGGACTTGAAGGTGAGCTTGAACTTCGTCGCCGAATCGTTCCGCAACCTGAATTTTTCGCGCAAGAACCGTCCCGTCTTCCTGGCCATGCTGGGCAATTCCTGGTTCTGGTTCTATGGCGCCCTGATCCTGGCCCAGTTCCCCGTGTATTCGAAGGATTTCCTGCATGGCGACCACAGCGTGTTCGTGCTGCTGCTGACTGTGTTTTCCGTCGGCATCGGCACGGGTTCCCTGCTGTGCGAGCGCCTGTCCGGCCACAAGATCGAGATCGGCCTGGTGCCGTTCGGCTCCATCGGCCTGTCGCTGTTCGGCATCGACCTGTATTTCGCCAGCAATGCGTATGCGAATACGCAAGTGGTTGATGCACTGGCGTTCGTCAGCCAGGCGGGCGTGCCGCGCATTCTGATCGACATCGTCATGATCGGCGTGTTCGGCGGCTTTTTCATCGTGCCCCTGTTCGCCCTGATCCAGACGCGCTGCGACCCGAAACACATTTCGCGCACCATCGCCGGCATGAATATCCTCAACGCGCTGTTCATGGTGGCGGCCGCCGGCGTGGCCATCGTGCTGCTGGGACAAGGATTTACCATCCCGCAGCTGTTCCTCGTCACGGCCATCTTGAATGCGCTGGTAGCCGCCTACATCTTCTCGCTGGTGCCGGAATTCCTCATGCGCTTCCTGGCGTGGATCTTGATCCAGACCGTACACAGGGTCAAAGTCGTCGATGGCGAGCGCATCCCCACGGAAGGGGCGGCCGTGCTGGTGTGCAACCATGTCAGTTATGTGGACGCCATCGTCATCATGGCGGCCAGCCCGCGCCCCATCCGTTTCGTCATGGATCACCGCATTTTCAAGATGCCGCTGATGGGCTGGATTTTCCGCACGGCCAAGGCCATTCCCATCGCGCCGGCCAAGGAAGATCCCTTCCTGATGGAAAAGGCCTTCATCGATATCGCGCAGGCGCTGCACGAAGGCGAACTTGTTTGCATCTTCCCCGAAGGCAAGCTGACGCGCACGGGCCAGATCAGCGAATTCAAGGGCGGCATCGCCAAAATCGTCGAGCGCAGCAAGGTGCCCGTGATTCCGCTGGCGCTGCGCGGCTTGTGGGGGCATCTGTTGAGCCACCGCAACGGCCATTTGTTCGAGCGCGCCTTCAAGGCAGGCTTGCGCTCGCGTTTGTCACTGGCTGTGGGCATGCCCGTGGCGCCCGAGGCTGCCACGCCGGAGTTGCTGCAACAGAAGGTGCAGGAATTGCGCGGCAAGTGGAAATAAGCGTCACTCCGTTCGCATAGCCGTCCCTTCCTGTCGCTCCAGGTGCGCGCGGAGCAGGGCGGTGATGGCGTCGAAGTCCACCGGTTTCGTCAGGTGATGATCGAAACCGGCTTGCTCGGTCCGTGCGCGCGCTTCGCCCTGGCCCCAGCCCGTCAGGGCGATCATCAGCACGTCGCGCCCGTGCGCGCGCTGGCGGATCTGGCGCGCCGCTTCGTAGCCATCCATGTCCGGCATGCCCAGGTCCATCACGACCAGTTGCGGCCACGCCGTCTCGACGGCCGCCAGCGCCTGCGCGCCGCCATACGCGACCTGGGCGGCATAGCCCTCGAGCTGGAACAGGCTTTGCAGGGAATCGGCCGCGTCGCGGTTATCGTCCACCACCAGCACTTGCACGGGCTGGCCCGCATTGGCTTGAGTGACGCTCCCGGCGGCCGCTGGCGTGGCCGGCGTGGCTGCTGCGGCGTTCCCGGCGCTGGCTGGCAAGCTGACGATGAAGCGGCTGCCGCGCCCGGGGCCGTCGCTGTAGGCCTCGATGCTGCCGCCATGCATTTCGGCAAATTGGCGCGCCAGGCTCAAGCCGATACCCAGGCCGCTTTTTATCTGGCCCGCCACCGTGCGTCCCTGTTCGAACATGGAAAAAATGCGCGCGATGGCATCCGGATCAATGCCGATGCCATTGTCTTCGACCATCACTTGCAACTGCTCCTGCGCCAGGCGCGCCGTCATGTGAATGTGCCCGCCGTCCGGCGTGAACTTGACGGCATTCGACACGATATTGGAAAAGATCTGCACCACCCTGGCATAGTCGGCGTGCAAGGTCACGGCATGCGGCGGCAATTCCAGCGTGATGCCGATGTGCCGGCTGCTGGCCGCAGGCTGGCACAATTCGATGACATGCTCGAGCACTTGCTGCAGCTCAAACTCCTTGCGCTGCAGCAGCACCTTGCCGCTGGTGATGCGCGCCACGTCGAGCAAGTCATCGACCAGTCGCGTCAGGTGCGTCACCTGGCGCTCGATCACGTCGCTCAGCTTGCCCACCTGCTCCGATGCGGGAAACAGGTGCTTGAGCAGGGCCACCGACGACTTGATGGGCGCCAGCGGATTGCGCAGTTCATGCCCGAGGCTGGCAATGAATTCGTCCTTGCGCCGCTGCGTCTCGCGCACCTGGTACTGGCGCTGGCGCGCGCGCAGCATGGCGTGGGCCGAGGTGATCAGGGTCAGGATGTGCACGGGGCGTTCCAGCAGGGTCAGGTTGCCCAGGGTGGCAATGGCTTGTCGCAAGGGCAGGGAATCGAGCCGTGCGTGCGTCAGCAGGGTAATCGGCAAGTCGGACCAGTCCGGCTGCTGGCGGGTGTAAGCGTCGAGCACGGCGTAGACGCCCGCATGCAGCACCTCGTCCACCGTCAGCACGCCGCCGGCGCCCAGCGC
>NZ_LBCO01000035.1:134456-177276 GCF_000988085.1 Janthinobacterium sp. KBS0711 | reverse complement strand
GGGCGAGCGGCAGGCGTGGCTGGCGATGGCGCTGCCCGCCAATACCGTGCCGGCCAGGGCGGCATCCTGGCCGGCAGGCGCGTAGATCAGGATGCGCTGCTCCATGGCATTCCTAGGGGAATGGCGTGCCGCCGATGGTGGGCAAGCCCGACAGGATGCCGTGAAAGCCGGCCAGGGCCGGGCCGATGCGGATGCCCTGCGGGCTGATGTCGAAGCGGCGGATGCTGCGCTCGTGCGCGCTGCCGCGCTTCTTGAAGACGGAAATGGCTTGCCGCACCTCGCCTTCCGTTTCGTAGTAGCGCAGCATGATGACGCTGTCGGCCAGATAGCTGGCGTCGGCCGCCGTCGTCATCGAGGTGCCCAGCATGTTTTGCTGCACGCCAACGAGCAGGGTGGCCACGCTGTGCTGGCTCAGGTAATTGAGCAGTTCGTGCAGGTAGGTGCTCTGGAAGCGCTCATCGGGTACGGCATGCATGTAGCCGTTCAGGCTATCGATGACGATCACCTTGGCGCCCCGCTCCGCCGCGTCGACCACGGCCTGGGCGAATTCGCCCGGTGTCAGTTCGGCCGGATCGATCTGCTGTGCGCTGAGCAAGCCCGTGTCGAGCGCCGCCTGCAGGCGCATGCCCACGCTGTCGGCCCGGGTCAGCAGCTTGCTGCGCGCTTCCTCGAACAGGAACATGGCGCACGGTTCGCCTCGCTCCGTGGCCGCGTGCACGAATTGCGCCGCCAGGGTGGACTTGCCGCTGCCGGCGGGGCCGGAAATGAGCGTGCTCATGCCTTCTTCCAGGCCGCCGCCTATCATGGCGTCGAGCTCGGGTACGCCGCTCGACAGGCGCTGATGGCCGCCATCGCGGCGCGTGTCGGCCGCCACCAGGCGCGGAAAGACGACCAGGCCGTCATGGGCGATCTTGTAGTCGTGCGTGCCGCTGCGAAACGGCACGCCCCGGTATTTCACCACGCGCACGCGGCGCCGGTCAGTGCCGTAGTCCTGGTTTTGCAGCTCCAGCGAGATCACGCAATGGGCCACGCTACGCACTTGCAAGCCGTCGTCGAGCGCGGAACGATCGTCGATCAGCATGGTGGTGCAGTGCCGGCTGGCCAAGTATTGTTTCAAGGCCACGACCTGGCGCCGGTAGCGCAGGGGGTTTTCCGCCAGCAGCTGCAATTCGGACAGCGAATCGAGCACGAGGCGGGCAGGGCGGTGTTTTTCGATGGCGGCCAGGATGCGCTGGTTGGTCGAGGCCAGTTCGATTTCCGATGGGTGGAAAATGGTGTACTGGCGCTCGGGATCGAGCATGTCGTCATTGGGCGCCACCTCTTCGATGGCGATGCCGGCCAGGTCCCAGCCGTGCGACAGGGCGGCGGCGCGCAGTTCGATTTCGGATTCGGCCAGCGCGATATACAGCACGGGCACGCCCCTGCGCGCCCCTTCGGCCAGAAACTGCAGCGCCAGGGTGGTCTTGCCCGTGCCGGGCACGCCTTCGACCAGGTACAGGCGCTCGGCCAGCAAGCCGCCCGTGACAATCGCGTCGAGGCCGGGTACGCCCGTCGACAGCAGTGTGTCCAGGCCGCCCGCGCCATCGTGTTGCGCCATTCCTTGCGCCTGTGCCGTCATCATCGCGCCCCCGCTTTGCCACGCCGTGGTCAATATAGTAGCGCGTCTGCTGCGGCATGTCTTTTCGATACCATTGGTAAATAATTATTCCGCCACGCCTGCCGTGAGGAGCGGTGTTGCGTCCGTGTCGGTGAGTTCAGCAAAGAAATCTTGACCCTGCTACAGTATTCACTCAATCCACCTTTTCCTCATTGCCATTTTGCCACCGTCCGCCAGCTTCGCAGCTGACTTTTCTGGCGTGCCGTCTCTGTAGCTGTCTTTGATTTGTTGCCTCATTCATAAGTTAATTCGCTTAATAGTTACTATGTTTCAATTGTAACGATGCTTGACGATTTTAGAATGATCGTTCATTCTTTGATCTGCGTTAATAAATTTAGTCATTTCTAACGACACTAGCCAGCTTCTTTTTCAGAAAGTCCAAGATGCAACCAACCTTTTCCCTGACGTCGCCGCGTACGAGCGGCGCTATTGCCGTTCTGTGCGCCACTGTAATCATGGCCGGCTGCAGTAAAAAACAGGAAGCACCTCACGCGCAGCAAGCGCCACAGGTGGTCGTGTTTACTGTTAATCCGGCCGCGTTGCCGATGAGCGCCGAATTGCCTGGCCGCACGAACGCCTACCAGGTCGCCGATGTGCGCCCGCAAGTCGGCGGCTTGATCCAGAAGCGCCTGTTTGTCGAGGGTAGCGATGTGAAAGCGGGCACGGCCCTGTACCAGATCGATTCCGCCACGTACCAGGCTGCCGCCAATTCGGCCAAGGCCGCGCTGTCGAAAGCCAAGGCCAATCTGCTGACGGCCGGTCCGAAAGCGTCCCGCTACAAGGAACTGGTCGCCATCGAAGGCGTGAGCCGCCAGGAATACGATGATGCCGTCGCTGCGTTCGAGCAAGCCAAGGCAGACGTCGAGTCCGCCACTGCGGCGCTGGAATCGGCCAATATCAACCTGCGCTACAGCACCGTGACGGCGCCGATCAGCGGCCGCACCAGCCGCTCGACCGTGACGGCCGGCGCGCTGGTCACCGCGGGCCAGGCCGAAGCGCTGACCACCGTGCAGCAACTCGATCCGATCTATGTCGACGTGACCCAGTCGAGCACGGATTTGCTGCGCCTGAAGCGCCAGATGGCCGACGGCTCGCTGAAGAAAGTGGGCGAAGGCCAGGCCAAGGTCGACCTGATTCTGCCGGACGGCAGCAAGTACGGCGAATCGGGCAAGCTGCAGTTTTCCGGCGTGACGGTTGATCCGACCACGGGCAATGTGATCCTGCGCGCGCTGTTCCCGAACCCGAAAGGTGAATTGCTGCCAGGTATGTACGTGCGTGCGCAACTGGAAACGGGCGTCGATGAGAAAGCCATTACCGTGCCGCAAGTGGGCGTGACGCGCAACCAGAAGGGCCAGGCCACGGCCATGATCCTGAACAAGGAAAACAAGGTCGAGCAGCGCGTGCTGACCACCAGCGGCACCGTCGGCACCAACTGGCTGGTGACGTCCGGCCTGGCCGCAGGCGACCGCGTGATCGTGGAAGGCTTGCAAAAAGTCAAGCCAGGCGCCCCAGCCGTTGCCGTGCCTGCCAAGGCCGAAGCCGCTCCTGCGCCCGCCGCTGCCGCTGCCGCCTCTGCCGCCGCATCGGCTGCCAGCGCCCACTAATTCAGGAGAATATTAATGGCCCGTTTTTTCATTGACCGCCCGATTTTTGCCTGGGTGGTCGCGATCGTCATCATGCTTGCCGGCGTGATTTCGATCCTCAGCCTGCCGATCGCGCAGTACCCGAGCATCGCTCCGCCGTCGATTTCGATCAGCGGCTCCTACCCTGGCGCCTCCGCCAAGACCGTGGAAGATGCGGTCACCCAGGTCATCGAACAAAAGATGAAGGGTATCGACGGCTTGCGCTACATGTCCTCGTCGAGCGATGCGACTGGCGGCATCAGCATCACGCTGACGTTTACCAGCGGCACCAATCCCGACATCGCCCAGGTGCAGGTACAGAACAAGCTGCAGCTGGCTACGCCACTGCTGCCGACGGCTGTCACGCAACAGGGTCTTGTCGTGTCGAAAGCCACGAAAAACTTCCTGATGGTGTTCGGCTTCATTTCCGAAAACGGCAAGATGGACCAGACCGACTTGAGCGACTATGTGGCCGCCAACGTCGTCGATCCGCTGAGCCGCGTGCCGGGCGTGGGCGATGTGACGCTGTTCGGTTCGCAGTACGCCATGCGTATCTGGCTCGACCCGGCCAAGCTGCAAAGCTTCAACCTGACCCCGGCGGACGTGATCACGGCCGTGCAGGCGCAGAATGCGGAAGTGTCGGCCGGTGAACTGGGCGGCACGCCGTCCGTCAAGGGCCAGCAGCTGAACGCTACCGTCTCGGCGCAAAGCCGCTTGCAGACGGTGGAGCAGTTCGGCGCCATCTTGCTGAAAACCACCACCGAGGGCGCCATGGTGCACCTGAAGGACGTGGCCAGCATGGAACTGGGCCGCGAGAACTACAACACCGTGGCCCGCTACAACGGCCATGCGGCAACCGGCGTGGCGATCAAGCTGGCGACGGGCGCCAACGCGCTCGATACGGCCAACGCGGCGAAAGCCATGCTGGGCAACCTGAGCAAACAATTCCCTGAAGGCATGAGCTACCAGGTGGCGTTCGACACCACCCCGTTCGTGAAACTGTCGATCGAGGAAGTGGTCAAGACCCTGGTCGAAGCCGTCATCCTGGTATTCCTGGTGATGTATTTGTTCCTGCAAAACTTCCGCGCTACCCTGATCCCGACCATGGCCGTGCCGGTCGTGCTGCTCGGTACCTTCGGCATCCTGAATGCCTTCGGTTACTCGATCAATACCCTGACCATGTTCGCCATGGTGCTGGCCATCGGCCTGCTGGTCGATGATGCGATCGTGGTGGTGGAAAACGTCGAGCGCGTGATGAGCGAAGAGGGCTTGTCGCCGCTGGAAGCGACGCGCAAGTCCATGACGCAGATCACGGGCGCGCTGGTTGGTATCGCCATGGTGCTGTCGGCCGTGTTCGTGCCGATGGCCTTCTTCGGCGGTTCGACGGGCGTGATTTACCGCCAGTTCTCGATCACGATCGTCTCGTCGATGGTGCTGTCCGTCGTCGTCGCGCTGGTCTTCACGCCAGCCTTGTGCGCGACTTTGCTGAAACCGGTCGAAAAAGGCCATCACGCAACCAACAAGGGTTTCTTCGGCTGGTTCAACCGCAGTTTTGATCGCAGCAGCAACAAGTACCAAAGCATGGTTGGCGCGATGATCACGCACCGCGCCCGTTCGATGCTGTTGTACGTCATCCTGCTGGCCGGCCTGGTATTCGTCTTCATGCGTTTGCCGACCTCCTTCCTGCCGGAAGAAGACCAGGGCATCCTGTTTACGCAGATTCAATTGCCGACGGGCGCCACGCAAGAGCGCACCCTGAAAGTGATCGAGCAGGTCGAAGACCACTTCATGAACAGCGAGAAGGACAACGTCGCTTCCGTGTTTGCCGTGGCCGGTTTCAGCTTCGGCGGTAACGGGCAGAATACGGGTATCGCCTTCGTGCGCCTGAAAGACTGGTCGCTGCGCAAGGACGTGGCGCAAAAAGCGCCGGCCGTGGCCGGCCGCGCCATGGGCAAGCTGTTGCAGATCAAGGATGCGATGGTGTTTACGTTCGCCCCGCCTGCCGTGCTGGAACTGGGTAACGCCACCGGTTTCGACATGCAGCTGCAGGATATCGGCGGTGTCGGCCATGACGCCCTGATGGCGGCGCGTAACCAGTTGCTGGGCATGGCGTCGCAAAATCCGGCCATGGTCGGTGTGCGCCCGAACGGCCAGGAAGATACGCCGCAGTACAAGATCGACATCGACCAGCAGAAAGCTACCGCGCTGGGCTTGCAGATCTCGGAAATCAACCGCGTGCTGAGCGTGGGCTGGGGTAGTTCGTATGTAAACGACTTCCTCGACCGCGGCCGTGTGAAGAAAGTGTTCATGCAAGGCAATGCCGAATCGCGCATGCTGCCGGAAGACTTGAACAAGTGGTTCGTGCGCAATACCGCTGGCCAGATGGTGCCGTTCTCGGCCTTCGCCACGGGCAAGTGGATCTATGCTTCGCCGCGCCTGGAACGCTACAACGGCTTGCCGTCGGTAGAGATCCTCGGTACGCCGGCGCCGGGCCAAAGCACGGGCGCCGCCATGAACGCGATGGAAGAAATGGTCGCCAAGCTGCCGCCTGGCATCGGCATGAGCTGGACCGGCGTGTCGCTGGAAGAGCGCGAATCCGGTTCGCAGACGCCGCAGCTGTATGCGCTGTCGCTGCTGATCGTGTTCCTGTGCCTGGCCGCGCTGTATGAAAGCTGGTCGATTCCATTCTCCGTGCTGCTGGTGGTACCGCTGGGCGTGATCGGCGCCGTGCTGGGCACGTGGCTGTTCGGCCTGTCGAACGACGTGTACTTCCAGGTGGGCTTGCTCACGGTGGTGGGCCTGTCGGCGAAGAATGCGATTCTGATCGTCGAATTCGCCAAGGAAATGCAGGAATCGGGCATGTCGCTGCTGGACGCGACCTTGCATGCGGTGCGTCTGCGTCTGCGTCCGATTCTGATGACGTCGATTGCCTTCGGCCTGGGCGTGTTGCCACTGGCTATTTCCAGCGGCGCCGGTTCCGGCAGCCAGAACGCCATCGGTATCGGCGTGCTGGGCGGCATGTTGACGGCCACGTTCCTCGGTATCTTCTTCGTGCCGGTGTTCTTCGTGCTGGTGCGCGGCTTCTTCTCGAAGTCGGACGCGCCGACCACGCCGGCGACGCCTGGTTCGCCAGCCGTCACGCTTTCTAAGGATGCGCATTAATATGAAAAAAACGCTACTCTCCATGGCGGCACTGGCCTTGCTGGCCGGTTGCAGCCTGGCTCCCACGTACGAGCGTCCGGCAGCGCCGGCGCCCACGGCGTGGCCGACCGGTCCTTCCTACAAGGCCGACACGGCCGCCGCCGATGCCAAGCCGGTGGCGGACGTCGCCTGGCGCGAGTTCTTTGCCGATGCGCGTTTGCGCCAGGTACTGGAACTGGCGCTGGCCAACAACCGCGACCTGCGCGTCTCGATCCTGAACATCGAGAAGGCGCGCGCCACCTACGGCATCGAACGCGCCGCCCTGATCCCGACCCTGTCGGCCTCGGGCGGCCAGTCGGCCACGCGCATCTCGAAAAACGCCAGCCCGACGGGTGAAGCGTCGATCAATCGCCAGTACACGGCGAACCTGGGCGTGTCGGCGTACGAGCTGGATTTCTTCGGCCGCGTGCGCAGCCTGTCCGACAGCGCGCTGGAGCAATACCTGGGCACGGAAGAAGCACGCCGTGCACAGCAGATCAGCCTGGTGGCCGAAGTGGCCAGCACCTATCTGAACCTGGTGGCCGACCAGCAGCGCCTGCGCGTGGCGCAAGACACCTTGAAGAGCCAGCAGTCGTCGTATGACCTGGCCGTGCGCCGTTTCAGTGCGGGCGCCACCTCGGGCCTGGACAAGTACGATGCCCAGACCAGCGTGGAATCGGCCCGTTCCGACGTGGCCGTCTACACGAGCCAGGTGGCGCTCGACCAGAACGCGCTGGTGCTGCTGGTGGGCGGCCCCGTGCCGGCCGACCTGCTGCCGCAAGGCGAGTTCGGCGCCGTGACGGCGCTGGCGGACATTCCGTCCGGCGTGCCGTCGGACGTGCTGCAACGCCGTCCCGACGTGCTGGCGGCCGAGCGCACCCTGCGCGCTGCCAATGCCAACATCGGCGCGGCGCGCGCGGCTTTCTTCCCGCGCATATCGCTGACGGCGACGGCGGGTTCGGTCAGCGACAACCTGTCCGGCCTGTTCAAGGCGGGCAGCGGCACGTGGAGTTTCCTGCCGCAGATCAGCTTGCCGATCTTCGATGGTGGCGTGAACCGCGCCAACCTCGATATCGCCAAGGTGCAGCGTGAAATCTCCGTGGCGCAATACGAAAAGGCGATCCAGGTCGCCTTCCGTGAAGTGTCCGATGCGCTGGCCCAGCGCGGCACCATCGACGAGCGCCTGCAGTCGCAGGTCTCGCTGGTCGAGGCGTCGACGAAGAGCTACACCATCCACGACGCGCGTTACAAGCAGGGCGCCGAGTCCTACCTGAACGCCCTGGTGGCCCAGCGCGCGCTGTACACGGCGCAGCAAAGCCTGATCACGGCGCGCCTGGCCAAATCGACCAACCTGGTCACCCTGTACAAGGTGCTGGGCGGCGGTTGGCAGCCTGAGCAGACAGCCGTCGCGGCGGCTGGCGGCACCCAATAACCACGGGGACGCCGACGCCGGCCTTGCCCTTGTCCGCAGGGGCAGGGCCGGCGCGCTACTGGAAAATCATGAACCAAGTTGAAAAGAAGCATCCGGACCCGGAGCGCGCCAACACGCGGCGCAAGCAGGTGCTCGATGCGGCCGAAAGCTGTTTCAGCCGCCGCGGCTTTCACGGCGCCAGCATGGCCGAGATATCGAAAGCGGCCGGCATGAGCGCGGGCCACATCTATAATTATTTTGACAGCAAGGATGCGATCATCGCCGCCTTCGTCATGAAGAACACCGAGCGGGTGTCGAACCTGATGCAGGATCTGGCGCAGCGCGAAGACCCGCTGCAGTCGGTGATCGACAATGCGGGAGAGCACGTGCTGGAAAGCCTGGACCCGAAAACCTGGGTGATGCCGCTGGAGATTTTTGCCGAAGCGTCGCGCAATCCCGCCATTGCCGAAATGCTGCATTGTGCCGACCGGCGTTCGCGCGCCCTGTTCCTGACGATCATCCGCGACGCGCGCATCAAGCGCGGCCTGCCGGCCGACGAAGAGATGCTCGAAGGACGCTTGAATGCCATGATCGCCATGTACCAGGGCTTGCCCGTGCGCGTGGTGCACAATCCCGACGTCAAGGTCGAACCGCTGATCGCCGGTTTCCGCATCGTCCTCACGGCGCTGCTGCTGAGTGAATAGGGCGCCTGGCCGGGGCATGCAAAAAAGTTTGCGAAGTTCGATATGAATCATGCGCAAAGCATGGCAAAAACCTAAAAGCGTCTGCTATAATTCCCACCTCGTCGGGGCGTAGCGCAGCCTGGTAGCGTACATGCATGGGGTGCATGGGGTCGGAAGTTCGAATCTTCTCGCCCCGACCATTAGAATCAAAGACTTAGCAGTTTTTGTGCTGCTGAGATAAGAAGCTGTGTACACAGATGTGTACACAGCTTTTTTTGTGACTATTGTGTTCATGAGGATATCTTAACGAGAGCAAAGTTTGCCTCCGTTGTAGTCGATCTCTTGAAGTCTTTTTTATTCTGCCGGAAACTTCAAACGCTGGCCTGGGGTTGTTACCTCGGATGAAAAATGCCGGGCGTTCATCTTTTTTATGATTATGGATTCCTTGCCAAGAAGCTATCGCGCGCGCTTCGTTCGCTTGATAGCTTCTCCAAGCCGCTAACAAGCTCTGGTGGGATCGAGGCGTGGCATGCGGCGCATCCCGCCAGCAAGAGATTCAGTATCCTCTTGGCCGTTGGCCCCTTGCTACCAATTGCAGACTCGAGCATTGGAATTGTCATGCGCGGATCCACAAGCAGCGCCGGAGTGGAAATATGCTGTCGCCACTGGTTCGAGAAAGCTGCATGGAATGCATCCAGCGAATAATCAAAGACGATCTTGGCAGGCGAATGCTGGAACCAAAATAGGAGTGCTGCCTGTGCATATAGCGTGTCTACGGGGTTGCGTTGGTCATTGGCGAGAAATTTCGCTGCGGCGCCAATGTTCGCGTGAGTAAGGGGTTTCGCTCTCATTACGGAGTAGGCTATCGCAGCACTGGTCGCGAAATTTGGAATCAAGCCTTTGATTATCGATTTGAAATCCTCCGCACGCGGTCGCTCTCTTAGATCCGCATCCCATTCATTTGCAAGGGCTTCCGCAGATCCTTTAATGATCGTCCTTAGCGTCAGAGCTATCAAAAATAGCCACTTGATATCTGACGAATTCAATGGCAAGTTGGACACATCCATATCCACCGCAAATTCACCCCAGACGTTGGACTCGACTGACTCTGATCTTTGGGCCTTCGCGCTACGCCAAATTGCAACTTGAAGGCCATACACACAGTCCGCTACGGCATTCAACTTACCGCCTTCTATGGTCCGTTCCAGTTTCAACAGTTCAAGCTGAAAGCCGGCGGTGGCGTTATTGGATGCTTTAATTTCGGCAACCAATTCTTTAAGCCCGTTCGTCTCTACCCCGATTTTATGAGCCAAGTCCAAAATCAGGTACGCTGCTATGGCAAACGGACCGATGGGAAGAGCTTGGTAGCTTGCCCGATCGATGTCTGGGTTGCTTGAACTCCCAACGAATGGCTCTGTCCCTCTTTGGTTATCGCCCAGGAAGTGCCCTTGTAGCCATAACGCGGTGTTGCCAAGGTTTTTAAGGGCCGCGAAATGGAAGAACTCGGTCTGGCGGTCGTAATTGCCTTTAAGTTCTGCCGCCGCGGCAGTCAATGATGCCACCATCTTTTGCCCGTCGCCATGCCTAAACCAGCAATACGAGGCATCCAGCTCAAACGCTGCAGCTGGTACTCCGGCAGGCATCCGCCGGGCCTCCATCGCCCCAAGTTGTAGCCAGCTAGCGGCTTCCGCGAAGTGGCCAAGCTTCCCGGCTGCAATCGCGGCTTTGCGCATCGAGAACCGATCATTCCAACGTAAGGACGCTTCTTCTACATCTTCCCCATCATGCAAAACTTCCCGCCACAAACGCAATGCGGCTTCAAAATCGTCATGGCGAAACAATACGTTGGCCTCTTGATTCATCAGGATGATTGATTTTCCGTGCAAGGTGGATGTGCGAAGCACCTCTAGGGCCTTTTCGCTATCACCAAGTTGCTCGTCGTAAATGATAGATAGAATTTTGACGGCCGCGGCGAGAAGCTGCTCACACTCCCATTTCTTGGCAAGGAACTGAGCCTGATCTAAAATGCTAATGAAGGCTGTCCAGTCCTGACTCTCGCGCTTTAACTCGCCAAGCCAGGCGCGCTCTACCATGGAGATGCCCATGCGGGTGTAGGGCCCGTCAAAAGCCTGAAGCATTTGGTTTCGTATAGGACTCTCGAGCTCATCTAGCGCGCTCAGAAATTGCTGCAAATCCTTCGCGCTCTTACATCGTGTCTGAGCGCCGAAGAATAGCAGAGCAAGTGCTGGAGCGTTCTCATCCATTCCGAATATCTGGGGAGGGGTTGGAATATCGAGGCCAAGCTGAAGCTCCTGATATTTTGAAGCATCTCTGAGCGCCCTGATTACTAACGATGGAGGTAAATCCCCGTCTATGCAGCAAGCGATGGAAAGCCCGCGAATTATCTTGGCCACCGCCTTTTTCTTCTGGTCTGGAATTTGTTCAACCTCCCATTCCCAGCTCTCAGCGATAGAGGCTAGCTTATCGAGTCTGGACGCTTTTGCGATCCTGAATTGAATGATCCGTAATAGAATCGAACATTCTTGGTCAAAGGGAATAGCGAATTTCAAGCCTTCGCTGCCTAACAACAGAAACATATCTAATGCTTCGGCGAAATGTGGAACTTTATCGAAATCCTCGGATATTAAATTCTTGAGGAAACCTGCGATCCTTTTAGGCTCTTTACTTGCAAACGCATGGAAAAAGATGCCCCAGGCCTCGTCGATATTAATAGTCGTCCTACCAATGAAGGCGTCAAACAGCATTCGGTGGGTCTCACACACCTTATCTGCAGCCCAAATTTTCTGTGCCTGGCCAGTCAGCATTGTGGTGACGCAATACCGTGAGGCACCCCGATGCTCGATCCACCGTCCTGCCAACCTATCGAAACTCTCGCCAGGCGCCTCTATGGACAGGTCGGTCCCGACGCTTAGCGCCACCGCTCGGTTGAACGGAATTATCGCCATGCTCAGCGCGTATAAAAACGGACGATCAATATCGTCGACCACTTTCGATGCCACTAGACGCGTGTGAGCTCGGGCCTCTTCGATGCTCGTCGGAGCGGTGATGATGGCGTCGCCGGTGACCGCTGGCCAACCCGTGTCGCGTAGTTCCAGGCCGTGCAAGTAGACTAGCTTAGGATGTCCGTTACCTGACTGCATGAGGGATATCTTTGACCAGTGAGTCGCTTTTTCTGCTGGACATCCTAGCTCGGAAAAAAATTGCTCTACCTCAGGCTGGGTCAACGCAGGCATCGACAATACTTTGATTTGAGCTGCCCGGAATCGAGAATCTACCGCGTCGTCCGAGACCCCTTTGGCAGTCAACAGCAAGACCGCCCTTGCATAGCGGCACGATTCGATTAACGCTCGTATGATGGTCCAGATGTGATCCGGCATGCCTTGTGCGACCGGAACGTTATCCAAGATGATGCATTTGGGTGGTTCGGTCCCGCGTGCGGCAATGAGTGCGTCTTCCAAGGCCATTGCTATGGCCGGTTCATCAGGATATGCGGTCAAATCCACCCAGCGGACCTTCCCGCTAACCTGGTGCCCTAGAATGCTGGCCACAGTCGTCTTCCCTCGCCCTTCTGAACCAACGAGTAAGGCAGCTGGCGAGTCCACCAAGCTGCTCGCTATGGCCGCTACAAAATCGGTGCGAGGAAGATAGGGGCGTGTCAGCGGAGGCAACTCGTTGCTCACGGTGGACGCCAAGAACGAAGTGTGCCCGGTGCCCGGCGAGATTAGCGCGTTTAGCATCGCCTGGATATTATTGGTGATGGGGATCGGCAGTGTAGTGCTCTGCTCAAAAATCAGCTGCAAGTCTTCCCGCGTCAAACTCCTGGCCTGAGGCTCCTTTCTGACTGCGACCTCGCGACAACTCGCCAAGAGGCTGGTAACGGCTCTGGCGGAAGCTTGCGCCGTGATACGGTCCTGTGCGCCGTGTTGTATCGCCATTCGTTGAACTGCGAGTTGGACAGCTTCGATGGCAGGCTCGCCGGTCACCCATTCAATGCGACAGAACAAATCTTCAATTAATTTATCGTCTACGGATGTTTTGAGAAACAAGGCCAAAGAAGCGTCGCTGAGAGTCTTTTGCAAGTAAGTAGCCAGGCGCCTGGCTGCGCTGGCGTCGCCCGCCGCCGCGTCGTTCCATAGATCGAGTCCCTTTTCATCGCCAAACTCTCTGTCGCGCTCATGACCAATTTCACCACGCGTCAAAAAACGCAAACTGAGCTTGCCACGATTGGAATTTTTCTTTCGAGCAGTCCAGAAATTTCGAATGGAGGCCCTTACGTCGGCCGAGTTCAGGGTGATGGCTTTTGGGGAGTTTTTAACCTGCGCCATCACGACACCGGCATCGCTGGCAATATCGTAATCTTCAGCGCACTCAATGTATAGTATATCGCTAGGGTTCAGAAGCATCCAAGCTTCGACCGTGCGCCAAATTTGATAATCGTATCCCAAAATGGAATCGGTTGCCTGCCGCTTGGCTTCACCAACTAGTGGCATTTTTTGTCCAACCGGGCCTGATAGGCTCATTTCGATTCCTTGTTGTAAGTATTATCGTCGTCCAACTGATTTTGGAGGGGATGGTAAATCTTACAGGAGCGATATCGTATTGGTGCAAGGCTCTCTGTTAAAGCAATTTTAATCGCGATTGAGGATTTTATGATAAGGGATATGTGAGGGCCTCCTGCACGAGACATTTCCTCCTTGCAGTTCTCGGGAAAAAGAAAGTCAAGCCAGCTCGAGACTTCCTACTTGAGAAAGGACCAGTGATGAGTAGCGAAGCGGCGATGCATAGCACGCTGCTTTAACTACGCAGCGGACGTGGTGGGTCGCACTGAAGTCGGCGCAAGCGTCGACCTGTATCGGCGGCAAGCAGATCAAGAAGGTTAAGACAAGGCGCTTACGGTTCGCCTAAGAGCGCCTAACAAAACCTCCGAATATATCGCCTGCAGATGAGTATGCAGGCAAGCGAGAGGAATGCTTGGTGGATATCGGCACGACGTTCATAGCGGATATGCAGCCGGCGGAAACGGTGGAGTCAGCCGAGCGTGCGTTCGACCACCCAGCGCCATTTGCCAAGGCGCTCGCGCGATTCGATGCCGTAGCGGGCAATGCGCGGTGCAATGCCTCTGCCACGTAGCGAGGCCCGATGGGCACGTTAGGCATAGGCCTTGTCGGCGTGCAGTTTGGCCGGACGTTTGCGTGGCCGGCCCGTCAGGCCTGCCACTGACGGGATGGCTTCGCGCAGCGGGATCAGCATCCGGGAATCATGTACCTGAGCCCCCCGATATGCTTGCCACCAGAGGCAGTCCGCGTGGTCGACGAGTAGATGGTGCCTGCAACCGAGCTTGCCGCGGTCGGTGGGATTGGGGCCGGTATGCTGTCCGCCGAGGGGGATGGCACGCTGGCCGAGTCGACACTGGCGCGTTCCCATTGAATTTGGTCGTACTCCCGCAAGTGGTGCAGCATGGCTTCGTGGATGCGTTGCCAGCTAGCTGCCTGTTGCCATGCGTGCAGGCGCCGCCAGCAACTCATGCCGCTGCCGCAGCACAGTTCACGGGGCAGATATTCCGTAAGCGTCTGCCCAGTGACGTCTTGGCTAGTTGCGGGATTTGATCGATGATGGCGTCACAGCGATTGACGTTTTTATACAGCCTGGGCCAGAAGCCGACCTTGACGGCTTGAAATGCTTTCATTTCAAATCGATAAAAAAATGCCGCATAATAAATGAAACGGTGTGCTACCCCACGTAGCAGGCCTCACATGGGGGAGACATGGCACAAGTGCTGAGAATACTGGTGGTTGATGATGTTGAAACAATGCGCAAGGTCACGGCTGGCCAACTGGCCTCGCTTGGCTACGGATCGGTGGATCTCGCAGCCGATGGCTCTGAAGCTTGGCGCATGATTGAGCGCAAGCGTTATGATTTGGTGATCTCCGACTGGAATATGCCGGCGTTGACAGGCATCGCCCTACTGCAGATGATTCGTTCCAGTCCGCGCCATGTGCACATGCCGTTCATTATGATCACCGCCGAGGCCGAGCGCAGCCGCATCGAAACGGCCATCAGCAGCGGTGTCAGCGACCTGCTAGTCAAACCCTACACGGCGGGCCGGCTGGCCACTAGCATCAAGCGGGCGATGGCGCATCAGGTTGCAGCACCGGCGCCGGATAAGGAAACGAACATCGACGCGCCGCAGGCCGCCACACCCGTGGACGATGTGATCGTCAAGCCACCGGCGGCGGTCCATTTACAATCAAGGGAACCGTTGCCTCCGACATTGCTCCTGGTCGACGACACCGCTGACAACTTGTACGTGCTAGCCAATGTGTTCAAGGGCCGCTACCGCATCAAGGCAGCGCACAACGGCGAGAAAGCACTGGCCTTGTGCTGTGGCGACACGCCGCCAGACCTAGTGCTGCTGGACGTGATGATGCCCGGCATGGACGGTTTTGAAGTGGCGCGCCGCATGCGCGAGCATCCCAGCGCAGAAAATGTACCCATCATCTTCGTCACCGCCCTTACCGACGACGCCGCGCGCCTGCAAGGCATGGAGTTGGGCGCGGTGGACTTCATTACCAAGCCAATCGACCCGGCCAAGCTGAAGCTGCGGGTCGACAACTTCATGCGCTACGTCGAGCTGCGCCGCCACCTGCAAGCCGATTACGACAACATGCTCGCCATCGCCCGCCTGCGCGATGACGTCGAGGCCATGACGCGGCACGACCTCAAGGGACCGCTGGCCGGCGCCATCGGCATAGTGCAGTCGCTGATCGACGCCGCCGACATGGACCGCCGACAGCTTGAGAATTTGCGGCTGGCCGAGCAGGCCATGCTGCAGGTGACCGACATGGTCAACCTGTCCACCGAGCTGTACAAGATCGAGACGGGAAAATACGTGCTCCATGCAGCGCCGCTGCCCATCAGCGACATGTTGCGGCGGGTGGTTGAGACGGCACGCGCCACTTACGCGGGTAAGCAGCTGGTGTTGGCGGTCGACACCGATTTCGATGTCGGCATCGACGCTCCGCTAGCGCTGGGCGATGCCATGTTGACCTATTCGCTGCTGAATAATCTGATCAAGAACGCCTGCGAGGCAGCGCCAGAGCGCACCCGTGTCATTGCCACGCTGTACACCGGAAGCCCGTTGCGCATCGAGATAGTCAACAAGGGTGTGATCCCGGAACCGATACGCGAACGCTTCTTTGACAAGTTCGTCACCGACGGTAAGTCCGGCGGCACCGGCCTGGGCACTTATTCGGCACGCCTACTGGCGCGCGCGCAATACGGCGAGGTGGCCTTCGCCGTCGATGACGAGCTCCAGACCACCACCCTGATTGTCAGCCTGCCGTCGGTGCCGCCCCCGGCCTAAGGCGAATCGCGCGGCGGCCTTGCTTGTCAGGCTGGCTGCACCACGGCATCAAGCGCTTCCAGCGCAGCGTCGAAGTCGAAGCGTTCAATTGCCTGGCTGACTTTGCGCAGCTGTCGCGCCAGCGGGTGGCCGGCGGCTTGCGATTCCAATGTCTCCAGCACATCCAGCGCGGCGGTGTCGCTGTCGGCCAGCAGCTTGCGCAGCTGGGCAAGTGTGGCGGCCGCGTCAGGCGGCAGGGCGGGAGCCGCTGCGATGGCCCCGGCCCGGGTGTTCTCTGCCGCTGCAGTATAGTTGCCCAGTGCCGCCAGGCCGAGCAGCACCGGCGCCAGTTCGTTTTCGACCGCCGTCAGCAGCACAGCCAGTTCGGCTTCGGCTACACCAGCTTTGCATGCCAGTTCCAGTGCGGTAGCTGTCGCCGCCACGCCTTTGGCACCGACGTTGCCGGCGGTGCCGCGCAAGGTGTGGGCTACCCGCGCCGCCGCTGTGGGGTCATCGCTTTGCCGCGCAGCCTCAAATTCCCCCCGCAGTCTAGCGTGGCCGTCGCGGAAGCGCACCAGCATGCGCAGGTAAAGGTCCTGCCGGCCCATGCTGGTCGCCAGGCCGGCGCGCTGGTCGATACCGGGGAGTTCGGCAGGTAGGGCCGCAACCACTTTGCCTGCGGAATCTGGCTGCCCCGCTGGGGGCGCTGCTAATGCCGACTGCGCCGGGCGGATCCACTTGCTCATGGTGGCGAACATGGCGGTGACGTTCAGCGGCTTGGAGATGTGGTCATTCATGCCGGCAGTCAACGCCATTTCGCGGTCGCCGGCCATGGCGTTGGCGGTCATGGCGATGATCGGCAGCTGAGCGTAGCGGGGTTGGGCGCGCAGGCGGCGGGTGGCTTCGTAGCCATCCATCACTGGCATCTGGCAGTCCATCAGCACGCCGTCGAAGGCGACGGTCCCGGCTTGAGCCAGTAGGTCCAGCGCCTGTTGCCCATCGCCTACGATGGTGAGCACGATGCCAGCGCTTTCAAGCAGCTCGCGCGCTAGTTCCTGGTTCATGTCGTTGTCCTCGGCCAGCAGCAAGCGGGCGCCGGCCAAGCGGGCCTGGTCGGCCACGCTGCGGTCCTGACGCTCGGCCTGTCGTGTCTCCGCCACCACGCCCTTGCCCAGCACCTCACCAATGGCTTCGAGCAGGGTCGACGGCGTGACCGGCTTGGTCAGCACCACTGGCAGCGCGATCTTCTGGCGCGCCGCCGCTTCCTGGGCGTCGTCACGGCCGAAGGCCGTCACCATGATGACCGATGGGATGTGGGTCACGGCGCCACTCTGCATGCGTTGCAGCGTCTCGACGCCGTCCATGCCTGGCATGCGCCAGTCCAGCAACACCAGGTCGTAGGGCAGGCCCTTGCGCTCGGCCTCGACCATGGTGCGCAGCGCGCTGTGGCCGCTGTCGGCCAGGTCCACCTCCAAGCCGAAACTGCGCGCCATGGTCGACAGGATTTCGCGTGCGCTGGCGTTGTCGTCGACCACCAGCACCCGCAGGCCGAGTAGCTCGTCGGCATGGAACATGCGGCGCGGCTGCACCTCGGCCTGGCGGCCGAAGCGGGCGCTGAAGTGGAAGGTCGAGCCATGGCCCGGGACACTCTCGACCCAGACCCGGCCGTCCATCAACTCCACCAGTTTCTTGGAGATGGCCAGGCCCAGCCCGGTGCCGCCGTACTTGCGCGTGGTTGAGCTGTCGGCCTGGCTGAAGGACTGGAACAGGCGCTCGCACTGTTCGAGCGTCATGCCGATGCCGCTGTCGCGCACCCAGAAGTGCAGCTCGACCTGTTCCCCGGCCTCGGCCGCCAGCTCGACCCCGACCACGATCTCGCCGCGCTCGGTGAACTTGGCGGCGTTGTTGCCGAGGTTGACCAGCACCTGGCCCAGCCGTAGCGAATCTCCCACCAGCGCCGTGGGGAGGTCGGCCGGAGTGGCGAACAACAGTTCCAGGCCCTTGTCCTCGGCCTTCAGGCCGATCATGTTGGCGAAGTTTTCCAGCACGTCCTCCAGCCGGAACGGCGCCTGCTCGATGCTCATCTTGCCCGCTTCGATCTTGGAGAAGTCGAGGATGTCGTTGATGATGCCCAGCAGGTTCTCGGCTGAGCGGTGCACCTTCTCGATGTAGTTGCGCTGTTTTTTGTCGAGATCGGTGCGTAGCGCCAGGTGGCTCATGCCGATGATGGCGTTCATCGGCGTGCGGATCTCGTGGCTCATATTGGCCAGGAAGTCACTCTTGGCGCGGGTGGCGTCCTCGGCGATCTCCTTGGCGCGCAGCACTTCGGCCTCGGCCAGCTTGCGGTCGCTGATGTCGCGCACCGAGGCGCACACGCACACGCCGCGCTCGGCGATGGCCGGCAGCCGCGACAGGCCGATCTCGACCGAGAAGCGGCTGCCGTCCTTGCGCATGCCGTGCAGGTCGGCGCCGACCGTGCCCATCTGGCGCGCAGTGCCGTGTGCGATGAAGCCGTCGCGCGAGCCGACGTGGCGCCCGTGCGCCTCTGGCGGCACCAGGACTTCGATCGGCAGGCCGGCTAGCTCGCCGGCCTCGTAGCCGAACAGCTGGTCGAGCTGCGGGTTGGTCATCATGATCAGGCCGTGCACATCGATTACCAGCATGCCGTCCGGCGCAGCCTCGATGATGCCGCGATACCAGGCCTCGGTGGCTTTCAGCACCACCTGCTGCGCTTCGAGTTCGATCGCCATGGCCTGTACCGCGTGGCTGCGTGCCTTGATTTCCAGCGACATCGCCAGTTTGGGCAGCAGCTCGTCCATCAGCACCCGGCCCGATTCGCTGGGAGCGTCGAAGCCGGCCAGCTCCAGCACGCCCATCAGGCGCTCGCCGTGCAGCAGTGGCAGCACCTGCAGGTGGCGTGGGCGCGACCGCCCCAGTTGCGAGTGAATCTGCACGTAGTCGTCCGGCAGGGCGTCGAGCTGGAGCGGCTGGCGGTCCTGCGCGCACTGACCCAGCAGGCCACTGCCCAACGCCAGTTGCGGCGCCGGCGGATGGTCCGGATCGGCGGCGTAGCTGGCGGCAAGGCGCAATGCGGCGGCGTTTTCGTCAAGCAAGTAGAGCGCGCCCTGGCCAGCCTGCACCAGCGGCGCGAGTAGCGTCAACAGGCGCTGCGCGGCCTGGTCCAGGCTGGCCGCTTGCTGCAGTTCGGCCTGGATCGAGGCTTCCTGCGACTTGATCCAGCGCTGCATGTCGAGCTGGCGCGATTCGACCTGCAACTTGGCGATGGCGCGGGCCAGGTCGCCCGTTTCGTTCTGGTAGTCAGTGTGCGGAATCACGCTGTCGAGCTGGCCGGCGGCCAGCGCATCGACCGCCTCGCGCAGGCGGTTGACCGGGCGCCGGATCGAGATGCTGATCCACCAGGCGCATAGCAGCGCCACCGCCAGGCCACCGATCAGCAGGGCGTAGGTGAGGGTGCTGCTGGTGAGGGCGAATTGGCGAATCTGGTAGATGGTGCTGCGGGCGTTGGAATCCTTGACGGCGGCGATCTCGGCCATCTGCAGGTCGGCCGTGCGCATGGCCTGTTGGAAGCGTTCGCTGTTGAGCAAGGCGTTGGCCTCGGCATTGCGATTCTCGCGCGTCAGCTCCATGGCCTCGTCGGCGATGCGTTCGGCGCGCGCCAGCATGGTTTCGAAGACGGCATAGCGTTGCTGATTGTCGGTACGCAGCAACGTGGCGCGGGCCTCGCCGGCAGCGAAATGCAACTGTTCGCGCGCCTTGTCGAGCTGTTCCAGCGCCTCGTCGACGGCAACAGGGTCCGGGGCGTTGGCCACCTTGTGCAGCATTAGCTCGAAGCGGGTGAGCTGGATGCGGGCTTCCTTGACCTGCACGATGCCGATCATGCCCTCGCTGAGCAGGTGCTGCATGTCTCCGCTTAGCTGGTCCTGGGTGCGCAGGCTTTGCACGCCCAGCGCCAAGGCCAGCAACAGCACCGCGCAGAAACCGGCCGCCAGCTTCTGGCGCAGGCGCAGCCGTTCAACATAGGCCAGGGGCGAACGCATGTCGGTGCTCACTTTGCAGGCAGGGTGTGCGCGATGGCGGCGGCCTGCTTGGCCATGTCGTGGTCGCTGTCGGCGTAGCGCGCGGCGATCTGCTGGAACACCTGCAGATTGGCCAGGAAGGCGTCGCAGACGTCGGGATCGAAGTGCGAGCCGCGCCCCTCGGCGATGATCTGAACCGCTTTTTCATGCGACATGCCTTCCTTGTAGACGCGGCGGCTGATCAGGGCGTCGTAGACGTCGGCCAGCGCCATCAGGCGCGCCGAAATCGGGATGGCATCGCCGGCCAGGCCTTCGGGGTAGCCGCTGCCGTCCCATTTTTCCTGGTGTGAGTAGGCGATCTCCTTAGCCAGGCGCAGGAAGTCGACATCCATGCCCAGTTGTTGCTCGGCGTGGGCGATGGCGTCGCGCCCTAGCGTTGTGTGGGTCTTCATGATCTCGAATTCCTCGGGCTCGAAGCGGCCAGGCTTGAGCAGGATGCGGTCGGGGATGCCGATCTTGCCGATGTCGTGCAACGGCGCCGACTTGAACAACAGCTTGATGGTGTCGGGGTCGAGAAAAGCGCGGAAGCGCGGATGCTCGCGCAAGTGTTCGGCCAGCACCTTGACGTAGTGCTGGGTGCGGCGGATGTGGTTGCCGGTCTCGTTGTCGCGCGTCTCTGCCAACGAGGCCATGGCGTGGATCGTGACGTCCTGGATCGCGCCCAGCTCGCGCGTGCGGCGCTGGACTTCCTGTTCCAGGTAGTCGTTCTTGTCGCGCAGGAAGTCGGCCGCGTCCTTGACCTTGAGCTGGGTGCGCACGCGCGCCAGCACCACGGGCGGGCTGATCGGTTTGGTGATGTAATCGGCCGCGCCCAGCTCCAGACCGTGCGTCTCGTCCTCGCTGGAGGCCATAGCGGTCAAGAAGATGATGGGTATGTCGCGCGTGGCCGGGTCGCCCTGCAGTGCCTGCGCCACTTCGTGGCCGGTCATCCCAGGCATCATGATGTCAAGCAGGATGAGGTCGGGCGGCGGTGCATCGCGCGCGATGCGCAGTGCTTTCTCGCCGTTATTTGCTGCTTTGACCGTATAACTATCCTTGAGCAAGTTGGCCATCAACAGAAGATTATCCGGCGTGTCGTCCACGACAAGGATTACAGGCCTGATGGGACGGGTATAAGATGAGTTCATGCCTAAATGCTCCAATCAGGTCCGCACTAATTTGTTGCCTAGACTATATCTGTGTCCTGTGTGCAAGTAAACCGCATATTAGTTTTGCTATGCGAATCGCTCCCGTCCTACACTACATTCTCCGATCTCTAGGTATATATGGATTCCTCATCACTCAACATTTCGAAAATGACAGTGTGGGGAGGGTGCGCTTAGGGAGACCTCTGCCGCCAAGCTGAACTTCTGCTTTGAGGCCAGGCTGTGTGGAAACGCAGAAAAATTCTGGTTCTTCAAAAATCGGCCTCTCAAAACGCGCGCTACCCCGTTTTCTCGGTGGCGGGAATGGTAACCCTACCCACGAATATTTTGAGATTTGGAGTTTTCACCCAGCCTGGGGCGGAACCAGCCGCTCCCTGCCTCTGCTGGTGGCGTTACGGAAGTTGTCAGTTCAGGGACGACGTCGTTCGCAGCCATTTCGTTATCCCTTTGGATTAGTCGCAGCTATTCAGCGAAAAATCGTCGCAGCTTTTAGCAAAATCAAGTTGGCCTAGCCCTGTACCGCAATACCTTTCGTCGCGTCTATTTCAGAAAGTCACAACACCGCTGGGAAGCGGCGTGATCTCAAAGGGCTGCTGGCAGCTTGCAGTTCCAAGGCAAGAAGTCATCAACCCGGTTGACGGGATGATCGGTGATATGCGTCAGCACGTGACGCAACCAAGCTTCGGGTGCGACACCGTTCAGCTTGGCCGTGCCGATCAACGAGTAGATCGCGGCGGCCCGTTCGCCGCCGCTGTCGGCGCCGGCGAACAGATAGTTGCGCCGACCAATGGCGACACCACGCAAGGCGCGTTCGGCCGCCGAGTTGTCAATCTCGATGGCGCCGTCGTCGCAGTAGCGCAGCAGCGCCGGCCAGAGCTTGAGCGCGTACAGGATCGCCGCCGCCGTGTCGGACTTGCGCGACAGCGTATCGAGCGTGGAGCGCAGCCAGTGCTCCAAGTCCTCGAGCAGCGGGCGCGAGCGGGCTTGCCGAACTTGTCGTCGTTCGTCGGGCGGCTTGCCCCGGATCTCGGCCTCGATCACATAGAGCTCGGCGATCCGGCGCAGCGCCTCGGTGGTCAGCGGCGTCGCGCGCGCCGCGTGCAGGTCGTGGAATTTGCGCCGCGCGTGCGCCCAGCAAGCCGCTTCCTGGATCGTGCCGTCTTCGAACAAAGCGTTGACCCGGACCAGTATCACGGCTGGCTCGATGGTTCTCTGGTGAACGAAGATGATTTGTTCCAGCAGTATCCAGCAGAGCGCCTGGTGGCTGTAGCTGATCCGCTTCCGCCGCGCGTGAAAAAATGAGCACGGACTAGGGCGTTTGAGAGTGTGGGTAGATCTGACAATCGGACAAAAAAGCTTAACAGTTTTGTGCTTCAATGCCCGGCGAATTTCACGGTGCCAATTTTATAAAAGCTAAGGCCGTTTCCAAATGTCAGGCCCCGGTTTGCGGATGAGCACCGGCTGAAGGGCATGATTCCTGCTGAGAATAGAAACGAATACAGATAACTTGTCTCGGATAGGAGCATGGAAAATTTATCTGTAGGGCATGCGGTGGAAAAGTGTTGCTTGGCGTCTCTTTATGTTGTTGGTAATTCATTTTTTGTTGACTAAAGTGATATTATTTATTAACAACATTGATTATTGAGGGACTAGATGCCAATTCAACAGTTCGCAACCGCACGCGGTATCAAGCATTTGTTTCACTTCACGCAGTTGGGGAATCTGCCATCAATTTTGGCAAACGGATTACTTCCCACAAATCACTTAGATGCAAATCGAGTGGCCTCGATACGAAACGATCAACAACGTATTGATGGTACGACGGGAATCTGCCTGTCAATTAGCTTCCCAAACTACAAGCTATTTTACCCGTTCCGCCTGAATACTCCCGATACACAATGGGTTGTTCTCGCCATTAAACCCAATGTCTTATGGGAGAAAGACTGTGCATTTTGCCGCCAAAATGCAGCCAAAGCCGAAGTGACAAATATTCCTCTTAACATGCGTAAAACGCTTCCTGCACTGCACGCCATGTTTGATGATTTTCCAGGAGTTCCGCGTGCCTCTCTTGCTGTGCCAGAGAACTACCCTACACATCCGCAGGCAGAAATATTAGTGTTTGAGCCTATCCCACCGCAGGACATCGTCGCTATAATCTTTAACGATCAGGCAGTACAGCGGCAGTACAAGGCAATGAATCTGCAGCAACAGATCGTTTACAATACTACGTACTTTTCAGCACGCCGCGATTTCGATAAATGGAAGGCAAATGGCTAAACGCCCAGTATTCATACCAGTGGTTGACGGCCCGGTTCTTGTTTCTACCGTGTATGTCGATTTTGAGTGGTTCCCCGGCATGGCACTTTCGCAGGCGCAGAAGTCGATTGCGGCTCTGCACATGGCTGCACGCAAAGAGATTTGCTCGGAAATGATCCTTGAGATTTCCAGCAAATCTATGCAAGATGTTGGTACTAAGCTAAGTGCTTTCAATCTCAAAATACGAACGCTAAAATACAATCGGGAATTCAGCGTTGAGTGTGCTTATCAGGCAAGTAAAGTATTCGAGCGAGGCGGGCCGTTCATTGACTTGTTGGGAAGAACTTCCTTGGACGCCAAGCGTGACCCTAGATTGAACGAATGCGGTCGGATGACTAAGTTTTCATTCTTCGGAGTCGATTGGCAACTTGAGCCTCGCACAGCATTTTATGACTGGCTTTACATGAATGCTTTGCACAAGCAGCCTACCTTGGCGGAAGAGGTGTTGAGCTACTCAGCATTTACTGATATTGCATTTAACCCTGATCGTTCGATAAATTGCCAAGCATACGCGGCTGCTCTGTACGTCTCGCTTTCGAAGAGAGGAATTTTAGATACCGCTTTTCTTAGAGATCAGGCGAAGTATTTGGAGGTGGTCTCCAGCATGCAAGTTAGCAATGCGCATGAAAATACTGTGGATCAGGGGCGCATGACCTTTGAGTGACTGCAGTCAATGCACTGAACAGCCGCTTGTTTAAAATCGTGGAAAATAGCTGTCAAAATGTATAATATTTGAAGATGGAACACCGAAACATGCGGGTTTGAGTACCTATCGGAAAGTACTGTATATTATACGACTCACCCCCTATATGTAGCATCCATGCGGGTTTCGGCTAAGTATCATCGCGCATGGGGTGCATGGGGTCGAAAGTTCGAATCTTCTCGCCCCGACCATTAGATTCAAAGACTTGGCAGTTTTTGTGCTGCTGAGATAAGAAGCTGTGTACACAGATGTGTACACAGCTTTTTTTTGTGACTTTTGCGTCCCTGATGTAGGTGTCTTAACGAGAGCAAGAGCTGTCTTGAACGTTGTAGGAATCGTCTGCAGTCTCTTTTAGTATCCGCGATGAAGGACGACGTCACCACAAATATAGTGCGCTGGCTTGGTGCCTTGAACACCTTTTCCACCACCTGCGCCGTCAGTGTTCGTTTGCTGGCCGGATTGGCCCCCTCAGTTTACCCCTCCCTCGATGTCCTCGCGAACGCCGCGCCCTTGTCGTCAGATACCTCGAGTCCCAATTCCTTCAAGTCTTCATGGATCTGTTTCAGCGTGCGCCGTTGCTTGCGTGATCGCGTCGCCTCGGTTTTCAGGAGCGCAGAAAGCTGGAACGCGTATTTGTCGATGGCCCGGGTGGAGCGCCGCTCAGAGTAGGCTGGCTCAATGGTTTCCGACCGAATGCGCTTGATCGACGTGCTGTTCGGCCACTTTGCGACTATGCCGCTGAAAAAATGGATTGATCGGCGCTTCTTTAAGCTACTCTCCTCAAAGCATTTGCCGACAGGCACCCGGCGGCTTGCCGATGACGCGCTTGAAAGCACGACTGAACGCGGCTTGAGATGTATAGCCAAGGCGTCGGGCGACGACGTCGATGGACACTCTTTCGTGAGTGAGCAATTGTGTGGCAAGACGCATTCTCAATTCCGTGGCATAGCGCAGGGGCGGCACTCCGATGGTGGTTTCAAAGCGTCGCGCGAAGACAGAGCGGGAGATATGACACTCCGCAGCCAACTGTGCAACTGTCCACTCACGGCCAGGCTGGCGGTGCAGCGCCAATATGGCACGAGCAAGGCGTGGATCGCGCAATGCGGCGAGGAGGCCAGAAGCGTTTTCACAACCGCATTCAATCCAGCCGCGCACGATCATTGCTGCCGCGACTTCCGCCAGGCGAGCGAGAATGCCTGCAAAGCCAATACGGCCGGCGCAGATTTCACGCTTCATCGAATCAAGAACAGGCAGTAATCCGGGATAGCCTTGCGCTTGCGTGTCAGCCACCATGACGGTTGGCATCAGCTTGCCGATCCCTTGCATCCCGCCGAGATCGAATTCCATGCAGCCGTAAAAAATAACCGCACTGGGCACGGGGTGCGTACTGGGACATGTGTCCACTCCGCTAACGGATTCACCAAGGGGCGCGGCATTGAACTTTGCGATGTCCTGAAATGCGATACCCGCATCCGATAGAAGCTGATGCCTCCCACCGTGAGGCATGAACGCCGCGCTACCGGCGGACAGCTTGTGCAACTCACCATCATCCGTGGATATGAAGGCAGTGCCAACGGCCAGGAAGTGGAAGTAGGCGTGGCCTGGCTTGTCTTCAAAGCCTATGCCGAAAGCTGGACCGGTCTGAATGCGGCGGTACTGGACTCCACGCAGGCGCATGCCGGTCAATAGTTCACTGACGAGATTAGATGATAGGGGCATTTGATTTTGCTTGCGCATTTTAGGTGTTTTGATCAAAACATCAGGATTCACCATCATAGATCATCCTGAATTTTACCTCTAGACTTTCGACTCTGATTGTTTTAGGGATTGTAGAGATGAACAACGATGTTTTTGCTACCGGGCAAACGCCCAACGCGAACGATGTGTCTGTAGAGCCAGTGGCGGCAGCATGGATGGCAGTGTTTTCACTGGCAATGGGGGTTTTCGGTTTACTGACGGCGGAGTACTTGCCAGCCAGTCTATTGACCCCGATGGCCTTCGACCTTGGCGTATCGGAGGCACTAGCTGGTCAGGCAGTGACGGTGACGGCCGTCGTGGCCATGTTCGCCGGGCTGTCGGTGCCACGTCTCACGCGTCATTTTGACCGGCGTGTCGTCTTGTTGGCTTTCACAGTGCTGATGATCGCCTCCAACCTGCTCGTGGCGTTATCCTCAAGCTTGACAGTATTGTTGGTGATGCGCATTCTTCTGGGCGTCGCCTTAGGAGGCTTTTGGAGCATGGCGGCAGCCGTGGCCATGCGGCTGGTGCCGGCAAAGTTGGTGCCGCGAGCGCTATCCATCATATTCAGTGGCATCGCCATCGGGACCGTCGTTTCCGTGCCGTTGGGCAGCTACCTGGGGGGGCTATATGGCTGGCGCAGTGCATTTATAGCAGCCGCGGCTGTCGGAGGGCTAACACTTTTGTTTCAATTGTTCACGCTGCCCCGTATGGCGCCGCGCACCATGATGCGCACCACATCGGTACTGGGATTGCTCCGTCGCCAGGGGATCGGGATCGGGATGTTGGGCTGCGTACTTGCCCATACGGGGCAATATGCATTGTTCACCTATATTCGCCCCGCGCTTGAAAGCGTTGCCCATATAGATGTAAACGGTTTGTCTCTGATGCTCCTGGGTTTTGGTGTCGCCAACTTCGTTGGCACGCTGCTGGCCGGCTGGCTAATGGAGCGCAGCCTGCGTGCTACTTTAGTGCTCATGCCTGCGCTGGTGGGCTTGGCGGCATTCGGCATGATCCTACTGCCAGTCCAAGGAACAGGCCTGATGCTTTTGGTCGCTCTGTGGGGCCTGGCGTTCGGCGGCGTACCTGTTGCCTGGTCCAACTGGGTAGCCCGTGCTGTCCCTGATCAAGCGGAGACCGCTGGTGGCATGGTCGTCGCTGCGGTGCAATCTTCAATAGCTGCCGGCGCTGCATTGGGTGGCATTATGTTCGGGTTTGGTGGAGTCACGGGCGTTTTCATTATTGCTGGCGTTGTGATGCTGTTCGCTGCTCTCGTTATCGCTTTAAGAGTGCGAGTCGAATTGCCGCAGCACGGTGCGACCGCGGCCCCAGTGCTGCACGTTTGAGCGCAAGCCACATCCGAATTTTCAATATTTGGGTGACGTCAGCCGAAAATTTTCCCCCATTACCGTCGGGCTTTGCGCTGCTGCGTATCATCGGCGCCATCCCACATCGAACTGAGGCCCGATCAGGTGTCGGCGCCACCTTTTTGCGGCGGGAACACGAACTGACTGATTAACCCATACTTGATTTTTAGTCATGGGCGCGGGCGATCACTTTGGCAGTCTCAGGCATGACGGCGATATCGACAGCTTTGCCACTGTTTTTTGTGTCTTGCCTGGCTTGATCCTGATCCGCCCACCCTCGATCTGTGATTCTTTCAGTATGCGCATATCTGTGCCGCGCGCCCACGTAGGGTTGTCCTGGCGCAGGCCCAGATGCGGCGTTCCCCACTCCATACACGCCAAAGAAATATCGACGCGATCACCGTGCGCACCAATACACCGCTCCGCCGCAGCCCTCAAATTTATAAAAAGCTTGACCTTCCAAGTGTGTCAGGTCGGATAAAGGCAATGGGAGTTGTTTCAGCTCAACAAAACCATGTCGACTCCAGTCGCGAAAGGCACAATGATGAAAGTCACACCAATAACCCTGATTACCGCGGTGCTGGGCACCGCGCTTGCCGTCAGCGGATGCAAGCAGACGGCATCGCCTGCCGCTGCCGCCAAGCCGCCCAGCGTTCCCGTTGCCGAAGTGATCGTTCGCCAGGCAACACCTTACGTCGAGTTCAACGGCTCGCTGACCGCCGTCAAGCGGGTTGAGCTGCGCCCGCAGGTGGCCGGCTACCTGCAGGATGTGAGCGTGCCGGAAGGCCGCTTTGTCGAGAAGGGCAGCAAGCTCTTTGTGATCGATCCGCGCGTGTTTCAGGCGGCGGTGCATGCCGCCACGGCGCGCCTGCGCGAGGCTGAAGCGGCATCGATGCTGGCGCAGGCCGAGCATGCACGGGCCGAACAGCTGTTCGCCACGAAGATCGTCGCGCGCGACCGTCTCGACGTGGCGACGGCGGCGCTGCATGCGGGCAAGGCACAGGTTGATGCCGCCAGGGCCGCGCTCGACGCTGCGCAGCTGGAGCTCGGTTTCACGCGCGTCACGGCGCCGATCAGCGGACGAGTCGGCCAAGTCCTCGTCACCGAGGGCAACTACGTCGCCAGCGGCGTGACGCCCCTGACGACGATCGTTTCCATCGATCCCCTGCACGTGTATTTCGATGTCGATGAACGCACCTATTTGCGCTCGCTCGCCGCCGGCCGCGCCAGCGCCACCGCGCGTGGAACGCAGGCGGCCAAGGTCATGGTGGCGCTGGCCACGGACAAGACATACACGCGCCACGGCCATGTCGATTTCCTGGCCAACGCCGCTGATCGCGGCACGGGAACGGTGCGCGTCCGCGCCGTGGTCGACAACCCCGATGGAAAACTCACGCCCGGCCTGTTTGCCAAGGTCAGGCTGGAGACGGGGGCGCAGCAAGCCAGGGTGCTCGTGTCCGACCAATCGATAGGCACGGACCAGGGGCGCCGCTATGTGCTGGTGGTCGGCAAAGGCGACAAGACGGAGTTCCGGCCCGTCGAGCTTGGCCCGATGGTCGACGGTTTGCGCGTGATCGAGCAGGGGCTGCAGCCCGGCGAGCGCATCGTCGTCAAGGGCCTGGTGCGCCCTGGCATGCAGGTGACGCCGCAGTCGGCCGGCATCGACGGCACGCCCATCGCCGTGCCGAAAACCTCGGGAGCCGCGTAATGTCCTTCCCACGTTTCTTCATCGACCGCCCGATCTTTGCCATCGTCCTCTCGGTCCTGATGGTGCTCGCCGGCATCGTTGCTTTCTTCCAGATGCCGCTCAGCGAGTATCCCGCGGTAACGCCGCCGACCGTGCAGGTGAGCGCCGCCTATCCTGGCGCCAATCCCAAGGTGATCGCCGAAACGGTGGCGGCGCCGCTCGAGCAGGCCATCACCGGGGTCGAGGGCATGCAGTACATGTCGTCGCAATCGGCAACCGACGGCCGCATGACCTTGACCGTCACTTTCGCGCAGGGAACGAATGCCGACATGGCGCAGGTCCAGGTGCAGAACCGGGTCGCGCGCGCACTGCCGCGTTTGCCTGAAGAGGTGCAGCGCCAGGGCGTCGTCACGCAGAAAACCTCGCCGGACATCCTGATGGTGGTCCACCTGCTGTCGCCAGACAAGCGCTACGATCCCCTGTACATATCGAATTACGCCTACCTGCAGGTGCGCGACGAGCTGTCCCGCATCCCCGGCATCAGCGATGTCCTCGTCTGGGGCGCGGGCGAATACAGCATGCGGCTGTGGCTCGACCCGAACCTGATCGCCGCACGCGGCCTGACGGCCGGCGAGGTGATTGCCGCCGTGCGCGAACAGAACGTGCAGGTGGCCGCCGGTTCCGTCGGCCAGTCTCCCGATTCCAGCGCCGCCTTCCAGGTGACGGTCAACACGCTCGGACGCTTGACCGACGAGGAACAGTTCGGCGACATCATCATCCGCACGGGCGCCGAAGGCCAGGTGACGCGTTTGCGCGACGTGGCCCGCATCGAAATGGGTGCCGACGCTTATGCGCTGCGCAGCCTGCTGGACGGCGAGCCGGCCGTCGCCTTGCAAATCATTCAAAGCCCAGGCGCCAACGCGCTCGACGTTGCGCAGGCGGTACGCGACACCATGCGGCGGCTGGAGGAAAATTTCCCGGCGGGATTGAGCTCGCGCATCGCCTATGACCCGACGGTCTTTGTGCGTGCCTCGCTGGAATCGGTGGCAACGACCTTGCTGGAGGCGATCATTCTCGTCGTCATCGTGGTGGTGCTGTTCCTGCGCAACTGGCGCGCCTCGCTGATTCCCCTCATGGCGGTGCCCGTGTCGCTGATCGGCACCTTCGCCGTCATGCATCTGATGGGCTTCTCGCTCAACACGCTGTCCCTGTTCGGCCTGGTGCTGTCGATCGGCATCGTCGTCGACGACGCCATCGTGGTGGTCGAGAACGTCGAACGCCACATCGAAAATGGCGAAGAGCCCAGGCAAGCGGCAAGGTGCGCCATGGACGAGGTCACGTGTCCCATCATCGCGATCACCTCGGTGCTTGCCGCCGTGTTCATTCCGACCGCCTTCCTGAGCGGCCTGCAGGGCGAGTTCTACCGCCAGTTCGCGCTGACGATCGCCATCTCTACCATCCTGTCGGCCGTCAATTCGCTCACGCTCAGTCCGGCGCTTGCAGGCCTCCTGCTCAAGCCAGGTAAGGTCAAGGCCGGGGCTGGCGCCGTGCATGATCCACGCAGCCTGCGTGGCCGTGCCGAGCGCCTGTTGCAGATGCTGGGCCGGCCGTTCCAGCGCGCGCCGGATGCGTATGGCAACACCGTGCGCAAAGTCGTCAGGGTCAGCGGCGTGGCCTTGCTCGTGTACGGCGGCCTGCTCGCGCTGACCTTCTTCGGCTTCAAGGCCGTGCCGCCGGGCTTCGTGCCGATGCAGGACAAATACTATCTGGTGGCAATCGCTCAGCTGCCCAACTCGTCATCGCTGGACCGCACCGATGCCGTCGCCAAGCAGATGTCGAAGATTGCGCTGGCCGAGCCTGGCGTTGAAAGCGTCGTCGCCTTCCCTGGCTTGTCGATCAACGGCTTCGTCAACGTGCCGAACGCGGCCGTCATGTTCGTCATGCTCGACCCGTTCAAGGCCCGCACGACGCCCGACCTCACGGCGAGCGCGATCGCCGGGCGCCTGCAGGCGAAGTTCGCCGGCATTCCCGACGGTTTCCTCGGCGTGTTCCCGCCGCCGCCAGTGCCCGGCCTTGGCGCGACCGGCGGCTTCAAGATGCTGGTCGAGGACCGTGGCAGCGCCGGGCTCGATGCCCTGGTGCAGCAGACGCATATCCTGATGACCAAGGCAAGCGAGTCGGGACAGGTGGCCGGCCTCATGACCAGCCTGGACGTCAATGCCCCGCAGCTCGAGGTCGCCATCGACCGTACCCAGGTCAAGAGCCAGGGCGTGCGCCTGGCCGACGTGTTCGAGTCGCTGCAGATCTATCTCGGTTCCCTCTATGTCAACGATTTCAACCGCTTCGGCCGAACCTACAAGGTGACGGCCCAGGCCGATGCGGAGCATCGCATGCAGGCGGAGGCCATCGGCCGCTTGCAGGTACGTAACGCGGCCGGCGACATGCTGCCTTTGTCGTCGTTTGTCACCGTCACGCCCAGCTCCGGTCCTGACCGCGTGGTTCACTACAATGGCTATCCCTCGGCCGACATCTCGGGCGGCGCGATGCCAGGCGTCAGTTCGGGGCAGGCGATAGCTGTCATGGAACGGCTGGCGAAGGAGGTGCTGCCTGAAGGCATGAGCTTTGAATGGACTGATCTTACCTACCAGCAAAAGCTGGCCGGCGATTCGGCGCTGTTCATCTTCCCGCTGTGCGTGCTGCTTGCCTATCTGATCCTGGCCGCGCAGTACAACAGCTGGCTGCTGCCGCTGGCCGTCCTGATGATCGTGCCGATGTGTCTGCTGAGCGCGATCATCGGCGTGTGGCTGGCGGGCGGCGACAACAACATCTTCGTGCAGATCGGACTGATCGTGCTGGTCGGACTGGCGGCGAAGAACGCCATCCTCATTGTCGAGTTCGCACGTAGCCTGGAAATGGAAGGATCGAGCGCGCTCGATGCGGTCATCGAAGCTTGCCGGTTGCGGCTGCGGCCCATCCTGATGACTTCGCTCGCCTTCATCGCTGGCGTCGTGCCGCTGGTCTTCGCCAGTGGCGCCGGCTCCGAGATGCGCCAGGCCATGGGCATCGCGGTGTTCGCCGGCATGCTGGGCGTGACGCTGTTCGGATTGTTCCTCACGCCCGTGTTTTATGTGGTGATGCGCGCCCTGGCGGCCCGCTTCGAGCGCCATACGCCAATTACCAAGACAAGCATGAACAGGAGCACGACATGAATAGCCCGTATCAAACAATTGTAGTTTCATTGAGTGGGCTCACGTTGCTGGCCGGCTGCGCGGTCGGCCCCGATTATGCGCCGCCCTTGCCGCCGCCGCTGTCCGCATCGCAGTTTTCCGGCAGCCCAGCTCAGGCCCACGCCGGTCTCGCGCCGGGAGCGGTCGAGGTGGAGTGGTGGCGCACCTTCGACGACCCGGCGCTGGTCACCCTGATCCAGCGGGCGCTGGCGGCCAACCACGACGTCGGCATCGCTGCCGCCCGGCTCGCGGAGGCAAAAGCCTTGCTGCGCGAAGACAGGCAAGGTTTCCTGCCGCAAGGCGGGGCCGCGCTCGGGTACGAGAAGCGCCGTTTGAGCAAGGCCGAAACGCTGCCCGGCCAGCCGCGCCAGAGCGAAAGCTATCGTGCCACCGTCGATGCTTCCTGGGAGATTGACCTGTTTGGCCGCGTGCGGCGGTCCGTGGAGGCGGGCCAGGCGCAGGCGGGTTCGCGCGAAGCCTTGCTGCGCGGCGTGCAAGCGGGCGTCGCTGCCGCGGTGGCGAGCACCTGGTTCGAGCTGGGCGGCATCGAGGCTGAACTCGCTGTCGTCGCCAGCATCACCCAAAGCCAGCGCGACAGCCTGGCGCTGGTCGAGCGCATGGTGAGCGCAGGCTCTGCCAGCGAACTCGACCGCCTTCGCGCCGAGGCCTTGCTGCGCTCGGTGGAGGTGGCCGCGCCCGAACTGGAGCGCCGCCGCGCGGCCTCCGTCAACGCATTGGCCATCCTGCTTGGCGAAGTGCCGCAGACGTTCCGTCTTCCTGCCGCCACGCCGGCAAGTGATGCGCTGACGGTGCGGACGATCGCCGTGGGCGATCCTGCCGGGCTGCTCGCGCGGCGCGCCGATATTGCGGCGGCCGAGCGCAACCTGGCTGCCGCGACCGCCCGCATCGGGGTGGAGACGGCAGGCCTGTATCCCGAGGTCCAGGTAACGGGTTCCATCGGACTCGTCGGGGGGAGCCTCGATGCGATGGGCGACGCCGGCATGCAGTCGAGCTTTCTCGGCCCCGTCATCCGCTGGAATCTGCTCGATACGGGGCGCGTACGCGCCCGCATCGCGGCCAGCGAGGCACGCGCCCGGGCAGCCCTGCTCGTCTACGACCAGACCGTCCTGCGCGCACTCCAGGAAACGGACGATGCCTTCAAAGCCCATGACACGGCAGGCAGCACGCTCGGCTTGCGGCTGCTTGAGTCGGCGGCAAACCGCGAGGCTGCGCGACTTGCCAGGCTACAGTTTTCGGCAGGCGCGGGCCTGTACCTGGACGTGCTCGAAGCGGAACGGGCCGACTTTGCCAGCCGTCGCGCGCTGGCCGTCGCGCGCACCAACCAGCGGCTTGCTGTTGTCAGCATCTACAAGGCGCTGGGCGGCGGCTGGGAGATCTGCGCGCAGGCAAGCTACGACTGTGAAGGCGCCGGGGCGCTTCCCCGGACGAAGCAACTCGCCGGCAGGCCTTGATCTGCCTGTGCGCGAGCGGCATGCCGGGCCGACCCTGTTGATACACGGCGGTCCGGGCCTTGCGCCTTATCCCTTGACCATCCCAGCGTTGTAAGCCAAATACTCCATGTCAATCGCAATACGCGGGAAATTGATCTGGAGAACTCCAATGCAACAATTGATACCTGATCCGAAGAGATGGGCTGCGCTGGCCTTGCTGTGCGCCGCCCAGTTCATCGTGATTCTCGATACGTCCATCATCGGTGTGGCACTTCCCGCCATGCAGCGGGACCTCGGTTTCAGCGCCAGTGGGCTGAGCTGGATATTCAATGCCTATGTCATCGCCTTTGGCGGCCTGCTGCTGTTGGGAGGACGGTTGGGCGACTTGCTTGGCGCCCGCCGTATTTTTACGAGCGGATTTGCCATACTGACTTCTGCTTCGCTGTTGGCCGGGCTGGCACACAGCCAGGAAATGCTGCTTGCCGGTCGCGCATTGCAGGGAGTGGGTGCCGCATTGATCGCACCGTCCGCACTGACGATCGTCATGCGCCTTTTCGGGCATGACGGTGCCGAACTTGGCAAAGCATTTGGCTTCTGGGGTGCCGCGGCGGCTGCAGGCGGCTCAGCTGGCGTGTTTTTAGGTGGCGTCATCACCGAATGGATGACCTGGCCTTGGACCTTCCTGATTAACGTGCCACTCGGCCTGCTCGTGCTGGCCCTGATTCCAGCCGTGCTTCGCAAGTCGCCGCGCAGCATTGGGGCCGTTGACTGGTTTGGCGCGATCAGTGTGACTGGGGCGCTTGTCAGTCTTGTCTATGCCATCGTCACCATCGAATCTGCCAGCCTTGGTTCGGTGCCGATTTTGCCGATTTCCGCCGGACTGTTCGCCGTCTTCCTGATCAGCCAGTTCGTGCGACGCGAACCGCTGCTTCCTCTGGGCATTTTCAAGACGAAGAACTTGGCGGCAGGCAATTTTGTGATGGCATTGCTTGGGGCCGCCTGGATCCCGCTCTGGTTCTTCCTGAACCTGTATCTCCAGCAAATTCTTGGTCTTTCGGCGCTCGCCAGCGGCTTGGCGTTGCTGCCCATGACCATCACGATCATGATCGTGATGGTGGGATTTTCTGGCAAGCTGATTGGCCGGTTTGGCGTCAAGTCCAACCTTGTGCTTGGCTTGTTGCTGATGGCTGGCGCGCTGCTCATGTTTGCGAACCTTCCGCTGAACGGTGCATACGTGACGCACGTTCTCCCGGCCTCCCTGCTTGCCGCCCTGGGTATGGCCCTGGCGTATATTCCGACGACGATGACAGGCATGGCCGGCGCCAGGCCTGAGGAAACAGGCCTGGCTTCAGGCTTGATCAATACAACTTATCAGATCGGCTCTGCCATAGGTCTCGCCATGATGGTTGCGCTTGCGACCTCCGGTACGGGCCACACCACGGAAGGCGTGCTGGCGGGTTTTCAGGCCGCATTCCTGGGCGCTGGTGTCGCCGCCGGCTTGGCCGCGTTCGCGGCACTGGTGTTCGTTGGATCGACTGGTCCGCAACGAGAGGTGCCAGTGGGTTAACGTCCTCAAGTTAATGGAAGCTGGCAATGATGCGCTAGGCCTTTCCGGAGCAATGCTCCAAGCGTATCGTTGGGTCGCGCACCGCCAGTATCTCAGGTGCGCGCTCTTTCGATCAACAATCTCAAGCGCTCCTCTAAAATTCATGCGTTTATTCTATTCAAGCATCGCGTGCTTGCTTGCGCCGGTATAGATGCCTCCATACTGTAACAGCAGGCGTCATCAGCAACTCGTACAATCTCAGTTCGATCAAATGCGGAGGTTGTAATGAGTAATTCTGGACCAGCAAATAAAGCGCGCCGCAGCATGTTTGCCGCTGCGCTGGCCGCAGGGGCGGCGACACCGGCAATGGCCAGGCTTATTTCCACCAACTCGTCTGAATCTAATGTGGTTGGTAGTTTCTTGCCGTGGGCCAAACAATTGTTTCAGGATGCCTCCTGGAAACCTCCAGTTGGCGGCCAGATTTTTACCTATGCAGCTGGCACGCTGACGCCGAAGGCTACCTATCAAAATGCGGCGCTGACGATTGCCAATACCAACCCGACACTGGCGAACGCAGACGGTGAAGTATTGATGTTCGGAGCCGGGGCATACCGCATCATTTTGAAGGATACGTTTGGTAACACTATCCATGATGTTGATAACATTGAGAGCTCGCAATCGATTGTCGATACCTTGCGGCAAGATCTGGATCACCCATCGGGCGCCTCAATGGTGGGCTATCACAGCAGTCCCGGGCGTACGACGGAGCAGCAACTTGATATGTTGTACTATGGCATTGCCAACATACTAGATCCCCAGTACGCGGGCGGAGCTGATCCCACCGGCGTGAAAAATTCGACGGCGGCGATCCAGGCTGCAATGGATGCCAAAAAATATGTCATTTTTCCGGCCGGGACGTATTTGACGGGCCGCCTGGTACTGAAGTTTCATGGTCAGATCCTGTCCGGTGCCGGGCGCGATGCGACTGTTTTGCGGTGTCCGACCGGCTATTGCATAACCAACTATGGCGGCGAGGATACCGGGCCGATAGGCGCCGACTGGATTGGCGGTTTCAAACTGTGCGACCTGACGTTGCGCGGGGGCTTTACCCATGCGGACGACTTTGCGCCACCCGTCAACAGCTGGGCAACAGGGCACGGCCGCGGCAAGCCATTTACGACCAGAAACCTGAACGTCGGCGTGAGGCTCAAGCGCGCATATCCGTTCTGGTATGAGAATATCAGGATCGAGAAATTTCATCGTGGCGAAGTGATCGTCGGAGGGGCGGCCGGCACCCGCATGGGAGCCGAATTCAGTGACTGTCAATACGGCACTTTCGTTGTCAACGGTGCTGAATGGGGCGATGCGGCCTGGCTGGTGACGACGCAGCGCTGGCTCAGTAACTGCTGGTATCGTAATTGTTGGATCGGACTGGGCGGTAGCGACCTGGTACAAAGTGCCATTCCTGACCGGACGTCGTGCATTTTCGAGCCTTGCAACTCAGCCGTGGCGATAATCAATGGCGGGGACAATACCTGGAGTGGTTATTACGAACGCTGTTCGGAGGGAATTTACCGCAACGGCGGCGACATGGGGCATGACGTGATCGTTGACCCATTCTTTGCCGGAGCGCCGGGCGCCTTTTGGGGCAATGGGGACTCCATTCTGATGGACGCAGGGATAGGTGCCAGCGGCCGCATCACGTTGCGCGATGGCGGCGGCGTTATTAAGGGCGGCGGCCTCCGGGTGTTGAATGGCCGGCTGTTGCGGCCTGAAAAATTCCGCTGTGTTAACTTGCTGATTGGGCCCGCTGTTGCTCATCCTGGCGACCTCGCCGCCATAGCCATGCCGTTGGTCGTGCAGGAAGACACGGACGGTTTCTTCCCCACAGGCGTATCGGTCTCCCGCATCATCATTCCCAATTCCTGTCGTGGTTCACGGGTGCGTTTGTCCGGCAGCATCCGGATCGATGGCAACACAACGTTCAATGACCTGAGGGTCGACTTGCACATGAACGGCGCGACGTTTGCCGGCACGACGAAGCATGCCAGCATTACCTCGCTGGGGTACGAAGCCACCTTTTCAACGTGGCCGGTCACGGTCGATGTGGGCGACTATTTTGAATTGAACGTTTCCATGAAACTACCTCGTGATATACCTGCCAGCAATGCATCCTGGCTTGCACTGGAGGTGCTCGAGTAATCAGGCGGCCTGCTGATAACCATATCAGGCCGCCCGTCCGGAACGGGCGTTTTCTCCATGAGAGGAAGGCATCGATGTCCGTCGAAACGACTGCCGCCCGCGCGCAGTAGCAGCGATTTTATCGTCCGCGTGGTGACCGTTTGCCATCCTCGCCTTTGCTTCTCATCCCCCATTTCCCCCATCCTGTCCCCCGATTTTCGTCTCCTGTCGCTGTAGTCAACCTGGCAACATGGCTTTGGCCTATGATGTGCTGGCACATGCACAATGAGCATGTTTTCCTTCATTCCACAACCATGAGGTGTCCATGATTCGCTATGTCCTGCCTGTCCTGTTGTTCGCCAGCGCACTGCCGGCGCACGCTCAAGCCCCTGCCAAGGAAACGCCGCTGATTGAGCGGGCCAAGCTGTTTGGCAATCCCAGCAAGTCCGGTGGCAAGCTCAGCCCCGATGGGCAGTGGCTGTCATGGATCGCGCCGCGCGACGGCGTGCTCAATGTGTGGGTGGCGCCGGCCGGTGACCTGGCGCAGGCGCGGCCGCTGACCGAAGAGAAAGTGCGGCCCATCCGCAGCAGCTTCTGGGCGCCCGACTCCAAGACCTTGCTGTTCATCCAGGATAAGGGCGGCGATGAAAACTTCCTGCTGTACGGCGTGAACGTGGCGAGCGGCAAGCAGACCAATTACACGCCGTTCGAAAAGACGCGCGTGCGGATCGTGCAGATCAGCAGCAAGGTGAAGGACCGCATCCTCGTCGGCATCAATAACCGCGATGCGCGCTGGCATGACGTGTACAGCCTGGACCTGGCGAGCGGCAAGCTGACCCTGGTGCAGCAGAACGATGGCTATGGCGGCTACCTGGCCGATGAGCTGCTCAATCTGCGCATCGCCAGCAAGGCGCGCGCCGATGGCGGCATGCAGTATTTCCGCCTGACGGACGGCAAGGTCGAGAGTGCGCCGCTGGCCGAAGTGGGTCTGGAAGACTCGCAGACGACGGCGCCGCTGGCCTTCACGGTCGATGGCAAGACTCTGTACTGGACCGATTCGCGCGGCCGCAATACTTCGGCGCTGCTGGCGCAGGACGTGGCCAGCGGCAAGAGCACGGTCGTGGCGCAAGATCCGCGTTCCGACATCGCCGACGCGCTGTACGACACGCGCACGGGCCAGGTGCAAGCGTATACAGTCAATTATCTACAGCAGGAATATCTGCCGCTGACGAACGAACTGAAAGCCGACCTGGCTTTCCTGAAGAAAAATACGCAGGGCCAGTTCACGGTAACGTCGCGCACGGATGTCGACGATAAATGGCTGGTGAGTGTCGACGCCGTCACGGCGCCGCCATCGAGCTGGCTGTACGAGCGCAAGACCAAGAAGCTCACGCGTTTATATGTGACCCGGCCCGAACTGGAAGGCGCGCCGTTGGTGCCCATGTATCCGCAGCAACTCAAGGCGCGCGACGGCCTGACCCTGGTGTCCTATCTGACCTTGCCGCAGGCGTCGAAGGCGACGGCCGACGGCAAGGCCACGCAGGCGGTGCCGATGGTGCTGCTGGTGCATGGCGGCCCGTGGGCGCGCGACACCTATGGCTACAACGGCTACCACCAGTGGCTGGCCAACCGCGGCTACGCCGTGCTGTCCGTGAACTTCCGCGGCTCCACGGGCTTCGGCAAGCAGTTCATCTCGGCCGGTGACCTGCAGTGGGGCCGCAAGATGCATGACGACCTGCTCGACGCCGTGCAATGGGCCGTCAAAAGCGGCGTGACCACGGCCGACAAGGTGGCCATCATGGGCGGCTCGTATGGCGGCTACGCCACTCTGGCCGGCATGGCGTTTACGCCGACGACGTTTGCCTGCGGCGTCGACATCGTCGGCCCGTCGAACCTGTTTACCTTGCTGCAAACCATCCCGCCGTACTGGGAAGCGGGCAAGCAGCAGTTCTACAAGCGCATGGGCGACCCGACGACGGAAGAGGGCAAGGCGCTGTTGAAGGAGCGCTCGCCGCTGAACTTTGCGCAAAACATCCAGCGTCCGCTGCTGATCGGCCAGGGCGCGAACGACCCGCGAGTCAACGTGGCGGAATCGGACCAGATCGTGGCGGCCATGGCGGCGAAGAATATCCCCGTCACGTATGTGCTGTTCCCTGATGAAGGTCATGGCTTTGCCCGGCCCGTCAACAACATCGCCTTTAATGCGGTGACGGAAAACTTCCTGGGGCAATGCCTGTCGGGCCGCGCCGAGCCGATCGGCGCCACCCTGAAGGCGTCTACCGCGCAGGTCAAGCATGGCGCCGAGTTTGCGCCTGGCTTGGAGCAAGCCATGCAGTAAAGCTGGCAACAGGTGGCGCAGCCTGCCGGGCAAGCCGCCTGGCAGGCCATGCTGCCTGTCGGCAAGAAATTCTGCGCGGGTGGCTTGCAAGGTGACAGTCTCCGGCGTTGCGCGCGTACAACTGACGGCAGGCTGCGCCAGGCCAATTCGCTGCCCCCACGCCCGATGAACCACTGGCATGACACACGGCGAGTTGGTCAATCCAGCCCTCCATGAGGCATTCTCTTTCAATTCTGTTGCCAGATAAATACACCATTTCAACAATAATTGTTTTTCGTTAAAAAACTTCCCTATTTGATAATATCTTGCAGTTACTTTCCTTGTGAGTCGTAGTAGCATAGATTGACTTAAAGCAAGGTTCAATCATGCTGGGAAGCCATCTTCAGGCCTGTTGAAGGTTGCTGTCATCGTCGTGCAGGTTTGCCATGACCGTTATCCGTACAAGGTCCAGCGTCAAGATAAATGTATCGAGGGAAGAAAAATGTTTCTAAATTTCACGAAATTTGGATGGCTGTTCACGCCTGTCCGCGGTGTTGACGGCTGCATTGCCGGGATCCATGGCGCGCCGCCTGCCCAAGGCTTGGTGCCATCGTGGCTGATGCGCCTGGCGGGAACCCTGCTGTTTCTCTTGCTGTCCCTCTTATCCAGCCAGGCTTCCGCCGCCAGCACCTGCCCGAGCCCGCGTGCCGTCAGCATCGTCGCGGGGGGCGAGTATTACGAGGATTACACCAATGCGCCTTGCTCCCAGTTCGGCCTGACGGGAACCCTGGTGGCGCCGCTGTATGGCACGCTGGAAGATTCGAATGCCACGAATGCCGTGCGCTACCGGAATACCAATCTCAGCGCGACTTCGGACACGTTTACCGTCAGGGATGATGTGGGGCAGCCCATCGTCTACAACGTCACGATCACCTCGGCCATCGTGGTGGCGCCGGCCACCGTGCCGAATGCCACGGTGGCCCAGGCATACCCCACGACAACGTTTACATCGACGGGTGGCGCGGCACCGTACACCTATGCCATCAGCGCCGGCGCCTTGCCGGCTGGCATGAGCTTGAGTGCTGGCGGTGTGCTGTCGGGTACGCCGACAGCGGGCGGCACCTTCAACTTCACCGTGCGCGCCACCGACTCTTTGGCCATCAATGGCACGCGCGCCTATACCTTGACTGTCTCCGCGCCCACCATCGCCATCGCGCCGACGACCCTGCCGGCAATGACATCCGGCGTTGCCTATAGCCAGACGATAGCCGCCAGCGGCGGAACCGGCACCTACACCTATGCCAGAACGGCCGGCAGCCTGCCCGCAGGCTTGACCCTGGCATCGAACGGCACCCTGTCCGGCACGCCGACGGCGGCCGGAGCCTACAGTTTTACCGTCACCGCGACCGACAGCAGCACCGGCGCCGGTCCCTATTCGGGCGCGCGCGCGTATTCCGGCACGGTGGCGCCTGGTGCGCCGACGGCCGGTGCTGTCAGCGCCACGGTGGCCTATGGCAGCAGCAGCAATCCGATAACGCTGAACCTGAGCGGCGGTGCGGCGACGTCGGTGGCCATTGGCTCCAGCGCCTTGCATGGCACGGCGACGGCCAGCGGGACCAGCATTACCTATACGCCGACGGCAGGCTACGGCGGGCCGGACAGCTTTACCTACACGGCCAGCAACGGCATCGGCACCTCGACGCCGGCCACCGTGACGATCACGGTGGCCGGCCCCACCATCGTTCTTGCGCCAAGCACCGTGCCTGCGGCAAGCGTAGGGACGGCGTATAGCCAGAGCGTGACCGCCGCGAACGGCACGGGTCCCTACACTTACGCCATCAGCGCCGGCTCCCTGCCGGCCGGACTCAGCCTGAATACCGCCACCGGCGCGCTGACGGGCGCGCCAACGGCCGGCGGCGTCTTCAACTTTACCGTGCGGGCCACGGACAGTTCAACGGGCAGCGGCCCGTATTCCGGTGCGCGCGCCTACTCGCTGACGGTGTCGGCGCCATCGGTCACTGTGGCGCCGTCAACCTTGCCGGTGATGACGGCAGGTCTCGCCTACAGCCAGAGCATTACGGCCGCCGGCGGCACGGCGCCGCATAGCTATGTCATCACTGCCGGCAGCCTGCCGACGGGCTTGAGCCTGGCGGCGGACGGCACCTTGTCCGGCACGCCTGCAGCCACCGGGGCCTACAGTTTTACCGTCACCGCGACCGACAGCAGCGGCGGCGCCGGCCCCTATTCGGGAGCGCGCGCGTATTCCGGCACGGTGGCTGCTGGTGCACCCGTTGCCGGTAATGTCAGCGCCACGGTGGCCTACGGCGGCAGCGCCAATCCGATCACCCTGAACCTGAGCGGGGGCGCGGCAACTTCGGTGGCCGTGGCTTCCGCCGCAAGCCATGGCATGGCGACATCCAACGGCACCAGCATCACCTATACGCCGACGGCAGGTTACGGAGGGCCGGACAGTTTTACCTACACGGCGAGCAACGGCGTGGGCACGTCGGCACCCGCCACCGTGACCATCACGGTCGGCGGCCCCACCATCACTATTGCGCCAAGCACCGTGCCGGCAGCAACCGTAGGGACGGCGTATAGCCAGAACGTGACGGCCGCGAACGGCACCGCGCCATACACCTACGCGATCAGCGCCGGCGCCTTGCCGGCCGGGCTGAGCCTGAATACCGCCACCGGCGCTCTCTCGGGTACACCGACAGCGGGCGGCGTCTTCAACTTTACCGTGCGCGCCACGGACAGTTCAACGGGCAGCGGCCCGTATTCCGGCGCGCGCGCCTACTCGATGACTGTCACTGCGCCTACGATCACGGTGGCACCAACGGTGATGCCGGCGATGACAGCAGGCGTCGCCTACAGCCAGGGCATTGCCGCCAGCGGCGGCACGGCCTCGTATAGCTATGCCATCACCGGTGGTAGCGTGCCGACGGGCCTGAGCCTGGCGGCGGACGGCACCTTGTCCGGCACGCCGACGGCAGCGGGGCCATATAACTTCACCGTCACCGCGACCGACAGCAGCAGCGGCAGCGGACCCTACACGGGGTCGCGCGCCTATTCCGTCACGGTGGTGGTGGCGCCCCCAGTGGCCGGCGCCGTCAGTGCGACGGTGGCC
>NZ_LBCO01000035.1:130071-134446 GCF_000988085.1 Janthinobacterium sp. KBS0711 | reverse complement strand
TTCCGGGCAGGACAGTTTCACCTACAAGGCCAGCAATGGCGGCGGCACTTCGGCTGAGGCCACCGTGACGATCACGGTAACGCCCAGCGCACCCATCGCTGGCAATGTCAGTGCCACGGTGGCCTATGGCAGCAGCGCCACCGCGATTCCACTGGGCCTGAGCGGCGGCGCGCCGACATCGGTGGTGGTGGTGGCCGCCGCCAGTCATGGCACGGCGACTGCCAGCGGCACGAGCACCAGCTACACGCCGGCGGCAGGTTATTCCGGGCAGGACAGTTTCACCTACAAGGCCAGCAATGGCGGCGGCACTTCGGCGGAGGCCACCGTGACGATCACGGTAACGCCCAGCGCGCCCATCGCTGGCGATGTCAGTGCTACGGTGGCCTATGGCAGCAGCGCCACCGCGATTTCACTGGGCCTGAGCGGCGGCGCGCCGACATCGGTGTTGGTGGTGGCCGCCGCCAGCCATGGCACGGCGACTGCCAGCGGCACCAGCATCAGCTACACGCCGGCGGCAGGCTATTCCGGGCAGGACAGTTTCACCTACAAGGCCAGCAATGGCGGCGGCACTTCGGCGGAGGCCACTGTGACGATCACGGTAACGCCCAGCGCGCCCGTTGCCGCTGCCGTCAGCGCGACGGTGGCGTATGGCAGCAGCGCCAATCCGATCACCCTGAACCTGAGCGGCGGCGCGGCGACGTCGGTGGCGGTAGCCTCCGCCGCCGGCCACGGCACGGCGACGGCCAGCGGCAACAGTATCACTTACACGCCGGCGGCAGGTTATTCCGGGCCGGACTTCTTCTCTTACACGGCCAGCAATGGTGGCGGCACGTCGGCGGCTGCCGTCGTGACGATCACGGTGACGCCCAGCGTGCCCATTGCCGGCGCCGTCAGCGCGACGGTGGCGTACGGCAGCAGCGCCAATCCGATCACCCTGAATCTGAGCGGCGGCGCGGCGACGTCGGTGGCGGTGGCCTCCGCCGCCGGCCACGGCACGGCGACGGTCAGCGGCACCAGCATCACCTACACGCCGACGGCAGGCTATGCCGGGCCAGACAGTTTTATCTATACGGCCAGCAATGCCGGCGGCACGTCTGCGTCAGCCACAGTGACGGTCACAGTAGGCAATCCTAGCGTCAGCCTGACCCCGGCCACCTTGCCCAATCCGACGGCGGAGGCAGCCTACACTGCGACCTTGGCGGCGACGGGCGGCACGGCGCCGTATACCTATAGTGTGACCAGTGGCACCTTGCCCGTCGGCCTGAGCCTGAATACGGCCACCGGCGTGCTGTCCGGCACGACCAATGTGGCCGGCAGCTTCCCTGTCAGCATCAAGGTCGCGGACAGCAGCACCGGCGCGGGGGCACCGTTCAGTGCCAGCAACAGCTATACCTTGACAGTCGTTGCCCCCGTAATCTCGGTGACGCCAGGTTCGCTGGCGGTGCCGAAAGTGGCCACGGCATACAGCCAGCAATTGTCGGCCAGCGGCGGCGTCGCTCCCTATGCCTACACGGTGTCGGCAGGCAGCCTGCCTGCGGGCCTGACGCTGAGTAGCAGTGGTTTGCTCAGCGGTACGCCAACGGCGGGTGGCAGTTTCACGTTGACCGTGCAAGCGGCCGATGCGCACCAGTTTACCGGCACGCAAAGCTACACCTTGGTGGTGTCGTCGGCCAATATCAGCCTGACGCCAGCCACCTTGCCCAATGCGACAGCGGAAGCGGCCTACACGGCCACCCTGACTGCAGCGGGCGGCACGGCGCCGTACACCTTCAGCGTCAGCAGCGGTACCTTGCCCGCTGGCCTGAGCCTGAATGCGGCCACGGGCGTACTGTCCGGCACGACGAATGTGGCGGGCAGTTTCCCGTTCAGCATCAAGGTCACGGACAGCAGCACGGGCACGGGTGCGCCGTTCAGCGCCACCAACAGTTATACCTTGAGCGTCGGCGCGCCGACGATCACGGTCACGCCGGCAACGCTGCCGGCGGCGACTGTCGCCACGGCGTACAGCCAGCAACTGACGGCCAGCGGCGGCATCGCTCCGTATGTCTATACGGTCTCGAGCGGCAACCTGCCTGCCGGCCTGACCCTGAACGGCAGCGGTTTGCTCAGCGGCACGCCGACGGCGGCCGGCAGTTTTACCTTGACCGTGCAAGCGGAAGATGCGCACCAGTTCACCGGCACGCAAAGCTATACGCTGACTGTCGCATCGGCCACGGTCAGCCTGACGCCAGCCAGCCTGCCCAATCCAACGGCGGAAGCGGCCTACAGCACAACCCTGACGGCGGCGGGCGGCACGGCGCCACATACCTTCAGCATCAGCAGCGGCACCTTGCCTGCCGGCTTGACCTTGAATGCGGCGACCGGCGTATTGTCCGGCACCACCAATGTGGCGGGCAGCTTCCCGGTCAGCATCCAGGTCAAGGACAGCAGCACGGGCGTGGGGGCGCCGTTCAGCGCCACCAACAGCTACACCTTGGCCGTGGCGGAACCCACCTTGAGCCTGACGCCGGCCAGCCTGGCGGCGATCCGTGCCGGCGACGCGTACAGCCAGGCATTCACGGCTGGCGGCGGCGTGGCGCCGTATGCATATGCCGTGAGCGGCGGCGCCTTGCCGGCGGGCCTGGCGCTCGATGCGGCGACCGGTGTGTTGAGCGGCACGCCGACGGTGGCGGGCAGCTACAACTTCACCGTGCAGGCGAAGGACGCGCACCAGTTCACGGTGCAGCAAGCCTTGACCCTGCTGGTGAACCAGGCGCCGCCGCCGGTGGCCAATGAAACGGCGACGACGTCGGCCAACCAGGAAGTGAGTTTGACCATCGCCTCCACGGATGGCAGCCCGATCACGGCAGTGACCATCGTCACGCCGCCGCAACATGGCACCGTCACGGTGGTGTCGAGCGGCGCGGCGGGCGGCGGCAATCGCGCCTTCAAGGTGATGTATGTGCCCAATGCCAACTACTTCGGTCCGGACGCCTTCAGCTACACGGCGACGGGTCCGGGCGGCACCTCCGCCCCCGCGACGGTCAGCGTGACGGTGGCGCCGCGGCCCGTCCCCGTACCTGTCGCCAAGACGGCGACGGTCCTGGCCGGCACGCCGGTGACCTTGAATGTGACGCAAGGCGCCACGGGCGGGCCGTTCACGGCCGTGGCCATCACAACGCAACCTGCCAGCGGCACGGCGGTGGTCAATGGCATGGACATCGTCTACACGCCAGGCATCAATACCAGCGGCGAGATCCGCATCGGCTATACCGTGTCGAACGCCTTCGGCACCTCGGCGCCGGTGACCTCGACGATTACCGTCAATCCGATGCCGCAAGTGCTCAGCCAGAGCGTCACGGTGGTGGCCGGCCTGACGGTCAATGTCGACCTGACGGCGGGCGCCACGGGTGGCCCGTTCACGGCGGCGAATGTGCTGAGCGTGGCGCCGGCGGAAGCGGGCAAGGTGGTGGTGCGCGATGTGGGCACGGCCGGCAAGCCGTCGTACCAGCTGAGCTTTGCGGCCTCGGGCAAGTTCGCCGGCGCGGCCGTCGTCAGCTACACCCTGAGCAATGCGTATGCCACCTCGAAGCCGGGTGTCGTCAACGTGACGGTGACGGCGCGGCGCGATCCGTCGGTCGATCCGGAAGTGATCGGCCTGCAGGCGGCGCAAGCGGACGCGGCGCGGCGTTTCGCCAGCGCACAGCTGTCGAACTTCACGCAGCGCTTGGAAAGCCTGCATGGCGATGGCTGGGGGCGTTCCAGCTTCGGCCTGAGCCTGACGCCGCCAAACGACAGCGGCAATCCGACGGCGGCGCTGGCGCGCTGGCAGGCGGATGAAGCGGACCGCGTGTTCGGCACGGCCGTCAAACCGTTCATGCGCAAGGCGGCCTTGCGCCAGCCAGGCGCCGGTTTCAGCAGCGATGAACGGCAGCAGGTCGATGTCAGCGGCGCCACCAGCGGCTTGCCGGACATGCCGCAAAAGCCCGACACGCAGAAGCAGGCGCTGGCTCTGTGGCTCGGTGGCGCGGTGGACTTTGGCCAGCACTATGTGAACGGCCGCGACACGGGTTTCCGTTTCCGCACCAACGGCGTGAGCGTGGGCGGCGACTACCGCCTCAGCGACCTGGCGACCGTGGGTGTGGGCGCCGGCTTCAGCCATGACCGCAGCGACGTGGGCCAGAACGGCAGCCGCAGCACGGCCGACAGCGCCGTGGCGGCCGTGTATGGCAGCCTGCGTCCAAGCAAGGGCGTCTTCCTTGACGGCGTGCTCGGCTACGGCACCTTGCAATACGACGCATCGCGCTACCTCGCCGATGGCAGCGGTTTCGCCACCGGCGAGCGCGACGGCAAGCAGGTGTTCGGCGCGCTGGTGGGCGGCATCGAGATGCGCCAC
>NZ_LBCO01000035.1:123101-129979 GCF_000988085.1 Janthinobacterium sp. KBS0711 | reverse complement strand
CAACGCCCTGAGCTACTTCAAGCAGACCGTGCGCTCGCGCATCGGCGCGCTCGGTGTGCGGGCCGAGGGCATCTATGTGGGTGGCCTGGGCACGTGGTTCCCGCGCGCGCGGCTCGAGTACCGGCACCAGTTCCAGGGCGCCGATGATGCGCGCCTGGCGTATGCCGACCTGGTGGCCGACGGCCCCGTGTACGTGATCCGCACGGTGCCGCAACAGACGGGCAACTGGGCGGCGGGCCTGGGCGTGAAACTGCTGCTGTCGAACGGCATGACGATCACCCTGGACTACAACAGCAATCTGAATATCGATAGCGGACGTACCCAGTCGGTGATGTTCGGCATCGCCATGCCGCTCAAGTAGCGCTGCGCATCAAGGAAGTGACGCCGCGGGGCGGGAGCAGCTTGCTTCCGCCCCGCAGCGCATGTGGCGTCTGGTTTTTCATGTCATTGCCGTGCCAGGGCGGCAATGATTCCATTAGAATCAGACATCGTCTTCACCACACTGCTTACGGAATGGAATATCTGGAATGATGAATGTCCTGACCCTCGAACATTTTGCCGCGCGCGTCAACGAGACGTTTATCGCGGCCAGTGACGGCAATGCCGCCTTTGTCCTGAAGGAAGTGCGCCCGTTGCCGTCAGCGACGCTGGAGGGCTTGATGCGCAAGCCGTTCAGCCTGTTGTTTCACCATAGCTCTCCCATCCTGTTCAGCCAGAAAATCTTCCAGATGCAGCATGAGGCGTTTGGCGAAGTGGGTATCTTTCTGGTGCCGGTGGCGCGTGACAGCCATGGCTTTCTGTACCAGGCCGTATTCAACTGAGGCCGGTACGGGGAGGAGGGCAGGGCGGGCGCCGCGATGGCGCCGCCTGCCTGGATCAAGCAAACTTAGTCAAAAGACGGGAATTCCCCTTGCAGCGCGATGCAGAAATTCACCGCCAGCATCGGCTGGCGGTTTTCGTGCGGCTGGCCGCCACCGGCACTACCGATCGCGGTCGGCGACAGCGCTACATTGGGTGGTGTCGTCGGCACGAATGCGGACGTGCCGCCAAGGGCAATCAAGGCGTCGCCAGCGAGCGGTGTGTTGTGCTGCAGGGCGGCAGTGGGCTGGCGATACACATTGAGTTGATGGGGGTGGTTCGGCATCTCCGTGACGGTCAACGTGACACTGTTGCTGCCGAAGGTCTCGCCCATCACGCGCGGCGTGAGGCCGGGTCCTTGTCCCTGGCTGCAGGGCGCGCGTCCCGTGAAGTTGGGCAACTGAAAGGTCGTGGTCCCATTGCCGCCATACTGCGTGCCGATCAAGGAAAACAGGGCTGAATGTTGCTGTATCTGCAGGGTGGCGCCATTGCAGCTGGCCCATCCGTAGGGTGTGAAATTGAAGCCGAAGACTTGTATTTCGCCAAGGTATGGTGAGGTCACGGTAGGTTCTCCTGATCGATTTTAGGGGCTGCGCTTGCGTGCCGGCTGTTATTGCTGGGATGGGAAAATGCCTGCCCATGCGATGCAGAATGACGCTGTCAGGGTTGGCATGGTGTTCGCGTGCGGCAGGTTGCCGCCTGTCGCGCCCGTGGCTGTGGTCGCCAGTGCATAAGCGGTCAGGCCAGTCAGATCGCTGGTGTACATCTTGTCGTTATTCGACGGCGCAGTCAGCAGCAGGTTGGCCGCCGGCACGTTCGACGTTGCTAGGGTGCTGTTCACATTGAACGGGTGCGTATGCAAAGGAAGCTGGGTCGGCAGCAGGGTCACCGATTCGCTGCCGCTTCGTTGACCGAGGGGGCGGTTGCTCAGGCCCGGACCGGTACCCATGTGCAGGGGAACCTGACCGCGCAGGTCGGGCACGGCAAAGGTGGTGACGCCGTCGCCGCCGTAGGTGGTGCCCAGCAGGACGAACAGTACTTCGTATTCGGAGATCGGTTTCAGGCTGCCGTCGCAGGCGAACCAGCCGCTGGGAATGCGGGAAAAGGCAAACAGGCGAATTTCGCCGACATAGGGTGTGGTCATGACTATGCTCCGTAAGAGTGGCTGATTCGTTAGTTGCGCGACGGGAAGATACCGCTCAAGGCGATATTGAAGTTAATGACCGAGAACGGCTGCATGTTGGGATGCGCCTGGTTGCCGCCGGCCAACGCCAAGGTCTGGCTGGCCAGGGTGACTTGCGGTCCCGCCGAACCGTAGATGGATTCCGCGCCACTGCCGCCAAACAGGGTATTCGTGGGATTTTTCGAGGTGCCGGGCGTTGTCACCGCATTGGCCGCATGCGTGTGTGCCGGCATCTGGGTCGCTAGCAAGGTGACAGCCTCCTGCCCCGCCCGTGTACCGATCTGGTATGGCGATGGTTGCCACGCGCCATCGACCGAAGCACCCGCGCCAACCGGGGTACAGCCTTGCAAGTTAGGCAAGGCAAAGGTGGTACTGCCGTTCCCCCCGTAAGCGGTACCCAGCAGTGCAAACAGCGCCTGATTCTGCGCAATGGGCAGCAATTGCCCGTTACATGCCGCAAATCCACGCGGCGCAAAATTGAAGCCGCCCATCATGATTTGTCCTAGATACACATCAGCCATCATCGTTCTCCCACGGTTGGAATGCAGCTCAATGGCAAATGAATAATATTTTCCATTTGCAATCAATGTTGCGTTTTAAAAAACCCTTTTTGTTATAGTTACTTTATTGAAATCTCGGAGTAGCATACGTTGTCATATGGCAAGCGTCAACATCTGTTGGCACTGTGGAAGAGCTCGGAATGGGCATCGCCGACGGCCTGAAATCACCTTCATTTTTGTCTGAAAAACTCTGTATTGGAGAAGTTATGTCGCGTATTTGCAACGACATCATCGGCCGTCCGGCACGTTCTTTTCTGCTCGCCTTGTTTGCTGGAAAACGGAAGCGAATGTTGGATAGCGACGCCGCCGGGACGGCTGTATCTTGCCGTCTCGGGCAGTGGCTCGCTTCGCTGTGCCTGTTGATGCTGGCGTTGGGCGCCAATCCTGCGCAGGCTTTGCCGAGCGTGAAATGTACGGCCAGCCAGAGTTTTTCAGTCGCCTCGGGCGGCTCGCATATCATCGACCTGTCGTCCTGCAGCGGATTTGGCCTGATTGATAATAACGCGACGCCCTTGCACGGCACGATCACAGGTCTCGTCAATAACAGCAATGGCATCGCCACCTATATCAATAATGGCGACGGGGCGCTGTCCGACAGCTTTATCCTGCTCGACGAGGATAGCCAGGAAGTGACTTTCACCGTGACAGTCGCGCCCGCGGCGGCGGCCTTCACGGTGTTGCCGGGCAGTTTGCCCGCGCCCGTGATTGGCGTGCCATACAGCCAGGCCATGTCGGCCAGCGGCGGCGTGGCTCCCTACAATTACGCGTTTGATTCCGGTACCTTGCCGCCTGGCATCAGCGTATCGCCGAGCGGCTTGATTTCCGGCACCGTGACGGCTACCGGCGCCTATGTGTTCAGCGTCAAGGTCACCGACTCAACCCCGGGCACGCCGCAGGTGGTCACCAAAAACTATTCCGTATCGATCGCCGTACCGATCTTGTCCATCACGCCCACCACCCTGACGGCGGGAGGCTTGGCGACGCCCTATAGCCAGCAGATGTCGACCGCGAATGGCACCGCGCCCTATACCTATGTGGTGGAGTCGGGTGCCTTGCCCACGGGCCTGAACCTGTCGAGCAGCGGCCTGCTTTCGGGCACGCCCACCGCCCTGGGTACCTATAACTTTGTGATCAAATCCACCGATGTCACGGGCGGCAATGGACCGTACAACACGTCCAGAAGCTATTCCCTGGTGATCAATGCCCAGCCGCCGCCGACCATCACCGGCGTGACGCCTGCGTCCGGCCCCAGCACTGGCGGCACGGCCGTCACGATTACCGGTACCGGCTTTACGGGCGTCACGGCGCTCAAGTTTGGCGCCAACAATGGTGTCGCCGTTACCGTCGTCAATGCCACGACCATGACCGCCACGTCGCCGGCTGGCAGTGCCGGTACCGTGAACGTCACCGTTACCGCCAGCGGCGGCACCAGCGCTACCGGCGCCGCCAATCAGTTCACGTATATCCCTGCGCCAACGGTCACCGGCATTTCGCCCACGGCAGGCCCCACCGTCGGCGGCACGAACGTCACCATCACGGGCACGGGTTTCACCGGCGCCACGGCGGTGACCTTCGGCGCCACGGCAGCAACCGGCTTCACAGTCAACAGCGCCACGCAGATCACGGCGACGGCGCCAGCCGGCACGGGCACGGTCGATGTGCGCGTCACCACGACGGGCGGCACCAGCGCCACCAGCGCGGCGGACCAATTTACTTTTGTGGCGGCGCCTGTGGTGACGAGCATTTCGCCCACTGCCGGTCCTGCGACCGGCGGCAGCACGGTCACCATCACCGGCACGGGTTTGAGCGGCACGACGGCGGTGACCTTCGGCGCCACGGCAGCCACAGGTTTTACCGTCAACAGCGCCACGCAAATCACGGCGACGGCGCCCGCCGGCACGGGCACGGTCGATGTGCGCGTCACTACCGCGGGCGGCACCAGCGCCACCAGCGCCGCCGATCAATTTACCTATGTGGCAAAGCCGGTGGTGAGCAGTATTTCACCAACCTCCGGCACAACTGCCGGCGGCACCACGGTCATCATTACTGGCACGGGCTTTAGCGGCACGACGGCCGTGACCTTCGGCGCCACGGCAGCGACCGGGTTCACGGTTAACAGCGCCACGCAGATCACGGCCACGGCGCCGGCAGGCAGCGCGGGCACGGTCGACGTGCGCGTCACTTCAGCGGGTGGCACCAGCAACACCAGTGCAAACGATCAATTTACCTACGTGGCGGCGCCGGCAGTGACGAGCATTTCGCCGACTTCAGGTCCTGCGACGGGCGGCACCACGGTCACCATCACCGGCACGGGTTTTAGCGGCACGACGGCGGTAACCTTCGGCGCCACGGCAGCAACCGGCTTCACGGTCAACAGCGCCACGCAGATCACGGCGACGGCGCCCGCCGGCACGGGCACGGTTGACGTGCGCGTGACCACGACGGGCGGCACCAGCGCCGCCATTCCAGCGGACAGGTTCACCTTTATCGCCGTTCCCGTTGCCGGTGATGTCAGCGCGACGGTGGCGTACGGTAGCGGCGCTACTGCGATCACCCTGAATCTGAGTGGTGGCGCGGCAACCTCGGTGGCCGTGGCGTCTGCTGCTTTGAATGGCACGGCAACGGCCAATGGCACCGGCATCACCTATACGCCGGCGGCAGGTTTTGGCGGCAGCGACAGCTTTACCTACACGGCCAGCAACGGCACTGGTATCTCGAACTCGGCCACAGTGACGATTACGGTCAGCGCGCCGACGGTGACGCTTGCGCCGACCAGCGTGGCTGGCGCAATCGTCGGTACGGCATACAGCCAGACCTTGACGGCTTCGGGCGGCAAGGCGAGTTATACCTACGATATCGTCCCAGGCGGTACCTTGCCGCCCGGTATAAGCTTGTCCAGCGGCGGTGTGCTGTCGGGTACGCCGACGGCGGCCGGCACTTTCAACTTCACCGCGCGTGCCAAGGATAGTTCGACGGGCAGTGGCCCGTATTTCGGTTCGCAGGCCTATACGCTGACGGTGGCGGCGCCGACGCTCGTCATCGCGCCGACAGCCCTGCCGGCGATGATGGTGGGCGTTGCCTTCAGCGACAGTATCACCACTACTGGCGGGACGGCCACGTATGGCTATGACATCACCACCGGCAATGCACCTGCGGGCTTGACGCTGTCGGCGAACGGCACCTTGTCGGGCACGCCTACCACGGCTGGTGCATATAGTTTTACCGTCACCGTGACTGACAGCAGCACGGGGACAGGTGCGCCGTTCAAAGCGCAGATCAGCTATTCGGGCACCGTTGCCGTTGCTGTACCTGTTGCCGGTGACGTTAGCGTCAGCGTGGCGTATGGCAGCGGCGCCACGGCGATTGCGTTGAACCTGAGCGGCGGGCCGGCGACCTCGGTGGCAGTGGCATCCGCTGCTGTGCATGGCACGGCGACGGCCAATGGTACCAGCATCACTTATATGCCGACAGCCGGGTATAGTGGCAGCGACAGCTTCACCTATACGGCCAAGAATGCCAGCGGCACTTCGGCGTCAGCGACCATCACGGTCGCAGTGGGCATCCCCAGTATCAGCCTCACGCCATCGGCCCTGCCCGATGCGACGGCGGAAGCGGCCTACACGGCAACCCTGACGGCGGCGGGCGGCAAGGCGCCATATACCTTCAGCATCAGCGGCGGCGGCCTGCCGGCCGGCTTGACTCTGAATGCATCCACCGGCGTCGTGTCGGGAACGACCAATGTGGCGGGCAGCTTCCCGGTCAGCATCAAGGTCACCGACAGCAGCACGGGGACAGGGGCGCCGTTCAGCACCACCAGCAGCTATACCTTGACAGTCGCCGCTCCCGTAATCTCGGTGACGCCAGGCTCGCTGGCGGCACCGAAAGCGGGCACGGCATATAGCCAGCAATTGGCGGCCAGCGGCGGCGTCGCTCCGTATGCCTATACGGTGTCGGGCGGCAGCCTGCCCGCCGGCCTGACCCTGAGCGGCAGTGGTTTGCTCAGCGGCACTCCGACAGCAGCCGGCAGCTTTACCTTCACGGTGCAAGCGGCTGATGCGCACCAGTTCACCGGTACGCACAGCCATACCCTGGTGGTATCGTCGGCCAATATCAGCCTGACGCCATCGACCCTGCCCAATGCGACAGCGGAAGCGGCATATTCCACACCTCTGGCGGTGACGGGCGGCACGGCGCCATATACCTTCAGCATCAGCAGCGGCAACCTGCCGGTTGGCTTGAGCCTGAACGCATCCACCGGCGTGGTGTCGGGGACGACA
>NZ_LBCO01000035.1:122400-123091 GCF_000988085.1 Janthinobacterium sp. KBS0711 | reverse complement strand
GGCGGGCAGCTTCCCGGTCAGCATCCAGGTCAAGGACAGCAGCACGGGCGTGGGTGCGCCGTTCAGCGCCACCAACAGCTATACCTTGACAGTCGCCGCCCCCGTAATCTCGGTGACGCCAAGCACCTTGCCAGCACTCAAAGTGGCCACAGCATACAGCCAGCAGCTGGCGGCCAGCGGCGGCGTCGCTCCGTATGCCTATACGGTGTCGAGCGGCAGCCTGCCTGCCGGCCTCACCCTGAGCGGCAGCGGTTTGCTGAGCGGCACGCCGACGGCGGGCGGCAGTTTTACGTTCACCGTGCAAGCGGCCGATGCGCACCAGTTTACCGGCACGCAAAGCTACACCTTGGTGGTGTCATCGGCCAATATCAGCCTGACGCCAGCCACCTTGCCCAATGCGACAGCGGAAGCAGCCTACACGGCCACCCTGACTGCAACGGGCGGCACGGCGCCATATACCTTCAGCATCAGCAGCGGCAACCTGCCGGCCGGCTTGACCTTGAACGCATCCACGGGCGTGGTGTCGGGCACGACCAATGTGGCCGGCAGCTTCCCCGTCAGCATCCAGGTCAAGGACAGCAGCACGGGCGCGGGAGCGCCATTCAGCGCGACCAACAGCTATACCTTGAGCGTTGCCGCGCCGGCCATCGCCGTGACCCCGGCAACCTTGCCGGTGCCGAAAGTGGCCACG
>NZ_LBCO01000035.1:121764-122344 GCF_000988085.1 Janthinobacterium sp. KBS0711 | reverse complement strand
GCCACCTTGCCCAATGCGACAGCGGAAGCAGCCTACACGGCCACCCTGACTGCAGCGGGCGGCACGGCGCCATATACCTTCAGCATCAGCAGCGGCAACCTGCCGGTTGGCTTGAGCCTGAACGCATCCACGGGCGTGGTGTCGGGGACGACCAATGTGGCAGGCAGCTTCACCTTCGGCGTACGTGCCACCGACAGCAGCACGGGGACGGGTGCGCCATTCAGCGCCACCAACAGCTATACCTTGAGCGTTGGCGCGCCCGCCATCACGGTGACGCCGAGCACCTTGCCGGCAGCGGCAGTGGCTTCGGCGTACAGCCAGCAGCTGTCGGCCAGCGGCGGCATCGCTCCGTATGCTTATACGGTATCGAGCGGCAACCTGCCGGCCGGCCTGACCCTGAGCGGCAGCGGTTTGCTCAGCGGCACGCCGACGGCGGCCGGCAGTTTTACGTTGATCGTGCAGGCGGAAGATGCGCACCAGTTCACCGGCACGCAAAGCTATACGCTGACTGTCGCATCGGCCACGGTCATCCTGACGCCTGCCACCCTGGCCAATCCGACGGCGGAAGCGGCCTATAGCG
>NZ_LBCO01000035.1:121043-121754 GCF_000988085.1 Janthinobacterium sp. KBS0711 | reverse complement strand
ACCCTGACGGCGGCGGGCGGCACGGCGCCACATACCTTCAGCATCAGCAGCGGCGCCTTGCCTGCCGGCTTGACCTTGAATGCGGCGACTGGCGTATTGTCCGGCACGACGAATGTGGCAGGCAGTTTCCCTGTCAGCATCAAGGTCACGGACAGCAGCACGGGCGTGGGGGCGCCGTTCAGCGCCACCAACAGCTACACCCTGGCCGTCGCTGCGCCCACCTTGAGCCTGACGCCGGCCAGCCTGGCGGCGATCCGTGCCGGCGACGCGTATAGCCAGGCATTCACGGCCGCTGGCGGCATCGCGCCGTATGCGTATGCCGTGAGCGGCGGCGCCTTGCCGACCGGCCTGGCGCTCGATGCGGCCACCGGTGTGTTGAGCGGCACGCCGACGGTGGCGGGCAGCTACAACTTTACCTTGCAGGCCAAGGACGTGCACCAGTTCACGGTGCAGCAAGCGTTGACCTTGCAGGTGAACCAGGCGCCGCCGCCGGTAGCCAATGAAACGGCGACGACGTCGGCCAACCAGGAAGTGAGTTTGACCATCGCCTCCACGGATGGCAGCCCGATCACGGCAGTGACCATCGTCACGCCGCCGCAGCATGGCACCGTCACGGTGGTGTCGAGCGGCGCGGCGGGGGGCGGCAATCGCGCCTTCAAGGTGACGTATGTGCCGAATGCCAACTACTTCGGTCCTGACGCCTTCAGCTAT
>NZ_LBCO01000035.1:120210-121033 GCF_000988085.1 Janthinobacterium sp. KBS0711 | reverse complement strand
TCCGGGCGGCACCTCCGCCCCCGCGACGGTCAGCGTGACGGTGGCGCCGCGGCCAGTCCCCGTACCGGTGGCGAAGACGGCCACGGTCCTGGCCGGCACGCCGGTGACCCTGCCGGTGACGGACGGCGCCACGGGCGGGCCATTCACGGCCGTGGCCATCACGACGCAACCTGCCAGCGGCACGGCGGTGGTCAACGGCATGGACATCGTCTACACACCGGGCATCAATACCAGCGGCGAGATCCGCATCGGCTACACCGTGTCGAACGCCTTCGGCACCTCGGCGCCGGTGACCTCGACGATTACCGTCAATCCGATGCCGCAAGTGCTCAGCCAGAGCGTCACGGTGGTGGCCGGCCTGACGGTCAATGTCGACCTGACGGCGGGCGCCACGGGTGGCCCGTTCACGGCGGCGAATATCCTGAGCGTGGCGCCGGCGGAAGCGGGCAAGGTGGTGGTGCGCGATATCGGCACGGCCGGCAAGCCGTCGTACCAGCTGAGCTTTGCGGCCTCGGGCAAGTTCGCCGGCGCGGCCGTCGTCAGCTACACCCTGAGCAATGCGTATGCCACCTCGAAGCCGGGTGTCGTCAACGTGACGGTGACGGCGCGGCGCGATCCGTCGGTCGATCCGGAAGTGATCGGCCTGCAGGCGGCGCAAGCGGATGCGGCGCGGCGTTTCGCCAGCGCACAGCTGTCGAACTTCACGCAGCGCCTGGAAAGCCTGCATGGCGATGGCTGGGGACGTTCCAGCTTTGGCCTGAGCCTGACGCCGCCAAACGACAGCGGCAACCCGACGGCGGCGCTGGCGCGCTGGCAGGCGGAC
>NZ_LBCO01000035.1:94746-120200 GCF_000988085.1 Janthinobacterium sp. KBS0711 | reverse complement strand
CGGCACGGCCGTCAAACCGTTCATGCGCAAGGCGGCCTTGCGCCAGCCAGGCGCTGGTTTCAGCAGCGATGAACGGCAACAGGTCGATGTCAGCGGCGCCACCAGCGGCTTGCCGGACATGCCGCAAAAGCCGGACACGCAGAAGCAGGCCTTAGCTCTGTGGCTCGGCGGCGCGGTCGACTTCGGTCAGCACTATGTGAACGGCCGCGACACGGGCTTCCGTTTCCGCACCAACGGCGTGAGCGTGGGGGGCGATTACCGCCTCAGCGACCTGGCGAGCCTGGGCGTGGGCGCCGGCTTCAGCCATGACCGCAGCGACGTGGGCCAGAACGGCAGCCGCAGCACGGCCGACAGCGCCGTGGCGGCCGTGTATGGCAGCCTGCGTCCAAGCAAGGGCGTCTTCCTTGACGGCGTGCTCGGCTACGGCACCTTGCAGTACGACGCTTCGCGCTACCTCGCCGATGGCAGCGGTTTCGCCACGGGCGAGCGCGACGGCAAGCAAGTGTTCGGCGCGCTGGTGGGCGGTATCGAGATGCGCCAGGACACCTGGATGTGGTCGCCGTACGGCCGCGTGGAACTGATGTCGGCCAAACTCGATCCGTACACGGAGAAGGCGGCCGGCATCAACGCCCTGAGCTACTTCAAGCAGACCGTGCGCTCGCGCATCGGCGCGCTCGGCGTGCGGGCCGAAGGCATCTATGTGGGCGGCCTGGGCACGTGGTTCCCGCGTGCGCGGCTCGAGTACCGCCACCAGTTCCAGGGCGCCGATGATGCGCGCCTGGCGTATGCCGACCTGGTGGCCGACGGCCCCGTGTACGTGATCCGCACGGTGCCGCAACAGACGGGCAACTGGGCGGCGGGCCTGGGCGTGAAACTGCTGCTGTCGAACGGCATGACGATCACCCTGGACTACAACAGCAATCTGAATATCGATAGCGGGCGTACCCAGTCGGTGATGTTCGGCATCGCCATGCCGCTCAGGTAATCACGTAGTCAGGCCAGTCCTGATCGCCGGCCCGGAGTCCATCCGGTCCGGCGATTTTTTTTGCCCGTGCGCCGTTACAGCATCCACGGATGTGCTTCCGCGCCGGCGACGATGCCACCCAGCACGGCCTGGTCGCGTTCCGCATGGCTCTGGCGCAGGAACACGGGCAGGTCTGCCGCCAGGCGCGCGAAATGGGCATCGCGGCACAGGGGGCCGGCGCCCAAGGCGCGCGTGGCCAGATGCAGCACCAGGGTCGCCGCGTCTTCCACGGCCAGGCGCAGGCGCAGCGCCAGGGCCATGGCGTCGCGTTGCGGATGCGCGTCGATCTCGGCGGCGCCTTCGCGCAGCAGGGCGCCGGCGGCGCGCAGGGCGCAGTCGATCTGGCCCAGTTGCGCCAGGCGCACGGGATCGGGCGCTGCGCGCTGCGCGCGCGCATGCAGATGGCTGGCGATGGCGCAGGCGGCGCCATACCAGGCGGCCGCGATGCCGGCGCTGCCATGCCAGTAGCCGGGGCGGTTCAGATAGGCGCCTGGCGCGCCGACGGGAAAGGCGCGCGCGGCGGAAAAAGTCACATCGACGCTGGCGCAGGCGCGCATGCCGACGGCTTGCCAGCCTTCGTCCGTGACGTGCACGCCAGGCTGCGACAGCGCCACGCAGGCCAGGCACGCCTGGTGATCGTCGCTCCGGCAGCTGATCAAGGCATGGCTGAGGCCATGCGCGCCGGCACACCAGGCCTTGCGCCCGTCGAGCACACGGCGGCCATCTGCCATCTGCCGCAAGCGTAAGCGCGCGTCGGGCAGGTCCGCGCACCAGACGCCCCAGCTGCCGCCGGCCGGCATGCAGGAGCCGTCGAGTTCCGCCAGGATGGCGAGCGCATCGGTATGGCCTTCATACAGCTTGAGCAGTGACAGGTCGATGGCGGCGATGGCGGCCAGCATTTGCCAGCGCAGCAGGGTGGCGCCGTGGCCGGGCAGGGGCAGCTGGTCCAATCCCGCGTCGCACAGGCGCCGCAAGCCTTCGATGGGGGTGAAGGCGCCGTCCTGCGGCTGCAACAGGGCAGTCAGCGCGGTGTCGGACGGCAGGGAGAAAGCGTTGGTCGACATGGCAAGCTCCTTTTTTTAACAGGATAGCTTTCTGCTTTTGCAATGTCTGTCCGATTCTACACCTAGCCTTGCCAGCGGTATCGAGGCCTTGACGCTGCAGGGCCATGGACCCCGCAGCAAGTCACGCGCTTATTTTTTTACGTACAGCATGTCGGGCACATAACTGCTGCCGTTATGCGAGAAGGTGTAGAGGTTGTTGTCGCGTAAGAAGATGCCGCCTTTGATGGTTTGCGCCGGGCGCATGCCCTCGTCGAGCAGGCAGGTGGAGCCGCCTTCATAGTCGATGCACCATTGCTGTTTGCCATCTTTCTTCACGTATTGCACGCCAGGTCCCGTGACGTTGAAGGTATACGCGGGCATGGACAGATTCAGCTTGTCGATGCGCACGTTGGTGGCTGCCCCATTTTCCGTCAGTTTGACGAGGACGTCGGCCACGCCATCCGGTGTCGCGCTCATCTTTGCTGTCATGGTTTCCGTGCCCAGCAAGGTGCCGCTGCAGCCGGTCTTGAGATAGGTGTCGATCGTGGAGGTCAGTTCCATCGCGCCGCTGCCATCGGCCTTGGCGGCGACCACCATGGTCTGGCGCTCATGTTCGTCGCACGGCGTTTGCCAGGTACCGACGTAGGGTGCCAGCGTCGAGCCGGCATTGGAATTGCCTGCATCACTGCCGCCGCCACCGCCGCAGCCGGCCAGCAGTGCCGTGCTTGATGTCAGGAATACTGCCACAAATTTTTTCATGCTCCATCCTTTTATTCCGGCAAGCATGCGTGCCGTAGACGCGGCAACAGTATAAAAGGATGGATCAGGGGCAATTCTCACCGAATGTATTCGTGACTTGATATAGATCAAGGGCACTCGCAGCCGCCTGGCAAGACAGGCTTAAAACTCTTCCCAGTCATCGCCGGCCGGCGCCTTGGCTGGCGCTCTTGCCGCGGGCGCCGGCTTGGCCGGGGCGAGGCGCTTGGCTGGTGGCGGCGCCACTTTTTTCACCGCCGGCATTGCCTGCGGCGTCGTTTGTTGTTGTGCGCCCAGCTTGAATACGCTGACCACCTCGGCCAGGTGGCTGGCCTGGTCTTGCAGGCTTTCGGCGGCAGCCGCCGCTTCCTCGACCAGGGCCGCGTTTTGCTGCGTCACGCCATCCATCTGCGCCAGCGCCTGGTTGACCTGGGCGATGCCGTCGCTTTGCTCGTTGGTGGCGACGCTGATGTCGGCCATGATGGCGGTCACCTTGCGCACGCTGTCGACCACCTGCTCCATGGTGGCGCCCGCTTCGTCGACGAGCTTGCTGCCGGCCGCCACCTTGCCGACGGAGTCGTCGATCAGCAGCTTGATTTCCTTGGCGGCCGCCGCCGAGCGCTGCGCCAGATTGCGCACTTCCGTGGCGACGACGGCGAAACCGCGTCCCTGTTCACCCGCGCGTGCCGCTTCCACGGCCGCGTTCAGGGCCAGGATATTCGTCTGGAAGGCGATGCCGTCGATGACGGAAATAATGTCGACGATCTTGTTCGACGAGTCGTTAATCGACGTCATGGTTTCGATCACCTTGCCGACCACTTCGCCGCTCTTTTGCGCCACGCTGGAGGCGGAGGCGGCCAGTTGATTGGCCTGGCGCGCATGGTCGGCGTTTTCCTTGACGGTGCCCGTCAGCTCTTCCACCGAGGCGGCCGTTTCTTCCAGCGAACTGGCCTGCTGCTCCGTGCGGGCCGACAGGTCGTTATTGCCCTGCGCAATTTCCGCACTGGCGCGTGCCACGTTGTCCGCGCTGGCCTGCACTTGCAGCAGCACGGCGTGGATTTTTTCCACGAAGGCGTTGAAACCTTTGCCGATCACGGCCAGCTCGTCGGTGCCCTTGACTTCCAGCTTGACGCGCAAGTCGGCGTCGCCGCTCGACAGGTCCGTCATGGTGCGGCCCAGGGTGCGCAGGGGACGGGTCAACTGGTTGACGACGAGGATCAGAATGCCGGCCGTGGCCGCCGCGCACAGCAGGGCGACGATCAGGGTGTAGATCATCAGGTCGCGCGCCGATGCCGTGGCCACGCTTTTCGGGAAATTCAGTTCCACGCTCCATGGCGCGATATCGGGGTGGATCTGCAGCGGCTGCAGCAAATGGATGTAGCCCTTGTCGTCCTCGTATTCATACGACTGGCCCTGGCGCACCTTTTCCAGGCCGGCGGCCGGCACGTCGTCGGCTTTCTTGCCGAGACGATCAGGCACGGGGTGGCTCGCGTACAGGCCGCCGTTCGAGATCAGGGCCAGCTTGCCGCCCTCGATCACTTTCAGGTCGGCGAGGATTTTCGCCAGGCGCGTGAGCATGAAGTCGGCGCTGGCCACGCCCTTGAAACTGCCGTCGATCATGATGGGCGCCACCAGCGAAGCCATCAGGACATTCTTGCCGTCGACGGGATAAATGTACGGTTCCGTAAAGTAAGTCTTGCCGGTGCGCTTGGGCACGTCATACCAGTCGTTGGCGCCCGGTTTCGGGTCGAAGACGATGGGTTCGACTTGCAGCTTGCCGCCGGCGCCCCGCGTCCAGTAGGGCATGAAGCGGCCGCTGGCGTCGTAGTACGGTTTCTGGTTGGCGAAATCCGCATCCTTGCCGTCGAGCGCGTTCGGCTCCCACGTCACCGCCGAGCCCAGCAAGTCTTCGGAACTGGTCAATGTTGCCTTGGTCAGTTCGTTGATCTGTTCGCGCTGCAGGGGCAGGCTGGCGCTCTTGGTGCCGCGCATGGCGCCGGCCAGGCTGGACACGCTGGACAGATTGCTGGCGATGCGCGCCTGCAGCGCACCGGCCACTTCGCGCGCCGACGTGCGCGCCAGGTCCAGCGCGGCCGCTTCCGCGCTGGCGCTGCTCTTGTAGCCGATCACCGCCGCCGTGACGCCGAGGCTGAGGACGGCGAGCGCGGTGGCGGCGACGCAGATTTTACTGTTCAGTGAGAGTTGCATGATGCTGTTCCTTGATGGGGAGGGGTATTGGTGTCATGGGCGTCGCGGATGGCGCGCCTAGAACGTCTTGCTGATGGCCAGCACGAAGGTGGTCGCGGCGGGGTTCGACGTGTCGAACTGGCCGGCCGCATTCGGGATGCCGAGGGTGTAATGGTCGTAGGCATCGGTGGCGCCCCAGGCGCGCGTGACGGCGGCGCTGGCGCTCCAGCCGCCGTCGAAGGTCCGGGTGACACCGATCTTGGCGTCGCGCCAGTTCCACATGGCGTTGCCCGTACCCGCCACCCGGCCATTGCCGGCGTGCAGGTTCAAGGTCCAGGCATTGCCCAGGTCGACATTCGCACCCACGTCCAGGTAGCCCGTGCCGCGCGCATTGGTGATGCCGAAGAAATCCGGCGTGACCGTGCGGTTGTACTTGGCGTACAGCATCTTGTAGCTGAGGCCCAGCGACAGTTCGCCATAGTCGTACTTCACGCCCGTGGCGCGGTAGACGGCACCCGGATATTTGTAATAGTAGGCCAGCACGCTGTAGCCGAATTCGTCTACCGTGCCGCTGTAGCCGCCGTACAAGTCCCATTCGACGGTCGCATCCTCGATATAGCGATCGCTGACGGTGGAAGCCCAGATGCCCAGCGACCAGCCGCTCGGGTGCGCGTAGTCGGCCCCCGCCTGCAGGGCCGGTTTGCCCCAGGTCTGGCGAAAGCCGCGCGAAATGTATTGCGAGGTGAGACTGGCATTGGCGCTGAAGGTGGCGGCAGTGCTGTCCGTGCTCTGCGCCTGCACGGGCAGGGCGGCCAGCAGGAGGAGGCAGCCGAGCAAGGGTGTGGCAGGAAAATGGTGGTGCGATGGCATGACAGTCAGCTCCGTATTTGCTGGCAGCGGCCGTCCAGGCGCGTTGCCCTGATGGTTGCAATAAAAATGCGGAATGGACTTTTGTGAAGGCAAGGCGGCTTGTCTGCATGCCCGCATGAACAGGCACACATTCTCACCAAACGTAACCGAAAGGATAGGGGCTGGGGCTAGTGGAAGTCAATAAAGTTGCGCTGCGGAAAGCGTAAGTTGTTGTTTCCTGGCACTTTTTCATGCGCCTGTCATCTTGCTGGCCTGCCACGGCTGGCTGCCTGTTGCAAGCCTGCCAGCAAGGCGGACAGGGCGGCATGCAAGGCTTGCAGGTCGCCAGCATCCAGATCGGCCTGCATTTCCACCCGGCCCGATGGCTGGCCCCAGACGACCTGGGCGCTGAGCCGGGCGCCCGACTCGAGGCCCGTGACGCTGACCAGCAGGGCGACTTCTTCCGGGGCATCGTCGGGAACATCTTCGAGCAGGCAGGAAATGCCGAAGTGATAATCCTGGAAAGCGCTGGCCGTGCCGCTGGAAAAGGCGAAGACCGAGGCAAGCGCCCGTGGCGCGGCGACCGAGAGTGCGGGCAGGGCGGCGCGGAACAGGGGCAGCAAGTCGTTTTCCAGCTGGCGCACCAGCGGATGGGTGTGGGCGAGGACGGTCATGGCAGGATGGATCAGTTGGCGGCGCGCGATGGTAGCAGTTTTTTCGTCCCCTGTGCGCAGGCACTGGCCCTACCAGTGGCCTCAATCGTCATCGCTGGTGACGCGCGTGCGCACGAAATCGATGTGGCTTTGCATGGCCGTGCGCGCTTCCTCGGGCTGGCTGGCGCAGATCGCTACGCACAGGGTGCGGTGCTGCGACAGCAGGTGCAGCGAGGTGGCGTCGTCCTGCTGGCGCAAGCCCGTGCCATTGATGGTGATGTGTTCGCGCAGCATGCCGATGATGCTGGTGTGCAGGTGCAAAAACATGGTGTTGTGCGACGCCTGCGCGATGACTTCATGCAGCCGCGCATCGGCCTGCGCCTCGCCATGCTTGTCGTCGCTGGCACGCGCCTGTTCCAGCTCGGCCAGCAGCGCCATGATCTGCGCGCGCTCGTCCCCGCTGGCCCGCTGCGCGGCAAAGTAGGCCGTCGCCCCTTCCAGCACGCGGCGAAATTCCAGGATGTCGTCGCGCAGGGCGGGGTGGTCGGCCACCAGCTGGCTCCACGGCGACGCCATGCCGGTGCGCAATTGATCGGTCACGAACACGCCGGCCCCGCGCCGGCTGCGCACCAGGCCCCGGGCCGCCAGCCGCTGCACGGCTTCGCGCACGGTGTTGCGCGAGACCGCATATTGCTGTGCCAGCAGGCGTTCGGCCGGCAGCTGCGCGCCCGCCGGCAAGCTGCCGTCCAGCAAGGCCGTTTCCAGCCTGCGCATCACCATTTCGACCCTGCCCCGCGTCTGCATGCCTGTCGCCATTGATGTCTTCCGGTGTTGTTTTAAAGTGGTCCGAGCAATTTGAAGTGGCTTGCGGAAGCTGGAATTATGCGTGAACCGGTCATTCTTAACAACACACAGCGGCGCCGCAGCAGCATACAGAGCGCCGGGGAGACAACGCATGCAGCCAGACCCGCGCCAGCCGCGCCGCTATCCGTCCGCACCGCTCCAGGTGTACCTGTTCGCCACTTGCCTGGTCGACCTGTTCGTGCCGCAGGCGGGACTCGATGCCGTACGCCTGCTGGAGCGGGAGGGCTTGCTGGTGCATTATCCGCGCGGCCAGAGCTGCTGCGGCCAGCCAGCCTACAGCAGCGGCAATCCGGAACAGGCCCGCGCCGTGGCCCGCGCCCAGTTGGACCTGTTTGCGCAGCCGTGGCCCGTGATCGTGCCGTCCGGTTCCTGCGCCGGCATGATGCGCCACCACTGGCCGCAGCTGTTCCAGGACGATCCCGTCGCCGGCCCCAAGGCGGCGGAATTGGCCGAGCGCGTGTATGAGCTGAGCGAATTTCTTGTCTGCGTGCTGAAGCTCGACCTGACCGGCATGGCTGCCGCAGGGCAGGCCGATGAAAACGTGGTCCTGCATACCTCGTGCGGCGCGCGCCGCGAAATGGGCACGCGCACCCACGGCGTGGCCCTGGTCGACGCCTTGCCCGGCGTGACGCGCATCGAACACCAGCGCGAATCGGAATGCTGCGGCTTCGGCGGCACGTTTTCATTGAAGCACCCCGATATTTCCGGCGCCATGGTCAGCGACAAGATCGCCTCGGCCTGCGCCACGGGCTGCGACCGGCTCGTCTCGGCCGACTGCGGCTGCCTGCTCAATATCGGCCACGCCGCGCAGCACCAGGGCGCGCCGCTGCCCGTCGAGCACCTGGCCAGCTTTTTGTGGCGCCGTACGGGAGGCGCGCCATGAGTACATCATTGACCGCCCGCGAACGCATGCTGGGGCGCCTGCGCGCCGCGGCACCCTCCGCGCCCGAAGCGGTGGGCACCATCGATACGGCCATCGACCGGCATTACCTGGCGCGCCGCGCAGCATGTCCGCTGTCGCCACGCCAGCGCATCGATGCCATGCAGGCAGCCTTGCGCGCTTCGCATGCGCAAGTCGATTGCGTCGGCGCGGACACCTGGCCCGCCTTGCTGGCGCAGCGCCTCGGCGAACACGGCGTGCGCCGTTTGCTGCTCGATACCGGCAGCGCCGAAGGGAGGGCCTTGCGCGCTGCCTTGCCACCTGCGGTGGAGGCGCTGTCATTCGAGCGTCCGCTGGCGCAGTGGAAAAGCGAACTGTTCGACACCGTCGATGCGGGGTTGACCGTCGCGCGTTCCGGCATCGCTGCCACGGGCACGCTCGTCATCGCACCCGATGCGGCCACGCCGCGCACGGTGTCCCTGGCGCCGCCCCTGCATGTCTGCCTCGTGCATGCGAGCACCCTGCACGTCGACTTGCATGCGGCGGCGCGCGCCGAGCGCTGGATGGACGGCATGCCGGCCAACCTGGTGCTGGTGTCGGGCCCCTCGAAAACGTCCGATATCCAGCAAACGCTGGCCTATGGCGCGCATGGCCCGCGCTGGTTGTGGGTGCTGATCATCGATGATTTTTCCGCCCATGAAGGAGGCCAGCCATGAATGCCAAGCCCCTGCAATTCGTCAAGCCGGCGGACTTCCATGCGCGCGCCCGCGCTGCGCTGGACGACCCGAAACTGCGCCAGAGTTTTCGCGGCGCCATGGATTTTTTACAGGACAAGCGCAAGACGCAATTCCCCGATGGCGACGAACTGGAACGCCTGCGCGATATCGGCGAAGCCGTGCGCCGGCACGCGCTGGCGCGCCTGCCCGATTTGCTGGTGCAGCTGGAAGACAAGCTGACGGCGGCCGGCGTGCAGGTGCACTGGGCCGAGGGTGGCGAGCAGGCCAACGCCATCATCCACGCCATCGCGCAGCGCAATCAGGCGACGCGCTTCATCAAGGGCAAGTCGATGGCCAGCGAGGAAATCGAGCTCAATCACTATCTGGAAGCGCGCGGCATGACGTGCCTGGAATCGGACATGGGCGAGTACATCGTGCAGCTGGCCGGTGAAAAGCCGTCGCACATCGTCATGCCGGCCATTCACAAGACGAAGGCCGACATCGCCGGCCTGTTCGCCGAACACATCCCCGACGCACCCTACACGGAAGACGTCGATAGCCTGATCCAGACGGGCCGGCGCGCCCTGCGCCAGGCCTTCGTCGAGGCGGACATCGGCCTGTCGGGCGTGAATTTCGCGGCGGCCGACACGGGCACCCTGTGGCTGGTGGAAAACGAGGGCAATGGCCGGCTGACGACGTCCGTGCCGGACGTGCACATCGCCATCATGGGCATGGAAAAGGTCGTGGCCAAGCTCGAACATATCGTGCCGCTGGCCAGCCTCCTGACGCGTTCGGCGACGGGCCAGGCCATCACCACGTATTTCAACCTGATTTCCGGCCCGCGCCGCGCCGGTGAAAAAGATGGGCCGCGCGAAGTGCACCTGGTCTTGCTCGACAACGGCCGCAGCCAGGCCTACGCCGACGAGCAGTTGCGCGCCACCCTGCAATGCATACGCTGCGGCGCCTGCATGAATCACTGCCCCGTCTACACGCGCATCGGCGGCCACGCCTACGGCACCACGTATCCGGGGCCGATCGGCAAGATCATCTCGCCCCACTTGCTGGGACTCGACGCGACGGCGGACCTGGCCACCGCGTCGAGCCTGTGCGGCGCCTGCGGCGAAGTGTGCCCCGTGCGCATCCCAATTCCCCAGCTGCTGGTGCGCCTGCGCACGGAGGCCAACCGCAATCCGAACGAGGAAGTCAGCCATCCGCTGCGCGGGCAGGGCGCCAAGTTCAGCCGCGGCGAAAGCCTGATCTGGCGCTTCTGGAGCGGCGCCTTCGCGCGCCCCGCCAGCTACCGGCTTTTCCGCTGGGCCGCCACGCGGCTGCGCATGCTGGCACCGCGCAAGCAGCTGGGTTGGACGCAGCACCGCAAGCCCTTGACCCCGGCGCCGCGCAGCCTGGCCGACCTGCTGAACGCGCGGGGCCAGGAAGAGTAGCGCCGGCCCCCATAGAAAAATACGCCACAAAAAAATATAGCAAAGCCGTTTTTTCAATCAACCCGCATCCACCGGAGGAGACCCGACATGCAAACCTGGACCCAACTTTATACACCGCTCGGCAGCTTGTGGCTGTCGTCGCTGGCGGCAGCCATTCCCATCATTTTCTTTTTCATCGCCCTGGCGGCGCTGCGCATCAAGGGCCATGTGGCGGCCGCCGTCACCCTGGCCCTGGCGCTGGCCGTGGCCATCTTCGCTTACGGCATGCCCGTGCCGCAGGCGCTGGCGGCGGCCGGCTACGGTTTTGCGTACGGCTTGTGGCCCATCGCCTGGATCATCGTCACGGCCGTCTTCCTGTACAAGATCGTCGTGAAGACGGGGCAGATCGAGATCATCCGCGCCTCCGTGCTGTCGGTCACGGACGACCAGCGCCTGCAGGTGCTGCTGATCGGCTTTGCCTTCGGCGCCTTCCTGGAAGGGGCGGCCGGTTTCGGCGCGCCCGTGGCGATCACGTCGGCCTTGCTGGTGGGCCTGGGCTTCAACCCGCTGTACGCGGCGGGCCTGTGCCTGATCGCCAACACGGCGCCCGTGGCCTTCGGCGCCATGGGCATCCCCATCATCGTGGCGGGTCAGGTGACGGGCATCGACCCCTTCCTGATCGGCGCCATGGCGGGCCGCCAGTTGCCGCTGCTGTCGCTGCTGGTGCCGTTCTGGCTGGTCTTCATGATGGATGGATTCCGCGGCGTGCGCGAAGTGTGGCCGGCCGCGCTGGTGACGGGTTTGAGCTTTGCCGTCACCCAGTACTTCACGTCGAATCATATCGGCCCTGAACTGCCGGACATCACCTCGGCCCTCGTCAGCCTGGTGTCGCTGACCCTGTTTCTGAAAGTGTGGCAGCCGAAGAATGCGAAAGTGGCGCATGCCGTCGGCGGCGGCGCGGCTGCGCTGTCCGGCTTTGGCGGTGCAGGCGGTGCTGCGGCCCTGCGCGGCGGTGGCAACCGCGCCGCCTCGCCCTACACGATGGCGCAGACCATGCGCGCCTGGGCGCCGTTCGGCCTGTTGACGGCCATCGTCACCGTGTGGAGCCTGCCCGGCTTCAAGGCGCTGTTTGCCGCTGGCGGCGCCTTGGCTGGGCTGGTCATCAAGATCCACGTGCCTTACCTCGATAAACTGGTGATGAAGACGATGCCCATCGTGGCGGAGCCGAAGGCGTATGACGCCGTGTTCAAGCTCGATCTGCTGTCGGCCGTGGGCACGGCGATTTTGCTGACGGCCGTGCTGTCGATGCTGATGCTGCGCATGAAGCCGCGCGAGGGTTGGAAGGCGTTTGTGGAAACGATCGTGGAGTTGCGCCGTCCCGTGCTATCGATCGGCCTGGTGCTGGCGTTTGCCTTCGTTGCCAATTACTCGGGCATGTCGTCCACCCTGGCCCTGCTGCTGGCCGGCAGCGGCGCCGCCTTCCCGTTCTTCTCGCCGTTCCTGGGCTGGCTGGGCGTCTTCCTGACGGGTTCCGACACCTCGTCGAACGCCTTGTTCTGCTCCCTGCAAAACACGACGGCGCACCAGATCGGCGTGTCCGACACCTTGATGGTGGCGGCCAATACGACGGGCGGCGTGACGGCGAAGATGATATCGCCCCAATCGATCGCCGTCGCCTGCGCGGCGACCGGCCTGGTGGGCAAGGAATCGGACCTGTTCCGCTTCACCTTGAAGCACAGCCTGTTGTTTGCCGTCATCATCGGCATTATCACCATGCTGCAGGCGTACGTGTTCACGGGCATGATCCCGCATTGAGCGGTCCGTAGAAGTACGTAGTAAAACTAGATGAATTGATAGTAAAACGTGCATCAGGTCATGAAAATGACCTGATGCACTGCAACATATCGAGGATGGCCCGGCGCAATGCCGGGTCCGCGGCGATGCCTTCCGCATCGAGACCCGACCCCAGCAGGGGCAAGCTGATGCTGGCGTCGTCGATCAGGCGCGCCGACATGGTGCGCACCGTTTCGCGCAAGGCCGCCTGTGCATGCGTGGCGCGCGGCGAGGCGTTCAGCAGCACCAGCGGCTTGTCGATGAACGACTCATTTCCCACCATCCAGTCCAGCGCGTTTTTCATGGGGCCGCTCACGCCGTGCGCGTATTCGGGGCTGGCCAGCATCAGCACGTCGGCAGCCAGGATGGCGTCGCGCAGGCCCGTCACGGCCGGCAGGCTGTCGGCGTCGAGGTCGGGATTGAACAGCGGTAACTCACCGAGTCCCGAATAGATGCGGATGTCGAATGGCGGTGGCGCAAGCCCGGCGATGGCGCGCAGCAGGGCGGTGTTCAGCGAGGCGGCGCGCAGGCTGCCGGCGATGGCGAGAATGGTAATGGGCGTGTGCATCCCGCCTGTATAGCCCATCCTGTGCTCAAGCGCAAGGCGAGCAGGATGGCGCTATCGATGTTGCAACAGCCGGTGAGCGACTGGGGACTGCGGCAATATTAACGGCTCAGGCCGCTCATCCAGCTTGGCTGCGGGTTGGCACGGGCCAGTTCGCGCATGCGGTATTCCAGATCGTAGCGGTCGGTCGATTCGGCCAGATACGCTTCTTCGTAGGCGCGTTCGCGGCGGTCGCTGCTTTGGTTCAGCCAGGCGCCGACGCGTTTGGCGGCGTTGACCAGGGTGGCGACGATATTGCTGTTTTGCGTGGTGTGGTAAGTAAATGCGGTAGACATGGCAGACTCCTTATGTGGCGTGCCGCGTTGTGCTGCACTGCAATATAAGTATAGCGATTTCAAGTTATAAGGCTACTTTCGATTTCAAATGTCGGCTATTCATTTTTTGAATAACAGGCGGGAAAGCTGCGCAATACGGGGCTTTAAGGCATAATGCGGGCGCAGTATCGTAGTTTTACTACAAGACTGTTTTCTCCTGAATGTTGTTTTCAGACGCAGCCCGCAGGCGTGCCGCGCCCACAAGACATCATTTTGGCGAGAAACGGTCGGCCGTGCGCCTGCCGCGCGCAAGTAGTGCCATGCCTGCTCCTGTTTTGCTGATGGCAGTCATGGCCCACGCTGATAACTGCGTGGCGCTTGCGCGTCCTGGTGCTGCCCGGGTGGAAACGCTTCCATGCCAGGCAAGATCAACTTGGAATTGAAAAATGGAGAAGGTATGGAATACGTAAAGCAAGGCCAGGGCGTACCGTCCGCACAGGCCGGCACGCAAAACAATACAGGCGCCCTGATCATTGTCACGGTGCTGTTTTTCATGTGGGGACTGCTGACATCGCTCAATGATGTGCTGATACCCCATCTGCGCTCGATCTACACCCTGACGTATGTGCAGGCGATGCTGGTGCAGTTCTGCTTCTTTGGCGCTTACGCCATCGTCTCGCTGCCCGCCGGCATGCTGATCAAGAAGATCGGCTACCAGCGCGGCGTCGTCGCCGGCCTGCTGATCGCGGCCGCCGGCTGCGCCATGTTCTATCCGGCGTCGACCGGCAGCTACGCGCTGTTCCTGTTGTCCTTCTTCATCCTGGCGGCCGGTATCACCGTGCTGCAGGTGGCGGCCAACCCGTACGTGACGGAACTGGGCGACCCGCAGACGGCGTCGAGCCGCTTGACCTTGACGCAAGCGTTCAACGCGCTGGGCACCACCGTGGCGCCTGCGCTGGGCGGCATGCTGATCTTGTCGGGCACCGTGCTGACGGTACAGCAGTTCGACCTGCTGCCGGCAGCCGAGCAACTGGCTTACCGCGCCAAGGAAGCGGCGTCCGTGCAGGGCCCGTACCTGGTGCTGGCCGCCACCCTGGTGATCCTGGCCGTGCTGTTTGCGCTGGCAAAACTGCCGAAGATTTCGCATGCCGACGACGCCGCCGCCCTGGCGCACGATGGCCACAAAGTCTCGATCTGGTCGCACCGCCACCTGGTGCTGGGCGCGCTGGCCATCTTCCTGTACGTGGGCGGTGAAGTCAGCATCGGCAGCTTCCTGATCAACTTCCTGGGCGAGAGCCATATCGCTGGCCTCAGTCACGCGGACGCCGCCTATTTCGTCAGCTATTACTGGGGTGGCGCCATGCTGGGCCGTTTCGTCGGCTTTGCCGTGATGCGCTATGTCAGCCCGGGCAAGACCCTGGCCTTCAACGCCGCCGTCGTCATCGCGCTGATCCTCGTCGCCGTGTTCTCCAGCGGTCACACGGCCATGTGGGCCTTGATCGCCGTCGGCCTGTTCAACTCCATCATGTTCCCGACCATCTTCAGCATGGCCCTGAACAAGCTGGGCGCGCAAACGGGACAAGGTTCGGGCATCCTCTGCATGGCCATCGTCGGCGGCGCCATCGTGCCGTTCATCCAGGGCTTCCTGGCCGACCACATCAACCTGCAACTGTCCTTCCTCGTGCCGGCCGTGTGCTACACCTTCATTCTGTACTTCGGCTGGAAGTACGCCAGCATGTACAACGACAGCGCCAAGTAAGCAAGGTGGCGTGATCAAGCAAAAGGGTGGCCTCGGCCACCCTTTTTTACGTCAGTGCGCGAACGGCGTGCCCAGCACGTCCTGGCATACCTCGAGCCAGGCGCGCGCCGCGTGCGACAGATAGCGCCCGCTCCAGATATGCGCCACCTGCCACGCCACCTCCGGCTCGACGATGCGCACGGCCTCCAGCGGCTCGCCGGCCAGGCGGTGGATGAACGGCTCGGGCAGCAGGGCCACGCCCAGGCCCGCCGACGCCATCGCCACCAGCCAGTCCCATTGCCCGCTCTGGGCCGCGATCGTCGGCGCAAAGCCCGCTTGCACGAAATGCTGGCGCAGGCTGCGCGTGAGGGCGAAATCATCCTTCAATAACACCAGCGGCAAGTCGGCCAGCGCCTTGAAGGGCAAGGTCGTGCGGTTTTTCTGGAAGGTGCCCGGCTCGGCCAGGGCCCAGATCGGGTAGCTGGCCACTTCCACGGCCACCAGATCGAGTTCCGGATCGGCCGGCAGCACCGTCATGCCGATTTCCAGCTCGCCGGCCGCCACCTGGCGTTCGATCTGCTGGCCCGTGTCTTCCTGCAGGGTCAGGCTGATGTTCGGATGGCGCGCCCGAAAGGCCTTTAATACGGGCGTAAACAGCACATTGATCATGGGCGGGATGCCGACCGTCAGGCTGCCGCGCTGCAAGGCCTGGGTGTCGCGCACTTCCAGGGTTAGCTGGCGCATATTGGCCAGCATTTCCTGGCCATGCTGGTAGACGATGCGGCCCGTGTCCGTCAGGGTCAGCTTGCGCCCGTCGCGCACCAGCAGCTGCGCGCCCACCTCGTCTTCCAGCTGGCGCACCATCTTGCTGATGGTCGACTGGGTCAGGTGCAGCGATTCGGCCGCCTGCGTAAAGCTCGACAGGCGCACGGTTTCCACGAAATAGCGCAGGGAACGGATATCCAAGAGGGGTGCTCGGCGTTGGCAAGGCATGAAAATATCGACTGGATGTGGCGAAATTAATTCATGCCATGCATGTGACCGCGATTTTATACTGATTCCACTTATGGGGCTGGTGTATGACAGCCATCCAGTTTGAGAATATGAAGAAGATCAGGAGCATCAGATGTACGAGGACCGTATCCGCCACCCGGGCTTGCTCGGCAAAATCATGAGTGCCGATGAGGCAGCCAAATTGTTCCACAACGGCATGCGTGTCGGCATGAGCGGTTTTACCCGTGCCGGCGACGCCAAGGCCCTGCCGCGCGCGCTGGCCGAGCGCGCCATGCAAGACCCCTTGAGCCTGACCCTGATCACGGGCGCATCCCTGGGCAATGGCAGCGACGGCCTGATGGCCGAGGCGGGCGTGCTGGCGCGCCGCATGCCGTTCCAGGTCGACCCTGTACTGCGCGGCAAGATCAACAACGGCGAAGTCATGTTCATCGACCAGCATCTGTCGGAAACGGCCGAGCAGCTGCGTTCGGGCAACCTGGCCGCCGTCGATATCGCCGTCATCGAAGCAACAGCCATCACGGCGGCCGGCGCCATCATTCCGACCATGTCGGTGGGTAACTCCGCCGCCTTTGCCCAGCAGGCCACGCAGGTGATCATCGAGATCAACCTGTCCACGCCGCTGGCGCTGGAAGGCTTGCACGACATCTATATTCCGCAAACCTTGCCAGGCCGCGAGCCGATTCCCCTCACGCGCGTGGACCAGCGCCTGGGCAGCACGGCCATCGCCATCGACCCGGCCCGCATCGCCGCCATCGTCATCACGGACAGCCCCGACAGTCCGTCGAACGCCTTGCCGCCCGATGCGGAAACGCAGGCAATCGCCGGCCACGTGATCGCCTTCCTGCAGGGCGAAGTGGCGGCCGGGCGCATGGGGCCGGAGTTGCTGCCCCTGCAGGCGGGCATCGGCACCATCGCCAACGCCGTGCTGCACGGCCTGATCGGTTCGCCCTTCCAGAACATGACGATGTATTCGGAAGTGCTGCAGGACAGCGCCATCGAGCTGCTCGATTCGGGCCAGCTGGCGTTTGCCTCGGCCTCGTCGATCACCTTGTCTGCCGCCGTGCATCAAAAGCTGATGGACAATATCGACCATTACCGCGCGAAGATCGTGCTGCGCCCGCAAGAGATCAGCAATCATCCCGAGATCGTGCGCCGCCTGGGCATCATTGCGCTGAACACGGCGCTCGAGTTTGATATCTACGGCAACGTCAATTCCACGCACGTGTGCGGCACGCACATGATGAACGGCATCGGCGGCTCGGGCGACTTTGCGCGCAATGGGCAAGTGTCGATGTTCGTGTCGAAATCGGCGGCCAAGGGCGGGCGCATTTCCAGCGTCGTGCCGATGGTCTCGCATGTGGACCATACGGAGCATGACGTCGACGTGCTGGTGACGGAGTGGGGTTTTGCGGATTTGCGCGGCCTGGCGCCGCGCGAACGGGCGCCGCTGATCATCGAGCGCTGCACGCATCCCGATTACCGGGCGCAACTGCGTGCCTATTACGATGCGGCATGCCAGCGCGGCGGCCACACGCCGCACATCCTGGAGCAGGCGCTGTCGTGGCATACGCGCTACCAGGAAACACAGAGCATGCTGGCAGCGCAGTAAATCCTCGTCAGCGCAACGACAGGGCAGGGCGGTGCGGCACCGCGCCTGCCTTTTTTGCGCCTGGCGCATGTTGCGCTAGATTAAGGGTCAGGCCGCCGGTGCAAAGCGCAGGCGGATGCCTGCCGTGACGACGGCGAGCAAGTCGTCGATATGCGCGTTCATTTCCGGGTGCGGCGTCCATGGGTCGCCCGCATCCATGACGATGCGCAGCGACACGAGGCCGTGCAGCGACTGCCAGAAGATTTGCGTCATCGTGTGCAGCGCCGGCTCGTCCTGGCGTACCTGGCCCGCCTGCGCCAGTTCGCCGAACAGGTGCAGCGCGTAGGCATACGGGTCTTGCTCGATATTGCCGTGTTCGACGTCGACGGCGTCGACTTCCGCGTGCGGACGCAGTTCCATGAAAATCAGCGAATACTCGTCGGGATGCTGGAAGCCGTACTCGATGTAGGCGCGGCCGACGAGGCTGATGCGTTCCCACGGATCACTGCTGGTGTCGCAGGCGGTGCGCATGGCGCGCACCAGTTCCAGCAAGTCCTTGTCCATGGCCTGGGCAATCAAGGTGGCCTTGTCGCGGAACAGGGCGTACACGACGGTGGTGGAAAAGCCGGCCGCCTCGGCCACCTTGCGGATGGAAACGGCGCGCGCGCCGCCTTTCTTGATGAGGTCTTTGACGACGTCGATGATGTGCTCGCGCCGCGCCTGCGCCTCGCGTAATTTTCTTTCCTGAATATTGGTCAGCTTCTTGTCCACGACTCTTTCCTGGCGACTCTATGAAAGCAGGAATTATAGGGGGACGAGGGGCCGCCAATGTTTCTGGCATTGTTACAATTCAGTTTTTTGTCCGGTAGATGCGACAGTGGACCGATTTTTCGCGCTTTTGCCCGGCACTTTTCCATCGATGCCCCGGAATGGTGCATAAATTACTTGGCCGGCTTTGCGAACGGGGTCAAAGGGCGGAAAATAGCGGGATAGCTTACACTGCGTTTTTTAGCGCAACGGCGCTGGCCCACGAGGCAGCGCCGGAACACTTACATTCGGACGGGATCATTACATGACCATTAAAATCAGCCAGAACTTCGACTCGGGCGCCATCGACGTGGTGAGCGCCACCAGCGCCAGCGCCATCGACCTGAACTTGCGCAAGGATAGCCACGCCGACATCCACCAGTGGTTCCACTTCCGCCTGCAGGGCGCGCGCGGCCAGGCATGCACGATGCGCTTCCTGAACGCGGGCCAGGCCACCTATCCGGCCGGCTATGAAGACTACCAGGCCGTGGCCAGCTACGACAGCGAAAACTGGTTCCGCGTGCCGACCTCGTTCGACGGCCAGGTCATGACGATCTCGCACACGCCGGAACTCGACAGCGTGTACTACGCCTATTTCGAACCGTACTCGTGGGAACGCCATTTGCGCCTGCTGGGCGAAGTTGCCGAGCATCCGCTGGCGCGCGTATCCGACCTGGGCAGCACGGTCGATGGCCGCGACATGAACATGGTCACCATCGGCAATCCGCAGGCGGAAAAGAAGATCTGGGTCATCGCGCGCCAGCATCCGGGCGAATCGATGGCCGAATGGTTCGTCGAAGGCCTGATCGACTCGCTGCTTGACGACGCCAACCCGATCGCGCGCAAACTGCTGCAGCGCGCCGTGTTCCACATCGTGCCGAACATGAACCCGGACGGCTCCATCCGCGGCAACCTGCGCACGAATGCGGCAGGCGCCAACCTGAATCGCGAATGGATGACGCCATCGCTGGAATCGAGCCCGGAAGTGCTGTGCGTGAAAAACAAGATCCACGAAACGGGCGTCGACATGTTCTTCGACATCCACGGCGATGAAGCGCTGCCGTACAACTTTGTGGCCGGCAATGAAATGCTGGAAAACTTCACGCCGGCCCAGGCGGCGCACCAGAAGGCCTTCATCGAGCGCTACAAGCAGGCCAGCCCCGACTTCCAGGACAAGTTCGGCTATGCGGCCAGCAAGTACAAGTCGGACATGCTGACTCTGGCGTCGAAATACATCGGCCACCACTTCGGCTGCCTGGCGCTGACCCTGGAAATGCCGTTCAAGGAAAACGCCGACTTGCCGGATCCAGCCGTGGGCTGGAACGGCGCGCGCAGCGCGGCACTGGGCGCGGCCATGCTGCAGCCTATCCTGCTGTCGCTCGATTGAACGGCGTTGATCATGGGCGTCGAGATCGAGCGTAAATTCCTGCTGCAAGGCGATGCCTGGCGCGGCCTGGGGCAGGCGGTGCTGCTGCGCCAGGGCTATCTGTCGTCCGCGCGCGAGCGCGTGGTGCGCGTGCGCATCGAGGGCGAACAGGCGATGCTGACCATCAAGGGCGCGAACGTGGGCGCCACGCGCGGCGAGTGGGAGTATCCGATTCCGCTGGCCGACGCCGCTGAACTGCTCGACGGCCTGTGCGAACAGCCGCTGATCGAAAAGGTTCGCCACCGCATCGAACACGCGGGCATGGTGTGGGAAGTCGACGAGTTCCTCGGCGCCAATGCGGGCCTGGTGGTGGCCGAGATCGAACTGGCCTCGGAAGACCAACCGTTCGACAAGCCGGAATGGATAGGCGCGGAAGTGTCGGGCGATGCGCGCTACTACAACGCGAATCTGATCCGCCACCCGTTTTCGCAGTGGTGATGGTGTTGTAAATGACGTTGTAATGAAAAAGGCGGAACCGAGGTTCCGCCTTTTTTGTGCGCCAACGCTGCTGTCGGATTACGCCGTGCCGGCTAATCCGACCTACGGCCCATACCGGCAGCGTAGGTCGGATTAGCGCACAGCGCGTAATCCGACAAGCCTGATTAATGGAAGTGTTCCGTACCCTGCGGCGTATCTTCCGGCATTTCCGCATGCGCCAGCTCGCCGACCGGATCGGCAAACAGGGGCGCGCCGCAATCGTCGCAATATTCACCGACAAAACGTTCCGCGTGGCGCTTGATCTGCGTCACGCCGGCGGCGTTCAGGTGCTCGATGATTTCATCGACGGGCGTCTTTTGCTTGTCCAGCGCGGCGATGCCGACCTGGATCAGGCCTTCGATCGGCGTGCCATCCTCGTCTTCCTGGCCGTACAAAGGCCAGACGATGCCGTAGATGACGTCCGGCGCCTGGCGCAGGGTGAAGGCGATGCGGTACTCGTCCACCTGGCCGTCGGCCGCTTCCTCGCCGAAGCCGGCGATGACGGCGCGCAGTTCCGACGGCTCGATAGCCAAGGTATGCGTCAGGTAGTGCACGGCGGCGCGCACGGAGACGGGACGTATGAGCTTGTCCGCTTCGCGGCAGGCCACGTAATACGCTTCCGGCAGCAGCAATTCCAGGCCGCAGCCGGGCAGCAGGCGGGCGAACGTCGGCGTGGCCTGCGTGCGCCATTGTTCCAGGGCGGCGCTGCGCTCGGCGATGAAGTCGAGCTGGCTGGCCGGCGTCTGCCAGCGGAACAGCGGCGCACCGCTTGGGGCCACGACGGCCACCAGCAGGTAGCGCGTGTCGGCCAGGAAGGGCGCTGTTTCCGCTTCTTTGCTTGATGGCTTGACGGCCGTGCCTTTCAGCGCGGCCAGGGCCAGCTTCTGCGTCTTGGCATAGGTTTCGACATGGCTGCGTGGCAACTGGTCGATCGAATACAGCGTTGGCGCCATGGCCATCTTCGTGCCGTCGGCCAGCAGGTGGGCGGCGAAATGCGCCGACAGCACGCCGTGCGCGTCGCCGGCCATGGGACCGGAAGCGATGGAAAAGCGCGTCCACGCGAGGATGGGCACGGCGACGAGCAGAGCGTCGTAGCGCACGTCTTCATGCGTCACAACGGTCGATTCGCTGACGGCTTCAACGCAGTCCATCAGCACGTCGTAGGCGTTCAAGTCATCCTTGAACAGGCTGCCCAGGGTGTTGTCGATGGTGTCCTGGTGGCCGGTTTTGAGTAATTTCTGGAGCTGCGTATCCAGGCTGTGTTCCCAGGACCGCTCTTCGAGACGGCTGGCTGCCTGTACGATCGCCTGGGCAAAGGTGACCAGGCGCTGGCTGTCGGCAGTCAGTTTATGGGATGAATCTTTGGAAGGACGACGCATAGCGGGATAAGAGTCTCGGAAAGTGAAAAAAATGGATCAGTCAAACAATGATAAACCCTTATAACCGTATTGTAGAGGATTCAGCCGCACGCAATACGTAAGCTGTCCTTAGATCATGCCAATAGTCGAAATTTCAAGTCGGAACGGGATGCAGGGACGAAAAAAAAGCGCCGGTCGGAACCGGCGCTTTGAGCTTACGTCACAGCTGGGCTGATTACTCGGCCAGCAGTTGACGCAGCACGAATGGCAGGATACCGCCGTGCTTGTAGTAATCGACTTCGATCGGCGTATCGATGCGCAGCAGGACTTTGACTTCCTGGCTGCTGCCGTCGGCGCGGTGGATCACCAGGGTAGCCAGTTGCTGTGGCTTGATTTCGCCTTCGAGGCCTTTCAGGTCGAAGGTTTCCTTGCCGGTGATGCCCAGGGTTTGCACGCTGTCGTCGCCAATGAATTGCAGCGGCAGCACGCCCATGCCCACCAGGTTCGAGCGGTGGATACGCTCGAACGAACGGGTGATCACGGCTTTCACGCCCAGCAGTTGCGTACCTTTGGCCGCCCAGTCGCGCGACGAGCCCGTACCGTACTCTTCGCCGCCGAAGACCATGGTTGGCGTGCCTTCAGCAACATATTTCATCGCTGCGTCGTAGATCGACATTTCTTCGCCGGAAGGCTGGTGGATCGTGATGCCGCCTTCGACCGCCGAACCGTCCGCCTTGGCAGGGATCATGCGGTTTTTGATACGCACGTTGGCGAACGTGCCGCGCATCATGATTTCATGGTTGCCGCGACGCGAGCCGTAGGAGTTGAAGTCCGCTTTCAGGACGCCGTTTTCCTTCAGCCATTTGCCTGCAGGACCGTTTTCCTGGATCGAGCCGGCTGGCGAGATGTGGTCGGTGGTGATGGAATCGCCGAACACGCCCAGTGCGCGCGCGCCTTCGATGCCGGTGGCCACTGCCGCTGGCGTCATCGAGAAGTTGTCGAAGAACGGTGGTTCCGCGATGTAGGTCGATTTTGGCCAGTTGTAGACTTGACCGGAGACGGTCGTGACTTTTTCCCACAGCTTGCCTGGCGCGCCCTTGACGTCGGCGTAGTTGTCCTTGAACACCTTGGCGTTCATGGCGAACTTCATCATGGCCGATACTTCAGCCGAGGTCGGCCAGATGTCGCCCAGGTAGACGTCCTTGCCGCCCTTGCCCTTGCCGACCGGTTCCGTCATCAGGTCGCGCGTCATGTTGCCGGCGATGGCGTAAGCGACGACCAGCGGTGGCGAGGCGAGGAAGTTCGAGCGGATGTTCGGGTGAATGCGCGCTTCGAAGTTGCGGTTGCCCGACAGGACGGCCGACGCGACGATGTCGTGCGTGGCAATCGCTGCGTTCAGCTCAGGCGTCAGGTCGCCCGCGTTGCCGATACAGGTGGTGCAGCCGTAGGCGGTCACGCCGAAGCCCAGTTTTTCCAGGTATGGCAGCAGGCCGGCAGCGGTCAGGTACTCGGTCACGACGCGCGAGCCAGGAGCGAGCGAAGTCTTGATGTGCGGCGCGACTTTCAGGCCGGCTTCGACGGCTTTCTTGGCCAGCAGGCCGGCAGCCAGCATCACGCTCGGGTTCGAGGTGTTGGTGCACGAGGTGATCGCGGCGATCAGCACGTCGCCGTTCGACACTTTCACGCCGTTCGTCGTTTCGTACACGGCAGCCAGGTCGGCCGGATTCTTGTTGAAGCCGTTTTCCGTGGTTGGCTTGGCGAACAGCTCGGCGAAGTTCGCCTTGACGTTGCCGATTTCGATACGGTCTTGCGGGCGTTTCGGGCCGGCCAGCGACGGAGCGACCGATGCCAGGTCCAGTTCCACCACGCGGGTGTAGTCGATCTCGCCGGCTTTTGGCACGCCGAACAGGTTTTGCGCCTTGAAGTAGCCTTCGAACGCGGCGATTTCAGCCTTGCTGCGGCCGGTGCCCTTGAAGTAATCGATGGTCGCTTCGTCGACCGGGAAGAAGCCCATGGTCGCGCCGTATTCCGGTGCCATGTTGGCGATCGTCGCGCGGTCCGTCAGGGTCAGCGATTCCGTGCCTTCGCCGAAGAATTCGACGAACTTGCCGACGACTTTTTCTTTGCGCAGCAATTCGGTGATGGTCAGTACCAGGTCGGTGGCGGTGCAGCCTTCGCGCAGCGCGCCCGACAGGTTTACGCCGATGACGTCCGGCGTCAGGAAGTAGACCGGTTGGCCCAGCATGCCCGCTTCCGCCTCGATGCCGCCCACGCCCCAGCCGACCACGCCGATGCCGTTGATCATGGTGGTGTGCGAGTCGGTGCCGACCAGGGTGTCAGGGTAGTACACGTCGCCGGCTTTCTTGCCTGCGTGGTGCACGCCGCGCGCCAGGTATTCCAGGTTGACCTGGTGGACGATGCCGAAGCCTGGTGGCACGACGCCGAAGGTGTCGAATGCCTGCATGCCCCATTTCATGAACTGGTAACGCTCGTTGTTACGCGAGAATTCCAGTTTCATGTTCAGGTCCAGCGCTTTCTTTTCGCGGTAGTGATCGATGGTGACCGAGTGGTCGACCACCAGATCGACCGGCACCAGCGGTTCGATCTTCTTGGCGTTGATGCCCATCTTGGCGGCCACGTTGCGCATCGCCGCCAGGTCGGCCAGCAGAGGAACACCGGTGAAGTCTTGCAGCACGACGCGCGCCACTACGAACGGGATCTCGTCGGTGCGCTCGGCGGTCGGGCCCCAGCTCGCCAATTGCTTGACGTGTTCTTCGGTGACTTTTTTGCCGTCGCAGTTGCGCAATACCGATTCGAGCACGATACGAATCGACACTGGCAGGCGGGAGACATTGATGCCCAGGCTTTTTTCCAGCGCAGGCAGGGAGTACAGCTTGCCCTTCTTGCTATCCGAAATATTAAAGTCCTTGAGCGTGTTCAGAGTGTTGCGGGACATGACCTCTCCTTGTTGGGTATCGTCTATTTATTGATTATTCAAATTACAAAACATGACTGAGCCCCCGAAGAGGCCCTTGCTACGCACATCAGCCGCCGGTCGCCGGCAGCACGCCCAGCGATGGCGCGGCTTCCACCACTGCCGTCGGCTTGGCTTGCTCCGCATCCTTGCATTCATTGGCCAGCTGGCGGCCCTGCTTGGAATCGAGCAGCATGCCTTTGGCCGGGATGCCGATCCACACGAGGCCGTACAAACGGTTCTCGAAGCGGTTGGCGCCGGTGGTGGTGCCAACGCGGCTCAGGCGGTGCAGGCGCTTCTTCCAGCGCAGGGCGATGTGTTTGTCGTCAGTAGCATTGGTGTAGATGGTAATTTTATTACCAAGTTCGCAATTGAAATCGGTGGAAGCCGAGCCGGCGGTGTCCGGTTCGTCCGATTCTTCCTTGTCGGCGACTGACATGGCGAGCGGATGGGCTTCCTTGGCGGCTGCCTTGGCCTTGCTGGTCTTGGCCTTTGGCTTGGCCTTGACAGCCTTGACGGCCTTGGGATTTGCCTCTGCCGTGGCGGCGAAGCTGGCTGGCGCCAGCGTGAGGGTCATGGCGCCCAGCGCGACGCTGCAGGCAATGGCTAATTTGGAGAGGGACATCGTGTAATTCCTGTCAGTTTTCAGTGGTGCTGGAAGAGGGGGCGTTAAGTAATGCAGCGGCCGCCTCGGGCAGGCCGAGGCCCGCCAGTTTGGCGCGTTGCAAAACGGTCCAATAATATCGGTAGCTGGCGCGGTCGTGCAAGCGGCCATTTTGCGCAATCGGTCCCCAGTTGGCGCGCAGCGCTTCATTGAGGATGTTGCTGGCCTCGTTGACTTCGGACAGGCGCGGCGTGAAGGCCTTGATGATGGGCTTGATCTGGTCCGGGTGGATGCTCCACATGCGCGTGTAGCCGAACTCGGCTGTCGCGCGCTGGGCGTCGTTGGCCACCACGGCCGAATCGC
>NZ_LBCO01000035.1:64281-94711 GCF_000988085.1 Janthinobacterium sp. KBS0711 | reverse complement strand
CCGTCGTCACGTTATGCGACGGCACCTTGCCGTGCGCGTGGCAGGCGGCCGCCACTTCCAGTTTGGCGCGCACCACCAGCGGGTGCGTGAACTGGCCCGGCGTGCGCATGGCGGCGGCGGGAATGGCGCCGTAGTGGGCCGAAACGAAATCCATGATGCCGAAGGAGAGGCATTCGACCTGGGGCAGGGCGGCGATGGCGTAGGCGTCGCGCAGCGCGCCATGCGTCTCGATCAGGATGTGCACGGGCAGGTTGTCGCGGCCGGCGCGGCGCGCGTGCAGGTTGATCAGGTCGATGGCCAGCATGGCATCCTGCACGCCGGCCACCTTGGGCACGGCGATGTAGGCCAGGCGGGACGCGGCGCTGCAGATGATTTCCACGTCACGCACGAAAAACGGGCTGTCGACGTCGTGCACGCGCACGCCGATGCGGTTGAACTGGTTCTCGTCGCTGGCCAGCAGGCCGGCGATCATCAGGGCGTGGGCTTCTTCATTGCCGGCGCTGGCGCCGTCTTCGCAGTCGAACGTGATGTCGAACAGGGGGCCAAGCTCTTGTTGCAAAGCAATCGATTTACGCATCAGCTTTTCAGAGCCGGCGTAGTGGTCGCAAGCGGCGAGCAACAGCGGCTGGCGTTTGCCTTGGAATAAAACCTCGGAAGGGTGCATGCTTAAGGCATTTCTGCAGGTAAAAACTACTTGAGAAAACAGCCGCGCCGCGAATTTCGCGGAGCGGCCTTCTTGGCGGGCGGCGCATTGCCGCGCCGCCAACACTGGACTTAAGCCAGCAGGTGTTTCACGCCTTCGCGCTCTTCGGTCAGTTCTTTCAGGGTCAGGTTGATGCGCTCTTGCGAGAATGCATCGATTTCCAGACCTTGAACGATGGTGTACTCACCGTTGTCGGTGGTGACCGGGAAGCCGAACACGGTGCCTTCAGGAATGCCATACGAGCCATCCGAAGGAACGCCCATGGTGGTCCACTTGCCGGCGGTGCCCAGCATCCAGTCATGGATGTGGTCGATGGCGGCGTTCGCTGCCGACGCTGCCGACGACAGGCCGCGCGCTTCGATGATGGCCGCGCCGCGCTTGCCGACGGTAGGCAGGAACACGTTGGCGTTCCATTCCTGGTCGTTGATCAGGTCCTTGACAGCTTTGCCGTTGACGGTGGCGAAGCGGTAGTCCGCGTACATCGTAGGCGAGTGGTTGCCCCACACGGTCAGCTTCTCGATGTCTTTCACGGCGGTGCCGGTCTTGGCAGCGACTTGCGACAGCGCGCGGTTGTGGTCCAGGCGCAGCATGGCGGTGAAGTTTTTCGCTGGCAGCGATGGCGCCGATTTCATGGCGATGTAGGCGTTGGTGTTGGCAGGGTTGCCGACCACCAGTACTTTCACGTTGCGCGAAGCGACGGCGTCGAGCGCCTTGCCTTGCACCGTGAAGATCTGGGCGTTCGCTTCCAGCAGGTCCTTGCGTTCCATGCCTGGGCCGCGCGGACGCGCGCCAACCAGTACGGCCACGTCGACGTCCTTGAATGCCGTCAGCGGATCGGAGTGGGCGGTCATTTCCGTCAGCAGCGGGAAGGCGCAGTCGTCGATTTCCATCATCACGCCCTTGAGCGCCTTCTGGGCTTTTTCGTCCGGGATTTCAAGCAGTTGCAAGATGACAGGCTGGTCTTTGCCGAGCATGTCGCCATTGGCGATGCGGAACAACAGGGCGTAGCCGATCTGGCCGGCGGCGCCGGTCACTGCAACACGCATTGGGGTTTTAGCCATGATGAATCTCCAAAAATGGGAAAGAAAACGGGCTTGAAGCTGGGCTTACGCTTATCCGGAAAAACTATAATGATACCAAAACCGGCCCGCGCCACCGAATTGCTGGTGTACGCTGCCGTCACGCTTGTGCTGCACGAAGCCAGAGTGGCTGGCCGACAACATAAAACGCGGGCTCACAAGTTTTATCGAGGGCAGTTTAGGCCTCTGATCCCTATCTGTCAATCATATCTTATGTCTTATATAAGACAGATAACTACGTGTGTTTTACTGGACGCGGGCAGTGATTTGTGTTGAAATGTCGGACTATGAATTCCGCCTCGTCCAATCTGACCAACAATGCCACTGCTGCAAGCGGGGCGGTCAGTCCGACCGCGGGCACCCCGGCCATGCCCGTCGCCGCGGCAGCCAGCACCGCCGCCGCCCCTGTCGCCAGCGTGAATGCCACTGCGGCCGTGCCCGCGCCTGCCGCGACCGCATCGCCCACCTTCAGTCCCCTGTACCAGCAGATCAAGGCGCTCATCACGCAGAGCCTGCAATCGGGCGAATGGAAGCCGGGCGAACTGATTCCCAGCGAAGTCGAGCTGGCAGGGCGCTTCAAGGTCAGCCAGGGTACGGTGCGCAAGGCCATCGATGAACTGGCCGCCGAAAATCTCGTCATGCGCCGCCAGGGCAAGGGCACCTTCGTTTCCACCCACCATGAGGCGCGCGCGCATTTCCGCTTCCTGCGCCTGGTGCCGGACGAAGGCGTGCCGCATTATCCCGAAAGCAAATTTATTGAAGTCAAGCGCGTGCGCGCGCCGGCCGACGTGGCGCGCCTGATGGACCTGAAGTCCGGCGATGCCGTCATCTTCATCAAGCGCGTGCAGTATTTCGACGGCGTGCCGACCATCGTCGAGGAGCTGTGGCTGCCCGGCCTGATCTTCAAAGGCCTGACGGCCGAGCGCCTGGTGGAGTACAAGGGTCCCATGTACGGCCTGTTCGAAACGGAATTTGGCACGCGCATGATACGCGCGTCCGAGCAGATCCGCGCCGTGTGCGCCGACGCGGGCGCCGCGCAACTGTTGAATATCGATCTCGGCACGCCCTTGCTCAGTTCCGAGCGCGTGTCGTTTACCTACGGCGACAAGCCGGTCGAACTGCGCCGGGGCTTGTACCTGACCAGTCGCCATCATTATCAGAATGAACTCAGCTGAAGCGGCGGGATGTCCCTGGACGTCCGAACAAGCAGCAAGGCTGAAGTGCATCGCTTGCAAGATGCCTGCCGCGAGGCGGGCAACGGAGACAACGGAAAGCGCAGCGACAGCATGGCCCGCCCCGGCGGGCCGTGTTTTGCCGGCGATTCTGTAATTAAATTACGTGAACTACGGAAAGTAGCGCGGTATTTTGTAGTAAAAAACCATTTTGGTTATATGTAACAATAGATATTGGTATCGGTTGCGAAAATCGGCGAAAATCGCGGCTTCAATATTTAGTTGAAATTCAAAGGGGAGGTTTTTGTTATGTCTGAAGCCGTAAGAGAAGTACCAAAAAAAGAACGGCCGCAATTCCGTAACATCCATGTTACCGAATTGTCGAACTACCGCATGGCGATCGGCGCCATCGTCTCGATCCTGCATCGCATCAGCGGCATCATCATTTTCGCCCTGCTGCCGGGCATCCTGTACATGCTGGAACTGAGTCTGCGTTCCGAAATGTCCTACGCCTACTTCCAGGGCATCGCCTCGCACTGGTTCGTCAAGCTGATCACCCTGGGTCTGGTCTGGGCCTTCCTGCACCACTTCTGCGCCGGTATCCGCCACCTGTTCATGGACGTGCACGTCGCCGCCGAGAAAGAACCTGCGCGCAATACGGCCAAGTTCGTTCTGGTGATCAGTCTGGTACTGACCGCTCTGGTCGCTTTGAAACTGTTTGGAGTATTTTAATGGCAAACAATAACATCGGACCGAAACGCCTCGTTGTCGGCGCCCATTACGGCTTGCGCGACTGGCTGGCGCAACGCGTCACCGCCCTCGTCATGGTGGCCTACGTCGCCATCCTGCTGATCGCCTTCCTGACCGGCAGCAACTTCAGCTATGAAGGCTGGGCAGGTCTGTTCGCACAGCAATGGTTCAAATTAATCAGCCTGGTGACGTTTGTTGCCTTGTTCTACCACGCATGGGTCGGCGTACGCAATATCTGGATGGACTACGTGAAAAGCGTTGGCCTCCGCCTGACCCTGCAAATTGCCACCATGCTGTGGTTGATCGCTTGTGCCGGCTGGACGGTACAGATACTCTGGAGTGTGTAATCGTGGCAGCATATAAATCTGCAATTCCTACCCGCCGCTTTGATGCGGTCATCGTTGGCGCCGGCGGTTCCGGCATGCGCGCGTCGTTGCAGCTGGCTGAAGCCGGCCTGAACGTCGCAGTGCTCTCGAAAGTTTTCCCGACCCGCTCGCACACCGTGGCGGCGCAGGGCGGTATCGGCGCGTCGCTCGGCAACATGGCCGAAGACAACTGGTTCTGGCACATGTTCGACACCGTCAAGGGTGGCGACTATCTGGGCGACCAGGATGCCATCGAATTCATGTGCCGCGAAGCACCGAAGGTCGTGTACGAACTGGAACACTTCGGCATGCCGTTCGACCGCAACCCTGACGGCACCATCTATCAGCGTCCTTTCGGCGGCCACACGGCCCACTTCGGCGAAAAGCCGGTGCAGCGCGCTTGCGCGGCAGCCGACCGTACCGGTCACGCCCTGTTGCACACGCTGTACCAGCGCAACGTGCGCGCCCGTACGCATTTCTTCGTCGAATGGATGGCGCTCGACCTGATCCGTGACGCCGAAGGCGACGTGATCGGTGTAGTCGCGCTGGAAATGGAAACCGGCGAATGCATGATCCTGGAAGCAAAAACGACGGTCATGGCAACGGGCGGCGCAGGCCGTATCTTCGCCGCGTCGACGAATGCGTTCATCAACACGGGCGACGGCATGGGCATGGCGGCACGCGCCGGCCTGCCGCTGCAAGACATGGAATTCTGGCAGTTCCACCCGACCGGCGTGGCCGGCGCGGGCGTATTGATCACCGAAGGCGTGCGCGGCGAAGGCGGCATCCTGATCAATAGCGAAGGCGAACGCTTCATGGAGCGCTATGCGCCTACCCTGAAGGATCTGGCGCCGCGCGACTTCGTCTCGCGTTCGATGGACCAGGAAATCAAGGAAGGCCGCGGCTGCGGTCCGAACAAGGACCACGTGATGCTGGACCTGCGCCATATCGGCGCCGACACCATCGCCAAGCGCCTGCCGTCGATCCTGGAAATCGGCCACAAGTTCGCCAACGTCGACGCCACCAAGGAACCGATTCCTGTCGTGCCGACGATTCACTACCAGATGGGCGGCATCCCGACGAATATCCACGGCCAGGTCGTCACCCCGACCGGTCCGGATAATTCGGCGAAAGTTGTCAACGGCCTGTACGCGATCGGCGAATGCGCTTGCGTTTCCGTGCACGGCGCCAACCGCCTGGGCACGAACTCGCTGCTCGACCTGGTGGTCTTCGGCCGCGCGGCCGGTAACCACATCGTCAACAGCGGTCTGAAAGCCAAGGAAAACAAGCCTTTGCCAGCCGATGCAGCCGACTTTGCCATGGGCCGCTTGCAGCGCCTGGAAAACTCGACCGGCACGGAAACCGTGCAGGGCGTGGCGAACGACATCCGCGCCACCATGCAGAAGTACTGTGGCGTGTTCCGTACCGACGAGATGCTGAACAAGGGCGTCGAAGAAATCATGAAGCTCGACGAGCGCCGCAAGCACGTCTCGTTCAAGGATAAATCGATGGTCTTCAATACGGCCCGCGTGGAAGCGCTGGAGCTGGACAACCTGATCGAAACGGCAAAGGCGACCATCGTCTCGGCAGCGGCCCGCAAGGAATCGCGCGGCGCCCACGCCCAGGACGACCACCCGACCCGCGACGACGACAACTGGATGAAGCACACGCTGTGGTATTCGGAAGGCAACCGACTGGAATACAAGCCAGTCGTGACCAAGCCTTTGACGGTTGATACCTTCAAACCGAAACCACGTACTTTCTAAGGCTATACCATGGCACGCACTCTCAAATTCAAAATCTACCGCTACGATCCTGACCAGGATGCCAAGCCTTACATGCAAGACCTGACGGTCGAGCTGAAAGACACCGACAAGATGCTGCTCGACGCACTGCAGCGCATCAAGTCGGACGTCGATGACTCGCTGGCCCTGCGCCGCTCGTGCCGCGAAGGCGTGTGCGGTTCGGACGCGATGAACATCAACGGCAAGAACGGCCTGGCATGCACCACCAACCTGAACGAACTGACCGAGCCTATCGTGCTGCGTCCGTTGCCAGGTCTGCCGGTCATCCGCGACCTGATCGTCGACATGACGCAATTTTTCAAGCAGTACGATTCGATCAAGCCTTTCCTGATCAACGATTCGATCCCGCCTGAAAAAGAACGCCTGCAGTCGCCGGAACAGCGCGAAGAACTCGATGGCCTGTACGAGTGCATCCTGTGCGCATGCTGCTCCACGTCGTGCCCGTCGTTCTGGTGGAATCCGGACAAATTCGTCGGCCCGGCTGGCTTGCTGCAAGCCTACCGCTTCATCGCCGATTCGCGCGACGAAGCCACGGGCGCGCGTCTGGACAACCTGGAAGACCCGTATCGCCTGTTCCGCTGCCATTCGATCATGAACTGCGTCGACGTCTGCCCGAAAGGGTTGAACCCGAACAAGGCGATCGGCAAGATCAAGGAATTGATGGTCCGCCGCGCGATCTGATCCCCCTGATCGCATCCGCCGGGCGCCGTTTGCGGGAAGAGGGTATCCTCTCTTGCCTGCAGGCGGCGCCTGCAAAGCAGCACCGTGCCGCAAGGCACACGTAAAGTGGTAAACCAAATGACAGAATCAATTTTGTCCTCGCATCAGGCCGACCCGGCCAACCGCGCCCGCCTGCGCTGGCGTTCACGCCGTGGCCTGCTGGAAAACGATATTATCCTGACCCGTTTTCTCGATGCGTATGAAACCGAATTGACCGATGAAGAAGTTGACGCGCTGACGCGTTTGCTGGATTTATCGGACAATGCGTTAATGGATCTGGTACTGGCCCGTAAAGAGCCGGAAGGCGAAGTCGATCTGCCGCATGTGCGCGCACTGCTGCAACGACTGCGCATTGCCTAGACGCCTGGGCGATATATTGCAAACGGTGCGAGTGGCGCGCTGTAGCACTGCCGAATTGCGGTGCGAATTGCAGCCAGAATTTTTGATTTTAATTTCGACTCACTCCCGAGAAGGAAGAGCCCATGAATATCTCTGACACAAAAGCTACCCTGTCGTTCTCCGATGGCAGCCCATCGCTTGAATTTCCAATCTACAAAGGCACGGTTGGCCCGGACGTCATCGACATCCGCAAACTGTACGCCGGTAGCGGCAAGTTCACCTACGACCCAGGCTTTATGTCGACGGCCGCCTGCAACTCGTCGATCACCTACATCGACGGCGACAAGGGCGAGCTGCTGTACCGTGGTTACCCGATCGAACAGTTGGCCGTCAACGCCGACTTCATGGAATCGTGCTACCTGCTGCTGAACGGCGAACTGCCGAACGCGGCGCAGAAAGCCAAGTTCGTCGACACCGTCACCAAGCACACGATGGTGCACGAACAGATGCAATTCTTCTTCCGTGGCTTCCGCCGCGACGCGCATCCGATGTCGGTCCTGGTGGGCACCGTCGGCGCGCTGGCATCGTTCTATCATGACTCGCTGGACATCAACGACCCGCGTCACCGCGAAGTGTCGGCCATCCGCCTGATCGCCAAGATGCCAACCCTGGTCGCCATGACCTACAAGTACTCGGTCGGCCAGCCGTTCGTGTACCCACGCAACGACCTGTCGTACAGCGCCAACTTCATGCACATGATGTTCGCCAACCCGTGCGAAGAGTACAAGGTCAATGACGTGCTGGTGCGCGCACTGGACCGCATCCTGATCCTGCACGCGGACCACGAGCAAAACGCATCGACATCGACCGTCCGTCTGGCCGGTTCGTCGGGCGCCAACCCGTTCGCCTGTATCGCTGCCGGTATCGCCTGCCTGTGGGGTCCTGCTCACGGCGGCGCCAACGAAGCGGCACTGAACATGCTGAAAGAAATCGGCACCGTCGAGAACATCCCTGCCTTCATCGCGCAAGTCAAGGACAAGAACTCCGGCGTCAAGCTGATGGGCTTTGGCCACCGCGTGTACAAGAACTTCGATCCACGCGCCAAGCTGATGCGTGAAACCTGCTACGAAGTGCTGCAAGAACTGGGTCTGCAAGACGACCCGCTGTTCAAGCTGGCGATGGAACTGGAAAAGATTGCACTGAACGACGAGTACTTCGTGTCGCGCAAACTGTACCCGAACGTCGACTTCTACTCGGGCATCGTGCAATCGGCGCTGGGCATCCCCGTGTCGCTGTTCACCGGTATCTTCGCTATGGCCCGTACGATCGGCTGGATCGCCCAGTGGAACGAAATGATCGCCGACCCAGAGCAAAAAATCGGCCGTCCGCGCCAGCTGTTCGTCGGTTCGACCACGCGTGAAGTACTGCCACTGGACAAGCGTTAATCCAGAGCGGTATCGAGCAAACAAAAAAACGGGCTTCGGCCCGTTTTTTTATGCCGGGCTGTTATGCTCGGACCCTGGATCCACAGGAAGCACAACGCGATGAATGATGAAACCTGCGCCCCCAGCGGCGTGGCCCTGGCCGATACGGCATTTGGCTATACCTTGTCGCTGATCGGCGGCAAATACAAGATGCTGATCCTGTATGCGCTGGCGGCAAACACCGTGCTGCGGCACAACGAACTCAAACGCCATCTCGGCGGCATCGCCTTCAAGACCCTCAGCGTCGTGCTGAAGGAGCTGGAAGCGGACGCGCTGATCGTCCGCAAGGAATATCCCCAAGTGCCGCCCAAGGTGGAATATTCGCTCTCAAGCAAGGGCGCCTCGCTGATCCCCGTGCTCCACACCCTGTGCGAGTGGGGCGAACGGCACCAGCCAGCCTGATCCTGATATGCATGGCAAGGCGCTTTTCTATAGCTAAGTAACTTACTTTTTGTATGGTATGAGCAATAAATGTGCGTACTTGTATAAAGTACTCGCCATGGTTATGCTGTTTTTGCTTCTGGCGGTGCAATGAAGCGCCGCGGGGCAGGGTACCGGCTTGCCTGCTTTTCTGTGCATGCGGGCCGGTGTATCCATCCCATTTCAGGAAAAACAGCATGTTGAAAACCCTTGTTATCGTCTTCCATCCCTCCATCGACACGTCGGTCGCCAACAAGCGCTGGCTGCAGGAGCTGGCGCAGTATCCCGACCGCTACACCATCCACAATGTGCACCAGGCTTATCCGGATGGACAGATCGACGTGGCGCGCGAGCAGGCGCTGGTGGAGGCGCACGCCAATGTGGTCTTGCAGTTCCCCGTGTACTGGTTCAACTGCCCGCCCTTGCTCAAGCAGTGGCTCGATGAGGTGCTGGCGTACGGCTGGGCCTATGGCACGGGCGGCGATGCCTTCAAGGGAAGAAAAGTGGCGCTGGCCGTGACGGCAGGCATCCGCCAGGAAGACTTCAAGCCGGAAGGCAAGTGGAACGTCACCCTGGCGCAGCTGCTGGCGCCGTTCGATGTCACCCTGGCGTATATCGGCGCCGACAACCGCCGCTTCTTTGCCTTTTATGGCGCGGAAGACGGGCCGAAGGAAACGGGCTATGCCGAGCGGCTGGCGCGCAGCGCGCAAGCGTATGAGCGCTTCCTGGCCGCGTTGTAGGGCCGGCCAGAACGGCCTCAGTTCAACGCCGCTTCCAGGTGGCGCAGGGCGACGTGCCGGCCTTCCAGTGGCAGGCTGTCGCCCTCAAAGGGTTGCGGCAGGACGATGCAGCGCGGTGCATTGTGCTTGAGGATGCCGCCCCAGTGGGCGACCCTGGCGCCGGCCTGGCTGCGGATCGCCTCGACCGTGGCGCCGCTGGCGAGGATGTCGGCGTGCGGAAAGGCTTGCTGCAGCACGCCCAGGCCGAAATAGGCTTGCGGTTCGGCCGCGCTGATATAGATGGTGGCCAGGCGCTTGCCGCTGGCGGCGATGGTGTGCGCTAACTGCGCCGCGTCGCCGCGCAGGAACTGGGTGTTGACGAGGATGGCGTCCGTCAAGCCGCTCAGCAGCAGCGAAGTGGACGGTGCGCGGCCCAGCACATCCAGGCGGAAGGTTTCCAGGGTGCGGGAGGGGCGGGCGGCGCGTGCAAACATATTATTCTTTCTGCATTGGATGCTCTCCCGCATATTATCCTTTCGACCAGGCGCGACAAATAGGGTAGATTGCAATACTTAGTTGCATGGATCGGATGAATCAAGGGAGTACCGCATGGACCGCATCACCGCAGCACAAGTATTCGTCGCCATCGCCGAGCGGGGCAGCATGGTGGCCGCCAGCGAGGCGCTCGACATGTCGCGCGCCATGGTGACGCGCTATCTGGCCGAGATGGAAGAGTGGGCGGAGGCGCGCCTGTTGCATCGCACCACGCGCCGTCTGAGCCTGACGGATGCGGGCGAGACCACCTTGGCGCGCTGCCGCCAGATGCTGGAAGTGGCCGGCGCCATGGCCGTCACCTCGCCCGAGGGCCTCGACACGCCGCACGGCTTGCTGCGCATCACCTGCTCGCAATCGCTGGCGCAGACGGCGCTCGCTGGCGCAGTAACCGCTTACCTGCGGCGCTACCCGCGCGCCGCCGTCGACCTGCAGATGGAGAACCGCGCCGTCAACCTGGTGGAGCAGCGCATCGACCTGGCGATCCGCATCACCAACGCGCTCGAGCCGAACCTGATCGCGCGCCAGCTGGCCAGCTGCGCGTCGGTGGTGTGCGCCGCGCCATCGTACCTGGCCGCGCATGGCACGCCGCGCCGGGCGCAAGACCTGGCGCTGCACAACTGCCTGACCTATACGTATTTCGGCAAGAGCCTGTGGCAATTCACGCACGACGGGGAAGCGCTCACTGTCCCCGTCAGCGGCCGCCTGTCGGCGAATGAGTCGCTGGTCCTGCTGGTGGCCACGGTGGCGGGGGCGGGCATCGCCATGCAGCCGCGCTTTTCGGCCGCGCCGCTGATCGCCAGCGGGCAGTTGGTGGAGCTGCTGCCCGCGTACCAGCCGCAGGACATGGGCATCTATGGCGTCTACACCTCGCGCCAGCACATGTCGCCCCTGCTGCGCACCATGCTCGACTTCCTGGTGGAGTGGTTTGCCGGCGATCCCGAGTGGCTGGCAGCCATCGCGGCGGGGCCGTTGTCGGGCAGACCAGTTGGCCGCAAGCGGCACGCCGGCAGGGCCGCCGATGTGCCGTAAGCACAACAGTGACAGGCTTGCAAGCCCGGGAAAATCAACAACACAGCTTACATTTGCTTGCCAAATAAAATTCAACTAGCCGTTGTTGCGTTACAATACCGCGTGCTATTCTAAATGACGGTATGCAGAATGCTGGTGCAATAAAAAAGCCCTTCCCCACAACTTGATGTGCAATCCGCTAACCGGTCAGGCCGTGTCGCGGAAGGTTAGATTAACCCGCTAATTCCTCGCGAAGCGCGAAGAAAGGTGAGCAATATATGCAGCAATTAACGACCAACTCCTACCTGTTCGGTGGGAATGCTCCGTACGTGGAAGACCTGTACGAGGCGTATCTGAACAACCCAGGCTCGGTACCCGATAACTGGCGTTCCTACTTCGACGCAATGCAGCACGTGCCTGCCGTCGATGGCACCAACAAGCCTGACGTGGCGCATGCCTCCGTCGTCGCCTCGTTCGCCGAGCGCGCAAAAGCAGGTCCGATCCGCACAGTGACCGCTTCCTTCGATGCCGAAATGGGCCGCAAGCGCGTCGCCGCCACGCAATTGATCGCCGCTTACCGCTACCTCGGTTCGCACTGGGCCAACCTGGACCCGCTGCAACGCCAGGAACGTCCGATGATCCCTGAGCTCGAGCCGAGCTTCTACGGTTTCACCGACGCGGACATGGACACCGTGTTCAACATCAGCAATACCTATTTTGGCCCCGAGACCGCCACCCTGCGCGATCTGCTCAACTATCTGCGCGATACCTACACGCGTTCGATCGGCGCCGAATTCATGTACATCTCCGACCCGGCCGAAAAGCGCTGGCTGCAAGAGAAACTGGAATCGATCCGCTCCACCCCGAATTTCACCCCAGAGAAAAAAATCCACATCCTCGACCGCCTGACCGCGGCTGAAGGCCTGGAACGCTATCTGCACACCCGCTACGTGGGCCAGAAGCGCTTCTCCCTGGAAGGCGGCGAAACCTTCATCGCCTCGATGGATGAAACCATCCAGCGCGCCGGCGAAAAAGGCGTGCAGGAAATCGTCATCGGCATGGCCCACCGCGGCCGCCTGAACGTGCTGGTGAACACCCTGGGCAAGGCGCCGCAGGAACTGTTCGAAGAATTCGAAGGCAAGCATGGCGACGACCTGCCTGCCGGCGACGTGAAGTACCATCAAGGTTTCTCGTCGGACATCTCCACCGCAGGCGGCCCGGTCCACCTGTCGCTGGCGTTCAACCCGTCGCACCTGGAAATCGTCAACCCTGTGGTCGAAGGTTCCGTCAAGGCCCGCATGGACCGTCGCGGCGACGCGCAGGGCGCGCAAGTGCTGCCTATCCTGGTGCACGGCGATGCCGCTTTCGCCGGCCAGGGCGTGGTCATGGAAACGCTGAATCTGGCGCAAACCCGCGGCTACCATACCGGCGGCACGGTGCATATCGTGATCAACAACCAGATCGGTTTCACCACCTCGGATCCGCGCGATGCCCGCTCGACCCTGTACTGCTCGGACGTCGTCAAGATGATCGAAGCGCCGGTCCTGCACATCAACGCCGATGATCCGGAAGCCGTGGTGCTGGCGACGCAGATCGCGCTCGACTACCGCATGGAATTCAAGAAGGACATCGTCCTCGACATCATCTGCTACCGCAAGCTTGGCCACAACGAGCAAGATACGCCGGCGCTGACGCAGCCACTGATGTACAAGAAGATCGGCCAGCATCCAGGCACCCGCAAGCTGTACGCGGACAAGCTGGTAGCGCAAGGCGTGATCCCTGCCGATGGCGGCGACAAGATGGTGGCCGCGTTCCGCGACGCCATGGACGCCGGCAAGCATACCGTCGATCCTGTCATCTCGAACTTCAAGAACAAGTACGCCGTCGACTGGCTGCCGTTCCTGAACAAGAAATGGACCGATTCGGCCGACACCGCCGTGCCGATGACGGAACTGAAACGCCTGGCCACCCGCATCACCACCGTGCCGGAAGACTTCAAGGTCCACTCGCTGGTTGAAAAAGTACTGGGCGACCGCGCCACCATGGGCCGTGGCGAAATGAACCTGGACTGGGGCATGGGCGAACACCTGGCCTACGCATCGCTGGTATCGTCCGGCTACGCCATCCGCCTGACGGGCCAGGACGCCGGCCGCGGCACCTTCGTGCACCGCCACGCCGTGCTGCATGACCAGAACCGCGAGCGTTGGGATGCAGGCACCTACATTCCGCTGCAAAACGTGTCGGACAACCAGGCGCCGTTCACCGTCATCGACTCGGTGCTGTCCGAAGAAGCCGTACTGGCCTTCGAATACGGCTACTCGACCGCTGAGCCGAACACGCTGACGATCTGGGAAGCCCAGTTCGGCGACTTCGCCAACGGCGCGCAAGTGGTGATCGACCAATTCATCAGCTCCGGCGAAGTGAAGTGGGGCCGCGCTTCGGGCTTGGTCATGATGCTGCCGCACGGTTACGAAGGCCAGGGTCCTGAGCACTCGTCGGCCCGTCCTGAGCGTTTCCTGCAGCTGTGCGCAGACAACAACATGCAAGTGGTGCAGCCGACGACGGCTTCGCAGATCTTCCATTTGCTGCGCCGCCAGATGGTGCGCCAGTTCCGCAAGCCGCTGGTCATCCTGACGCCGAAGTCGCTGTTGCGCAACAAGGATGCCGGTTCGCCGCTGACCGACCTGGCCAAGGGCGGTTTCCAGACCGTCATCGGCGAAGTCGACGACAAAATCGACGCCAAGAAAGTCAAGCGCGTGGTCGCCTGCTCGGGCAAGGTCTATTACGACCTGGTCAACGCACGCAAGACCCGCGGCCAGACCGACACGGCCATCGTGCGCCTGGAACAGCTGTATCCGTTCCCGCACAAGTCGTTCGCTGCCGAACTGAAGAAGTTCCCGAACCTGGTCGAAGTGGTCTGGGCGCAGGACGAGCCGCAAAACCAGGGCGCCTGGTTCCAGATCCAGCACAACATCTTCGAAGGCCTGGAATCGGGTCAGCGTCTGGCTTACGCCGGCCGTCCTGCTTCGGCGTCGCCTGCTGTCGGTTACTATGACAAGCACTACGCCCAGCAAAAAGATCTGCTGGAAACGGCATTCTCGAAGCTGAAGGGTTTTATCCTGACCAAGTAAGTGGCAGGATAAGGGGCGCCATGCGATTGCACGGCGCCTGCTTGCATACATCATGACGGAGCGCCGCCCTTGCTACGCAGGGGCGGCGCCGCAATAACAAAATAAACGGAGTTTTACATGGCACAAATCGAAGTCAAAGTTCCCCAGTTGTCGGAATCGGTTGCAGAAGCGACCCTGCTGGCATGGCACAAGAAAGTCGGCGAACCAGTTGCGCGCGACGAAAACATGATCGATATCGAAACCGATAAAGTGGTGCTGGAACTGCCGGCGCCTGCCGCTGGCGTGATCGTTCAAATCATCAAGGCTGACGGCGCTACCGTCGTCGCCGGCGAAGTCATCGCCATCATCGACACCGACGGCTCGGCCAAGGTCAGCCCGATGGAAGTGTCGGCCGTGCCTGCGCCAGCCCTGGCTGCCGCCGCTCAAGATACCGCTAGCGCTTCGGCGCCAGCCGCTGCGACCAAAGGCGATGTCGCCATGCCTGCCGCTGCCAAGATCCTGTCCGAAAAAGGCCTGTCCGCTGGCGACGTCGCCGGTTCCGGCAAAGATGGCCGCGTGACCAAGGGCGACGCCCTGGCCGCTTCCGCCAAGCCAGCTGTCGCGCCGCTGGCGCCAGCCGCTGCCAAGCCAGCGCTGCAACAAGTTGCCACGCCGTCGGCCGCCAACCTGGGCGACCGCCCTGAAGAGCGCGTGCCGATGAGCCGTCTGCGCGCACGTATCGCCGAGCGCCTGCTGCAATCGCAATCGACGAACGCCATCCTGACCACGTTCAATGAAGTGAACATGCAGCCGGTCATCGACCTGCGCAACAAGTACAAGGACAAGTTCGAGAAAGAGCACGGCGTCAAGCTGGGCTTCATGTCCTTCTTCGTCAAGGCCGCCGTCGCCGCCCTGAAAAAGTACCCGATCATCAATGCTTCCGTTGACGGCAACGACATCGTCTACCACGGCTACTTCGACATCGGTATCGCGGTCGGTTCGCCGCGCGGCCTGGTCGTGCCTATCATCCGCAACGCGGACCAGCTGTCGATCGCCGACATCGAGAAAAAAATCGGTGAATTCGGCGCGAAAGCCAAGGAAGGCAAGCTGACCCTGGACGACCTGACGGGCGGCACGTTCTCGATCTCGAACGGCGGCACCTTCGGCTCCATGCTGTCGACCCCGATCATCAACCCGCCACAATCGGCCATCCTGGGCGTGCATGCGACCAAAGACCGCGCCGTTGTCGAAAACGGCCAGATCGTGGTGCGTCCGATGAACTACCTGGCCATGTCCTACGACCACCGCATCATTGATGGCCGCGAAGCCGTCCTGGGCCTGGTGGCGATGAAAGAAGCGCTGGAAGATCCTGCACGCCTGCTGCTGGACCTGTAAGCACTGTAGTTCCCCGGCGTAGCCGCCGGGGCAATGTAGCTGATACCCCTTGCCAGAAGACGCAGCTGGCTGATCTCAATGAAAGAGGATTCCTATGAACATCTCTGAAGAAATCAAGCGTCTGCACGAGTTGCACCTGGCGGGCGCCTTGAGCGACGCGGAATTCGCGCAAGCGAAAGCCAAGCTCCTGAGCAATATCAACCTGGACAAGCCGGACAGCACGTCCGGCGCCGGCGCCGATGCGGCTGCCGGTCCGGCGAACGACCTGGTGCAGGAATTCAACCGCCTGCGCCGTTCGCGCAACGACCGCTGGCTCGGCGGCGTCTGCGGCGGCCTGGGTCGCGCTTCCGGCATGGAGGCGTGGATCTGGCGCCTCGTCTTCGTCCTGTTTACATTGACCTTCGGCTTCGGCGTGGTGATTTACCTTCTATTGTGGATTTTCGTACCAGACGAAGAGATTGGAATAACAAAACATGAGTACTAAACAATTTGACGTAGTTGTCATCGGTGCGGGCCCTGGCGGCTACATCGCCGCCATCCGCGCAGCGCAGCTAGGCTTTTCCGTCGCTTGCGTCGACGAGTGGTCGAACGCCAAGGGCGGCGCCGCTCCTGGCGGTACCTGCACCAACGTCGGCTGCATCCCGTCGAAAGCGCTGCTGCAATCGTCCGAGCATTTCGAACACGCGGGCCACAGCTTCGCCGAGCACGGCATCGACGTCGCCGGCCTGAAGCTGAACCTGGGCCAGATGCTCAAGCGCAAAGACACCGTCGTCAAGCAAAACAACGACGGCATCCTGTACCTGTTCAAGAAGAACAAGATCGCCTTCTTCCACGGCCGCGCCGCTTTCGCCGCTGCCGCAGCCGGCACGTATGACATCAGCGTGACGGGCGAAGCCAACGAAACCCTGACGGCCAAGCATGTGGTCATCGCCACGGGTTCGAACGCGCGCGAACTGCCGGGCGCACCATTCGACGAGAAACTGATCCTGTCGAACACGGGCGCACTGGCCATCGACGCCGTACCAGCCAAGCTGGGCGTCATCGGTGCCGGCGTGATCGGCCTGGAAATGGGCAGCGTATGGCGCCGCCTGGGTTCCGACGTCACCGTGCTGGAAGGCCTGCCGGTCTTCCTGGGCGCCGTCGACGAGCAGATCGCCAAGGAAGCGTCGAAGCTGTTCACCAAGCAAGGCTTGAAGATCAACCTCGGTTGCAAGATCGGTGCGATCACGCCAGGCAAGAAAGACGTCACCGTGGAATTCGTGGACGCCAAGGGCGAAGCGCAAAAAGCCGTGTTCGACAAGCTGATCATCTCGATCGGCCGCACGCCGAACACGAACGGCCTGGGCGCCGATAAAGTCGGCCTGCAGCTGGACGAACGCGGCTTCATCGCCGTCGACGGCGACTGCAAGACCAACCTGCCGAACGTTTGGGCAGTGGGCGACGTCGTGCGTGGCCCGATGCTGGCGCACAAGGCCGAAGAAGAAGGCGTTGCCGTGGCCGAGCGTATCGCCGGCCAGCATGGCCACACCAACTTCAACACGATTCCCTGGGTGATCTACACCTCGCCGGAAATCGCGTGGGTCGGCAAGACCGAGCAAACCCTGAAGGCCGAAGGCATCGCCTACAAGGCCGGCACCTTCCCGTTCATGGCCAACGGCCGTGCGCGCGCGCTGGGCGACACCTCGGGCATGGTGAAATTCCTGGCCGATGCGACGACCGATGAAATCCTCGGCGTGCACATCGTCGGCCCGATGGCCTCCGAACTGATTTCCGAAGCCGTCGTGGCGATGGAATTCAAGGCATCGGCCGAAGACATCGCGCGCATCTGCCACGCCCATCCGTCCCTGTCGGAAGCGACCAAGGAAGCGGCACTGGCGATTGACAAGCGTACGTTGAACTTTTAATTGTAGTTAGTCCTGCAGGGGCGCTCGCGGATTTTTTCCGCCGGCGCCCTTGTGCGTTAAAGCGAATCCCATGAACGTAGAAGAGTTTTACCAGCACGCGCTGCAGAAGCGTGATTTCAAGGCCGATGCCGCCCAGCGGCGCGCGGTCGACCGCCTGCAGCTGTGCTATGACGAGTGGGTGGCCTACAAGGGCCAGCGCTCGAGCACCTTCAAGCGCCTGCTGAACCGTCCTGCCGTGCCGAAAGGCGTGTACATGTGGGGTGGAGTGGGGCGCGGCAAATCGTTCCTGATGGACAGTTTTTACTCCGTCGTGCCCCTGGTGCGCAAGACGCGATTGCACTTCCACGAATTCATGCGCGGCGTGCACCAGCAGCTCGATGAATTGAAAGGCGTGGCCGACCCGCTCGACGAGGTGGCCAAGCGCATCGCCAAGAAATACCGCCTCATCTGTTTCGATGAATTCCACGTCTCCGACATCGCCGACGCGATGATCCTGTACAACCTGCTGTCGGCCCTGTTCGCCAACGGCGTGTCCTTCATCATGACGTCGAATTACGATCCGGACCTGCTGTATCCGGACGGCCTGCACCGCGACCGCATGCTGCCGACCATCGCGCTGCTCAAGGACAAGCTCGACGTGATGAACGTCGACGCCGGCGTCGATTACCGCGGCCGCGCGCTGGAACAGGTGGAAAGTTATTACACGCCGCTGGGCGCGGAGACCGACAAGGCCTTGCGCGACGCCTACACGCGCATCGCCGAGACGGCTGACGAAGACGCGCGCATCCGCATCGAGAGCCGCGAGATCCATTGCCTGCGCCGCGCCGGCGGCATCATCTGGTTCGATTTCGCCACCCTGTGCGGCGGTCCCCGTTCGCAAAATGATTACCTGGAAATCGCCAGCCGCTTCCATACGGTGATATTGTCCGGCATACCGGCCATGTCGGCGGCGCAGTCGTCCGAGGCGCGCCGCTTCACGTGGCTGATCGACGTGTTTTACGACCAGAAGGTCAAGCTGATCATGTCGGCCGAAGTGCCGCCTGACGAGCTGTACACGAACGGCATGCTGGCCAACGAGTTTCACCGCACCGTTTCGCGTATCATCGAGATGCAATCGCGCGAATACATGGAAAAAGAACAGCGCGGCGTGGCCGACGCGATCGTTTGAGGCAGGGATAATGAACATGATGGCAAATACACTATACAAGCTGGGTGCGGCGCTGGGCCTGGTCCTGGCGTTGTCCGCCTGCGCGCACCAGGGTGCGGCGGCATTGGATGAGGTCGGCGCGCCGCAGGTGCCCGCGACCCTGTCCGTGGAAGAAGCGGACGCCAAGCTGAAGCAGTCGGCCAGCGAGCGCGAGGCGGCGGAAAACGAGTTTGCCGCGCGCGAACTCGAGTGCTACGACAAGTTTTTCGTGAATAACTGCCTCGACAAGGCCAAGGAAAAGCGCCGCCTGATCCTCGTGCGCCTGCGCGCCGTCGACGCGGAAGCGAATTACTTCAAGCGTGCCGAGTCCGTGCGCCTGCGCGATATCGACCTGGCCAGGACGCAGGAAAGTGCGCGCCTCGACGCCGAACAGCGGGCCGCGGCCGTGCCCAAGCCCGTGAAAGTGGTCACGCCCGAGCCGGCGTCGCCCAAGGCGCAAGGCAAGAGCCTTGCCGAGCGCGAGGCCGAGCAAGCGGTGAAGGTGGCGAAACAGGCCGCCAACGATGCCGCCGAAGCGCCGCGGCGCGCGGCCCGCGAAGCGCAATATGCGAAAAAACAGGCTGACGCCGTGGCGCGCCAGAAACGGGTGGCGCAACGTCTGGCCGAGCGCCAGGCCGAAGCGCAGGCCAAGGCTGCCAAGGCGGCGGCCGCCGCTGCCAGCACGCCGGCCGCTGCCGTGCCTGTGCCGCCGGCCAAATAACACTGCCGCGCAGGGGCACGCCGGAAATGGCGTGCCCTAAGACGCGCGGCAGGTTAAACTACGCACCATGGCTGCCTGCGTACGCTGCGCGCGCCGGTTTCCCAACACTGTTACCAACACTGCCTGGAACGCAACACATGAGCGATGCACAGCAAATAGAGCGGCGCCTGATTGAACTCAACGTGGAACACCGCGACCTCGATGCCGTCATCGAGTTGCTGATACTCGATGGCCACCATGACGAGCTGCAGCTGCGCCGCCTGAAAAAGCGCAAATTGCAATTGAAGGATCACATCACCTTGCTGAAAATGCAGTTGGTGCCCGACGTTCCCGCCTGAGGGGCGCCAGTAGCGTCCAGTCCAGCCTTCACCTAAGTATATTTTGACCGATCACAATTCATTGCCAGTAAACCCAGATGGCCAGCTGGCCGATCCGCAAGCCAGTCTGCCAGCCGAACCGCAGGCGGCGCCTGGCAAGCACGATGCCGACATCGAGCGTCTGTTTGGCGCCGGCGGCCCGCTCGGTCCGGCCGTGGGCAGCTACAAGCCGCGCCGTTCGCAAACGGAAATGGCGAAAGCCATCGCCAGCGCCATCGACAGCCAGACGACCCTGATCGCCGAGGCGGGCACGGGCACAGGCAAGACCTTCGCCTATCTGGTGCCGGCCCTGATGTGGGGTGGCAAGACCATTGTTTCCACCGGCACGAAGAACTTGCAGGATCAATTGTTCCTGCGCGATATCCCCACCGTGCGCGCCGCGCTGCAGGCGCCCGTTTCCGTCGCCTTGCTCAAGGGCCGCTCGAACTACGTCTGCCATTACCACCTGGAACGCACCCTGCAGAACGGTCGCATGACCTCGCGCGACGACGTGGGGCATTTGCGGGAAATCTCGCGCTTCATCAAGATGACCAGCTCGGGCGACAAGGCCGAGCTGACCAAGGTGCCGGAAAACGCCATGATCTGGAATTTGGTGACCTCCACGCGCGACACCTGCATGGGCGCCGAATGCCAGTATTACCAGGATTGCTTTGTGATGAAGGCCCGCAAGGAAGCCCAGCAGGCCGACGTGGTGGTGGTCAACCATCACCTGTTCTTTGCCGACGTGGCCCTGAAGGACACTGGTGTGGCGGAATTGCTGCCGTCGGCCAATACCATCATCTTCGATGAGGCGCACCAGCTTCCCGATACGGCGACCTTGTTCTTCGGTAACACGGTGTCGACCTCGCAAATCCTGGAACTGTGCCGCGACGTGCTGGCCGAGGGCCTCGCGCATGCGCGCGGCATCGACTGGGCCAAGACGGTGACGGTGGTGGAAAAGGCGGCGCGCGATCTGCGCCTGACGTTCCCGCAGGACATCGTGCGCCTGTCCTTGCCGCAGATCGCCCCGTCGAGCGACTTTTTCCCCGCGCTCGACACCCTTAAGGATGAGCTCGACGGCATGGTGGCCGTGCTGGAAACCCAGGCGGAACGGGCGGAAACGCTGGAACAGTGCCGGGTGCGCGGCGTCGAGCTGGCGCAGCAGTTGAGCGGCTGGAAGTTCGATCCGAAGGCGAAAGTGGCGGCCGGCGAAGAGGCGGTGTTCTGGGTGGAAGCGTTTTCCAGCTCCTTGCAGTTGCATAAAACGCCATTGTCGATCGCGCCAATTTTCAATAACCAGCGCGAAGGCACGCCGCGCAGCTGGATTTTCACGTCCGCCACCCTGGCCGTGAAAAACGACTTCAAGCATTTTTCCGAACAGATGGGCTTGACGGGCGAGCCGTCGCATACATGGCCGAGTCCGTTCGACTATGGCCAGCAGGGCTTGCTGTTCGTGCCGCAAAACCTGCCGCAGCCAAATTCGTTGGGCTACACGGACGCCGTCATCGACTGCGCCTTGCCCATCATCGAAGCGGCAGGCGGGCGCACCTTCTTCCTGTGCACCACCTTGCGCGCCGTCAAGCGGGCCGCCGAGCGCCTGGCCGACGAATTCAAGCAGCGCGGCCTGAACTTCCCCCTGTTCGTGCAGGGGGAAAAGGGCCGCACGGAATTGCTCGACCAGTTCCGCGCGGCCGGCAATGGCGTGCTGATCGGTAGCCAGAGCTTCTGGGAAGGCGTCGACGTGCGCGGCGATGCGCTGTCCCTCGTCATCATCGACAAGCTGCCGTTCGCGCCGCCCGACGATCCCGTGCTGGCCGCGCGCATCGAAGTGATGGAAAAGCAGGGCAAGAACGGTTTCATGCACCATTCGCTGCCGGAAGCCATCATCAACCTGAAGCAGGGCGCGGGCCGCCTGATCCGCGACGAAGGCGACCGGGGCGTGCTGATGATCTGCGACCCCCGCCTCATTTCCAAGCCCTACGGCAAGCGCATCTGGCAAAGCCTGCCGCCGTTCAAGCGCACGCGCGATACCGCCGAGGTGGTGGAGTTCTTCCGCAACCTGCCCGCCAAGGGCGTGTAAGTCCTGCTAGCCGGCGCCATGCGCGCGCCGGCGTATTTCCCTTTGTTATCAAGCGAGTAGCGTTTTTCCCGCGGCGCCCGCTTGCGCGCCTGGCATGCCAAAAATCGGCGTGATCGCGCCATTTTTTGGCATTGTGACGCATGTCCAGGACGCCAGACACATCTTTGTGCCAGCGCAAACAGGGCTGTTGCTGAGCGGTCTACAGTGAGCGCATGCCTTGCAGGATCAAGGCGCGGCGATGGCAGGGCCGCACGGGGAACAGGGGGATGCCATGGAGATCCGCTACGGCTGTTTCTTGAGTTATGCACACGGCCAATATGCGTTCATGAACAAGTTCAAGAATGACCTGATCGAGGCGCTGGCGTGCTATCTGGAGCCGCACCTGGACCGCGAGGAGGTCCTGTTCATCGACAGCGAGCAACTGGGCGGCGGCGACGATATCGACCTGCGCGTGGCGCGCGCCATGTGCCAGAGCGTCTGCATGATCGTGCTGTACACGCCCAAGTATGAAGCGCACGGCTATACGCGGCGCGAATTCGCCGCCATGCAGCTGATCGAGCAGGAGCGGCGCGCCTGGTATGAACTGCCCAGCCATCTGATCATTCCCATCATCATGACGCGCCATCCGGACGGCTTGCCGCCGCAAATCACGGAGTCGGGACTGTACGTCGATTTTTCCGGCTATACCCTGGCCAGCGGCGACCTGAAATCGAATCCGCAATACCTGCCCGACATCGAACGCATCGTGCAGCGCATCGCCACGCATTACCACTTGCTCAAGCGGTCAACACCGCCCGGCCACGATTGCAGCCGTTTCGTGTTGCCCGATATTCCACCGGAATGGCGCGCCATTCCGCCTCCCCACTTTCCACGTTAATCACGTAAAAGGTCCTGTCATGGAATGCCAACGCCTCTCCCTGCCGCCTTTGAGCGCCCCTGGCGAAGTCGTCACTTTCTATTCCTACAAGGGCGGCACCGGCCGCACCATGGCCCTGTCGAATATCGCCGTCCTGCTGGCGCGCCGTGAAAACGCCAGCGTGCCTGTGCTGATGCTGGACTGGGACATGGAAGCGCCGGGCCTGCACCATTATTTCGAGCAGCACGAAGAGCGACCGGGCGTGCTCGAGTTTTTCGAAGCGTGCCGCCAGCAGCTCGAACGCATCAGCCTGGAAACGGCGGGCGGGCGCGCCGGCGGTCAGGGGACTGGGCGCGAGGATGCGGCGCTGGCCCAGCGCGTGCTCGACGCCATCGACTGGCAGCAGTACGTGGTGCGCGTCGACCAGGGCAGTCCGCTGTACCTGATGCGCGCGGGGCGCTTCGACGCCAGCTACAGCGAGCGCCTGGCGCAGATGCGCTGGGATCAGCTGTTCGACACGTGTCCGGCCCTGTTCCGCTGCTTCGCCGATACCCTGGCCCAGCATTTTCGCTACGTGCTCGTCGATTCGCGCACGGGGCGTACGGACAGCGCCGGCATCTGCACCACCTTGCTGCCGAAAAAGCTGGTGGTGGTCTTCACGCCGAACCGGCAAAGCCTGGAAGGTGTCGACGCGCTCGTCACGCGGGCCATTGAATACCGCCGCAGCCATGAAGACGAACAGCGTCCGCTGCTCGTGTATCCCTTGCCATCGCGCATAGAAATGGGCGATGGGGCGCAGCGCGCCGAGTGGCGCCGCGGCGACGCGCACAAGGGCATCGCCGGCTTCCAGCCCATGTTCGAACGGCTGCTGCGCACTTCCTATGGCTTGCCGCAGGTCGCCCTCGACAGCTATTTCGACGAAGTCCAGCTGCAGCAGACGAAAACCTTTGCCTATGGCGAGCAATTGGCCGTGCGCATCGACCAGGGCGGCGACCGCTTTTCCCTCACGCGCACCTTCGAAGCTTTTTTGCAGTGGCTGACGGGAGGCTACTTCCCGTGGCAGTCGAGCCGTGAAATCGCCTTGCTGGGCGCCATCAGCGAAGCGCGCCAGGCCTTGCTGGCCGAACCGGGCCGCGCCGTGGCCCTGCCGCTGGCGCGCGACCTGGCCCGCCTGGGCGAGCTGTACCGCAAGGACGGGCGCAGTACGCAGGCGCTCGACGCCTTTCGCCAGAGTGTCGAGATCCGCGTGCGCCTGCTGGGCGAGGAGCATCCCGACAGCCTGGCGTGCAAGAGCGGCATGGCGCGCCTGCTGCGCCAGCTGGGCAAGCTCGATGAAGCCCGTTTCCTGGAAGAAGACGTGCTCGACGTACGCGAGCGCGTGCTGGGCAGCGAGCATCCCGACACCCTGGCCGCACGGGCCTGCCTGGCGCAAACCCTGTTGCAGCAGGGCGAACTGGCGGCGGCGCTATTGCTGCAGGATACGGTGCTGGCCACCTATGCGCGCCAGGTGGGCGGCGAGCATCCGCTGACCCTCGATGCAATGGATGGCCGCGCCGCCACCTTGCTGCGCATGGGCCGGCTGGCGCAGGCGCAGCAAGTGCTGGCAACGGTGGTGGCGGCGCGCGAGCGCCTGTTTGGCGCCGAGCATGGCGACACCTTGCGCAGCAAGCTGGCCCTGGCGCAGGCGCTGGGACGCGAAGGCGACCTGGAGGGCGCGCGGCGCCTGCTTGCCGCCGTGCTGCAGGTGCAGGAAAGGCGGTTGGGCAGCGATCATGCGGTCACCCTGTCCACGCGCGACTTGTTGGCTGATATCGTGGCCGGGCAGGGCGACTGGGCCGGCGCGCGCCAGTTGCATGAAGACCAGGTGGCGGCGCGCGAGCGCACGCGCGGGCTCGACCATCCGGAAACCCTGATGAGCCAGCGCAAGCTGGCCGAGGCGCTGCTGCGGCGCGGTGAACTCGATGCGGCGCGCAGCGTGCAGGAGCAGGTGCTGGAAGTGCATGCGCGCCTGCTGGGCGAAGACCACCTCGATACCTTGCACAGCAAGACGCAATTGGCAGGCACCTTGCAGCAGCAGGGCGACAGCGAGGCGGCGCGCCTGCTGGAAGACGCCGTCCTCAGCGGCAGCGACCGGCTGTTGAACGCGCCCGTCACGGGGCATGCGGACAGCGTGCTCGACGGCGCGCGGCATTTGCAGGAAACCATCCTGGCCGGCCGCGCCAACGGGCACGAAGGGGCCGAGCCGGACACCCTGGCCAGCATGATCTCGATGTTGCAAGGCATGATCGAGCGGGAACAGTATGCGCAGGCGGGCGAACTGGCCGAACATTTGAAGTCTTGCCTGCTGCGCCCCGGCGTGCCGGGCAAGTTGCGCCGGCGCGGCATGGCGCAGCTGAAAAGAATGTACAAGTTGCAAGGCGACCTGAATGCCTTGCTGGCTTTGCAGGAGGATGAAGTACAGGCGCTGGAAGGGGCGTTGTCGGAAGCGCGCATCGAGCAGCGCTGAGACTGCGCGCCATGTGCGCGCGGCAGCACAAAAAATGCTGCCGATCGGCGTGCGGCATGCGCAGTGTGGGCATTGCTTCAGGTAAAATCTCGTTATGAGAATTCTTATCAGTAACGACGACGGTTACCTGGCGCCCGGCCTGGCGGCCCTGGCCGACGCGCTCGCACCCATTGCCGACATCGTCGTGGTGGCGCCCGACAGCAACCGTTCGGGCGCGTCCAATTCGCTGTCCCTGGACCGGCCCTTGTCCGTGCACAAGGCTGCCAACGGCTTTTATTTTGTCAACGGCACGCCCACCGACTGCGTGCACGTGGCGCTGACGGGCATGCTCATCGAGCGCCCCGACCTGGTGGTGTCCGGCATCAACAACGGCCCCAACATGGGCGACGACACCCTGTATTCGGGCACCGTCGCGGCCGCCACGGAAGGCTATCTGTTCGGCATTCCCGCCATCGCCTTTTCCCAGTCGCAGTTCGGCTGTGCCAATCTGGACGCGGCTGCCCGCGTGGCCAGGGAAATCGTCGAGCGCCAGTTTGACGCCCTGCAAAAACCGTATCTGCTGAACGTGAACATCCCGGCCATTCCTTACGAGCAATTGCAAGGCATGGCGGCCACGCGCCTGGGCAAGCGCCACTCGGCCGAGCCCGTGATCCGCGCCCTCGACCCGCGTGGCCGTGAAATTTTCTGGATCGGCCCCGCCGGTGCGGCCAAGGAAGGCGGTCCTGGCACGGACTTCCATGCCGTTGAACATGGAAAAGTATCGATCACGCCGCTGCAGATCGACCTGACCCATACCACCCAACTCGATGCGCTGGCAAAAGGCCTGGCATGACCGCTCACTATGACTGACAAGCCGCGTACCTTCCCCCTTACCCTCGATTCGCTGGCCGGCAAGCCCGCCAGGCAGGGCGGGGGGCAGTCGCTGGCCCAGTCCCGGATCGCCACGCCGCAAACGGCCACGCAGAATGCGGCGCAAAACGCGGCGCGCGGCGTGGCGCAGCCGTATGGCGCGCAGACGGCCATCGCGCCGTCGCGCGCGCAAGCGATCGCCAATGAGCGGGCGCAACCGCCCGTCGTGTCGCCGCCGCGGCAAAACCCGCTCGTCTCGGAGGCCGTGCGCCGGGCCATGGTGGCCCGCGTGGCTAAGCAGGGCGTCAAGGACCAGGTGGTGCTCGACGCCATGCAAGCCGTGCCGCGCCACATGTTCATGGACGAGGCGCTGGCGTCGCAGGCGTATATCGACGCCTCCTTGCCCATTGGCCACCACCAGACCATTTCGCAGCCGTACATCGTGGCGCGCATGATCGAAGTGATGCGTCAGGGCGGCAAGCTGCAGCGGGTGCTGGAAATCGGCACCGGTTGCGGCTACCAGGCGGCCGTGCTGTCGCTGGTGGCGAAAGAGGTGTATTCGATCGAGCGCATCCGGCCTCTGCACGAGCTGGCGAAGGCCAATCTGCGCCCGCTGCGCGTGTCGAATCTGCGCTTGCAGTACGGAGATGGTATGCTTGGCCTGCCGCAGGCGGCCCCCTTCGACGGGATCATCCTTGCCGCAGCCGGCCTGGAAGTCCCGCAAGCCCTGCTGGAACAGCTGGCGCCCGGCGGGCGTCTGGTTGCGCCGGTGGGGGCTAAATTGCAACACTTACAACTCATTACCCGGGTGGGGAAAATGGAATGGACTAGCCAGACCCTGGAAGATTGCCATTTCGTGCCTTTGCGCCCGGGCACCATATGATCCCCGGATCAGCTAGCAAGCAGGACCTAAATATACATGCGAATGATTAAGAAAAACAATGTACTACTCTGCAGCCTTGCGCTGGCCGCCCTGTTGACCGGTTGCGGCACCACTGGCGTGCAGGCGCCAGTCGTCGAGCGCCATCCATCGACCAGCAGCGCCGCCGCCAGCGATCCGCGCGACCGCGACCCGGCCTATTACACGGTCAAGCGTGGCGACACCCTGCTGCGTATCGCCCTCGAGCACGGCCAGAATTACCGCGACCTGGTGACCTGGAACGACTTGAGCAACCCGAACGACATCAAGGTCGACCAGGTGCTGCGCGTGCTGCCGCCGACTGGCGACACGGGCGGCGCGCAAACGTCGGCCATCGTCATGCCGCCGTCGACGGAAATCAAGCCGGCCGCGCCTGTCGTGCCGAAGAAAACGGGGCCGCGCGGCGAGAAGCGCGCGTATTCCGACGCCACCCTGGCAGAATTGCGCGCCGATGGCGGCACCAGCGACGCCAAGCCTGCGCCAGCGCCCGCAGCAGCAGCAGCCGTCGCTGCCGCACCGGCCGCCGCCGCGGCAGCCCCTGCGGCCTCGGCGCCTGGCGACGAGAAGATCAGCTGGATGTGGCCTTCCGAAGGCAAGGTCATCGGCACTTTCGATGAAGGCAAGAACAAGGGCGTCGATATCGCTGGCAAGGCGGGCCAGCAAGTGGTGGCTGCCGGCGCGGGAAAAGTCATGTATGCCGGGAGCGGAATCCGTGGTTATGGTAATCTTGTCATCGTGAAGCACAGTAATAGTTTATTGTCGGCGTATGCGCATAACCGCAGCATCCTGGTGAAGGAAGGGCAGAACGTCAACAAAGGCCAGGCCATCGCCGAAATGGGCGATTCCGATGCCGACCGCGTGAAGCTGCACTTTGAAATCCGCCAGCAGGGCAAGCCCGTCGACCCTTCGAAATTCCTGCCTAACCGTTAGGTAAAGCAATGACACACGCGCCGCACGACCAGCTGGACGATGACCCGGAACTGCCGGAAGACGGGGCAGACGAAGTCGTGACGGACGATACCGGCGAACTCGACGGCATTGACGCCGTCGAGGCGGGCGAGGGCGGCGAGGTCGCCAGCGTCAGCGTGCTGGTCGAAAGTGTCGATGAACTGAAAAAAGTGCTGGCGGCCGAATTGTCGACCGATACCACGCAGCACTACCTGAACCAGATCGGCACGCGGCCCCTGCTGACGGCGCCGCAAGAGGTGCATTACGCCACCCTTGCCAAGCAGGGCAATTTCGAAGCCCGGCAAACCATGATCGAGCACAACTTGCGCCTCGTCGTGTCGATCGCCAAGCATTACATCAACCGCGGCGTGGTCTTGCTCGACATGATCGAGGAGGGCAACATCGGCCTGATGCGGGCCATCGACAAGTTCGAGCCCGAGCGCGGTTTCCGTTTTTCTACTTACGCCACCTGGTGGATACGCCAGAGCATCGAGCGCGCCATCATGAACCAGGCGCGCACGGTGCGCCTGCCCGTGCACATGGTGCGCGAACTCAATCAAATCCTGCGCGGCAAATACCACCTGGAAGCTCAGCACCACGACGGCAAGGATGCCACGGCGGAAGATATCGCTCACCTCGTGGGCCGTCCCGTGGAAGAGGTGCAGGATATCCTGGCCCTGTCCGAGCACGCCACCTCGCTTGACGCGCCGCTCGACAACGATCCGCAATCGTCGCTGATGGACATGTTGCCCGGCGCCAGCGAAGACAGCCCCGACGCGCGCGCGGAACACCATGAAATGACGGTGCTCGTGCGCGACTGGCTGACCAAGCTGCCTGACAAGCAGCGCGTCGTCATCATGCGCCGTTTCGGTCTTGACAACGACGACCCGGCCACCCTGGAAACCCTGGCCGAGGAAATGGGCGTGACGCGCGAGAGAGTTCGCCAGATCCAGCAGGAAGCCCTGATCAAGCTGAAGCGGGCCATGGCGGCGCGCGGCGTAGTAAGAGATTCCCTTTTGTAATCCCCTGGCCCGGCTGTCGCGGGCCCGCATCTGCTATCATACGCCCCGCTCGCGGCGCCTGACCTTTCCCCCATTCTTTCAAGTTCCAGCGCGGCCCTGCGTCCTGGCCCACTCTTACCTATTGATCGCTATGCAAGAAAATATCATCGAAATCAAATCGCTCGACATGGACGCCCGTGGCGTTGGCCATATTGAGAACGAAGACGGCTCGCCGGGCAAGGTCGTGTTTGTCGAAGGCGCATTGCCGGGCGAGCGCGTCAGCTTTGTGACATTCAAGAAAAAGAAGAACTGGGAAATGGCCCGCATGACGGCGCTGCACCGCGAATCGTCCATGCGCGTGACGCCCAAGTGCAAGCATTTCGACAATTGCGGCGGCTGCTCGATGCAGCATCTGGAACCGTCGGCGCAGGTGGCGATCAAGCAGCGCGTGCTGGAAGATAACTTGTGGCATATCGGCAAGGTGCGTCCGCAAAGCATCATGCGCCCCATGTATGGCCCGACGTGGGGCTACCGCTACCGCGCGCGCCTGTCCGTGCGCCACGTCAAGAAGAAAGACGCCGTGCTGGTGGGTTTCCATGAAAAGAAATCGGCCTTTGTTGCCGACATGGATAGCTGCGAAATCTTGCCGCCGCACATCTCGGCCATGCTGCTGCCGTTGCGTGGATTGATTGCTTCGCTGTCCATCTTCGACCAGATGCCGCAGATCGAGCTGGCCGTCGGCGAAGATGTGACCGCCATGGTCTTGCGCATCATGGCGCCGTTGACGGCGGACGACGAAACGAAACTGAAATCCTTCGCCGACGAATACGGCGTCCAATGGTGGCTGCAGGTGAAAGGTCCGGAAACGGCCGTGCCGTTCTACCCGCTCGACAAGCAATTGCATTACCTGCTGCCGGAATTCGGCGTCAAGATGCCGTTCAAACCCGTCGATTTCACCCAGGTGAACCACCACATCAACCGCGTGCTGGTGTCGAAAGCCCTGCGTTTGCTGGAAGTGCAGCCGACGGACCGCGTGGCCGACTTGTTCTGCGGCCTGGGCAATTTCACCTTGCCGCTGGCCACGCAAGGCAGCGAAGTGGTCGGCATCGAAGGCAGCACCACCCTGACGGAGAGGGCGCTGGAAAACGCCTTGGCCAATGGCCTGGCGGAAAAAACCTCGTTCTCGACACGCAACCTGTTCGAAGTGACGACGGACGACCTGATCGCACTGGGCAAGTTCGATCGCATCCTCGTCGACCCGCCGCGCGATGGCGCCATGGCTCTGTGCCAGGCGCTGGTCGGCCTGTCGCAAGTGCGCCCGGACCTGCTGCCCAAACGCATCGTCTACGTCTCGTGCAGTCCATCGACCCTGGCGCGCGACGCCGGCATCCTGGCGCTGGAAGCGGGCTATGTGCTGAGCAAGGCGGGCGTGGTCAACATGTTCCCGCATACCTCGCATGTCGAATCGATGGCTGTATTT
>NZ_LBCO01000035.1:18315-64232 GCF_000988085.1 Janthinobacterium sp. KBS0711 | reverse complement strand
GGCGGGTGGCCAGGCTGGCACCCGCCGCTTCCGCGTTCAGCGGTGCAACAAGCTACCTCAATACCACTTACGCCGTGTTATAAAACTGGTCTGACTTTTCCCGATCCAGCGTCTTTTTCCATTCTCCCTCTGCCGTTTTTTCATTGTCCAGTAGGACAACACGCCGTTTGCACCTGCCGCTGCGCTTTTTGCTCGAAGTGGTATTGCTCACTTTGATGCCACTTCAAAACCACTTGACCGCCTATTTTTTCAGCAGCATGCTGTTCTTGCAACTGCAAAAAAACAAGATCACAGGGTAGTTATTTACGAAGCAGAGTGGCATTTCTGCAAACCTGAACAGGAGACAACGTGGAAAATTTAATACTCAAAAAAACAATCAGGAACATGATGGTATGTCTGGCCAGCGGTGGCGTGCTGGCGGCATGCGGCGGTGGCGGCGACGCCAGCGCACCCGGCGGCTCGCAATTGCTGGCGGCCAGCACGGTGGTCGCTTGCGTGCCGTGGCAAGAGGGCGGCACGTATAACGCGGGCACCGTGGTCACTTATCTGGGCGCCAACTACACGGCCCTGGTAACGCAGACCGATCACGTGGGCTCCGGCTGGAATCCCGTTTCCACACCGAGCCTGTGGAGCGCCGGCGGCACCTGCGACGGCGGCACCACGCCGACCCCGACACCTACTCCCACCCCAACGCCGACACCAACCCCGACGCCGAATCCAACTCCGACCCCGACCCCGACGCCCACCCCGACACCGACGCCAACCGGCGGCACGTGCGCACTGGCCTGGGTGGCCGGTACGGCCTACAGCGCGGGCGCCACCGTCAGCTATGCGGGCACGAATTACCGCGCCAATTACTGGACGCAGGGCGACAACCCGTCGACCAGCAGCGGCGCCGCCGGCACGGGCAAGCCATGGACCAGCCAGGAGATCTGCAGCACCACGCCGACCCCTACGCCGACACCGACACCGACACCGACACCGACACCGACACCGACACCGACACCGACACCTACTCCAACGCCAACTCCAACGCCAACTCCAACGCCAACTCCAACGGGCCGCGAAGTCGGTTCCTATTTCGCGCAGTGGGGCGTGTATGGCCGCGACTATGAAGTGGCAAACGTGCACACGAGCGGCGTGGCCGACAAGCTGACCTTCATCAACTACGCTTTCGGCAATATCTATCCGAAAAACGGCGGCTATGAATGCGGCATGATCACCAAGGCCGAGCCGGGCGCGACGAATCCGAACGCGCCGGACGCGGGCACGGGCGGCGATGCCGAGGCCGACTACATCCGCACGCCGAAGCGCACCGTCGATGGCCAGGTCATTCCATGGGACGCTCCACTGTCGGGCAACTTCCTGCAGCTGAAAAAGCTGAAGGCGGCGCACCCGAACCTGAAGCTGTTCATTTCGCTGGGCGGCTGGAGCTGGTCGAAGAACTTCTCCGTCGGTTCGGCCACCGATGCGCTGCGCAAGCAGATGGTGCGCTCGTGCATCGATATCTACATCAAGGGCAACCTGCCGGTACAGGGCGGTCGCGGCGGCGTGGGTGCGGCGGCCAACATCTTTGACGGCATCGACATCGACTGGGAATATCCGGTCGGCGGCGGCCAGCCGTACAACACGGTCAGCCCCAACGACAAGCGCAACTTCACCTTGCTGATGGCGGAATTCCGCAGCCAGCTCGATGCGCTCGGTGCCGCCAACGGCAAGCGCTACCTGTTGACGGCGGCGGTCGGCGCCGGCAAGGACAAGATCGACAACACGGAGCCGGCCCTGTACTCGCAGTACATGGACTGGATCAATCTGATGACCTACGACTTCCACGGCGGCTGGGAAAACAGCACCAACTTCAACGCCCAGCTGTTTGCCGACCCCGCCGATCCGTCGACGGGCATGGCGCGCGAATACGTGGGCGACAAGGCGGTGCAGTACATGATTGCCGCCGGCGTGCCGCGCGACAAGCTGCTGCTGGGCATACCGTTCTATGGCCGCGGCTGGACTGGCGTGGCGCCGGGGCCGAATGGCGATGGCCTGTACCAGGCAGCCACGGGCATGGCGCCGGGCACGTACGAGTCGGGCATCGAGGACTATAAAATCCTCGTCGCCAAGTCCGGCACGCGCTACTACCATCCCGTGACCAAGCAGCTGTACCTGTACACGGGCGCGGGCGGCCAGTGGTGGAGCTACGATGACCCGACCGTCATCGGCACCAAGGTGAAATACGTGAAGGACCAGGGCTTGCGCGGCGCGTTCTCGTGGGAACTCGATGGCGACGCGAATGGCGTGCTGGCGACCGAGGTGTGGAAAGTGCGGTAATACTGCGCTAGAGTAGGAGGCGGCCGGGCGGCATTGCTGCCTGGCCGCTTGTTCACATAAAAAACAGGAGACGGGCGATGGCGGCGGTATCGACATTCGGAGTCAAGCAGAAAGAGCAGCAGCCGGAACAGGAGCTGAGCCGCGAGTGGCGCAGCTGGATCGCGGAAAACCTCATGCTGGGCAGCCATCCGTCGGCGCTGATGCCGGTGCTGCAAAAGGCCGGCATCGCGGAGCCTCTGGCGCGCCGCGAAATCGAGCTGGCGCTGCAAAGCCCGTATCTTGCCGGCGCCGTGCGCCTGTCGAACCGGCTGGCCAAGCGCGACTGGGTGATCGACATCCAGCGCAGGCTGAACCAGCTGCGCGACCCCGAGATTCCCCGCCGCGACAAATTGACGGCGCAGGAATTCCTGGACGAGTATTACTCCACCAACCAGCCCGTCATCATCACCGGCATGATGGACGACTGGCCCGCCATGGCCAAGTGGAGCCCCGCCTATTTCCGCGCGCATTACGCGCAGCGCGAAGTGGAAGTGCAGTTCGGCCGCGAGGCGGACGATCAGTACGAAATGAACAGCGTGGCCCACAAGCGCAAGATGGCGTTTGGCGAGTACGCGAGCCTGGTCGAGGGCAGCGATGCGACCAACGATTTCTACATGACGGCGAATAACGATTCGCAAAACCGGCAAGCCCTGCGCGAGCTGTGGGACGATATCGGCCAGCTGCCCGAATACCTGAAGCAGGATGGCGGCCCCACGGGATTTTTATGGTTCGGCCCGGCCGGCACCGTGACGCCATTCCACCACGACCTGACGAACAACTTCATGGCCCAGGTCAAAGGGCGCAAGCGGCTGCGCATCATGGCCGCCTGCGAGGTGGCGCGCGTGTACAACCAGCGCCACTGTTTTACGCCAGTCGACGGGCGCGACATCGACGTGCGGCGCTACCCGCTGATGGCCGACGTGCAGGTGCGCGAATGCGTGCTGGCGCCGGGCGAGATCCTGTTTTTGCCCGTCGGCTGCTGGCATTTCGTCGAAGCGCTCGACGTATCGATGACGGTGGCGTTTACCAACTTCAAATGGGATAACGATTTTTACAGCAAGTATCCATCGAATCACGACTTCTGATGGCGGGGCCAAGATGGCCGCGAACAGCCGCCTTATGGGCGGCTTTTTTCATGCTGCGGTGCGCTTCTTGTATCAGATATTTCCATAAAATAATTGATTCAAATCATTTTGCAGCAATTATTTTGATATGAATAGCCACGATGTTTCATTATCCATATGCTCATGGCGGGCGGATAATTTGATGGCTGGCGCGGCGCCAGCACCGACAACATCTGGAGGCGGCAGGGCATGAACACGCAGCAAATGACACAGTTACAGCAAGCAGCAGGTAGTGCCGAACTTCGGCTCGACACAAGGCTGACCCGCGAAGCGGCCGAGCTGCTGGCCAGGGCCGACATCCATCTGAATGGCCGCGCCGCTTGGGACATGCAGCTGCGCAAACCGGGCGTGCCGGAGCGCGCCTTCGCCAGCGGCAACCTGGGTCTCGGCGAAGCCTATATGGACGGCGACTGGGATGCGCAGCAGCTTGACGAATTCTTTTGCCATCTGCTGCGCGCCCGGGTGGCCGACGACGTGCGCCCCATGCGCCTGGCCTTCCACGCCCTGACCGCGCGTCTGTTCAACCTGCAGACGGAACGCCGCGCCTGGATGGTGGGCAAGGAGCATTACGACCTGGGCAACGCCTTCTATGCGGCCATGCTCGACCCGCGCATGACCTATACCTGCGGCTACTGGAAGGATGCGGGCAACCTGGCCGAGGCGCAGGAAGCCAAGCTCGATCTGGTTTGCCGCAAACTGTGCCTGGAGCCGGGCATGCGCGTGCTCGACATCGGCTGCGGCTGGGGCAGTTTCATGCGCTATGCGGCGGAAAAATACCAGGTGCAATGCGTGGGCGTGACGATCTCGCAAGAGCAGGCCGCGTATGCGCGCGCCATGCCGGGCGGCGAGCGCCTGGACTTCCGCCTGCAGGACTACCGCGACACGAATGAAAAATTCGACCGCATCGTCAGCATCGGCATGTTCGAACACGTGGGGCACAAGAACCACCGCGCCTTCATGGAAGTGGCGCACCGCTGCCTGGAAGACGACGGCCTGTTCCTGCTGCACACGATCGGCAAGAACAAGCGCCATTCCACGTGCGACCCGTGGATCGACAAATACATTTTCCCGAATGGCGACTTGCCGTCGATCGGCCAGATCGGCGACGCCATGGACGATCTGTTCGTGGCCGAAGACTTGCACAATTTCGGCGCCGACTACGACAAGACCCTGATGGCCTGGCACACCAATTTTGAGCTGGCGTGGCCGCGCTTTGCCGCCCGGCTGGGCGAGCGCTTCCACCGAATGTGGTCCTACTATCTGCTGTCCTGCGCCGGCGCCTTCCGCGCGCGCGACCTGCAGCTGTGGCAGTGGGTGCTGTCGAAGCAGGGTGTGCTGGGAGGGTATGCTCGTGTCAGCTGATATCATGGACTGATGGATATCAATCAAGCGCGTACCTTCCTCGAAGTGGCGTCCTGCGGCAGCTTCATCATGGCCGCCGAGCGCATGCACGTGACGCAGACGGCCGTCAGCGCCCGCATCCGCACCCTGGAGCAGCAGCTGGGGCGCCAGCTGTTCGTGCGCAACAAGGCGGGGGCGCGCCTGACGTCGGCTGGCGAGCGCTTCATGCGCCACGCGGCCACCATGGTGCAGGTGTGGGAGCGGGCGCGCCACCAGGTGGCCTTGCCGCCGGGGCGCGACGACGCCGTCAGCATCGGCTGCGAACTGAGCTTGTGGCCGCCGCTGCTGGGCGACTGGCTGATACGCATGAGCCGCGACTGTCCCGAGATCGCCCTGCGTGCCGAGGTCGACAGCCCCGCGCGCCTGCTCGACGCCGTGCATGACGGTTCGCTCGACCTTGCCGTACTGTACAACCCGCCCCAGCGTCCGGGCCTGGCCAGCGAATTGCTGGCCGAGGAAAAGCTGGTGATGGTGACCACGCGCGCCGACGGCCAGATGCATGCGGACACCTATGTGTATGTGGACTGGGGGCCCAGCTTCGCGGCCAATCACCAGGCCGCGTATCCGGAGCTGAGCAGCCCGCCCGTGTCGATCTCGCTGGGGCCGCTGGCCCTCGTCTACCTGCTGGAAGTGGGCGGCGCCAGTTATTTTCGCATCGGCAGTGCGCAACCCTATCTCGATGCGGGTCTCTTGCACCGCGTGCGCGACGCGCCCGAATTCTCGCATTCCGCCTACGCCGTCTACGCTGCCCAGCGCGACAATCCGACCCTGGACCGGGCCCGTGCCTGCCTGCTCGAGGTGGCGGAGAGAATCAAGTAGCTTCGACAGACGTAAAAAAGCCGACCTGAGGGTCGGCTTTTTGCTGTTTCAATCGCAGCGCTTAGTCGCGGCTGCCGCCAGCGAAACCCAGCAACGAGAGCAGGCTGGTGAAGATGTTGTACACGTCCAGGTAGATGCGCAGGGTGGCGGAGATGTAGTTGGTCTCGCCGCCGTTGATGATTTGCTGCACGTCATACAGGATGTAGGCCGAGAAGATGGCGATGGCAACCATGGAGATCACGATCGACAGCGCCGACAGGCCCAGGAAGATGTTCGCCACCGATGCCAGGATCAGCACGATCACGCCGGCGAACAGCCATTTGCCCATGGCCGAGAAGTCGCGCTTCGAGACCGTCGCGATCGTCGCCATTACGGCCAGGATGGTGGCCGTGCCGCCGAACGCCGTCATGATCAGCATGCCGCCGTTCGAGTAGCCGAGCGTGCGCGTCAGGATAGGCGTGAGCATCAGGCCCATGAAGAAGGTAAAGCCCAGCAGGACGGCGACGCCGAGGCCCGAGTTCTTGGTCTTTTCAATCGCGTACATGAAGCCGAATGCGACGGCCATGAAGATGATGAAGCCCATGCCGCCGGTCAGCATCGGCAAATGCATTTGCACGCCGATGAAGGCGCCCAGCACGGTCGGGATCATGGACAGCGCCAGCAGCCAGTAAGTGTTGCGCAAGACCTGGTGGCGGACTTGCTGCATGCCCCCCGACAGGTCAAAGGTGCGTTGCATGTTCTGATTCATAGTGCCTCCGTGTTGTCAATTCAAATTACTGCTTTACCCAAGGATAGCATGGGGGGCGGAATTTGCCAAAAAAGCAGCTTAAGATTTCATTAAACAGGGGCAGGGCGGCAAGATGCCCCCTGCCTGTCTGGGTGATATGGGGTGGAGTATGGTAAAATCAAAGGTTGATTGAGTTCTCAATTTACCGTTTTAAACCTTACTTTTTATTGGAGTTTTCACACATGGCAATCGAACGCACCCTGTCGATCATCAAACCAGACGCAGTTGCAAAAAACGTAATCGGTCAAATCTACTCGCGTTTTGAAAACGCTGGCCTGAAAATCGTTGCAGCACGCATGACCCAACTGTCGCGCGAACAAGCTGAAGGCTTCTACGCAGCGCACAAAGAACGCGGCTTCTTCAAGGATCTGGTCGACTTCATGGTTTCCGGTCCAGTCATGATCCAGGCCCTGGAAGGCGAAAACGCCGTTCTGGCCCACCGTGACCTGATGGGCGCGACCGATCCGAAGAAAGCAGAAAAAGGCACGATCCGCGCCGATTTCGCCGATTCGATCGACGCTAACGCCGTACACGGTTCCGACGCTGTCGAAGCTGCTAAAGTGGAAATCGCTTACTTCTTCCCAGAACTGAAGGCTTAATTGCCTTAGATAACGTTATTTCCTGGCGTTATCTGTGAAATAACTTATCACCCCCTGTTCCCGCTGCGCTGTGGAGTTTTCGCTCCGAATGCGCGCGGGGACGGATTTTTAGAATAGACAAGATCATGAATACGACGACCCTCACCAACTTGCTGGACCTCGATCCCGCGCAACTCATCGCCTACTGCGCCGAGTTGGGAGAGAAACCGTTTCGTGCGAAACAATTGCAACGTTGGATACATCAGTTCGGCGCTTCCGATTTCGACGCCATGACGGACTTGGCCAAGTCGCTGCGCGACAAGCTGGCCACGCGCGCCGAAGTGCGCGCCCCGGCCATCATCAGCGACCACACGTCGACGGACGGCACGCGCAAGTGGCTGGTCGACGTGGGCAATGGCAATGCTGTGGAAACCGTGTTCATTCCGGAAGAAAACCGCGGCACCCTGTGCATCTCGACCCAGGCCGGCTGCGCCGTGAACTGCCGTTTCTGCTCGACGGGCAAGCAAGGCTTCAACCGCAACCTCAGTGTCGGCGAAATCATCGGCCAGCTGTGGATGGCGGAATTCGAATTGCGCCGCACCAAGGGCATCGAGCCGGGCCCGAAAGGCGAGCGCCAGATCACCAACGTGGTCATGATGGGCATGGGCGAGCCCCTGCTGAACTTTGAGCCGACCGTCACGGCCCTGAAATTGATGCTCGACGACAACGCCTACGGCCTGTCGCGCCGTCGCGTGACCCTGTCGACGTCGGGCGTCGTGCCGATGATGGACAAGCTGTCGCAGGAAGTGCCGGTGGCCCTGGCCGTCTCGCTGCACGCCTCGAACGACGCCCTGCGCGACGGTTTGATTCCACTGAACAAGAAATACCCGCTGAAGGAATTGATGGCGGCCTGCAAGCGCTACCTGGAATTCGCGCCGCGCGATTTCATTACCTTCGAATACTGCATGCTCGACGGCGTCAACGACAGCGACGAGCACGCGCGTGAACTGCTGGCGCTGGTGCAAGACCGCGAGTTCGGCGTGAACTGCAAGTTCAACCTGATCCCGTTCAACCCCTTCCCCGAGTCGGGACTGTTCCGCTCGAAAAACCCGCGCATCAAGGCTTTTGCCCAAGTGCTCATGGATGGCGGCATCATCACCACCGTGCGCAAGACGCGCGGCGACGATATCGATGCGGCCTGCGGCCAGCTGGCTGGCGAAGTCAAGGACCGCACCCGGGTGCAGGAACGCATGGAAAAGATGACTGAGTATCAACAGAAATTTGGCGCCAATTTCGGCAAGATCGTGGAGATCCGCTCCTGATGCGGGGAGGCATGGCTTATCCTGGCATACTTGCCGCGGCTGTTGTCAGCCTGGGCGTGCTGCTTGCCGGCTGTGCTTCCACCGCGGACAAGGAGCAAGCCGCATCTGTCGAGCAGCGCGCCGCCTTGCGCTTGCAGCTGGCCAGCGCCTATTATATGCAAGACCAGTTTGTGGTGGCGTTGGCCGAAGCGGAGCAGGCGGTCCAGCTGGTGCCGGGCAACGCGCAGGTGCGCGGCATGCGCGCCCTGATTTTTGCCGCTCTGCGCCAACCTGTCGCTGCTGAAAAAGATTTTCTTTACGCATTGCGCCTTGCGCCCCACAATCCCGAGTTGAGCAATAATTATGGCCTGTTTCTGTGCCAGACCGGGCGCGAGGCGCAGTCGCTGGCGTATTTTGATGCCGCATTGCAAGATGCCGCCTATGGCACGCCCGAACTGGCGCTGCATAATGCGGCCGCGTGCAGCCTGGTCATGAAAGATTACCCGCGCGCCGCCAGCTACTGGCTCAAGGCGGAGCGCATCGCACCTGGCGCGGCAATCACCTATGCCGGCCTGGTGCGCGTGTATTACCAACAGCAAGACTACCGGCAAGCGGCTCATTACCTTGAGCGGCTCGGTAAAGTAGCGACAATGGAGAGCCAGACGGCCGATGTGCTGTGGCTCGGGATCAAGGTGCAGCATAAGCTCGGGGATGCGGGTGCGGAAGCTGGCCTGGGGGCGCATTTGCGCAACCACCATTCCGGCTCCCCCGAATATGCTGCTTATCAAAATGGGGCGTTTGATGAGTGAGACAGGGATACCAATGAATTCAGAGTGGGCAGAAACGCCTCAGCAGCAGCCCCAGGGCAATCTTGCGTTGGCAGGTGCACAGTTGAAGGCGCAGCGCGAAGCGCTGGGCTGGCCTGTAGAGCAGGTGGCCGACCAGCTCAAGCTGGCGCCGCGCCAGGTGATCGCGCTGGAAGAGGGCGACATGGCGGCCTTGCCGAACCTGGCTGTGGTGCGCGGTTTCGTGCGCGCCTACGCCAAGGTGGTGCGCCTCGACGCGGCGCCGCTGGTGGCCATGATCGAAGTCCACCCGGCGCCGGCGCAAGACCCGGCCGCGCCCGTGCGGCGCGAGATTTCCGCCACGTTTTCCGAATCGCGCTTCCCCTCGATGACGCAGCGTTCGTCGAACCAGACTCCCCTGTGGATCGCCGGCGCCGTGGCCGTCGTCGTGGCGGCCGCCTTTGGCGCGTATAAACTCGGCTACGTGCCGGCCAGCCTGCTGTCTTCGCAGGCCGGGAAGGAAACATCGCATGCGGAAGTGGGCCCCGTGGAAACGACCCTGATCAAGCCGGGCCAGGACTTGACGCCCGTGCAGTCGCCGTCCGTGCCCCTGATTTCCGTGCCGCCGCCACCAGGCAACGATACGCAGACGGGCGCACCGGCCTCCGCCATCGCTTCGGCGCCGGCCGCCGCCGTGCCGCCAGCGGCCGTACCAGCCCCGGCGACAGCGGCGACGGCTGCCGTCACGCCGCCTGCTGCCGCCCCTGCCGTGGGCGCAAATGCGCTCGTGTTGAAAGTGGAGCAGGATTCCTGGGTGGAAATCCGCCGCCCTGGCAGCGCGCCGCTGATTTCGCGCATGGTCAAGGCGGGCAGCACGGAAACGTTCGATATCACGGGTCCGGCCACCCTGGTGGTGGGCAAGCCTGGTGTGGTGCAGGCAACCCTGCGCGGCGCCAAGCTGGAGCTGCCGACCGTTGCCGGCGGCACGATCTCGCGCGTCAGCATCAAATAATTGCAGTAACCGTTCAAGCAAACTCAGAAGATAATATTATGGCTACCTCGAAAACAGCGATCGGCTCCGGTCCATCCGGCCGCCGCGACAGCCGCAAGGTGCTGATCGCGCACGGCCAGCGCCAGATCTGGGTGGGCGGCGACGCCCCCGTGGTGGTGCAGTCGATGACGAACACGGATACGGCGGACGCCATCGGCACGGCGATCCAGATCAAGGAACTGGCGCGTGCCGGTTCGGAACTGGTGCGCCTGACCGTGGACCGTCCGGAAGCGGCTGCGGCCGTGCCCTACATCCGCGAGCAGCTCGACAAGATGGACATCGACGTGCCGCTGGTGGGCGATTTCCATTACAACGGCCATACCCTGCTCAACGATTACCCCGATTGCGCGCGCGCGCTGTCGAAGTACCGCATCAATCCGGGCAACGTTGGCAAGGGCGCCAAGCGCGACACGCAATTTGCGCAAATGATCGAAGCGGCTTGCCGTTACGACAAGCCGGTGCGCATCGGCGTGAACTGGGGCAGCCTCGATCAAGCCTTGCTGGCGCGCATCATGGATGAAAACGCGGGCCGCGCCGAACCGTGGCCGGCGCAAGCCGTCATGTATGAAGCGCTGGTAACGTCGGCCATTGAAAACGCCGTGCGCGCCGAAGAGCTGGGCCTGGGCCGCGACAAGATCATCCTGTCGTGCAAGGTCTCGGGCGTGCAGGACCTGATCGCCGTATACCGCGAACTGGCGCAGCGCTGCGACTATCCGCTGCACCTGGGCTTGACGGAAGCGGGCATGGGCAGCAAGGGCATCGTCGCCTCGACGGCGGCCCTGGCCGTGCTGCTGCAGGAAGGCATCGGCGACACCATCCGCATTTCGCTCACGCCCGAACCGGGCGGCGACCGTACGCGTGAAGTCATTGTCGGCCAGGAAATCCTGCAAACCATGGGCTTGCGCAAGTTCGCGCCCATGGTCATCGCCTGTCCCGGTTGCGGCCGCACGACGTCGACCACCTTCCAGGAGCTGGCCGACAACATCCAGACGTATCTGCGCGAGCAGATGCCGGAGTGGAAGAAATCGTATCCGGGCGTGGAAGCGATGAACGTGGCCGTCATGGGCTGCATCGTCAACGGCCCCGGCGAATCGAAGCATGCGAACATCGGCATCAGCCTGCCCGGTACGGGCGAGTCGCCTGCCGCGCCCGTGTTTGTCGACGGCGAAAAAGTCGTCACCTTGCGCGGCGAACGCATCGTCGAGGAATTCCAGGACATCGTCCTCAATTATGTTAAAAGCCATTACGGCGCCGCCGCCACGGCAACGGCGTAGGTCAGGTAGGTCGGATTAGCGCTACGCGCGTCATCCGGCAATCAAGTTAAAGCAAAGAAGAACACTATGTCCGAAAATAAAAAGCTCGACAAGATCACAGCAGTCAAAGGCATGAACGATATCCTGCCAGCCGACGCCCCGCTGTGGGAATTGTTTGAAAACACGGCGCAATCCGTGCTGCAAAGCTATGGCTTCCAGCAGATCCGCACGCCGATCGTGGAAGAAACGAAATTGTTCGCGCGCGCCATCGGCGCCGTGACCGATATCGTGGAAAAGGAAATGTATTCGTTCACCGATTCGATGAACGGCGACAACCTGACCCTGCGTCCTGAAGGCACGGCCGGCGTGGTGCGCGCCGTCGTCGAGCATAACCTCGTCTACGAAGGCCCGAAACGCCTGTGGTACAAGGGCCAGATGTTCCGCCACGAGCGTCCACAGAAAGGCCGCTACCGCCAGTTCCACCAGTTCGGCGCGGAAGCCATCGGCTTTACGGGCCCGGACATCGACGCCGAGCTGATCATGATGACCCGCCGCCTGTGGGATGACCTGGGCCTGGAAGGCATCCGCCTGGAATTGAACTCGATCGGCGACGCGGCCGAGCGCCTGCGCCACCGCGCCGACCTGATTGCCTACCTGGAAGGCCACAGCGAGCTGCTCGACGAAGAAGCCAAGCGCCGCCTGCACAGCAATCCGCTGCGCATTTTGGATACCAAGAACCCTGCCATGCAGGACCTGGTCAATGGCGCGCCGAAGCTGCTGGAGTACCTGGGCGAGGAATCGCTGGCCCATTTCCACGGCGTGCAGAAGATTCTGAACCACAACAATATTCCATTCATCATCAATCCACGCCTGGTGCGCGGCCTCGATTACTACAACCGCACGGTGTTCGAGTGGGTCAGCGACAAGCTGGGCGCGCAAGGCACGGTCTGCGCCGGTGGCCGCTATGACGGCATGGTGGAAATGTTTGGCGGCAAATCGACGCCAGCAGTCGGCTTCGGCATGGGCGTCGAACGCCTGGTGCTGCTGATGAAGGACGCGGCCGAGCCGGAACAGCCAGCCCAGTGCGACGTCTACCTGGTGCACCAGGGCGAGCAGGCAGGCTTGCAAGCGTTCGTGCTGGCAGAGCGGATTCGCGATGCGGGCCTGGACGTTGTGCTACATTGCGCAGCGAGCAACGGTGGCGGCAGCTTCAAGACGCAAATGAAAAAGGCCGATGCCAGCGGTGCGGCGTTTGCCGTAATCATGGGCGATGATGAAATCGCCAACAACGTCGCGACGGTGAAAGCCATGCGCGAAGCCGATGCGGGCGCGCAGCAGAACACGGTGCCGTTCGACGATGTCGTCGATTATGTGGTGGACCAGATCATCGGCGACCACGATTGCGGCCATGACCACGGTCCTGGCGGCCACGTGCATCACCACCACTGATTTGCAGCAAGACCGTTCTACCCTCGATCAACTACTCATTAAAACTGACGACCCATGGCATACGATCACGAAGAACAAGAACAACTGGCAACCCTCAAGGCCTGGTGGCAGCGCAATGGCAATCTGACCTCCTGGGTCCTGATCGTGGCGCTGGCAGGCTACAGCGGCTGGGCTGGCTGGCAGTACTACCAGCGCACGCAGGCTGCGCAAGCGGGCCAGCTGTACGATGAACTGCAAAACGCCATCGCCGCCAAGGACACGGCCAAGGTGATGCGCGCGGCCGGCGACATGCAGTCGCGTTTCAGCGGCACGGCGTATGCGCAGATGAGCGCCCTGGCCGCGGCCAAGGTGGCATTTGACGCGAACGACCTGAAAACGGCCAAGACCCAGCTGCAATGGGTGGCCGAGCATGGCACGGAAGAGTACAAGTCCATCGCCAAGCTGCGCCTGGCAGGCGTCCTGCTGGATGAAAAAGCCTACGATGAAGCGCTGAAAGTGCTGGCAACGGCTTCCGTGGCGCAATTCGCCGGCGCCGTGGCCGACCGCAAGGGCGACATCCTGGTGGCGCAAAACAAGCTGGCCGATGCCCGCACGGCCTACCTGGCCGCACTGGCTGCGACGGACAAGAACAATCCAGGCCGTCAACTGATCCAGGTCAAACTGGAAGCGATCGGCGGTACGGTGCCGGAAGACAAAGCCAAGGCTGACAAGGCTGCCGCCTGACAGGAACACTGATGGCGTGGCCGGGCGGCGTTATGCGCCGCCTGCCTTGCCCTTACAAGTACAAGAAAAAGGTTGGATAACACTTATGCGTGTCACTGAAAAGCTGGTAGCTGCAAGTCTGTTGGCCCTGATGGCCGGTTGCTCGTCGTGGAACCCGTTCGCTTCGAAAGATCCGAAAGTCGAACCGGCCAAGCTGGTCGAGTTAAAATCGAGCATCGCCGTGCGCGACGCCTGGAAGTATTCGATCGGCAAGGCCGGCGTGTACGCGTTTACGCCTGCGCTGGCCGGCAACAGCCTGTACGTGGTCAGCGCCGATGGCGCACTGGCGCGCCTCGATGCGGCCAGCGGCCGTGAAACGTGGCGCGTCAAGGCCGGCAGCGACATCACCGCGAGTGCCGGCAGCGATGGCACGGTCGTGGCCGTCGGTGCCGCCAAGGGCGCCGTGCTGGCGTTTGACGCCGATGGCAAGCAGCTGTGGAAGGCGCAGGCATCCAGTGAAGTATTGACGGCGCCCGTCGTGGGGCAGGGCGTGGTCGTGGTACGCAGCGTCGACAACCGCATCGTCGGCTTCGACGCCAAGACGGGCGAGCGCAAGTGGACGGTGCAGCGCGCCACGCCGGCATTGACCCTGCGCAATGCGCCGGGCATGGTGCTGGGCGGTGCGAACATCTACGTGGCCCAGCCTGGCGGCAAGCTGCTGGCACTGACGGCAGCGACCGGTGTGGTACGCTGGGAGATCGTCGTCAGCGAACCGCGCGGCGCTACCGAACTGGAGCGCGTCTCCGACATCGCCGGCACGCCGGTGGTGTACGAAGGCGAAGTGTGCGCCGTCACCTACCAGGGCAAGGCGGGCTGCTTCGACGCCGCCACGGGCGTGCCGCGCTGGACCAAGCCGATCTCGTCCGATGTGGGCGTGGCCGTCGACCAGCGTTTCGTGTTTGTCGCGGATGACCAGGGCGCCGTCGTGGCGTTCAGCCGCGAAGGCGGCCAGAGCGCTTGGAAGAATGAGGCGCTGGCGCGCCGCCGCCTGTCGACGCCGGCCTCCTACGGCCGCAGCGTGGCTGTGGGCGACTATCAAGGTTACATCCACTTCCTGTCACGGGAAGATGGCGCATTAATAGGTCGTGTCAGCACCGATGGTAGCCCGATTGTTTCGGCTCCCGTTGTTGCCGGTTCGAATTTGATTTTTCAAACCCAATCAGGGACAGTGACCGCTCTCGCGGTCGAGTAATACAATGAAGCCGGTAATTGCACTAGTAGGTCGACCCAATGTTGGGAAATCGACTTTATTCAATCGTCTGACCCGCTCGCGCGATGCGCTGGTGGCGGATTTGCCTGGGTTGACGCGCGATCGTCACTATGGCGAAGGCCGTGTCGGCGAACGTCCCTTCCTCGTCATCGATACGGGTGGTTTCGAACCCGTCGCCAAGGAAGGCATCATGCACCAGATGGCACTGCAGACCAAGCAGGCCGTGGCCGAGGCCGACGTGGTGGTGTTCATCGTGGACGGCCGTCAAGGCCTGACCCCGCATGATAAGACCATCGTCGACTTCCTGCGCAAGAGCGGTCGCCCGGTCTTGTTGGTGGTCAACAAAAGCGAAGGCATGCGCTACACGGCCGTCGTGTCCGAATTCTATGAATTGGGCATGGGCGATCCGTATGCGATCTCGTCGGCGCACGGCGACGGCGTCAACGACCTCGTCGAAGTGATGCTGGACCTGGCGTTCGCGCAGCGTCCGGATGAGCCTGAAGAGCTGGAAAAGACCGACCGCGGCATCAAGATCGCCCTCGTCGGCCGTCCGAACGTGGGCAAGTCGACCTTGATCAACACCTTGCTGGGCGAAGAGCGCGTGATCGCCTTCGACATGCCGGGCACGACGCGCGATTCGATCGAAATCCCGTTCGAGCGCGATGGCCAGCAATACACCCTGATCGACACGGCCGGTATCCGCCGCCGCGGCAAGGTGTTTGAAGCGATCGAGAAATTCTCGGTGGTGAAAACGCTGCAGTCGATTTCCGAAGCCAACGTGGTCGTGCTGATGCTCGACGCGCAGCAGGATATCTCGGAGCAGGACGCGCATATCGCCGGCTTTATCCTGGAATCGGGCCGCGCGCTGGTCGTGGCCGTGAATAAATGGGATGGCTTGCAATCGCACGAGCGCGACGAGATCAAGATCGATATCGACCGCAAGCTCGATTTCCTGTCGTTCGCGCAGATGCATTTCATTTCGGCGCTGAAGGGCACCAACATCGGTCCACTGATGAAGTCGCTCAACGCCGCGTATGCGGCCGCCATGTGCGACCTGTCGACGCCGAAGCTGACGCGCGCCCTGATCGAGGCCGTGGAGAAGCAGGAACCGCGCCGCAAGGGCTCGATCCGTCCGAAGCTGCGCTATGCGCACCAGGGCGGCATGAACCCGCCTGTGATCGTTATTCACGGCAATGCGCTCGACGCCGTTGGCGATCCGTACAAACGCTATCTGGAAAAACATTTCCGCGATACGTTTGCCCTGGTCGGCACGCCGCTGCGCATCGAACTGCGTACGGGTAAAAACCCGTTTGCACGCACGCCTAGCAAGTAAATAGTTAACGGCTGAATTAAGTGCATATTAAGGCGCCGCGGAGATAATGCGGCGCCGACAGACATTTAATGGCTGTTTGCACGAAAATAATAAAGTGTTAATGCGCCATGCGCGACAGCGATCGCGAAAACAGGTTACAGTAGCTATGACGCATCTTTCTTTCTTTGAAAGGTGTGAGAGCACTTGAAATCAAGCGAGTCGCCTCCAATTCTTACACAACAACATAAACAACGGAGCTGTTATGAGCAACAAAGGGCAACTGTTACAAGACCCATTCCTCAATGCATTACGCAAAGAGCATGTTCCTGTCTCGATCTACCTGGTCAATGGCATTAAATTGCAGGGCCATATCGAATCGTTTGATCAATATGTCGTATTGCTGCGCAATACGGTGACACAGATGGTGTACAAGCATGCCATCTCGACAGTGGTGCCGGCCCGTGCCGTCAATCTCAATATTGAATCTGAAGCGGAGTAAAGCGTTGAGCTTGACGGCCCAGCGCCTTTCACCCTCCATCGCCCCCGTCCGCGCCAGCGGCGCTGATGCGTTTGCATCGGCGTCGGCGTCCGCCGCAACTCATCAGATGCCATCATGCGCGCGGCACTAGTCGGAGTTGACTTCGGTCACAGCGACTTCGCCGCCAGCATGGAGGAACTCATGCTGTTGTCGCGTTCGGCTGGCGCAGACCCGATTTCCACCATCACGGCCAAGCGTTCCAGTCCCGATTCCGCATATTTCGTCGGCAGCGGCAAGGCCGATGAAATTGGCGACGTCGTCGTCAACGATGGCCTGGAAATCGTCATCTTCAATCATGCCCTTTCACCTGCCCAGCAGCGCAATCTGGAAAAGCGCCTGAATGTGCGCGTGCTCGACCGTACCAGCCTGATTCTCGACATCTTTGCGCAGCGCGCCAAGAGCCACGAGGGCAAGCTGCAAGTCGAGCTGGCGCAGCTGCAGCATCTGGCCACGCGCCTGATCCGCGGCTGGACCCACCTTGAGCGGCAAAAGGGCGGTATCGGCTTGCGCGGTCCCGGCGAGACGCAGCTCGAGACCGACCGCCGGCTGATCGGCGACCGCGTCAAGGCCTTGCGCGCCCGTCTGGAAAAGCTGCACAAGCAGCGCGAAACGCAGCGCCGCGCGCGCGGCCGCAATCACACATTCTCGGTGTCCCTGGTCGGCTATACCAATGCCGGCAAGTCGACCCTGTTCAATGCCGTGACCAAGGCCGGCGTGTATGTCGCCGACCAGTTGTTCGCCACGCTCGACACCACCTCGCGCCGGGTTTACCTGGGGCAGGAAGTGGGCAACGTGGTGATCTCCGACACGGTCGGCTTCGTGCGCGAATTGCCGCACCAATTGGTGGCCGCCTTCCGCGCCACGCTCGAAGAAACCATTCATGCCGATTTGCTGCTGCACGTCGTCGACGCCGCGTCGCCGGTGCGCATGGAGCAGATCGAGCAGGTCAACCTGGTCTTGAAAGAGATCGGCGCCGATCATATTCCGCAAATCCTCGTGTGGAACAAGATCGATGCGGCCGGGCTGGAGCCTTCGGTGGAGCGCGATGAATATGCTACGATCAGTCGCGTGTTCGTCAGTGCGCAGAAGGGCAGTGGGCTCGACCTGCTGCGCGATGCGATTGTCGAGATGGCCAGGAAGGCGCCTCGTTCGGCCCACCTGTATCAGAACGATGAAGCACCGCAGGAAGATCAGTTTGACGGTCAGTACGACCAGCACGATGGCGCCGCCCCGGACCAGGACGAAGAGCCTGGCGAGGACGATAGGATTTCCACCCACTCCCAAGTCGGAACACGATAGTTATGCTTGTCTCCCTACTCAAAAAAACAGGCTTGAAGTTGTCCCTGAACGATCCCCGCTGGGGCAATCGCAAGGACGACGGCAAGAAAGCCCAAGAAGGCAAAAAGCCCGGTGAAGGTCCGCCGGACCTCGATCAGTTGTGGCGCGATTTCAATCAGCGCCTGAACGCCTTTTTCGGACAGAAGAACCGTCCCGACAACGGCGGCAATAACAACGGCGGTGGCGGTGGTCCGCGTCCCGACATGAAGGGCGCAGGCATCACGGCCGGCGTGGTCGGCGTGATCGCCGTCTTCATCTGGCTCGCCAGCGGCGCCTTCATCGTGCAAGAGGGCCAGAGCGGCGTCGTGCTGACGTTTGGCCAATACACGCGCACGGCGCCGGCCGGTCTCAACTGGCGCTGGCCGTATCCGTTCCAGACCGATGAAACCGTCAACGTGTCGCAGGTGCGCACGGTGGAAGTTGGCTATCGCACGTCGCTGCGCAACAAGCAGGCCAGCGAGTCGCTGATGCTGACGGACGATGAAAACATCATCGACATCCAGTTCGCGGTGCAATACACCTTGAAAGATCCGGTGGAATGGCTGTTCAGCCTGCGCGACCAGGAAGATACCTTGCGCCAGGTCGCCGAGACGGCGATCCGCGAAGTGGTCGGCCGCAGCAAGATGGATTTCGTGCTGTATGAAGGCCGTGAAAAAGTGGCCTTCGACACGCAAAAATTGATGCAGCAGATTCTTGAAGATTACAAGTCTGGCGTGTTGATCAACAACGTGACGATGCAGGCCGTGCAGCCGCCGGAGCAGGTGCAAGCCGCTTTCGACGATGCCGTCAAGGCAGGCCAGGACCGTGAGCGCCAGAAGAATGAAGGCCAGGCTTACGCCAATGACGTCATTCCTAAAGCACGCGGCGCGGCATTCCGCCTGGTGCAGGAAGCCGAGGCCTACCGGGCCATGGTGACCGAGAACTCCGAAGGTAATGCGTCGCGCTTCAAGCAGGTGCTGGTCGAGTACCAGAAGGCGCCGGCCGTCACGCGCGACCGCATGTACCTGGAAACGATGCAGCAAGTGTTCAGCAGTGCCAGCAAGGTCATGGTTGACGCCAAGACGGGCAGCAATCTGCTGTATCTGCCGCTCGACAAGTTGATCGCCCAGCAGGCGGCGTCGGACGCCTCGGCCGCGGCAGCGCGCGCCACAGCGGCCGCACCCGCAGCCAATACCGTAATGCCACAGGAAGCCATGCAGACAGTAGAAGTCAATTCGCGTCGCGACAGCCGCTCTTCGCGTGAACGGGAGAGCCGCTAATGAACCGTATCGTCGCCGCCCTGATCGCGGGCTTTATCGCGATCATGCTCCTTTCCTCGACCGTGTTTGTCGTCGATCAGCGTAAATACGCCATCGTCTTCGCCCTGGGTGAAGTCAAGGACGAGATCAGCAAACCAGGCTTGTACTTCAAGCTGCCGCCGCCGTTCCAGAACGTCATCTACCTGGACAAGCGCATCCTGACGCTCGACACGCCGGAGCCGGAGCGCTTCATCACGGCCGAGAAGAAGAATATCCTCGTCGACGCCTATGTGAAGTGGCGCATCGTCAATCCGAAGACCTATTTCCGCAGCTTTGGCGGTGATGAAAGCCGCGCCCGCAACCGCATGTCGCAAATCGTCAAGGCCGCGCTGAATGATGAAATCACCAAGCGCACGGTGCGCGAAGTGATCTCGGGCGAGCGTGGCAAGGTGATGCAGGCGATCAAGGCCAAGGTGGCGGCCGAGGCCGAGGCCATCGGCGTGGGCATCGTCGATGTGCGCCTGAAGCGCGTCGATTACGTCGAGCAGATCAACAACTCCGTGTACGAACGCATGAAGTCCGAGCGCGTGCGCGTGGCCAACGAGCTGCGTTCGACCGGTTCGGCCGACTCCGAGAAAATCCGCGCCGATGCCGACAAGCAGCGCACGGTGATCCTGGCCGAAGCGTACCGCGAAGCCGAGAAGATCCGCGGCGAGGGCGACGCCAAGGCGTCGCAGGTGTATGCGGAAGCGTTTGGCCGGAATCCGGAGTTCTACAAGTTCTATCGTAGCCTGGAAGCCTACCGCGCCACCTTCAAGGACAAGGGCGACGTGATGGTGGTGGATCCGAGTTCGGAATTCTTCAAGTACTTCAAGGGTAACGGCACGGCCGCTCCATCCAAGAAGTAAAACAGCATCGACACTGCTCCCGGCCGCAAGACCGGGTGCAGCATGAGCGGGGCCGGCGTCATTGCCGGCCCCGTTTTTTTGTGTCCGTCAGGTTGTTGCGGGAAGGCGTAAAATGCGGTGTTTTTAGGGCTGCGCGGCAGCGTTTCGGACAACTTATCCCTAAAGGCCCGTGTTTTCGCGTAAAATATCAGGTTCGGCCTCTTGCCTGGCGCGCCCGCCGCTGCCTCGCATGATGCATTTTTCAACTTTCTTCCGTATCTCGCTCCCTCATGCCGAATTGGCTTTTGCCCGAAAATATTGCCGATGTTCTGCCGTCGGAAGCGCGCAAGATCGAAGAGCTGCGCCGCCTCATGCTGGATAATTTCCGTCTGTACGGATATGAACTGGTGATGCCGCCGCTGCTCGAGTATCTGGAATCGCTGATGACCGGCGCTGGCAAGGATACCGACCTGCGCACGTTCAAACTGGTCGACCAGCTGTCTGGCCGCATGCTCGGCCTGCGCGCCGACATGACGACGCAAGTGGCGCGCATCGACGCCCACCTGCTGAACCGTGCCACCGTGACCCGCCTGTGCTACGCCGGCAGCGTGCTGCATACCCGTCCGTCGGGTTTGCACGCCACCCGCGAACCGCTGCAGATCGGCGCCGAAATCTATGGCCACGCCGGCCTGGAAGCGGATGCCGAGATCCAGGAACTGGCGCTCGCTTCGCTGGCACTGGCCGGTTTCGATAGCGTCCGCCTGGATTTGTCGCACGTCGGCCTGTTGCGCGCTATCATTGCGCAAGACGCCGCCGCCGTGCGTGACGAAGCTGCGCTGTACACCCTGCTGCGCGCGAAAGATGCGCCGGGCCTGCGCGCCCTGACCGCATCCTACGATGCCGTCACGCGCGATGCGCTCTTGGCCTTGCCGAACCTGTATGGCGACATCGACGTGCTGGCGCGTGCGCGCGAAGTGCTGCCGCCGCTGCCGGGCGTGCTGAAGGCGCTGGCCGAACTGGCCGCGCTGGCAGGATCGGCACTGGGCCGCGCCGAAGTGGCGATCGACCTGGCCGACCTGCGCGGCTACCAATATGAAAGTGGCGCGATGTTTGCGCTGTATGTACCAGGCTTGCCGAACGCGGTTGCGCGCGGCGGCCGTTATGACCACGTCGGCGAAGCGTTCGGCCGGGCACGTCCCGCGACCGGCTTCTCGCTCGATTTGCGCGAACTGGCGCGCCTGCTGCCAACGGCGGAACGGAAGCATTCGATCCGCGCCCCATGGGGCAGCGCGCCAGAATTGAAGGAAAAAATCGCCGAGTTGCGCAAGGCGGGCGAGGTCGTGATCCAGAGTATGCCGGGTCACAGTAATGAACAAGACGAGTTCGAGTGCGATCGCGTGCTGGTACTTGCCGATAATGGTAGTAGCTGGATTCTTAAAAACTTAGGTTAAGTGATGTCAAAGAAAATTATGGCAAAGAACGTCGTTGTCATCGGCACCCAATGGGGCGATGAAGGTAAAGGCAAGATCGTCGATTGGTTGACCGATCACGCCCAAGGTGTGGTGCGCTTCCAGGGCGGCCACAATGCAGGCCACACGCTGGTCATCGGCGGCGTCAAAACCGCGCTGCAGCTGATCCCGTCGGGCATCATGCGTCCAGGCGTGGCCTGCTACATCGGTAATGGCGTGGTCGTTTCCGTGCCTGACGTGCTGCGCGAAATCGACAAGCTCGAAGCTGTCGGCGTCGAAGTCGCTTCGCGCCTGAAAGTGTCGGACGCGGCGCCCGTGATCCTGCCTTACCACACCGCGATCGACCTGGCGCGTGAAGCCAAGCGTGGCGATGCGAAGATCGGCACCACGGGCAAGGGCATTGGCCCGGCCTACGAAGACAAAGTGGCGCGCCGCGCGATCCGTATCGCCGACCTGCTGAACGAGAAGCGCTTTGCCGAAAAGCTGGCCGAAAACCTCGATTACCACAACTTCGTGCTGGAAAACTACCTGAAGGCGCCGAAGGTCGACTATCAGAAGACCCTCGACGACGCGCTGGCCTATGTGCCGCGTCTGCGTCCGATGGTCACCGACGTGTCGAGCGCGCTGTACAAGGCGCACAAGGCCGGCGCGAACCTGCTGTTCGAAGGCGCGCAGGGTTCCCTGCTCGACGTCGACCACGGCACCTACCCGTTCGTCACCTCGTCGAACTGCGTGGCCGGTAATGCCGCCGCCGGTTCGGGCGTGGGTCCTGGCATGCTGCACTACATCATGGGCATCACCAAGGCCTACACGACGCGCGTCGGCTCCGGCCCGTTCCCTTCGGAACTGCCAACGGATGCGGGCGTCGGCCACCACCTGGCGCAGGTCGGCCATGAATTCGGCACCGTGACGGGCCGTGCCCGCCGCTGCGGCTGGTTCGACGCCGCCTTGCTGCGCCGCTCCGTACAGATCAACGGCGTGACGGGCATGTGCCTGACCAAGCTGGACGTGCTGGACGGTATCGAAACGCTGAAACTGTGCACCGGCTACACCATCGACGGCGTGGCCACGGACATCTTCCCGTCGGGCGCTGAAGAAGCCGCCCGTTGCGTGCCGGTGTACGAAGAGATGCCAGGCTGGACGGAAAGCACGGTCGGCGCGAAATCGCTGGCGGCCTTGCCTGCAACGGCGCGCGCTTACATCAAGCGCATCGAAGAACTGGTCGGCGTGCCGGTGGACATGGTTTCGACCGGTCCGGATCGTGAAGAAACGATCGTGCTGCGTCACCCATTCGAATAAGCTGCTGGACACAATCCGCCGCAAGGCGGATTTTTTTAATCACGCTAATAATAAGATTCCACTATCATGACTACCCCACAATCGAACGATCAACACCTCTGGGTCAACTGGGAAGAATACCACCGCCTGATCGAGCGCCTGGCGCTCAAGGTCTACGAATCGGGCTGGAAATTCGACCAGGTATTGTGCCTGGCGCGCGGAGGCGTGCGTCCCGGCGACGTCTTCTCGCGCATTTTTGACTTGCCGTTGGCCATCCTGTCGACCAGCTCCTACCGCGAAGACGCGGGCACGGTGCGCGGCGACCTCGATATCGCCAAGTACATGACCATGACCAAGGGCCCGCTGGCCGGCCGTATCCTGCTGGTCGACGACCTGGCCGATTCGGGCGTCACCTTGGACAAGGTCACGCGTCACCTGAAGGAAAACTTCCCTGACGTGACCGAAGTCAAATCGGCCGTGATCTGGCTGAAGGGCTGCTCCGTCGTGCGTCCCGACTACTTCCTCGACGAACTGCCGCACAATCCGTGGATCCATCAGCCATTCGAAGACTACGATGGCCTGCGTCCGCACCAGCTGGCGGCGTGGATCAAGAAGGGCGAAGCAGGCAAGTAATTGCGTGCGCACTTGCAAAAAAAAGACGATCGTGTATCGTCTTTTTTTTCGTCCAAGGAAATGCCATGACCATATTGACGACGGCGCGCCTGCGCCTGGAACCGATCACGGAAAACCACTATGAGCGCATGCGCACGCTCAACACCGATCCCGAGGTGATGACCTATCTGAACGCGGGCCAGCCCGAAGCGGAAGAGGACACGCGCGCGGCCGTCACGCGGCTGGTGGGACGCTGGGCCGAGTGGGGCTATTCGTGGTGGGCGCTGATACGCCTCGATGATGGCGAGATGGTGGGCATGGCCTGCCTGCAGCATCTCGATGGCGATAAAAACAAGCCGCATGAAATCGGCTGGCGCCTGGCACGCACGGGCTGGGGCCAGGGCTATGCCAGCGAAGCGGCCGCCGCCATCGTCGCGCATGCGTTCGACGTCGTCGGCGCGCCCGAAGTGGTGGCCGTGGCCCATCCCGATAACGCGGCCTCGATCAAGGTCATGACGCGCCTGGGCATGCAGTACGTGGGCATGGAACGCCATTACGATATCGATAGCGTCGTGTACCGCCTGGCGCGCCCATGACAGTAACGCGCAAGCCTTTGAAGCTGGGCTGCGCCTACGGCGTGCGGTTTTCGCCCGATGGCGCGCGCCTGGCCGTGCTGGGGCGCGACCTGGTGCTGTGGGACGTGGCGGCGCGCCAGAAACTGTGGCGCGGCAAATTCATCGCCCATTGTTCCAGCATGGCGTTCTCGCCCGACGGCAGCCGGCTGGCCATCAAGAGCACGACGGGCCAGATGGCCGTGGTGGATAACGAGGCGGGTCAGCTGCTGCTGAATTTCCAGAATAAAAAGGATGGCGAAGGCTGCGGCCCCGCGTGGTCGCCGTGCGGCCGCTATCTGGCCGACGGCGGCTGGGATGGCCGTCTGCGCGTGCGCGACGCGCAGACGGGCGAAGTGTTGTTCACGCAGGAGCACCCGGGCGAGATGCTGCGCGCAATCTACGCCCTCGATGGCGGGCGGCGTTTGCTGGTCCTGCACGGCGTCAAATCGGTGGACGAGGGGCAGGTGCAGCCGCCCGACTACTGCAGCGTGTGGGACTGGCCCCTGCAGGCGGGAGGCGGCCGTGTGGTGCTGTCGCTGCCCAAGCTGGCGTCGTGCGCGCCATCGCCCGATGGCGAGCGCCTGGCCGTGCTGCATTACGCGGGCGGCGAGGAATTCTTATCCGTGCATGCGATGGACGATGGCCGCTGTCTGGCCACCGCGCCGGTTGAAGGAGGCGGCGGCACGGGCGACGCCTTGCGCTGGCTTCTCGACGGCAGCGGGCTGGGACGCATCGGCAAGGGCAAGCTGCTGTTCTACGCCTGGCCCAGCCTTGGCGTCCTGGCGCAGGAAGATTTCAGCTATCCCTGCGCGCTGGACTTTTTGCCTGGCTCGCCATTGGCCGCCATCGGTTCCTGGGAATCTGGCATGCTGATGGATCTGAACGTTCACAAGGAAACCCCATGATCACCTGCTACCTGCGTTACATCATCGACCCGTACAAATTGCGGGAATTCGAAGCCTACGGCAAGTTGTGGATGCCGCTCGTCGAACGCTTCGGCGGCCAGCACCACGGCTATTTTTTGCCATCCGAAGGCGCCAGCAACGTGGCCCTGGCCATGTTCTCGTTTCCCAGCCTGGCCCTGTACGAGCAGTACCGCAGCGACTCGATGCAGGACGCCGAATGCCAGGCCGCCTTCCGCTATGCCGAAGAGACGCGCTGCATCGTCAGCTACGAGCGCAGTTTCTTCCGCCCCGTGTTTGCCTGAACGGGGTCAATCGCGCTGCGGCGCGCCCGCCGCCTAACTCAGGCTTGCCAAGTAGCGCAATCCCGTGATGCTGGGGAAGAAGCAATACACGCCGCCACGCGTGATGACGCTGCGCGAGAAATGCTGCAGTTTCTTATTGCCGCTGCCCTTGGCGCCCACGCCCGGCAAGGTGAAGGAACTGGCGCTCGGGTCGTTGATGCCCAGGAATACGTCCTGGCCGCTGATGTTGAGCGTGGCATTGCCCGCCTCGGGGCCGGCCGGGCCGACGGCCGATTTGACGAAGGTAGCGTCATCGTTCCATTGCTGCATCAGGAATTCGAACTGATTGCGCAGGTTGGCGTTGATGAAATAGCCGACCAGTCCCCGCTGCTCTGCGATGGGCGTCACCGGATCGTATTCGCTGCCGTAGGGCATGGCGCGCCGCACGATGCGGTGGTGGCGGGCCGAGGTGCCCACGACGCCTTCATCGCGCGGATTGTTGCGCCGGATATGCGCGCCGACCGGGCATTTCAGGCCCAGCGTGTCGTCCTTTCCCGGCTGCGCATCGACATAGTGAAAGTGGTTCAGGCTGGCGTCCGGCAGCACGGGCCCCGGCTCGTCCGGCGCGAGCACGAGCGGATTGCCGTTGCGCCAGCGTCCGCACATCTTGGCGGCCACCATCTCGGTACTGAGTCCGGAGCTGGCCGCGCCCTGGCTCAGAATACTGTCGAACAGGGGCACGTCCTGCTCCAAGATGCGGAAGGCGGCATAGCTGCCATTGGTGGACAGTTGCGGCGGCTGCACCTGATAGGTGCCGCCGTTTTCATTCGGATAGCCGAGCAGGAATTCGCCCGTCTTGACGCTGTTGAGCGGGTCCGGGTCGTATTCGCGCTCGTGCTTGCGCGGCGGGGCGCCGTCGACGTCCGGCTGGGCGATATTGTCGCGGTAGCCGAAATGCACGCGGTTGCCTGGCAGTGCCACGCCATCGTGCGCATACAGTTCACGCCAGCCGGCGGCAAAGGCGCCACGCAGCTTGGCCGACGTTGCCTGCAGCACTTCCTCCGATTCGCTGACCCACAGGCTCAGCATCGCATGCACCTGGCCGGCTTTGGTGGCCGGTCCCAGGTTGGCGAGCCAGTGTTCGGGGGCGCTGTCGCCCACGTCGCCCACGGCGGCGACGCTGGCCGGATCGGCCGCACCCCGTTGAAATGCCTGGTCGAAGGTGGCCAGGTCGGCTGCGGTTATCCCCAGCGCGGACAGGCCGGGAGCGGTAAAACTGATATTCAGAAAGCAGGGCGGCTTGGGATGGATATGGCGCGCGGTGGTAATGGTCGGCAGCCCGTCGCTGCCGTCGAGCAGGGCCGCGATGGTGCGCCGCGCCTGCGCCGCATCCGTGATGCTGAAGATGAAATGGCGCGCCAGGTTGACGCGGTAGCCGCGCAGGATCGTGCCTTGCACGTCGTCGTAATCGATGGTGGGATCGGCCATGCTGTCTCTCCGGGGGGCTGGGGTGGCGGGGCCGCTTGCGCAGCCCCGGCGTGGCGTTCAGTTCAGGCTCAGACGGAAGCGAGGATTTGCTGGACGGTCTGCGGATAGGCGCTATACAGGCCCGTGTTAGGCACGTGCTGCGCGGCGTCGTTGGCGGTGATGAAGGCTTCGAATGCGGCCACATGGTTGGCAACGGGCATGAGCGCCTTGCCGCCCACGACAAACTGCAGCAGCGCGTCGAATACCTCGCCCAACTGCGCCACGAAATCCTCGATGTAGCCATTGAAACTGCCGTCATACTCGGTGATCACGCCGATGATCAGGGTGTCGGAAGTGCCCGTCTTGCTGATGTCGGGCAGCAGATTGGCTTGGGAGCGGTCAAACAGGGTGAAGCGGGCAAAGTGCACGGTACCGATATCGGTGAGTGCGGCATTGATCTTCGTCTGATATTCCTGCAACGCGGCGGCGATGGAGATCGGATTGGTGCCGGGTAGTACCGGCATCAGTAAGCACAGTGGATTTGCCATGGGAGGCTCCTCATTACGTGGTTGTCGGGACGACCGACACTACGCCGCGGCTCTTGCTGCGTCAAAAACTATATTTCTGTATTTGTTGTTAAATGTATACTATTGCAACATGATAGTTGCTATGAAATGCGGTCTCATGTGAAGAGTCGCCGAGGCTGGCCGGCGCCGGCGGGCACTCTGCCGCCCGGCTGTTCCAGCCTGTTTCGGGATGCGCAAGGGGCGCCGTCGGCAGCGCCGGGTTTTGAAGGGCTTATTTTTGCAGGATGGGACGGCGCCTCAATCCTCGGCCTGGAACTCGCTGGCCGAGACGAACAGGTCCCACGAGGCGATGAACAGGGCCGCGACCACGGGGCCGATGACGAAGCCGTTCAGGCCAAACAGGGCCATGCCGCCCACGGTCGACAGCAGCACCACGTAGTCGGGCATCTTGGTGTCCTTGCCCACCAGGATGGGGCGCAGCACATTGTCGACCAGGCCGATGACGAAGACGCCGAAGGCGGCCAGGCCTGCGCCTTGCCAGATGGCGCCCGTGGCCAGGAAGTAGACGGCCACGGGTGCCCAGACGAGGGCGGCGCCGACGGCCGGCAGCAGCGACAGGAAGGCCATCAGCACGGCCCACAGCAGGGGCGCCGGCACGTCGAGGAACCAGAACGCCAGGCCGCCGAGGGCGCCCTGGGCGATCGCCACGAGGATGTTGCCCTTCACCGTGGCGCGGATCACCGTGGTGAAATTGGTGAACAGGCGCTGCTTGTACTTGCGGCTCAGCGGCACTGCGCCCTTGATGCGGGCCGACAGGGTCGAGCCATCGCGCATGAGGAAAAACAGCAGGTACAGCATGATGCACAGGCTGGTGAGGAATTCGAAAGTGTACAGGCCCACGTTGATGGCTTTCACCGCCACCACCTGGCTCACCTGCGTGGCGCCCTCGGCCAGCTTGTCCTGCATGCTGGCCAGGCTGGTCAGGTTGAAGCGGTCGAGTAAATTGATCAGCCATTGCGGCAGCACGGCCATGATTTTATTGAAGAACATGGCGACCGTGAATTCGCCCGAGCGTACCATTTCCACGACGCTGGCCGCCTGGTTCACGAGCGATACGGAAATGAGCGACAGCGGCAGGATCACGATGACGATGATCAGCAGCAAGGTCAGCAGCGACGCCAGGCCGGCGCGCCCCTTGGTTTTCAGCAGCAGCCAGCGGTACACGGGCGCGAACAGGATCGCCAGGATGACGCCCCAGAAGATGGCGCCCGCATACGGCGCCAGTATCCAGCCGAAGCCGATGGTGACGATGCTCAGGAGGAGCAGGAACACTTTCTGGTGCAGCGTGAGGGTAGGCATGGGCGGTAGCGGAATGATAAGGGTTGAGTTGTCCCATCATAAGCGAGGCATGGCGCGACGCGCCATACAATTGTCTCGATGCGTGCGCGAGCGCACCTGGCGCCGGCGGTCTGACAGCGCGGTGGCGGCAATTCCAGTAAGCTGTCGCTCCAGGCGTTCCATCCCGGGCGCCTTTGACTTCGACTTCAGGAACGCGCGTGGCCGACAATATTCACTTTTATGAACCTGCACAGGGCCATGGCCTGCCGCATGACCCTTTCAATGCCATCGTGGGGCCGCGACCCATCGGCTGGATTGCTTCGCGCAGCAGCGAGGGCGTGCTCAATCTGGCGCCGTACAGCTTTTTCAACGCCTTCAATTACCATCCGCCGCTGATCGGTTTTTCCAGCATCGGCCGCAAGGATACCTTGCGCAATATCGAACAGACGGGCGAATTCGTGTGGAACCTGGCCACCCGCCCACTGGCCGACGCGATGAATACCAGCTGCGCGCCGGCGCCGCCCGAGGTCGACGAATTTGCGCTGGCCGGCCTGACGCCTGCCGCCTCGCGCATCGTCAATGTGCCGCGCGTGGCGGAAAGCCCCGTCTCCTTCGAATGCCGGCGCACGCAGATCATTGAACTGCAAGGCGTCAATGGCGACGGTGTCGGCAGCTGGCTGGTGCTGGGGGAAGTGGTGGGCGTGCACATCGCGCGCCACCTGTTGACCGACGGCGTGTACGACACGGCCGCCGCCGCGCCGATCTTGCGCGGCGGCGGTCCGGCCGATTATTTCGAGATCGGACCGGACAGCCTGTTCCACATGCGCCGGCCCGCCTGGCCGTAACATCATGCGGGGAGCGGATGGCGCTCCCTGACGATGCCGCGATAGATCAGCCACGTCGCCAGCAGGCTGATGGCGCCGGCGCCTGCCATCCAGTAGCCTGGCGCCGCCTTGTCGCCGGTGCTCTCGATCAGCAGGGTCGACACCAGCGGCGTCATTCCGCCGAACAGCGCCGTGGCCAGGCTGTAGGCCAGCGAAAAACCCGTCGTCCTGACGCTGGCCGGGATGATTTCCGTCAGCGCGACGATGGTGGCCCCGTTGTAGCTGCTGTACAGGAAGGACAGCCACAGCTCCACCATCAGCATGTGGTCGAAACTGGGATGGGCGACCAGCCACGACAAGGCCGGATACGCCGTCAGCACCGTCAGCGCCGAGCACACGGCCATGATGGGCCAGCGCCCGATGCGGTCGGACAGTGCACCCATGACGGGCAGCCAGATGAAGTTCGACAGGCCGATGCACAGGGTGACGAGCAGGCTTTCCTCGGTGCTCAGTTTGAGCACGTTCTTGCCGAAGGTCGGCGTGTAGACGGTGATCAGGTAGAACGCGACCGTCGTCAGCACGATCAGCATCGTTCCGGCGACCACCAGCGGCCAGTTGAGGGCGATCGTCTTGAGCATTTGCCGGAACGTCGGATGCGATTTGCGCGTCAGGTAGGCCTCGGTCTCCTGCAGCGAACGGCGGATGTAGAACACCACCGGAATGATGGAGCAGCCGATGAAGAACGGGATGCGCCAGCCCCAGTCCGCGATGAATTCCTTGCTCAGGGTTTCATTGAGAAAGTAGCCCAGCGCGGCGGAAAAGATGATGGCGACTTGCTGGCTGGCGGACTGCCAGCTGACGTAATAACCCTTGTTGCCGGGTGTCGCCATCTCGGACAGGTAGACGGATACGCCGCCCAGCTCCACGCCGGCGGAAAAGCCTTGCAGCAAACGCCCGATCAGCACGAGGAACGGCGCCAGCAGCCCGATGGTGGCATAGCCGGGCACGAAGGCGATCAGCGCCGTGCCGGAAGCCATGATGGCCAGGGTGAGCACCAGCCCCTTGCGGCGGCCGATACGGTCGATATAGCTGCCGAGGATGATGGCGCCCAGCGGCCGCATGAAAAACCCCGCGCCGAAGGTGGCGAACGTCATCATCAGGGCCGCGTATTCGCTGGTGGCGGGGAAGAAGGCCTTGGCAATGTACGTGGCGTAAAAGCCGAACAGGAAAAAATCGTACATTTCGATGAAGTTCCCGCTCGTCACCCGGATGACGGTGGCGATGCGGGAGGGCGGAGGCACTTGCGCGCGCGGCGTTGCGGCCTTGGCGATGGGTGCGGCGGTGGAGGGAATGGCCATGATTTACCTATTGATGAAAGATGAGTGACGTCGCCTAGTGCGCCGCTGTCGCCGCTGCCGGTTCCAGTCCGGTCGCTTCGATCGCGCCCGCGTTGGCAGGGGCGGCGAGGAAGCGCAGCAAGGCGCGGCCGGCTTCCGGTTCCTTGCCGCCCGGGACCAGCGCCGCCGAAAACTGCGTCATCTTCTGCACTTCCGGCGGCAGCAGGCCGACGATGTCGATGCCGTCGACCGGCAGCAGCTCGCTGCGCTGCTGGCAGCCGAAATCGGCCTGGCCATGGGCGATGATTTCGCCGACGGGGGTGGCGGGAATTTTTGCGGCCTTGCCCTGCATCTGCTGCGAAATCTGCAACTTGTTCATCAGCTGCGTCTCGATGTAGACGCCGCTGGCGCTGTCCGAATAGGCGACCTTGTCCGCCTTCAGAAAGGCGCTGCGCAAGCCCTCGGTGGTGCTGATGTCGGGCTTGGCCGCGCCGCGCCGCACGGCGCAGGCAATCGGCGAATTGGCCAGGACCACCTTGCTGCCGGGGACCAGGCGGCCTTCCTGCATCAGCTTGTCGAGTGCGTCGCCCACCATGATGACGACGTCGATCTGCTCGCCGCGCGCCAGGCGCGCCGGGATCGCATTCTTGGTGGTGCCCATCGACGGCCCCCATTCGGAAACCAGATGGTCGCCGCTGGCGCGCTCGTAGGCGGGGGCGAGGTTTTTGTAGGCCTGGGCGAAACCGCCCGAGCTGACCACGCGGATGTCGGCGGCATGGGCCGCGCCGGCGGCGAGCAGCGTGAAGCCGGCCAGTAGGGGGGCGGAGCGCCGCACGAGGGTCTGTTGAAGCATGGTTGTTTCTCCTGTCGTTAAAATTTGTGCATGAGGCCGAGCGTCAAGCCCATGCCTTTGCGGTCGTTGGCCCGCGTTCCCGTGACGCCGGCCGCATCGCCTTGCCACGTGGTGTAGTCCGATTCGAGATACAGGGTCGAGCGCGGCGAGAGCGTTTTTTCCAGGTAGGCGAAAGCACGCTGGAAGCCGTCGTCGACGTGGCCTGTGGCGCTGCGCCGCACCTTGTAGTAGGCGGTCGTGAGCAGCACGTCCTGCGCCATTTGCCGGCTTACGCCGGCCGACATCACGCTCTGCCGGACCGACTTGCCGGCGTCCACGTCGGCGCGGTTGACGCCCAGGTTGGCCTTGAACTGCCAGGCGTCCATCTTGTAGGCGGCGCCCACGGTGGCGGCGTCGAGGCTGCGGTTGTCGCGATTGCGAAAGCGCATCACTGCCCCCGACATGGCCAGCCCCGCCTGCTGGTATGTCAGGGCGCCGCCCCAGGTCGACAATGACGACGTGGCGCCCGCCACCTCGCCAAAGGAATAGGCGGCGCGCGCCACCACCGGCCCGAGGTTGGCGCTGGTTTTCACCATGTTGTCGAGCCGGTAGAAGTTGTCGGCATAGCCGCTGCTGCCGTATTGCTGGCCGAACGAATGCCGGCCAAAAGCCGTGTTGCTCAAGCCCGTGATGTTGACGTTCGGATTGAAGGAGGCATAGCGGATACCCAGCGGGTCCACCGGTGCGATGGCGTCGGCCAGCAAGGTCGCCTGGCGCCCCAGGGTCACGGAGCCCAGCGGCGACTTGAGACCGACCCACGCTTGCCGGTCGAACAGCTTGTCGGATTTGGCCGCGCTGCCCGTGTCCAGATTCAGGCCACCCTCGAGGCGGTACAGCGCCTGCCAGCCGTCGCCGAGGTCTTCCTGGCCGCGCAGGCCCCAGCGGCTCGTGTTGTTGATGCCGCTGCTGACGGCGGGCGTGGTGCCGCCGGGCGTGGGCGCATTGGCGGCGTTCAAGCCTTTACCATAGCGGATGCCGGCATCCGCGATGCCATACAAAACCGCGCCGCTCTGGGCCAGGCAGGTGCCGCTGGCCGCGAACAACAGCGCGAACGTGGAACAATGTCGCATGGTGTCTCCCTCTTTTTTGAGTGATGCCTTCTTGGCGAGGCTCAGCATTAAGACCCCATCATCGTTGAAATGGCATAATTTGATAATTGCAATTTTTCCGGAGATTCATGCATGCAGCGCATCAATTACGAACTTCACGATTTGCAGGCCTTCGTGGCCGTGGCGGAGCGCAACAGCTTTCGCCAGGCCGCGGCCGACCTGTTCCTGTCGCAGCCGGCACTGAGCCGCCGCATCGAAAAACTCGAGGATGCGCTGGGGGTCAAGCTGTTCGAACGCACCACCCGGCGCGTGCAGCTGACGAATGTGGGACAGGTGTTTCTGGTGAACGTGCGCGATGCGCTCAACGGCCTCGAGGATGCCGTGCTCGGTGTCGCCGACCTGGCCGCGCACCGCACCGGGACGGTGACGTTCGCCTGTGTGCCGTCAGCCGTGTGGCACTTCCTGCCGGACGTGCTCAAGCGCTTCAGCGCGCAGTTTCCGAAAATCCGCGTGCGCGTGCATGACGAAAGCGCGCAGGATGTGCTCAACCTCGTGCTGACAGGCGAGGCGGATTTCGGCATCAGCTTTACGGGCGCGGAAAATCCGGAGATTCTTTTCCAGCCCATCTATGTCGAAACCTACGTGCTGGCGATGCGGCACGATCACCGGCTGGCCAAGCGCAAGAAGCTGAGCTGGAAGGATACCGTCGACGAACGCTATATCTCGGTGGCCAAGTCGAGCGGCAACCGCAGCGTGCTCGATGCGGCGCTGGCCGGTGTGGAAAAGCACCCGTGGATCTCGTGCGAGATCAACCACGTGTCAGGCATCTTGGCGCTGGTGGAGTCGGGCTTGGGCGTGGCGGCCGTGCCGGGGCTGTCGATTTTGCCGGAGCGGCAAGGCACTGTGGTCGGCGTACCGCTCGTCAATCCCGCCGTGAAACGGACATTGGGCTTGATCAGCCGGCATCAGCATGCGATGCCGCCCGCGTCGCGCACCCTGTTCGACATGATGAGCGCGAGCATAGGAAAGCAGGGGCGGCGGGTGTGAGCGGTCTTATTTTTGCATGATGGGATCGCGCCCCAAGGTGCGCGCCAGCGCGCCGCCGTCGCCGCGCCAGAATTCGCGGTCGGCCAGGCGCACGCGCTCGGCCGCGTGCTGCATGTGTTCCATGGCCGCCTGGCGCGCCCGCTGCGGGTCGCCGTCGGCGATCGCCTGGACGATCTTTTCATGTTCGCGCCGCACCTCGATGGAGAAGTCCGTGCGCCGCGCTTCATTCGCGCGCGTCACCTTGACGGCCGAGCGGATCGGGTCGGCGAACATGGCAACGAATTTCGGCCAGTAGGGATTGCCCGTCGCTTCGGCGATGGACAGGTGCAGGCGCACGTCTTCTTCCACGCCGTCGACGCCGGCCGCCACGGCTTCCTCGATGCGCCGCAGCGCGTGTTCGATGTCGGCCAGCTGGCCCGGCGTGCGCCGCACGGCCGCCAGCGCGGCGATTTCCGCTTCCAGTCCCTGGCGCACCTCGATCAGGTTCAGCAGCGATTGCACCGACTGCTCCGTCAGCTCGTCGCCCCGTTCGCCCGTCTTCGCGCCATCCTGCGCGCACACGAACGTGCCGCTTCCCTTGCGCGTGGCGACGATGCCGTCCGCCTGCAGCAGGGCGATGGCTTCGCGCAGCACCGTGCGGCTCACGCCAAAGTGGCTGGCCATCGCCTGTTCCGACGGCAAGCGCGTGCCGCCGGCCAGGCCATCGTTGTGGATTTGCTGGCGCAGCCGTGCCGCTACCCGCGCACCCAGGGTGCCGGTGGTGAAACTGCCCGCGGCGGGCTCCGGCGGGGGAAGGGTAAAGCGGAACGTGCGGTCCATCGGGTGCATCCTTGTGCTAGCGGTTCTCATGGGGCTTGCCTGCTTGCCATTATATGGAATATACAGCTTGACACACACAAAACACACACATAATATACATCCATACAAATTTTAGACAAGTTGCCAGCCACCTCCGGTGGACCATAAAAACCCGGCACGGTCGATCCCCCAGCGATCAGGAGACAAGCATGGACGTATCACAAGCATTGGCCGGGCAGCCGGCCGACGCCGCCGCAAGCCAGAAAACCATCGACGACGCCGTCTACCGCAAGGTGACCTGGCGCATCATTCCCTTCCTCATGCTGTGCTACATCGTCGCCTATCTCGACCGTGTCAACGTGGGCTTCGCCAAGCTGCAAATGCTGGCCGACCTGCAGTTTTCCGAAACCGTGTACGGCTTGGGCGCGGGCGTGTTCTTCCTCGGTTACTTCCTGTTCGAAGTACCCAGCAACGTGATGCTGCACAAGATCGGCGCGCGCGTGTGGATCGCCCGCATCATGATCACGTGGGCAGTCATCTCGGGCGCATTCATGTTCGTCACCACGCCGACCCAGTTCTACGTCATGCGCTTCCTGCTCGGCATCGCCGAGGCGGGCTTCTTCCCCGGCATCATTCTTTATCTGACCTACTGGTATCCGTCCGAGCGCCGCGCGCGCATGGTGTGCACCTTCATGGCCGCCATTCCCGTGGCGGGCCTGATCGGCGGCCCCCTGTCGGGCTGGATCATGGAAACCTTCGCCGGCTGGCACGGTTATGCGGGCTGGCAGTGGATGTTCGTGCTCGAAGCGATTCCCGCCGCGCTGATGGGCGTGGCCGTGCTGCTGTATCTCGACAACAGCATCCGCGCCGCGAAGTGGCTGACGGAAGATGAAAAAGTCATCCTCGAGCAGCGCATCGCCACGGAAGCGCAAGGCAAGGTATCGCACCCGTCGATCCGCGCCATGTTCGCCGACCCGCGCATCTGGGTCATGGCCCTGATTTATTTCTGCTGCGTGATGGGCCAGTATTCGCTGACCTTCTGGCTGCCCAGCCTGATCAAGGCGGCCGGTGTGACGGGCGTGCTGAATATCGGTCTCTTTACGGCGATCCCGTACTCGGTGGCCGTGGCGTCGATGATCTTGCTGGGCCGCAGTTCGGACAAATACCGCGAACGCCGCTGGCACATGGCCATCCCGCTGGTGGTCGGCGCCGCCGCCATCGTTTGCAGCGCGCTGGCCGGCGCCCATAACACGGGCTGGGCCATCTTCTTCCTGACGATCGCCGCCGGCGGCATCCTGGCCGCCTCGCCGATGTTCTGGAGCTTGCCGACGGCTTTCCTCGGTGGCGTCTCGGCCGCCGCCGGCATCGCCGCCATCAATTCGGTGGGCAACCTGGCCGGCTTTGCGGCGCCGTACATGATCGGTTCCATCAAGGACCTGACGCAATCGACCGACATCGCCATCTACCTGCTGGCCGGCATTCTGGTGATCGGCGCCATCATCATCATGCGGGTGCCCGCCAAGCTGGTGAACAAATAAAACTGGAGTAGCAGATGAACGTAGAAATGAAAAAAGTGGGCGTGATCGGCCTGGGGGCCATGGGCATGGGCATCGCGCAATCGTTGCTGCGCGCCGGCTTTGAAGTACATGCCTGCGACGTGCGGCCCGAAACCGTGCAAAAGCTGGTCGACCAGGGCGCCCATGCGGCGCAGTCTCCCGCTTCGCTGGCGGCGCAGGTGCAAGCCTTGCTGATCGTCGTCGTCAATGCGCAGCAGACGGAAGCCGTGCTGTTCGGCGAACACGGTGCGGCCAGCACGCTGGCGCCAGGTAGCGTGGTGATCGCCTGCGCCACCGTGGCGCCCGAGTTTGCCGAGGCCCTCGGCGCGCGCCTGGCAGACATGGGACTGCGCTTCATCGATGCGCCCATTTCCGGCGGCGCGGCCAAGGCGGCTGCCGGCGAGATGTCGGTCATGGCGGCCGGCGCGCCCGATGCATTCGATGCCTGCGCCGGCATTTTCGACGCCATCTGCGCCAAGCTGTACCGCTTGGGCGAACAGCCGGGCCAGGGTTCGAAAGTCAAGATGATCAACCAGTTGCTGGCCGGTGTGCACATCGCCGCCGCCGCCGAAGCGATGGCGCTGGGCTTGCGCGCGGGCTGCAACCCGGACGCCCTGTACGAAGTCATTTCAAACAGCGCCGGCAGTTCCTGGATGTTCCAGAACCGCGTGCCGCACATTTTGAAGGGCGATTACACGCCGCTGTCGGCCGTGAATATCTTCGTCAAGGATTTGGGCATCGTGCTCGATTACGCGAAGAAAAGCGTGTTCCCGTTGCCGCTGTCGGCCACGGCGCACCAGATGTTCATGCAGGCGTCGGCGGCAGGCTTTGGCGGCGAGGACGACTCGGCCGTCATCAAGACTTTCCCGGGAATTACTTTGCCGGCGAAGGCGTCACTGAATCAAGAGGAACCATCATGACCGTACTACTGGGATGTATCGCCGACGATTTCACGGGTGGCACCGACCTGGCCGGCATGCTGGTCAAGGCCGGCATGCGTACGGTGCAGCTGATCGGCGTGCCGCAAGGTCCGCCGCCAGCCGACGTCGACGCCGTCGTCATCGCCCTCAAGTCGCGCACGAATGCGCCCGAGGAAGCCGTGGCCGAATCGCTGGCCGCGCTGGCCTGGCTGCAGCAAGCCGGATGCAAGCAGTTCTACTTCAAATACTGCTCCACGTTCGACTCCACGCCGCGCGGCAATATCGGCCCTGTGGCCGAAGCGCTGATGCGCGCGCTCGACACGGACTTCACCATCGCCTGTCCCGCATTCCCCGCCAACGGCCGCACCATCTACAAGGGCAACCTGTTCGTCGGCGACGTGCCGCTGGCCGAATCGGGCATGCGCGAGCATCCCCTGACGCCGATGACGGATTCGAACCTGGTGCGCGTGCTGCAGCAGCAGGTGCAAGCCAAGGTAGGCCTGGCCGATTTCTCCGTGGTGGAAAAGGGCGCAGCCGCCATCGCCCAGCGCTTCACGGATTTGCGCGGCCAGGGCTGCCATTTCGCCGTCGTCGATGCTGTCTCGAACCGCGACCTGGAAGCCATCGGCGCCGCCTGCGCCGACTTGAAACTGATCACGGGCGGCTCCGGCATCGCCCTGGGACTGCCGCAAAATTTCCGCCAGCGGGGCCAACTGGCGCCATCGCCGGCGGGCCAGGCGGGGCGTTTGCCGCCACCGACGGGTTTGCGCGCCGTGATCTCGGGCAGCTGCTCGGTGGCCACGCAGCAGCAGGTGGCGCACATGCGTGAACTGGCGCCGGCGTTCCACGTCGACCCGATGCAGCTGGCCGCAGGCGGCGAAGTGGTCGACGCCGTGGTGGAACAGGCCTTGGCCTGGGCCGGCGCGCACCTGGCGCAAGGCCCGGTATTGATCTATGCCACGGCCACGCCGGACGCCGTGCGCTCCGTGCAGGCGCAGCTGGGCGTGGAGCGGGCCGGCGCCCTCGTCGAGGAAACCCTGGCCGCCATCGCGCAAGGGCTCGTGCGCCTCGGCGTGGGCCAGCTGATCGTCGCCGGCGGCGAAACCTCGGGCGCAGTGGTGAAAGCGCTGGGCGTGGCTGGCTTGCGCATCGGTCCCGAGATCGATCCTGGCGTGTCGTGGACGCAAGCCTTGCCGGTGCCGGGCGACGATGGCATGGCGCCCTTGGCGCTGGCGCTGAAGTCCGGCAATTTCGGCACGGCCGATTTCTTCAGCAAGGCTTGGCAGGTGCTGGCATGAGCGCCGCCGAATCGCGCCAGCGCGAACAGATCGTCGACTTCGGCAAGTCGCTGTTCGAGCGGGGCTTGACGGCCGGCAGCAGCGGCAACTTGAGCGTGCGGCTGGATGACGGCTGGCTGCTGACGCCAACGAATGCCAGCCTGGGGCGGCTCGATCCGGCGCAGCTGTCCAAGCTTGATTGGGACGGCAATCTGATCAGCGGCGCGCCGCCGTCAAAAGAGGCGTTCCTGCACCGCGCCATGTACGAAGAGCGCGGCAGCGCCGGCGCCATCGTGCATTTGCACTCGACCTATTCGGCCGCCGTGTCCTGCATGTGCGGCTTGAACCATCACGACTGCATCCCGCCGCTCACGCCATATTTTGTAATGAAGGTGGGGCGCTTGCCGCTGGTGCCGTATCACCGGCCGGGCGACCCGGCGCTGGCGGGCGCGATTGGCGCCATGGCGCGCAAGCACTCGGCCGTGCTGCTGGCAAACCACGGTCCCGTCGTGTCGGGCACCAGCCTGGAAGCGGCCGTGTATGCGGCCGAGGAACTGGAAGAGACGGCCAAGCTGTTCCTGCTGCTGCGCGACGTACCCACGCGCCCGCTCGACGCGGCGCAGATCGCGGACCTGAAGCACACGTTCAAACTCGACATATAAGATTCCCAAGGAGATACCGCATGCCCCGTTTTGCCGCCAACCTGACCATGATGTTCAACGAAGTCCCATTCCCGCAGCGCTTTGCCGCCGCGGCGCAAGCGGGTTTTAAAGGCGTCGAATTCCTGTTCCCGTATGACCACGCATCGCAGGAAGTGGCCGGCTGGCTGCGCGAGCACGGTTTGACAAATGTGCTGTTCAACCTGCCGCCGGGCGACTGGGGTGCCGGTGAGCGGGGCATCGCTTCGCTGCCGGGCCGCGAAGAAGAATTTCGGCTTGGGGTGGCGCGCGCCATCGAGTATGCGCTGGCGCTGGGTACGCCGCGTGTGCACATGATGGCGGGCTTGCTGCCCGTGGGCGCCGACCTCTCCCTGCACCGCGCCACCTACCTGGCCAACCTGCAGTACGCGGCCCAGGCCGTGGGCCAGCACGGCATCGAGCTGTTGATCGAACCGATCAACGGGCGCGACATGCCCGGCTACTTCCTCGTCACGCAGGCGCAGGGCCACGCGCTGCGCCTGGAGTCGGGCGCGGCCAACGTCAAGGTACAGATGGATTTTTACCACACGCAGATCGTCGAGGGCGATATCGCCATGACGTTCAAGAACCACTTCGACGGCATCGGCCACGTGCAGATCGCCAGCGTCCCGGCCCGCAATGAACCGGACGATGGCGAAGTCAATTACCCGTATCTGTTCACGCTGTTGGACGAGCTGGGCTACGACGGCTGGATCGGCTGCGAGTACCGTCCGCGCGGGCGCACTCAGGATGGCCTGGGCTGGCTGGCCGCTTACAACAACAAACAAGGAGCATGAAAATGAAAGTACTCATTACCGGCGGCGCCGGTTTCCTGGGACAGCGCCTGGCGCGCCAGTTGCTGGCGCAAGGCCAGCTGACGGACAGCCACGGTCAGTTGCAAACGATCAGCGAGCTGGTACTGGTCGACGTGGCGGCCGCGCATGATTTCAACGATGCGCGCGTGACAGTCGTCACGGGCGACATCGCCGACGGCGCTCTCATGCGCGCCACCATCGATGCGCAGACCAGCTCGATCTTCCACCTGGCAGCCATCGTCAGCGGCCAGGCGGAAGCCGATTTCGAGCTGGGCATGCGCATCAACCTCGATGCCTCGCGTTTGCTGCTCGATATCTGCCGCGAACTGGGACACAAGCCGAAGGTCGTGTTTACCAGTTCCGTGGCCGTGTATGGCGGTAAGCTGCCGGACGTGGTGCAGGATACGACGGCCTTGAACCCGCAGTCGTCGTACGGCGCGCAAAAGGCCATCGGCGAATTGCTTCTCAACGATTACAGCCGGCGAGGCTTTGTCGATGGCCGTGTGCTGCGCCTGCCGACCATCAGCGTGCGTCCCGGCAAACCGAACAAGGCCGCGTCCTCGTTCGCCAGCGGCATCATCCGCGAACCGTTGAATGGCGAGGCGGCCGTCTGCCCCGTGGCCACCGATTTGCGTCTGTGGCTGCTGTCGCCGCGCGGCGCCATCGCCTCGCTGATCGCCGGCCATGAACTGGCGGGCGAGGCGTTCGGCGCCAGCCGCACGGTGAACTTGCCGGGTTTGAGCGTGAGCGTGGGCGAGATGATCGCCGCACTCGAAGAAGTGGCCGGCAGCGCAGTGACAACCCGCATCAGCTACGCGCCCGATCCGGCCGTCGAGCGCATCGTCAAGAGCTGGCCCGGCGCCTGGGATACCCAACGCGCCGAAGCGCTGGGCTTGACGGCCGATGCGGATTTCGCCGCCATCATCCGCGCGTATATCGACGACGTGAAAGCGGCCGGCTAGGCGTCTGTTTCGCGCTGCGAGCGGCGATAGTCTAGCGGCGTACTGCCCACCAGTTCCGCAAAACTGCGGCTGAAATGGGCCTGGTCAAAAAAGCCCAGTGCATGCGCCAGGCTGGCCAGGTCGGGCGCATCGGGCTGCGCCAGGCGCCAGATCGCTTCCTGCAGACGGTAGCGCTGTATCACCCATTTCGGCGGCACGCCCACGTAGTTGGCGAACAGGCGCTGCAGCCGGCGTTCGCCGATACCCATTTTTTCGCACAGCTGCGCCACGCTCGCCGGGCCGTTGTGGGCCGCCGCCGCGGCAGTCAGCCTGGCGGCCAGCAGGGCCGCGTCATCGACCTGCGGCAGCCTGGCCAGCAGCAACGCCTGTGCCTGCGCCACCATGGCCGCATCGCCGGCTTGCCGCAGCACCAGCGCCTCGGCTTGCCCTGCCGGCATGTCCAGCAGGGCATCGGCGGCGATGGTCGTATCGGTGAACGATGACAGGGGCTGCGTGATGAACGGGCGCAGGCCACCCGGCGCAAAACGCACGCCCAGCACCTTGCCCGCACCGGTCAACTGCCTGTCAAAGGCGCCGCGCACGACGCCATGGATGGCCGTGCGCCCAAGGTCGAACACCAGGTGAGCGTTTGGATAGGGCAGCACGCGCTGCGTCTCCGGCGCGCAACCCCGCCTGTCCCATTCGACCACCCAGAAATACTCGACGAACGGCGCCAGCGGGTCAGCCGGTGGATAGGTCGCCAGCCGTATGCGGCGCGCCGCGGCCTGCGGGTCGACGATGCCTTTCGGCGCCTGGCCGCGCGCGGCGAGCACATTGCGCGTGCTGTCGGCTTTATCCAATATTTGTCTCCTGCGCGGCCTTAAGCTGGTTCTCTCGCATCGATTGAAAGGGAATCATGAAATCACACAGTTTGTCCGGCCTGATGCTGGCCGCATGTTGTCTATCGGTGGCGCCAGCCGGCGCCGCTTCGTCTGCAGAGGGAGATCATCGCATGCGTGCGCACGCCACGGGAAGTTTCAGCATTACCATGACGCCATCCGCGGCTCCCCAGCGCACGGGGCGCACGACCCTGGGCAAGGTGCTGCTCGACAAAGTCTATGCCGGCGACCTGGTCGCCACGGCCAAGGGCGAGATGCTCAACGCCGTCACCGACACCAAGGGCGCGGCCGGCTATGTCGCCATGGAAGCCATCACGGGCGTGCTGCAGGGCAGGGAGGGCAGCTTCGTGGCGCAGCATGCGGGCACCATGGCCGATGGCAAGCAGCTGCTGTCCATCGTCATCGTGCCGCATTCCGGCACGGGGCAGCTGACGGGCATCAGCGGGACGCTGGCCATCCGCATTGAAAACGGCCAGCATTTCTACGACATCGACTATTCGCTGCCGGAGTAGAGCAAAGCCCATGGGCAGCGGTCCTGTAGGCGCTGGTATGGTCAAGGTAGCGAGCGGCTCAGGTAGGTCGGATTAGCGGCAAGGCCGCGTAATCCGACACCGCCAGCGCCAACGATGTTGTCGGATTACGGCCCGCAGGGCCTAATCCGACCTACCTAGTATCGACGCCACGTTGTCCGTACCCGGTGCGCCGAACAGCTGCTGCTTGAGGATATGCAGCTGGTCGCGCACTTGCGCCGCCTTTTCGAACTCGAGGTTCTTGGCGTGGTCGACCATCAGTTTTTCCAGGCGCTTGATTTCCTTGCTGACCTGCTTCTCGCTCATCGATTCGAACTTGGCCGCTTCCTGCGCCACTTGCAGGGTTTCGCGCGCTTCCTGCGGGCTGTAGACGCCATCGATCATTTCGCGGATCGATTTCTTCACGCCGATCGGGATGATGTTGTTCGCCGTATTGAAGGCGATCTGCTTGGCGCGGCGGCGCTCCGTCTCGTCGATGGCGCGGCGCATGGAGTCCGTGATACGGTCGCCGTACAAAATCGCCGTGCCGTTCAGGTTACGCGCGGCGCGGCCGATGGTCTGGATCAGGCTGCGTTCGGAACGCAAGAAGCCTTCCTTGTCCGCGTCGAGGATGGCGACCAGCGACACTTCCGGCAAGTCCAGGCCCTCGCGCAGCAGGTTGATCCCCACCAGCACGTCGAAGGTGCCCAGGCGCAGGTCGCGCAGGATTTCCACGCGCTCCACCGTCTCGATATCGCTGTGCAGGTAGCGCACCTTGATGCCATGGTCACCCAGGTATTCCGTCAATTGCTCCGACATGCGCTTGGTAAGCGTCGTCACCAGCACGCGTTCGTCCTTCTTGATGCGCTCGACGATTTCCGACATCAGGTCGTCCACCTGGCTGCTGGCCGGGCGCACGATGATCTGCGGGTCGACCAGGCCCGTGGGGCGCACGACCTGTTCGACCACCTGGTCGGAATGGTTCTTTTCGTATTCGGCCGGCGTGGCCGAGACGAACACGGTCTGGCGCATCTTCTGCTCGAATTCCTCGAATTTCAAGGGGCGGTTGTCGAGCGCCGACGGCAGGCGGAAGCCATAGTCGACCAGATTCGTCTTGCGCGAGCGGTCGCCGTTGTACATGGCGCTCAGCTGGCCCGTCAGCACGTGCGACTCGTCGAGGAACATCAGTGCGTCGGGCGGCAGGTAGTCGACCAGGGTCGGCGGCGGTTCGCCCGGCAGCGCGCCGGACAGGTGGCGCGAGTAATTCTCGATGCCTTTGGTAAAACCGATTTCCGCCATCATTTCCAGGTCGAAGCGCGTGCGCTGTTCCAGCCGCTGTTCCTCGATCAGCTTATTTTCCTTGCGGAAGAACTCGAGGCGCTCGCGCAGCTCGTCCTTGATGGTTTCCACGGCGCGCAGCACGGTGGAGCGAGGTGTCACATAGTGCGAGCCCGGGTACACGGTGAAGCGGGGGATTTTCTGGCGTACGCGGCCCGTCAGCGGGTCGAACAGCTGGATCGATTCGATCTCGTCGTCGAACATTTCCAGGCGCACGGCCAGCTCCGCATGCTCGGCGGGGAAGATGTCGATCGTGTCGCCGCGCACGCGGAAGGTGCCGCGGCCGAAATCGACCTCGTTGCGCGTGTACTGCATCTGGATCAGGCGCGCGATGACGTCGCGCTGGGCGACCTTGTCTTTTACGCGCAACGTCAGGATCATCTGGTGGTATTCGTTCGGATTACCGATACCGTAGATGGCCGAGACGGTGGCGACGATGATGACGTCGCGCCGTTCCATCAGCGACTTGGTGCACGACAAACGCATCTGCTCGATATGTTCGTTGATCGACGAGTCCTTTTCGATGAACAGGTCGCGCTGCGGCACGTAGGCTTCGGGCTGGTAGTAATCGTAGTAGCTGACGAAGTATTCGACCGCGTTTTGCGGGAAAAAGTCGCGGAACTCGCTGTACAGCTGCGCCGCCAGCGTCTTGTTCGGCGCAAAGACGATGGCGGGCCGGCCCATGCGCGCGATGACGTTGGCCATGGTGTAGGTCTTGCCCGAACCGGTCACGCCCAGCAGGGTCTGGAAGGCCAGTCCGTCGGCAATCCCCTCTGACAACTGGTCGATTGCCGTGGGCTGATCGCCGGCCGGAGGGAAGGGCTGGTGCAGCTTGAACGGGGAGTCCGGGAAAGAGATAATTGCGCTTTCCGCCTCGCTGGCGGTAGATAATTCGGGCATGTGAATCAGACCTTTGTTAGAATAGTGCTCTGCTGGCGGCCCTGGCGTTGTATTTTGGGGCGCTGTCTACAACTCCGCTGTGAACCTGCTTCCAATCGAATCCAATCTTATCATGACGAACCCAACTGTTTCTGCCAGTCTGTTTAGCGCCATCGAGATGGCCCCACGCGACCCGATCCTGGGCATCACCGAAGCATTTAACGCGGACCAGAATCCCGCCAAAATCAATCTGGGCGTTGGCGTCTATTATGACGACAACGGCAAAGTGCCTCTGTTAGCTTGCGTACGCAAGGCAGAAGCGATCCTGATCGAACAGGCGGCGCCACGCACCTATCTGCCGATCGAAGGCCTCGCCGCCTACGACAAGGCTGTGCAAGAACTCGTATTTGGCGCCGATAGCGCCGTAATTCAAGAGCGCCGCGCTGTTACCGTGCAAGCCATTGGCGGCACGGGCGCACTGAAGATCGGTGCCGACTTCCTGCAGCGCTTCGCGCCGGGCGCGCAAGTCTACATCAGCGACCCGAGCTGGGAAAACCACCGCGCGCTGTTCGAAAACGCCGGTTTCGTCGTGAACAACTACGCGTATTACGATGCCGCCACCCATGGCGTGAACTTCGACGGCATGCTGGCCAGCCTGAACGCCATGCCAGCCGGCTCCATCGTCGTGCTGCACGCCTGCTGCCATAACCCGACCGGCGCCGACCTGAGCGTGGCCCAGTGGGATCAGATCATCAGCGTGGTGACTTCGCGCGGCCTGGTGCCGTTCCTGGACATGGCCTATCAAGGCTTCGCCAACGGCATCGCCGAAGACGGCGCCGTGGTGCGCCGCTTTGCCGACGCGGGCGGCCCGCTGCTGGTGTCGAACTCGTTCTCGAAATCGTTCTCGCTGTATGGCGAGCGCGTGGGCGCCCTGAGCGTCGTCGCATCGAGCGCCGATGAAGCGGCCCGTTTGCTGTCGCAGCTGAAGCGCGTCGTGCGCACCAACTACTCGAACCCGCCTACGCATGGCGGCAAGGTGGTCGCCACCGTCCTGGCCACGCCGGAACTGCGCCAGTTGTGGGAAGAGGAACTGGCCGGCATGCGCGTGCGCATCCGCGAAATGCGCAATGCCTTCGTGGAAAAACTGAAAGCCAAGGCGCCAGGCCACGACTTCGAATTCGTGCGCCAGCAAATCGGCATGTTCTCGTACTCCGGCCTCACCAAGGAGCAGGTGGCGTCGCTGCGCGAGCAATCGATCTACGCCGTCGACACGGGCCGTATCTGCGTGGCAGCATTGAACTCGCGCAATATCGACATCGTTATTGACGCGATCGCCAAAGTGCTTTAATATCTTGCTTCTTCGGCGCTGCATGCAAGTGCGGCGCTGATGGCGGTAGAAAGTCGGCGATGGCCGTGTTTGTGAAGATGCAGTATCAGTCTTGCAAATATGGAACAAGCGACATATAATATT
>NZ_LBCO01000035.1:0-18305 GCF_000988085.1 Janthinobacterium sp. KBS0711 | reverse complement strand
CGGACTGTTAATCCGCAGGTCCCTGGTTCGAGTCCAGGTCGGGGAGCCAGAACACGTAGTAGCAGAAAGCCCAGCCTTCACCGGCTGGGCTTTCTGCATTTCAGCGTGTCGCGATTGGCGCGGGCAGGGTCCCGATGATCGATCGCTGGAATTTTTCCGGTTCGTCCTGGTGTATCTGGTGTCCCGACTGTTCAAATACAAACAGCCCCTTCCTTGGCGCTTGCAGCTGCTCAAAATAGTCTTGCGTGATGCGGGTGGAGGTCTGGATGTCGTTCTTGCCAACGAAGAAATAGACCGGGCAGTCGACTTTCTTCAAGGTCTTCGGCAAATCGATATGCATGACTTCGTTCCATACGGGCGACCAGGCTTTGGACCATTGCAGAAAGCCGGTCTTGAAGCCATCGCTGGTGGCGAATGTTTTCCCCTCTTTATGGAAAAGCCATTTGCGCAGGTAAAACAGGTCTTCATCCCGTTGAAAGGGGATCTGTACCTGCGCCAGTTCTTGGCTGGCGACGACATCGTCCCGGAAATGCGTCTGCAAATTAAGCAGCAATGCCTTTTCGCTGGCCAGCTGACTGATGACGGGATTGACGGCGAAATACGCGTGCAGCAGTTCCGGATGCTGTTCGACGATATGAAAACCCAGCACATTGCCCCAGGAACTGCCCAGCAAGTATATTTTTTCCTGCTTGAGCTCTTTTTGAAGAAATGTGATGACCTGATACGTGTCCTGCTCCATCTGCGCGACGGATGGCTGGCTTGGTGACGGATTCAGTTTCAGGGTTTTTCCCGCATCGCGCTGATCCCATTGGACCAGCGTAAATCTGTTTTTCAGGATGGCCGTAAAGGCATCCGCGTTCTTCATCATCGAACTTCCCGGCCCGCCCGATAAAAAGAGCAGAACAGGTTTTTTTGAGTCATCTGTCTTGATTTCCACATACTGCTTGATGCCGCCGATGTCCGGTGTCAGCAGTGCGTCGATGGCAAGCGCTTGCGCTTTGCTTGCGGAAAATGGCATCAGGGTGATGAATAGCACTGCCAGTAGCTTAGTCATGGGCGGATATCGATGGTGGCCTGCGGGTATGGGGTGTCCATGGGGATATTATCCGAATAACATGTTGCATATAGAGAATATGTGTGGCGTGGCCGGCCGCTGCCTGTGTGCTTTTTCGTTTTGCGCTATCCTGAATGCAACCCCATAGGAGATCCGCCACCATGACCTGTTCAATTCCGTTGCGCCATATCGTCCTGTGTGATTTTCTCGAGGACATCACACCGGCCAAGCATGCCGAGCTGGTCTATGAATTTTCCCAGCTTAAACACCGCATTCCCGGCGTGCTGCAATTCGAATGGGGGCCGAACGTCAGCCCGGAAGGCCTCGACGACGGCTTTACCGATTGCTTCACCTTGACCTTCGATGGCGCCATCGCGCGCGACGTGTACCTGGCCCATCCGGCCCACCTCGCCTTTGTCGATCTGCTCAAGCCATGGCTGGGGCGGGTGCTGGTGTTTGACTATCAGCCCCGGGAAAATCCGGGTTGAATGGCGATACGCGTAAATTTTTCAGCGTAAATCTGGACAACTGAAAATTTGCCCTATAGAATGCGGCCTCTTTTCCCTGATAGCTCAGTTGGTAGAGCGACGGACTGTTAATCCGCAGGTCCCTGGTTCGAGTCCAGGTCGGGGAGCCAGAATTCGAAAGGCCACGTTGAAAAACGTGGCCTTTTTTGTTTTTGCGACGCTGGTGCATAGCTTGGGCCAAGATAAGATTTCCCCTTTGGAAATCTGGACAGCGCCAGGTTTGGCCTATATAATACGGCCTCTTTTCCCTGATAGCTCAGTTGGTAGAGCGACGGACTGTTAATCCGCAGGTCCCTGGTTCGAGTCCAGGTCGGGGAGCCAGAACATCAGCAGTATCGAAAAGCCCAGCCTTCACGGTTGGGCTTTTTGCATTGCGGCCATGATTCTCGTGACATTTCACGCTGATTTGCCGAAAAGCATCTGTCATACTGGTATTGCACGTTTGCTGCCTGTGGATGAAAACAACCTTTCCTATGAAGAATCTCTGCGCCCTGGTGTTGATGCTGGCCGCCGGCACGGCCTACGCGCCCCTTGCCGGCAGTCAGGGGCGCCAGCCGGCATCCGAAGCAAAGGTCAAGCAGCAGATCATCGCCGAGTCGATTGCCGCCTATCCGGGCCGCTGCCCCTGTCCCTACAATGCCGCCAAGAATGGCAGCGCTTGCGGAGGACGCAGCGCATGGAGCCGGAAGGGCGGTTACGCTCCCATCTGCTATGAACGCGAAATCAGCAGTGAGATGGTGCGCAAGTGGCGCGAGGACAATGCCGCCGCGCTGTGACTATTGCCCCGTGCGCAGCGCTTCCAGCGCCAGATAACTCGGTTGCACTTGCGCGGCGATGGCGGCCAGGCCGCTTGCCGCGGCCACTGGCGGGTCGCCGTGGTAGGCCGTGCCGTATTTCGCATGCACGCCGCCCCGCGCGCGCATCGCTTGCAACTGTGCCGGCGTGGGTGTGATTCCCTGGCGGGTCAATACATCGCTGAACACGATATCTGGCAATTGCTTGTAGTGAATTAACTGCAGCTGGCCGGCCGCCGCATGGGGCAGGGCCGCGTCGAACAGGCTGCCCAGCACGAGACCCGCATAGCCATCGATATCGCCGGGCGCCAGCTGGTGCGCGGGCAGCAGCAGGGCCGGGTCCAGCATGCCGGGCACCATTTGCGGGCCGCGCTGGCGCTGGTGCGAGGCCAGCACGGCTTGCGGTTCGCGGTACAGGAACAGGCAGGGCGTATCGGGAAACGCCTGGCGCAGCAAGGCCAGGTTGTGGATGTGCCAGCAATCGAACTTGACGAAGAAGTGCGTCTCCTCGCCCGTACGGCGCTGGCCTAGTGCCAGGATGGCTTGGCGCAGCAGGGCGATGCCGTCGCTGCCCGCCATGCCATCGTGATGCAGACGCAGCAGCGAGTCGATGATGGTTGGCTCGGACAGCACCACGCATTGCGGCAAGGTCGCCAGCAATTGCGTCAGCAGGGTCGAGCCGCAGCGCGAGACGTGGAAGATGAAGGCGTCGGGCGCCAGGCAATCGCCGAGCCTGGCCAGCGCCGCCAGCGGCGTGCGGCAGACGCGGCGCTCCTCATGCGGCTGGCGCGCGAGGGTGTTGACAAAGAATGGTTCGCTGAACGGCTGCCGGCCCAGGTCGCGCCAGCAGAGCGACACCTCGCCCGTTTGCGCGTCGCGCTGTGCAAAGAGTGGATACCAGCGGTGCATGTCCATGCCCGCATGCCAAGAAACAATATTGCCCCTGGCCAGCAAGCCTTCCTGCTGGGTCAGGCCATGCGGGGCGTTCACGGCGCACTCCCGTCAGCCAGGGCAGACAGTTGGCTGGCCAGCGCCAGGCTGGCCGGCGAGGGCGACAGCCGCAGCTGGGCGATGACGGCCCGCACATTGCCATCGTTGATGCTGGGGTCGCCATATTTATGGGCCGCTTTCGGCACGAAGCCGGCCGAGGCGAACAGCGCTTCGAGCCAGGCATTGGTGATGCAGTCGAGCACGAGATGGATGCGCGGCGCCGTGCCCTGGTTATGCACCGCGTGCAGGCAGCTGGCGTCCATGTACCAGGCGTGGCCGGCCGTGAAGTGCACGTTCTCGCCATCGATGGTAAACAGCACCTGCGGCGTAGTGTGGATGGGGATGTGGATGCGGATCAAGCCATCGGCCAGCGAGGTGCCGGCGTCGCGGTGCGCGCGGATGATGGCGCCCGGCGCCAGGGCCATCAGGCGTGCGGCGCGGATATCGCAGGCGAAGCTGGCGAGCACCTCGCGCAGGCAGGGGCAGCGCGCCAGTTGCGGCGTGCCGGCATAGGCGGCGCCGTCGACGGGCATGATGTCGCCGGCTGCTCCGCCGGCCGAATGCAGCGGCACGCAGCTCCAGCCCTGGTCGTAGGCGCCCGTATTGAAATGGCTGATCCACTCACCGGCGGCGAACTGGTCGCTGTCACCTTGCATGCGCGCCACGTCAAAGCGCAGCGGCAGTCGCAGCCAGGTGCTGGGCGGAGTCGGCGCCGCCACTATGACGCGCTCCATTCCAGTTGTTCCTGGACGTCGTTTTCCCCGCGCAATCGAAAGCCCAGCCGCTGGTACAGCGCGCGCGCGGCGGTGTTGCTTTTGTTGACGGCAAGGCGGAGCCGGCATTGCTGGGCGCCCGCTTGCGCCTGCAGGCCGCGCAGCACGGCGCTGCCGGCGCCCTGGCCTTGCGCGGCGGGCAGGATGGCGATGTCGACCAAGTGCAGCACCTGATCCTGGCGGTCCAGCACCAGGCGGCCGATGGGCGTGTCGCCGTGCTGCAGCACCAGATACACGGCGTGCGGATACGCTTGCCGGTAACCGTGGCTTTGCATGCGCTGCTGCATGGCGATCAGCTGCTCGATGACGGCGGGATCGGCCGGCATCTGGCGCAAGTCGTCGCGCGTGGAGCTGTACAGCGCGGCGGCAAAGCCATCGTCATCGTCGCGCTGGACGCGCAACTGGTAGGGGGCGGAAAGCGGCAGGTCGTGCATCGGTGCTCCGGTAGGTGGTGGCGATGGCGGCAAATGCGCACGCGTTTATTTATTTGCTATGCTGCCAATTTTTCCCTGTACTTGCAATCATTTCAAGGAAGCCGCCATGCATTGTGTCTGTATCCCATCTTTCCAGTGGAGCCGCGCATGAATTCGGCACGGGCGGAACTGGCCGCCATGGCGGCCGCGCTGTGTGATCCGCAGCGTTCGCTGGCCAGCCTGGTCGGCGAAACGGTGCAGCTGCGCCAGCTTGTCGAGCGCCATTCGCGCCTGACCATGGACGGGCAGGATGGCTTGCGCGATGGCGAAAGTTTCCTGCCCAGCGGCTGGGCCATCTCGCCCGTGCAGGCGGGATTGTGTGCGCGCGAGCCCTACCGCAGCGCCGCCTTCATCCAGGGCCTGGCGCTGGCCGTGCGCGAGCGCCTGGCCGTGAGCGGCGGGCGGCCCGTGCGCGTGCTGTATGCGGGCTGCGGCCCGTTCGCCCTGCTGGCCCTGCCGGTGATGGCCGTGCTGGACGCCAGCCAGGTGCAGTTCGCCATCCTCGACGTGCATGCGGAAACCCTGGACTATGCGCGCGAGCTGATCGCAGCCCTGGACCTCGCTAGCCACGTCGCCGAGTATATCTGCGCCGACGCGGCCGCCTACCGCATGCCTGCCGGCGCCATGCCGGACGTGATCGTCAGCGAAACCATGAATACGGCGCTGGGCAAGGAGCCGCAGGTGGCCATTCTGCGCAATCTGCACGCGCAAGCGCCCGCGGCGGCGCTGCTGCCGGCAGCCGTCACCGTGCACCTGGGCCTGGACCGGCGCAGCCCTGGCGAGCCATGCACGGACTGGGGCCGCGTGTTTGCGCTCGACGCGGAGGCCTTGCGCGCCTGGCGGCATGAACAGGGCGACAGCCTGCCCGCCGCCAGCATCCGCCTGCCTGACGTGCTGGAGCAGGCGCCGCGCTTGCTGACGCGCATCCGCGTGCATGGCGACATCATCCTGGGCGACCATGAGTGCAGCCTGAACCTGCCCCTGCCTTTGCCGGGCAAGCCTAACCTGGCTGGCGGCAGCGTGCTTGAATTCCGCTACCGACTAGGCGGCCAGCCGGGCCTGGAATTTCGCCTGCGCTTGCCTCGGACCGGGCAGGGCGGGCGCATGTAGTAATGCTCCATTGGCAAACAATTTATTTATGTAGGATAATATGGAACCGGTTCCATCTATGCGCAAATGCAATGTGGCGCAATCATCGAAGTCAATAAAACAACAAGTCTTGCGGGAGTCTCATGAACCATCCAGGCACTGAACCATCTGCAACATCCGTTTCATCCCTTCCCCGCATCAGCCGCCGCCACGCCCTGATCGGCCTGGCCGCCTTGCTGGCGCAGGCCGGTTTCTGGAGCAATCCACTGTCTGCCGCCCAGGCGCCGGCCAGCGCGCCGGCGACCGGACTGGCGCCCGCCACCATGCTGTTCTACACCCTGTCGCAAACGATCACGGGCCACCGCGACCTGTCCGCCGCGACGGCGGCGCGCATCGAACAAGCCATGCGTACCAACGTGCCCGGTTTCGCCGACCGTTTGCCGCAGCTGGGCGAGCTGCTCGTCACTGGCCAGGAAGCGAAAGTCCTGCTGGCGGCCGCCACCGCCGCCGATGCGAGTCTGCGCGAGCTGGCGCTGGCCATCGTTGCCGCCTGGTACACGGGCACCGTCGCCGGCAATGCGGCGCAAGGGACGAAGTCCATCGTCGTCGCCTACGCCGAGGCCTTGATGTACCGCACGGTGGCCGATGGCCAGGTCGTGCCGACCTATTGCAATTACGGCCCCCTGTGGTGGCTGAAGGCGCCGCCGGCCGTGCGCGTTTCCGCACCCGTGGAACCGAAACCCGTACCGGCCCCGGCCACTACCGGCACTCCCGAACCGAAAGGCAAGCAAGCAAAATGAAATCACCCCAATTCAAGAGTAATGGCGACGTCGTCGCCGATGTCGTCATCGTCGGCACGGGCGTCGTCGGCGCCATGATGGCCGACCAGCTGGCCGCGCAAGGCCATTCCGTGATCATGCTGGAAGCGGGCCTGCGCATCGAGCGTGGCCAGGCCGTGGAAAACTGGCGCAACATGCCGTTCGAAAACCGCGTCGGTTCCGACTTCCAGGGCCTGTATCCGCAAGCGGAAAATGCGCCCGCGCCGCTGTACTTCCCGAAGAATAACTACGTGGAAGTGTCCGGCCCAAATGGCAGCAGTTTCCAGCAGGGCTATCTGCGCACGGTAGGCGGCACGACCTGGCATTGGGCGGCGTCGTGCTGGCGCCACTTGCCGTCCGACATGCGCATGAAAAGCGATTACGGGGTAGGGCGCGACTGGGCCATTTCCTACGATGAGCTGGAACCGTACTATTGCCGCGCCGAGCAGGAAATGGGCGTGGCCGGCCCCAACGATCCGGCGCTGCAGTCGCCGAGCGAGCGCAGCGCGCCTTACCCGATGGACATGGTGCCCTGGGGCTATGGCGACAAGCGCTTCGCCGAAGTGGTCAATCCGCACGGCTACCGTTCCGTGCCGATTCCGCAAGGCCGTTCGACGCGTCCATGGCAGGGGCGCCCCACCTGCTGCGGCAATAACAATTGCCAGCCGATCTGCCCCATCGGCGCCATGTACAACGGCATCCACCACGTGGAACGGGCCGAGCTGAAAGGCGCGGGCGTGCTGGCCGAGGCCGTCGTTTACCGCATCGACACGGACCAGAACAACCGCGTGACGGCCGTGCATTGGTATGACGCCAAGAAACAGTCGCACATGGCGACGGGCAAGGCTTTCGTGATTGCCTGCAACGGCATCGAGACACCCCGTTTGCTATTGCTGGCGGCCAACAAAAACAATCCGAACGGCATCGCCAACAGTTCGGACCAGGTGGGCCGCAACATGATGGACCACTCGGGTTTCCACTGTACCTTCCTCGCCAATGAGCCGATCTGGACGGGCCGTGGCCCCGCGCAAAGCAGCTGCCTGGTGGGCCCGCGCGACGGCGCCTTCCGTGCGCAATATTCGGCCAACAAGATGATCCTCAATAACATCACGCGTGTCGGACCGGCTACCCAGCAGTCGTTGAAGCTGGGCCTGGTGGGCAAGGATCTCGACGACGAGATCCGCCGCCGCGCCGCGTTTGGCGTGGACTTGTCGATCAGCCTGGAACCGCTGCCCGAAGCGCATAACCGTTTGACCTTGAGCAAGACGCGCAAGGATCCGCTGGGCCTGGCCTGTCCCGACATTTACTATGACGTGGGCGATTACGTGCGCGATGGCGCGAAGGCCGCGCATGCGCAGCTCAAACACATCGGCAAGCTGTTCGGCGCCGTGGAATTCCATATCACCGACAGCCTGAACGCGAATAACCACATCATGGGCGGCGTCATCATGGGTTCGAATCGTCTTGACTCCGTGGTCGATGGCAATTGCCGCGCCCACGATCACGCCAATCTGTGGCTGCCCGGCGGCGGCGCCATGCCGTCGGCCAGCGTCGTCAACACCACCCTCAGCATGGCCGCGCTCGGTTTGCGCGCGGCCGACGACATCGCCCGTACCCTGGCAAGGGAGGCCGCATGATGCGCCGTTTATTGCTGAGCCTGACCCTGGCGGCCGGCTTGCCGCTGGCCGCGCATGCTTTGCCGCCTGTGCCGCCGGCGCCGCCCGTCACTCTGACGCCGGACCGCCCGGCCGCGCCTGTCGCCGCCAAGCCCGATGCGCGTCTGGAGCGGGGCCGCTACCTGGCCATCGCCGCCGACTGCATGGCGTGCCATACGGCAGCGGGCGGCAAGCCGTATGCGGGCGGCTACGCCATCGATTCGCCGCTGGGCACGATTTACGCGACGAATATCACGCCGTCGAAAAAAGGCGGCATCGGCCACTACACGGAAGCCGATTTTGCGCGCGCCCTGCGTGCAGGCGTGCGCGCCGATGGCAGCCACCTGTATCCGGCCATGCCCTACACCAGCTATGCGCAGCTGACGGATGCGGACGTGGGCGACCTGTATTACTACTTCATGCAGGCCGTCAAGCCCGTCGACGAGCCGGCGCGCCAGACGGCGTTGCCGTTCCCGTTCAATGTGCGCTTGTCCATGCTGGGCTGGAATACCTTATTCCTCGACAATAAGCGCTTCGTGCCGGACGCAACGAAGAGCGCGCAGATCAACCGCGGCGCCTACTTGGCTGAAGGCCTGGCGCACTGCAGCGCCTGCCACACGCCGCGCAACGCGCTGATGGCGGAAATCGGCAGCCAGACCCTGGCCGGCGCGTCGCTCGGTTCCTGGCATGCGCCCAACATCACGTCCGACAAGGTCAGCGGCATTGGCGCGTGGACGGATGCGGAAATCGCCGCCTACCTGAAGACGGGCCACGTGGAAGGCAAGGGGCAGGCGGCGGGCGGCATGGCCGAAGCCATCCAGAACAGTCTGCAATTTTTGCGCGACGACGACGTGGCCGCCATCGTGGCGTACTTGCGCACGGTGCCGCCCGTGCGCGCACCGGGCCAGACCAAGGCTGCCTTCAGCCACGGCAGCGCCGCCAGCGAAGAACCGCTGCTGCGCGGCATGGCCAGTTCCACCGAGCACCATTCGCTCAATAGCGGCGCCGTGCTGTTTTCCGGCTACTGCGCCAGCTGCCATTCGGCCAGCGGCGCGGGCAGCACGGGACAAAGCTATCCAGCGCTGTTCAACAACACGGCGACGGGCGGCAACACGCCGGCCAACCTGGTCTCGGCCATCTTGTTTGGCGTCGAGCGCAAGATCGAAGGGGAAGAGCACGAAGCGTTCATGCCCCGTTTCGACCAGCGCTCCTACGTGCAGCCCTTGACGGACGAGCAGATCGCGTTGATCGCCAATTACGTGCTGAAGCAGTACGGCAACCCGGACGTGTCCGTCACGCCGGCCTACGTGGCGCAGGCACGCAACGGTGGCGAGAAACCCGTGCTGGCGCGGGCGCAACCGTTCATGCTGCCAGGCGGCATCGTGGGAATCCTCCTGCTGATCGTGCTGTTTGTCTGGCTGCGCCGGCGCCGTCAGCGCAAGGAATAAGTGTTGAAACGGCGGCGAATATGAACGTTGGGCGCAACTTGCAGTAAAATGCAGGCTGAAAAATGGTTACGAGCAATCGTAGCCATTTTTTATTCTGGCCCGATCCTGGCGGGTGTCTTCGCCTTATTTGAAAATTGACAATGTCCCATTCCTTGCATCACCAATTTCTACGTTTCGCCGCCGTCGGCGCTTCCGGCACAGCCGTGCAATACAGCGTGCTGTGGGGCGGCGTGGAATGGGCCGGCATCAGCGCCGCCGCCGCGTCCGGCATCGGCTACATCATGGGTTCCGTCGTCAACTACCTTCTCAATTACTTTTTCACGTTCAAGAGCGACAAGGGCCATGGCGAGGCGGCCAGCAAGTATTTCACCTTGCTGGGCATCGGCTGGTGCATCAATACGGGCCTGATGTGGCTGCTGGTACACCAGATGGGCTGGTATTACTGGCTGGCGCAGGTGCTGGCGACGGGCATCGGGCTGGTCTGGAATTTCGCAGGCAGCCGCTGGTGGGCCTTCAAGCCGGCCGGCGCAGCGACCAAGTAACTAGTTATTGCAAGAAAAAAATGCGCTAGGCCAAGACCTGGCGCGCGGTTTTACCAAAACAAGGGGTTAATCATGCAGTTCCTGGAACGCTATTTCAAACTGAAGGACAACGGGACCAATGTGCGCACGGAGCTGCTGGCCGGCCTGACCACGTTCCTGACGATGGCCTACATCATCTTCGTCAACCCGTCCATCCTCGGCGACGCGGGCATGCCGAAAGACTCCGTCTTTGTCGCCACCTGTCTGGCGGCCGCCATCGGCACGCTGATCATGGGCTTGTACGCGAACTACCCGATCGCGCTGGCGCCGGGCATGGGCTTGAATGCGTACTTCTCGTACACGGTGGTCAAAGGCATGGGCATGAGCTGGGAAGTGGCGCTGGGCGCCGTTTTCATTTCCGGCTGCCTGTTCATCCTGGTCAGCCTGTTCAAGATACGCGAGATGATCATCAACAGCATCCCGCCCGCGCTGCGCACGGCCATCACCGTCGGTATCGGCTTGTTCCTGGCGATCATTTCCCTGAAAAGCGCCGGCGTGGTGGTGTCGAACCCGGCCACCATCATCGCGCTGGGCGACTTGCACCAGGCGGCGCCCATCCTGGCCATCCTCGGCTTTTTCATCATCGTCGCGCTGGACCGCCTGAAAGTGCCGGGCGCCATCCTGATCGGCATCCTCGCCATTACGATTGCCAGCTTCTTCTTTGGCGGCAACCAGTTCAACGGCATCGTCTCGACGCCGCCCGCCATCGAACCGACCTTGTTCAAGCTCGACATCATGGGCGCGCTGTCGATCGGCATCGTCAACGTGGTGCTGGTATTTTTCCTGGTCGAATTGTTCGATGCGACGGGCACCCTGATGGGCGTGGCCAACCGTGCCGGTTTATTAAAAGACGGCAAGATGGAACGCATGAACAAGGCCTTGCTGGCCGATAGCACGGCGATTGCCGCCGGCGCTTGCCTGGGCACGTCGAGCACGACGGCCTTCGTGGAAAGCGCTGCCGGCGTGCAAGCGGGTGGTCGCACGGGCTTGACGGCCGTGGCCGTCGCGCTGCTGTTCCTGGGCAGCCTGTTCTTCGCCCCGCTGGCGCACACGGTGCCGCCATACGCGACGGCCCCAGCGCTGCTGTATGTGGCGTGCCTGATGCTGCGCGAACTGACCTTCATCGACTGGGATGACAGCACGGAAAGCATTCCTGCCGCCATCACGGCACTGATGATGCCATTTACCTATTCGGTGGCCAGCGGCGTCGCGTTCGGCTTCATCACCTATGCCGTATTGAAACTGTTGACGGGCAAGGGCAAGCAGGTGTCGGTGGTGGCTTACATCATTGCCGCCATCTTCCTGTTCAAGTTTATCTATCTGGGCGAATAGCGGTTTTTTCGTCGCATGTGACATGTAATGAGGCCTCCGTGCATCCGCATCGGCGGCCTTTTTTGATGGCGCGGCTTACATCAGCAGGGCCGCCACCAGGTCTTTTTTTGCCTCGCCGGCGCTGCCGTTGAAGCGCAGGGCCGCTTCCACGTGCGCCAGGTGCTCGACCATCAGGCGCGCCGCCAGGTCCGCGTCGCCGCTGCGCGCCGCCTCGAGAAAGCGGCCGTGCTCGTCGCACGAGCAGGCGGCGGCGTGGCCCGACTGGTACAGCATGGTGATGAGCGAACTGCGGCCCACCAGTTCGCGTACGATATCGCCCAGCACGGCGTTGCCGGCGATATCGGCCAGCAAGACGTGGAAGTCGCCCAGCAGTTGCGAGCGCAGCGGCGTCGCTTGCGCCAACGCCTGGCGTTCCGCTTTCAGATGCCGCTCCAGCATCCTGTAGTCGGCAGGCTTGGCCCGCGCGACGAATTCGCGCGCCAGCGCTGCTTCGATGATGCGCCGCGCGGCAAAGATGTCGCGCGCCTCCGCTTCAGTCGGCTGGCTGACGAAGGCACCCTTGTCGGGCACCATGCGGATGAGTTTGCCTTTCGAGAGACTCAGCAGGGCGGCGCGGATCTTGGTGCGGCTGACGCCGTACAGCCGGCACAGCGCTTCTTCGCGCAGCCGCGTGCCGGGCGGCAATTGGCGCGCCATGATGGCGGCCGCGATATGCTCGGCAATTGCCGCCGAGCTGTCGCCGCTGCCGGCTTTGTCCACCAGGTTTGCGCTTGATTCTGTCATGTCGGGTGAGAGCAGTAAGCCAGGGGCAAGGCGAGCCTTGCAAGCGCATGTCCGCGCGGCGGCGTGGTTGACGCTCCGCTGACGGCATGCCGTTGTGCGCCTTGCGTGTCGGCAAGGCCTGGCTATTCTACTATCTTGCGTGGCGCCGCGCAGACGGGCGCAGCCAGCCGGCGAGGCTTGCTCCCTGGCAGCGTGTTTTGCTGACCATGCAGCAACAACTGGACATGGGAAATTTTGACGTATATAATTCGGCCTCCTTTCCCTGATAGCTCAGTTGGTAGAGCGACGGACTGTTAATCCGCAGGTCCCTGGTTCGAGTCCAGGTCGGGGAGCCAGAATTTTTGTAAGACCTAGAGCCCAGCCCTTACCCGGTTGGGCTTTTTGCATTCCAGGGGGCCGTTTATTTGCGCATAGTGGCTCGGGGTGAGGCCGTTGGGCTGTTGGGATCGCCTACCCCTAGGGCTGGCTTCCGTTGGCGCAGGGAGGCAGCCTGCAGGGCTCTTGATGTTGGCCGGGACACAGGGCAGCGCGACCGAACCGCAGCGACAGGCTGGAGCGGGTGAGGCGTCAAGGCGGGGTGCGCGTCTACCCGGGTGTCCCTTTTGCATTCCATAGGCCTGTTTATTTGCACATAGTGGGCCGTGGTGGGGCTGCTGCGTTAGTGGCATGGGGCAGGCCTACGGCTGGGCTCGCGTGGCTGAGTTCGAGTTGGTTTGGTTTTCCAGTAGTGTTCTGGCTACTTCATCAGAAAGCACTTCGTATTTCCATCGAAATGAAGAATAGAGAAATTGTGTGCCACCTTCTCTATCTGTCAATTTTGCGTGAATTAGAAACTTTGTGCCGATCGGATGAGCGTTGCGCATTTTGGATGAGCACTCTACGTTCAGGTTGGTCGAGAGTCCTTGGCCAGGCAATGGTCGTGCCCGTAAAGATGCGCCAGACGGCTCCCCAGCATTTCGGTAGGTTTCTACAATGACCTTGCGGTAATCTTCGTACATAGCTTCCACTCTCCATCAAAATGCAGAAGATACAGGGGCATCCTCGTACCCTGACACCTCAAATAACCCAGCCAATTTCTCGCAACAAGAACGCCAACGCATGTATTGCAAACTGTTCGTTTGCTGGCAGGATTGACCCTCTCAGTTTGACCCTCCCGCCACACCCTCGCGAACGCCGCGACCCTGTCGTAAGACCCCTCGAACCCCAATTCCTTCAAGTCCTCATGGATCTGCTTCAGCGTGCGCCGCTGCTTGCGTGACTTAGCCGCCTCAGTCTTGAGGAACGCTGAAAGTTGGAACGCGTATTTGTCGATGGCGCGGCTGGAGCGCCGCTCAGCGTAGGCTGGCTCTATGGTTTCTGAGCGCAGGTAGCGCCGGACGGTGTTTCTGGAGATACCCAAACGCCTGGCTATCTCTCTCAATGGTATCTGGTCACGAATATGCCAGCGTCGAATAATGCCTAGTAATGCCACGTCGATCACTCCAATTCCCCACTCAATGTCGTGAGTAGGATTGTGTCTTAAACGTGGGTCAGTTTCGTGTGCAAATTATGCGGCAAAGTGGGTCAGATTTCGCTGCAAATCAACATCAATGAAATTGAATCGAATCTAGATCCGGAACTAACATCTGAACAAGTTGAGTCTGCTCGAGTAATAATCGAAGAGATATATCCACCTATTTTGGGACGTAAGGACTGAGTTCTTTTGCGTGTCATTTAGGCGGAGTTGGTAGTTGACATGGCTGATTACTGCCAAGGCTACAATAAGTTTCAAGGTCTCGGCTCCCGTTCGGAGTTCGGCAGCGATAAGTCCTTGACCTGCATCAACTTTTCGCCAGCTATGCCATGGCAGCAGCCATATTGTCTCGGTATTAGGTCGGTCCTTGAGGGGCGACGGAGGCAGGGCTGAAAAACTCGTTGCGTTTCTTCGACTTGCTGCCCATAGGCTCCGGGGAGCCCCGTTCTGTTAATCCGCAGGTCCCTGGTTCGAGTCCAGGTCGGGGAGCCAGAACAAGCAGCAGCAAAAGGCCACGTGGCAACACGTGGCCTTTTTTGTCATGCGCGCATGGTTTCCATCCACGCTTGTCATCCCGTCAGTGCATCGACGGCATGCGCAGTGTTTCCCGGATCAGGGATCGACAAACACGTCGAAACGCACCTTGAGCGGGCTGCCCCACGAGATATCGACCCAGGCGCGGAAACCGCCGTTATACGGCGCGATGTTGTACACGGCCATGCGGGCTGAGCCGATGAAACGGTCCTGCGGAGTCGCGCCATACTCGCTGATGTTGAGCAATACGCGCGAATTGGCTTTCACGTTGGCATTGGCGAAGTTGACCGAGGGATGCACGCCATTGGCCGTCCACGTGTAGTAGGTGGTGAAGGCGGCGGCGCTCAGGTTCAAGTCCTGTGCGGCCGCGCCTTTTGCGGCCTGGCCTTCCTGTTCCATCGGCGCATCGGTTTCTTCCAGTGCCAGGTTGCTGCCGGTGCGGTGTTCTACTTTCATTTCCATGATGTACTCCTGATCGATAGTTTGGACGCCGCGCCTGTCGTCGTGCGGCAAGACGCCCTATCTGTGTTGCCGTGACGGCCAGTGTCACGTCCTGGCTGATAAGGTAGCCGCCTGCTCCATGCTGTTGGAGTAATTCATTCTAGGCGTACACAGAGTGAGAAAGCGCGCCGGGCGGCCGGAAAAGCGGCGCTCGCTTGTGCTGGCGCAAACACCTTGCGGGCAAGGGGCAAGATCTTTTCCAGCAGGCTATTTTTACGGGGGGCCACGCATGCCGTGCAGGACAATGGCACAATAGGCCCAGACGACCTGCCGATACGGAACCCGTTGCGAGCCTAGCCCATGCCGATACTGAACCTGAGTGCCGAAACCGATATCTATTACGAACTGATTGAAGGCGACCCCGCCAAGCCCTGCCTGGTATTCCTGCACGAGGGACTCGGTTGCTGTGCGATGTGGAAAGATTTTCCCGCGCAGCTATGCCAGGCCACGGGCTGTCGCGGCTTGCTGTACGACCGTCACGGCTATGGGCAATCGTCGCCGCTGACGGCGCGCCGCCAGCTCCATTATTTGCACGACTACGCGTTGTGCGAGCTGCCGCAAGTGCTGGCGGCACTGCTGCCGGGACAGGACCATTTTCTCGTCGGCCATTCCGATGGCGGCAGCATCGCCCTGATCTATGCGGCGCAGCAGCCGCCACGCTTGCGCGGCATCATTACCGAGGCGGCGCACGTGTTTGTCGAAGGCATCACGCTCGATGGCATCCGCGTGGCGGACGCGGCGTTTGGCGCGGGCAAGCTGCGTGCGCTGGCGAAATACCATGGCGACAAGACGGAGAGCATCTTCAAGGCCTGGTCGGACACTTGGCTCAGCTATGGCTTCCAGTTCTGGAACATCGAATACCTGCTGCCCTCCGTCGAGTGCCCGGCGCTGGTGGTGCAGGGCAGCGAAGACCAGTACGGCAGCGCGGCCCAGGTCGACACCATCGTGGCGCAGGCGCTCAACGCCATGCCCGCCATGGTGGAGCAGTGCGGCCATACGCCGCACCAGGAGCAGCCGCAGGCGTTGCTGGCGCTGATGGAAGGTTTTTTGCAAGGCCGTATGGACGCGGCTACTCACCCGAGAAACACATGATAGACCACCTCGATCACCTGGTATTGACGACCCGCGACAAGGCGGCCTGCATCGATTTTTATACGCGCGTGCTGGGCATGCAGATCGAAACGTTTGGCGCCGGCCGCCACGCCTTCAAGTTTGGTGCGCAAAAAATTAATCTGCATGAGGCCGGCAAGGAATTCCTGCCCAAGGCGGACTTGCCCACGCCCGGCTCGCTGGACCTGTGCTTCATCGCCGCCGTACCGCTGGACGTCTTCATCGCCCACCTGGCGGCGCTGGGCATTGCCATCGAGGAAGGGCCGGTGGCCCGCACGGGCGCCAATTGGCCCATCCGCTCCATCTATCTGCGCGACCCGGACCGCAACCTGATCGAAGTGTCCGAGCGCGCCTGATGTTCACCCAGGCATTCAATGGCAGGCGGGATCACTGTCCCAGCGGCCCGAACAGATGCGCGAACGGCACAGCATGCCTTCGATCAGGCCCAGCTGCTGACAGCGCTGCAACAGTTCCGCCGTTTCCTCTTCCTGTTTGCGCAGCACCACATCGCGTACGGGCTTTGCTGGGCCTTCCTGCCGGTGCGCATGGGCCACCATCGCCGTCAGCAAGGCAACGTCGCTGTCGCCAGGCGCGGCAGCCGGCCTCGTCCCCTGAGGACGCGCCGCCGCCTGGCGCACGGGTGGCGGCCTCTTGGGTGACACGCTCACGGCTGCCACCTCGGGCAAGGGCGGTCCTGCCGTATTGACGATGGTGGCGGCCTGCTCCGTGTGCGGCAGCAGCGTTGGCGCCGGCATTGCGGGCGGCGCCATGGCCTTGGCGGGTACCGGCGGCAGGGGCAAGACGTCCGTGTCGTAAGCGAGCACGGTCGTGAGCAGCACCGCCAGTCCCAGCGCGCCAGCGGCCCCGTGCCGCCAGCCGGGGCGCCAGCGCAGGGCCGGCTTGGCCGCAGGCGCGGCGACGCCGTGTTCGAGCTGCGACAGGATGCCTTGGCCATCGATGCACGCGCCAGCCGCGCCGGCCTTGCCCAGCAGGTCAGGACCGCGCATCTGACCATCCCCGGTTTTCAGTAAAGACAAAATATCACCTCCGCAGTGGATCAAACTCGACTGACCTTGATGTAAACCGCGCTCATGCGGGCCGCGCACGCCTACGATCTAGCGATACCGCCGAGCAATGGATTGCCCGGCCCCGCCGATTCCCGTCACGGAGCGCCCCATGTTCGTCGCCCTGGTCCTGATGTATTTCCTGCTGGCCTGTCTTGCCTGCTGGCTGCTGCTGTTTCCCGGCGGCCGCGCCATCGTGCTGCACACGCTCGTCAACCTGGGCTGGCGCATGCAGCGGCGCGCGCAAGGGCTGCAGCGGGGCGGCGGCGCGCAGTGGCAGCGCATGCAATGGCACACGGGCTCGGGCATGGCGCGCGCCTGGCAACTGCTGTGGCGGCATCGCTGGCTGAGCCTGGCAGGCAGCGTGCTGGTCATCGTGCCGCCGCTGCTGGCCTGGCTGTCCAGCGACCGCATCGCCCTGCGCGGCTATGCCGATCAGCAACACGTCATCAATGACCAGGTCAGCGACTTGCTGAAAGGCGAGCAGCTGGTGCCGCCTTTGACCCTGCCGCCGCTGCTGTTTTCCACGGCGGAAGTAACGCAGCTGCGCCCGCTGCTGGGCGGCGCCAGCCGCAACTGGCAATTGCTCGACCACGATTTCGCGCAGCGCCTGCTGCTGGTCTTCAAGATCATGAAAGACGTGCATGGCTACGACATGGTTTTGCTGGAAGGCTACCGCAGTCCCGCGCGCCAGGATCAATTGGCGGCGGCCGGCCCGAACGTGACGAACGCGAGGGCGTTTCAAAGCTATCACCAGTATGGCTTGGCGGCCGATTGCGCATTCATGCATGAAGGAAAGCTCATCATTTCTGAAAAAAATGCCTGGGCCATGCGTGGCTACCGTTTATATGGCGTGACGGCCGAATCGGTGGGCCTGCGCTGGGGCGGGCGCTGGACCATGATGGATTTCGGCCACACGGAATTGCCGCAACCGCGCGTGCTGGGCAAGTAAGCCGCGCCAGCCATTCTAGCGCCGCGTAGGTGGCCGAATTTCACCGCTGCAAGTTTGCTTGCGTAGCATCAATGGCCTGCCGGGGCCTGCCGCACTGGCGCCCGGTACTTGTCGTATGTCAAAAAGGCGCGCCGCATTGCTGTCAGCATGGGCCGAATCCGCCTCGCTGCGCGGCGGCGTTCCTCCTGCTGTGCGACCTCACCCTGGGCTTATCATGCTGCGACGAATCTGGCATTTCCTCACCGACAGCCGCCAACTGACCATCTTCGGCTTCGTGGCGCTGGCCGTATTCCTGTACTTGGGCGCCGAGGTGC
>NZ_LBCO01000034.1:0-815 GCF_000988085.1 Janthinobacterium sp. KBS0711 | reverse complement strand
AAAGCGCGCAGTTCAGGACGCGACCACAGGCCAGGACCGGCGGAGATCGTCGGTGCGATGGTCAGCTTGGTCAAGCGCTTGGCTGGCTGGCCGCCCGATTGCGTCACGCGGTCCGTGCCCAGTTCGCCCACCAGCTTGAAGTTGTCGGTGAACGCGTACACGGGACGCACGCCGACCGAGGTCCAGGTCGAGGAACCGGTGGCTTTCGACTCGTCTTTTTGCCACAGGGCGACAAATTCCATGCCGAAGTTGGCCATCGGCTGGATCGCCATGTCATTGAAGATGCGCGTGCGTTTCACATCCGAACCGAAACCGGTGTCGCCCGATGCGCCGAACTGCGCGCCCTTGCCCGTGCCAGGACCGACGCCGTACTGCACGCCGAAGGTATTGCCGCCGCCAAATACCTTGCCTTGACGGTGAAATGCCGACAACTGCCAGCCGTTGTGCTTTTCGCCAAAAGCGTCGGTGTCCTTGCCTTCGCCGATGATGTAGGTCGCGGCCAGGTCCAGCGTGCCGTTTTCATTGACGGGGATTTCGCCGTAGATGAAGTTCTGGCGCACGGCCGACTTGGTGCCACGGATGGTGCCGTCGGCATTGCGGTCGTTGATGTCGTTGTCCTTGAAGAAGGCATACGAGAATTTACCAGGACCGGCAGGAATGCGGTCCAGCCCGGCGCCCGTGCCGTTCATGTTGATGTATTGCAGATCCAGCATGTGGATGTCAGGACGGTAGTAGAAGCGCTTACCGATCCAGGCCGTGCCGCCGTTCAGGAAATCGAGTCCCTGCGCTTCGACATAGGCTTTGACGATGCCCAG
>NZ_LBCO01000033.1:825373-1068377 GCF_000988085.1 Janthinobacterium sp. KBS0711 | reverse complement strand
GTCAGGCTTGTTATTCGAAAAAACCCCTTCCGGTGATCCGGTTGGGGTTTTTTTTCGTCTGGTGGTTTTGTTTGGCGCTGCGGGTGGTGTCGGCTTACGCGCTGCGCGCTAAGCCGACCTACGTTTATTGGATGGCGGGTAGGTCGGATTAGCGGGGCCGCCGAGGTGCGTAGCGCGTAATCCGACAACATTGTTGGCATCGCGGGATCAGCTACCGCGATAGGTCGAATACGACCAAGGCGATACCACTAGCGGCACGTGATAATTTTCATCCGTATGCGCGATGCCGAAGGCCAGGGTGACCAGGTCGATGAAGCGGGGCGATGGCAGTTCCACCCCTTGGGCGGCGAAATAGTCGCCTGCGTTGAACACCAGTTCATATTGGCCCGCCTTCATGCTGTCGCCCTCCAGCAATGGCGTGCTGCAGCGGCCGTCGCTATTGGTCATATCCATCTTCAATAACACCTTTCCTTCCGGCGCGACTGAAAACAGGGCTACCTTGACGCCGGCTCCCGGCTTGCCGTGGGCGATATCGAGTACATGCGTGCTGAGTTTTCCCATTTGCTATCCTGTATATAGGGTGAGTGAATGTGCTTATCGTGCAAATCATATACCGGTGACTGCGCCGGGCTATATGATTGGGCATATAGCCAACATTGTCCTCCTATAGGCGCGCCTCCGCATGAACAATTACGAACATTATCCACGCGACTTGATCGGCTATGGCCGTACGCCACCCCATCCGCAATGGCCGGGCAAGGCCCGCATCGCGCTGCAGTTCGTCCTCAATTACGAGGAAGGGGCGGAAAATAGCGTGCTGCATGGCGATCCTGCGTCGGAAACGTTTTTATCGGAAATGATCGGCGCGGCCGCTTTTCCCGCGCGCCACCTGAGCATGGAGTCGATTTACGAATACGGTTCGCGCGCCGGCTTATGGCGCTTGCTGCGCATGTTCGAGGAACGGCGCCTGCCCCTGACGGTGTTTGGCGTATCGATGGCCTTGAAACGCAATCCGGAGGCGGTGGCCGCCTTCCAGCAACTGGGTCACGAGATTGCCTGCCACGGCTTGCGCTGGATTTCCTATCAAAACATGGATGAAGCAACGGAACGTGAACACATGCGCGAAGCCGTGCAGATCATCCGCGAATTGACGGGATCCGCCCCGCAAGGCTGGTACACGGGACGCGATTCGCCGAATACGCGCAAACTGGTGGTCGAACATGGCGGTTTCCGCTATGACGCCGATTATTATGGCGACGACCTGCCATTCTGGGAAAAAGTGGCCTACACGGATGCCGCCGGCATGCCGGCGGTGCAGCCGCAGCTGATCGTGCCTTATACCCTGGATACGAACGACATGCGCTTTGCCGCCCTGCAGGGCTTTAATTCGGGCACGCAGTTTTTCGACTATCTGAAAGATGCCTTTGATGTGCTGTACGCGGAAGGCGATCCGAACGGCTTGAATCAACCGAAGATGTTGTCCGTAGGCTTGCATTGCCGTCTGGTGGGGCGGCCTGGACGGGCCGCGGCGCTGGCGCGCTTCCTCGACTATGTGCAGGGCCATGAGCAGGTGTGGATCACGCGCCGCATCGATATTGCCGAACATTGGCATGCGACGCATCCGTTCCAGGAGTGAGTTCTATTGAGATGGGATGATAAGTAAAATCAGTCTCTGCATATAGTTGTCCCGTATGCCGGTGTTAATCTCCTATACTGGGACTATACCGAGGCCAGCATGTCAGAACCGATCCGCTTTTACTACCGTGGTGCCGTACAGGAAGTACGCGACGCCGCCCCTACGCAGACTGTGTTGCAGCACCTGCGCGAGGATTTGCATTGCACTGGTACCAAGGAAGGCTGCGCTGAGGGCGATTGCGGCGCCTGCACGGTGGTGATCGGCAGCCTGGTGGATGGCCAGGTCGAGATGAAAGCCGTCAACGCCTGCATCCAGCTTACACCCACACTCGATGGCAGGGCCCTGTTTTCCGTGGAAGACTTGCAGCAGTCCGACGGCGCCCTGCACCCGGTGCAGCAGGCGATGGTCGAATGCCACGGTTCCCAGTGCGGCTTTTGCACACCTGGTTTTGTCATGTCCCTGTGGGGCATGTATCTGGAAAAAAACGGCGAGACGCCCACGCGCTGTGAAATCGACGACACCCTGTCGGGCAATCTGTGCCGCTGCACGGGCTACCGGCCCATCATCGATGCGGCCAGACGCATGGGCGAACTGCCACATGTGGCATTCGACCGCGATGCGTTGCGAGTGCAATTGCAGGCGCTGCAGCGCGGCAGCGCGACCACCTATGAACATGACGGCCAGCACTTCCACGCGCCGCGCACCATTGAGGAACTGGTGACGCTGCGCGCGGAAAAGCCGCAAGCGTGTCTGTTGGCTGGCTCCACCGATGTGGGCTTGTGGGTGACCAAGCAACTGCGCGACCTGGGCGACATCATTTATCTTGGCAACGTAGCCGCACTGAAAAGCATCGCCGTGGACGATGGCAAGCTGCAGATTGGCGCCGGCGCCAGCCTCAACGATGCTTATGCGGCACTGTGCCAGCATTATCCCGATGAGCTGTCGGAACTGTGGCAGCGCTTTGCTTCCTTGCCGATCCGCAACGCGGGTACTTTGGGCGGCAATGTGGCCAATGGCTCACCGATCGGCGACTCGATGCCGTGGCTGATTGCGCTGGGCAGCGAGATCGTGTTGCGTGGATCTGTGGGCCAGCGCATCATGCCGCTGGAACATTTTTATCTTGGCTATCAAAAGAAGGATCTGCAGCCCGGCGAATTCGTCGAAGCCGTACGCGTGCCTTTGCCGCGTGCTGATGTACATTTCCGCACGTATAAACTGGCGAAACGCTTCGACCAGGATATCTCGGCCGTGTGCGCCGCGTTCGCCTTCCAGCTCGAGGGCGAGCGCATCATCGATGCGCGCATCGCCTTTGGCGGCATGGCGGCCACGCCGCAGCGCGCCGCGCAAACGGAAGCGTTTTTGCGGGGGCAGGCGTGGAATGAGGATATCCTCGTCATTGCCATGCGTTTGCTGGCCGACGATTACGCGCCCTTGTCTGATATGCGCGCGTCGAACACCTACCGCATGACGACGGCGCAAAACCTGCTGCGCCGCTTCTGGCTGGAAACCCGCCCCGGTGCGCCGCTGCTGCGCACTGCCGTCAACGCCTACGCTTGCCGCGCCTGAAAGGACCAGCATGAACCATCCTGCCACGCCCGAATTGCAAGCGGCCGCCTGGGCCGCCGTGGGCAAGCCCAGCCCCCATGAATCGGCGCAAATGCATGTGTTGGGGCAAGCCACGTACACGGATGATATCGCCGAACTGCAAGGCACCTTGCACGCGGCGCTGGGCCTGTCGCAAAAGCCCCACGCACGCATCACGGCCATGGACCTGTCCGCCGTGCGCGCTGCTGCCGGTGTTGTCGCCGTCTATACGGCACATGACATTCCCGGCACCAATGATTGCGGCCCCATCATCCATGACGACCCCATCCTGGCTGCGGAACTGGTGCAATACGTGGGCCAGCCTATCTTCATCGTGGTGGCTGATACGCATGACCATGCGCGCCGCGCCGCTCGCCTGGCGCAGGTGTCGTATGAGGAATTACCCGCGATCATGACGCCGCAAGCGGCCAAGGCCGCTCAATCGTACGTGCTGCCGCCGATGCAGCTGACACGCGGCAACTACCAGGCCGCGTTCGAGGACGCGCCGCACGTGGTCAAGGGGCAGCTGTATGTAGGTGGGCAGGAACAGTTTTATCTGGAAGGACAGATTTCCTACGCCATCCCGAAAGAAGCGCAGGGCATGCTGGTGCTGTGTTCGACTCAGCATCCGAGCGAGATGCAGCACGTGGTGGCGCATGCGCTGGGCGTGCATTCGCACAACATCACCGTCGAATGCCGGCGCATGGGCGGAGGTTTCGGCGGCAAGGAATCGCAGTCGGCCCTGTGGGCGGCGGCCGCATCGATTGCGGCGGCGAAACTGAAGCGTCCCGTCAAATTGCGCGCCGACCGCGACGACGACATGCTGGTGACGGGCAAGCGCCACTGTTTTTATTATGAATACGAAGTGGGCTACGACGATGAAGGCCGTATCCTTGCCGCCAAGGTCGATATGACCACGCGCGCCGGCTATTCGGCCGACTTGTCCGGCCCCGTCGCCACGCGCGCCGTCTGCCATTTCGACAACACCTATTACCTGTCGGACGTGGATATCCGCGCCGCCTGCGGCAAGACGAATACGCAGTCGAACACGGCATTCCGGGGCTTCGGCGGGCCGCAGGGCGCCATTGCCATCGAGTACGTCATCGATGAAATCGCCCGCCATTTGCAACGCGATGCGCTCGATATCCGCCTGCTCAATTTCTATGGGCGCAACGATGTAGAAGGACGCAACGTCACGCCGTACGGGCAGAAAATCGTCGACAACGTTATTCATGAGCTCGTCGCCGAACTGGAAGCGAGCAGCGATTATCGCGCACGCCGCCGCGCCATCGATGCCTTCAACGAGGCCAGCCCCATCCTGAAAAAGGGCTTGGCATTTACGCCCTTGAAATTCGGCATCGCCTTCAACGTCACGCATCTGAACCAGGCCGGTGCTCTCGTGCACGTTTATGTCGATGGCTCCGTGCTGGTCAACCATGGCGGCACGGAAATGGGACAGGGCATCAATACCAAGGTCATGCAAGTGGTGGCGCACGAACTGGGCCTGGACCTGGACAAGGTGCGCGCCACGGCCACCGATACCAGCAAGGTGGCGAACACGTCGGCCACGGCGGCCTCCACCGGCGCCGACCTGAACGGCAAGGCGGCGCAGGACGCGGCGCGCCAGATCCGTGAACGCCTGGCTGATTACGCGGTCAAACTGTACGGCGACGAAACGGGCGCTGTGCGCTTCTTCGACAACCATATCCACGTCAATGGCCACACCGTGCCGTTTGCCGAGCTGGTGCAGAAGGCGTATCTGGCTCGTGTGCAACTGTGGTCGGACGGTTTTTATGCCACGCCTGGCTTGTCGTGGGATGCGAAGACGATGACGGGCCATCCGTTTTCCTACTATGCGTATGGCGCGGCCGTGGCCGAAGTGGTGGTCGATACCTTGACGGGCGAATGGAAGCTGCTGCGTGCGGACGCCTTGTACGATGCGGGCCAGTCCTTGAATCCTGCCATCGATCTGGGTCAGGTGGAGGGCGCATTTATCCAGGGCATGGGCTGGCTGACGACGGAGCAGCTGTGGTGGAATGCGGCGGGCAAGCTGATGACGCACGCGCCGTCGACGTACAAAATTCCCGGCATTTCCGATTGCCCGGAAGATTTTCGCGTCAAGCTGTTCCAGAACCGCAACGTGGAGGACAGCATCCACCGTTCCAAAGCCGTGGGCGAGCCGCCGCTGCTGCTACCGTTTTCCGTCTTTTTTGCCATCCGCGACGCCATTTCCAGCGTGGGCCATCACGCCGCACAGCCACCGCTCAATGCGCCCGCCACCAGCGAGGAAATCCTCAAGGCGGTGATGGCCGTGCAAGCGGCGCATGCCGGCGCATAGGAGCAGAAGATGAGCGACTGGCTGACAGCGATGGACGACGACACGCAGGCATCCGTGCTGGTGACGGTCGCCCTGGTCGAAGGTTCCGGACCGCGCGAGGCGGGTGCGAAGATGCGCGTCAGTCTCGATGGCCAGGTCGATACCATCGGTGGCGGCCACCTGGAATTGCGCGCCGTGGAAATTGCCAAGACCATGCTGTTCACGAGCGATACCCATGCGCGGCTCGAGCGTTTCGCGCTGGGCCCCAGCCTGGGACAATGTTGCGGCGGCGTCGTCCACCTGGCGTTCGAGTATGTCGATGCCAGCCTGAATGCGTTGCTGGCCGCCTTGCGCGAACGCCGCCAGCACGACAGCTGGAAAGTCACCGCGCTCGACGGTGAACCCGCCTCGGCGCTGTTCGATGTTGCTGGTAGCTTGATCGCCGGCACTGGCGAACAGGCGCCTGACACGTTTTTGCGCGAGCGCACAGCCCATGTCGCTCAGGATAGCAAAGGGCGGCGCTGGCTGGTCGACCCTTGCCTGGCGCCACGTGCCCATTTGACCTTGTTCGGCGCCGGCCACGTGGGCGCCGCCATCGTGCGTGCGCTGGCCCACTTGCCCTGTAATATCACTTGGGTCGATGAGCGTGAAGGCATGTTTCCCACGCAACTACCTGATAATGTACGCATCGCCGCCACCGATACGCCCGAGGAATTTGTCGCTATGGCGCCACCCAGTGGCAGTTTTCTCGTCATGACGCACAGCCATGCGCTTGATCAACGCTTGACGCAAGCCATCATGGAGCGTGAGGATGCGGGCTGGTTCGGGCTGATCGGTTCGCACACGAAACGCAAGCAGTTCGAGCACCGCCTGCAGGCGCGCGGCGTGCCGGATGAGCGCATTGCCGCCATGGTCTGCCCGATCGGCATGCCTGGCATCCGCAACAAGGCGCCGGCCGTGATCGCCGCGTCCGTTGCCTGTCAATTACTGATGGTGTGGGAAGAGGCGGCCGCTGCCGCCCTGGCCGCACCGCTGCGGCTGGCCTCTGCCAGTGCGCCACGGCGTCGCCCAACACGCGCCGCCATTCACCCGTTATAGAAAGAAGTCATGCCGATTGTTCCTGCCACATTGCAAGCTTACCGAGCCAGCTTGCTGCACTTCCACGCCGATCCCGCCTTCAGCGAGGAGGCGCATGCCTGGCATGCGGATGGCTTGCTGATCGTGGCCGATGGCAAGGTCGTGGCAGCCGGCGATTACGCGCAACTGCAGGCGACCTTGCCGCCCGGCACGCAGATCGTCGATTACCGCGGCAAGCTGATCGTGCCCGGTTTCATCGATACGCACTTGCACTTCCCGCAGACGGAGATGATCGCCTCGCCCGCGCCGGGCTTGCTGCCATGGCTGGAAACGTACACTTTTCCCACCGAGCGCGCGTTTGAGAATCCCGAGCATGCGCGCAACGTAGCCGAATTTTTCCTCGACGAACTGCTGCGCTGCGGCACCACCACGGCGATGGTATATGGCAGCGTGCATCCGCAATCGGTCGATGCCTTCTTTGGCGCCAGCGAGGCGCGCGGCTTGCGCATGGTGGCGGGCAAGGTCATGATGGACCGCAATTGCCCCGAGTTCCTGCGCGATACGGCCGAGTCAGGCGCGCGCGAAAGCGAAGAGCTGATCCGGCGCTGGCACAAGCAAGGCCGCTCGCTGTATGCGATCACACCGCGTTTCGTGCCGACCTCGACGAATGAACAGATGCATCTGGCGGGCGAGCTGGCGCGCGCCTATCCGGATACGTATCTGCAAACCCACGTGTCGGAAAACGAGGATGAATGCCGCTGGGTACGCGAGCTGCACCCGCAGGCGCGCAGCTACCTCGATGTGTATGACCACTACGGCATGCTGCGCCCGCGCGCCATGTTCGGCCATTGCATCTGGCTCGATGAGCGCGACCGCGCGCGCATGGCGGAAACGTCGTCGGCGGCCGCCATTTGTCCTACGTCCAACCTGTTCCTCGGTAGCGGCCTGTTCGATTTCGAGCGGGCCGATGCGGCGAAAGTGCTGCTGTCGCTGGCCACCGATGTGGGCGGCGGCACCTCGTTCTCAATGTTGCAAACAATGAACGAAGCCTATAAAGTAGCACGCTTGAAAGGCAGCTATCTGCCCGCCTTGCGCATGTTTTACCTGGCGACCCTGGGCGCGGCGCGCGCCATGCAGCTGGAAGGCACTCTGGGCAATTTCACGACAGGCACGGAAGCGGACTTCATCGTGCTCGACAAGCAATCGACGCCGCTCCTCGAGCGCCGCACGGCTGGCTGTCAAAGCCTGGAGGAATTGCTGTTTGTCTTTGCGCTGCTGGGCGATGACCGCGCCGTGGCCGCCACCTATTCGGGCGGGCAATGCGTGCATGTGCGGGGGCAGGGCTGACCTACCCGTTGTTCAACACGAATTATCCTGAGCGAGAACGCGAATGCACAAGAAACTCACTGGCCTGGCGCTTGGCGCCGCGCTGGCATTGACCGGAACGGCGCAGGCCGCCAAAGCCGTGCCCACCCCGTCTTCCAACGAAGCGGCCACCGCGCGCCATTTCGCCGCCCTGCTTGCTGGTGCGCAGCCGAAGACAGCCGAGCTGAGCCTGTTCTTTTCCATGATGCCCAAGGGCGGCGACTTGCATCACCATTACTCGGGCGCCATCTACGCCGAGCAATTCCTCGACTGGGTCGACAAGGAAAACTATTGCGTCAACAAGACAACGTACCGCATCGAAAGCAACAAGGACGTCGTGGCGGCCGAGCGCGCCAAACCAGCCGCGCAGCGTGGCTGCCTGTCGTCCACGGAAGTGTTTGCCGACGCGGGCCTGTATGCGGAATTGCTGCAGCGCTGGTCGACCAAGGATTTCTATAACCACAGCGCCATCCAGACGCCGCCGGACCGCACTTTTTTTGACACCTTCGGCTACTTCGGTCCCGTCGCGTCGAGCAACACGGCCGACGGCCTGAAAACCCTGAAGCAGCGCGCCATCGCGGAAAACCTCAGCTACATCGAGACGATCTTCGAGCTGTCGCCATTCGTGCAAAACGCGCAGTTCGACCAGCAGGTGCTGGCGCCGGGCTTGCAGCCGGCAGCGTTGCAAGCCGTGCTGGCCAACTGGACGCAGAATCTGGAGCAGGATGCCAGCTTCCAGAAAAGCATCACCGCCTACAATGACAACGTCAACGCCAGCAGCGCCGGCATCGACGATGTGAACTTCACCATGCGTTACCAGGCGTATGTGCTGCGCTTCCTGTCGCCATCGCAAGTGTTCTCGTCCATGGTGGCCGCATTCAAGGCCGCCAGCCTGAATCCGCTGCTGGTGGGCGTGAACATCGTGGGCCAGGAAAGCGTGAATGTGTCCATGCGCGATTACAGCCTGCACATGGAAATGTTCAAGTTCCTCAAGGCCAAATATCCAAACGTGAAGATCGCCCTGCACGCCGGCGAGCTGGCGCTGGGCATGGTGCCGCCGGAAGGCATGGCATTCCATATCGCCGAAGCCGTCGATGTGGCGGGCGCCGACCGTATCGGCCACGGCATGGATATCGCGTACGAAAACAATGCGCTGTCGACCATGCAGAAGATGCGCGAACGGGGCATCCCCGTGGAAGTGAATCTGACCAGCAATGATTACATACTCGGTATCAAGGGGCAGGCACATCCGATCACCCTGTACCGCAAGTATGGCGTGCCGTTCGTCATTTCCACCGATGACGCGGGCGTCTCGCGCAATACCTTGTCGAACGAATACGTGCTGTTTGCCAGCCAGTACAAGACCGATTATGCGGAAATCAAAAAGCTGTCGTATAACAGCCTGCGCTATTCCTTCCTGGCGGAAGCGGACAAGCAGCGTTTGCTGAAAGCGCTTGATGCCCGTTTTACCCGTTTTGAAGCGCAAATTGCCGCGGCCGACAAGGCAGGCAAGGGTGGCAAACCGTAAGTTGCGTGACGTTCGCAACCGATACTCTTAAATGGCCGGATTTTCCGGCCATTTTTTATTCTTCATCTTAAATGCCATGCTGTTATTTTGTTAATTTTGTGGCGGCCATGCGACACAATTAACGGCAGATACACGACTTTATCCGATTTCATGGATGAATCAATTTCAAGTACATATTGCTCATTTATAATCACGCGCCATAAGCCCGGACGCTGTCATCACGATATCAATCCAGCTAGTTACCCTATGCTATTTATATTTTAAATATATAAATATGTAAAAAAAATCGTATTTGTCATCCATTTTTTGATGATGCATAGTGAGATGAAGATGATATTAAAAAGTCACAATTCATCTGGGCGATATCGTATGAAGATGGGTATTTGCAGTAAATAAAGGTGAGATACAGAGTGAAACAAACAGTCGCGCAGCTAAATGACGACATTCTTCTGTATTTTGCCGCCGTGTCACAGTCTTGAAATATTTAACAATTACACTCGCGGCTTGCCATGTTAGCCGGGTAAGCATGTGGGATGAATGACACAGGTGCTAGCGCCCTGGGTCGTACGGATCGGTCGCAGTTTTCTTCCGCCGTAATTGTCTGGATAGGAATAGTTGTGATGTGTGGAGCGGCGTTTTGTGATGGTCTTGTCAGGACCGCAGCCAGTCCAGCCGGCGTAACAGTTGCAGCATCGTAAAGAGGAAATGTTGTGTTTGTGTTGCTGTGCGGCGCAGCCGGACGGTGGGCAATCCAGGATTTTCAAAAAATAATAGTCTTTTCTGGGGTTAAAGATGATCAATCACAAGCGACTTCGGCTGACGCAAATCGCGTTAAGCCTGTCTATTGCACTGGCAGCGGCACCATCGTTCGCACAGAACACTACGTCTTCCATTGGCGGCCGTATCTCGGCCACTGACGGCAAGCCGGCAGCTGGCGCGCAAGTCAATATCGTTCACGTTGAGTCCGGTTCGGCCAGCAACGTGACCACCGATGCAGAAGGCCGTTATGTTGCACGCGGCCTGCGCGCTGGCGGTCCTTACACCATTACCATTACCAAGAATGGCGTGGTTGAAAAACGCGAAGGCGTATATATCGCCTTGGCGGAAACAGCCAACGTCGACGCCACGCTGGGCTCCGACATGCAAGTGGTGAAAGTCAGCACCAATGCCATCCGCAACCAGGTGTTTAACCGTAACAACATGGGTGCCGGCACCAATATCGGCCCTACCGAACTGGCTACCCAGGCATCGATCTCGCGCAGCCTGCAAGACTATGCCCGCGCCGACCCACGCTTGTCGCAAACCGACAAAGAGCGCGGCGAAATCTCCGTTGCCGGTCAAAACTCGCGCTACAACTCGATGACGATTGACGGCGTGGCCGTAAACGACACGTTCGGCCTGGAAGCGTCCGGTACGGCTACTGGCAAACAACCGATCTCGATCGAAGCGATCCAGTCGGTGCAAGTTAACGTTGCCAACTATGACGTTACCCAAAAAGGCTACACCGGTGCGAACGTCAACGCTGTAACCAAATCGGGCACCAACAAGGTCAAGGGCAGTGTCTACTACGCTTTCCGTAACGACACCATGTCGGGCGACCGTTACAACAGCACCGACGATACTTATTACGCACCGCCAAAATCGAAAGACACCACCAAGGGTATTACCCTGGGCGGCCCGCTGATCGAAGACAAGCTGTTCCTGTTTGCCAACTACGAAAAAACCACCAGCTCGCGCGGCGCGCCAGCATTCGGTCCTGTCGGCAGCGCACAGACCAACGTTGCCATTACCCAAGGCGCCATCGATAGCGCGGTTGCTATTGCCAAGGACAAATACGGTATCGATGCCGGTACTTCGGCAGTTCCTGCAGGTTCCGAATTCACGGCGACGGAAAAGTTGCTCAAGCTGGACTGGAATCTGACCGACACCCAGCGCATGATGCTGCGTTACACCAAGACTGAACAGTCCGAGCCGATTTACACCGGTTTTTCCGGCACTGGCCTGTCGCTGAGCTCGTACTGGTATGACCAGAACAAGAGCCTGGAAACCCTGGTTGGTCAATGGACCGCCGAGTGGACCCCGACCTTCTCGACCGAAGTCAAAGTGTCGTCGCGCGACTACGACAGCGTACCGCGCAACAACGCTTATCTGCCGGCAATCGGCCTGCAGTTCAGCGGCGCGCTGCCAGCTGGCGCACCTTCGAGCCTGGCTACCGGTAACCGCTTCCTGAACTTTGGTACTGAACAGAGCCGTCAGCGTAACATTCTTGGCACCAAAACGAAGGATTTCTACGCAGCCGGTACATGGTCACTGGGCGACCATGAAGTCAAGTTCGGCACCGACTACAGCAAGAACGATATCTATAATGCGTTCCTGCAAAACGTCAACGGTAACTACACCTTTGGCTGTATTAACAGCAGCGCCACGTTTGCCTATTCGTTCGGCGCCATCAACTGCGGTTCTGCCACGGCAGCGCAATTGCAGGCAGCCGTGCTGGAAAACTTCAGCCGTGGCCGTCCTAGCTCGTACACCTATCAGGTGCCACAAGCAGGCCGTACGCTGGACGATGCCGTGGCGACGTTCTCGCTGAAAAACATCGGCCTGTTCCTGCAAGATACCTGGGAAGTCAACAAGCAGCTGACGTTGACCGCCGGCCTGCGCATCGACGGCACCCGCATTGGCGAAAAGCCGATCTACAATGCGCGTGCAGCACAGGCAACTGTCGCTCGTACCACGCCTAACGGTCGTCAGACCGGCGGTTTTGGTATCGATAACTCGCATACCATCGACGGCGAAAACCTGTATCAGCCACGTTTTGGCTTCAACTACAAGCTGGAATCGGCGCGTCCGACGCAAATCCGCGGCGGCTTCGGCTTGTTCCAGGGTGCGGCGATGAGCGTCTGGCTGGGCAATCCTTACCAGAATACCGGTATGGCAACCCAGAACATTACCTGCGCTTCGTCGGCCGGCACTTGCCCGACCACCGATGGCTTCTTCAATGCCGATCCAACCAAGCAGCCAACAAGCGTGCCAGCGGTTATCCCGGCAATGAAGGTCGATGCCCTGAGCACGAACCTGGCGCAACCATCGGTATGGAAAGCCAACCTGGCCATCGAACATGAGCTGCCATGGATGGGCCTGATTGTCAGCGCGGAATACCTGCGTTTCCAGACCAAGAGCGCGATTTACTATGAAGAGCTGAACATGGGCGCGCCAACGGCAACCGGTAGCGATGGCCGTCCAATGTACTATGGTCCTAACGCCTACAATACGGCTTGCTGGAATACAAATGGCGCCCTGATCGGCGGCGCCAATTGCAGCGCCTTGACCAAGGCTGGCAGCAATGCCGCCTTCGGCCAGGTGCTGATGGCTAAAAATACCGACAAGGGCGAGTCGAACGTGCTGACCCTGTCGGTGCGCAGCCCGACTCGTGATGGCCTGTCGTGGGGCTCGTCGTACACCTACACCGATGGCACTGAAGTATCGCCGCTGACGTCGTCGACCTCGAGCTCGAACTGGGGCGGCCGTGCCGTCTTCAATCCGAACGAGAATGTTGCGTCGAACTCGAACTATCTGGTCAAGGATCGCTTTACCGCCAACGTCAACTGGCAAAAACGTTTCTTCGGCGAATACAAGACCACGTTCGGTCTGTTCTATGAAGGCCGTAGCGGCAAGCCGTACAGCTGGACCGTCAACAATGACTTGAACGGTGACGGCCTGGCTGGCAACGACCTGATGTACATCCCTAGCGCGCCAGGTTCGGGCGAAGTGGTGTTCTCCGGTGCGACGCCGGCAGCGCGCGCCGCCAACGAGGCAGCGTTCTGGAAAGTGGTCAACGCCAATGGCGATCTGCGTAAAGCCAAAGGTGGCGTAATCGGCCGTAACGAGAGCTTTTCTCCATGGACCAACAGTTTCGACGTGCGCATGAGCCAGGAAGTACCGGGCTTCTTCAAAGGTAACAAAGGCATCATTACCTTCGATATCCTGAACGTTGGTAACCTGCTGAACCGCAAATGGGGCCGCATCAATGAAGTGGGCTTCCAGGGCGCCGGTGGCCAGGTGCGCAGCTTCGTTGACTATGCCGGTATGCAAAACGGCAAGTATGTGTACAACACCCGTCCTGTGGTGGAAAGCCTGGAAACGCGTCAAGTCAAAGGCGAATCGCAATGGGCGCTGCAAGCAACGGTCAAGTACGAGTTCTAATCTCGTCCTTGTCCCGTAGCTTGGCAAACTAAAAAACGGCTGGTGGCGACACCAGCCGTTTTTTTTATACACAAGATGGTTTACTCTTTTCCCTTTTCAATAAATATCATTCCATGGCTCACTTCCTACGCACTCCGGTCGCTGCCGCGGCCCTGATCCTGACCCTGTCCGCCTGCAGCAACCTGGCGCCTGCGCCGAGCGGCCAGATTGAAGTGAACCTGGTCGCTTTGAACGATTTTCACGGCAACCTCGAGCGCAGCAAATTCAGCTACACGAGCGCCGCCGATACCGAGCGCAAGACGGTGCAGGCGGGCGGCATCGATACTTTGTCCGGTGCATTGACGGCGTGGCGCCGTGAAGACGCGCAGCTGATCTTTGTCGGCAATGGCGACCTGGTCGGCGCCAGCCCCGCCATGTCGGCGCTGTGGGCGGACGAACCGAGCATCGTGGCCATGAACATGCTGGGCATGAAGGCCAGCTCCGTCGGCAACCATGAATTTGACCAGGGCAAGGCGGAATTGCTGCGCCAGCAGCGCGGCGGCTGCGAGTCCTCGCGCGCCGACAAGGCGTGCAAGTTCACGCCTGACTTCAAGGGCGCCAGCTACACCTATATGGCGGCCAATGTGATCGACACGCAAACGGGCAAGTCCCTGCTGCCCGCCTACCGCATCGAAGAGGCGCATGGCGTCAAGGTGGGCCTGATCGGCGCCGTGCTGAAAGATACGCCGTCCGTCGTGACGGCCGCCGGCATTGCCGGCCTGCAGTTTGGCGATGAAGCGGACGCCATCAACGCCACCTTGCCGCAATTGCGCGCACAAGGCGTGGGCGTGTTCGTCGTGCTGCTGCATCAGGGCGGCGAGACGAAGGAAGCCGTCGACCAGCCCGATTGCAGCCACTTGAAGGGCGAAGTGGTCGATGTGGTGAAACGCCTCGACCCGGCGATTCAACTGGTCATCAGCGGCCATTCGCACCAGGGCTATCTGTGCCGTGTCGATGGCCGCCTTGTGACGCAGGCACAGATGGGCGGACACATGCTGACGCGCATCAAGCTCAAGGTCGATCCCGTCAAGAACGCGCTCATCGATGCCAGCGCGCAAAACGTCGTCATGCTGCCAGGCATGTATGAGCCGGACCCGGCAGTGGCAGCCTACCTGGAATCGGTCAAGCAGCGCAGCGCGGCGGAACTGTCGCGTCCCGTGGCCTTCATTGCCGTGCCGAACGTGGGCCGCAGCACCAAGGGCGGCGGCGCTTCTCCACTGGGCGACCTGGTGGCCGACAGCACCCTGTTCGGCGCACGCGCCGCCGGGGCGCAAATCGGTCTGATGAATAATGGCGGCATCCGCAAGGACCTGGAAGCGGGCGCCGATCTGATGACGAACGTGGGCCAGAACCAGGCCGTAGTCCCGTTCGGCAATACCTTGATCGTCGTGAGTCTTTCCGGCGCGCAAATCCGCACCTTGCTCGAGCAGCAATGGCCGGGCGAAGAGGCAGGCGAGGGCAATTTGCTGCAAGTATCCGAAGGTTTTAGCTACCGCTGGGACAGCACGCAGCCGCAAGGCCAGCGCGTGCTGCCGGGCAGCATCATGCTCAATGGCATTCCTCTTGAAGACAATCAACAATACCGTGTCGCCGCCAACAGTTTCCTGGCCGGCGGCGGCGACCGATTTACCGTGCTGGCGGCCGGCACGCGCCGCCTCGACACGGGCGTGCGCGATATCGACGCCTTCAGCGACTATCTGATCTCCCGCGCGCGCGCCGGCAAGCCGGCAGGCAGCGCCACGGCGGCGGGCCGCATCGTGCGCGTCAAATAACATTTATCAGGAAAAACCATGCGTCGCTTATTTGTTTCTGTAGTTCTGTCCAGTCTGTTCGCGGGCAGTGCCCACGCCGATTTCACCATTCCCGGCTTTGAGCTGGTGCACACGTCGCCCGTGGAAACGAGCTTGACCAATCCCGACTTGCGCGAGCCCGTTGCCGTATGGAGCGAGCTGTTCGACGGTGCCAAGAAAGAGATCGTCATCGCCCAGTTCTATGCCGTCAGCAAGCCGGGCACGGCTTTTGAAAAAGTGCTGGCCAGCCTGACGGCCGCCGGCCAGCGCGGCGTAAAAATCCGCTTCCTGCTGGACCAGAAGGGCGTGGGCCTGTCGGAAGCGGCCACCATCGCGCAGATCAAGGCGATTCCCAACCTGGACTTGCGCCTGATCGATTTCAACAAGGTGACGGGCAACGGCATCGTGCACGCGAAATACCTGGCCGTCGATGGGCAGGTGGCGTACATCGGCAGCCAGAATTTCGACTGGCGCTCGTTCGAGCACATCCATGAGACGGGCTTGAAAATCACGGAAGCCGCCATGGTTGGCCAGGTGCAGGCGATTTTCGAACAGGATTGGCAAGCCCAGGCATTGACGTCGCAGGGCAGCCGCGCCACGGTGCTCAACAGCAAGGTGGTGCCCGCCAACTACGCGCAGAACGCTTTCCTGCTGGCCAGCCCGAATGCCTACAACCCGGCCGGCGTGGGCGACTCCGAAACGGGCTTGCCCGCCTTGCTGGCGCAAGCGCAAAACGAAGTGCGCATCCAGTTGCTCGACTACGCGCCGCTGTCGTATGGACCGAACCGCACCCGCCCGTATTACGCCGTGATCGACAACGCCGTGCGCGCGGCCGCGCAGCGTGGCGTGAAAATCAAGCTGATGGTATCAAGCTGGAATACGGAAGCGCCGGCCATTGCTTACCTGAAAAGCCTGGCCCTGGTGCCGAACGTGGAAATCCGCATCGTCACCTTGCCGACGGCATCGACAGGCTTCATTCCGTTTGCGCGCGTGATCCACAGCAAGACCATGACCATCGACGGCAAGCTGGCCTGGGTCGGCACGAGCAACTGGGCGGGCGGTTATTTCGACCTGTCGCGCAACCTGGAAGTGGTGCTGCGCAATGAACAGATGGCGCAACGCATCGCCGCGCTGCATGAGCAGACGTGGAGTTCGGCGTATGCGCAGCCTATCGATATCAACAAGCAGTATCCGAAGCCTGCCAAGGCCACGCCGCAAGGCAAGGAGTGAACATGCAAAAACTGTTGAGCGTGCTGGCGCTGGGCGCCGCTTTTGCTTCCGGCAATGTGCTGGCCTGGGGCAACGACGGCCACCGCGCCGTGGGCGCCATCGCCGATCAATTGCTCAAGGGTAGCGCGGCGCAGGCGCAAGTGGCGAAATTGCTGCTGCCTGGCGAAAGCCTGGAAAAGATCGCCAACTGGCCCGATTGCGTGAAGGGCACGTATTGCGGCCCGCAATCGCCGGAAATGCTGAGCTATGTGGCGGCGAACCCCAAGCATGGCGAATACCACTACACGAATGTGCCGTTCCAGAACGCGCACTACCACGACCATGGCGTGGGCACGGCCGACGACGATATCGTGCAAACGCTCAAGCAGGCGATCCTGGTGTTGCAAGGCAAGGCCGATGCGGCCAGCAATCCGCACGGCTTCAGCCAGCGCGAAGCCTTGATTTTGATCACGCACCTGGTGGGCGATATCCACCAGCCGCTACACGTGGGCAATGCGTTTGTTGGCAAGGATGGCCAGTTTTTCGTGCCCGCCACGCAGGCGCAGATCGACGACGTCACCATTTTCAATGCGCGCGGCGGCAACGATTTGCTGCTCGACGATGCGAAGATGACGGCACTGTCCGATGCCGTGATCCCGGCGCAGCTGCCGGACGACGATGGCACGGCCAAGCCGGCAGGCAGCTATCCGAAGTCGCCCACCAAGCCCCTGCATTCGTATTGGGATACCACCGTGGTCGATTACGCCATGCGCCGCCTGAGCACGCGCACGCCGCAGCAGTTCGCCCGCACCGTGATCGCCAGCCAGCCACAAGTGAGCGGCAACACCGGTGACCCTGCCACCTGGCCGTATCAGTGGGCCGATGCCTCGTTGGCGGCCTCAAAAATTGCTTTCACGGACGTGGTGGCCGGTCCGGCCACGCAGCAGACGAGCCGCAAGGGCGAAGTCTACAACGTCTGGAGCTTGAACGTGCCGGACAATTATCCCGTGCCCAGCTCGGCGCTGGCGAAGCAGCAGCTGATCGAGGGCGGCTATCACCTGGCGGCCGTGCTGCAGGCGATCTGGCCGCAGTAACGATGTCATTCGAAAGCGGCCTGCGGGCCGCTTTTTTTATGCCAGGGTGACGCCAATTCCCATTTCGCGGTAGGGCGCCACCAGGGCGTCGTCCACGTCGCGGTGCACGATGATGTCGTTGACCTGGCTCAAGGGCGCAATCTGGAACGGCGAAGCTGTATTGAACTTTTCCGGCGAGGCCAGCACGACGGTACGGGCCGACGCGTCGCTGAGCGCGCGTTTTACGCACGCTTCTTCATAATCCCCGGTGGTGATGCCCGCTTGCGGATGCAGGCTGGACACGCCCATGAAGTACAGGTCTGCGCGGATGCGGCCGATGGCTTCCACGGTGGCCGCGCCGACGCCCACGATCGAGTGCTTGTACAAACGCCCGCCCAGCATCAGCACCTCGATGCCTGGGTGATTCACCAGTTCGATGGCAATCGATGGGCTGTGCGTGACGATGGTGGCGCGCAACTCGCGCGGCAGCTGGCGCGCCAGTTGCACGGCGGTCGTGCCGCCGTCGAGAAATACCACTTGCCCCGTTTGTATCATGGCGCCCGCCGCACGGCCGATGGCGGGCTTGGCTTCCGGCGAAAGCTGTTCGCGGGCCGCAAACGGCGCCAGCGCGGGCGAACTCGGCAGCAAGGGCAGGGCGCCGCCGTGCACCCGCTCCAATAACCCTTCCTTTGCCAGCTCGCGCAGGTCGCGCCGTATGGTGTCTTCCGACAAGCCCAGGGCATCGCTGACTGCCTTGGCGACGATCTGTCCTTCGCGCTGGAGCAAGTCCAGCAGATATTGTTTGCGTTGATGTGTTAGCACGGTTTTTCTTGTATTTTCTTGATATTGCACGAGTTTGCATGATAAAGTCGAAAAAGACAAGCACAAGGAAACGATATGCACAAAGAAAATAGCAAACAGGAACGGGTCCGCATCCAGGACGTGCAAACCCTGTCGCACGACTGGTATCTGCTGCAAAAAACCACGTTCGACTACCTGCGCCATGATGGCCGGTGGCAGACGCAGACGCGGGAAACCTATGACCGTGGCGACGGGGCCACCATCCTGCTCTACAATAAAATCAAGCGCACGGTGATCCTGATCCGCCAGTTCCGCTTTCCCACCTATCGCGCAGGCCACGATGGTTTCCTCATCGAATCAGCGGCCGGCTTGCTGGAAGAGGCCAGTGCGGAGCAGCGCATCCGCGCCGAGGTGGAAGAGGAAACCGGTTACCGGGTGGGGCAGGTGCACAAGGTCTTCGAAGCCTTCATGAGTCCCGGCTCCGTGACGGAGCGCCTGCATTTCTTTGTTGCCGAATACGATCCCGCCAGCCGTATCGGCGACGGCGGCGGCCTGGCGCAAGAGGGCGAGGATATCGAGGTGCTGGAACTGCCCTTGGCGCAGGCCATGCGCATGGTCGCCGATGGGCGCATCTGCGACGGCAAGACCATCATGCTGCTGCAGCATGCGCAGCTGCAACTGATGCCGGTCAAACAAGGCATGCAGATCCTCGTTGCCGGCCCGTATCGCTCCGGCACGGGCGACGATCCCGCCCTGATGGCGGCGAATGTGGCGGCCATGGAAGCCGTCTGCCTGCCGCTGTATGCCAAGGGGCACATGCCCGTGCTCGGTGAATGGCTGGCCTTGCCAATGCTGGCGCTGGCCGGTTCTGAACAAGTAGGCGACAGCGTCTACGAAGCAATGTTTCATACGCATGCGAAGCGCTTGCTCAGCTATTGCGATGCCGTGCTGCGCCTCGGCGGCGCGTCCCAGGGGGCGGACCAGATGGTGGAAGTGGCGCGCAGCCTGGGTCTTGCCGTGTTTTTCTCGCTGGACGAGATTGCTCAGGCATAAAAAAAGCGAAGCCCGGGGGCTTCGCTTTTTTGTCAGCGCTCGCTGAAACTTAGCGTGATTTCACGAAGGGGATACCGATAGCCTTCGGCGCGATGGATTTCGCCATCAAGCCCGCCAGCACGATCACGGTGACGACGTACGGCACCATCTGGATCAGCGAGCCGGGGATGCGGCCCACGACGGGCAAGTCCACGCCTTCGATCTGGATCTGGATGGCGGCGAAGAAGCCGAACATCAGGCAGCCGAGGAAGGTGTAGACGGGACGCCAGTTGCCGAACACCATGGCCGTCAAGGCCAGGTAGCCGGCGCCGGCCGACATGTCGCGTAGGAAGAAGCCACTTTGCACGATGGCCAGATACGCGCCCGAGAACGAACACAGGATGCCGGCCACCAGCATGGCCAGGTAGCGCGTCGCTTCCACGCTCACGCCGGCCGAGTCGGCCGCATGGGGGTTTTCACCGCAGGCGCGCAGGCGCAGGCCGAAGCGCGTGTGGTACAGCAGCCAGTGCACGAGCGGGATCAACAGGAAGGCCACGTAGACGAGGATGGAATGGCCGCCGATCAAGTGGGCATAAACCCAGCCGATGAAGGGAATGTGCTCCACGTATTGTGTGCCCGGCAAGACCACGTCGAACAGACGCGCCGAACCGAGGTCGGGCGTGCGGCCGCCTTGCTGGAAGAAGAACTGCGCCAGTACGAACGTCAGTCCGCTCATGGCGATGTTGATCGCCATGCCGGCCACCAGCTGGTTGCCCTTTTGCGTGATGCTGACGTAGGCCTGCAGCAAGGCCAGGGCGACGCAGACGAGCATGCCGGCAGCCATGCCGTAGTATGGGTTTTGCGTCGTGTAGGCCACGGCGGCGGAAGCAAACGCGCTGGCCAGGATCTTGCCTTCCAGGCCGATGTCGATCATGCCGCTGCGTTCGGCAAACAGGCCGGCCATGGCGGCAAAGATCAGGACGGGCGCATTGCGCACGGTCGATACCAGGATGCTGGCGAATTGAAAGTCGTCGAGTGTCATGGTGTTAGCCTTTGGTGCGCTTGAGCAGGGCGGAAATGGCCGGTGCGTAGAAGTTTTCCATGGCGCCGCAGAACAGGATGATCAAGCCCTGGATGAAAATGAACGTTTCGGTCGGGATATTCGGTTTTTCCAGCGACAGGTCGAAACCGCCCTGGATCAGCGCGCCGAACAGCACGGCCGACAGGAAGATGCCGACCGGATGCTGGCGGCCCATCAGGGCGATGGCGATGCCGATGAAACCGGCGCCGCCGACGAAGTTCAGCGACAAATAATGCGTCGAACCCATGATGGAATTGACGGAACCCAGGCCCGCCAGCGCGCCCGAGATCAGCATGACGATGATGATCATCTTGCTGATCGACACGCCCGCATAGTGGGCCGCATGCTTGTTCAAGCCCGTGGCGCGCAGCTTGAAGCCCCACGACGAGCGCCAGACCATGACGCCGTAGATGACCAGCGCGGCGATTGCTAACAGGAAACTGATGTTCAGCGGCGTGTCGCCCAAGGACGGGAACCAGGTACTTAAGCGCGGCATTTCGCCGCTTTCCGCAAACACGCGGCTGGCCGTGTTCTGCTCGCCCGGCGGAATCAGATACTTCACGATAATGAAGTTCATCAGGCTGGCGGCGATGAAGTTGAACATGATGGTGGTCACGACGATGTGGCTGCCGCGCTTGGCTTGCAGGTAGCCGGGCAGGAAACCCCACAGCGCGCCGAACAGGGCCGCACCGATCATGGCTGCCGGTATCAATAGCCAGGCGGGCAGGGTCTGATCGAAGGCCAGCATGGCGACAGTAAGGCCCAGGCCGCCGATATACATCTGGCCTTCGGAACCGATATTGAACAGGCCGGCCTGCATCGCCACGGAGACCGACAGGCCCGTGAAAATGAAGGTGCTGGCGTAGAACAGGGTGTAGCTCAAGCCTTCCGGATTGAGGATGGCGCTGTGGACGAGGATGGACAGCGATTCGGCCGGGTCTTCGCCCAGCATATAAATCACCAAGGCCGCGACCAGCAAGGCCGACAGCAGGTTTAACATGGGCATGACAAAGGCTGTCGCCCAGCGTGGCAAGTCGTTATTCATGATTTATGCATTCCCCCCATCAACAGACCGATGCGGGTGGTATCGAATTCTTCAATTTTCAGTTCGCCGGTGATGCGTCCGCCGCACATGACGAGGATGCGGTCGGCCAGCGCCCGCACTTCTTCCAGTTCGACGGACACCAGCAGGATCGCCACGCCTGCGTCGCGCAGGGCCAGCAATTGCGTATGGATGCTTTCGATGGTGCCGATGTCGACGCCGCGCGTGGGCTGACCCACCAGCATCAGTTTCGGCTTGGCCAGTACTTCGCGCGCGATCACCACCTTTTGCTGGTTGCCGCCCGACAGCAAGCCGATGCGCAAGTCCGGATTGGCCGGACGCACGTCGAAGGTTTTCAGCAGTTCCGCGCAGCGGGCGCCGATGGCCTTGAAGTTGAACAGGCCCCAGCGGTTTTTCAGGTGGTCCTGGTAACCGAGGATGGTGTTTTGCATGACGGAGAAATTCTTTACCACGCCATCGCGCAAGCGGTCTTCAGGAATGTGGGCGATGCCCAGCTCACGGAAGGCCAGCGGCAAGCCATCGGCATCGTGGCGCTTGGCAAATGGCAAGTCCTTGTCGAGAAAATGCAGTTTGCCCGAGGTGGGCAGGCGCATGCCGGACAGAATTTCCAGCAGCTCGCTCTGGCCATTGCCGGATACCCCCGCGATGGCGACGATTTCGCCGGCGCGCAAGTTGAAACCTATGTCGGCCAGCAATTTGACTTGCTGATCGTCAGCCAGTTGCAGACCGTCCACTTCCAGCACCATGGCGCCCGGATTGTACGGTGCACGGGGCAAATGGCTCTGGATGGGGCGGCCGACCATCATGTTGGCCAGTTCCTCTTTCGAGGTGCCGGCGGTCGCCACGGCGCCGACCACCGTGCCGCCGCGCATGACGGTGACGTTGTCGGTGATTTCCAGGATCTCTTGCAGCTTGTGCGTGATCAGGATGATGGTCTTGCCTTGCTCCTTGAACAGGCGCAGGATTTCAAACAGCGAGGCTGTTTCCTGGGCCGTCAGCACGGCCGTCGGCTCGTCGAGGATCAGGATATTGGCGCTGCGGTAAATCTGCTTGAGGATTTCCACGCGCTGCTGCGCGCCGACGGACAGGTCTTCGATCTTCGCCAGCGGGTCGACGTCGAGGCGGTAGCGCGCGCAAATCTCGCGCAATTTCGCTTCCGCTTCCGTGCGGTGGCTGGCCAGGCGAAAACCGCCTTCCGTGCCCAGCATGATATTGTCGAGGACGGTGAAGTTCTCGACCAGCATGAAGTGCTGGTGCACCATGCCGATGCCGAGGTTGATCGCTTCCTGGCTGTTGCGGATCGGCTGTACTTTCCCGTCGAGCAGGATTTCTCCGCCGTCGGCACGGTAATACCCGTACAGGATGCTCATCAAGGTCGATTTGCCGGCGCCATTTTCCCCCACCAGGCCATGGATACTGCCCTTGGCGATGGAGAAGCTGACGTCGGCGTTCGCCTTCACATGTCCAAAATGCTTGGAAATGCTGCGAAATTCTACTGCTGGCTGCATAGGTTCATAACTGGATAGTTTCATGGAAACGCGCCGCGCGGAGACTGGCCCCGGCGGCGCGCTAAAAGATACGGAGAAAAATTAAACCGGGCAGCTGCTGCCGACGCGGTAATCGATCACTTTGATCTTGCCATCGATAATGTCCTTACGCGCACCCAACACGCGCTTTTCGATTTCCGGCGTAATCAGCTTGCGGTTGTTCTCATCGAGAGCCCAATCCACGCCGCCTTCTTTCAAGCCTTTATAGCTGACGCCGCCCTTCCAGGTGCCGTTCTTGACTTGCATGAAGCTGTCATAGACCGTGTTGTCGACGCGCTTGACCATCGAGGTCAGGATGCTGCCTGGATACAGGTGATTTTGGTTCGAATCGACGCCGATGGCCAGCTTGCCTTTTTCCTTGGCCATTTGCAGCGTGCCCATGCCGCTGCCGCCTGCGACGGCGAAGACGACATCGACGCCGCGCTCGAATTGCGAGCGGGCCAGTTCGCCACCCTTGGCCGGGTCATTCCAGGCGCCGGACGTGGTGCCGACCATGTTTTGCGTGATTTCCGTTTTCGGATTGACGGCCTTCGCGCCTTGCGCGTAGCCGCAGGCGAAGTTGCGAATCAGGGGAATATCGATGCCGCCGATGAAGCCGACTTTCTTGCTCTTGCTGGCCATGGCCGCAGCCACGCCCACCAGGTAGGAGCCTTCTTCTTCCTTGAAGACGACGGAATTGACGTTGCTGCCGGCGGCCTGGCCATCGATCAGCACGAATTTCACGTTCGGAAATTCCTTGGCGACCTTTTGCACGGCTTGTGTTTGCGCAAAGCCGATGGCGGCGATCATGTCGAGTTTCTTGCGGGCCAGGCCACGCATGACTTGTTCGGCTTGCGTATCGCTCGATGCCTGTACTTCGATGAAGGAAATGCCCGTGTCTTTTTTGAAGCGCGATGCGCCTTCGAAAGCGGATTGGTTGAACGACTTGTCGAACTTGCCGCCCGCGTCATACACGACACCCAGTTTTGGGGTAGCCGCGGACGCTTGAGCAGTCAGAAATACGGCTGCGATCGTCAAACTAAATTGTGTAAGTTTCATGAATTGGCTCCTGGAAGATCGATATTGTATATTTTTTATAGGTGAAACATATAATTTGGGGTCGATTTAGCCTGTTTTTGATGCACGAGGTGATAATTCCTTATTAACATTGCACTGTATTGCACAAGATCATTGCTGACCTCGTCTGCTTTCATCTCGTCAGTGTGATGCTCATGCAACAGTCGCACCCCGTCTCTTTTATAGGTACAACATCGAATAGGGCTGCCGGAGCGGGCTGGGATGCGCCGTCAGTGGACGGGCAGGGCAAGCACGGGACCGGCGCCGCGATGGGCGTCCGAATCACTATGCATCATGCCAGATATGTATGACAAATACGTTTTTGTTTATGTATTTATATGCACTGCATATAAATAGGTTTTAAGAACGCATAACAAAACCGTAGCGAGCGGCAGTGAGTTGTGGTCGAGAAGCGGAGCTGTGCGAATGCAGAGTGAGCATCGGAGGCCGCGACCCGCGACGCGCAGTAGGTTTTGTTCGCGTTTCAGGCAGCCGGGGGATTGAGGATATTCAGGAAGGCCCGCACGACGGGGGCGTCGTCCAGCGTCGTGTAGCTGATGTACAGATTCGCTGATGGCGGATTGGTCTTGATGGGCAGAAACACGACGCCGGGCCAGCCGATGCGGCTTGTCGTTTCCGGCACCAGGGTCACGCCCAGGCCCGCGCCCACCATGGCCAGCAGGGTTTGCGGTTCGCTCGCTTCCTGGAAAATCACGGGTTCGAAACCGGCGTTGATGCAGCATTGCACCAGGTAGCGGGGAAACGCGGATTTGTCGAGGTTCAGGGTCAGCATCGGCTCTTCGGCGATGTCGATCAGTTCGATGGACGTGTTTTTCGCCAGCGGATGGTGTTCATTGACGGCCACGCAGACGTTTTCGCGGAAGCACAGTTCCTGGCGTAGATTGTCGTGACGCAAGTCGTCGTCGTTGAGCTTGGGTTCGCGCCAGAAGCCTACGTCGATCTGCTTGGCGCGCAAGGCTTCGTATTGCACCGTGGGGCCGAATTCATGGATGGTCCAGGTGACGCGGGGAAATTTGGTCTGGAATTCTTCCAGCAGGCTGGGGATGGGGCCCCACATGGCCGAGCCGACTATGCCCACGCGCAAGCGGCCCACTTCGCCGCGGTCGATCTGGCGGATGGTGTCGATGGTCATACGCATCTTGGCCAGCAGGTCGGCCGCCTCGTTCATCAGCGCCTTGCCCGCCACGGTCAGCTCGAAGGTACGCGTGGTGCGCGCAAACAGGCGCACGCCCAGTTCGCTTTCCAGTTTCATGATCTGCTGGCTCAGAGGCGGCTGCGAGATATGCAGGCGCTCGGCGGCGCGGCTGAAGCTTTTCTCCTCGGCAACGGCAAGAAAATACTTTAACTGTTTCAGATCGATGGACATGCTTTCCTTGGCGTTGCGTGTTGCTAGGCGATGGAACGGCGCGCGGACCCGTGAAGGTGCGCGCGCTTTCTTTACAGCAGTCCTATTATCGTGCCACGACCGCCTGCATGGCAATGGCCAGCGCCGTGCCGACTTGCGCATTGTGCTTGACCAGCGCGATATTCGTTGCCAGGCTGCGGCCATCCGTCAGCTGTTTGATGCGCGACAGCAGGAATGGCGTGACTTGCTTGCCCTTTACGCCACCCGCGTCCGCTTCCTGCAGCGCTTGCGCAGTGATGGCATCGATTTCTTCCTTGGGCATCGCTTGCGCGGCCGGCACGGGGTTGCTGACGACCACGCCGCCCTTTAAACCCAGTTGCCACTTGGTGCCGATGAAGGCGGCCTGTTCGGCGGCCGTATCGAGGCGGAAATCGGCCTTGAAGCCGCTTTCGCGCGTGAAGAAGGCGGGGAATCCTTCCTGGCCCACGCTGATGACGGGTACGCCATGGGTTTCCAGGTATTCCAGGGTCAGGCCGATGTCGAGGATGGATTTGACGCCCGCGCAGACGACGGCCACCGACGTTTGCGCCAGTTCCTGCAAGTCGGCGGAAATGTCGAAGCTCGTTTCCGCGCCACGGTGCACGCCGCCGATGCCGCCCGTGACGAACACGGCAATACCGGCCAGTTCCGCGCAGATCATGGTGGCGGCCACGGTGGTGGCGCCCAGCTTGCCTTGCGACAGCACGAACGGCAGGTCGCGGCGGCTGACCTTCATGGCGTCGGGCGAGGTACCCAGCAGTTCCAGCTGTTCGGGCGACAGGCCCACGCAGATTTTTCCATCGATGATGGCGATGGTGGCCGGTACGGCGCCGCCGTCACGGATGATCTGTTCCACTTCGCGCGCCATTTCCACGTTTTGCGGATACGGCATGCCGTGCGAAATGATGGTCGATTCCAGCGCCACGATGGCCTTGCCGGCGGCGCGCGCGTCGAGCACTTCTTGCGAGAACAAGAGGAAATTCTGTAATTGGGTCATGGTTCAGTCCTGTTGAAAGAGGGTAGGGGGGGGCGGCGCCAGGTCGGCGTCGTCAATGTTGTCGAGTGCGCCGGCGGAAATCTGGGGGGAGACGGTGGCCGCCGATTCCAGGGTCATGGCGGCCAGCTTCAGGCCGCGCCGGCAGGCCAGTTTCAAATCGCTGCTGTCGTGGTACAGCGACCAGCAGACGGCGGCGGAAAAAGCGTCGCCGGCGCCCGTCACGTCGACGGCGTCCACTTCGCGCGCGGCCAGGTGGACGATGGGCGCATCAAGATTGTCGCCATCCGTGAAGTACACGCCTTCGCTACCGCAGGTGACGATCACCTGGCGCGCGCCCTGGCGCTGCACTTCGCGGCAGGCGGCGCGCAGGTCGGCTGCCGTGGGCAAGGCCCGCGCCACGCGCGTTTCCAGTTCGCCCCGGTTGAGTATCAGCAAGTGCAAGCCTGACAGGTCTTGCGGCAGGTGCGCCATCTTCGGCTGCGAGACGGCGACGATGACGAGCGGCGTCGCGTGGGCCGCGTCCTGGCGCGCGTCGGCCAGCAGTGCCTGCACGCTGTCGTGGCCCAGGTTCAGGTCGCAGACGGTGAGGGCGGCTGCGGCGCGCTGCGGCTGGCGGCTGTGCAGAAAGGCTGGCGTCAGCTGTTCGTACAGTTGCATGTTGGCCATCGCCAGCAGCATTTCGCCATGTTCGTCGAGCACGGCCGTGTAAGTGCCGCTGCTGGTGTTGCTCAGATGCAAGCTGCCGCGCATGTCGATGCCCGCGTCTTCCGCGTGCGTCTGCAGCGCGTGGCCGGCCGCATCGTCGCCCAGCGCCGTCAGCAGGGCCACGGGGATCGACAAGCGGGCCAGGTTTTCCGCGATGTTGCGGCCCACGCCGCCAAATACTTCTTCCGAACGCACGGGATTCGAGGTGCCCATCTGCAAGGTCGCCAGGGTGCGCATCTTGCGGTCGAGGTTGGCTGCGCCTATGCACAGCACGGGACGGCTGTCGGGCAGCACATAGGCGCGTCCCAGCAGGCGGCGCTCGCGGATCAATCCGGCGATGTGGCCGGCGACGGCCGAGCGCGACAAGCCCAGCTCGCTCGCCAGGTCTTGCTGCGAGATGAAGGGGTTGTTGCGGATCAGCGTGTACAGCTGGTCTTTTTTATTGGTATCGGTCACTGGGTTTTCGCTGAGGTTTAAACATTTGTCTGGAACTGTAAACATTTGTCTTGTCGGTGTCAAGCTCGTGTCAAGTGCATGCGAAAAACCTTCGTATGGAGCTTGTATGCACGCATTTTCCGGGGATGGCGGGCCTGGGCTTGCCTCGACTATAATATCGGCCATTTATATTTGAATTGTATAAATGGGCAAGAAAAATGGTATTTGCCATACATATTCCGTTTGATGCATAGTGGCGGCAAATAGAACCAATACGCATTTCGATATACCTGTAACACCATACATACCCGATACCTGGGCGATACTTTTCGTACACCGTCGCGCAGGCAGCAACCCATCATCAATAGTCAATCAGAGGATAACCATGTCGAACAACACCCCTTTCCACGCCGCCGAAATCATCCGTGCCCGCGCTCCTGAAAATTTCAAGCCGCGCGTGGCGATGATCCTCGGCTCCGGCCTGGGTGTGTTGGCCGAGCAGATGACGGACGCCGTCAGCATCAGCTTTGACGAATTGCCAGGCTTCCCGATCAGCACCGTGCACGGCCATGCCGGCGAACTGGTGATCGGCACCCTGTCGGGCGTCGCCGTCGTCTGCATGAAGGGCCGTGGCCACTTCTACGAAGGCTATGGCATGGGCGTGATGACGAGCGCCATCCGCACCTTGAAACTGCTGGGCTGCGAAATGCTGTTCGTCACCAACGCGGCCGGTTCCCTGCGCCCTGAAGTGGACGCCGGCAGCCTGGTGGCCATCAGCGACCATATCAACCTGCTGCCAGGCACGCCGATGGTCGGCCCGAACGACGACCGCTTCGGCCCGCGCTTTTTCAGCATGGCCAATGCCTACGATGCGGACCTGCGCAATCTGGTCAAGGAAACGGCTGCTTCGAACGGCATCACCCTGCACGAAGGCGTGTTCGTCGCCTACCCTGGTCCGAACTTCGAGACGGCCGCCGAAATCCGCATGATGGCCCGCCTGGGCGCCGACACGGTCGGCATGTCCGTGGTGCCGGAAGTGGTGTCGGCCCGTCATTGCGACCTGAAAGTGGTGGGCGTGTCGGTGATTACCAACCTGGCCGAAGGCATGTCGCCATTCGCCCTGTCGCACGAGCAAACCCTGAAATACGCGGCCATCGGCGCGAAAGACCTGGTCAAGCTGATCCTGGCCTTCCTGGCCACCGTCGCCACCAAACCGCAAGCCTAAGCACTTTTCTTGACGCAGTAGCGGCGCGCCACTTGGCGGCGCTGCCGCGCGGCAGGCCGGGAAAATCCGGCCTACACTGTTCGCATCATCTTCGCATCACTCCATAAAGCGAGCCTTATCATGTCACGCGCATTTATCCTCCTGCTTGATTCCTTCGGCCTTGGCGCGACGCCAGACGCCGCCAAGTATGGCGACGCAGGTGCCAATACCTTTGGCCACATTGCCAGCACTGTCGCCAAAAGCGGCAAGACCTTGAAACTCCCGAACATGGAACGCCTGGGCCTGGGCGCCGCGGCGCACCTGGCCAGCGGCGAATGGGCCACGGGCTTCGACCAGCGCGACGGTTTCACCGGTGCCTACGGCGCGGCGCGCGAGCGCTCCACCGGCAAGGACACCCAGAGCGGCCACTGGGAAATCGCCGGCGTGCCCGTCGAATTCGACTGGGGATATTTTCCCCGCACCACGCCATCGTTCCCGGCCGACCTGACCGACAAGCTCAAGGCCATGTCCGGCGTGCCGGGCTTCCTCGGCGACTGCCATGCCTCTGGCACGGACATCATCAACAAGCATGGCGACGAGCACGTCGCCACCGGCAAGCTGATTATCTACACCTCGGGCGACTCGGTGATGCAGATCGCGGCGCACGAAGAATCGTTCGGCCTCGAACGCCTGTACGAAGTGTGCGAAATGGCCTTCAAGCTGGTCGAGCCGTACAACATCGGCCGCGTCATCGCCCGCCCGTTCACGGGCAGCAATGGCAACTACACGCGCACTAGTAATCGCCACGACTACGCCGTCGCGCCACCCGCGCCGACCCTGCTCGACCACGTCAAGAATGCGGGCGGCGAAGTCGTCGGCCTGGGCAAGATCAGCGACATTTTCGCCACCCAGGGCATCTCGCGCGTCGTCAAGGGCGTCGACAACATGGCGCTGTTCGAAGCGCTGTTGAAGACGGCCGATGAAGTGCAGGACAAGTCGCTCACCTTCGTGAACTTCGTCGATTTCGACCAGGCGTTCGGCCACCGCCGCAACGTCGAAGGCTATGCCGACGCACTGCGTGAAATGGATGCGCGCCTGCCGGAATTCATGGCCAAGCTCAAGGAAGGCGACCTGGTCGTGATCACCGCCGACCATGGCTGCGACCCCACCTGGCACGGCTCCGACCACACCCGCGAACACATTCCGATGATCTTCTTCGGTCCCGGCGTCACCCCGCGCGCACTGGGTATTTCCGAGACCTTCTCCGATATTGGCCAAACCCTCGCCAAGCACCTTGGCGTACCACCACTTGCTAATGGAACCAGCTTGTTATGACACTCATGCACCCCGAATTCAAGCGTAACGAGGCCGTTGGCCTCGACCTGGGCTGGATCAACCAGATCCGCGTCAACCGCGCCGCGACAGACCGCCGCGCGGCCAGCCTGGCGAACCGCCGCACCGTGAAAAAGGAATACCAGGCCGCCTGGCTGGTGAAAGCCATCCAGATGATCGACCTGACCACCCTGGGTGGCGACGATACGCCGGGCAGAGTCGAACGCCTGTGCATGAAGGCCATGCGCCCGCTGCGCGCCGACCTGATGGACGCACTGGGCCTGACTGAACTGAGCACCGGCGCCGTGTGCGTGTACCACGAGATGATCCAGCCGGCCGTGAAAGTCATCCAGGGCCGCTTGCCCATCGCGGCCGTGTCGACGGGTTTCCCGGCCGGCCTGACGAGCATGGAAACGAAGCTGCGCGAGATCGAACTGTCCGTCGCCGCCGGCGCTTCCGAGATCGATATCGTCATCACGCGCCAGCACGTCCTGAATGGCAACTGGCAAGTGCTGTACGACGAAATGCTTGCTTACCGCAAGGCGTGCGGCGAAGCGCACGTGAAGGCGATTCTTGCCACGGGCGACTTGCTGACCATGGAAAACGTGGCCAAGGCGTCGTGGGTCTGTATGATGGCAGGCGCCGATTTCATCAAGACCTCCACCGGTAAAGAGGGCGTGAACGCCACCATTCCCGTGGCCCTGACGATGGTGCGCACGATCCGCGAATACCACGAGCAGACGGGCTTCCAGGTGGGCTTCAAGCCGGCCGGCGGCGTCAGCTCGGCCAAGAGCGCGCTGCAATACCTGACCCTGATGAAGGAAGAACTGGGCAACGAATGGCTGCAGCCGCACCTGTTCCGCATCGGCGCTTCCAGCCTGCTGACCGACATCGAGCGCCAGCTCGAGCACTACGTCACCGGCAGCTACTCGGCCAATCATCGTCACGCACAACCTTAAAGAACAATCGTCATGCCAACAATTAACGAGATTCTCAATACTATGGACTACGGCCCTGCTCCCGAAAGTCAAAAAGAAGCGCAGGCGTGGCTCGATGGCCACCAGCGCACATTCGGTTTGTTCATCGACAATGCCTGGAGCGCGCCGGCGGAGCTGTTCGCCTCGACCAACCCTGCCGACGGCACGCAGTTGGCCGAACTGACGCAAGCCACTGACGCCGACGTGGAGCGGGCCGTCGAAGCGGCGCGCCGCGCGCTGCCTGTATGGCAGGGCATGGGCGGTCACGGCCGCGCGAAAGTCATGTACGCGCTGGCCCGTTTGCTGCAAAAGCACTCGCGCCTGTTCGCCGTGCTGGAAACCCTGGACAACGGCAAGACCATCCGCGAAACGCGCGATATCGACTTGCCGCTGGCTGCGCGTCACTTCTATCATCACGCCGGCTGGGCGCAGCTGCAGTCGGAAGAATTCGCCGACTACCGCGCCGTGGGCGTGGTGGGCCAGATCGTGCCCTGGAATTTCCCGCTGCTGATGCTGTCGTGGAAAATCGCCCCGGCCCTGGCGGCCGGTAACACGGTCGTCTTCAAGCCGGCTGAATTCACGTCGCTGACCGCCATGCTGTTCGCCGAATTGTGCGTGCAGGCCGGCGTGCCGGCTGGCGTCGTCAACATCGTCACCGGCGACGGCAGAGTGGGCTCGGCCATCGTCAACCATCCTGGCGTCGACAAGATCGCGTTTACGGGGTCCACGGAAGTGGGCCGCCTCATTCGTGAAGCGACGGCCGGCAGCGGCAAGAAGCTGTCCCTCGAACTGGGCGGCAAGTCGCCGTTCATCGTCTTTGAAGACGCGGACCTCGATGGCGCCGTGGAAGGCTTGGTCGACTCGATCTGGTTCAACCAGGGGCAAGTGTGCTGCGCCGGTTCGCGCCTGCTGGTGCAGGAGTCCATCCAGGAGCGCTTCCTGAACAAGGTGCGCGCCCGCATGGAAAACCTGCGCCTCGGCTCGCCGCTGGACAAATCGATGGACGTGGGCGCGCTGGTCGATCCCGTGCAACGCCAGCGCATCGCCGCGCTCGTCGATTCGGCCCGCGCCGAAGGCTGCGACGTGTGGCAACCGGCGTGCGAATTGCCGGCCGACGGTTCGTGGTTCCCGCCGACCCTGATCACGGGCGCGTCGACCTCGGCCGCCGTGGCGCAGGCTGAAATCTTCGGTCCCGTGCTGGTGGCGATGAGCTTCCGCACGCCGCCCGAAGCGGTGCAGCTGGCGAACAACACGGTGTACGGCCTGGCCGCCAGCGTGTGGACCGAGTCGATCAGCCTGGCCCTCGATATCGCTCCCGCCATCAAGGCTGGCGTGGTGTGGATCAACAGCGCCAACCAGTTCGATGCGGCGTGCGGCTTCGGCGGCTACCGCGAATCGGGCTTCGGCCGTGAAGGCGGCCGCGAAGGCATGCTGGAATACATGACGGCCCTGGCCGAAGATGCGCGTCCGGCCTTGCCGGTGGTGGAAGCGAAAGCCAAGGCCAACGTGAAGCCGGCGCCAGCCGATCCGTTCGCCATCGACCGCACGGCCAAGATGTACATCGGCGGCAAGCAGGCGCGCCCTGACAGCGCCTACAGCGCGCCCGTATTTGGCGCGAATGGCGCCCTGCTGGCCGAAGTGGGCGTGGGCAGCCGCAAGGACATCCGCAACGCCGTCGAAGCGGCCCATAAAGCGTCTGGCTGGACCAGCGCCACGGCGCACAACCGCGCGCAAGTGCTGTACTACATCGCCGAAAACCTGGCAGCGCGCGCCGACGAATTCGCTGCCCGCATCGCCGCCATGACGGGCAGTAAAAATCCCGAGAAGGAAGTGCAGGCATCGATCGAACGCCTGTTCTACTACGCCGCCTGGGCCGACAAATACGATGGCCTGGCGCACCAGCCGCCAGCCAAGGGCATCACCGTGGCGCTGAACGAAGCGGTCGGCGTGATCGGCATCGTCTGCCCGAATGAAGCGCCATTGCTCGGCTTCATTTCGCTCGTGGCGCCGGCAATCGCGCTGGGCAACCGCGTGGTGGTGGTGCCATCGGAAGCGCATCCGCTCTCCGCGCTGGACCTGTACCAGGTGTTCGATACGTCCGACTTGCCGGGTGGCGTCGTCAACATCATCAGCGGCAACGCCGATGAACTGGCGCGCACGCTGGCCACGCACGCCGATATCGACGCCGTCTGGCGCCATGACGGCTCGGCGGAAGGTTGCGCGGAAGTCGAGCGCCTGTCGGCCGGCACTCTGAAACGCACCTGGGTCGGTGGCGCCAAGGGCCGCGACTGGTACAGCGCCGCGCAAAGCGGTGGCCGCGCCGTGCTGGCGCATGCGTCGCAAGTGAAAAACGTGTGGATTCCTTACGGCGTCTGATAGCTAACTAGCGTTGCAAAGCTGGGGTCAGAACCGTAGGGACTGACCCCAAATTTATTATGATCGGAGTTAATTCATGTTTTTAACCCAGGAAATCATTCGCAAGAAGCGCGACAAGGGCGTATTGAGCGCCGAGGAAATCCAGTTTTTCGTGCGTGGCATCACTGACGGCAGCGTCAGCGAAGGCCAGATCGCGGCGCTGGGCATGGCTGTCTATTTCAACGACATGAACATGGACGAGCGCGTGGCGTTCACCCTGGCCATGCGCGATTCCGGCCACGTGCTGGACTGGCGTTCGCTGAATCTGCCTGGCCCCATCGTCGACAAGCATTCGACGGGCGGCGTGGGCGACGTGGTCTCCCTGCTGCTGGGCCCCATGGTCGCCGCGTGCGGCGGCTACGTGCCGATGATCTCGGGCCGCGGCCTGGGCCACACGGGCGGCACGCTCGACAAGTTCGACGCCATTCCAGGCTATTGCACGGTGCCGGACAATGCACTGTTCCGCAAGGTGGTGCAGGATATCGGCGTGGCCATCATCGGCCAGACGGCGCAGCTGGCGCCGGCCGACAAGCGCTTCTACAGCATCCGCGACGTCACCGCCACGGTGGAATCGGTGGCCATGATCACCGGCTCCATCCTGTCGAAGAAACTGTCGGCCGGCCTGGACGCGCTGGTGATGGACGTGAAAGTGGGCACGGGCGCCTTCATGCCGACCTATGACAAATCGGTGGAGCTGGCCGAGAGCATCGTCACCGTCGGCAATGGCGCGGGCATGCAGACGTCGGCCATTCTGACGGACATGAACGAGTCGCTGGCGCCGTACGCGGGCAATGCGCTGGAAGTGCGCGGCGCCATGGATTACCTGACGGGCCGTTCGCGTCCCGCGCGCCTGCATGAAGTGACCCTGGCGCTGTGCGCCGAGATGCTGGTGCTGGGCGGCCTGGCCGCCACCGAAGAGGAGGCGCGCGTGAAATTGACGGCGGCCCTCGATTCGGGTGAAGCGGCCGAACGATTCTCTCGCATGGTTTCCGCCTTGGGCGGCCCGGCCGACTTGGTCGAACATCCGGACAAGCACCTGGAAACAGCGCCATTCATCGTGCCTGCGCCAGCGCTGTCGGCCGGTTTTGCCAACGTGCGCGATTGCCGCGCCATCGGCCTGGCCGTCGTGGCCCTGGGCGGTGGCCGCCGCCGTCCGACGGACAGCATCGACTTCGCCGTCGGCCTGACGGACCTGGTGGGTCTGGGCGAGCAAGTGGCCGTGGGCCAGCCGCTGGCCATGGTGCACGCGCGCACGGAAGCGGCGGCGCAGCAAGCCGTCAGGGAAATCCAGGAAGCGTATGCCATCAGCGCGGTGGCGTTGACGGCCAATCCCGTGATTTACCGTACCATTCGTCCGTAGTTTACAACTGGGGTCAGACCCCCGTCTGCGATGGCGCCGAGCTATGCGTTGGCGGTGTTGAGGGGCTGACCCCGGCCTTAATGATTTCAAAGGTATGACAGAAAAAATGAACAACCAAGAACTGATCGCCGAAGCCAATGCCGGCCGTGAGCTGGCCTACGCGCCATACTCGCGTTTCAAGGTAGGCGCGGCGCTGCTGTGCAAGGATGGCCGCGTCTTCCGTGGCTGTAACGTGGAAAACGCTGCGTATGGCCTGTGCAACTGCGCCGAGCGCACGGCGTTTTTCAGCGCCATCGCGCATGGCTGCAAACCGGGCGACTTCGCCAAGCTGGCGGTGACGGGCGACACGGCTGAACCGATCTCTCCATGCGGCGCCTGCCGCCAGGTGATATTCGAGATGGGCGGCGCCGATTTGCCGGTCATCCTGACGAACCTGAAAAACGATGTCATGGAAGTGACGGCGGGCTGGCTGCTGCCGCACGGCTTCGGCAATTCCGACCTGGACATGAAGTAACAGGATCCGCTTGAACAAGACGATAGACATCCAGGCCGCCGTGGCGATTGCCGCGGCCGAAGCCATGGCGGCCAAGACGCAGGGCACGTTCGGCGTGGGCGGCGTGCTGCTCGACGGCGCCGGCAACGTGCTGCAATCGATGCACAACAACGTCGTGCGCCAGGGCCTGGTGTTCGACCCCACGGCGCATGGCGAGCGCCAGCTGGTGGACTGGTACTTCGCCGAGCGTGCCAAGGGCGTGCCCTTGCCGCCGCCGGGGGAACTGACCATCGTCACCTCGCTCGACCCGTGCTGCATGTGCACGGGGGCGATTCTGGCGGCCGGTTTTAACGTGGTGGTGGCCGCGCCCGACGTCAAGGCCGGCATCAATTACGATGGCAGCGCCACGTTCACGGCCTTGCCGGCGCCGCTGCGGGCGCAGGCCGGCCGCAGCTTTTGCTACCCGGCCGTGCGCGGCGCAACCGAATATGCGCGCCTGCCTTCCGGCCCCGCACCCAAATCTTTTTTCATCGGCAAGAGCATCCACGAGGCGACGCAGGCACTGTGTTCGCTCGTGTTCGAGTCGACATCGGCGCAGGTGATGCAGCTGCTGAACGCGGGCGACGACGTGCCCCTGCGCGATCCCGCCACCTTGCCGTCCGAGCATGCCGTGGTGCGCGCCCTGCGCCGCCGCTATCCGGACGCCCTGACTTACCGTTGTGAACCGCATGCGCCCGATGCGGGCCTGGCGCCCTTCCTGCAGGCGGCCATGGAGCAGGATGTGCGCGATGGCGGGCAGGGCGACGCTGCCGCCTTGCTCGACTCCTTCGGCAACCTGCTGCTATGCATGCCGGGAAAATTGTCGCAATCGGTCATCCGCACGCCGTTCATGGAATGCACGCGCCAGTACGCGCAATTGCGCTATGAATTGATGGCTGGCGCCCAGCCCGCGCTGCAGGAAGACATCAAGAGCTATCTGGGCCATTCCAAGCACGGCACCTTCGTGCTGGCCATCGGCCCGGACGACGGCGCCGCCAGTTTCATGACCCTGGGCGCCTACGGCTCCACGATGGAGGGAGCGCTGCCGGAGAATAATCCTGCGCAGTTCCAGTACGTGCGTCCGGCCATGGAGGAAGACGCGCTGCTGGCGCTGTGCGAGTCGATGCCGCCGCTGTACCGCAAGCTGATACGCATCCGGCCGCGCCAGGTGACGAGCCAGGACTTGATCAGCGCCTTGGCTTAGGCGTCATCGTCCGGCAGGTTTTGCAGCAAGAAATCGCGCACGTTTTCACCGGCCACGCGGCGGATCTGCGCTTCCGACAGGCCCGCGTCGAGCAGCGCCTGCGTCAAGCGCGGCAAGCCCGTCGCATCGATGGCCGTGGTGACGGCGCCATCGAAGTCCGAACCATAGGCCACGTGTTCGGCGCCGATCAGTTTGACCGTGTACTTGATGGCGCGCGCGATGGACGCCACGTCCTTGCCGCAGACGGCCGTATTCCAGAAACCGATGCCCACCAGGCCACCTTGGGCCGCGATGCGTTTCAGTTGTCCGTCGCTCAGGTTGCGACCGTTGGCGCACGTGCCGCGCACGCCCGTGTGCGACACCATCACGGGGCGTTTCGCCATCGTCAGCACGTCGTCGATGGTGGCCGGCGACGCGTGCGCCAGGTCGACGATCATCTTGCGCTGCTCCATGGCGCGCAGCCATTGCTTGCCCAGCGGCGTCAAGCCGCCTTTCCTCAAGCCATGCTGGGAGCCGGAGATTTCCGTGTCGAAGAAATGCGTGGGCGCGGCCATGCGGTAGCCGGCCCGGTACAAGGTATCGAGATTGTCCAGCTTGCCTTCCAGCGCATGCGCGCCTTCCAGAGTCAGCCAGCCGGCCAGCAAGGCTGGGTCTTTTTCGCGCGCGGCGATGAAGCTGCGCAACTGGGCGCGGCTGCCGATGACGCGGACCTTGCCATCGCTCCTGGCCGCTTGCTGGCGCAGCTCGTCGGCCTGGTAGGTGGCGCGCGCCAGCAGGCTGTTCCAAGTGGCGGGCGGCAAGCCTTGCGCCACCACGAGCGCCGTGATGTTGTCCGTGTCGCTGCCATTGCGTTCGATATTCATCTTGCGCGGCGTCTTGGTGACGACGGAAAAGGCTTGCAGCGCCACGTTGGCGCGCTGCAGGCGAGGGAAGTCGACATGCCCGCGCTGGCTGTCGCGGTTCAGGTTGCGTTGCCACAGCAGGCTGTCCGCGTGCAGGTCGGCGATCCACAGGCTCTGGTGCAGGGCCACAGTGGCTGCCGATGGCGCCTTGCCGGACGGGGGATGGATGCGGTTGAGGTGTTCGTCGACGAGGACGGGAGCGGACAGGAAACCGCCGATCAGCGCAAGGCTGGCGGCGGTGAGGGTGCTGATAATCATTGTTCTCCGTTTTACCATGGATCGTAGGTACCCAGGCTCCAGATATGGCCTTCCGGGTCGCGGCAGGTAAAGCCCCGTCCGCCGTAATCTTCATCCTTGATGTCGAGCACGATCTCGGCGCCGGCTTCGCGCGCGCTGCGGTAGACGGCATCGGCATCGCTGACGACCAGGTAGCAGCTTTGCGTGTTGGCGCCGCCGATGTCGCCAGGCAGTTTCATCAGGCGGCCATAGTCGCTGTCGATGGCGGGCGCCACCATGACCATGCCATTGCCAAAGCTCAGCTGCGCATGAGCGACGCCACCGTTGCCGTCAGGCACGATCAATTGTTTTTCAAAACCGAGCGCCTTGCATAGCCACTCGATGGCGGCGGGCGCGTCGCGATAGCGCAGGCAGGGAATGGTCGTCGCTGCTGTCGCTTTTGCTGTCGTGGTCATCAGAAAACTCCTATGGCTATGGGGGAGTAGCTTCGATCATGGATACTGCGTGGCGTTCCGTATTAAGACCATCCCGTGGGATGGGTTTGACGCCCGTCAGTGCTGCTCCCGTCCATAGTGCCATAGAACCATCATTGCACTCTTGCCACGACGCAAATTTTTATTGCGGCGACTGCTGCGAGCCCGAGGCTTTCTCGTCTGTACCGGCATCGTCGCTGTTGCTTGCCCATTTCAGCAGCATGACGAGGGCAAACAGCATGATGGCCAGCGGCAAGATGGTGATCACGAACGCCAGGCCCAGGCAGCACGCCAGCAGCATGGGCCAGGGCATGGCGCGCAAGGCAGCCATGCCCTGGCGCGTGTAAGCGCACAGCTCGTTCCAGAAAGCGCTGAAGGAAGTGCTGCCCGGTGCCGAATTGATGTCTTTCATGCTGTTCTCCTGTCGTGTGGTTGCCGCTGCCGTATGCATGCTGGCGATGAAGCCACTATAGGCAAAACGGTGCTGCCAGGTATCGCGTATGCGACGAATGGCAGGAATGACGGACCGAACGGCCATAGACAGGGACAAGCGGTTAGTCGAACACCTTGAGTTTCAGCTGGAAACTGAGGGCGCCATACAGGCGGTCCTTGTAGGACGGCACGATGGCGATGTTCACGCCCACGCGCTGGTATTCATAGCTGATGGTGGGGACCAGGGCCGGGAACCAGCCGCCATCGCGCATCTTCGGATAGCCGCTGAAGCCGCCAACGACGGCGCCGATGCGCAGCGGGCCCACCTTGATCGGCTGGTAGTACACGCCCAGGTAGTTCGAGTAGGCGCGGTCGCTATTGTAGAAGCGGCCAGCCGTGACCGAGGCGACCGTGGAAAAGCGGTATTCGGCGCCCAGGCCCGGATTGCTGTCGTTCAGGTCTTTGTCGCGCTGAAAGTGATACGAATAAAAGCCCGCGTTGAGCCAGGTTTCGCTGAGGGGCTGGTTGTCGATCATGTTAAACACATCGGCGTGCGCGCCGCAGGCATATGCCAGCATCAGTGCGCCTAGGGACAATCGTTTCATGCGTGCTTCATCCTTATGATTTCGTACTCTGTGGGCCGGCCTGGTCTGGCGCTGCCGCGATCGTATCACCAAGTTGGCTGCGCTTCTAAGCAATATTGAAAGTGCAGAACAGACAGCTGTTTGCCCGTCTGTTCAAAGCGTCATCCGGATGGTTTGAACGTTCCCCGGGCAGCGATAGAGGAATGATTTCAATTATGCAATTATGTTTGCATTATTGTTACAAAAGTTGTTGATTTGCGACATATCAAAGTCGATGGATATGATATTCTGGCGTCAAGTTAATTTTCTTTTTGGAAATAAAATGTCAATCATGCCTAAATCATCATTCGTTCTCGTTCTGTCGGCCGTGTTCGCCGCCGGCGCCGCGCAAGCCGGTGTTGTCGATTTGGGCATCGGTGGCGCCAATTTGTATTCCTTGAGCAACTTCAGCGCGTCCGGCAGCGATGTCGAAGGCGGCGTGCTGGTGGCCGGTAATTTGACGGCATCGAACTATTCGGTCAATGACAAGAACAAGGACGCCTACGTCACGCACGGCAATACGGGCTATGCGCTGGTGGTCGGCGGCAACCTGAACTACAGCTCCGGTTCGATCAAGAACGGCAATTACTTTGTGGGCGGCAGCACGACGACGAGCAGCGTGGGCCTGAACACGGCGAACAAGACGACGGCGTCGCCCGTATCGTTTGCCTCCACCTCGGCACAGCTGAAAAATACGTCGACCTCGCTGGCCAAAGTGGCGGCCACGGGCAGCAACTCCGTGGCTTACGGCGGCATGACCCTGAAGGGTGGCACGGGCAGCGTGCAAGTGTTCGACCTGACTTCCGCAGCCCTGGGTGGGGTGAACAACTTCAAGTTCAGCAACCTGCACACGAACGACACCCTGATCCTCAATATCAGCGGCACGAATGTGAACCTGTCCGGCGGCTATGGCGATTTCAGCAAATACAATGTGCTGTACAACTTCTATGAAGCGAAGACGATCACCTTGAACGGCGTGGGCCTGTACGGCAGCGTCCTGGCGCCGCTGGCGACCCTGGCCGGCGGCAATGGCCAGATCAATGGCAGCGTGGTGGTGGGTAACTGGGCCTCGAACATCCAGGTCAACGCCAACCATTATTTCAACGCCACCAACGTGGCCGGTTATGTGTCGGCCGTGCCGGAACCGGAAACCTATGCGATGCTGCTGGCCGGCCTGGGCCTGGTTGGCTTCATGGCGCGCCGCCGCAAGAGCAAGACGGCAGCGTAACGTTTGCGCTGTTCAGGAAACCGCCTTTCAAGGCGGTTTTTTTTCGCCTGCCGGCGGCATGGACACGGCCGCCAGCACCATGTGCGCGATCAGGGTTTCCGCATCCTCGTAATCCTTGCGCGTGAGCTGCTTGCGTTCCAGCACCAGGGCCATCTGCGCTGAAAAATCCGCATACGATTGCGTCATGGCCCAGATGGCGAACATCAGGTGCGTGGCGTTGACGGGCGCGATCCTGCCGGCCGCGATCCACGCTTCGAAGACGGCGATATCCTTGCGCAGCAGGGGCACGACTCTTTCGCGTATCTGCGCGCCGTACAGGGGAGCGCCATTGATCACTTCCAGCGCATACACGCGCGAAGCCCATGGCTGTTCGCGCGAAAAGCGCAGCTTGGCGCCGATATACGCGCGCAGCACGTCGCGCGGCTCGTCGTGTGCATTGGCCAGCATGTCCATGCGCGCCAGCCAGTCGTCGAGCACGTCGTCGAGCACGCGCTGGTACAGCAGCTGCTTGGACGGGAAGTAATACATCAGGTTCTGCTTCGACAGGCCGGCCCGCTCGGCGATGGTGGCGATCGATGCACCTTCATAGCCGCTTTCCGCGAACACGCGCACGGCTTGCTCGAGGATGTCCGCTTCCAGACGGTCGCGGTTTTGCAGGCGCCGGCCGCCGGCATTTTTCACGGAAAGGGCAGGGGATTTGTCGCTGGCCATGGCGGGTTCTTTAGCGTGGGCGGATCGATTGCAGGAATGCCTGCAGCACGGGGGTATCGGTGTAGGCCACGTTGAAGCGGAACCACACCGTCTCGGGCGCGCGCAGCATGAAAAAATCGTTCGGCGACAGCAGGATGCCCGCCTTCAAGGCCATGTCGGCGATGATCTTGCCATTCCATTCCGGCGTCTGCACGTCGGGCCAGCCGGCGCTGACGAACATGCCGCCGCGGGGCCGCGCCACGGGCGCCATGCCCGCCTGCGCCAGGCAGTCGATACTGCGCTCGCGGGCTGCATCGAGTTGCGCCACCAGCCGTTCCACCATGCGCTTGTAGGGCCGCGCGGAGATGGCGTGGTAGACGGCGCGCTCGTTGATTTCCGACGTCGTCAGCCCCGCCAGCATTTTTACGCGCACCAGTTCCGCCACCAGCGATGGCGAGGCGCAGATCGAGCCCACGCGCAGCACGGGCGACAAGGTCTTGGAAAAACTGCCCACGCGGATCACGCGGCGCAAGCCGTCCATGGCCGCCAGCGATGCGTCGCCGCGCGCCGCCAGTTCGCGGTAGATATCGTCTTCCACCAGCCAGAAATCGAATTGCTCGGCCAGTGCCAGCAGGCGGTGCGTCTGCGCCTGGCTCAAGGATGTGCCGAGCGGATTTTGCAGCACCGTGTTGACGAACATCAGTTTTGGCTGCGTGCGCGCGGCCTCGCTGGCCAGCGCATCGAGCTCGAGACCCGCCTCGCCGCGCGCAATGCCCACGGGTATGCAGCCGTGGTGGCGTATCAGCGACTGCAGATTGCTGTAGCCGGGATCTTCCACCAGCACCGTGTCGCCCGGCTTGGTCAGGCTGCGCAGGATCAGATCGAATGCATGCGTGGCGCCGTGCGTCAGCAAGACCTGGTCCGGCTCCACCTGGAACAGCTCTTCCGACAGGCTGCTGGCCAGGTGCTGGCGCAGCGAGGGAAAACCGAGCGGGTGGCCATAGCCGCGCAGCCGGCTGGCGGGTATGCGCATGGCCTGGCGCACGGCGTCGAGCACGGTCGCCTCGCCATACATCTCGGGCGGCAGCCAGCCCGCACCCACGGGCAGGGCGTCGGACACGCCCGAATACAGATCGGGCGTGAGGGCGTCGATGGCGGTGGGACTCGCGTGTACGGTGCTTTGTGGCGTAGCGGCGATATCGTGGCGCGCGACGAAATAGCCGGAACCGCGGCGCGACGACAGCAAGCCGAGGTTGACCAGGCGGTCATACGATTCGACGACGGTAAACGTCGACACGCCATTGCAGCGGGCGAACTGGCGCACGGACGGCATGCGCGTGCCGATGCGCAGGGCGCGGCTGCCCACCATGACGCTGATGGCGATGACGATCTGCTCGACCAGGCCGCCCTTCTTCTGGCGGTCGATGTCCAGCACGGGCCAGCCACTGGCTTGCTCGGGGGCATCGTCTGTGCTGTCGCTGTGCTTCACGGTGGCTCCTTATGCTGCCTTGCACAAAACTGTAGTGGTTTTTCGACCTGTACGGTTGGGATACTTTGCCGTTTGTGTATCTGTGCCATTGGGGATGGCCTGTCTATTATTACATCAGCTTTTTGCCAACTGGTAAATTATTTTACGCATCGTCAAAAACGATCCTGGCCCCGCGCCAGCCCATCCCAAGGAGAAGGTCATGAACGAAACAAGGCCGGAATCGATGTCGGCATTCTGGATGCCGTTTACGAATAACCGTGATTTCAAGGCCAACCCGCGCTTGCTGGTGTCGGCCGAAGGCATGTACTACAAGGACGTCGATGGCAATGCCATCCTCGATGGCACGGCCGGCCTGTGGTGCGTGCCGTGCGGCCATGCGCAGCCGAAAATCGTCGGCGCCATCCGCGAGATGGTGGGCCAGCTGGACTTCGCGCCCACCTTCCAGATGGGCCATCCGGCCGCCTTCGACCTGGCGGAAAAACTGATGGATTACACGGGGCATAAATTTGGCCACGTGTTCTATACGAACTCCGGTTCCGAAGCCGTCGACACGGCATTGAAGATCGCGCTGGCTTATCACCGGGCGCGCGGCGAGGGTGCACGGACCCGATTGATCGGCCGCGAACGCGGTTACCACGGCGTGGGCTTCGGCGGCATTTCCGTGGGCGGCATCGGCGGCAACCGCAAGACCTTCGGCCCCTTGCTGCCGGGCGTGGATCACCTGCCGCACACGCATAACCTGGACAAGAACGCCTATACGGTGGGCGAGCCCGAATACGGCACCCACCTGGCCGATGAACTGGAACGCATCGTCGCCCTGCACGACGCCTCGACGATTGCCGCCGTCATCGTCGAACCGGTGGCCGGTTCCACGGGCGTGCTGATCCCGCCGAAAGGCTACCTGAAACGCTTGCGCGAACTGTGCACCAAGCACGGCATCCTCCTGATTTTCGACGAAGTGATCACGGGCTTCGGCCGCATGACGACGCCGTTCGCGGCCGATTATTTCGACGTCGAGCCGGACCTGATGACGACGGCCAAGGGGCTGACCAACGGCATGGTGCCGATGGGCGCCGTGTTCAGCAAAAAGTATATCCACGACGCCTTCATGGACGCGCCGGCCGGCATCGAACTGTTCCACGGCTACACGTATTCCGGCCACCCGCTCGCTTGCGCCGCCTCGCTGGCGACACTGCAAGTGTTCGAGGAACAGGACATCCTCGGCCACGCGAAAGCGATGCAGGCGTATTGGAGCGACGCCGTGCATTCCCTGAAAGGCTTGCCGCACGTGATCGACCTGCGCAGCATCGGCCTGATCGCAGGCATCGAACTCGACCCCATCGCCGGCAAACCGGGCACGCGCGCCTTCAACGCCTTCAAGCAGGCCTTCGCCGACGGCGTGCTGATACGCACGACGGGCGACATCATCGCCCTGTCGCCGCCGCTGGTGCTGGAAAAACAGCATGTCGACGAGCTGTTTGGCAAGCTGGCCAAGGTACTCAAAAATCTCGATTGAACGGCAAACCCAAACAAAACCCGGGGTCAGACCCCCTCATCCATTAGCGTCGACTTTTGCGTTAGCGGCATTGAGGGTCTGACCCCAGCCTCTGCCCTTGGGGTTAAAAAGGAACACCATGACTGATCTCGACACCATCACCCATTACATCAACGGCGCCAAAGTCGACACCCAAAGTGGCCGCTACGGCGACGTTTACAACCCCGCCCTGGGCGAACCCGTCGCCCGGGTCGCGCTGGGTACCGTGGAAGACGTGGATGCAGCCGTGCAGGCAGCGGCCGACGCCTTTCCTTCCTGGTCCGCCACGCCGCCATTGACGCGTGCCCGTGTCCTGTTCCGCTACCTGCAGCTGTGCCAGCAGCACACGGACGAATTTGCTGCCATGCTCACGCGCGAACATGGCAAGACCTTTGCCGATGCGCAGGGCGAAGTGGCGCGCGGCATCGAAATGGTGGAATTTGCCGTCGGTATTCCGCAACTGCTGAAGGGCGAATTCACGGACCAGATTTCGCGCGGCATCGACGCCTGGTCCATGCGCCAGGCGCTGGGCGTAGTAGCCGGCATCACGCCATTCAACTTCCCCGTGATGGTGCCGATGTGGATGTTCCCCGTCGCCATCGCCTGCGGCAATACCTTTGTCTTGAAACCATCCGAGCGCGATCCGTCCGCGTCCCTGCTGCACGCGAAACTGCTGAAAGAAGCGGGCTTGCCCGACGGCGTCTTCAACGTGGTGCAGGGAGATAAAGTGACGGTCGACGCCTTGCTCGACCATCCCGTGGTGCAGGCGATCAGCTTTGTCGGTTCCACGCCGATCGCGGAATACATCTATGCGCGCGGCAGCGCCAGCGGCAAGCGCGTGCAAGCGCTGGGCGGCGCGAAAAATCACATGGTGGTGATGCCCGACGCGGATATGGACATGACGGTCGACGCGCTGATCGGCGCGGCCTACGGTTCTGCGGGCGAACGCTGCATGGCCATCTCCGTGGTGGTGGCAGTGGGCGACGCGGGCGACAAATTGATCGATGCACTGGCAACGCGCACGGCCGCACTGAAAGTGCGCGACGGCATGGAAGATGGTGCGGAAATGGGACCGGTCGTGTCCTTGGCAGCCAAGCAGCGCATCGAAAAACTCATCGCCTCGGGCATGGAGCAGGGGGCGACTCTGGTCGTCGATGGCCGCAACCACGTGGTGCCGGGCCGCGAGAACGGCTTCTTTGTCGGCGGTACTTTGTTCGACCACGTCACGCGCGACATGAACATCTACAAGGAAGAAATTTTCGGCCCCGTGCTGTGCGTGCTGCGCTGTCCTGACGTGGTTCACGCGGTGGAACTGATCAACGCCAACGAGTATGGCAACGGCGTGGCCATCTACACGCGCGATGGCGGCGTGGCGCGCGAATTCGTGCGCCAGATCCAGGTCGGCATGGTGGGCGTCAATATCCCCTTGCCCGTGCCGATGGCCTTCAACAGTTTCGGCGGCTGGAAGCGCAGCATGTTCGGCGACCACCACGCGTATGGGCCCGAAGGCGTGCGTTTCTACACGCGCCACAAGGCCGTGATGCAGCGCTGGCCGAACACGGCAAGCGCTGGTGTGGAATTTGCTTTTCCCCAGATGAAGTAAAGGTTTCAAATCACAAGCCGGCCGCACATAACAAGAGGAATACGCGATGATCGAGTCTTTGAACTATTTGCCCCATCCCGCCCTGCCCAACGAGGAACTGGCGGGCCATTTCACGGACCTGGCGCCGCCGCTCACGGCACGCCAGGCGGCCATCGAAAGCGCCCGCTGCCTGTATTGCTACGACGCGCCGTGCAGCCGTATCTGCCCGTCCGAAATCGACGTGGCCAGCTTCATCCGCAATATCCACGACAAGAACATCAACGGCGCCGCCGCCGGCATCCTGAAACAGAACATCCTGGGCGGCAGCTGCGCCAGAGTCTGCCCGACGGAAATCCTGTGCGAAGACGTCTGCGTGCGCAACCACGACGCCGAAGGCCAGCCCGTCAAGATCGGCCTCTTGCAGCGCTACGCCGTCGACCACATGCACTTTGCCAGCCACCCGTTCAAGCGGGCGGCCGCCACGGGCAAGACGATTGCCATTGTCGGCGCAGGGCCGGCCGGTTTGTCGTGCGCGCACCGCCTGGCCATGCTGGGCCACGACGTGGTGATCTTCGAGAAGGAAGACAAGGCGGGCGGCTTGAATGAATACGGCATCGCCAAGTACAAGCTGACGGACGATTTTGCGCAAAAGGAAATCGACTTCCTGCTGGATATCGGCGGCATCGAGATCCGATGTCGCCAGGCGCTGGGCGAGAACCTGCAACTGCGCGACCTGCACGCGCAGTATGACGCCGTGTTCCTGGGACTGGGCCTGGGCGCCAGCCGCAAGCTGGGCTTGACGGGCGAAGATGCGCCAGGTCTCCTGGCCGCCGTCGATTATATTAGCGCGCTGCGCCAGGCGGACGACCTGGCCGCGCTGCCAGTGCCGAAACGGGCGATCGTGATTGGCGCCGGCAATACGGCCATCGACATGGCCGTGCAGATACAGCGCTTGGGCGCCGAGGAAGTCACCCTCGTCTACCGGCGCGGTTTCGACGCTATGACGGCCACCCACCATGAACAGGAGATCGCCAAGGCGAATCAGGTGCGCATGCTGACGTGGGCCCAGCCGCAGCAGGTACTGCTCGACGCTGCCGGCAAGGTGGCGGGCATGCGTTTCGAAAAAACCGCCATGCAGGGCACGCGCCTAGCGGGAACGGGCGAAACGTTCGACGTGGCGGCCGACGCCATCTTCAAGGCCATCGGCCAGAGCCTCGACACGGAAGTGCTGCATGACCCGATGGCGTCGCTGCTGAAACGCGAAGGCGACAAGATCGCCGTCGATGCGGGTTTTCGCACCGTGCTGCCGGGGATTTACGCGGGCGGCGATTGCGTGGCGCCGGGACAGGACTTGACGGTGCAAGCCGTCCAGCATGGCAAGCTGGCCGCACTGGCCATCCATTCCGATTTGTTCAATAAAGTGGAGGCTGCATAATGGCTGATCTCAGCATCGAATTTTGCGGCATCAAGGCGCCGAATCCCTTCTGGCTGGCGTCCGCACCGCCGACCGACAAGGCCTACAACGTGGTGCGCGCCTTCGAGGCGGGGTGGGGTGGCGTCGTGTGGAAAACGCTCGGCGAAGACCCTGCCGCCGTCAACGTCTCGTCGCGTTATTCCGCCTTGTACGGCAAGAACCGCGAAGTGGTCGGCTTCAACAACATCGAGCTGATCACCGACCGCTCTTTGGAAATCAACCTGCGCGAAATCACGCAGGTGAAAAAGGACTGGCCTGACCGCGCCATGATCGTCTCCCTGATGCTGCCGTGCGAAGAACACTACTGGGCCGACATCCTGCCCAAGGTCGAGGCGACAGGGGCGGATGGCATCGAACTCAATTTCGGTTGCCCGCATGGCATGCCGGAGCGGGGCATGGGCGCGGCCGTGGGCCAGGTGCCCGAATATGTGCAGATGGTCACCGCCTGGTGCAAAAAGCACAGCAAGCTGCCCGTCATCGTCAAGCTCACGCCCAACATCACGGACGTGCGCATGCCGGCGCGCGCGGCCAAGGCGGGCGGCGCGGATGCCGTCTCGCTGATCAACACCATCAACTCGATCACCTCGCTGGACCTGGACCGCATGGTGGCCTTGCCCATCGTCGGCGGCGCCAGCACGCACGGCGGCTATTGCGGCTCCGCCGTCAAGCCGATCGCCCTGAACATGGTGGCGGAAATCGCCCGCGATCCGCAGACGCATGGCTTGCCCATTTCCGGCATCGGCGGCATCGGCAACTGGCGCGACGCGGCCGAATTCATTGCCCTGGGCGCCGGCTGCGTGCAGGTGTGCACGGCCGCCATGCTGCATGGTTTCCGCATCGTCGAAGAGATGAAGGATGGCCTGTCGCGCTGGATGGATGAGAAGGGCTATGCACGCATCAGCGACTTTTCCGGCAAGGCCGTGGCCAACACGACGGACTGGAAATACCTGGACATGAATTACCAGGTCATCGCGCAGATCAACCAGGACGACTGCATCAAATGCGGCAAGTGCTACGTGGCCTGCGAAGACACGTCGCACCAGTCGATCGCGCAACTGATCGACGCGGCCGGCACGCGTACCTATGAAGTGATCAAGGACGAATGCGTGGGTTGCAACCTGTGCGAAATCACCTGTCCGGTGCAGGGCTGCATCACGATGGTGCCGCAGACAACGGGCAAGCCATACATGAACTGGACGCAGGATCCACGCAACCCTCGGGCATTGGCGGAGACGGCATAGGGCACGGTTATTGCGTGCGTTTTATTTGTAAACAGCGGCCGGCCTTTGCGGTAAGCTAGATTGACTTAAATGTCGTGCCGTTTCTATAAAACCGATCCCCTCCCAACCGATGGAGCATACCTGTGAACCACGACTATTCAGGCAACACGCAACTCTGGAATGAAGACCTGGCGCCCACCACGGCGGCGCAGCGCACTTGGCGCTGGTATCACTTCGCCGCGCTGTGGGTGGGCATGGTGATGTGCATTCCCGCCTACACCCTGTCGGCCAGCCTGATCGACAGCGGCATGTCCGGTTACCAGGCTGTGCTCACGGTATTTCTCGCCAACGCCATCGTGCTCTTGCCGATGCTGCTGATCGGCCATGCTGGCACCAAGTATGGTATCCCGTACGCGGTGCTGGCGCGCGCCTCGTTCGGCACCATGGGCGCGCGTCTGCCCGCCCTGATGCGCGCCATCGTCGCCTGCGGCTGGTACGGCATCCAGACCTGGTTCGGCGGGCAGATGATCTACACTCTGATGGGCGTGCTGGTGGGCCATGAACTGGGCGGCGAGAAGATCGCGGGCCTGGGCATCAACGGCAGCCAGCTGCTGTGCTTCCTGGCTTTTTGGGCCATCCAGTTCTATTACATCCTGCACGGCATGGAATCGATCCGCAAACTCGAAACCTATACGGCGCCGCTGAAAATCCTCATCTGCTTCGTGCTGCTGTACTGGGTGCACAGCAAGGCGGGCGGCGTGGCCAGCCTGCTGGACCAGCCATCGCAGTTTATCCCCGGCGGTAAAAAAGCGGGCCAGTTCTGGAGCGTCTTCTGGCCATCGTTGACGGCCATGGTGGGTTTCTGGGCCACCCTGGCATTGAATATCCCCGACTTCACGCGCTTTGCCAAGACGCAGCGCGACCAGGTGATTGGCCAGTCGATCGGCTTGCCGGTGCCCATGGGCCTCCTGGCCATGCTGGCCGTGATCGTCACGGCAGGTTCCGTCGTCATGTACGGCAAGGCCATCTGGGACCCCGTCGACCTGGCCAGCCGCATGACGGGCGCCGCCGTGCTGATCGCCCTGATCATCCTCTTGATCGACACGGTCAGCGTCAATCTGGCGGCCAACCTGGTGGGTCCCGCGTACGATTTTTCCTCGCTGGCGCCGAAGCAGATTTCGTACAAGATGGGTGGCTACATCACGGCCTTCATCGCCATCGTCATGATGCCGTGGAAGGTGCTCGAATCGACGCAAGGCTATATCTTCACGTGGCTGATCGGCTACTCGGCCCTGCTGGGACCCATCGCCGGCATCCTCATCGTCGACTATTATTTTGTGCGCAAGACGCAGCTGGACGTCAAACAGCTGTACCGCGACGACGGCGTCTACTCGTATGGCAATGGCTGGAACATGGCGGCCCTGATCGCCTTTGTCATCGCCGTGCTGCCGAACATCCCCGGTTTTTTGAACGCGGCCTTTCCCGCGGCGTTTCCCGGCGTGGGCGAAGGCTTTAAAACCATCTACACCTACGCCTGGTTCGTGGGCGTGGCCATCGCCGCCGTCGTGTACGGCGTCATGATGAAGGGCAAGGCCGTGGCGCACGTGCAGCAGGCGCCGCAGTCGTAATCACTCAAGGAGACAAGATGACTACACTGATACGTGGCGGTACCGTCGTCAACGCCGACCGCGCGTTTCGCGCCGATGTGCTGATCGAGGGCGCCATCATCGCCGCCGTCGGCGAGAATTTGGCCGTACCGGCAGGGGCTACCGTGATCGATGCGGGCGGCCTGTACGTGATGCCGGGCGGGATCGACACGCACACGCACATGAATCTGCCCTTCATGGGCACTGTGACGTCGGACGATTTTTTCACGGGCACGGCGGCGGGTCTGGCGGGCGGCACCACCACCATCATGGACTTCGTCATTCCGGCGCCGAAGCAATCCTTGATCGAGGCCTATCACCAGTGGCGCGAGTGGTCGGCCAAGGCGGCTGGCGACTATACCTTCCACGTGGCGATCACCTGGTGGAGCGAGCAGGTACATGCAGAGATGGGAGTGCTGGTGCGCGAGCATGGCGTGAACAGCTTCAAGCATTTCATGGCCTATAAAAACGCCATCATGGCCGACGATGAAACCCTCGTGAAAAGCTTTACCCGGTCGCTGGAGTTGGGTGCCCTTCCTACTGTGCATGCGGAAAACGGCGAGCTGGTCTACCAGCTGCAGCAGGACCTGCTGAAAAAAGGCATCACGGGACCACAGGCCCATCCCCTGTCGCGCCCACCGGCCGTGGAAGCGGAAGCGGCCAACCGCGCCATCGCCATTGCCAACGTCTTGAATACCCCCGTGTACATCGTGCACGTCTCGTGCGCCGAGTCGCTCGACGCCATCACGCGGGCGCGCGCCAACGGCCAGCGCGTGTATGGCGAAGCGCTGGCGGGCCACCTGGTGATCGATGACAGCGTCTATCAGAGCGATGATTTCGATTACGTGGCGGGCCACGTCATGAGCCCGCCGTTTCGCGGCAAGCACCATCAATCGGCCCTGTGGCACGGTCTGCAAAGCGGCAACCTGCATACGACGGCCACCGACCACTGCACCTTCTGCGTCGAGCAGAAGGCGGCCGGCAAGGACGACTTCACGCGCATTCCGAACGGCTGCGGCGGCGTCGAGGAACGCATGGCCGTCGTGTGGGACGCTGGCGTCAATTCCGGCATGCTCACGCCGTCCGAATTCGTCAAGGTCAGTTCCACCAATGCGGCGCAGATCTTCAATATGTATCCGCGCAAGGGCCTCATCGCCGTCGGCAGCGACGCCGACATCGTGCTGTGGGACCCGCATGGCACGCGCACCATTTCCGCCGTCACGCAGTTTGCCAAGGGAGGCTTCAATGTCTTCGAAGGGCGCACCGTGCGCGGCATCCCCAGCACCACGATTGCCGCCGGCAAGGTGGTGTTCCACCAGGGTGAACTGATGGCCGTCGAAGGTGCAGGGCGCTATATCGAGCGGCCCGCCTTTTCTGCCACCACCGCATAAGGAGTTGACGATGGATGCATTGCGTATCAATGGCGAACGATTGTGGGCGGCCCTGATGGAGCTGGCGCAGATCGGCGCGACGGCGAAGGGTGGCGTCAAGCGCCTGGCCCTGACGGACCTGGACAAACAGGGACGCGACCTGGTGGTGGGTTGGGGACGCGAAGCTGGCATGAGCATCACCATCGACCAGATCGGCAACGTCTTCATGCGCCGCGACGGCGTGGACAATACCTTGCCGCCCGTGATGACGGGCAGCCATATCGACACGCAACCGACTGGCGGCAAGTTCGATGGCAATTATGGCGTGCTGGCGGGCCTGGAAGTGGTGCGCACCCTGAACGACTTGAAAATCAAGACGCAGGCGCCCATCGAAGTGGCCTTCTGGACCAACGAGGAAGGCTCGCGCTTCGTGCCCGTGATGATGGGTTCCGGCGTATTTTGCGGCGCCTTCTCGCTCGAAACCGCGTATGCGGCGAAAGACACGGAAGGAAAAACCGTGGGCGAGGAGCTGGCGCGCATCGGGTACAAGGGCGAGCAGGTTCCGGGCGACCATCCGATCGGCGCCTACTTTGAAACGCATATCGAACAGGGGCCCGTGCTGGAAGACGCCGATAAAGTCATCGGCGTCGTGCCGGCCGTGATGGGCTTGTCGTGGTACGACTGCGTGGTGACGGGCATGGAAGCGCATGCGGGTCCCACGCCCATGGGACTGCGCAAGGATGCGCTGCAGGTGGCCACCACCATCATGCAGGAAGTCGTCGCCATTGCCAACCGCTATCCTCCGTATGGGCGCGGCACGGTGGGCATGGTGCAGGTGTTCCCGAACAGCCGCAACGTGATCCCCGGCGAGGTGAAATTCAGCATCGACCTGCGCAACGTGAACGACGAACTGCTCAACACCATGCATGGCGAGATCACGGCCTTTATCGATGCCACGCGCGAAAAAACAGGCTTGAGCATTTCACTGGAAAGGGTGTCCTACTACCCGCCATGCCCGTTCCACCCCGACTGCGTGGGCGCCGTGCGCAACGCCACGGAAAAACTCGGCTACTCGGTGATGGACGTGGTCTCCGGCGCCGGCCACGACGCCATCTACGCGGCCCGGCTGGCGCCGGCCGGCATGATCTTCGTGCCGTGCAAGGACGGCATCAGCCACAATGAAATCGAAGACGCCAAGCCCGAGCACCTGGAAGCGGGCTGTAACGTGCTGCTGCACGCGATGCTGGAGCGGGCCGTGGCGGTATAGCCTTATGGCTTGGGCTGGAAGCCGCGCAAAAACGCCAGTAGCGTGCGCGCCGCGATGTCGGCGTCGTCGGCCGTCATGGTTTCCAGCGGGTTGTGGCTGATACCGCCGTTGCCGCAGCGGGTAAACAGCATGGCCACGTCGGTGATGACGCCCATGGCCATGGCGTCGTGGCCGGCGCCCGACAGCAATGCGTATGGTTCGATGCCCACCGATTCCACGGCCTGCGCCAGTTGCGCCATCAGCCAAGGCGCGCACGGCGCCGCACGCGCCGACAGCAGCAGCTCCAGCTGGTAGTCGATCTGGCGCCGCGCGCAGATGGCGGCGATGCCATCGAGGATATCGTCGACTGCCGCCTGGCGCACCGTGTCGCTGGCCGCGCGGATATCGAGCGACAGGGTGCAGGCGCCGGCGATCACGTTGACGGAGCCGTTGGGCACGTGCAGCTGGCCCACGGTGCCCACCAGCGCCTCGCCCTGGTTGCAGCGCTGCTCCACCAGCAGGATGATTTCGGCGGCCGCGCTGGCTGCGTCCTTGCGCATGCTCATGGGCGTGGTGCCCGCGTGGCTGGCCACGCCGCCAAGATTGACCAGGTAGCGCGAGCTGCCGGCAATCGCCGTGACGATCCCCAGCGGCAGGTCGCGTTCGAGCAGCACGGGTCCCTGCTCGATATGCACTTCCACATAGCCGAGCAAGTCGGCGGGATCGCGCGCGATGGCGCCGATGGCGCCCGCATCGTGGCCGGCGGCGGCCAACGCGTCGCGCATGCTTACGCCGTCCGCGTCAAGCTGTTCCAGCAGCGACACGTCGAACTTGCCCGTGACGGCCGTGCTGCCTAAAAATGTGCTCTTGAAGCGCACGCCTTCTTCCTCGGCGAAGCCGACGACCTCGAAATGGAAGGGCAGTTTTTCGCCCCGTTCGTGCAGGTGGCGCACGACGGCGATCGGCAGCACGATGCCCAGCCGGCCATCGTACTTGCCGCCGTTGCGCACCGTGTCGTAATGCGATCCCGTCATCAGGGTCTTTGCGCCAGGCAGGTCGGACAGATAGCGGCCGACGACATTGCCGACGGCGTCGATGTGCACCTGCATGCCGGCGTCCCGCATCCAGTCGGCCAGCTGCGCGGCCGTTCTCCGGTGCGCCGGCGTCAGGTAGGCGCAGGTCAGGTTGTAATCGCTGTCGCTCCAGCCGGCCAGGGTTTCCGCCTGCTGCATGATGGCCGGGCCGAAGTCCAGGCGCACGTCGAACAGGTCGTTCAAGCGCAGCTCGGCGATGCGCTTGATCTGCCGCAGTGATTCGGCCAGTTCATCGGCGTGGCGGTTCTTCAGGCGGCGCGCAAACGTGGCGATGATGTCCTGGCGCGTCAAGCCTTCGCCCGTCGGGCCCTTGACGGCCAGGATGAAGGGAAAGCCGAACTTGGCGTTGTAGTCGCTATTGAGGCGCTGCAGGGTGGAAAATTCGTCGGCGCTGCACAGGTTCAGGCCGGACTTGGCCTGCTCGCGCGTCGATTCCGCCGTCAGCTGCCCGGCGATGGCGGCCTTGCCGGCCAGCTCCGGGTGGGCGCGGATCAGCCCCAGCTGCTCTTCGGGCGAGGCTTGCGCCAGCACGCGCTGCAGTTCCGTCTTGAGCGCCGTCAGGCTGGCAAACGGCCGCGCGGCCGCCGCGCGCTGGGCGATCCAGGGCGAATGTTCGTAGATGCCGTGCAGCCGTGCGATAAAGTCTGCCGGGCTGCCAGCGTTCAGGTCTGAAAGGGTGGTCATGGTTTTCCGATCATGCAAGCGGTGATGATAGCGCCCCGTTCTGCGTCCATTATATGCGCGCGCTGATAGCGGCTATCGCTGCACCAGCGCCTTGGCGGCCGCGCTGACCTGGTCGCGCAGCCATTTGTGCTCGGGTGCCTGGTGCACGCGCTGGTGCCACAGCTGGTAAAAGCGCATGGGCGGGAATTTCAAGGGCACGGTGTACGTTTTCAGCGGCAGGGTCTTTTCATAGAAGCGCATGAATTGCCGGCCCGTGGTGAGCACCAGGTCCGTCTGCGTCAGCATGTAGGGAATCAGGCCGAAATACGCCGATTCCACCACGACGTTGCGCTGCAGGTTTTGCCGCTCGAGGAAGGAGTCGATCACGCCGTGATAGCCGGGCATCATCTGCGACGGCGCCACGTGGGGCAGGCTCAGATAATCGTCGAGGGTCATCGCGTCGCTGGCCGTGCGCCGCGCGTAGGCGTTTTCCGCATGCATGGCGCAGATGATGGGGTCTTCGAACAGCTTCGAGATGTGCAGGTGGGCGGGCGGCTCGTCCCAGTTGGCGATCACCAGGTCCAGGCCCCCATCTGACAGCTGGCGAATATGGTCGATGCCCGGCCCCAGACTATGCAGCACGACGCGGCTTTTCGGCGAGCCGCGGCGCAGCAGGGCCACGACGTTGGGCAGGAACTGGCTGTCCAGGTAGTCGGGTGCGGCGATATGGAAGGTGCGCGCCTCTTCCTGCGCCACGAACGGCGTCTTCTTGACGAACAGGCTTTCCGTCTGGTCGAGGATGCGCTTGGCCGGATTGAGCAGGCTTTCGCCATGCTGGGTGGGCACCATGCCGCGCGCGCCGCGCACGAGCAGCGGGTCGCCCGTCAATTCGCGCAGCTTTCGCAGGGAGGCGGAAATCGAGGGCTGCGGCTGATTGAGCTTCAATGCCACGCGCGAGACATTCTTCTCCACCAGCAGCAGGTAAAGGATGCGGATCAGGTGCAGGTCGAGGTGTTGCGGCAGGCTGGACATGTGGCGGCGGCTCTGTTGTATATCGATTTGAATATGTCAAATATACGATATTTTTCATGTGATGGGCGGTAAATCCGTTTATCTTGTGTAGATTGGCACGAATATTGGTTCGGTCTGACTAGAGGAAATTTATGGAAGTATTTGCCTACCTGATCCCGTACGGCCTTGAGTGGCTGAACCTGATCGTCCGCTGGCTGCACGTCATCACGGGCATCGCCTGGATCGGTGCTTCCTTTTATTTCGTCTGGCTCGACAACTCGATCCGCCCGCCTGCGCCCGGCTCCGAGCTGGCGAAGAAGGGCGTGTCGGGAGAATTGTGGGCCGTGCATGGCGGCGGCTTCTACAATCCACAGAAATACCTGGTGGCGCCGGCCGAACTGCCGAAGGAGCTGCACTGGTTCAAGTGGGAAGCGTATTCCACGTGGCTGTCCGGTTTTGCGCTGCTGACGATTGCCTACTATTTCAATGCGCAGGCCATGATGATCGACAAGGCCGTGGCCGATATCAGCAGCGGGCAGGCCGTCGGCATCGGCATCGCCACCCTCGTCATCGGCTGGACCGTGTACGACCTGCTGTGCCGCTCGAAGCTGGCGGAATATGAACTGTGGTTCGGCGTGACGGTGTTCGCGCTGATCGTCGGTGCCGCGTACGTGCTCACGCATTTGCTCAGCGGGCGTGCCGCCTACATCCACGTGGGCGCCATGATCGGCACCATCATGGTGGCCAATGTGCTGATGCTGATCATTCCCGGCCAGCGCAAGATGGTCGAGGCCATGGCGGCAGGCAAGCTGCCCGATCCCAAGCACGGCTTGAAAGCCAAGCAGCGCAGCGTGCATAACAATTATTTCACGTTGCCGGTGCTGTTCATCATGATCAGCAACCATTACGCGATGACTTACCGGAACGACCACGCGTGGCTGGTGCTGGCGCTGATCATGGCGGCCGGCGTCTTCATTCGCCACTTCTTCAACCTGCGCCACAAGGGACGTGTCGAGTGGCGTTATCCTGCTCTCGGCGTGGCTTTGCTGCTGGCCGTTGCCGTGGCCATCGCACCGAAGGCGCCGGCGCCGGTAGCGACCGTGGCTGCGGTGGACCCGGCCGCGCAGTTCAAGGCCGTGCATGCCATCATCGCCCAGCGCTGCGCCACCTGCCATTCGGCCCAGCCCACGCAACCGGGTTTCGCCACGGCGCCAGCCGGCATGATGCTGGATAATGAAACGCAAATCCGCCAGCACGCGGCGCAAATCTACAAGCAGGCCATCGAGCTGAAAGCCATGCCGATCGGGAACCTGACGAATATGACGGAGGCCGAGCGCAGCGAGCTTGGCGCCTGGCTGCAACAGACCATGCAAGGAGAAAAATGACTACGCACGCAGAAAAAATCACGGCCTGGATCGACGAACACTTCGACGAGGAAGTCGCATTTTTACAGAAGGTGGTGCAGCAGCCGACGGATACGCCGCCCGGCAATAACGCGCCCCATGCTGACCTGGTGGCGCAGCTGCTGCAGACGTATGGCTGGCAAGCGGAAAAGCACGCCGTCCCAAAGGACCAAGTGGAAGCCTACGGCATGCAGAGCATCACCAACCTGATCGTGCGCAGGCCGTATGCGGCGGGCGGTCCGACCGTGGCCCTGAATGCGCATGGCGACGTGGTGCCGCCCGGCGACAACTGGACGTATCCGCCGTACGGCGGGCAGATCGACGGCGGCTATATCTATGGCCGCGCGACGGCCGTGTCGAAAGGCGATTTCGCCACCTATGTATTTGCCGCGCGCGCGCTCGAAGCCCTGGGCATTCCCTTGAAGGGCCAGCTGGAACTGCATTTTACGTACGACGAGGAATTCGGCGGTTTGCTGGGGCCGGGCTGGCTGCTGGAACAGCAACTGACGAAACCCGATTTCGTCATCGCCGCCGGTTTCAGCTACGGCATCGTCACGGCGCACAATGCCTGCTTGCAGCTGGAAATCACCGTGCATGGCAAGTCGGGCCACGGCTCGATGCCGGAGACGGGGCACGATGCGCTGCAGGCGGCCAACAAGATCCTCAATGCCATCTATGGCCAGCTGCCGGAGCTGAAAAAGATCAAGTCCAAAGTGGCCGGCATCGACTCGCCCACCATGCTGGTGGGCCGCATCGATGGCGGCACGAATACCAATGTGGTGCCGGGCAAGGTGGTCATGAAGATGGACCGCCGCATGATTCCGGAAGAAGACCCGGTGACGGTGGAGGCGCAGGTGCGCGCGTTGATCGAGGACGCCGTGCGCGGCGAGCCTGGCATCCGCATCGAAATCCGCCGCCTGCTGCTGTCACACGCGCTGCGGCCCTTGCCCGGTTCCGAACAGCTGGTGGCCAGCCTGCAGAAAAACGCGCAAGCGATTTTGGGCGAAACGATTTCCGCCGTCGGCACGCCCCTGTATGCGGATGCGCGCCTGTATGGCGAGCGTGGCATCCCTGCCGTGCTGTATGGCGCCGGCCCGCGCACGGTGCCCGAATCGAACGCGAAGAAGGCCGACGAACGCCTGGCGCTCGACGACTTGCGCAAGGCCAGCAAGATCGTGGCCCTGACTTTGCTCGACTTCCTGGGCGAGAAATAGAACGGGTGCTTTGGCTTACAATGGGGCGGACACTCAACCTGTGAAGAAGAGCCCCCATTGAATACCCGTTTTCTCGAAGCGTTTGTCTGGGCTGCGCGGCTGGGCAGCTTTCGCACGGCGGCCGACAAGCTGCACATCACGCAGGCGGCCATCTCGAACCGCATCGCCTCGCTGGAGCAGGATTTCGGCACGCGTCTGTTCGACCGCGACGCGCGTGAAATCCGCCTGACCTTCGCCGGGCGCAACCTGCTCGTGTACGCCGAACGCATGCTGGAACTGTGCCGCGACATGTATGCGGCCAATTCCTCGCCCGCGCTGATCACGGGCGAAGTGCGCATCGGCGTCATCGAAACCATCGTGCATACCTGGCTGATCCCGTTCCTGCAGCGCGTGCAGGAGCGCTATCCTGGCATCGAGATTCAGCTGACGTCGGAATCGACGCGCCGCCTGCACGAACAGCTGCAGCAGGGCGAACTCGATATCGCGCTGCAGACGGACATGCTGACGGGCGACCATATCCGCAGCGCGGGCAGCGGCGCCATCGCCATGGGCTGGGCCGGCAGGGCCGCCGACTGGCCCGATACGGGCGTGCCGTTCACGGTGGCGCAACTGGCGCAGCATCCGATCATCACCATGAACCGCGGTTCGCAGCCGCATTCGGCCTTGAAGGCGCTGTGCCAGGACGAGGGCGTGCAACTGGGAAGAGTCCATTGCGTCAGCTCGATTTCCGCCATCGTGCGCCTGGTGAAAGCGGGCTTCGGCATCGCCGTGCTGCCGCTGGCGCCCCTGCGCGAGGAAATCGAGCAGGGCCACATCGCCCTGATCCCCTGCACCAGCAGCCTCGCGCCGCAGCGCATCGTCATCAGCTACAGCGAAGACATCACCACGGAAGCGATCCAGTTGGTGGCCATGCTGGCGTGCGAAGAGGCGGCCAGGTTTACCCTGGGACTCGCGGAAGAGTACGGAGCTTGACGCTGTGGCGTAGGTCGGATTAGCGCCCCGGCGCGTAATCCGACAACATTGTTGGCCTCATCTCCACCCACAAGAAAAACTTATCAGTCGCGTTCAGAATAACCCGTTTGCCAAGTGATGGCGTGCCACCTATTCTGGGTTGGCACACCACCCATAACGCAGAACGGAACCATCATGACGACGTCCCCCACCTTGCCAGGCATCCTGTTTGTCTGGACCAGCGCCGACCCCGAACACGAACGCGATTTCAATCGCTGGTACGACCGTGAACACGTGGAAGAGCGCGTGCGCATTCCCGGCTTCGTCAGCGGCACGCGCTACCAGAGCGTGCGCGGCCCCCGCAAATACCTGGGCCTGTACCGCACCGTGTCGCTGGGCGCCTTCCAGACGCCCGACTACTTCAAGGCCTTCGGCCAGCAGACGCCATGGTCGCTGACGAACTTGCAGCGCATGGTCGACCCCATGCGCAGGGTTTGCGCCATCGAGGCGGAAACGGGCATGGGCACGGGCGCCTGGCTGGCAGTGCTGCGCCTGGGCGCGCAAGCCATCGGCCAGGATGCGCAAGCCGTGGACGCCATGGCCACGCTGGGAACGAAGCTGCTGCAGATCGACGGCGTGATCGCCACGCGTCTGCTGACACCGGACGCGAATCTGTCCGGCCCCCTGCCGGCGGAACGGACGGAGGGCCGCGTGCTTGACCCGATTTTCATGATCGATGCGTCCTCCGAAAGCGCCGCCATGGCGGCCGCCAATGCCGCCTGCGCGGCGCTGGAACTGGATGCGGAACAGGCGGCCATCCTGCAACTGTCCTGGCAACTGCGCGAGGCGGACCTGCGCGCTGCCTGACACGGCCGCGCGCATCTTGCCGGCACCGATAACACGAGACACGGGCCACGGCGCAGGGCAAAGCATCCTGCGCCGGGCTTGCAATAAAACTGACGAGAGAGGTAGGCTATGACCACATATACGAACGCTGCGCATCCTGCGGCTCAGGCACCGGACGGGAAGGCCACGACGGCCAAGACGGGCCGCCTGGCCACGGCCAGCATGGTCGGCACGACCCTGGAATGGTATGACTTCACCGTCTACAACACCATGGCCGCGCTGATCTTCAACCACCTGTTCTTTCCCTCGTTCGACCCGCTGACGGGCACCATCCTGGCCTTTTCCACGTATGCGGTCGGCTATATCTCGCGCCCGATCGGCGGCGTGATCTTCGGCCACCTGGGCGACAAGCTGGGACGGCGCTGGGTGCTGGTGGTGACCCTGATGCTGATGGGCGTGACGACGGGCCTGATGGGTCTCTTGCCGACGTATGCGACGGCCGGCATCTGGAGCCCCATCCTGCTGGTGGCGCTGCGTTTCGTGCAGGGCATCGCCTTGGGCGGCGAATGGGCGGGCGCCGTGTTGATCTCCGTCGAACACGGGGCGCCGGACAAGCGGGGCCGCAACGCGTCTTGGACGCAGGTGGGACCGTCGTTCGGCACCTTGCTGGCGACCGGCTGCATCGGCCTGATCACGTACCTGCTGCCGCATGAAGCGTTCATGGACTGGGGCTGGCGCATGCCGTTCATCGCCAGCCTGCTGCTGGTGGCGTTCGGCATGTGGATACGCAGCGGCATCGAGGAAACCCCGCTGTTCAAGGAACTCGACCAGCAGGACGCGAAGGCGGAAGCGCCGATCGGCGACGTGCTGCGCCTCTACTGGCGCCGTCTGCTGATCGCCGGTGGCGTGCGCATCGGTTCGGACGTGCTGTATGCGCTGGTGGTGGTGTTCACCCTGACGTACGTAACGACTGTGCTGCACCTGTCGTCGACCCTGGCGCTGACCGCCATCATGATCGGCACGGCCTGCAATGCGCTGTCGGTGCCCGTGTTTGGCGCGCTGTCTGACAAGATCGGCCGCCGTCCCGTGTATGCGCTGGGCGCCATCCTGGGCCTCGTGTGGGCGTTTGCCTTCTTCACCTTGTTAGACACGGCCAGCCCGGCCGCCATCGTCGCGGCCGTCGTCGTGGGCCTGGTCATCCACGCCATTATGTACGGCCCGCAGGCGGCCTTCGTCATCGAGCAATTTCCCACCAAGGTGCGCTATGCGGGTTCCTCGCTGGCCTACACCCTGGCCGGCGTCATCGGCGGCGGCTTCGCCCCGCTCGTCATCGCCAGCCTGTACCGCTCGTACAACAGCACCATGGCCGTCTCGCTGTACGTGGCGGCGGCCTTGTTGATCACCTGCGCCGCCGTTTTTGCGGCACGCGAAACGGGCCGCGGCCCTCTTGAGGAATAACATCATGACGACATTGCATTTTCAACTGGCAGGCCACGGCCCCGTCACCTTCGACATCGATCACCTGATCATCGCCGGCTGGACGGGCCGCGACATTGCGATGGTGGAACACCATATCGCCGAACTGGAAGCCATCGGCGTGGCGCGCCCGAAAAGCGTGCCGACGTTTTACCGCGTCTCGGCGGCATTGCTCTCGAGCGACGGGGCCATCGAAGTGCCGGGCGGCGATTCGTCGGGCGAGGCGGAATTCGTGCTGTTTTCCACGGAATACGGCCTGCTGGTGGGCATCGGCTCGGACCACACGGACCGCAAGGTGGAAAGCTATGGCGTGACGGTATCGAAGCAGATGTGCGGCAAGCCCGTGGGCGATACCTTGTGGCGCCATGCGGACGTGGCCGGCCACTGGGACCAGCTGCAGATGCGTTCCTGGCGCGAGCGCGCCGGCGTGCCGGCCCTGTACCAGGATGGCCCCGTGACGCGCATGCTGTCGCCGGAAGACCTGATTCAGCGCTACACGGGGCAAACGACCCTGCCCGTGGGCAGCGCCATGTTCTGCGGCACGCAACCGATCATCGGCGAGATGGGCCATGGCGACGCCTTCGCGCTGGAACTGTATGATCCAGCCTTGCAGCGCCGCCTGCAGCACCGCTATGCCGTGCAAACCCTGCCCGTGGAAGGATAAAACAATGACCAAGACCATCCGTGAACTGGCGGCCGACCTGGCCGCCGGCCGCATCACCAGCGTGGCACTGACACAGCAGATGCTGGCGCGCGCCGAGGCGCACCGGGCGCAGGGCGGCCATGCCTATGTCAGCCTCGATGGCGAACAGGCGCTGATGGAGGCGCGGGCCAGCGATGCGGCGCGCGCCGCTGGCATCGTTGCCTCGCCGCTGGCCGGCGTGCCCATCTCGATCAAGGACCTGTTCGACGTCAAAGGGCAAACCAGCAGTGCCGCCTCGCTGGCGCTGGCCGATGCCCCGCCCGCCGCGGCCGATGCGGGCGCCGTGGTGCGCCTGCGCGCGGCCGGCGCCGTCCTGCTGGGCCGCACCAACATGAGCGAATTCGCGTTTTCCGGCCTGGGCCTGAATCCCCATCACGGCACGCCGCGCAATCCGCTGGACCGCGCGCGCGTGGCGGGCGGCTCCACCTCGGGCGGCGCCGTGACGGTGGCGCTGGACATGGCGGCCGGCGCGCTGGGCACGGACACGGGCGGCTCGATCCGCATCCCGTCCGCCTTTTGCGGCCTGACGGGCTTCAAGCCAACGGCGGCGTCCGTGTCGCTGGCCGGCACGGTGCCCTTGTCGCGCTCCCTCGATTCGGCCGGCCCCATCGCCCACAGCGTCGACTGCTGCGCCATTCTGTACGCGGCGCTGTCGGGCCATGACATCGACGCGCAGGCGCCAGCATTGAAAGGCTTGCGCTTCGGTTTTACCCCTGATTACGTCGGTACGCACGTAGAGCCGCAGGTGCAGCAGGCTTTCGATGCGGCGCTGGACCAGCTGCGGCAAGCGGGCGCGCAAGTGGAACAGTTCGATTTCCCCGAATTGCTGGAGCTGCCGGGTATCAATGGCGGTGGCGGCCTGGTGGCGGCGGAAGCCTGGCACTGGCACAGGGCGCTGCTGGAAGAGAAGGGCGCGCAGTACGACCAGCGCGTGGCGGCGCGCATTCGCCGCGGCCAGCAGCAGGGCGCGTTTGACTACATCGATTTGCTCGATGCGCGTGCGCGCCTGATCGCCACCGCGAAGCAGCGTCTGGCGCCATTCGACGCCTGGCTGATGCCCAGCGTGGCCATACTCGCGCCGGAAGTCGCGCCGCTGGAGGCGGATGACGCCACCTTCTTTGCCACGAATGGTCTCGTGCTGCGCAACGCCAGCGTGATCAACTTTCTCGACGGCTGCGCGCTGTCCTTGCCATGCCATGCCGAGGGCGAGCTGCCCGTGGGGCTGGGCATTTGCGGCCTGGCCGGCGCCGACGATACAGTGTTGCAAATCGGCCGCGCCGTGGAGGCGCTGCTACGGGGGCGTGCAAAAAAATAATGCCGTAGTGCAGGAAAATGCCAACTCTGTCATGATGGCTGGCATTAACATGGGAAAGTCGCGCTTCGGGCGCCGGCAAACTTCACACTGTGCACCGATACGACCTGATTAGCTGTCATGACTGCGGCGTGTTGTACCGCAAACGTCCGCTGCGTCCACGCGAAAAGGCGCGCTGCATCCGTTGCCGCTCGGTGTTGTATCGGGGCGCCCACGCGCGGGGCGCATCGGCCGAATTGAGCAAGGTGGTGGCGCTTACCCTGGGCGCCGCCTTCGTCTTCCTGATCGCCCAGTTTTTCCCCATCGTCGAACTCGACGTCAATGGCCTGACTTCCAGCGCCACCTTGCTCGGTTCCATCCGCGTGCTGTGGTCCGAGCAGATGCACATCGTGGCGACGATGGTCTTCCTGTTTACCATACTCTTTCCCGCCATCGAACTCGGTTCGCTGCTGTATGTGGCGCTGGGCTTGCGCTGTGGCGTCAAGGTGCCCGGTTTTAACCGCGTGCTGCGCGCCGTGCAGACGGCGCGCGAATGGGGCATGACGGAGGTGTTGATGATCGGCATCCTGATCACCGTCGTCAAGATGACCAGCCTGGCCACAGTGCTGCCGCAACCGGGCTTGTTCGCGTTTGGCGCGCTGACGCTGATGCTGGCCATCGTCGTCTCGTTCGACCCCAAGGCCCTGTGGAACCTGGGCGACGACCTGACCCGCCAGGCGCTGCCCGGCCTGCGTTACAAGGCCTTCGCTCCGGGCGAGAAGGTGGTTCCCTGCCATGCCTGCGGCCTGGTGGCACCGCCCCTGGGCAAGGGCAGGCACCTGGAGTGCGTGCGCTGCGGCACGGCCCTGCACGTGCGCAAACCGGACAGCATCAACCGCACCTGGGCCTTGCTGATCGCCGCCATGATCCTCTACATTCCCGCCAACCTGCTGCCTGTGATGGTGACGCAATCGCTGTTCGGCGCACAGGACGACACCATCATGAGCGGCGTGGTGCTGTTCTGGACCAGCGGCTCGAAGGGCCTGGCCATCATTATTTTCATTGCCAGCGTGGTCGTGCCGATGCTGAAACTGGGCGTGCTGGCGCTGCTGGCGTTCACGGCGCAGCGGCGTTCGCGCTGGCGGCCGCGCCAGCGCACCATTTTGTACCGCATGGTTGAATTCATCGGCCGCTGGTCCATGCTCGACATCTTTGTCGTCACTCTGACGGTGGCGCTGGTGCGCTTCAAGTCGCTGGCCGTGATCACGGCCGGACCCGGCGCGCTGGCCTTTGGCGCCGTGGTGGTGCTGACCATGCTGGCGGCGATGCAGTTCGACCCGCGCCTGATCTGGGACCCCGTCGACGACAAGGCGGCCGAGGATGAAAAACGCAGCAGTGCAGAAAATACCGGAAACAATACAGTGATTGGAGAACAGCATGGCTGACAAAGAAACGGGCGACCTTGCCGAAACCGGCGCACGGCCTCTGCCCGAACCCGATGTGGACCCGGCCAGCCGCTGGCTGCCGTCGCTGGTGTGGCTCATTCCGCTGCTGGCCGCGCTGATCGGCGCCGGCCTGGCCGCCAAGTCCATCCTCGACCAGGGCCCCACGGTGACGGTCAGCTTCAAGAGCGCCGAAGGCTTGGAGCCGGGCAAGACCAAGGTCAAATACAAGGATGTCGATATCGGCCAGGTGCGCGCCATCACCCTGGGCGACGACTTGAGCAAGGTGCTCGTGACGATCGACATGAGCAAGGAAGCGCGCCGCTTCGCCACCGCCGATTCGCGCTTCTGGGTGGTGCGCCCGCAGATCGGCGCCAGCGGCGTGACGGGCCTGGGCACCTTGCTGTCGGGCGCCTACATCGGCGTTGACACGGGCAAGTCGGAAGCCAAAAAAGAGAACTTCATCGGCATGGAGAGCCCGCCCGCTGTGGCGGGAGACCAGAAGGGCAAGCTGTACACCCTGCATGCGGACAGCCTCGGCTCCGTCGACGTGGGCTCGCCGCTGTTCTTCCACCGCCTGCGCGTGGGCAAGGTGGTCAGCTTCGCGCTGGACAAGGATGGCAACGGCATCACCATGTCGGTCTTCGTGAACGCGCCGTATGACCAGTTTGTCGGCAAGGATGCGCGCTGGTGGCATGCCAGCGGCGTCGACGTGCGCCTCGATTCGAACGGCTTCAAATTGAATACGCAATCGCTGGCCGCCATGCTGGTGGGCGGCATCGCCTTCGAGGCGGAACATGGCCGTAAACCCGTGGAACCGGCGCCGGCCGGCACCAACTACCGCCTGGCGGCCGACGAGGCCAGCGCCATGCGCGAGCCCGATGGCGAGGCGATTACCACCGTGTTCTATTTCGACCAGTCCCTGCGCGGCTTGCAGCCTGGCGCCACGGTGGACTTCCGCGGTATCGTGCTGGGCGAGGTGCGCTCGGTGGGCATCGAATTCGACCCCGTGAAGAAGAACTTCCGCATGCCCGTCACCGTCAACCTGTACCCGGCCCGCCTGGGCATGCGCTTCAAGGCCGCCGTCGACGATGAGGAAGGCTCGGCCGGCCACCAGCTGCTCGAACGCATGGTCAGCCGTGGCTTGCGCGCCCAGCTACGCACGGGCAACCTGCTGACCAGCCAGTTGTACATCGCGCTCGACTTCTTCCCGAAAGCGCCGAAGGTGGCGCTCGATCCGAACAGGTACCCGCTGGAAGTGCCGACCGTGCCCAATACCCTCGATGAATTGCAGACGCAGATCGCCAGCATCGCCCGCAAGCTCGATCAGGTGCCGTACGCGGAGATCGGCAACAACCTGAACGCCACCATCAAGCAGGCCAATACCTTGTTCAAGCAGCTCGATGGCCAGGTGGTGCCGGAAATGCGCGATACCCTGACGGCGGCGAAACAGACCTTCGGCACGGCCGAACAAGTGCTGCAAAAGGATTCGCCGCTGCAGTCGGACGTGCGCCAGGCCTTGCAGCAGCTGACGCAAACCCTGCAATCGCTCAATGCCCTGTCGGATTACCTGGAGCGTCACCCTGAGTCCCTGATCCGCGGTAAAAAAGGAGATGAAAAAAAATGATGAAACCGATTATTTCCGCGCTGCTGGCGGCCAGCCTGCTGGGCGCCTGCTCCACGCCGCAGCCCGAGCATTTCTATACGCTCAGCGGCGGCGCCGACGCGCAGCCGGCCAAGCCCGTCAAATACTATGTCGAGGTGCTGGCCGTCAGTGTGCCGCAGCAGGTGAGCCGCAACCAGTTTGTTGTGACGGCGCCGTCGGGCCGCATTGAATTGCTGGAGCAGCAGCGCTGGGCGGGGCCGCTGGCCGGCGAGATCGGCCAGGCCCTGTCGACGGCCGTGACGAACGACCTGGGCGCCATCGATGTGTTCCGCACGCCATATCCGGACAAGCTGCCCGTGTACCGCATCAGCACCAATGTGCAGCGTTTCGAGTCGGTGATGGGCCAGTATGCGCTGATCGACGCCGTCTGGAGCGTACGCCAGCTGGCCAGCAACAAGGTGGTCACTTGCCGCACGGTGGCCAATGAAAAGGTGGGCGCCGGTTACGATGAACTGGTGCTCGGCCACCGCCGCGCCGTGAACCGCATCGCCGCCGATACGGCAAGCGTGGTGCGCGCTTTTGATAGCGGCAACGCCGCCTGCCCGGCCGCCTGAGCCGCTTTCCGCTACCCAGTCCCGGCGGCCGCTGGTAAAATGCGGCCATGGGAATGACCTTGTTCACGCGCCGCTTTGCCGCCTGGATCGCCTGCTTCGCGATCCTGCTGGCGGCGCTCGCGCCATCGATTTCCCAGGCCGTCGCCAACGCCAAGCAGGAGTCCGGCTCCGGCTGGGCGGAAATCTGCTCGGTGGCCGGTATCCGTTTTGTCCAGCTTGTCCAGTCCGATGACGGCGCCGCCGATGAGAAATCCGTCGGCAAGGCCATGCAGATGGAGCATTGCGCCTTCTGTTCCACGCATGCGGGCTCCGTCGGCCTGCCGCCGACCAGCCCCGTGCTGCCGCTGCTTGTGGCCAGCGGCACGGCCATTTTCCCGTCCCTGTACTATCAGTCACCTGCACCGCTGTTCATCTGGTCCACGGCGCAATCGCGCGCGCCGCCCGCTCTCGCCTGAGTTTTTGCATTTTCAATGCTGGCGTTGTCCACCTTGCGGTGTGACGCGCCGCATCCGCACACTTATACGAGAATCACATGAACAAGAAACTGTTGGTGCTGGCCGCTGCCATCACCGTGGCTTACCCGTGCGCGCAGGCGCAGCAACCTGACCAAGCCGACCACGCCATCGACACCGTCGTCGTTTCCGGCTCGCGCGCGCAAGCGTGGCTGTCCGAGACGCCGCAGGCGATCGGCGTCGTCAATGCCAAAACCCTGGAACGCGACAAGCCCAAGACCATGGGCGATATCCTCAACCGCATCGCCGGCGTGTACTGGAACGACCTGGGCAACGAGCAGCACAGCATGAGCATCCGCCAGCCCATCGGCACGAATGCCGTCTACCAGTACCTGGAAGACGGCATTCCCATCCGCCCGCTGGGCGTCTTCAACCATAACTCGCTCAACGAGATGAACATGGCGGGCGCCAGCGGTGTGGAGGTGGTGAAGGGCGCCGCTTCCTCGCTGTATGGCAGCAATGCCGTCGGCGGCGCTGTCAATTTCCTCACGGCCGGCGCCAGCGCGACACCGACGGCAAGTGTGGGCGTGCGGCGCGATAACGTGGGCGGATTCACCCGTTACGACACGGCCGCCAGCGATACCTGGGGCCCACTGGGATTGCGCTTTTCCCACTACAGTTCGCGCCGTTCGCGCGACAACTGGCAAGAGTACAGCTATGGCGACAAGGATTCGTTCTCGCTGCGCGCCGACTATGCATTCAGCCCCACCTCCCAGCTGCGCGCCACCATCGTCCACACGGATCTCGATGCGGCCATGACGGGCAGCCTGTTCGAGAACGATTACCGCAATAATCCCGGCAAGAGCCTGAACACGTTTAGCTACCGCAAGGACAAGACCACGCGCATGAATCTGGCGTGGGAGGGTGCGACGACGGCCAATGGCACGAGCACCGTCACCGTGTTTACGCGCAAGAACGACCATGGGCAGCTTCCCGCGTACTCCATCGGCAGTTGCGCGGGACTGCTGTGCAAGGGCGTCATCAACAACAACCACGTCGATTCGCTGGGGCTGGACGTGAAGCACCAGCAGGAGTTCGCCTGGCTGCGCTCGCGCCTGGTCGCTGGCGTCTACGTGGACAAGAGCGACAACCCCTTCGTCAGCGACAACCTGTCCATCGTGCGCGATGCGGCCACGGGCCGCTATCTGCGCTATACCCTGGCCAATGCGTCCAATCCGCAGGGCGTGCGCGACTACCAGACGGACATCCTCAACACGGCCGTCTTCGCGCAATGGGAATTCTCTCCGCTGGCCGGCACGCGCGTGGTGCTGGGCGGCCGCTCGGACGCCATCCGCTACGACTACCATAACAAGCTGGCGCCAGGCGGCAGCGCCAATTACGGCGCGCCCGACGAGTCGCGCAGCTTTTCGCATGTGAGCCCGAAGCTGGGCGCCACCTACGCCATCGGCCATGCGGGCAGCGCGTATGCAAACGTCAGCCAGGGTTTCACGCCGCCCGAAGTGAGCCAGCTGTACGGCAAGACGGGCATCGCCGACTTGCAGCCGTCCGTCTACAACAACTATGAACTGGGCCTGCGCTGGGCCTTTTTGCAGGGACGTTTGAAACTCGACACAGCCCTGTACCGGCTCGACGGGCGCGACACCATCGTCAGCTATACCGTGTCACCGGGGAATAGCGAAAACCGCAATGCGGGGCGCACGCGCAGCGAAGGGCTGGAGCTGGGCCTGAACTACGACAGCGGCCCGTTCGACGCGCGCTTCGCCACGGCCATCGCGCGCCACCGCTACCTGCGCTACCAGGTGTCCTCCACTCTCGACTACAGCGGCCGCGCCATGCCGCAGGCGCCGCGCGACATCACGTCGATCGAGATCGGCTACAAGCCCGTGGCGGGCGCGCGTATCGCGCTCGAAGCCGTGCACCAGGGCCGCTACTGGATGAACAATGCCAACACGGTGGAGTACAAGGGCCATGCGCTGCTGAATGCGCGCGCCAGCTATCAGCTCGCGCGCGGGCTGGAAGCGTGGGCGCAGGTGCGCAACCTCGCCGACAAGCGCTATGCCGATTCGGCCAGCAGCAGTTACTCGGGTGTGGGCAGTTACGCGGCCAATACGCAGAACCAGTACACGCCCGGCGCGCCGCGCAGCGTGATGCTGGGCCTGTCCTATACCTATAACGGACTGTGAGGATGGCTATGGACGACGCAACTTTTCTCATCGCACGGCGCAAAAGCCTGTACTGGCGCATCCACTTCTGGGCCGCGCTGATCGCCTCGCCATTCGCGCTGGTGGCCGCCCTGACGGGCATGTTGTATGTGTTCACGCCGCAGATCGAGGCAAGGCTGTACCAGCACCTCGATCATGTGGCGCCGCAGGCTTCCATGCTGCCGCTGGACGCCGCCGTGGCGGCAGCGGAGCGGGCGGCCCCGCGTGGCTGGACGGTGCAGAACGTGGTGCCGCCTTTTCAACAGGACGATGCGGTGCAGGTGGCGTTCGCGCCGCCCGGTGGCGCGCAGGATGAACATGCGGGCCATGGCGGGCATGCCGCGCCGGCCACGCCCGCCAAGCCGAAGTTTGGCCTGCCCGCGCAAGCCATCGTCGTCTACGTGAACCCTTACGATGCGCGCGTGCTGGGCAGCTTGGCCAGCAGCGAGCGCTTTGGCAACTGGGCGAAAAAGCTGCATTCGCGTTTGCTGCAGAATGATGGCTGGCGCTGGATGATCGAGCTGGCCGCCAGCTGGCTGATGGTAATGCTGGTGACGGGCGTGGTGCTGTGGTGGCCGCGCGGCGCGCAATCGGGCTTGCCGAAGCGGGGCGCGCGCGGTCGCAATGGCTGGCGCCAGTGGCATGCTTTTCTCGGCGTGGCGCTTGGCATCGTCAGCGTCGTGATCCTGACGACAGGGCTGACGTGGAGCCAGCAGGCGGGCGGACGCATCCGCGCGCTGCGCGACGTCAGCGGCCAGGCGCCGCCGTCCGTGCCGCGCGGCTTGCACTCAACCGAGGAGAGCGCCCCGCTCGATTGGCAGGATGCGTGGCAGGTGGCGCGCAGCCATGCGCCGGCCATCGCCGTGCAGCTGACGGCGCCGGCCAGCCAGGACGATGTGTGGCGCGCCACGATGGCCGACCGCAGCCAGCCCACCTTGCGCTTCGACCTGCAGTTCGACGCTTACAGCGGCAAGCCTTTGTACTATGCGGGGTGGGAAGCGCAGACGGCGTTCGGCAAGGCCACGGCCATCGGCATCCCGTTTCATCGCGGCGAATTCGGCTGGTGGAACCAGGCCTTGTTGCTGGTTTTTGGCGCCAGCGTGCTGTTCTCGCTGGTGTCGGGCTGGGTGATGTTTTTCAAGCGGCGTTTGCCAGGCTCGCTGGGCTTGCCCAAGCTGCTGCCGGGCGCCTGGAGTTCGCCGTCCGCGCTGGCCTGGCTGGCGGCGGTGCTCATGTGCGCACTGATGCCGCTGCTGCTCGTTTCCGGCGCCATGCTGGTGCTGCTGGAGCTGATCCTTGCACGGGCTAGCCGCCGACGATGGGCTGCGCGATGATCCAGAGACTGAGCAAAGTGTAGGCAATCATCAGGGCCAGCATCGGATACTGGCTGCGCAGGGCCGCGCGACGGCTGGCGTACAGGCGCAGCGCGCAGACGTGGGCCAGCCAGACGGCCGCCACATGGCCGGCGACGATGGCGAACAGCGACACGTACCACACCACCTTGGCGTCGACGATGCCAAGGCGGATGAAGTACAGCTTCGTGCCGAACAGGTCCCAGCCCAGGCCCAGCGGGTCCGACGCCAGCGGAATCAGATACTGGCCCGCCATCGCCAAGAACGACAGGTAATGGGCGAAATGGTAGGCGATGGCGATCGGCACCAGGGTCAGCACGAAGTGGCCGGCCACGCGCGGCAGGGGCAGGGCCGGCTGGCCATCGCTGGCGCCGCAACGGGCGACCAGCGCGCAAAACAGCAGGAACACCAGCAGGAACAGGGCCGGCATCAGCAGCAGGGCGGCCGTGGTGATCCAGGCCAGCGCGCCCGGCGCCACGGCGAGGACGGCGTCGACGATGTCGTACCACGTTTGCGTTTCCAGCATGCCGTCGAAACTGACGGAGGCCAGCATCAGGATCACCAGCACCAGGCAGGCGGGCCGTACGGGTTCCACCGTCAGCAAGCCCGCCGCATACGGGCGCACGTAGCAGGCGCCGTTGCGCATGGTGATGGGCGCAAAGCGCGCCAGCAGGCCGAAGACGACGCTGAACACTTCCGCATGGCGCAGCCAGGCGGCGCGGCCGAACAGCGCCATGCCCGCCCATGTGCAGGCCGAATACAGCAGCATGCTCCAGGCCAGGCTGGCCGGCTGTTCGCTGCCTTCCCAGTTCAGCTCCATCCAGATAAAGCCGAAAAACAGGATGGCGGCCGGCCATCTGTCGAGCCAGCGCGGCCAGCTGAGCGGCGCGCGCCAGCGGGGAAACAGCTGCTGCCCCGCGCGCGCCACGCTGTCGAGCGGATTGACCAGCGCCCACAGGTCACCAAGCAGCGCCGACACGTAAGCCATGCCCACCCACCAGATGGCCCACACCATGGCGGGCGCGATATTTTTCACGGGATTTTGCACGCCCACCAGGCCTGCCACGATCACCAGGACATACAGGGCCAGTACCAGCAGGCGCAGCGCGAAGGCGATGACGTCCGCGCCGGGGATGCGCCGCAGGAGCAGGCGTGCATAATCGCCCTGGTAGGTCGCTGTGTCACCACGACGCCACAGGGCCAGGAAGGCAAACGACAGCGCCACTGTCAACGCCGCGCCGGTGAGATAAAGCCATAGCGGCAAGGGCAGGTCGTAGCGCTGGCCAAAGCCGTGCGCATGGGCGATGCCTGGCGCGGCCAGCAGGCCGGCAGCGGCAGCGCGCGCCATCATCGCGGCAGCACTTCCAGGTACATCAGGGGGGCCTCGCGGTGGTGCTTGTGCTGCTTGCCCTCCGTGTCCGCGCCATAGCCGTGCGCGGACACGGGGAAGCGTCCCGGCACCGCAGCGTCGATACGCATGGCTTTTGTCTCGCCCGGCTTGACCTTCAGCAGCTGGTCGTAGCCATGCAAGTGGATATTGACTATTTCGTCGGTAGTCCAATCGAGCGTGATTGTGTCGTGTTGTTTGACCCGTACCGTCGGCGGTTTGGCGGCGATTTTGCGCTGCGCGATGGCCAGCGCCACACGCTGTTGCGGCAACTGCCGGCTGGCCGCCGGGCCGCTCTGCGACTGGCTTTGCGCCGATATGCACAGCAGGAAAATGGCCAGGCCCAGGCCGGCAAGGGAAGGGCGGAGTGAATATTTTTTCATGCTTAAATTCTAGGAAAGATTTCCAGCATTGGCCATCTGAAAAAAAACGCCAGTTTGAAAAAGTGCGGCCGTAGAATGATCGGCGCGGATCCGACCACACTTGGGAAAGGCAGGGGACATGATGACAAATAAAAAAGCGATGTTGGCATTGGCCGTGACATGCATGGCGGCGTTGCCTGCGACGGCTGAAATCCTCGCCATGGTCAATTACGAGAGCAAGGCGCCCGAGTCATTGAAGTCGCTGAAAAGCCCCGTCGCGCCGCCGTCGCGCAAGGAGGGCATCGCCATCATCGATGTCGATCCGGAGTCGAAAAACTTCGGCAAGATCATGCGCGACATTGCCTTGCCGCCGGACCTGGTGGCGCACCATATTTTTTATAACCACGACATGAGCAAGGCCTACATCACGGCGCTGGGCAAGACGCAGCTGCGCGTGATGGACATGCGCCACAAGGACTTGCCGATCAAGGTGATCGAGGTGCCGACCTGCCAGGTGGGCGAGGACATCGTCTTTTCGGATGACCGCAAGCGCTGGTATTTGAGCTGCATGGGCTCGCAGGTGATGCTGGAAGGCGACGCCGTGCACGACAAGCCGGGGCGCACCGTCAAGCTGCCCGCGCCATATCCGCATGGCCTGGCCGTCCACGACGGCATCGACCGTACCTTGTTGACGAGCACCATCCGCCCCACGGACCTGGGCGATGCGGGGGAAGTGATCAGCGTGGTGGAAACGAGCACGGGCAAGGTGCTGGGTACGCACAAGCTGTCGAAGAAGCCGTCGCCGTCGGGCGAAGCGCCGGTGGAAGTGCTGTTCGTCCCGGGCAGCAATCCGCCCGTCGCGTATGTCGCCAATATGTACGGCGGCACCGTGTGGACGGCCACGTGGAATCCGACGACAAAGGATTTCGACACGGCCCAGGTGCATGACTTTGCCGAGCAAAAAGCGGGCGTGCCGCTGGAACTGTATTTCAACAAGGGCGCCACGCGCCTGTACCTGACGACGGCCAAGCCGGGCCACCTGCATATCTTCGACCTGACGGGCGGCATCGGCAAGCCACGGCTGGTGAAATCGATTCCCGCAGCCGAAGGCGCGCACCACGTGGCGTTCACCAGGGACGGCCGCTATGCCTTCGTGCAGAATGCGCTGCTCAACCTGCCGGGCATGAGCGATGGCAGCATCACCGTCATCGACATGAAAAAGGAGGCGGTGGCGGGCAGTGTCGATACCCTGAAAAACAAGGGCCTCAATCCGAACAGCATCGTGCTGCTGCCGAAGTGGAATGACTTCATGGGACATTGAAAGACGCATTCCGCTAGAATGAAAGGGCGCGGCCAGGCTCGTTGCCACAGGCCGCACCTTTGCAATGGCTGAACATGATATTCATCGACTTCCCCGCCTTGTCCGCGCTGGCCGCCGCGTCGGTACTGGTGACAAAAAAATGCAGCTGCTGCGCCGTTCCGCTCGACGCCTGGCAGCGCCTGCCCACTTCGCTGGAGCTGGACCGCTTCGAAGAAATCGGCACCCTGCGCGAAGACCCGTACGAGGAACCAACGTTCGCCGAGTACCACCCGCACGGCACGCGCTACGACAGCGTCGATGCGCCCATCGCGCCGCGCTACTATCCCGCGAACCTGAGCCAGGTGGCCCGCTGCCTGGACTGCGGCCGCCACTACCTGCGCTACAACGAGGCGGGCGGCTATTTCACGGAACTGCGCATCCGCGCGCTGCGCCCGGAATTGCTGGCCGACGCCGCGTAGTTACTGCTACAGGCTTTCCTTGACGTGCGCGATGCCGTGTTCATCGTAGATCGAGTACACGGCGGCGAGGATGTTTTCCAGCTCGGGCGAGCGGTCCCTATGCCGCATGCTGAATAAGATGGGCGAGAACGCGTGCTTGTCGTCGAGCTTGCGGTACACGACGTTCCGGTGATGCATGGCTTGCACGCTTTCGGGCACGATGGAAATGCCCTGGCCGGCCGCCACCAGTCCCATGGAAATCTGCAGCTCGCGCACTTCCGTGACGGGGCCGGGCGTGACGTTGCCTTCGCTGAACATGGCCAGCACCTGGTCGGCAAAGCTGGGACGGGGCGCTTTCGGATACACGAGCAGGGTTTCGTGGATCAGGTCAGTCAGGCGCAAGCCGCCTTCGCCCTTGGCCAGCCGGTGGCCGGGCGGCAGGGCCACCACCAGCCGCTCCTCGCGCAGCAGGATGCGGCGGATGCTGGGGTCTTCGCTTTTCAATCGCCCGAAGCCCACGTCGATGCGGCCTTCCTTCAGGGCCTTCAACTGCTGCACCGTCGTCATTTCATGCAAGGTCACGTCGACCTCGGGATGGCGCTCGCAAAAGCGGTGCACGATATCGGGCAATTCGCCATACAGGGTCGAGGCGACAAAGCCGATCGACAGCGTGCGTTCCAGCTTGCCCACGCGCTGCGTCATCGCCTGCAGGTCGCGCACCTGGTCGAGCAGGGGCCGCGCATGGGCGAGGAAAAACTCGCCCGCTTCCGTCAGCCGCAAGGGGCGCGAACCTTTTTCGATCAGCGCCACGCCCAGGGTTTCTTCCAGCTGCTGCATCTGGCGGCTCAGCGGCGGCTGCGCGATGTGCAGCCGCGCGGCGGCCCGCGTGAAGTTCCTTTCCTCTGCGACCGCTACGAAGTAGCGCAAGTGCCGTAATTCCATCTTCATACCTTTCAGGTATAGGTTTGATACCAACTCGGTGTTGGACGTGGGGAGATTCGGGGAATATCGTGTCACCACTCCACAGAATTATACGGAATAAATATGATTCAAAATATCGAGACCTACCTGGTCGATGTGCCTACCATCCGTCCGCACCGCATGTCGGTCGCCACCATGAATACGCAAACCCTGGTGCTGGTGCGGCTGCGCTGCGCCGACGGCATCACGGGCTGGGGCGAAGCGACCACCATCGGCGGCCTGGGCTACGGTGGCGAAAGCCCGGAAAGCATCAAGACGAATATCGATACCTATATCGCGCCGCTGCTGGTCGGCATGGAAGCGAGCGCAGTGGCCAAGGCCATGGCCAGGGTGCGCAAGCTTATCCAGGGCAACCGCTTCGCCAAGTGCGCGATCGAGACGGCGCTGCTGGACGCGCAGGCGCGCCGCCTGGGCGTGCCGCTGTCGGAACTGCTGGGCGGCCGCGTGCGCGATGCGCTGCCCGTGGCCTGGGTGCTGGCCAGCGGCGATACGGCGCGCGATATCGCCGAAGGCGAAAAAATGCTGGAACTGCGTCGCCACCGCATCTTCAAGCTGAAGATCGGCCTGCGTGACGTGATGGACGACGTGGCCCACGTGCTGGAGATCAAACGGGCGCTGGGCGAACGGGCCAGCGTGCGCGTCGACGTCAACCAGGCTTGGAGCGAGATGGACGCCATGCGCGGCATCGCCGCGCTGGAAGCGGGCGGCGTCGACCTGATCGAGCAACCCGTCAAGGCCGGCAACCGCGCCGCGCTGGCGCGCCTGAAACAGCGCTTCGACGTGGCCATCATGGCCGACGAAGCCTTGCATGGCCCCGCCGATGCGCTGGCCTTGGCGCAAGCCGATGCGGCCGACGTGTACGCCGTGAAAATCACCCAGTCGGGCGGCTTGCTGCCCGCGCTGGAAGTGGCCACTGTGGCGCGTCTGGCGGGCGTGGGCCTGTACGGCGGCACCATGCTCGAAGGCGGCGTCGGCACGGCCGCCACGGCCCACGTGTGTTCCACGTTCGCGGAACTGGCCTGGGGCACGGAGCTGTTCGGGCCTTTGCTGCTGACGCAGGAAGTCTTGCGCGAGCCGCTCGTCTACCGCGACTTCATGCTGCAAGTGCCGACGGGCCCGGGCCTGGGCGTCGAGATCGATATGGACAAGCTGCGCTCCATGCAGCGTCAATAAGGAGACACCATGTTATTCCATGTACGCATGAACGTGAACCTGCCGCTGAGCATGCCCGCCGAGCAGGCGGCGCAGCTCAAGCAGACGGAAAAGGAGCTGGCGCAGCGCCTGCAGCACGAGGGCAAGTGGCGCCACCTGTGGCGTATCGCCGGACAGTACGCCAACGTCAGCGTCTTCGACGTGGATAGCGTGGACGAGCTGCATAATTTGCTCACCTCGCTGCCGCTGTTTCCCCATATGCAGATCGACGTGATGCCGCTATGCCGCCATCCCTCGTCGGTGCGCGACGACGATTCCTGAGGAGACATGCCATGACGCAGATAGGCAACGACACTGTCGGGCAGACGTGCAAGGTGGACGGTATCGGCCTGCATTACCGCACGGATGGCGAGCGCGGCAAGCCTTGCCTGGTCCTGTCGAATTCCCTCGGCACGGATTTGTCCATGTGGGATGCGCAGGCGGCCGCGCTGGCCGGCGATTTTTTTGTCGTGCGCTACGACACGCGCGGCCATGGCCGGTCGGCCAGCGGCGGCGCGCCGTTCGGCATCGAGCGGCTGGGGCTGGACGTGGTGGCGCTGCTCGACCACCTCGATGTGGAGCGCGCCGCCTTCTGCGGCATTTCCATGGGCGGCTTGACGGGCCAGTGGCTGGGCATACACCAGCCGCGGCGTTTGACGCACCTCGTGCTGGCGAATACGGCGGCGCGCATCGGCGGCGCCGCGCCGTGGCAGCTGCGGTCGGAGCAAGTGCGCCGCGACGGCATGGCCGCAGTGGCCGAGAGCGCCGCCACGCGCTGGTTCACGCCGCAGTTCATCGAACGCGAAGCGGAGACGGTGGCGCGCCTGGCCGGCATTTTGCGGGGCCAGGATGCCGGCGGTTATGCGGCCTGTTGCGACGTGCTGGCCCAGACGGACTTGCACGATGCCGTGGGCACGATCGCCGTGCCGACATTGATCATCGCGGGCGAGCACGATCCCGTGACCACCATCGACGACGGGCGCTGGCTGCAGCAGCAGATCGCGGGTTCCCGCCTGGCCAGCCTGCCCGCCTCGCATATCTCGAACATCGAGGCGGCGGACATGTTTACGGCGCAGTTGCGGAATTTTTTATTGTAAGGCTTGCTGTATCGTATCGGTACGGCGGGAATGCGGCTTTCTCCTGAGCACCGCCGCCGGCTGGTCCGGCATGCGGCAGGGAAAGCTTTCTTGAAAAATAATAATAAGAAAAGCAGACTTGGAGTAGACGGATGGAAAACAGATTGATCATCATCGCCGCGGTCACGGTGGGCTATTTCGCCCTCATGTCGTACATTACCTATAGCGTGCGCAAGCATGCCAACAGCGCCGAGGGCATGACGGCGGGCGGGCGCAATTATCCCGCCTTCCTGATCGGGGCTCTCTTGTTGTCGGAATTCATCGGCAGTTCCGTCAGCATCGGCACGGCCCAGAAGGGCTATGAACTGGGCATTTCCGCCGCCTGGAATCTGGTGGCGCTGTCGCTGGGCTTTTTCCTGCTGGCCATCGTGCTGGTCAAAAAATACAAGGAAAGCGGGCAATCGACGATTTCCGGCATCCTCGCGCAAACGTATGGCGAGCCCGTGCGTTATGCGGCGTCCATCCTCACCATCGTTGCGCTGAGCATCGTTGCCGTGGCCTTGTACGCGAGCGGCGGCGCCGTGCTGGCGGCCGTGCTGCACATCAACAAAACGGTGGCCATTTTGCTGGTCGGCGCCATCACCGTGATCTATGTCAGCCTGGGCGGCATGCGCTCGGTCGTGTACACCAACTTTGCCCATTCCATCGTCAAGTACCTGGGCGTGATCCTGGCGCTGGCGTATGCGCTGGAAGCAACGGGCGGCATCGGCGAGTTGCAGGCGCAGCTGCCGGCCAAGATGTTCAACTGGGTCGAGATTGGCTGGGGCCAGATCATCGCCTGGATGATCGGCGGCATCGGTTCCATCTTTGCCACGCAATACGTGATCCAGGCCCTGGTCAGCACGGACAATCCGGCCGTGGCCAAGCGCGCCTGCTATTACGTGTCGTCGCTGATGATCCCGTTCGGCCTGATGGCGGCCCTGATCGGCATGTGCAGCGCCGTGCTGTATCCGGGCATGAAGTCGATCGACGCCTTCCCCACCATGATCGCCCACATGCCGGCCTTTTCCGCCAGCATCATGATCGTCGGCCTGGCCGGGGCCCTGTTCGGCGGCATTTCCGCCACCACCCTGGCATCGGCCACACTGGCCATGAAGGACTTTTATGACCCTTGGTACAACAAGGCGAAGAACGACGCGAAATCGCTGATGTTCCTGCGCATCGCCATCGTCGTGGCGGGATTGCTGCCGCTGGTGCTGGCGCTGTATGCGGAAAAACTGCTGATGATCGCCTTCCTCGGCAAGGCCCTGCGCGCCACCCTCGCCGTGCTGGTGCTGATGGCCTTCTATGCGCCTAAATTCGGCACGCCGCGCGGCGCCTTTGTCGGCGTGATCGTTTCCGTGATCGCCACCATCGGCTGGTTCCTGGCGGGCAATCCGTATGGCGTGGACAGTTCCTACCTGGCGCTGGCCGGCCCGCTGCTGACCATGGGCATCAGCCATGTGTTCAAGCCGGCGCAAGCGTTGGCGAAGCCTGCATCGTCGTCGCAGCGCTAGGTCAGACCAGTCCCGTCATGTAATAGATGGCAATGACGAGGAACACGGCCACCGTCTTGATGACGGTGATGCCGAAAATGTCGCGGTAGGACTGGCGGTGCGTAAGGCCAGTGACGGCCAGCAGGGTGATCACGGCGCCATTGTGCGGCAGGGTATCCATGCCGCCGCTGGCCATGGCCACCACGCGGTGCATGACTTCGAGCGGGATGTGCGCCTGCTGCGCGGCCTGGATAAAGCTGTCCGACATGGCTGCCAGCGCGATGCTCATGCCGCCCGAGGCCGAGCCCGTGATGCCGGCCAGGGTCGTGACGGACACGGCCGCGTTGACGAGCGGATCGGGCACGCTGCGCAAGGTGTTGCTGACGGCAAGAAAGCCGGGTAGGGCGGCGATGACGCCGCCGAAACCGTATTCTGACGCCGTATTCATGGCCGCCAGCAAGGCGCCGCCCACGGCCGCCTTGGTGCCTTCGGCAAAGGCGGCGCGAATGCGCCCGAAGGCCGTCACGCAGACGAGCAAAATTCCCAGCAACAAGGCGCCTTCCACGGCCCAGATACCCGTCACGGCGCCGATCGACGTCGACACGGGCGCATGCAAGCCGGGCAGGGCCTCGGCGGTGAGCACGTAGCTGGCGCCGTACCATTGGGGAATCAGCTTGGTCAGCGCAAAGTTGGCCACGCCCACCAGTACCAAAGGCGCCACCGACAGCAGCGGATGGGGCAGGTCGCCCACGCCGGCCGTGGCCTTGTCGGCCTCGGCCCCATAACCTTCGCCCGTCGCCATGACGGAGCGCCGGCGCCATTCGAGGAAAGCCAGTCCCATGATCACCGTCAGCACGGCGCCTATCGTGCCCAGCCACGGCGCGGCCCAGCCGGTCGTGTTGAAGAAGGTGGTCGGGATGATGTTCTGGATCTGCGGCGTGCCCGGTAACGTATCCATGGTGAAGGAAAACGCGCCCAGGGCGATGGCGCCCGGCATCAGCCGCTTGGGGATATTGCTCTGGCGGTACAGTTCGGCCGCAAACGGATAGACGGCAAACACCACGACGAACAGCGACACGCCGCCATAAGTCAACGCCGCGCACACGGCAACGATGACGGCATTCGCGCGCGAGCTGCCGATATAGCGAATGGCAGCCACGACGATGGACTGGGAAAAACCGGACAGCTCGATCAGCTTGCCGAACACGGCGCCAAGCAAAAAGACGGGGAAATACAGCTTGATAAAGCCCACCATCTTTTCCATGAAGATGCCGCTGAAGACGGCCGGCACGGCCGACGGATCGGTGAGCAGCACGGCACCGAGCGCGGCGACGGGCGCAAACAGGATCACGCTGTAGCCGCGATAGGCTGCCAGCATGAGGAAGGCCAGTGCGGCCAGAACTATCAGGAAAGACATCGGTCAGGCCCTTGCGCGAGAAGTGATCAAGATATTAATGATGAAATTAATAACATACTTCCCGACAAGCCGCCAACGCGCAGGTCAAGGTGCAAGCAATTCAAGCCGGCGCATGAGGGAAAAGGCTGGTCGGGGTGAGAGGATTCGAACCTCCGGCCTCTGCGTCCCGAACGCAGCGCTCTACCAGGCTGAGCCACACCCCGCTTTTCTTCATTACAGCAGATGGCCGGGCGGGTTTCAAGCGGCTGCATCAAGCCTGCTTATTTCTTTTCCTGCTGCGCCTTCTTGATTTCCGCCTCGCTCACTTTTTTCGCTGGCGCATTCGTCGCCGGCGAAGTCGGGGCCTTGCGGGTGGCGTTGGCTTGGGCCATGACGGCGGCGCAGTCCGTGTCCGGAGCCTTGTCGACGTTGACCAGCGGCAGCAGGGCGGCCAGCGGCGTGACGACGGTGGCCAGGGCCACGGCGGCGCCGGCTTTCAGGGCCAGCGGGCCTTTTTGCGGGCCTACGTCCGGGTTCTTGAACGTGCCTTTCGCGTACAGCGGCGTGCGCAAGGTGATGATGCGGGCACCCTTGGTACGGGGGCGTACGTCGAGGTCCAGGGTTTCGGTGGCCAGGTTGACGTTGCCCGTGACATTCACGACGGCCGTGTCCGTATCGAGCACGAAGCGGCGCACGTCGGCCTGGCCATTCGTCACGGCGAAGTCGCTTGCCAGGCAATTCAGGTGGACTTGCTTGTCGCCAAAGATTTTCACGAAGACGGCGTTGGCCAGGTTCAAGCCGGCCAGTTCCAGCATGAACTGGCTGACGGAACCTTCGCTGACGGTGGCTGCCAGTTCGCCATTCGCGCTGGCCAGCATGGCCGAGACAGAATTACCGTGGCCCGTCAGCGCCGCGTCGCCATACACTTCGCCGAAGCTCGCTTGCATCGATTGCAGCTTGGGAAACAGTTCGCGTATCTTGAGGTGGCGCGCCGCCACCTTGGCTTGTGCGGCGATGGTCTTTTGGCGGCCGTCGAGCGTGATGTTCGAGGTGATGTTGCCGCCGGCCATGCCGAAGTTGAGCGGCGTCAAACTCAGTACCTTGTCTTTCATGTGGATGTTGGCAACGATATCGTTGAGCGGGATATCGTGCGTGCGCACCAGTTTCTTGCCCGTGAATTTCACGTCGGCGTCGAGCGCATTCCATTTGGCTGTGTTGAACTGTTCCACGGGCAAGGCTTTGTTGTCGGGTTGCACGGGCGCCTTGCCGCGGGCCTGTTTCCGCACATTGCTGTCGGCGCCGATGGTGGGCCCCAGGTCTTCCAGGCGCAGCTGCTGCGACGTCACTTCGCCGCGCAGCAATGGACGGGGCTGGCGCGGCAAATATTGCAGGGTGCCGGCCAGGTCGCTCTGGCCCACCGTGCCCTTGAAATTCTGATAGGTCCAGTTCCAGGTGGCGCCGTCCTTCTTGCCCAGCAGGCGACCCTTGGTGGCGTAGTCCGGCGTTTCCGGCAGCAGCACGCCCGTCAGCGGGTACAGGTCGGCCATGCTGGCGCCGGCCAGGCTTAGCTTTAAGTCGATACCGGACAGCGAGCGCGGGTCCGTCAAGGTGCCATCGATGCTGGCCTTGTTTTTGCCCAGCACGGCATGCGCCTGCACGGGATAGACGGTGTTGTTGTCGGTCAATGACAGCACGGCGCCCGCCTTGCCGCCGCCCGTCACGGGCGCCTTGCGGTAGGTGCCGCCCAGGGTGAAGGCGATGCCGTATTTTTGTACGGGGACATTGCCTGGCGCGTCGCCCGGCGTGGCGTCGGGCGCCGTCGAGCTGACCTTGGCGTGCACGTCGAGGGCGATGCCCTCGTCCAGATAACGGATGACGCCGTCGCCGAAGGCCATGCGCTGGATTTCCACGTCCCATGCCGAAGGGCCGTTGTCCTTCAGGGTCCAGCTGTTGCTGCCGTCGGCGCGCCGCTGCAGGGCAATGTTGGGAGAGGTCAGCGCCAGGTCCGTCAACACCACGCGATGCTGCAACAGGGGCAGCGGGTGGATGGCCACGTCGATGCGTTTCGCGCTGGCCAGTTGCGGGCCGGCCGTCGCCCAGTCCGGGTTGCTCATGCGCACGTCCTGCGCGCTGATGACGGGGCGCGGCACGTAGCGGCGCCAGCCCGGTTCCGTCTTCAGCCCTTGCTGCCATTTCACCTGCAGATCGCCGCCGATGACGAAGCTGCGGCCCGTGCTTTCCGACACCTTTTCGTTGATGTAGGGGCGGGCGCGGTTCCAGTCGAAGGTCAGCACGAAGATGATGACGATGGCGATGAGGGCGAGCAGGGCGGCCAGGCTCCAGCCGAGGATTTTGAGCGGGGTTGAGCGTGTCATGGTAAGCCGATCGCAATGATTTTTTCATCAAGGTAGACCGATAGGCCATGACAGTCGGTGCGCTGGGTTACGTAAGACACCTCGGCAAGACACCTCGCTTGAAATGATTCAATAATTCGACTATTATTGAAATATGGAAAATGAAAACTCAATCGCGGCGCAAGCCGAGCCACTGACGAGCACGGCCGCCATCGCAGCGCTGGCTGCGCTGGCGCAGGAATCGCGGCTGGCCGTGTTCCGCCTGCTGGTGCAAGCGGGGCCGGAAGGCATGGCTGCGACGAAAATCGCCGAAGCGCTGGCGATTGCGCCATCGTCGCTGTCGTTTCACCTGAAAGAATTGGCGCACGCCAATCTGGTGACGGCGAACAAGGCGGGGCGCTCCATCATTTACGCCGCCAATTATGCGGGCATGAACGGCTTGCTGGCCTTCCTGACCGAAAACTGCTGTGCTGGCGCGCCTTGCTGCGTCAGCGAACCTACTAACTGAAGGACATCACGACATGACGATCACGATTTATCACAACACGGCGTGCGGCACGTCGCGCAATACCCTGGCCCTGATCCGCAACACGGGCGTCGAACCCGTCATCATCGATTACGTCAAGCACCCGCCTTCGCGCGAGGAATTGGTCGACCTGATCGCGCGCGCGGGCCTGTCCGTGCGCGCCGCCATGCGCGACAAGGGCGCCCTGTATGACGAGCTGGGCCTGGCCAATCCGGACTTGCCCGACGCGGCCCTGCTGGACGCTATGCAAGCCCATCCTATTTTGATCAACCGACCCATCGTCGTCACGCAACTGGGTGTGCGCCTGTGCCGGCCGTCGGAAAAGGTGCTGGAGATCCTGCCGCTGCCGCAGCAAGGGGCATTTGCCAAGGAAGATGGCCAGGCCGTGGTCGGCGCCGACGGCAAGCCGGTGAAATAAAAAAACGGCGCCAGTGGCGCCGTTTTGTATTGCATATAGTAAAACGTGATCAGTGATTGCGGTCCACGGCAAACGAGCACAGTTGCAGCATCGATTGCTTGTAGACGCTGTCCGGCCAGCCTGCGATGGCGTCGGCTGCGCGCTGGCCGGCGATTTCCGCCTGCTTGCGCGTGTAGTCGAGGGCGCCGCTGCTGGTGATGGCCGTCAGGACGGTATCGAAATGCTGTTCGTCACCTTGCTCTATGCAGCTGCGCACGAGTTCGCGCTGTTCCGGCGTACCGTTTTCCATCAGCCAGATCAGCGGCATCGTTGGTTTGCCTTCGCGCAGGTCGTCGCCCACGTTCTTGCCGATTTCGGCGGCGTCGCCTGCATAGTCGAGCACGTCGTCGATCAGCTGGAAAGCCGTGCCCAGCGAGCGGCCGTATTCGGCTGCCGCTTCGATATCGTCTTCGCTGGCGCCGGCGATCAGGGCGCCCAGTTGCGCCGACGCTTCGAACAGCTTGGCTGTCTTCGAGCGGATGACATTCAAATAGCTTTCCTGCGTCACGTCCGGATCGTGCATGTTCAGCAACTGCAGCACTTCGCCTTCGGCGATCACGTTGGTGGCGTCCGAGAGGATTTGCATGACGCGCATATTATTGAGCGACACCATCAGCTGGAACGAGCGCGAGTGCAGGAAGTCGCCCACCAGCACCGACGCGGCATTGCCGAACAGGGCATTGGCCGTCTGGCGTCCGCGGCGCATCGACGATTCGTCGACGACGTCGTCGTGCAGCAGGGTGGCGGTGTGGATGAATTCGACCACGGCGGCCAGTTCATGATGCGCCGTGCCGCGATAGGCGTGGGCATTGGCCACCAGCAAAATCAGCACGGGACGGATGCGTTTGCCGCCTGCGCTGATGATGTATTCAGCGATCTGGTTGATCAGAATTACATCGGAGTGCAACTTTTGGCGGATCACCGTATTGACTGCGTCCATATCGGCGGCAATCGTTTGCACGATGGTGTTTTGGTTAACGTGTTTGTTAGCGTCAGACAAGGCGAACCTGCATTAGATTGTGGGTGCCGCGATTATACGACAAGGCTTGCGCGTGCGTGACGTTTGCCTATGACTGTAGGGCAATTGATTGATCTTGTTGGCACTGGCGCGCGTTTTGCTGTCCGCCTGGCGCAAGCCTGACAGGATGGCCGGGTTGTCGACATACCACGATCATCGGCCTTTGTGAATAGTTTTTGACGCAATTTATCAGTCCGTGTATAATCGCTGGTTCCCCCTGTTGTGCATGGCTTGCTTTTCATGGCAGTGGGACAAATTCTTTCAACATTTGATGAGGTTTCAAATCATGTACGCGGTCATAAAAACCGGTGGCAAACAATACAAAGTTGTCGCTGGCGAAAAACTTAAAGTAGAACAGATACCGGCAGACATTGGTTCCGAAATCACCATCGATCAAGTTCTCGCAGTAGGCGCGGGCGACAGCATCAAGTTTGGTGCTCCATTGGTCGAAGGTGCAACGGTACTGGTTACGGTTGTGGCGCATGGTCGCCATGATAAGGTCAAAATTTTCAAGATGCGTCGTCGTAAGCACTACCAAAAGCATCAAGGCCATCGCCAGAATTTTACCGAAATCCAAATCGTTTCGATCAACGGCTAATCGCCGCTGTTTGAATTAATCAGCTATCAAGGAGTCTTAAATGGCACATAAAAAAGGCGGCGGCACAACGCGAAACGGCCGTGATTCAGAATCAAAACGTCTGGGCGTTAAAGTCTACGGCGGCCAAGCTATCAATGCTGGCGGCATCATCATTCGTCAACGCGGCACCCCAGTGCGCGCCGGCGAAGGCGTAGGCATGGGCAAGGACCACACATTGTTCGCGCTGATCGCGGGCAAAGTGAAGTTCGTTGTCAAAGGTGCTGGCTCGAAGCAATTCGTGACCGTTGTACCTAACGCAGCAGTACCAGCGTAATTCATCGCGGAGCCAGTTCGCTCCGCAATGATCGTATGATGTAAGGCGCAAGCCTTCAATCGAAAGGCTCTGCCCAAGGTAGAGCCTTTTTAGTTTTATGGCGGCAAAATTATGAAGTTTATCGACGAAGCAAAAATCGAAGTCATCGCGGGCGATGGCGGCAACGGCTGCGCCTCTTTCTGCCGTGAAAAATTCCGGCCTTTCGGCGGTCCCGATGGCGGCGATGGCGGCAAGGGCGGCACCATTTGGGCAGTCGCCGACCGCAATATCAACACGCTCGTCGATTTCCGCTTCTCCAAAATGCACAAGGCTCGCAATGGCGAGCCTGGCCGTGGCGCAGATTGCTATGGCAAGGGCGCCGATGACATCCACCTGCGCATGCCGGTCGGCACCTTGATCATCGACAACGCGAGCGGCGAAATCCTGGCCGATTTGACCGAACACGGCCAGACGGAAATGCTGGCCAAGGGCGGCGAAGGCGGCTGGGGCAATATCCATTTCAAGTCCTCGACCAACCGCGCACCGCGCCAAAAAGGCGAGGGCAAGGAAGGCGAACGCCGCGAACTGCGTCTGGAACTGAAAGTGCTGGCCGACGTTGGCCTGCTGGGCATGCCGAACGCCGGCAAGTCAACCTTCATTTCGGCCGTCTCGAACGCGCGTCCGAAAATTGCCGATTACCCATTTACCACCCTGCACCCGAACTTGGGCGTGGTGCGCGTGTCGCACGAGAAAAGCTTTGTGATCGCCGATATTCCCGGCTTGATCGAAGGCGCTTCCGAAGGCGCGGGCCTGGGCCATCAATTCCTGCGTCACTTGCAGCGCACGGGTCTGCTGTTGCACATCGTCGACCTGGCGCCGTTTGAAACCAACGTCGATCCTGTCAAGGAAGCCAAGGCGCTGGTCAAGGAATTGAAAAAGTACGACGAGTCGCTGGTCGACAAGCCGCGCTGGCTGGTGTTGAACAAGCTCGACATGGTGCCGGAAGAAGAGCGCAAGAAGATCGTCAAGGACTTCCTCAAGCGTTTCGCCTGGAAAGGTCCTGTTTTCGAGATCTCCGCGCTGAACCATCAAGGTTGCCCGGAACTGGTGAATGCGATTTACCAGCATCTGGAAGAAAAGAAACACAGCGAAAGCCGTGCCGAAGAAACGCAGATGACCGAAGAAGCACGTGGTATCTCGTCGATCGACCCGGATGATCCGCGTTTCAAGATCCTCGACTAAGGCTTTATCCTGATGTCGGTACAGATGGTCGCTGCCGCGCCCGCGCGCAAGCAAGCGTGGCAGCGCCGTGTATTGCATCTGATCGCGTATGCTTACGGGCTGAGCGCGGTCGCCTGTCTGCTGTTCGCCGATGACATGGCGGCCGGCATGGGCATCTTCCTCAATGGCGTCAATGGCTACAGCCAGTTCTACGCTACTCATGTCGGTGTCTGGGGCGCTACCGCGCTCCTGGCGCTGTTCGCGGCACGGCAGGGCGAACCGCCTGTCCTCGGCGATATCACTGCAATGTTGGTCCTGGCGCAGCCCGCCGGCCGTCTGTTCGCGGCCATCAGCTTCGGCTTGCCCCAGGGTTTTGTGTTGTTCATGTGCGCAATGGAGCTGACGGCGGGGCTGGCCTTGCTGCTGCTGCGTCCTGCGCGCTGACGTCTATTAAGTGAAGAGCGCCGCCCCATGGATTCCGTGATTCAAAAAGCTACCCGCATCATCATCAAAGTCGGCTCCTCGCTGGTCACCAACGATGGCCGCGGACTCGACCATGCCGCCATCGCGCGCTGGGCCGCGCAGATTTCCGGCTTGCGCGCCCTGGGCAAGGAAGTCGTGCTGGTCAGCTCCGGCGCCATCGCCGAAGGCATGCTGCGCCTCGGTTTCGAGCAGCGCCCCACCGATATCCACGAATTGCAGGCGTGCGCCGCCGTCGGCCAGATGGGCCTGGCGCAAATCTACGAAAGCAGTTTCCGCGCCCACAGCCTTGGCACGGCGCAAGTGCTGCTCACGCACGCCGACCTGGCCGACCGCGAACGCTACCTCAATGCCCGCTCCACCCTGACGACTTTGCTGCGCCTGGGCGTGGTGCCGATCATCAATGAAAACGATACCGTCGTCACCGATGAAATCAAGTTCGGCGACAACGATACCCTGGGCGCCCTGGTGGCCAACCTGATCGAAGCCGATGCGCTGGTCATCCTGACGGACCAGCACGGCCTGTTCTCGGCTGATCCGCGCAAGGACCCGAACGCTTATCTGATCACGCAAGGCATCGCTGGCGACCCTGCCCTCGAAGCGATGGCCGGCGGCGCCGGCAGCAGCCTGGGGCGTGGCGGCATGCTGACGAAAATCCTCGCCGCCAAGCGTGCCGCCAAGTCCGGCGCGCACACGATCATCGCCTGGGGCCGCGACAGCGACGTGCTCAGCCGCCTGGCTCAGGGCGAAGCGATCGGCACGGAGCTGCGGGCGCAAACGGGGCAATTGACGGCGCGCAAGCAGTGGATGGCCGATCATCTGCATACGGCTGGCGCCGTCGTGCTCGATGCGGGCGCCGTGCAAAAGCTGCGCCAGGAAGGCAAATCATTGTTGCCGATCGGCGTGACGGGCGTGAATGGCGAGTTCGGCCGCGGCGCCGTCATCACCTGCGTCGACGCGGACGGCGTGCCCGTGGCGCGCGGCCTGTCGAACTACACGAGCGGCGAAGCGCGCCGCATCATGCGCAAGCCTTCCACCGAGATCGAGGCGATTCTCGGCTACATGGAAGGCCACGAGCTGATCCACCGCGACAATATGGTGTTGCTGTAGGTCGGATTAGCGGAGCGTAATCCGACAACATTGTTGGCACGGACCGCGGTGTTGTCGGGTTACGCCCTGCGGGCTAACCCGACCTACGACGCAACGACATCGGCCCATTCGGGCCGTTTTTCTTTGCTTACACCACGGCCGGCATCGGCGACTTGTCCTTGTAATCGCACAGATCGGCGATCATGCAGTTCCAGCACTGCGGCTTGCGCGCCGTGCACGTGTAGCGGCCGTGCAGGATGAGCCAATGGTGGGCGTCGTGCAGGAATTCCTTGGGCACGAATTTGAGCAGCTTTTGCTCGACGATATCGACATTCTTGCCTGGCGCGATGCCGGTGCGGTTCGAGACGCGGAAGATATGCGTGTCGACGGCCATCGTTGGTTCGCCAAACGCCGTGTTCATGACCACGTTTGCCGTCTTGCGGCCCACGCCGGGCAAGGCTTCCAGCGAGGCGCGGTCGCGCGGCACTTCGCCACCGTGCTGCTCGAGCAGGATCTGGCAGGTGGCGATGACGTTCTTCGCCTTGGTGCGGAACAGGCCGATGGTGCGGATGTAGCTGGCCAGCTCGTCGACGCCGAGCGCCAGTATCTTGGCAGGCGTATTGGCGACCGGATACAGCAAGCGGGTCGCCTTGTTGACGGACACGTCCGTTGCCTGCGCCGACAGCAGCACGGCGATCAGCAGCTCGAACGGCGACGTGTATTCGAGTTCCGTTTTCGGGGATGGATTGGCGGCGCGGAAGCGCGTAAAGATTTCCAGGCGTTTGGCGGCGTTCATGCGTCTTTTTTGGGCGTGTTGGGGGCTGGCGGGGCGGTGTCCGGGCTGGCGGCAGCGGCCTTGGCGCGCGCGCGCTCCATGGCGGCGGCGATGATGGCGCGCTTGCGCTCCTTTTCTGCCTGTTCATCTGGCGTGACGGGTACTTCCTGCGTTACTTCCTGCATCTTGGCGACGGCCTTGGCGGCCAGGCGCGCGTCGTTGGCCTCGGCTTCGCGGCGCAGGCGCTGCGTGCGGAAATCGTGGCGCGCGCGCGCGTCGTCCGCTTCGGCCTGGCTCCAGGCATCCCAGCCCGTCGCGTCGCCGCTGACGGGGTACATGACGATGCAGTCGACGGGGCAGGGCGCCACGCACAGGTCGCAGCCCGTGCACAGGCTGGTGACCACCGTATGCATCTGCTTGGCGGCGCCGACGATGGCGTCCACGGGACAGGCCTGGATGCACAGGGTACAGCCGATACACAGCGATTCGTCGATATAGGCGACAGATCGCGGACGTTCGAGGCCGTTGACGGGATTGAGCGGAATGACTTTTTTGCCCAGCAAGCCGGCCAGGCGCGCGATGCCTTGCGCGCCGCCCGGTGGGCACTGGTTGATGTCGGCGCTGCCGGCGGCTATCGCTTCCGCATACGGGCGGCAGCCGTTGTAGCCGCATTTCGTGCATTGCGTTTGCGGCAGCAAGTCTTCGATCTGGTCGGCAAGTGAGGGAGAGGCGGGATGCGGCACGGTCATCTTCGATACGGTAAAACGCCATTATCGGCCATCTGGGGCGCGCACAAGTAAAAACCTGTTTTGCAAGAGGGGATAAGGTGCGCCAAGGCGGGCTGTTGCAGGCACGCCGCAATCGTATTTTATTTCCAATGGGAATGTCAAAGTGCAAATAAACAACTTTGCAATTTCTTTTTTTTGTGGGAGCATGGTTTTATCAAGTTAGTTATCAAAAGCCGACCGCCAGTCCTGTTGCCGCACCTGCATTGCAATGCGCGCCAGGCCATAGGAGCCAAACATGCGTTTCCTCCGGACAGTTGGTTTGCCCTTCTGTTTGTTCATGCACTCTGCGTTTGCCCTCGGGCACGGGCAGACGGCTACTCCCATGGCGGCGCCGGGCGCTGCCAGCTCGCGCATCGTCCGCTTCGCGGCGGAAGACTGGCCGCCCTTCATTACCCGCAGCCTGCCTGCCGACGGCATGTCGGGCGCCATGGTCAGCGCCGTCTTCGAGCGCCTCGGCTATACGGTCAAGTATGAATATTTTCCCTGGAAGCGCGCCATGCAATTCGGCCTGGGCAGTCCTCGCTACGCCGGACTGCTGGCCGTCTGGCGCACGCCGGAACGGGAAAAACTCTGCCACTTTTCTGTGCCGGTTGGCAATACACAGGGCGTGCTGGCCTACCTGAAGGAGGATGGCGTGCCCGGCGCCACCCTGGCCGATCTGGGCAAGTTGCGCATCGGTACCGTGGCTGGCTATTCGAATGGGGAACAATTCGATGGCATGGTGGCGCGCGGCGAGCTGAAGACGGAAGAAGGCTTGAACGACGCGACGAATCTGAAGAAACTGCTGATCAAGCGTTACCGCGTGATCGTCATCGAGCGCCATGTCCTGCAGCACTTGCTGATGGGACGCAACTTCAGCAAGGCCGAACGGGAACGCATCGCCATCATCGACACCGTCTTCAAGGAGCGCCCCGTCTACGTATGCTTCCAGCGCGATGCCGAAGGTGCGGCGCGGCAAAAGCGCTTCAACGAAGCGGCGCGCGATATCGACACGGCCCGGCTGGAACGCGATTACTGGAAGCGGCTCGACCAGAGCCTGGCTACGGCCCCATCCTCTCCCTGACCTGCGGCGCCGCTGTTGCACGTTGCCAAAACGAAATATCTAAATACGAAACCATTCGTTCTTGTTTGTTTGTCCATCCTTTAGTCTGCAGCCACTGTGTTGACGACTTTGAAAGGATGTTTTCGTATGCTGGAATTGATTGACAAGCAAGACCCGGCCCCGTGCCTGCGGCAGCTGGCGCACGCCATCTCGGCGGCCGTGCTCGTGCTGGGAGCGCCTGGCGTGGCGCATGCGCAAGCTCCGCTCGACACCGTCATCGTCACGGGTGCGCGCGGCACGGGGCGCACGGTGGCCAACAGCGCCGCGCCGGTCGACGTGATCAGCGCGCAGCAATTGCAGGCGACGGGCAAATTGAACCTGCTCGACGCGCTGGACACGGCCTTGCCATCGTTTAACTTGCCGGCCCGCGTGCAGCCTGACCTGGGCAGCATCGTGCGCGCCGGGCAACTGCGCAACCTCGACCCCGCGCATACCCTGGTATTGGTCAACGGCAAGCGCCGCCATACGACAGCCATCGTCAATGAGGATGGTTTTCCCGGTTCCGTCGCCACCGACCTGGCCCTGATTCCCACGGGCGCCATTGCCCGCGTGGAAATCCTGCGCGACGGCGCCTCGGCCATCTACGGTTCCGACGCCATCGCCGGTGTCATCAACATCATCCTGAAGGCGGATGACAAAGGCAGCTTCAGCACGCAGCTCGGCTCCACCTACGAGGGCGACGGCACGAACGGTTCCGTGCGCATCGACGGCGGCACGCGCCTGGGCGAACACGGCTTTGCCCACTTCGGCGCCGAAGTCCAGCGCCAGGGCATCGCCGTGCGCAATTTTGCACTCAATCCCGCTTATCTGTCGTATCCGGTCGTGCGCAACAGCGATGGTCAGCTGGTGAAATTGGGACCGAACAACAGCTTGCCGGCCGGCGCTTCGCCAAACCCGGCCGAAGCAAGTCGCAACAGCAATCCCTGGCGCAATACGGGCGTGCCGCAAAGCACGACCGCCTCGCTTAGCGCCAACCTCGGTTACGACGTGTCGAACGAAGTGCAACTGTACGGTTTCGGCACGTATGCGCACCGCAATGCCCGCTCGGCGCAGAATTTCCGCCTGCCCAATACCATTTTCAATAACAACAAAGGCTTGCTGGCCGTGTATCCGGACGGCTTCACGCCGTATGAAACGACGAGCGAAAACGACTTTTCGCTGACGGGCGGCGTCAAGGGCGAGACGGCTGGCTGGTCCTGGGACCTGAGCACGACCTATGGCCGCGACGATATCGACGTGGGCGTCGAACACTCGGCCAATTACTCGCTGACCTATCCGGGTGGCAAGACGGATTTTGACATCGGCAATCAGCGCTACAGCCGCTCGACCACCAACGCCGACGTGCGCCGTCCCGTGCAGCTGGGCTTGAGCGAGCCGGTGGACCTGAGCCTTGGCCTCGAGTATTCGCATGAAACGCAGCAGCGCAGCCCTGGCGAACCCGCTTCCTGGCAGGGCAGCGGCTCGTCGGCGCTGGCCGGCTATTTGCCCGTCGACGCGTCCGACACGGCGCGCCACAGCTATGCCGCGTACATCGGCCTGGGCGCCAAACTGACGCCGCAATGGCTGCTCGACACGGCCCTGCGCGCCGAGAAATATTCCGATTTCGGCAGCAAGACGACGGGGCGTCTGTCCGCCCGTTATGACGTCACGCCCACGGTGGCCGTGCGCGGCACCGTCAGCAACGGTTTTCACGCGCCCAGCCTGGTGACGCAATCGTATTCGAACACGTCCGACCACGCGGGCGTGCCCTATACCCTGGCGCAGCCCAATTCGCTTGCCGCGCGGGCTTTGGGTGCGCAAGCATTAAAACCGGAAAAATCGACGAATCTGTCGGCCGGGCTGACCTTCAACCCCACGCCCACCCTGCGCCTGGCCGTTGATGCGTATCAAATCAAGGTCAGCGACCGCCTGGGCGTGTCGTCAAACATCGGCATCGACCGCAGCTCGGGCGTGGCGCTCGACGGCAGCGGCCGGCCCTTGACGGCGGCGCAAGCAACAGTCATTGAAAACCTGCTGCGTTCGGCGGAGCTGACGGTCGGCAATGGCCTCGTTGCGCATTACTTTGCCAACGTGGGCGACACGCGCACGCGCGGCATCGATTTCACGGCCGAAGATATCTTGCGCGTGGCCGATGGCAAGCTGCGCTGGACGGCGGCCGCGAATATCAACCACACGAGCCTGGTTGGCAAGGCGGCGCTGCCGGCTGTGCTGCAAGGCTTGCCGAACATCGGCACCCTGAGCAAGTCGGCCGAGTACGACTTGCTGTACCGGGCGCCGCGCGACAAGGAGATCGTCACCGTGGCGTATGAAAAAGCCGGCTGGACATTCAACCTGCGAGAGACGCGTTACGGCAAGCTCAAGCGCCTGAACACCATCACGGGTGGCGATTACCAGCTGAAGGCCGCCTTCGTGACGGATGTCAGCCTCGGTTACGACATCAGCAAGCGCATCAACGTGACGGTGGGCGCCAACAATGTCTTCGACCAGAAACCGAGCCAGGTGCCGCGCGAGGCGCGTAGCGTCGCGAATCTGGCGCAGTACACGGGCGCCTACGATAACTCGGGACCGCTTGGCGTGCTTGGCGGTTATTACTATGCCCGCGCCACCGTTCACTTTTGATCTGCCTTCTCTCTCCATACCTATCATCAAGAACAGGAATTGACATGTCTGACAACACTCAACACGCGGCCATCGATCTGGAATGGGCTAACCTCCTCTCGCCGCAGCGCCGCACGATCTTGCGCGGCGGCGGCCTGGTGGCGGCGCTGGCCGCTTCGGGGCTGGCGGGGACGGCCCTGGCGCAAGATGGCGCCGTCAAGCGTGTCAAACCTGCACCCGGCAAGAGTCCATGGGGCGAGCATACGGACACGGCGCCCACGCCGCGCCCCGTCAGCGTGCGGCCCGGCGAGGAAACCTTGCCGTCGACACCGCGCGCCTACACGGATATCGAGAGCTATCACGCGCATATCTATTTTGACGAAGACAGTTACCAGAAGGCGGCGCTGATACGCAAGTGGGCGGCCGAACGCTTCCAGATCGAACTGGGCGACTGGAACCTGGAGCCGCGCGGCCCGCATGTGACGCCGTCGTTTTATTTTGGCTTTACGAATGACTTGCTGCACGTGATCGTGCCGTGGCTGCAGCTCAACAGCCTGGGCCTGACCATACTGATCCACCCGAACACGGAAGATCCGCGCGCCGACCACCTGTATTACGCGCTGTGGGTGAACCGTTCGCAACCCGTGAATGGCTATGCGATGAAGAAGCCGGGGCCGGGCGAGCCGCGAGTCGAGCAGATCTTTGTCAATACGCGCCCGACGGTGAAAATCGAAACGTCGCGCGCATGAGCTGGGCATAAAAAAACGCCACGCCGGTGTGAACTGGCGTGGCGTTCTGGGTGGTGCTATCCGGATCAGGAATGCTTCTGGATGAATTCACCGATTTTCGGGCAAATGATTTCGCGCCAGCGGCGGCCCGAGAAGATGCCGTAGTGGCCGCATTTCGGCGCCACGAAGTCTTGCTGCATCTCGGCAGGAATGCCGGAGCACAGGTCGTGCGCCGCCTGCGTCTGGCCGGCGCCGGAAATGTCGTCCAGTTCGCCTTCTACCGTGAACAGCGCCACGTTCGTGATGTCTTGCGGACGCACCAGCTGGCCGCCCACTTTCCACGTGCCCATCGGCAGGCTGAATTCCTGGAAAACCGTTTTAATGGTTTCCAGGTAATACTCGGCCGGCATGTCCAGCACGGCGTTGTACTCGTTGTAGAACTGGCGATGACCTTCCGCCGGCTCGTCGTCGCCCGTTACCAGGTGCATGTAGAACTCGCGGTGACTTTGCGCGTGGCGGCCCGGGTTCATGGCGATGAAGCCGGCGTGCTGCAGGAAGCCCGGATACACCTTGCGGCCAAAGCCCGGATAGTTCGGCGGCACCGCGTAGATCACGGTGTTTTCAAACCACGAGAATTTCTTTTCCGTCGCCAGGTTGTTCACTTGCGTGGGCGAGCGGCGCGGGTCGATCGGGCCGCCCATCATCGTCATGGTTTTCGGCATGTGCGGATCTTTTGCCGTCGCCATCAGCGAGATGGCGGCCAGCACGGGCACGGTCGGTTGACAGACAGAAATCACGTGCAAGTCAGGCGCCAGCAGGCGGATGAATTCCTGCACATAATAAATGTAGTCGTCCAAGTGGAACGGGCCTTCCGTCAGCGGTACCATGCGCGCGTCCGTCCAGTCGGTGATGTAGACATCGTGCTCGGCCAGCAAGCCGCGCACGGTGTCGCGCAGCAGGGTCGAGTGGTGACCGGACAGGGGGGCAACCAGCAAAACTTTGGGCTGTTGCAAACCAGTGGTTTCTTTTTTGAAGTGAATCAGGCGGCAAAACGGTTTTGTCACGACAACGTGTTCGCGGATGTCGACGCTCTCGCCTTTGACGAGAACGGATTGGATGTCGAATTGCGGTTTTTCGTAGTCTTTGCCAAGGCGGTACATCAGCTCGTAGCCGGCTGCGATGCGTTGCGAAAACGGGGTGTGGGCCAGTGGAGAAACCGGGTTGGTAAATAACTTGGAGGACATGTCTGCCCATTGCATCACCGGAGTGAGGAAAGAGCGTTGCAGTTCGTGCAGTTGGTAAAGCATATAGAGTCCTTGTTTAATTCCAAGCGCCAATATCGGCTCAAATATCATAATCCAATTTTACGATATTTGTTGAGGACAAAATGTGCTTTACCGCGCATAGATCCACAGTTTGCGCATAGTTGTGACAGCGCGCCACACTTGCATGGATAGACCTGCAACCATGCTTTAAAAGCAAAAAAAGCAGCGTTTCCGCTGCTTTTTGTCTGTTTTTTGCTGCCACGCTCCTGCGGGAAATAGTCTCCCGGCAGGAACGGCCGCCGTGCTGACGTGCGCTTAGCGCACCAGCATGTCGAGCTTGTCCTTGACGTCCTTGTATTGCTCGGCTTCCGGCAAGGCTGCCTTCGTCTTGGTGATCGAAGGCCAGTTACGGGCCAGATCGACGTTGATCTTGATGAAGGCTTGCTGGTCGCCCGGCACGTCTTCTTCCGCGAAAATCGCGTTCACCGGGCACTCTGCCACGCAGACGGCGCAGTCAATACATTCGTCCGGATCGATCGCCAGGAAGTTCGGGCCTTCCCGGAAACAATCTACCGGGCAGACATCGACGCAGTCGGTATAGCGACAGGCGATGCAGGATTCGGTGACAACGTGGGTCATAACAGTCCTATCAATTTGGGGGAGGTGCTGTAGCGCCTGCAGGAACGTCGGCGGCGCATACTAAAGCAAAGCATTGTATTTTAAGGCAATTCGCTATTTCTCACAAATCCCGCTTATATACAATACATATAAGCAAATTCATTTTTTGGCAGTGCCGTTGCCGCGCAGAGTGGGCAATTCAGCGACTATCCGGGACGTTGCCATGAAGAACGCGGCAAGAAAGCGACAGTCGCCCGATGCTGCAGGGTGCGGGGCGGGTCGCATGCTGGCTTGCCGTGTGGTGTTTTTGTTTTACCCAAATCAAGATCGGCACACAATACGTGCCGGAACGATCAGGCACTGGCGCGTATTTGCGTCAGCAATTGCTGCCAACGTGCATTTTCGGCACTGCCATCCTCGGCAAACGTGATGGTGCGGCGCGCGGCGGGTGCGTCGACGGTGATCTGCCACCGGGGAATATCGGCGCCCACCTGTTCGGCCGTGGCCTGCGGCTGCGTGAAAAAGCCGCTGCTGGCCAGTGCCGCTTCCAGACCGGGGCCAGCCGGATGGGCTTGCGTATCGATCTCATACTGTTCGCTCAGGCCGGCAAAGCCGCCGTTGCTGCGGGCTGAAATTTTCATGCTGTTCCTTGCTGTGGGTGGTGGTGGGACGCGCCACAGCCTGCCGCTGTTCCGGCTGGCTTGACGCGGGCGCGCTGGTGCGCAGTGCTATTTATCGGGGACCGTAATCGCGGCACCATGCGGCCAGCGCTTCGCGCTCCGCTTCGAGCAATTGATCCGACTCGCTGTATTCCGCATGGTTCATGGTACCGCAGCAGGCACGCCTGTCTTGCACGGCGTTGTCGTCGTCGACGATATCGGGGGCAAAGGTCATTTGCCCATCTTCCGTCATGGCATTGGCTTTCAATACTTCGCGCACGGTAAAGCTGTTGCGGATGAAGTCCAGGTAGGCGCCATTGCCATCGGCTTGGGCGATCGTCAGCATGTGGCCGGCCACGTCGGCATAGGTGGCGGCCTGGTCGGGCGATGCCACCAGGGCGCGCAGGACCAGGCTGCGCAGGTAGTCGCCGCAGCGGTGCAGCACGGCCGCATCGTCTTCCAGTTGGGGCTGACGTTCGTGGGCAAAGATGTCGGCCAGGATGTCGTAGATGGCGCCCGTAAACACTTGCGAGATGGCGTGCACTTCCGTGCCCGCTTCCGACAATTTGATGTCGTTGTCCGCATTGCGCAAGCCGTTGGGCCGGCCCAGGGCCAGGCCAAACTGCTCGGCCAGGTCGGCCAGGAAGGTCTTGTCGTGCAGGTCGGATTTCGTTTGCGCGATCACCGCTTCCACCTGGTCCAGCTGCGACAGGGCCAGGAAGATGGCCGTCAGGTCGCCGAACGATTCGTGCAAGCCGCCCGTTTGCGGCGGGTTGTTGCTGAGCAGCCAGTTGGGCTTGAGGCCATCGAGCACGGCGTGCCCCGTTTCATGCGAGACGATGTCGAGCGAGCGGCAGGTGTAGACGCGCTCGGTGGCGCCGCTGGGGATGAAGTCGCCGAACTTGAGCGCCTTGTCGCTGCGGCTGTAATAGGCATTCATGACATTGGGCAAGCCGTGCGGGAACACGCGCAGCGGTGCCGTGTTGCTGGCGCTGTTCCATTGCCAGGGCAGGGGTGGCGCCGTGTCGTTGCTGGCCAGCGCGCGCTGGTACATGGTCAATGTCATGCGCACGATGGCAAACGTGTGCACGGCGTCGAACTGGTCGGTGTTGGGCGAGACGATGAAGTCGCCGAAGGCATTCGGGCTGACCTGCGCGATGCCCGGTTCGCCAAACGTGATGCGCGCGTCGCGCGGGCCTTGCAGGATCAGGCCGGGCAAAAAGCTCTTGCGCGTGCCCAGTTCGCTGACGGACGGGTCTTGCTTCCAGATCAGCACGCGCGAGCCGACGGGCACGGCGGCCACGTTGCGCACCGTGGCCTCGGTCAGGCGGGGCGGACCCGGCTGCAGAGTCAGTTGCGCATTCTTGCGGTGCAAACGGTATGGCGCCGAGGGAGTAGGGACATAGCCGACGGGCAGGGACACGCATTTGGTCAGTACGGCTTCGACCGGCACGATGACTTTCTGGTCCATGGTGGTTCTCCAAGACGCGCAGCTGGAACAGGAATAGTCGTCCCGCTTCGGCGTGCCCGGTTTGATCCGGCGCAAGCGATGGGCGGGAAGGGCGGGCTTTTTTAGCCGTCCGGCGCCGGCTGCGGCCGTGCCCGCCGCATGGCGGCTGGTATGATGCTGGCCGTATGGCACCCGTTTTTATAATAAAAGGATCGTTTGATGGCGGATATAAATATAGTTCAGCAACATAAGCTGACAGCAGCAAAGGCGCGCGAAGCGGCGCAGCAAGTGGCCGACAAGCTGGCCCAGGAATACGATCTGGCGTGCGCCTGGGATGGCGATGTGCTGCGCTTCGAGCGCAGCGGCGTCGATGGTTCGCTGACCCTGGAAAAAGAGCAGGCGCAACTGCAAATCAAGCTGGGCTTCATGCTCAGCGCCTTCGCTTCCACGATTGAAGGCAAGATCGCCGAGAAGATGCGCAAGGTGTTTACCGAGCCAGCTTGATCCGCTTGTCTGGCGCTCCATTTGGTGGTAAAAAATGAAGCTGCGGCGGAAGGCGAAAAGACGACGAAAACACGTCGCTTTTCGCCTTTTTGACGTCTGACTGTACGCTAGCGAACATTGCTAGCACATTTCTATTTGGAAAGCCATTGGACTTTGCTGGCTTTTTGCGTTATACTTGAGTCATATTTACAACAGCTACACCGCGTTTCACCTTCTGCTTCGCAGTACTCTCCACTCGCTCAGTGGTGAATAATTCTTCGGGTTTTACACCCGCATCCAGTTAAAAGTAGCTTGGTCGATTTTTTTTCGGTCAAATACATTTGGTGCCATGTATTTGCATGGCGCTAGCGTTGTTAAAAGTCCTGAACCACAGCCTCTTTTAGCACGCACACGGCACCCCGGCACCGGCTTTGGCCATCCGCTGGTCACACGCGTGTCACCCCCTGTTTCCTGTCGCTCCCGTGCGCTTGTGCGCCGTGGCGTAGCCGACGCAACAGGGTTTGTTGATTCCCGCCGCAAGCTAGCAGGCTTGCAGGGTTTCATTCCATTCGTCAAATCGAGGGAGAACCACATCGTGGCAAAACAAATCATTATCGACCATGTGTTCAAAGTGTTCGGCGACAAGCCAGAAGAAGCGCTTGAACTCGTTCATCAAGGCGCCAGCAAGCAGGACATTCTGGCCAAGACCGATTGCACCATCGGCGTTTTCGACGCCACCTTTACCATTGAAGCGGGCGAGATCTTCGTCATCATGGGTTTGTCCGGTTCGGGCAAGTCGACCCTGGTGCGCATGCTGAACCGTTTGATCGAACCGACGGCCGGCCGCATCCTGATCGACGGCAACGACATCAATACCTTGCCCGACGCCCAGCTGCGCGCCCTGCGCCGCAAGGACATCAGCATGGTGTTCCAGTCGTTCGCCCTGCTGCCGCAAATTACCGTGCTCGACAACACTGCCTTCGGCATGGAACTGGCCGGCATGCCCAAGGCCGAGCGCCATGCGCTGGCCCAGCAAGCACTGGAGCAAGTGGGCCTGGACGGCTACGGCGCCAGCTATCCCGACGAATTGTCGGGCGGCATGCAGCAGCGCGTGGGCCTGGCCCGTGCGCTGGCTTGCGATCCGTCGATTTTGCTGATGGATGAAGCGTTTTCCGCGCTCGATCCGATTATCCGTACGGAAATGCAATCGGAACTGCTGCGCTTGCAGCAAATCAAGCGCCGCACCATCGTCTTCATTTCGCATGACCTTGATGAAGCCATGCGTATCGGCGACCGCGTCGCCATCATGAAAGACGGCCACGTGGTGCAAGTAGGCACGCCGGAAGAAATCCTGCGCAAACCTGCCAACGATTACGTGCGCAACTTTGTGCGCGGCGTCGATGCGGCGGCCGTGTTCAAGGCCAGCGATATTGCCCGCAAGAGCCAGATCGTCGTGTCCGAGTCGCCGAGCCGCGGCTCGCGCGCCGCGCTGTCGATGCTGGAAGAGCAGGATCGCGCGTTTGCCTACGTCGTCAATCCGCAGCGCAAGTTCCTCGGCGTCGTGTCGGCCGATTCACTGCGCAGCGCGCTCGACGGCCATGTTGGTCCGCTGGGCCTGGCGCATGCCTATCTGCCCGACGTGCAGACCATCAATGCGGACGAGCCGGTCGCCGGCTTGTTCGGCCAGGTGGCGCAGCTGCCTTACGCCGTCCCAGTGGTGGCCGATGACGGCAGCTTCCGCGGCGCCATCAGCAAGACAACCTTGCTGAAGTTCCTCGACCGCGATACGCCAGCCATTGCCGAACAACAACAGAAAGGACAAGCATGAATCCAAGCACCGTTTCCACAGTAGAAGCTGTTGTTGAACAGCCGGCCGCGCAAATCAATCCCTGGGCGCTGACGCCGCCGGGCGACACGTCCTGGCTGGATGCGGCCGGACCGGCCGTACAGCCGGAACACGCGGCCTCCGGTTTTCACCTGACGCAGATTTTCGACGGCTCGCTGCCGCTGGAAAGCTGGATCAACCAGGGCCTGGGCTGGGTTGTCGCCCATTTCCGCCCGTTTTTCCAGGCCGTGCGCGCACCGATCGACAGCGTGCTGTCCGGCGTGGAAGGCGTGCTGCTGGCGGCCCCGTCGCTGACGGTGATCGCCATCATCGGCTTGCTGGCGTGGCAATTTACCAGCCGCACCTTGGCCATCGGCACCGTGCTGGCGCTGCTGGTCGTGTCGATGCTGGGCATCTGGCCGGAAGCCATGACGACCCTGTCGCTGGTATTGACGTCGCTGGCTTTCTGCCTGGCCATCGGTTTGCCGCTGGGTATTTTCCTTGCCAGCAGCGACCGCGCACAGAATATCCTGCGTCCCTTGCTGGACGCCATGCAGACGACGCCTGCGTTTGTCTATCTGGTGCCGGTGGTGATGCTGTTTGGTATCGGTAATGCGCCAGGCGTGATCGTGACGATCATCTTTGCCCTGCCGCCGCTCGTGCGTCTGACCAACCTCGGTATCCGCCAGGTGCGTCCCGACCTGATCGAAGCGGCCCGCGCCTATGGCGCCTCGCCGTGGCAGTTGCTGACCCGCGTGCAGTTCCCGCTGGCCATGCCATCGATCATGGCCGGTATCAACCAGTCGCTGATGCTGTCGCTGTCGATGGTCGTGATCGCCTCGATGATCGCCGTCGGTGGCCTGGGCCAGATGGTATTGCGCGGCATCGGCCGCCTGGACATGGGCCTGGCAACCGTCGGTGGCCTGGGCATCGTGCTGCTGGCCATCACCCTGGACCGCTTGACGCAAGCGATGGGCCAGCCACGTCGCGGCGTGCGCCATTGGTACCAGACGGGTCCTGCCGGTTTCGTGCTGCGCCTGGTGCGCGGCAATACGGAGAAAAATAATGTTGAACAGCAAGCTACGCTGGCCAACGCACAATAAAGGAACCACATGCATCAAATTGACAATTTTAAAGTGACGCAAAAATCGCAACGCAAGTTCCAGCTGTTTTCCGCCCTGGCAATCGCCGCCATGGCCCTGACCACGAGCCTGGCCATGGCGCAGACGCCGACCGCGCCCGCCGATGCGCTGCCCGGCAAGGGCATCAAGGTGCAGCCGCTGCAAAGCTCGATCGCGGAAGAAACCTTCCAGACCATGCTGGTCGACAAGGCGCTGGAAAAGCTCGGCTACGAAGTGCAGCCGATCAAGGAAGTGGAGTATCCGACGGCGCATATCGCCATCGCCAACGGCGACGCCACCTTCATGGCCGTGCACTGGGATCCGATGCACAAGGATTTCTATAACAATGCGGGCGGCGACGCCAAGTTGTTGCGCACGGGCCAATACGCCGGTCCTGCCGCGCAAGGTTATCTGATCGACAAGGCGACGGCCGAGAAGTACAACATCACGAATATCGACCAGTTGCGCGACCCGAACCTGGCCAAGCTGTTCGATCACGACGGCGACGGCAAGGCCGACTTGACGGGCTGCAACCCCGGCTGGGGCTGCGAAGCGCTGATCGAAAATCACATGGATGTGTATAAATTGCGCGAAACGGTGACGCACGTGCAGGGCAGCTATGCGGCCCTGATCGCCGACACCATGGGCCGCTACAAGCGCGGCGAACCGATTTTGTACTACACGTGGACGCCGTACTGGGTCAGCGGCGTGCTGGTGCCGGGCAAGGACGTGGTCTGGCTGAAAGTGCCGTTCTCGGCCAATCCGGAGAAAGTGAACACGCGTCTGGACAATGGCAGCGATTACGGCTTTGCCGTCAACACGGCGCGCATCGTGTCGAACAAGGCCTGGGCCGAGAAAAACCCGGCGGCTGCCAAGCTGTTCGAAGTGATGCAACTGCCCGTGGCCGACATCAATGCGCAGAACGAGCGCATGCGCCGTGGCGAAAACACGCAAGCCGATATCGCCCGCCATACGGCTGGCTGGATCAAGTTCCACCAGCAAAAGTTTGACGGCTGGATCGCGCAAGCGCTGGCGGCGGCGAAAAAGTAAATTCTAGCGCCGTTTCAACATGAAAAAGTGGCTACCATTTTGGTAGCCACTTTTGCGTTAACGGCCTGTTTTGGTGGTTTTTGGTGAGTTTTTAGCCATTTTCGGCCAGTTTCAGGTGCAAAATGGGGAAAGGCTTGCCGAACGGGTCGCGTTCGGAGCGGCTTTCCCCGATAAAGCCCAGGTGGCGGTAAAAGCCATGCGCTTGCGTGTTGTGTTCGTTGACATCGACAGCCGTGGCGCCCAGGGCCGCGATGGCGTGCCGCACCAGCACGCGGCCGGCGCCGCTGCCGCGCTGGTCGGGATGCACGAACAGCATCTCGATCCTGGCGTGCTCTACGCACAGGAAGGCATAGGCGACGCCGTCATCGGCGCGCAGCACGTGCAGCAGGCGTTCTGCCGTCACCCTGGCCAACTCGTCGCGGACGAAGGGCACCAGGAAAGCGATATCGCTATCGGCAAGGAAATCGTGGGTGGCGCGTACGGACAGGTGCCAGACATCGAACAAGCGGGGCAGGTCGGCGGCATGGGCCAGGGAAACCAGGGAATTCGGTGATGGTGTCATACAGAAATTATACTGCCCCGGCAGGCGCCGGGGCAGGGAGGGACGATCAGTCCTTCAAGTCTTCGATCAGGTCGATGTATTGTTGCTGCGCATCTTCCTTCGAGGTGCCGGCCAGGGCCGCCCAGGCGTCGAACTTGGCGCGGTTGACGAAGTCGGTCATGCTAGGACGCTCGCCCGTGGCGTCGCCGCTCGACGCTTGCTTGAACAAGGCGTATATTTTCAACAAGGTCATATTGTCCGGACGCTCGGACAGGGTCTTGGAATCGAGCTGCGCTTGTTCGAATTGCTCTTGTAAACTCATGATGGCTCCTGTGTGCTGATGGAATCGCTGGAAAAGTGCGGCAGGCGCGGCGGAGTGGCCACCGTGCGTGCTGCAGTGCCTGACATCATAGTGAAAAAAGCGCGCCGTACATTAGAGGACACACTCAAAACAAAAACGCCGCCGCTGAGTGAACAGGGCGGCGCCTGGCGCGGTCTTTGGATCGCAGCCTTCAGCTACTTATACGCCCAGCAGTTCGACGTCGAAAATCAGGGTGGCGTTCGGTGGAATCACGCCGCCGGCGCCGCGTGCGCCATAGCCCAGTGCCGCAGGAATGATCAGCTGGCGCTTGCCGCCCACTTTCATGCCTTGCACGCCTTCGTCCCAGCCCTGGATGACGCGGCCTGCGCCCAGCGGGAATTCGAATGGATCGTTGCGGTCCTTGCTCGAGTCAAATTTCGAACCGGCGCTGCCGTCGTCGTTTTGCAGCCAGCCCGTGTAATGCACGACAACATTGTTGCCGGCTTGCGCTTCAGCGCCTTCGCCAACGACGGTATCGATGTATTGCAGGCCGGAAGCGGTAGTGGTGGTGGTCATGATAATCCTTGTGTAGGCGATGAAAGCTTCAGATTGTAGAGCAATGAGTTGCAAAGCGCCATTCCAGGCCCGGTGCAGGGAAAAACCGGAAATTACGCCGATGTGTGGTTGTCGGTCGCATTTAAAGGGGATTTCACACAATAAATACAGTGTTCCACGTAAAATGCATGTTTTGTATTTAACAGTGATTTCTTCCATGTTCCGCAGTCTACGCCGCCTTGTTTTTTCCTCGCTGTGCCTGGTTTCCGCAATATCGACGGCGCAAGCCGAAGTGGTGGTGGTGCTCAATTCCCGTGATGCTACGGTGCAACTGCTGGACCAGAAAACCTATGCTCCCCTGTCCACCTTTGCCGTCGGCAAGGAACCGCACCATCTGATGGAAACGCCCGATGGCAAGTCGCTGATCGTCGCCAGTTCCGTTGGCAACGAGCTCATTTTCCTCGATCCCGTATCGGGCCAGATCCAGCGCCGCATCAGCAACATCCTCGACCCGTACCAGATCGGCTTTTCGCCGGACCAGAAGTGGTTCATTTCGAATTCGCTGCGCCTGGACCGCATCGACCTGTACCGCTACGACGGCAAGAACCTGACCCTGGCCAAGCGCATCCCGCTGCCGAAGCTGCCCAGCCACATGGCGTTCACGGCCGACAGCACCATAGCTTTCATTACCCAGCAGGGCAGCAACCAGGTCAGCGCCATCGACCTGGCCACGCAAACCGTCAAGTGGACCATGCCTGTCGGCCCCGCGCCGGCCGGTATCACGATGACGCCCGATGGCAAGCATTTGCTGGTCGGCATCATGGGCAGCGATTACGTGGAAGTGATCGACTGGCGCACGCAAAAGACCGTCAAGCGCATCAAGGCGGGCGCCGGTACGCATAATTTCCGCGCGCTCGGCGACAACCGCATGACGTTTGTCTCGAACCGCGTGTCGAACACCATCAACATCATCGACCAGAAAACCTTGGAAAACGTGGGCACCATCAATGTGCCGGGCGGTCCGGACTGCATGGAAATCACACCCGATGGCAAGACCATGTGGGTGACCCTGCGCTGGATCAAGAAAGTGGCCGTGATTGACCTGACGACGCGCAAGGTCATCAAGACGATACCGGTAGGCCGCTCGCCCCATGGCGTGTATTTCGCCACCCACTCGCCGCGCATGTGATGGCGGGTGTGATGATGAAATACCTGATTCCCGCGGGCCGCGTGTCCGCCATGCTGCTGTGCGCCAGCGCCATGCTGTCGCCCGCGCATGCCGCCGCACCGGTACCAGCAGCCCCGGCCGCAGCCGCATCTTCAGCCCCGGCCGCCTGCAAGGGCACCATCTATATGACCTTCGACACGGGCAGTCAGTCGCAAGCGCAACTGATTGCCGACGTGCTGAACAAGCGTCATGTTAAAGCCACGTTTTTCCTGGCCAATGAAAAGACGACGCGCGGCGACTATTCGCTCGATGCCTCGTGGGCGCCGTACTGGAAAGCCCGGGTCGCCGAAGGCCATGCATTTGGCACGCATACGTTTGACCACGTGTACTGGAAGAAAGATCTGGCCAATGGATTGATCCAGGTCAAGCCCCAGTTCGGCAAAGATGGCGGCAAGCTGGCCGCCTTCACCGATAAGCAGTTCTGCGAAGAATTGCGCCGGGTCGATACGCGCTTCCAGGAACTGACCGGGCACAAGCTCGATCCGTTCTGGCGCGCGCCAGGCGGCTATACGTCGCCGCGTACCCTGGCGGCTGGCAGCGCTTGCGGCTACCAGCACGCGGGCTGGGCGCCGGCGGGGTATTCCGGCGATGAGCTGCCCAGCGACAAGTATCCGAACGCCATGCTGCTGAAGAAAGCGCTGGCGAACTTGCGCAGCGGCGACATTTTCATTTCGCACATGGGCATCTGGTCGCGCAAGGATGCGTGGGCACCGGCCAACCTCGATGCCTTGATTTCTGGCTTGCAAGACAAGGGTTTCTGCTTTGCCACCTTGCGCGAGCATCCCGCCTACGCGCAGAAGAAGGGCCAGCCATGATGGCCGCCGATATCCTCGGCTTCGTCACCCCGGTGATCGACGCCGTGGTCGATGCCTTTGGCGTGGCGCAAGGCTGGCTGTTCCAGACCATCGTCAACCCACTCGTGTATCACCTGGGCTTTGGCGAATTCACGGAAGAAGCGTTCGAGGGCACGGAGTGGCTGCTGATCGGCCTGTGCGAACTGGTGCTGCTGTTTCTCGTGCTGCGCCCGCTCGAAGCCTGGATTCCGGCGCAAAAGATCACGGATCCGCGCGCCCGCTGGAACGATTTCATCTACACCGTGCTGCACCGGATCGGCCTGTTTTCCGTCGTCGTCTTCTTTACGCTCGATCCGCTGATGGATGCGCTGGCGGGCGCCTTGCGCTTCGATGACATCCACCCCTTGAACCTGGAGTCGCTGTTGCCTGGCATCAGTCCCTTGCTCAGTTTTATCATTTATTTTGTGATACTGGACTTCGTCGACTATTGCTACCATCGGGCTTCGCACCATTTCGGCTGGTGGTGGGGCTTGCACAGCCTGCATCACAGCCAGCAAAACATGAATTTGTGGAGCGATGACCGCAACCACCTGCTCGATGACTTTCTGCGCGACGTGGTGATGGCGCTGGTGGCGCTCGGCATCGGCGTGCCGCCGGGCCAGTATGTGCTGCTGGTATCGATTTCGCGCATTCTGCAAAGCTTGCAGCATGCGAATGTGAGGATACACTTCGGCCGCATCGGCGAGCGGCTGTTGATTTCGCCCCGTTTCCACCGCACGCATCACGCGATCGGCGTGGGGCATGAGTCGAAAGGCAAGGGCAGCATGGGCGGCTGCAACTTCGGCGTCGTCTTGCCGATTTGGGATATGCTGCTGGGCACCGCGAATTTCTCGGCCGGCTATGCGCGCACGGGCGTGCGCGACCAGCTGGCCCGCATCGACAGCAAGGGCATGGGCCGGCCCGGACGCGACTATGGCCGCGGCTTCTGGCAGCAGCAATGGCTGGGCCTGCGCCGCATGGTGGAATTTGCAAGAATCAAACGAAAAGGACGCCGTTGATGCGTAAAGTGTTGAATTCGTATGGCCGCGCCCTGCTGTCGCAATTGCACGGCAGGATATTGCTGCTGAGTGTGGCGCCGTTCATCCTGTCGCTGATCCTGTGGGGCGGCCTGCTGTATGTGGGCTTGCAGCCGCTGATCGACAGCCTGCATGCGCTGTTTACGCAGTACGATTTCTTCCGCACCAGCGGGCAGGTGCTGTCCACCTTTGGCCTGGGCATGCTGAAAGCCGTGATCGTGCCGCTGATCGCCATGTTCATGCTGCTGCCGCTGATGATCCTGACGGCGCTGATCTTCATGGGCCTGTTCGCCATGCCGGCCATCGGCCGCCATGTGGGCGGACGGCACTTTCCACAGCTGGACAAGAAGCATGGCGGCAGCCTGCTGGGTAGCGTCGCCACTTCGCTGGCCACGTTCTTGCTGTTCATCATCGCCTGGGTCATCATGCTGCCCCTGTACGCGTTTCCGCCGGCCGCATTGATGGGGCAAGCCGTCCTGTGGGGCTGGCTGACGTACCGCGTGATGGCGTATGACGCCATGGCCGACTACGCCAGCGCGGAAGAGCGCCACGCCATCATGCGCACGCAGCGCTGGCCCCTGTTGGCCATCGGCATGGTGTCGGGCGCGGCCGGCGCCGTGCCAGGCATGCTGTGGATGGGCGGCGTGATGTCGGTGGTGTTCTTCCCCTTCCTGGCGGCGTTCGCCATCTGGCTGTATGTGCTGATCTTTATCTTTACGGGCCTGTGGTTCCAGTATTACTGCTTGGAAGCACTGTCGCGTTTGCGGGGCGTACGCGGCATGACCGACGTGGCGACAGCGGACGCTTGAGTATTTTTATCGAATTCTACGAGGGAGTTTCATGGCTATCGGATTGATCATCATCGGCGACGAAATCCTGTCGGGCAAGCGCACGGACCAGCATTTCCCGAAAGTAGTACAAATGCTCAAGGCGCGGGGCTTGCAGCTGAGCTGGGCGGAATACGTGGGCGACGAGCCGGCCCGCCTGGTGGCCTTGCTCAAGCGCAGCTTTGCCAGCGGCGACATCGTCTTCAGTTTTGGCGGCATCGGCGCCACGCCGGACGACCATACGCGCCAGGCGGCTGCCGATGCGCTGGGCTTGCCGCTGGTGCTGCATCCGCAGGGCAAGCTCAATATCCAGCAACGGATCACGGAAATGGGCGAAGAGGCGGGCGTGCCGGCCGATTTGAACTCGCCGGAAAACCTGCACCGCCTGAAAATGGCGGAATTCGTGCAAGGCGCCGAGCTGATTCCGAATCCGTACAACAAGATTGCCGGCTTTGCCGTGCGCGAGCATTATTTCGTGCCCGGCTTTCCCGTCATGTCGTGGCCCATGATCGAATGGGTGCTCGACACGCATTATGCGCACCTGTTCAACCAGGTGCCGCACGCGGAACATGCCTTGCTCGTGTACGAAACGGCCGAATCCCTGCTGACGCCGCTGATGGTGCGCCTGGAAGCGGAGTTTCCGCTGATCAAAGTGTTCAGCCTGCCCAGCGTGGGTGATGCACAGACGCGCCGGCATATCGAACTGGGCGTCAAGGGCGAGCCCGCGCAGGCCGCCACCGCCTTTGCGCAGATGTGCGCCGCGCTCGATACCTTGCAGGCGGAATACACCACCATCTGAGCTGCAGCCAGCCCGGCGCCGGCGGCTTTTTCGCTGGCGTTCAGCCCGCCTTGCCTCTATGTACGCTAGCGTACGTTCCAGGACGTTGTTTTTTTGCGAAAATCTTCAATGAAGCAAGATTTTTGTGTGCGCTCGTCAGTCGTTTTCATGCCGATGTGGTGGAATGGTGAACAGGGGCCTTGCGTGCCGAACGCGGGGTCGCCTGCCTGTGCAGCAGCGTGTTTTTTTGATTCACCGGTATGGACATCATGTTAAGCAAGCTTTGTTGTGACCGGCCCTGGCTGGCCCTCGTCTTATCCTGCGCGGAGCGGTATCGCTACCGCATTTTCCGCGCCGTCCAAACCCAACCTTACCCCAGCATCCCATGAAAGACACAGGCGTCAATCTGGCCGCGCAAGAGCGGCCCCCTTCTGATCCACTCCCCGACACGGGCGCGGAGGCGCCACCGCCGGCGAGTCCGCCGAAGAAGCGCCGTTCGCGCATCTGGCCGATCTTTGCCATCATCGTGCTGGCGCTGATCGCCGGCGTGGCGTGGTTCGTCATGCGCGAAGTGCGCACATCTGCCCTGCAGGCGGAGTTTTTCACGCGCCTTGACCGCCAGCTGGCGTTCAAGGTCGAGCCTGGACCAGCACCGGCCGGCGCCATCCGCTATCCGCAGCACGGGCCCTACGATGAGCGCCTTGGCTATGCCAGCCTGCCGGATTTCATTACCAAGCTGAATGCCCGCGACTATGCAGTGACGGCGCAGGCGCGCATGTCGCCGAAAATGGTGCAACTGGTCGACCGGGGCATCTTTGCCACGTATCACGAGAAAAACCGCGCGGGGCTGAGCATCCTCGATTGCCGCGCCGCGCCCCTGTTCGCTGCCAGCTATCCCGAGCGCATGTTCGACGGCTTTGCCGAAGCGCCGCCCGCGCTCGTGCAAAGCCTGCTGTTCATTGAAAACCGCGAATTGCTCGACCCGGGCACGCCCGAGCGCAATCCGGCCGTGGAATGGGACCGTCTGAGCAAGGCCGTCCTCGACAAGGCGCTGAACCTGTTCGGCGGCCACCGCGGCGGCGGCGGCAGCACCCTGGCCACGCAAATTGAAAAATACCGGCATTCGGAAGATGGCCGCACCAGTTCCATGCAGGACAAGCTGCTGCAAATGATTTCGGCCAGCCTGCGTTCGTACCAGGATGGCGAAAACACCATGGAAGCGCGGCGCAAGATCGTCGTCAATTACCTCAACACCGTGCCGCTGTCGGCAAAGAGCGGTTTTGGCGAAGTCAACGGCATCGGCGACGGCATGTGGGTCTGGTATGGCCGTCCATTTGCCGAAGTGAAGACCTTGCTCAAGGGCAAAATGGACCAGCCGGGCAGCGCGCTGGCCTACAAGCAGGCGCTGAGCCTCTTGATCGCCCAGCGCCGTCCTTCGCATTACCTGGTGGCTGGCGGCGCCGACCTGGAAGCGCTGGCGAACAGCCATCTGCGCCTGCTGGCGCAAGCGGGCGTGATTTCGCCGCAGCTGCGCGATGCGGCCATCGCCGAGAAGCTGCGCCCATCGACGGCCTCTGGCGTGCAATCGGAAGCGTCGACCTCGTTCGTCACGCGCAAGGCCTCGAATGCCGTGCGCAATCACCTGGCCAGCATGCTCGGCGATCCGCGCTTGTACAACCTCGACCGCCTGGACCTGAAAGTGGTCAGCACGCTCGACGCGCAGGCGCAAAACGCCGTCACCAAGGTCTTGCGCGAACTGCGCGACCCGGAAGTGGCGAAAGCGGCCGGTTTGACGGGCAAGGGCATGCTGGGCAATGGCGACCCGGCCAACGTCGTCTACAGCTTTACCTTGCTGCAAAAGGGCGACCAGGCCAACTTGCTGCGCGTGCAGACGGATAACTACGACCAGCCCCTCGACATCAACGAGGGCGCCAAGCTCGACCTCGGTTCCACGGCCAAGCTGCGCACCCTGGTGACGTATATGGACATCATCGACCAGCTGCACCAGCGCTACAGCGGCATGGGCGCCGCCGAGCTGAATAAAATCGCCGTCGATCCGAAGGACATGCTGTCGCAGTGGGCGATTGCCTATCTGAAACCATTGCCGCTCGGCGAGGCGCGTAACTTGCCCGCCATGCTGGCGGCCGCCATGGAGCGCAAATATTCGGGCAACCCCGGTGAAGGCTTCTTCACGGGCGGCGGCTTGCACCATTTCGGCAACTTCTCCAAGCTCGACGACAGCCGCATCATGACGGTGCAGCAGGCGCTGCGCCAGTCGACCAACCTGGTGTTCGTGCGCCTGATGCGCGACGTGGCTCGCTACTACATGTTTTCGCGCCCCGATTCCTCGGCCTCGCTGCTGGCGGACGCGGACGATCCGCGCCGGGCCCAGTACCTGAGCCGGTTTGCCGACAAGGAAGGGCGAGAATTCCTGCATCGCTTCTACCAGAAGTACCGCGGCAAGAGCGTTGACGAGCAGGAAAAGATCCTGCTGGCCAGCATCCGCCCGACCCCCGTGCGCCTGGCGAATATCTTCCGCACCGTCAATCCAAAAGGGACCGTGGCGGAGTTCGGCGATTTCCTCAACGCCAACCTGACGTCGCAAAACGAAGTGCCGCCCGAGCGCGTCGCCAAGATGTACCAGCAGTACGCGATGGAAAACTGGTCCTTGGCCGACCGCGGTTATCTTGCCAACGTGCATCCGCTGGAACTGTGGATGGTGGCGTACCTGCGCCAGCATGAAGGTTCCACCTTGTCGCAGATGGTGGCGGCCAGCGAAAAGGAACGCCAGGAAGTCTACAAATGGCTGTTCAATACGCACCGCAAGCACGCGCAGGACCGCCGCATCGCCAATTTGCTGGAAGTGGAAGGGTTCCTGGAAATCCACCGCCAGTGGAAGAAGATGGGTTATCCATTCGACTCGCTCGTGCCGTCCTATGCGACGACTTTGGGCGCGTCGGCCGACCGTCCCGCCGCGCTGGCCGAGTTGATGGGCATCATCATCAACGATGGCGTGCGCAAACCGAGCGTGCGCATCGATTCCATGCATTTCGCCGCCAACACGCCTTACGACACCATGGTCAAGCGGGGCAGCAAGGTGGAAGCGGAGCAAGTGTTGTCGCCGGACGTGGCGCGCGCCGTTGCCAAGGCCATCCGCGAAGTGGTGTCGGACGGCACGGCGAAACGGGCGAAGACGGCATTCGTTGGCGCCGACGGCGTGCCGATCCCGATGGGCGGCAAGACGGGTACGGGCGACCAGCGCTTCGACGTCTATGGCGCCGGCGGCCGCCTGATCGAGTCGCGCTATGTGAACCGTTCGGCCACGTTCGTCTTCAATATCGGCGAGCGATTCTATGGCAGCATGACGGCGTATGTGCGCGGACCGGAATCGAAAAACTATGACTTCACCAGCGCCTTGCCCGTGCAACTGCTGGTGTCCCTGGCGCCAAGCCTGATGCCGCTGATCGAAGCGCCTGCGCCGGCCGAAGGCGTGGCGAAACAGTGCACGAATTAGCCGCTGGCAAGCAGTTGTAGCAAAACGCCGGCGTTCTCGCCGGCGTTTTTTTTAGCCGGCAAACACGCCCGTCTTGTCCGCCAGGCGCGCGTGATAAGCGGCGATGGCAGGGTAGTCGGGACGCTGCAGCGGCGCCATCAGCCAGCGCTTGACGGACAGGCCCAGCACGATATCGGCCAAGGTAAATTGCTCGCCGCAGACGAAAGCGCCCGTGCGCTGCAGCTGCTGCTCGAGGATGCCCATCATCTTGTTCCATCCGGCGATCCCGGCCGCCAGTTGCGCCGCGTCCTGGTGTGCCGGGCTCTGGCGTACCAGCGACATGAAGGCGTAGCGCCAGCTGTTGTTGAGGTCACCCATCTGCCAATCCATCCATTTTTCCACTTCCGCGCGGGCGCGGGGCGTGCTTGGCAGCAAATCGTCGCGGCCCGCCTGGGCGCACAGGTAGCGGCAAATCGTGTTCGATTCCCACAGCACCAGGTCGCCATCGAGCAGCACGGGCACCATGGCGTTCGGGTTCAAGACCAGGAATGCGGGGTCATCGGTACTGCGAAAGCCGCTGCCCCAGTCTTCGCGTTCATACGGCAGGTCGAGTTCATCGCACGTCCACAGGACTTTGCGGACATTGATCGAGGCGGCTTTTCCAAGAATTTTCAGCATGCGGGGCTCCGGAGGGCGGGTGGTTGATCTGCCACTGTAGCGGATTTGGCCACGCCGCGCATGTGAAAGTGCCTTGCATAGTTGAGCTTTTCTTGGCATCGTAGCCACCCATGAAACCTATGCGCCACCACATGTCCAAAATCCTCGCGTTCAGCCGTTTTTCCGTGCGCGATTTCCTCGCCACCGCCGGTCCCACCTTGCTGCTGGTCGGCGCGTTCTGCGCGCTCGCTTACTGGCTGGTCGACCCGGCGCCGCCGCGCCAGGTAAGCCTGTCGACGGGGCAGGACAACAGCGCCTATGAAGAGTTCGGCAAGAAATATGCGTCCACCCTGGCCAAGCACGGCATCAAGGTGACCTTGCAGCCGTCGCTGGGTTCGCAGGAAAACCTGCAGCGCCTCAACAATGGCAAAACCGATATCGCCTTCGTGCAAAGCGGCTCGACGGAGCACGAGGATGCCGAGCGCCACGGCCTGATTTCCCTGGGCAGCCTGTTTACGGAACCTGTCTGGCTCTTCATGCGCGAAGACAAGGCTGTGACGGAGCTGGCGCAATTGAAGGGCATGAAGATTAACCTGGGACCGGAAGGCACGGGCGTGCCCGGCCTGTTCCGGCAGTTGCTGTCTGTCAATGGCGTCGAGGCGAAGGAATTGACGGTGAGCGACTTGCAAAACACGCCCGCCACGGTGGAGCTGCTGGAAGGGCGTATCGACGGACTCGTGTTCAGCTCGGCGCCGGAAGCGCCGCTGATCCAGATGCTGTTGCAAACGCCGGGCATCAAGCTGTTTGATTTTTCGCAGGCGGAGGCGTACACGCGGCGCCTGCCTTTCCTGACCCACGTCGTCTTGCCGCGCGGTATCGTCGACCTGGGGCAGAACATTCCCGCCCAGGACTATCACCTGATCGCGCCGACGGCAACTTTGGTCGCGCGCGAAGACTTGCATCCGGCCCTCGTCGACCTGTTCGTGCAGGCGGCGGCCAGCATCCATGGGGGCACGGGCTGGTTCCAGCAGCAGGGGCAGTTCCCGTCCGCGCGCTACACGGAAATTCCCGTGGCACCGGAAGCGCTGAAATTCTACAAGGATGGCGCGCCCGTGCTGCAGCGCTACATGAGTTTCTGGCTGGCCAATTTCTTTGATCGCATGTGGGTGCTGGTGGTGGCGCTCGGCGCCCTGATCCTGCCCCTGTCGCGCGTCGTGCCGCCTTTGTACGTGTGGCGCATCCGCTCGCGCGTGTACCGCTGGTACGGCCAGCTGCGCACGGTCGAGCAGGCGCTGGAAGACGTGCCGCCAGAGCAGCGCGCGCAAGTGTATGCGGCGCAATTGAAGCGGCTCGACCAGATCGAGGAAATGGTCAACCAGATCTCGATTCCCCTGTCGTTTGCCGATGGGCTGTATGGCTTGCGCAGCCACATCAATTTCGTGCGCAAGCGTATTCTGTCCCTGATGGGCGAACACCCTGCCACCGAGGTGGGCGAGCCGGCCTGAGCGATTAACTCGCTTAACAACGCCTAACAAAACCGTAGCGAGCGGAAGGAAGTTGTGGTTGAGAAGCGCAGCTGTACGAAGGTACAGTGAGCATCGCAGACCGCAAATTACGACGCGTAGTAGGTTTTGATAGGCGTACTAAATGAGGGTGATCGACAGCTTGCGTCCGACCAGCGCGGCGGCCCGCTCCAGGGTGGAGAGCGTCACGTCGCTGCTGGGGTCGAGCAGGCGGTCGAGCTGCGAGCGGCTCGTCTGCAGCAGGGCCGCCATGCGCGTCTTCGACATCGATTGTTCCTGCATCGCCTGCGTCAGTTGCCAGGCGATCACTTCCTTGATGGCGCGGTTTTGCGTTTGCTCGAAAATGCCTTCTTCCTTGAGGAAGTCGTCGAGACTGCTGCCGAGGTGCGGAGCGGTGGCGTTCATGTCAGTTCCTTGTAGCGTTTGCGGGCCAGCGCCAGGTCGTCATCGGGCGTGGCGCGGGTTTTCTTGATAAAGCCGTGCAGCGCCACCAGGCAGTCGCCGTGATGGCAGATCAGCACGCGCGCGATGCGGTTGCCGGGCAGGCTGCTGCGTACCTCCGACAAGCCTTGCCCCAGATGGCGGCACAAGGGCATGCCCACGGGCCAGCGCCATTGCGCATGCATCAAGTCTTGTCTGATCACATGGCGCTCTTCAACCGGCAACGACTTGAGCCAGTCACGCACGGGTTCGCCGCCATTGCCATTCGCATAGAACAGCAGGGTAATCTGCCGCAAGCCGGAAGCATCCATGACGCACCCCTATGTTGTACTATATAAGGTACGCGCTTGCAAGGAGAATTTGCGCCGCAGTTGAAAAATCGGGCGCGCATGGATGGTTGTAGCCGATAGAGGGCCACAGGGTGGCCCGCCAGATCAAACACGGTTCAGATAATCAGGCTGCCAGCGTCAGGCGCCCAGCCACGGCAGCCCCGCCTTGCACCAGCCGCCGATCTGCTTGCGGTGGCCGTCGGCGTCCTTGTCGCCCTCAAAACCTTCGAGGATGTCGTAGCAGTTCAGGTAGCCGTGCTCGGTCGCCAGCTTGGCCGCGTGGCGCGAACGCACGCCGGAGCGGCACAGGAACAGCAGCACCTCGTCCTTGCCGGCCTGGGCGGCCAATTGCGCGAGGAAATCGGGATTCGGCACGCCACCGGGGTAGGTGGCCCACTGCACCGCACCATGCTGGGTATCGGCGATATCAACCCGTCCCACCCAGTCGCGCTCGGCATTCGTGCGCACGTCGATGAGCTTGACGGCCGCATCGCGCTGCAGCAGGTCGTACGCTTCCTGCGGCGTGACGGCGCCGGCATACGGCGTACCTTCATTGGCCCGGCTGCGGGCGGTGGTCAGGATGTCGGCGGCGGTGGTCATGGCGTCCTCGATGAAAGTGGCAGGTGTGGTCGATTATAGTGCGCCATCCGCGCGCCGCAAACGGGAAACCATGGTGCATCGCGCATGCACCACAAGGAGGCATTTTTCAAGAATCGGCATAAAATGCACGATAATGGTGCGTTATTCGTTTTTTGCACTTGCTTAGTGCATTCTTGATTTGACGCAAACGCAGCAGGAAAATCGCGGGCACGAAAACTTTCATTGGGATGGCCGGGTTTTGACCTTGGCGGCGTCATCCCACCAGAAGCTGGCATGGAATCTGCTATGATCCTTATGAGTTTTGGTGGCACGCAATGTTTGCTTCGCTTCATCAGCCCAGACGCATTAAGGTCGGCTCACCCCACATTCATTTAGGAGATACGCATGGCAATGACAGCCGCAGAAGTCTTGAAGATGGTAGAAGAAAACGAAGTCAAATTCGTTGATTTCCGCTTTGCTGATACCCGTGGTAAAGAGCAGCACGTGACGGTTCCCGTGTCGCACTTCGACATGGACAAATTCGAGTCGGGCCACGCCTTTGACGGTTCTTCGATCGCTGGCTGGAAAGGCATTGAAGCGTCCGACATGATCTTGCTGCCGGATCCAAACACGGCCAATATCGACCCATTCATGGAAGAAACGACCCTGTTCATGCAGTGCGACGTGATCGAACCGTCGGACGGCAAGGGCTACGACCGCGACCCGCGCTCGATCGCGAAACGCGCCGAAGCCTACCTGAAATCGTCGGGCATGGGCGACACCGCCTACTTCGGCCCTGAGCCAGAATTCTTCATCTTCGACAGCGTGCGCTGGAAGATCGACATGTCGGGCTGCTTCGTCAAGATCGGTTCGGACGAAGGTTCGTGGTCGACCGGCAAGGACATCGAAGGCGGCAACAGCGGCCACCGTCCTACCGTCAAGGGCGGCTACTTCCCAGTGCCACCAGTAGACAGCTTCCAGGACATGCGTTCGGAAATGTGCCTGATTCTGGAGTCGCTGGGCATCCCGGTTGAGGTACATCATCACGAAGTGGCCGGCGCCGGCCAGAATGAAATCGGCACCAAGTTCTCGACCCTGGTCGAGCGCGCCGACTGGACGCAAAACCTGAAATACGTGGTGTGGAACGTGGCGCACAGCTATGGCAAGACCGCCACCTTCATGCCGAAACCTATCGTTGGCGACAACGGTTCGGGCATGCACGTGCATCAATCCGTATGGAAAGATGGCAAAAACCTGTTCGCTGGCGACGGCTATGCCGGCCTGTCCGATTTCGCCCTGTACTACATCGGCGGCATCATCAAGCACGCCAAGGCACTGAACGCGATCACCAACCCGGGCACCAACTCGTACAAGCGTCTGGTACCAGGCTACGAAGCCCCAGTGAAACTGGCGTACTCGGCGAAAAACCGTTCCGCCTCGATCCGTATCCCGCATGTGGCCAATCCAAAAGGCCGCCGCGTCGAAGCGCGCTTCCCGGATCCACTGGCGAACCCGTACCTGTGCTTCGCCGCGCTGCTGATGGCCGGCCTGGACGGCGTTGCCAACAAGATCCATCCGGGCGAAGCCGCCTCGAAAGATCTGTACCATCTGCCGCCAGAAGAAGACGCACTGATCCCGACCGTGTGCGCTTCGCTGGAAGAAGCTCTGGACGCACTGGACAAGGACCGCGAGTTCCTGACCCGTGGCGGCGTGTTCAGCGATTCGATGATCGACGCCTACCTGGAACTGAAAATGCAGGACGTACAGCGCATGCGCATGACCACGCATCCTGCCGAGTTCGACATGTACTACTCGCTGTAATGGCGCCACGCCGGCAGCATGCCGGTAGTGAATAAAAAAACGCGGGTGAGGCGATGGTCTTGCCCGCGTTTTTTGTTATGGCGCCACAGTGCGTTGTTGTATAGTCGGCCCAGGAACGATGCGGCACGCGCCGACAGGAGTAGAGATTGACCAAGCATTACAGAATGGCGCTGATGGCAGGATTGCTGGGCGCGGCGGCACAGGCGCACGGGCAATTGTATGTGTGCGCCGATGCGCAAGGACATAAAACGTATACGGACAAGCGGGCTGGCGCGCATTGCCAGTTGCTCGATTTGCCGGGCTCCATGACGGAGCCGCCACGCAAGACGGCGCCGCTGGCCGGCACGCAGGCCCGTCCCGCCACGCAGGCGGCGGCCACGGCAGCGCCTGCCGCCGGCGCGTTTCCCAAGGTCGATGGCGCCGAGCAGCGCGCGCGCGACCTGGACCGACGCCAGATCCTGCAGGACGAATTGCGCAGCGAAGAACAGAAACTGGCGGCGCAGCGCCTGGAGTTCAATGGCGGCCAGCCCGAGCGCCAGGGCAATGAGCGCAATTACGCGAAATACCAGGAAAGAGTGGCGCAGTTGAAGGACAACATTAGCCGGACACAGCAGAACGTCGAGGCCCTGAAACGCGAGATCGCGAATATTCGGTAAAGCACATGACACTAGACAACCATTCCAGTCGCCCGGCGCACCTGGCCGCCCTCGATTTGCTCGCTTCGGCCGTGATCCTGCTCGATGGCGACGGCCGCATCAGCTATGCCAACGCGGCGGCGGAGAACCTGCTGGAAAGCTCATTGAAAGCACTGTCGCGGCAAAAGCTGACGGCGCTGTTCTTGAATCCAGACGAGCTGGCCGGCATTTGCGCGCAGGCGCTCGAACATAAATTTTCCGACTTGCGCCAGGACCTGAGCCTGGAACGCCTGGGACGCGAGCCGCTGCGCGTGCACAGCATCGTCAGCGCGCTCGACGCGCCGCGCGACGGCGTGCTGATCGAGTTGCGCGAGAACGTGCAGCAGCTCAAACTCGACCGCGAAGAGCGCATCCTCGACCAGAGCCAGGTCAACAAGGAGCTGATCCGCAACCTGGCGCATGAAATCAAGAATCCGCTGGGCGGCATCCGCGGCGCGGCCCAGCTGCTGGAGCTGGAATTGCCGGCCCTGCACCTGAGTGAGCTGCGCGAGTACACGCAAGTGATCATCAAGGAAGCGGACCGCCTGCAAACCCTGGTCGACCGCCTGCTGGCGCCGCACCGCCGCCCGCATATCGTCGGCGACGTGAATATCCATGAAGTGTGCGAACGGGTCCGCAGCCTGATCCTGGCCGAGTTTCCCAGTGGCTTGACCATATCGCGCGATTACGACGCCTCGATCCCCGAATTCCGCGGCGACAAGGAGCAATTGATACAGACCGTGCTCAACATCGCGCATAACGCGGCGCAGGCACTGGCCGAGCGCATCGAGGCGGGCGATGCCGAGCTCATTTTCAAGACGCGCGTGGCGCGCCAGGTGACCCTGGCCAAGGTCCGTTACGGCCTGGCATTAGACTTGCATATCATTGACAATGGACCGGGCATCGCACCCCAGATCCGCGACCGGATTTTCTACCCGCTGGTGTCGGGCAGGGAAGGCGGCAGCGGGTTGGGGCTGACCTTGGCGCAAACCTTCGTGCAACAGCACCTGGGCGTGATCGAGTGCGAAAGCCGGCCTGGATACACCGATTTCAGGATCGTTCTACCCTTGCCATAAGCGAGGAGGTATCCCACCCATGAAATCCATTGCGGGACGCACACACTAATGAAGCCAATCTGGATAGTTGACGACGACGAATCAATCCGCTGGGTGCTGGAAAAAGCCCTGGCGCGGGAAAATCTCGCCACCAAGAGTTTTGCCAATGCGCGCGACGCCATCGCCGCACTGGAATTTGACACGCCGCAAGTGCTCGTGTCCGATATCCGCATGCCGGGCGCGTCCGGCCTGGAATTGCTGCAGACGGTCAAGTCGCGCTTTCCCGGCTTGCCGGTCATTATCATCACGGCCTTTTCCGACCTCGATTCGGCCGTCGCAGCCTTCCAGGGCGGCGCCTTTGAATACCTGGCCAAGCCTTTCGACATCGACAAGGCTGTCGAGCTGATCCGCCGCGCGCTGGAAGAGAGCCTGCGCGAAACGAGCGTTGAATCGGGCCCGTCGGAAACGCCGGAAATCCTCGGCCAGGCGCCGGCCATGCAGGAAGTCTTCCGCGCCATCGGCCGTTTGTCGCAGTCGAACGTGACGGTGCTCATCACGGGCGAATCCGGTTCCGGCAAGGAGCTCGTGGCGCGCGCGCTGCACAAGCACAGCCCGCGCGCAGCACAGCCTTTCATCGCGCTGAACACGGCGGCGATCCCGAAGGATTTGCTCGAATCCGAACTGTTCGGCCATGAACGCGGTGCCTTTACGGGCGCGCAGACGACGCGCCGGGGCCGCTTCGAGCAAGCCGAGAACGGCACTTTGTTCCTCGATGAAATCGGCGACATGCCGTTCGACTTGCAGACGCGCTTGCTGCGCGTGCTGTCCGACGGCCATTTCTATCGCGTCGGCGGCCATCAGCCCATGAAGGCGAACGTGCGCGTCATTACGGCCACGCACCAGAACCTCGAGCAGCGCGTGCGTGACGGCCTGTTCCGCGAAGACTTGTATCACCGCCTGAACGTGATCCGCCTGCGCCTGCCCAGTTTGCGGGAGCGGCGCGAGGATATCCCCATCCTGGTGCGCCACTTCCTGGTGCAAAGCGCGCGTCAGCTGGGCGTGGAAGCCAAACGCATGAGCGAACCGACGATGCAGTTCCTCAGCAGCCTCGATTTGCCCGGCAACGTACGCCAGCTGGAAAACCTGTGCAACTGGATCACCGTCATGGCGCCGGGTCAGACGGTGGAAATCAAGGACTTGCCGCTGGAATTGACGCAGGGGCAGGGCGATGGCGCGGCCACTGCGGCGGCGGGCGAGGCTGTGCCGGCGGCCGTTGCCCAGCCGCACGGCGGCCAGGTATTCGAAGCGGCCGCGCCCGCCAACGGCGCGCCGCCAGGATGGATCGGTTTGCTGGAATTGCAGGCGGCCGGCATGCTGGGCGCGGGGCAGCAGGAAGTCATGGCCGTGCTGGGACGCCAGTTCGAATCGGCCCTGATCAAGACGGCGCTCAAGCATACGCACGGGCGCAAGAATGACGCCGCCGTGCGCCTGGGCATCGGCCGCAACACCATCACCCGCAAGATCTCCGAGCTGGGCATCGACGGCGCCAAGGACGATTGATTGTCGTCCGGACGGGGCCCCGCCCCGTCCGCTTCCCCTCCTGGCGTTCCTCGCACGCCACAACACCCACAACAAGTGCAGTCGATAAGGTAAGCTGACGCCTGCCGGACTGTTTCGTCCGGTGTTAACTTGAACTGTGGAATAGCATGCTCATAAACTGCGTGGCCTACCAGGATGGCAAAAAACTGGCCGACTTGCCGATCGACGATATCAGCGATTACGTCGAACGCCCCGATTGCTTCGTCTGGGTGGCCCTGCTCGACGCCACGCCGGACGAACTGAAACAGATGCAGCACGAGTTTTGTCTGCACGAACTGGCGGTGGAGGACGCGCAGCGGGGCCACCAGCGGCCGAAGATCGAGGAGTATGGCGATTCCCTGTTTGCCGTCGTGAAAACCGTGGAAATGGTCGAGAACGAACTGGTGCTGGGCGAAGTCGATATTTTTGTCGGCGCCAACTACGTGCTCTCTTCGCGCAGCAACAGCTCGCAAGGTTTCCTTGGTGTCCGCGCGCGTGCCGAGCGCGAACCGCATCTGCTGCGCCAGGGCTCGGCCTTCGTGCTGTACGCGCTGATGGACGCCGTTGTCGACCGTTACTTTCCCGTGCTCGACGCGCTCGAATCGGAGCTGGAACTGATCGAGGACCGCATCTTCGACCGTGGCACCGAACGCGACAATATCGAACGGCTGTATCAATTGAAACGCAAGGTCATGGTCTTGCGCCACGTGGTGGCGCCCCTGATGGAAGCGGTGGGCAAGCTGCACGGCGGGCGGGTGCCGCCGCTGTGCCACGATACCCAGGAGTATTTCCGCGACGTGCACGACCATCTGGCGCGCATCAACGGCACGCTCGACACCATCCGCGATACGATCAGCACGGCGATCCAGGTGAATCTGTCGATGGTCGCCATCGATGAGAGCGAAGTGAACAAGCAATTGGCGGCCTGGGCCGCGATCTTCGCCGTGTTTACGGCGTTTGCCGGCATCTGGGGCATGAACTTCAAGTTCATGCCGGAACTGGACTGGCATTATGGCTATCCGGCCGCCGTGGCAGTGATGAGCTGTGTCTGCGGTTATATGTATTACTTGTTCAAGCGTTCCGGCTGGCTATAAAAAATTCCTGTGTATCTGTATTATTAAACAATAGCCAGGGGTACAATCGCGGCAAGTCCGTTGACCCGGGCCTTTGCTGAGGATCGCCGCGCCGGCAGCTTTGCCTGCGCTTTCCGTGCTGCGCAGGAGCATTCATGAGTATTCCGTTGTTTGATGTGAATTCGCAAGAACCCCTGTTCGATCCCGAGCAGCGGCGCACCCTGGCGGAGGCGGCCCTGCGCTCGATCACCGCCTCGACGGCGCACGCCCGTGGCGACGACTTTCTGCGCATCCTCGTCAAGGACCTGGCCGAAGCGCTTGACGTGCACTATGTGATCGCCGGGCGCCTGGTGCGCCTGGACGATGGCAGCGAAGGCATCCGCACCCTGGCCCTGTGGGGCGGCGACGGCTACCAGCCGAATATCGAATACAGCCTGCAGCACACGCCTTGCCAGGACGTGACCTGCCAGAGCATGTGTTTTCACGGCAGCGATATCCAGCGCCGCTTTCCATTCGATAGCCTCCTGGTCGACATGCAGGCGGAAAGCTATGTCGGCATGCCGCTGATCGATACCGATGGCAAGACCCTGGGCATCCTGTCGGCCATCGACACGCGTCCCATCGATGAAAACAAGCGCTTGCTGGCCTTGCTGCTGCTGTCGATCTTCTCGGCCCGCGGCGCGGCCGAGCTGCAGCACCAGGAGCGCACCCAGCAGCTGGAAGAAATCGTGCGCGTGCGCACCGAGTCCCTGCTGGCGGCGCAGGCCAACCTGATCGAGCAGGAGCAGATGGCGGCCCTCGGCTCGCTCGTTGCCGGTGTCTCACATGAGGTCAACACGCCCATCGGCGTGGCGCTGACGGCGGCGTCGAGCATGGGCAGCTATGCCGACCAGCTGGTGCAGGTGCTGGGCGGCGCCAAGGTCAGCCGCGCCGAACTGATCGACATCGCCGAATCCTTGAAAGGCGCGGCCGCCCTGATCGAGCGCAACCTGGCGCGCGCCGCCGACCTGATCGGCAATTTCAAGCAGCTGGCCGTGGACCAGGTCAGCGAATATGTGGCCGACCTGGCGTTGCACGATTATGTACACGGCCTGGTGTCGGCGCACAGCCCGGAACTGCGCAAGGCGGCGCTGGGCGTGGAACTCGATATCGCGCCCGATTGCCAGGTGCGCCTGGCGGCCGGCAAGCTGTCGCAAATCCTCTCGAACCTGCTGATGAACAGCGCCCGCCATGGCTATCCGCAGGGTGGCCCGGGCCGCATCACGATCCGCGCGCGCATCGAGGCGGACGGCGATGACGCGGATGCGCGCTGGCTGCTGCTGGACTTTTCCGACGACGGCATCGGCCTGGCGCCCGCCGTGCGCGAACACATGTTTGAACCGTTTTTCACCACCAAGCGCGGGCAGGGCGGCTCCGGCCTGGGCATGCACATCGTCTACACCATCGTGCAGCAACTGGGCGGCCAGGTGTGCGCCATCGACTGCACTCCCGGCTGTCATATACAAATCAGGCTGCCGCTTGCCTCCCGGCAGGCGTAAAAAAACCTCACTGACATAGTGCAGCGACGCTGATTTCTGGTGCATACCGTACACCATCATTGTGCAAAACAGTATTACTGAATTGTAAATTGTTGTTTTTCATTCCTGCGCTCAGTGCATCGTTGACACCCTCCAATTCCCCGTGTTTTGATGGTTCATTAAGGTTCAGTCTGCCAACGGCAACTGGGCCTTTGACCGGTAGTGGCATGGCGGCTAAGCATCATCATTCATCAAGTTCGGACGGCCCTTTGGCGCAGGCCCGGGTGCGGTTTTTATAACGATAAAGAATGTTAATGCGCGGATAGCCGCCCTGTACGGAGCGCCGCATCGGCAGTTCGGTGGCGCCGAGTTCACATGATAAAAATGCAATAAAAACATATATCAAGGGGAGTTTGCAATGATGATGGAAACAGTCTTGTCTCGTTCTTTGCGTTTGATGTTTACGGGTAGCGCCGTCGTCGCTGGCCTGACCATGCTGGCCCAGCCAGCCATGGCACAACAGAACGATGCACCCATGCAGCGTGTCGAAGTCACCGGCTCCGCCATCAAACGGATCGATGGTGAAACCTCAGTGCCGATCACCATCATGAAAATGGATGATCTCAAAAAGCAGGGCATTACCACCATCGAGCAGGTCATGTCGAACCTGAGCGCCTCGCAGGCATCGCAGGGCACCAGCCAGGTCGTTGGCTTGGGCACCGGCGGCGCCTCGTTCGCCGACTTGCGCGGTATTGGCGCGAACAAGACCCTCGTCTTGCTGAACGGCCGCCGCATGGCCAACAATGCGCTCGACGCCTCGGCGCCCGACTTGAACATGATCCCGTTTGCCGCGCTCGAACGCGTTGAAGTATTGCGCGATGGCGCGTCGTCGCTGTACGGCAGCGATGCCGTCGGTGGCGTGATTAACTTCATCACGCGCAAGGACTTCCAGGGCGGCATCGTCAGCATCGGTGCCGATATGCCGGAACAATCGGGTGGCTTCTCCAAGAATGCCAATGTCGGTTTCGGCTATGGCGACCTGGATAAGGATGGCTTCAATATTTTCGGTATGCTCGATACCCAGAGCCAGCGTGCCATTACCGGTACCCAGCGCAATTACAACAAGCGCTATCCAGGCGGCATTTCGCCGACCACCAGCCCCGCCAATTACTATCAGGACGACCAGACGGGCAATCCGACGGCGCCTAGCTGCGCCGCGGGTACCTTCCTGGTACCGAGCGGCGATGGCACCAGCTGCAATATGTCGACCTCGAACTTCGTGGACTATGTGCCAAAAAGCAAACGCACGACCGGCTTGCTCAAGGGCGTCCTGAAGCTGAACGCAAATCATGAGATGAGCCTGGAATACCTGAACAGCGAAAGCAAGGTCTACAGCGCTATCGCCCCGGTGCCGTATGGTGGCTTGCGCCAGAACCGCACGCGCCTTGATGGTTCGCCGAATCCGTACTACCCGGGCAATGGCAATTTCACGCCGAACATTCCGCTCGACGCCGCTTACGTCGATCCCAACTTCATGCCTGCCGGCGTCAATCCTGGCTTCGTGAACGTCAAATGGCGCGATTTGCCAAACGGTTCGCGCGCTGATGAAAATATCAACAAGCAACAGCGCTTCGTCGCTGGCTTGAACGGCAACCTCGCCGGCTGGGATTACAACGCTGCGCTGACCTTCAATGAAAACAAGGTCGCTGTGAATCTGATGGGCTACAGCGATGGCGGCATCATCACGAAGGGTGTCTTGAACGGCATCATCAACCCGTACGGCGACCAGGATGCGGCCGGCATGGCCTTGATCGAAAGTGCCGCATTGAACGGCAATGTCCGCAATGCCAAGGGTACGACCAAGGTCGCCGACTTCAATGCAAGCCGCGAGCTGGGCGACTGGCTGGGCGCTGGCCGCGCTGCCGCTCTGGCCGTGGGTGCGCAGGTGGGACATGAGAAATTCCTCAGCACCGCCAATTCGGAATATGCCGCCAAGGTCGTTGCCAGTACCGGTATCGATCCGGAAACGCATGACGAAGGTTCGCGCACGACGCAAGCCGTGTACGCCGAGTTGAACGTGCCTATCCTCAAGACCTTGGACGTGACCGCCGCCGTGCGTTATGACCGTTACAGCGATTTCGGCAATACGACCAACCCGAAAGTGGCATTCCGCTTTCAGCCGACGAAAGAAGTGCTGTTCCGCGGTTCGTACTCGACTGGTTTCCGCGCGCCATCGCTGTACGAGATCAATTCCTCGCAAACGTACACCAATACCAGCCAGCGTGATGACCCTATCAATTGCCCGGGCGGTACGGCATTGCCTGGCAAGCCCAAGGCAACGAATTGCCAACAGCAATTCCAGGCCTTGTTTGGCGGTAATAAAAAGCTGTCGCCTGAAGAGTCGCGCAACATTACTTTGGGCGTCGTCTTCGAACCGATCGCCAACCTGAGCATCGGCATCGATTACTGGGACATCAAGCTCGACCATTCGATCGGCAGCCTGGCGGAAGACGACGTGTTTGGAGATCCGGTTACCTACGCGGCCGTGTACCACCGCACGGCGAACGGCAACCTGGCCACCGACGGTTCGCAATGCCCGAATCCGGCCACTTGCGGCTATGTCGACCTGCGTACCCAGAACCTGGGTGGCGTGAAGACCCGCGGCCTGGACTTGAGCGTCAACTACCGCTTGCGCACGAGTGACTTTGGCACGTTCGCCCTGGTCACCAACAGCACGTACGTCAACAAGTACGAGTATCAAAGTGCCGAAGGCGGTAAGTGGAAGCAGAACGTCGGCGTCTTCTCCGGCGCCGGTCCGATCTTCCGCTGGCAGCATACGGCCAGCGTGAACTGGAACAGCGGTATCTTCAGTGCCGGCATGTCGGGTCATTACAAGTCTGGCTACCTGGACCAGGATGAAGAGCACAAAGTGGCGTCCTACACCACCTTTGACGCTTTCGGAACGGTTGCAGCCACCAAGAACGTGACCCTGACCGTCGGCGTGCGCAATCTGTTCGATCGAGAGCCGCCACTGAGCTATCAAACCACGACCTTCCAGGCTGGCTATGATCCACGCTATGCCGACGCCATCGGCCGTACCGTGTATCTGCGCGGCAGCTATACGTTCTAAGCTTGTTGCAGGCTGAAAGCTGAAACGCCCGGGTTCACCCGGGCGTTTTTTTGCGCTGGCCGTGCAGCACGGCCGTCGTGGCTTATTTTCCGCGCGCCGCCATCGACAGGGCCACCGCCTCGGCCACCTTGATGCCGTCGACGGCCGCCGACAGGATGCCGCCCGCATAGCCGGCGCCTTCGCCTGCGGGGAACAGTCCCCGTGTATTCAGGCTTTGCAAGTCATCGTCGCGGCGCTTGATGCGGATCGGCGACGAGGTGCGCGTTTCCACGCCCGTCAGCACGGCGTCGGCCTTGTAGTAACCCTTGATCTGCTTGTTGAACGCCGGGAAGGCTTCGCGCAGGGCCGTGATCGCGTATTCAGGCAAGGACGGCGCCAGGTCCGTCAGGTGCACGGCCGGCTTGTAGGAGGGCACCACGCTGCCAAATTCCGTCGAGGCGCGGCCGGCCACGAAGTCGCCGACCAATTGTCCTGGCGCATCGTAGTTGCCGCCACCGAGGGCAAACGCGCGCTCTTCCAGCTCGCGCTGCAGGGCGATGCCGGCCAGCGGGTCGCCCGGGTAGTCGGCGGGCGTGATGCCGACGACGATGGCGCTGTTGGCGTTGCGTTCGTTGCGCGAATACTGGCTCATGCCGTTCGTCACCAGGCGGCCCGGTTCCGAGGCGGCCGCCACCACCGTGCCGCCCGGGCACATGCAGAAGCTGTAGACGGAGCGGCCATTGCTGGCGTGATGCACGAGCTTGTAGTCGGCCGCGCCCAGGATAGGGTGGCCGGCGCTGGGGCCGAAGCGGCAGCTGTCGATCAGCGATTGCGGGTGTTCCACGCGGAAGCCGATCGAGAACGGTTTCGCTTCGATGTACACGCCGCGGCGGTGCAGCATCTCGAAGGTGTCGCGCGCGCTGTGGCCGATGGCCAGCACGACATGGTTGCTGGCGATGGTTTCGCCGTTGTCCAGCACCACGCCGCGCACCTGCCCGCCATCGCTGCCTGGCACGATGTCGAGATCGACCACTTTGCTGCTGAAGCGGTATTCGCCGCCCAGCTGCTCGATATTCGCGCGCATTTCTTCCACCATCTTGACCAGGCGGAAGGTGCCGATGTGCGGTTTGCTCACATACATGATTTCTTCGGGTGCGCCGGCCTTGACGAATTCCGTCAGCACCTTGCGGCCGTAGTGCTTGGGATCCTTGATCTGGCTATACAGCTTGCCGTCCGAGAAAGTACCGGCGCCGCCTTCGCCGAACTGCACGTTCGACTCGGGGTTCAGTTCGCGCTTGCGCCAGAAGCCGAAGGTGTCGACCGTGCGCTCGCGCACCTGCTTGCCCCGTTCCAGGATGAGGGGGCGCAAGCCCATCTGCGCCAGGATCAGCGCCACGAACAGGCCGCACGGACCCGTGCCGATGACGATGGGACGCGCTTCATTGGTGTGGCCGGCCAGCTGTTCGCCGCCGGCGACGAATTTATAGTCGGTGTCGGGCGCGGGCATCAGGTGGATATCGTGGCCCAGGCGCGCCAGCACGGCCGCTTCATTCTTGACGTCCACGTGCAGCGAGTAAATCAACACCACGGCACTGCGCTTGCGCGCGTCATAGCTGCGCTTGAAGACGGTAAAGCCGAGCAGCTCATCGGCGGCAATGCCGAGGCGGGCCAGGATGGCGGCCGGCAGGGCGGCATCGTCGTGTTCGAGGGGGAGTTTTACTTCGTTGAGTCGCAACATGGTGTGTATTTTCAAAAATTGCCGGGCTCCGTATCTAGCGGAGAGTGTGTGGTGCCGCGTGAGGGCATCAGGGCGCTATTTTACCCGCATGTCCAGCTGCGGGCCATCTGCAGGCTATCGGCGAGGGAGAGGGGGCGCTGCGGGAAAGAGGCGTTGAAAAGAAAAAATCCGGCGGCCAATGCATGGCCGCCGGATTTTTTTGCTAACTAGCTGTTATTTCTTGCCTGGCGATTAGAACGTGTAGCGGCCGCCCAGCGTGAAGTAACGGCCCACTGCGCCCGCTTGGTGCAGCGATGGGTTGTAGTTGATGCGACCGTAGGTTTGCACGTCCAGTGGTGCCATCTTGTCGAACAGGTTCGTGATCGACGCGGTGAGTTCCCATTGTTTCGTGACGCTCCACTTGGCAAACAGATCCGTGGTGGTGAACGAAGCGATACGGCAGTTTTTGTACGGCACGTCGTTGGCATCGACGTCCAGGCAATCGCCGTTGACATCGTTCTTGTTGCTGATGCTGCTGACGTAGTTCATGTTGGCCGTGACGTTGACCGGACCTTGATCCCAGCCCAGGGTCAGGCGGACTTTGGTCTTCGGCGTACCGCCGTTACCGGACAGGTTGACGTCACCGTGGGTGCCGGCAAATTCCAGTACCGTGCCATCGGCATTGGTACGGGTGAACTCTTTCATGTACGTGACCGTTACGCCCGAGTTGAAGCGGCCGTATTCGCCGGCGTTGTACTTGCCGCGCAGATCCAGGTCGATACCCGAGGTCTTGGTCTTGCCTGCATTCAGGTAAGGTGCTTTGACCATCAGGATAGGACCAGCCAGGCCTGGGAAGTTGCTCGTAGGTTCGCCACGAACGATTTCCGCATCTGGGTAGCCAGCTGGATTGGCGACCACTGCGCCAGGATCGGAGCCGTTGATTTCGCCATCGCGGACGATTTTCCACCAGTCGATCGACAGGCTGATGTTCTTGATCGGCTCAAGCACCATGCCCAGGCTGTAGCTCTTCGACGTTTCCGGCTTGATGTTCTTGTTGCCGATGGTGATCGCGCCAACTTGTTGCGACGAGCAATCGATAGGCAATTTCGTCACGGCGCAACGCACTGGATCGCTGGCGATACTGGTGAACGCTGCCACGGCGCTGTTGCCGTTTTCCGCGGCGCTAGGCGCGCGGAAACCTTCCGCATACGTACCGCGGAAAGCCACGGCCGATGCTGGCGTGAATTTGAAGCCGACTTTTGGCGTGGTCGAGCGGCCATAGTCCGAATAATCATCGCTGCGCAGCGCGAATTGCAGTTCCAGCTCTTTCATGACTGGCGCGGCGAGCTCGGCGTACAGAGCCTTGACGTTACGCGAACCTTGCGAAGCGGAATAACCCAGGCCAACGATATCGTTGATGTCGGTGTATGGCGTCGACTGGCTGTTCGTTTCTTCCTTGCGGTACTCGGCGCCCAGAGCGAGGCCCATCATGCCGCCTGGCAATTGGAACAGTTCGCGCGAAGCCTTGAAGTCCAGCGAGGTGCTCTTCGTCGTGCCCGAGTTGCTCAGCGTAGGCGATACCAGTGCCAGTACTTCAGGGCTGTTGATGACACCCTTGCCGATGCGGAAGGTGCCGTTGTTCAGCGCCGTGCGCAGGGCGCTGGAACGGTAGTAGCCCGTTTGCGTACGGTCGGTTTTGCTTTCTGCGTACATCAGGCCGGTATCGTAATCCCAGTTGGCGTACGTACCCTTGACGCCGGCCAGGACACGGGTGACGGTCGTTTCGAGGTTCGACACGCGTGGACGCGATTCATCGACCCAGCGCGGACGGGCAGCGACGCCCAGGATGTTGTCCGGGTGGTTTGCCGGCATCAGCAGCTGATCCGGGCCGGTGCTGGTGTTGTTGACGCGGGCGTTGACCAGGTCAAAGCCGGCGCCGGTCAGGCCGGACGGGGTGGTGTAGGTGTCGGCCTTCGACTTGAAGATGCCCACTTCCGTGTAGCCTTGCGCATTCGCGCCCAGCGCCAGGGTGCCGCGCATGAACAGGTTGACGTTTTCGGTCTTTGGCTGGATGGTCGCGAACTGGATCGGATCCCACAGGCAGCCGCCGCGCGAGTTGTCGTTCGAATTGCCGCCCGCCGGATCGAGGTTGATCGGGTCGCACGAACCAGGCAAGTTGGTCACGTTGCCGGCAGGAGCGCCAGCGGCGTTGACTGGACGCAGGGTGCCCAGGAAGGAGCTGCCGCCGCCGTTACCGGCAGTGGTAAAGCCAGCGCGCTGGTCGCGGCCGCCCCATGGGCGCGCATCGGCCTGGCCGATCCACTTGTCGCGGCTGGTTTGCTTGATTTCGCCCGATTTTTTCGCATCGATGGTGGCAAAGACGTTGAATTTGTCGGTGTCCATGTCGCCGAAGCCGATGGCGCCGGAGATGCTGGTGACGGTGCCGTCGCCATGGCCGCTCTGGCCGACGTTGGCGGAAATGGTCTTGCCGACATAGTTCTGGCGCAAGATGATGTTGACCACGCCGGCGATCGCGTCGGAACCATAAATGGCGGAAGCGCCGTCTTTCAGGATATCGATGCGGTCCACGGCGTCGAGAGGAATCGAGTTCAAGTCGACGAAGCTGCGCTGGCCGTCATCGCCGAAGCCGTATGGCGCCGTGCGGCGGCCATTGATCAGCACGAGGGTCGAGCTGACGCTCAAACCGCGCAGCGAAACGCCCGAGGCGCTACCGGCGAAACCGTTGGTGAAGGAGCCGCTGATACTGCCGTTGTTGTCGGCGGAAATGCTGCGCACGACGTCGGCGATCGATGCCTTACCGGTTTGCTCGATATCCTTGCGGGTCAGCGTTTGAATGACCGAAATGGTTTCGGCTTCCGCGCGCTTGATGCTCGAACCGGTCACTTCGACCTTCTGAATGTTTTCGCCAGTGGTTTGTGCGTTGGCCATGTGCATGCCGAACGCAATGCTGCCGATAAACATCAAACGTATAGAACGCGATAATCCTGTTTCCACCATCATTGCAAAACTCCTCACTTATGAATATGCGGCTTGATATTGCCTTGTATTGGCAACGCCGGCCGTATATGTATCTATTATTTTATCGATCGTCTCATGGACGGTGTCTTTGAAACGTTTGAGTATTCAAAAATTTCAAGACGTTAATGAAACCATCGCAGCTACTTGGCTGTCAATTTTTATAGTGGAAATGCATATGAAAAAACAACACCAGGCACAGTTTGGTATATCCATTTTGCTGCAGTGCAGCGTCGTGGATGGCCTGCAGGCCGCATGCTTGCAGGCTCGCCGGGCAGGTGCAGATGTATGGTATGGCGGCAAAAGCGTTGTTTTTTTGTACTAAGTCGGAGAACGATAGACGCAAGCGCCATCATGGTGCAATATTAGGTTTCTGCATCAAAGGAGTGCAACGCCGTACCATATTGGTGCTTGATCACCGATTGCTTGGGCGTTTTATTTATTTCCATATTTGAAAAGATAATAGCGGGTCCGCCATTTCATGAATGCGCGGATTATTTTTGTTTGTTTTATTGTATTGTTCGCGATGTTTTCACAATAAAAACAATGCAGTGATATTCCGCATTGCGACGCGACTGGTATTATCGGCGCCGAATTGCGGCGCACGGTAATTCGCCGTGCAATGACAGAGTATTGTGGCGCTGCGCCGCCCCCATGGACAGGCCGATGGCGCCGGCGGCCAGGGCCGTTTCTTCAGCCTGGGTGGCGTGCGCGTTCTATATGGCAAGGCGGACCTGGCGGCAGCAACGCTGTTCCGTTCAACGAAAGGGCAGGATGACTTTTCAGTCATCCTGCTTTTTTTTTGCCCTTATTTCTCCATCGGCTATCTCAACAGCATGCCGGGCAATCTACCTGTCCAGTGTCCGGCAAGGTGGCTGGAAAGCGGCGCGCCTTGCTTCCTGTATCTTCCTGCACCCGCATGCGGCGGGCAGCCGATTTAACAATTCAAGCTGCGTGCATTGATATTTGACGGGAAACTTGGTGAGTGCAGTATTTCATTCCGATAGTTCCCATGTTATCCGACAAAAATATTGTTTTATGTCAATGTATTTATATTTTTGCAATTTTGTTTGAGCAGTGTGAATGTGCAAGACGCTGCGCGGAAAGAGCGTTTTTCAGTATGTTTTCATTGGAGAAATGGCCGTAGTCGACAGGCCTCGAAACGGCTGGAATGACCTTGTTGCAGCGGGCCTGTGTTGTCCGCTCGAAGCGCAACAAATAGCTGAAAAAATGGAAATATTGCCAAATTCCAATGTGAAAAAACAACAGAAAAAAAATATTTGACTGTTTTTTATTCAATCCATTAAGGATTAGGCAATGTTAATTGACAATATTTTTTCCGTTACAGATACTGACTTGTGTCAAAAATTTTGATACAAAAAAGTGCCACATGAGCCACTGTGATCCAGTTGCCTGGTATTCATTAAAATTACAAATTGAGATTGCTAAACATGATGCTGAGTAAACCAAAATTAAGCCCTATCAGTAAGGCGGTGTTTTTTGCTTTGAGCGCCATTGCTGCCTCCGCCCATGCACAAAGCACGGGAGATGCCGCGGAGCCGGTCATGCAACGTGTTGAAGTGACTGGTTCGAACATCAAGCGCCTGGATACCGAGACTGCCTCGCCGGTGACCGTATTGCGCCGTGATGAAATCAAGGCGACTGGCGCCAATACCGTGCGCCAGATTCTCGATACGCTGACCTCGTTCGACACGGGTGCGATCAAGGATGACGGCAACTCCACCAGCTTTGCGCGCGGTGCGTCCGGCGCATCGATGCGTGGCCTGGGCACCGGCGCCACCCTGGTACTGGTGAATGGCCGCCGCGTGTCCAATTATCCGTTCGCCAACGGCGCCAAAGATACCTTTGTCAACCTCGATTCCATTCCGGCCGACGTGATCGACCGCGTCGAGGTGCTCAAGGACGGCGCTTCCGCGATCTACGGTTCCGATGCGCTGGCTGGCGTAATCAACATCATCACCCGCAAGAGCTTCCAGGGCGTCAGCACCAGCGCCAACTATCAGCAGGGCATCGACCCTAACATTGGCAAGCAAACGACGGTTGGTCTGTTGGCTGGTTACGGCGATCTGGAAAAAGACCGCTACAACGTGTTCTTCAACGTCGAAGGTTACAAGCGTGAAGGCTACAAGCTCAGCAAGGTGCTGCGCGAGTATCCCGCCTGGCACAAAAAACATGTATCTACCGCTTTCGGCGATCCCAGCCTGACTTCGTTCCCGGGCAACTTGAACGAAAGCGGCCGCAAGGTGCGCCAAGCTGTGAAAGGATGTAGCACTTTCAATGCTGCCGGCCTGTGCGTAAGCGACTTGAACGGCATTAACCCGTCGTCGGATGGCGCTGAACGCGTCAATCTGTACAGCGCCTTGCACTTCAAGCTCAGCGACACCACGCGCGGTTTCGCGGAAGTGTCGTATTCGGAAACCCGCACCAATTACTCGCCGCTGCCATTCGGCATGGCCGCCGGTTCGCCATGGACCTGGTTCGACGGTAATTTGAAGAAATCGCAAACCGTGCAGAAACCTAAATTGCCGGCCAATTCCGCCTACAATCCGTATAACTTCCCGGTTGGCCTCGACTATCGTTTCATGGATTCCAACATGGATTGGACTTCGCCGGCCAAAGCGACGCAGTACCGTGTCATGGCCGGCCTGGAAGGCACGATCGGCGCCTATGACTGGGAAGCCACCATCGGGCGTACGGGGGGCGAGGGTACCTTGCGCAGCCGTGGCGCCCACCGTGACCGCCTGCCTGCCGCGATTGTCAGCGGCGAGTACAAGTTAGGTGGTGGCAATAGCGATGAGTTGTTGAACCGCATGTTCCCAGTCGCAGGCACCGATTCCCACCTGTCGACCAACTTCATCGATGCCAAGCTGTCTGGCGACCTGATGCCTCTGCCTGGCGGTCAATTGGCGTTTGCTTTTGGCGCCGAGTTGCGTCAAGAAAAGATGTACATCAAGTCGGTCGACGCCGTGATGAATGCCGAGATCATCAATACAGGTTCCCTGTGGATCGATGGCCAGCGCAATCTGAGCGCCGCATTTCTGGAGCTGAACGCGCCCGTATTGAAAGGCCTGGAGTTGAACGGCGCGCTGCGTCTGGACAAGGCGCCAGGTTTTTCGGCCCACGTGTCGCCTAAATTTGCTGCGCGCTGGACGGTAACGCCGAAGCTGATGTTGCGCGGTACGATAGCCGGTGGATTCCGTGCTCCGAATATCCCGGAATCGCTGGGTAAAGTGGGCGTGACAGGTTTCTACAACAGCCAGCTCGATCCAAAACGTTGCGCAACCGCAACTGCAATCCGCGATATCCTGAAAAAAGGCACTGCCAGCGACGTTTCCGATTCGTCTACGGCCTACAACTCGGGTTGCCTGACTTCGATTCCGGTCATGATTTCGTCGAGCTCGACCTTGAAACCGGAAACCTCGCGCAGTCTGACATTGGGCTTCGTGGCGGAACCGATCAAGAACGTCAGCGTCGCTGTCGACTACTTCAAGATCGAACGCCGGGACGAGATCGCCACGCGCGACGTACCGTATGTGCTGGCCCGTGAAGATGTGCCTGGCTATGCTGAGAAACTGGCGCGCAATCCGATCAGCGACACCGATCGCCGTCTGGCCGCGCGTGCCAACGAACTGTCGCCAGGCGCGAACATCGCCTGGGGTACTGGTACCATTCAATCGCTGTTCCTGGGCTATGAAAACTTCGGCAAGACCGAGACGCAGGGCGTGGATATCGATGTGAACGGCCGCTTTTCGGCTGGCGAGTATGGTACCGTGACGATGGGTCTGGCGACCACGGTCAACCTGAAGCTGCGTTACTGGGACATCGACGCCAACCAGTACCGTCCAAACACCGTCGGCTTGCGTGGCACCCCGCGTGTCGTGTCGGTATTTAGCACGGCATGGCGCAAAGGTCCGGTCACGGCTGGCGTGCGCGTCAACTACACGTCGGGAACGGCATTGAACAACGACGAGACGGATCAGGATACCTGGAATGAAGCCGGTTGCCGCGCTGCATTGAAAGGCGATAACCTGCCATGCCGCGTGGGTAGCGATGTGCGCACCGATCTGAACTTCGCATACACGGGCTTCAAAAACCTGCGTTTGCTGGCGAATATCAACAACGTCTTCGATGAACAGCGCCCAATCAACGTGCGTGACGGCTACACGCTGCGTCCACGCACCCTGAAAGTGGGTGCCGAGTACACGTTCTAATTAGACAGGCTGGACAGCGCCGGTACGGGCTGTCCGTAGCATGTTGCATCACTGGCGCAGTGCGGGAAACCGCGCTGCGCTTTTTTTATGCCATTTACATGCCGCCCCACAAGGCGCCCAAGGTGGCCAGCGCCGTCAGGCCCGCCGTTTCCGTGCGCAGGATGCGCGGCCCCATGGACAGGCCGATGGCGCCGGCGGCCAGGGCCGCCTTTTCTTCCGCCTCCGAAAATCCCCCTTCCGGCCCCACCATCACGGTGATGGCCTGCGGCGGCTGGTGACGCGCCCAGTCGGCCAGCGACTGTTGCGCGCGCGGCGTCAGGATGATGCGTTTATGTAAATCTTGCTGTCCGCTCCAGCTATTGAAATCTTGCAGCGGGGCCAACTGGGCCAGGCGGTTGCGCCCGCATTGTTCCGAGGCGGACACGATAATGCCTTGCCAATGCGCAAGTTTCTTCTCGGCCCGCTCGGCGGACAGGCGCACGACGCAGCGCTGCGCCGACAGCGGCACGATGCCGGCCGCGCCCAGTTCGATGACTTTTTCGATGATCCAGTCCATTTTGGATGCTTCCGGCAATGCCTGCGCCAGGGTCACGGCATACGGCAGCTCCGCCTCGCGCGCCACATGCGCCTGCACCTCGGCCGTCACGCTGCGCTTGGCGACCGCCACCAGACTCGCCTGCACTTCGCCGCCTTCGCCATTAAACAGGGTGATGACGTCGCCCGGCACCAGGCGCACGACCTGGATATGGTGGGCGACAGCCTCCGGCAGGGAGACGGTGGCGCCGGCGATGAGCGGCTGGGGGCAATAAAAACGCGGCATGCAAATCCTCAACGGGGGGTAAGTGGGGTGGAAAGACGTCAAAGTATAGCCATTTGGCGGGCCAGTACGCCGCAATTCTAATTTGCGGCCCCCCAGTCTGGTAAAATAGTTGACTACAGAAAGCAGCCGGCTTCCCTGTCCGCGCTGTTGCAAACGAATCCCAAACTCGCGACTGACCCACACCATCATGACAACTACGCTCCCGACTACCAAAATGGCCAATGCGATCCGCGCACTGGCAATGGACGCTGTACAAAAGGCCAACTCCGGCCATCCAGGCATGCCGATGGGCATGGCCGAGATCGCAGTTGCCCTGTGGAGTGGTCACTATCGCCACAATCCCGCGAACCCGAAATGGCAGAACCGCGACCGCTTCCTGTTGTCGAACGGCCACGGCTCGATGCTGCACTACGCGCTGCTGCACCTGACCGGTTACGATCTGTCGATGGACGACATCAAGGCCTTCCGCCAGATGCATTCGAAAACCCCGGGCCACCCGGAAGTCGATATCACGCCAGGCGTGGAAACGACCACCGGCCCGCTGGGCCAGGGCATTGCCAACGCCGTCGGCATGGCCCTGTCGGAGCAATTGCTGGCCGCTGAATTCAACAAGCCCGGCCACGACGTCGTCAACCACTACACCTACGCTTTCGTCGGCGACGGCTGCCTGATGGAAGGCATTTCGCACGAAGTGTGCGCGCTGGCCGGCACCCTGGGCCTGAATAAACTGATCGCCCTGTACGATGACAACGGCATTTCCATCGACGGCAAAGTCGAAGGCTGGTTCACGGACGACACCCCGGCCCGCTTCGAAGCATACGGCTGGAACGTCATCCGCGCCGTCGACGGCCACGATGTTGCCGCCGTGGCCGCCGCCATCGCCGCCGCCAAGACCGCCGCCAAGCCGACCCTGATCTGCTGCAAGACCATCATCGGCAAGGGTTCGCCGAACCTGCAAGGCGGCGACAAGGTTCACGGCGCCGCGCTGGGCGACAAGGAAATCGCCGCCGTGCGCGAATACATCGGCTGGGATGCCGCGCCATTCGAAATGCCGGCCGACGTGTACGCGGCATGGGATGCGAAAGAGCAGGGCGCCCTGCTGGAAAAAGACTGGAACGAGCGCTTTGCCGCCTACAGCCGCGAATTCCCGCAGCAAGCCGCTGAACTGACCCGCCGCATGCAAGGCGACCTGCCACAGGCATTCGAAGCGGCCCTGTCGGCTGCCATCGCTTCCTGCGTCGAGAAGAAAGAAAACATCGCTACCCGCAAGGCCAGCCAGAACGCCATCCAGGCACTGGCTTCGTCCCTGCCGGAATTCCTCGGCGGCTCGGCCGACCTGACCGGTTCGAACCTGACCAACTGGAAAGAATGCGTGGCCGTGCGTTCGGGCCAGCCTGGCAACCACATCAACTACGGCGTGCGGGAATTCGGCATGAGCGCCATCATGAACGGCATCACCCTGCACGGCGGCTATATCCCGTTCGGCGCAACGTTCCTGACGTTCTCCGACTACAGCCGCAATGCGCTGCGCATGGCTGCCTTGATGAAACTGCGTTCGATCTTTGTGTTTACCCACGATTCGATCGGCCTGGGCGAAGACGGCCCGACGCACCAATCGGTCGAGCACGTCTCGTCGATGCGCTTGATCCCGAACCTGGACAACTGGCGTCCATGCGACACCGTCGAGTCGGCTGCTGCCTGGGGCGCCGCCGTGCGCCGCAAGGATGGTCCGTCGACCCTGATCTTCTCGCGCCAGAACCTGCCGTACCAGGAACGTAGCGCCGAACAGATCCAGAACATCTACCGCGGCGGCTATGTGCTGAACGACGTGGCCGACGCCAAGGCGATCCTGATCGCCACCGGTTCCGAAGTGGAACTGGCTGTCGCCGCCGCCAGCGCGCTGGCTGCCGAAGGCATCGCCGTGCGCGTGGTGTCGATGCCGTCGACCGACGTGTACGACCGCCAGGACGCTGCCTACAAGGCCAGCGTGCTGACGAAAGGCGTGCCGCGCGTGGCCATCGAAGCGGGCGTGACCAGCTTCTGGTACAAATACGTGGGCCTGGAAGGCGCCGTGGTCGGTATCGACACGTTTGGCGAATCGGCCCCGGCCGGCGTGCTGTTCAAGCACTTCGGCTTCACGGTCGAGAACGTCGTCGCCAAGGTGAAAGCCGTTATCGCCGGCTAATATTGATTTTTAACGGTCCTGGCGATGTGTTCGCCGGGAGCGTGCATGTACCTTCTTTTTTAATCAGGAGCAGAGTATGACGATCAAAGTTGCAATCAATGGCTACGGCCGCATCGGCCGTAATGTGTTGCGCGCTTTCTACGAAGGCGGCAAGAAACAGGATATCCAGATCGTTGCCATCAACGACCTGGGCGATGCCAAATCGAACGCCCACCTGACCCGCTACGACACCGCGCACGGCAAGTTCCCGGGCACGGTCACCGTCGAAGGCGACAACATGATCGTCAATGGCGATCCGATCCGCGTATTCGCACAGCGCAATCCTGCTGAAATCCCATGGGGCGAGCTGGGCGTGGACGTCGTGCTGGAATGCACGGGCTTCTTCACCACCAAAGAGAAGGCTTCGGCTCACTTGAAGGGCGGCGCGAAAAAAGTCATCATCTCGGCACCAGGCGGCAAGGACGTCGATGCGACCGTCGTGTTCGGCGTGAACCACTCCGTACTGAAATCGACGGACACCGTCATCTCGAACGCTTCGTGCACCACCAACTGTCTGGCTCCGCTGGTTAAACCGCTCAACGACGCCATCGGCATCGAAACGGGCCTGATGACCACCGTGCACGCCTACACCAACGATCAGGTGCTGTCCGACGTGATGCATGAAGACCTGCGCCGCGCCCGTTCGGCCACCATGAGCATGATTCCGACCAAGACGGGCGCCGCTGCCGCCGTGGGCCTGGTGCTGCCTGAACTGAATGGCAAACTGGACGGCTTCGCCATCCGCGTGCCGACCATCAACGTGTCGCTGGTCGACCTGTCGTTCATCGCCAAGCGCGACACGACCGTGGAAGAAGTCAACGCCCTGATGAAGTCCGCTTCGGAAGGCGCCCTGGAAGGCATCCTGACGTACCAGACCGAACCGCTGGTCTCGATCGACTTCAACCATAACCCGGCTTCGTCGAACTTCGATTCGACCCTGACCAAAGTGTCGGGCCGCCTGGTGAAAGTATCGTCGTGGTACGACAACGAGTGGGGTTTCTCGAACCGCATGCTCGACACCACCGTTGCACTGATGTCGGCGAAGTAATTTCTGGCTAGCATACAAAAAACGCCCTTCGGGGCGTTTTTTTCGTCTGATGCCAGCTTATTCTTTAGGTTCGCACTGGTTGCGCCACTGCTCGCATGACGCCTCGACACCTTGATAGCACATGTTGAGGATGTAATCGCAATTTTCCGACGGAATCCACGCGCGCACGGCGGCCGTGCTGGAGAACGAAGCGGCGGCGCCCACGGCGATGGCAAAGACAAACAGGGCTCTTTTAATGGAAATCATTTTTCTCGCTTTCATAATTGGACAATGGTAGGGTGTCAAATCAAAAGGCCGCCACGGCAGGCATGATGAGCCCGCCAGGCGCAGAAAAATATTAGCATTAAAACCAGTAAATTATTGCTATAAAGAAAAATATTTCTGCTAATGCCAGGCGTGCAGGCGGCGCCTATAAAAACGCCACAGCAGGCGCAAGTCGCGCAGCACGGGCACGCCCGACAGCAGGGTCAGCACGCCGGCGAGCAGGATGGTGGCGGCGGGAAAACCGATGTGCTTGAAGGCCAGGGCGCCGCTGACGCCGCCGATGAAGAAGCAGGCGATCAGCACGCTGTGCGTTCTCAGCTTGCCGCGGTTCACTTTGACCATCCGGTCGGGCAGGTGGCGCCGGTTGTAATACGCCATCTTGCCCAGTTCGATGCCGATGTCGGTAGACAGGCCCGTCACGTGCGTGGTGCGGATGACGGCGCCCGAAATCTTGGTGATGATGGCGTTCTGTAAACCCATGACAAAGCACAGCAGTAAGATGGTGACGGGGCCCAGCACGTCGGGCATGGCGGCCAGGTAATTGCCCGTCAAGCCGAACATCAGCAGTAACGCCGCTTCCAGCAGCAGGCTGGCGGCAAACTGGCTGTGCAGGCGGCGCCGCTTGCCCCAGTTCACCATGATGGCCGTGACGGCCGCGCCGCTGACAAAAGCCAGCCACGCGCCCAGCGCGGCCAGGGCCACCGTGATATTGCCCAGTGCCAGGTCGTCCGCCATGCCCGAGACGATGCCCGTCATGTGCGAGGTATAGCCGCCGATGGCGAGGAATCCGCCCGCATTCACGGCGCCGGCCACCAGCGCCAGCACGCAGCCCAGCTGCAGATTGGCTTGCGTATCGCGCGCCGATCCGCTCAGGCGCGACAGGTAATGGAGCGGCATGCCCGGGGCGGCCTCAGACCGTGGCGCCGAAGATGGCTTGCCACAGGCGCATCACGTTGTCCGCATGCACGCGCACCCGTTCCGGTTCCACGCGGGCCAGGTCTTGCCCCTGCAGGCGCAACTGGTGCTGCAGCTTGCGCAGCGCGCGGTAGGCGTCGGCGACCAGGGCGGCCAGCTGCGCATCGATCAGACCCAGTTCGCCGCACAGGCGCAGCAGGGCGATATTGCCCGAATTGGCCGTCAACTGCGGATACTGCGCCGCATGCTGGAGCACCAGATATTGCACCATGAATTCGATGTCGATCATGCCGCCCGGGTCCTGCTTCAAATCGAAGCTGCCGGGGCGGGGCGGGTGCGCATCGAGCATCTTCTTGCGCATGGCCACCACTTCGCCCTTGAGCGGGCCGTTTTCCGGGCGTTCCTTGCACAGGATCGTGTCGCGGATGCGCTCGAAATGCTTGCCGATGGTGGCGTCGCCGGCGCAAAAGCGCGCGCGCGTGAGCGCCTGGTGTTCCCACACCCAGGCCGCGCTGCCCTGGTAGCGCTCGAACGCCTGCACGCTGGAGACCAGCATGCCCGAGGCGCCGTCGGGACGCAGGGCGATGTCGATGTCGAACAAAATGCCGGCCGAAGTATGCGAGGTCATCCAGGTAATGAAGCGCTGCGCCAGCTTGGCGTACAGGCCCGGCGCTTCCTGGTCGTCGTCGTCGAACAGGAAAATGACGTCGAGGTCCGAGACATAGCCGAGTTCCTTGCCGCCCAGTTTGCCGTACGCGATGACGGCGAATTTCGGCACTTCGCGGTGGCGTGTCGGTAACGTTTGCCACACGGCTTGCACGGTGGCGGCGACGATGATGTCGGCCAGCTGCGACAGGTAGTCGGCCAGCTTTTCCACGCTCAGGTCGCCCGCCAGGTCTTGCGCCAGGCACTGGAACAGCTGCGCGTGGTGCATTTCGCGCAGGATATCCATCTGCCGCTCCGTGTCGCCGGGCGCGTCGTCGAGCTGGCGCTGCAGGTCCAGGGCCAGCGCGGCCGGGTCGGGCACCGTGTTGCGGATGCGCTCGTCTAACAGTTCGTCGAGCAAAATCGGGTGCTGCGTGAGGAAGGTGGCGGCCCAGCCGCTGGCGCACACCATGCGCACGACGCGCTCGAGCGTATGCGGGTATTCCGTCAGCAGCGACAGATAGGCCGAGCGGCGCGCGATCGCCTCGAGGAAATCGAGCAGACGGCCCAGGGTGGCCAGCTGGCTGGCGTTACCGTTGGACACGGAGCAATCGGTGATCAGGGGCAGGGCGGAATTGACGAGGGCGACGAGGCGCGTGCGGCTCGCCTCGGGCAACGATTGCAAACGGGGCGCCTGCCACGTGGCCAGCAGGCGGCGCGCGCAGGCGGCCGGCTCATGGAAGCCCAGGGCGGCAAAGCGCGCTTCGATGGCTTCCTGCTGGTCGGACGCGGCGCAGTCGTTCGACGTTTGCGGGTCGATGCCCGTGTCGGCCGGCGGCGTGCCGCTGCTCTTGTCGCTGAACATCTCGTCGAACTGGCCGGCGACAAACACGCGGTGCGCTTCCAGCTGGGCCAGCAGGGTGGGCGTGTCGGGTAAGCCCATCATCTGCGCCACGGTGAGGCGGTCGGCGTCGTTGGCGGGCAGGGTGTGGGTTTGCGCATCGTCAAGATACTGCAGCCGGTGTTCGAGGTTGCGCAAGAACGTGTAGGAACCGAGCAGCTGTTCCACGATGGCCGGCTCCAACAGCCCCTTGTCCGCCACCGTGCGCAGGGTGGCGCGCGTGGAACGCTCGCGCAGCTCGGCGTCGCGCCCGCCCCGTATCAGCTGAAACACTTGCGCGAGGAACTCGATTTCGCGGATGCCGCCGCGGCCCAGCTTGACGTTGTTGCTGCGGTCCGGATGCAGCCGTTCCTGGCGGTTGACCTCGGCGCGGATCTGGCCATGCATGGTGCGGATGGCATCGATGACGCCGAAATCGAGGTAGCGGCGGAAGACGAACGGGCGCACGATGGCGTCGAGCGAGGCGATATCTTCCGGCTTGCCCGTCACGGCGCGCGCCTTGACCCACGCATAGCGCTCCCATTCGCGGCCTTGCACGATCAGGTACTGTTCCACCATGCTGAGGCTGGCGGCCAGCGGACCCGAGTTGCCGTTCGGACGCAAGGCCATGTCCACACGGAAAGTAAAGCCATCCTGCGTGATCTCTGCCAGGGCGGCGATCAGTTTCTTGCCCATGCGAATGAAAAACTCGTGGTTGGACAGGCTGCGCTGGCCCGGCACGGTGACTTGCGTGTCACCGTCTTCCGGGTAGACAAAGATCAGGTCGATATCCGACGAAACGTTGAGCTCGCCGCCGCCCTGCTTGCCCATCGCCAACACCATCAAGGCCTGTTCCTCGCCCGATTCCTCGCCGACAGGCATGCCGTGCAGGGCCACCATTTCAGCCATGATGGCATCCACGTGCGTGCGGATGGCGAAATCGGCAAAGCCCGTCATGGCTGTCACAACTTCGTTCAAGTCGGCCTGGCCTTGCAGGTCGCGCGCGATCAGGCCGCAGACGAGCAGGTTGCGCAGGCGGCGCATGGCCCGCTCGGGCGGCAGCGGCGGCGTGGCGGCGTTCGCCTGGGCGGCCAACTCGGCGGCAAAATCGAGCCCGTCCAGCGGCGCGCGCACCAGTTGTGCTACCTGCGCGGCGCGCTCGGGGGCGGCGTCCAGCCAGCGCTGGTAGAAACGGGAGGCGGAAATCAAAGGCTGTGTGCTCATGGTATCGGTAACTGTCTCGTGAATGCTGCGTGCATGTTCTTGTTTAACTTGGCTGCGAACGCCGGGGGATGCGGTAAAATTGTGCCGCCGACCCAATACCGCCGGTAGTGCGTGCTCTTCCGGACGATGGTAAGGGAGGCTTTGCTCAGACGCAAGCGCAAGGATGCAGGTGCGCACCACGAATGCAGACGATTTTTGCCATTATTTGACGCCGGACCAGTTTATTAGCTTATTGATGCAAAAACCGCCAGAAGCAAGCGTGACAGAACATGTGCCATTGGCTCTGCGCTGGCAGCGGCTGCGTGCCGCCTATCGCATGGCCAACCTGGCCACCCACCACGTGTTGGGTTTTACCATCAAACTGGTGCTGCTCGCGTATTTCGCTTTCGCTGTGCTGTTTTTATTCCTGCGCTACGCGATCCTGCCGAATATCGACTATTACAAAGGCGATATCGAGCGGGCGGCCAGCCGCGCGCTGGGCAATCCGGTCAGCATCGCGCGTATTTATGCCTCCTGGCATGGCGTGCGGCCCAATCTCTTCCTCGGCGACGTGACCCTGCGCGACCAGGCGGGGCGCCAGGCGCTGAGCTTGCCAAGCATATCGGCCACCGTGTCGTGGTGGAGCCTGCTCGGTTCCGTGCGCTTTACAACCCTGGAAATCACGCGGCCGGACCTGGACGTGCGGCGCAGCAAGGATGGCAAGCTGTACGTGGCCGGGGTATTGATCGACAGCACGCAAGGCAGCGATGGCAAGGGCGCCGACTGGCTGCTGTCGCAGCATGACATCATCATTCGCGACGGCAAGGTGCGCTGGACGGATGAAGCGCGCGGCACACCCGAGCTGGCTTTATCCCAGGTTAATCTGCTGCTGCGCAACCGCTGGCGCAGCCACCGCCTGGGCTTGCAAGTCACGCCGCCGGCCAGCCTGGCCGCACCCATCGATGTGCGCGCTCACTTCACGCATCCGCCCTTCAGCACGCGCATCTCGGATGTGTCGATGTGGAAAGGCGAGCTGTATGCGGACCTGAAAAACGCCGACCTGGCCGCCTGGCGCCGCTACCTCGATTACCCGTTCGAACTGAGTCAGGGCAAGGGCGCCCTGCGCGCCTGGTTGAGCCTGGATCACGCGCGCCTGGCCGGCTTCACGGCCGACGTGGGCTTGACGGATGTGACGGCGCAGCTGGGCGAGCATATCGCACCGCTCGACCTGCTGTCGGTCAGCGGACGCATTTCGGCAAAAGAAGAGCTGTCGGCGCAGGTGCCTGACGGCAAGCCAACCTTTGGTGCGAATGGCCATCAGGTGGAATTGACAAATTTCGCGGTGGAAACCCGCGATGGCCTCAGCCTGCCGCCCACGACCTTGTCCGAACGCTTTGTTGCCGCCACCAAACGCAAGCCGGCGCGCACGGAAATCACGGCCAAGTCGCTCGATTTGCACACCCTGGCCGCGCTGGCCGACAAGCTGCCGCTGGGCGAACAGCAGCGCCAGCGTCTCGACGCGCTGGCGCCGCGCGGGCGTTTGCAGGATTTCTCGGCGCAATGGGAAGGCGAGATGGCGACACCGGCCAGCTACCGTTTGCGCGGCAAGCTCATCGATCTTGGACTGAATGCGCAGCCGGCGCGCCTGGCCGTGGCAAAGACGGCGACCAGCCCCGCGCAGGCGGCCGCACCGGCCATTCCCGGCTTCGACCGCCTGACTGGCAGCATCGACGCCAGCGACAAGGGAGGCACCATTGCCATCGATGCACAGGGACTGATATTGCAACTGGCCTCCTATTTGAGTGACCCCGCCTTGCCGTTCGAACAATTCGAAATGGAGGCACGCTGGGCTTTCCAAGCAGACAATATGCTGCAAGTCGACCTGGACAGGCTTGATTTTAATCAACAAGGAATGCGAGTCGCCTTGCATGGCTCGCAGCGTTTGCCGATCGACGGCAAGAATCTGGGCCAGGTCGACTTAACGGGCAGCATCGACAATTTCCAGATCAACACCATCGGCCGCTATCTGCCGCTGCAAACGCCGGAGCACCTGCGCCACTGGCTGACAGGAGCGCTGGAAGGCGGCGTGGCGCGCGATGTCAGCCTGCGCCTGCGCGGCGAACTCGAACATTTCCCGTTCAAGGCCGACACACCGGCCCAGCGCAATCGCGGCGAGTTCCGCGTGGCCGGCAAGATCGAGAACGGCACCCTGAACTATGCGCCCGGCGAATTTGCCGAAAGCGGTCCGCTGGCGGGCAAGGCGCCCCTGTGGCCGCAGGCGGAAAAGATCAAGGGCAGTTTTGTGTTCGAGCGCGCGCGCATGGAAATTCGCGGCGACACGGCCACCACGGGCGGCGTGGCGCTGGCCAATGTCAAAGCCGTGATCCCCGACCTGACCGTCTTCGACACCTTGCTTGATATCGAGGGCAATGCGGCCGGCCCGATGCAGGAATTCCTCAAGTACGTGACGGCCAGCCCCGTGCTGGGCTGGATCGAGCATTTCACCGATGAAACGACGGCGACGGGCAACGCCAAACTGGCCCTCAAACTGCACTTGCCGATCGAGCGCATGCTCGAGTCGACCGTGCAAGGCAGCTTGCAGCTGGCGGGCAACGACGTGGTGCTGTTCCACGACATGCCGCCCGTGCTGGGCACGCAGGGCAAGATTGAATTCAACGAAAAAGGCGTCAACCTGAATGGCTTGAATGGCAGCCTGCTGGGCGGGCCGCTGGCCATTTCGGGCGGCACGCAGCCGGACAATTCCATCCAGGTGAAACTGGCGGGCAACATGACCATCGATGGCTTGCGCAAGACGTATCCGGCGCCCGTGCTGCAGCGCCTGGCGAAACATTTGAATGGCGGCGCCCGCTACAACGGCCTGATCACGGCGCGCGACCATCAAGTGGTGGTCAATGTCGAGTCGCCGCTGACGGGCCTGGGCCTGGATTTCCCCGCCCCCCTGAAAAAGCCGGCCGGCGACAGCCTGCCCGTGAAATTTACCCTGACGGGCAACGCGGCCAATGGCGCCGGCTTGCGCACGGACGATATCCGCATCGCGCTGGGCTCCGGCATCGCGGCGCGCTACCAGCGCCAGAAGCAGGGCAAGGACGCCTGGCGCCTGGTGCGCGGCGGCATCGGCGTGAACGTGCCGGCGCCGGAACCGGAGAGCGGCATGATGCTCAACGTGAATATGAAAACCCTGGACGTGGACAGCTGGATCGCCGCCGGCAGCGAGATCGCCGGCAGCGCCACGGCGCCCGCCGACAGTGGCGGCGCCGACGATGCGCCCGATATCGCGCAATACGTGGTGCCGGACATGATGGCGGCCCGTGCCAGCGAACTGATGCTGGGCGAGCGCAAGCTGGAAAACGTGGTGGTGGGCGCCACGCATCAGAAGGATGTGTGGCAAGCCAATATCGATGCGAAACAAGTGTCGGGCTATGTGACGTGGCTGGAAACCCCATCCGGTCTGGGCAAGATGACGGCGCGCCTGTCGTCGCTGATCATTCCCGAGTCGGCCGCCAACGACGTGAAGAATTTGCTGGAAGGCAAAAGCGGCGCCCAGTCGATTCCTTCGCTCGATATCGTCGCCGAGCAATTCGAGCTGTTCAACAAGAAGATCGGCCGGTTGGAGTTGCAGGCCTATAACACCATGGCGGCGGGCGGGCGCGAGTGGCGCGTAGGCAAGTTGCAACTGTCGAACCCCGACGGCGCGCTGAGCGGCAGTGGCAAATGGGTCATCAAGGATGGGCAAAGCACGACCAGCCTGCGTTTTGGCCTCGATATCGTCGACGCGGGCAAGCTGCTCGACCGCTTTGGCTTTGCCGACACGGTGCGCCGCGGCAAGGGCCGCCTGAGCGGCGACATCGCCTGGAACGGCTTGCCGTATTCGCTCGATATTCCCACCTTGTCGGGGCAGATCGAGATGAACGTGGAATCGGGCCAGTTCCTCAAGCAGGATCCTGGCGCGGCCAAGCTGTTGGGCGTGCTCAGCCTGCAAGCCTTGCCCCGCTTGCTGAAACTCGATTTCCACGACGTGTTTTCCGAAGGCCTGGCCTTCGACGGCATCACGGCCAACGCCAGCATCAAGCGCGGCGTGGTGACCACCGACAACCTCAAGATGCATGGCGTGGCGGCCACCGTGCTGATGGATGGCACGGCCGATATCGCCAATGAAACGACGAATTTGCACGTGGTGGTGATCCCGGAATTTAACCTCGGCACGGGGCCGCTCGTGTACGCGCTGGCCGTCAATCCCGTCATCGGCCTGGGCAGTTTCCTGGCGCAATTGTTCCTGCGCGCCCCCGTGATGAAAGCGCTCACCTATCACATGCAGATCGCCGGCCCGTGGAAATCGCCCGTCGTGACCAAGCTCGATGGTGGTAAATTGGAACCTGTCGCCGTGCCTGCCGCTGCAGCCGTGGAGGCCGTGGCGAAATAGGCGAGGCGTTTGAATGGATAAGAGGTGGCAATGATGCATACAGTCGCAGCAGTACAAATGATTTCCTCGCCCTCCGTGGAAGACAATCTGGCCACGGCGCGGCGCCTGGTGGCGCAGGCCGCCGCCGGTGGCGCGCAGCTGGTGGTGCTGCCCGAATACTGGGCCATCATGGGCAAGCAGGAAACGGACAAGCTGGCCCATGCGGAACAGCCCGGCAGCGGACCGATCCAGGACGGCATGGCGCAGATGGCGCGCCAGCACGGCATCTGGCTGATCGGCGGTACCTTGCCCCTGATTTCCGGTGAGGAGGGCAAGGTCCTCAATACAACGCTGGTGTACGACCCGCAAGGCGAGCCGGCCGGCCGCTACGACAAGATCCACCTGTTCGGTTTTACGCGCGGCGCCGAGTCGTACAACGAATCGCGCACCATCGTGCCCGGCGCGCAGGTGCGTTCGATCGAGACGCCGTTCGGCCGCGTCGGCCTGTCCATCTGCTATGACCTGCGCTTTCCCGAACTGTACCGCGCCATGGGCGATTGCGCGCTGATCGTCGTGCCGGCCGCGTTTACCCATACGACGGGCAGCGCCCATTGGGAAGTGCTGCTGCGCGCGCGCGCCATCGAAAACCAGTGCTATGTGCTGGCCTCGGCGCAGGGCGGCCTGCATCCGAACGGCCGGCGCACCTGGGGCCACAGCATGCTGATCGACCCGTGGGGCGAAGTGATCGCCGTGCTGCCCGAAGGCGAGGGCGTGGTCAGCGGCGAGATCGACCTGGTGTTTTTGGCCGGCGTGCGAGAGTCCTTGCCGGCCCTGACGCACCGCACCATGTAAATTGAATGTTGAGAAAAGCCATGATTCCATTTGACCCCAATCTGTCCAGCCTGGCCGTGGCGCGCGATATCCTGCTCACGCCGTTCGGCCTGGACGAAGACAAGCTGCTCAAAGCCCTGGGCACGATGTTTACGCACAAGGTCGACTATGCCGACCTGTATTTCCAGTCGACCAAGAGCGAAGGCTGGAGCCTGGAAGAGGGCATCGTCAAGACGGGCAGTTTTTCCATCGACCAGGGCGTGGGCGTGCGCGCCGTGTCCGGCGACAAGACGGCGTTTGCATATTCCGACGACATTTCCGAGCGGGCCCTGCTGGAAGCGGCGGCGGCCACGCGCACGATCGCGCGCGCCGGTGCCGGCAAAATCAAGATCGCCGGCCAGATGCAGCCGCAAGGCGGACGTTCCTTGTACCTGCCCAACGATCCGCTCGCGTCGCTGGACGCCACGGCCAAGGTGCAATTGCTCGAGCGCGTGGAAAAGATGGCGCGCGCGAAAGATCCCCGCGTGGTGCAAGTGATGGCGGGCCTGGCCGGCGAATACGACGTGGTGCTGGTGCTGCGCAGCGACGGCGTGCTGGCGGCCGATATCCGTCCTCTCGTGCGCGTGTCCCTGACCGTGATCGCGGAACAGAATGGTCGCCGCGAAACGGGCTCGGCCGGTGGTGGCGGGCGTTTCAGCTACGACTATTTCAGCGATGCCGTGCTGGAACAATACGCGACGGACGCCGTCAATTCGGCGCTGGTGAACCTGGAAGCGCGCCCGGCGCCCGCCGGCCCCATGTCCATCGTGCTGGGCCCGGGCTGGCCCGGCATCCTGCTGCACGAAGCGATCGGCCATGGCCTGGAAGGCGATTTCAACCGCAAGGGCTCGTCCGCGTTTTCCGGACGCATCGGCGAACGCGTGGCCGCCAAGGGCGTCACCGTGGTCGATGACGGCACCCTGGCCGGTCGTCGCGGCTCGTTGAATATCGATGACGAGGGCAACCCTACGCAGTGCACGACCCTGATCGAGGACGGCATCCTGAAGGGGTACATCCAGGATACGATGAACGCGCGCCTGATGAAGATGCCCGTGACGGGCAATGCGCGCCGCGAATCGTTCGCCCACCTGCCCATGCCGCGCATGACAAATACGTATATGCTGGGCGGCGACAAGGACCCGGGCGAGATCCTCGCGTCCGTCAAAAATGGTCTGTATGCCGTCAACTTCGGCGGCGGCCAGGTCGACATCACGAACGGCAAGTTCGTCTTCTCGGCCAGCGAAGCGTACATGATCGAAAACGGCAAGCTCAGCTACCCTGTCAAGGGCGCGACCCTGATCGGCAACGGCCCGGACGTGCTCAACCGCGTCTCCATGATCGGCAACGACATGCGCCTCGATTCGGGCGTGGGCGTGTGCGGCAAGGAGGGGCAGAGCGTGCCCGTGGGCGTGGGGCAACCGACCTTGCGCCTCGATGGTATTACGGTTGGCGGTACGGCCTGATTTTTCGGGCACTGTGAGGCCAACATGGTTGTCGGATTACGCGCGGCTGCGCCCCGCTAATCGGACTTACATTTCTGGCATGCTGCTCGTGTACGTCGGGTTAGCGCAAAGCGCGTAACCCGACATCACCATCAAGCCAATCACCGGCGGCGCCAACACGGCTGCTGGATCTCAGAATTTATACTTCACCCCCGCACTGACAAAGCGTCCCGCCGCGCCCGCGTAGTCGAGCGGGTTGTAGCCCGTGGCGCCATACGTCAGCGGGTCGAGCGGGGCGATCTTGTCGAACAGGTTTTGTATCGTCGCAAACACTTCCAGCTTGGGCGTGGCCAGCCAGCGGGCCGTCAGGTCCACCGTGGTGAACGAGGCGATGCGGCAGCCGCGCGGCGCGTCCGTGCCGTCGGCGAAATGCGTGGCGCAGCCGTCCGGGTCGTTCTTGAAGCGGACATTGTCGAGCGGCGCGCGGTAGTTGACGTTGGCCGTGACCCGCCAGTTCTGGCGTTCCCAGGTGGCGCCCAGGTTGATGCGGTCGTCCGGCGTGCCCATGCAGTTGGAGATATCGCAATTGCCATGCGTGCCGGCAAAATCGCGCTGCGTGCCATCCTGTTCCGTGCGCAGCCATTTGTACAGATGCGTCCACTTCAGGTCGAAGGTCAGGCTGCCGTAGCCATGGTCGAGGTTGAAGCGCTGGCGGGCGTCGATATCGATGCCGCGCACCGTCGTTTGCGCCGAATTCACATAGTTGGCCAGCACGGCCGTGATGGCGCCCGGATCGCCGGGAATGCCGGTGGCCGTCGACGGGTCGCGCGCAACGTTGCCGGCGGCAATGGCCGCATCCGTTTGCTCCTGGTTGATTTCATTCTTGCGGCGGATTTGCCACAGGTCGACGGAAATGCTGCTGCGCGGCAGCGGGTCCCACACGGCACCGACGGAATAGCTGCGCGAACGTTCGGGCGACAGGTTCGGATTGGGCGACGTGATGACGGCGATCGGCGCGGGATCGCATGCCACTTCCACGCCCAGCGCGCAGCGCAGCGGATCGCTGGCAGTGGAGAACGCGGCCAGGCCACCGACGCCGTTTTCCGCCGCGCTCGGGGCGCGGAAGCCCTTGGCGAAGGTGCCGCGCAGGGCCAGTTCGCGCATGGGAGTCCATTTCACGCCCACTTTTGGCGTATAGGAATTGCCCACGTCGGTGAAATGGTCGGCGCGCAGGGCGCCCGACAGTTCCACGGTTTTCAGCACGGGCGCCAGCACCTCTGCGTAGATGGCCGAGGCATTGCGGCTGCCCTTGTAAGCGGAATAGCCGAGGCCGATGATATTGCCCCGCTCCGTGCCCGTGGTGGGCTTGAGTTGCGTCGATTCGTGGCGGAATTCGGCGCCCACGGCCAGGCCCAGGCTGCCGCCTTCCAGCTTGGCCACCTCGCGGCTGGCCTTGAAGTCGATCTGCGCGATATGCGTCTTGGCGTCGTTCGAGATGCGCGGCGCCAGGGCAGCGTACAGCTCGGGCGAATTGAGGCCTGCGTTTTCCGCGATGCGCCACAGGCTGCCGGCCGGCAGGGCCGCATACGCGGGGTTCAGGCTGGCCGCGGCCACGTTGGCGGCGGTCGGGTTGAGCAGGGCGAAGGCGACGTCGCGCTGCAGGTAGCCGTCCAGGTCGTTCGACACCTTGTTCTGCGAGTACAGGATGGCGCTGTCGATATCCCAGCCCGCCACGGTGCCCTTGATGCCGGCGACAAAGCGCGTGAAGGTGGAATTGACTTCCGACAGGCGCGGCCCCACATCGGCCGCCAGGTAGCGCAGCCGCGCCGCCGTGCCGAAATATGGATTGTCCGGGTGGGCGGCGCCGAGCGAGACGCCCGCATTGCTGACGGGGCCGCCCGGGTAGCCGACCGAGCCGCTGACCGTCGACGGCGTGGTGGCCGAATGCGATTCGCTGTGGTACACGTTCAACTCGGCATACGTTTGCAACGCCGGCGTCAGTTGCCAGGCGGCGCGGCCGAAGAAATTAATGTTCTTTTGCTTGGGCTGGATCTGGCTGTACTGCTGCGCGGCGTCGGTCAGGCAGCCGCCGCCCGGGTCGCCCTGCGGATGCGTGGTGAAGTTGCCGCAGGCGGCGCCGGGGAAGGTGCGCGTAAAACCCGCGCCGGCCAGGTTGCCGCGGTTGTAGTAGTCGAGCGTGTCGGGATTGCGCACATTGCCGTTGACGGCGCTGCCGGCCGCGTTGTTGGTGGTGATGGCGCCCGCGCCGCTGAGCGATTCCTGCGCGCTGAAGCCCAGGTCGCGCAAGTCGCCGCGTCCCACAGCGCCCCGTCCGGCCCGGTCGCGGTTCCAGATGGCGGCCTTTTCGCTGTACTCGAGGTTCAAGAGCACGTTGTAGCGGTCGCTGTCGATGTCGCCGAAGCCGTGCGTGATGGCGGCGCGCGCGTCGCGCCCGTCCCACTCCTTCGTCTTGCCGTAATTGCCCTTGATGGCCGTGCCCTGGTAGTCGCGCCGCAGGATCACGTTGACGACGCCGGCAATCGCGTCCGAACCATAGATGGCCGAGGCGCCATCCTTGAGGATTTCCACCCGTTCCACCGCTTCCAGGGGAATGATGTTCAGGTCGGCAAATACCTTCTGGCCGTCGTCGGCCAGGCCATACGGCGCCACTCTGCGGCCGTTCAGCAGCACCAGGGTCGAGGCCGTGCCCAGGCCCCGCAGCGACACGCCGGAAGCGCCGGCGGCAAAGCCGTTGCCGAAGCTGGTGGGCACGGAACCCTGGTTGTCGACGGCCAGGGTCTGCAGCAGTTCGGCCACGCTGGACTTGCCCGATTTTTCAATGTCGGCCGCGTTCAGGGTTTGCACGGCGGACGCCGTTTCCGCCTGCGCGCGACGGATGTTCGAGCCGGTGATTTCCACGCGGGCAACGGGGGCAGCTTCCTGTGCCAGGACGGGCAGGGCGAGCAGGGCGCTTGCCAGGGCCAGGCCCATACGTGGCGGTGAAAGCAGGGATGGATGGGCGGATTCTTTGTAGATCATGCGATTCTCCGGAAGGTCAGACAGGAAAAGGTGGGATGCACCTTGAAGTCTTGGCCGTGCGGCCTGGCGGGGATTCGATCTATATCAGTAGTGCGCCGCTTCCCGTGTTCAAAACGGGCTGGCGTGGCGTGCGCGCCACGGCGGCCTCAGCATTGTTGGCCAGCCGATGCGCATCGGCAGCGCGCAACTTTTTATGCTTTTTGACGTATTTTGCAGTGTAAAACGGCGGCGGCATGCGGCTTTGCCGACAAATATGCTTGCCAACCCTTGCAATTTAGGTTTATAGTCGTTCATCACTTACGGATGACTCGCATGTTCGCTCGCCACTTTTTTACCGCTTATTTTTACTTTAGCAATTCCAACCCAAAGGCGGTGGAGTAGCGGTCGGTTCACGTAGCAGCAAAACGAGATCCCAGCAAATTCTAAAAAACCGCCACTGATGGCGGTTTTTTTTTACCCAGATGTTTTACCCATCCTTAAATTTTGGAGAAAATGATGCCCCGCACCGATGATTTGCGAATTCGCGAAATGAAGGAATTGACCCCGCCGTCCCACCTGATCCGCGAATTCGCCTGCTCGGAGCAAGCCGAACAGACCGCCGCCAGCGCCCGCATCGCCCTGCACCGTATCCTGCACGGCCAGGACGACCGCCTGATGGTGGTGATCGGGCCTTGCTCCATCCACGACACCAAGGCGGCGATGGAATATGCGCGCCTGCTGGTCAAGGAGCGCGCGCGTTTCGCGGGCGAGCTGGAAATCGTCATGCGCGTCTACTTCGAGAAACCGCGCACCACGGTGGGCTGGAAGGGCCTGATCAACGATCCGTACATGGACAACAGCTTCCGCATCAACGACGGCTTGCGCATGGCGCGCGAACTGTTGCGCGATATCAATGAACTGGGCTTGCCGGCCGGTACCGAGTTCCTCGACGTGATCAGTCCGCAATACATCGCCGACCTGATCAGCTGGGGCGCCATCGGCGCGCGCACGACGGAATCGCAGGTGCACCGCGAGCTGGCGTCGGGATTGTCCTGTCCCGTCGGCTTCAAGAATGGCACTGACGGCAATGTGAAAATCGCCGTGGAAGCCATCAAGGCGGCCTCGCAGCCGCACCATTTTCTTTCCGTCACGAAGGGCGGCCACTCGGCCATCGTCTCGACCAACGGCAACGAGGATTGCCACATCATCTTGCGCGGCGGCAAAACGCCGAACTATGACGCGGCCAGCGTGGACGACGCTTGCAAGGCCATCGCGGCGCAAGGCCTGGCGGCGCGCCTGATGATCGACGCCTCGCATGCGAACAGCTCGAAAAAACCGGAAAACCAGATTCCCGTGTGCGCCGACATCGCCGCGCAGGTGGCGGGCGGCGACGACCGGATTGTCGGCGTGATGGTGGAGTCGCACCTGGTGGCGGGGCGCCAGGATTTGATCCCGGGCAAGGAATTGATCTATGGCCAGTCCGTCACGGACGGCTGCATCGACTGGAGCGCCAGCGTGGCCGTGCTGGAAAACCTGGCGCAAGCCGTGAGGCAGCGCCGCCTGAAGGGCGACGCGGAATAAAGTGACGTGGCGCGCAGCATGAAAAAAAGCCCGGAAAGCTAAGCTTTTCGGGCTTTTTCATTTCATTCAAGACGCCTGACAGAAGCGTAGCGAGCGGCTAGCTTATGTCAGGTGTATTTTAGAACTTGTAAGTCGCGCGCACGTAGAAAGTACGGCCCAGCGGATCGGCGTAACGCGGATCGTAGCCGGACTGGAAGGTGCCGATCTGGTTACTGAACGGTGGATCTTCGTTCAGCAGGTTTTTCACGCCCACGGTGACTTCGGTGTTCTTGAAGCCCGAGTACGCGCCCGACAGCGACCATACCGAGTAAGCCTTGACGCTTTGCTCGAATTGCGGATCGACATAGTTCTGGTCGCGGTAGCCGCTCATGTACTTGTTCGACAGCGTGGCGTTCCACTTGTCCAGATTCCATTGCAGGGAGGCATTGTGTCTCCAGCGGAATACCGGTGCATTGTCGCCATAGACGCCCACGTTTTGCACGAATTCGCCGCCGCGTTCGTTCTGGTACTCATACTTCTGTACCCAGGTGCCGTCGAAGTTGAAGGTGAAGTTGCCGTACTGGCTGCGTGGCAATTTCCAGTTCAGGCCCAGGTCGATGCCCGAGGTGTGCATTTCGCCCAGGTTGCCCAGGGTGGCCAGCACGTAGTCGAGCTTGCCGTCAGCCGTGTAGATGAAGTTGCTTTGATATTTATCGTAGTTGTCGAACAGAGTCTGTTCGGCCACGGTGCCGATCTTGTCGCGCAACTTGATCTTGAAGTAATCGAGCGACACGGTGACCGACTTGACAGGCTCGATGACGATACCGGCGCTGAAGGTCTTCGATTTTTCCGGGCCGACGTCCGGATTGCCGCCCGAACGGATGTATTGCTGCGCGCCGCAGGCGACGTTGCTGTTGGCGCCAGGGATCGGTACGCCGCCCGGGCACAAGCGTGGATCGTCGTACTTGTTGGCCGTGAAGGTCTTGGTTTGCGGACCATGCAGGTCATACAGCGTTGGCGCGCGGAAACCTGTGTTGTAGGAGCCGCGCAGCAGCACCTGGCTCGTTGGCTGCCAGCGTACGCCGACTTTCGGGTTGAAGCTGCCGCCGACGTCGTTGTAGTGGTCATAACGTGCTGCCAGCGACAGTTCCAGGTCTTTTACGACAGGAATGCTCAGTTCCGTGAAGATGGCGGCGATGTTGCGGCTGCCCGACTGGTTCTGCGCTTCGGCGTAGCCGGAGCTCGACGCCTGGCCAGCCAGGTCGCGGTTCACATTGTATTCCGCCTTGTCGTTACGGAATTCCGTACCGACGGCGAAGCCGACGGCACCTGCCGGCAGGGTGAACAGTTCACGGCTGACTTTGGCGTCGACCGCGGTGCTGGTCATCTTGGCGCTCAGGTACTCGCCTTTCAGGACGGAGTCATTCAGGTAGGCCTGGCCGGCGGCGCTCTGCTCGCCGAACGGATTCAGGATGCCATTGCCAATGCCGTCGATGATGCGCTGGTCATTCAGGTAGCCGCCCGTGAAGGCGCTGGTGGCCTTGCTGACGGAATAGCTCAGGCCGACGTTGTAGTCCCACGCGCCCAGGACGCCTTCGGAGGCCAGTACCAGGCGGTCCGAGGTGCTGGTGTCGAAGCCGCTGCGCTGGCCCGACGCCACTGGACGCCAGCTGATGTCCAACGGTTCGCCCGACAGGCCTGCCATGGCTGGCACGCCACCGCTGCCGCCCGGATAGTACGGCGAGCTCGACGACATGAGGATGCCGATGTTCGACATTGGCGGCGGCGAGATGCGCGCTTCGTTGGTGCTGCGCGAGTGCAGGTATTCGATGGTGGCCAGGTGATCCTGGTTCAGCTTGAAGCTGGCCTTGCCCAGGAAGGATTCCTGCTGGGTTTTCGGGATGGCCTGGATGAATGGCGTGACATCCATGGCGCAGGTGCTCTTGCCCGAGGTATTCTTGTACAGGTTTTCACCCACGCAACCGCCGGCGAAAGCCGGGTTGCCGATCAGGCCATTGCCCGTATCGTAGAAGTTGGCCGGGAAGGTGGTGCCGCTCAGGTTATCGACGCCCTTGCTCGGGATGTAGCCGCTCTTCGAGAAGGAACGGTCGGCCGTGCTCAGCGCCGACTGGCGATGCACGTCGACAACGCCGAAGACGTTGAAGCCATCTTTGTTCAGGTCGCCATAGCCGCCGGACAGGTTCAGGCGCGACTCGTCGCCGCCGCCCGATTTCTGTGGCTCGTAATGTTCGACCGTGACGGAGCCGCCTTTGACGGAACGCTTGGTGATGAAGTTGATCACGCCGCCGATGGCGTCGGTGCCGTAGATGGCGGAAGCGCCGTCACGCAGCACTTCGACACGCTCCAGGGCGGAAATAGGGATGATGTTCAGGTCGACGGACGAACCGTTGAACGGGTGGCTGGCGATACGGCGGCCGTTCAGCAGGACCAGGGTCTTGTCGCCGCCGATGCCGCGCAGGTCGGCGACGGACTGGCCGCCCGTACCGGAGCCAACGGATTGCGAGCTGCTTTGCGAGCTCTGATTCATGGAAATGGTGGACAGGACTTCTTGTGCCGTCGTCAAGCCTTGCTTGGCGAAATCGTCAGCCTTGATCGAGGTGATCGGCAGCGCTGTCTCCGATGCCAGACGCTTGATGCTCGAACCCGTGACTTCGACACGTTGCATGGGTGCATCTGTTGTTTCTTGCGCATACGCGGCGTGCATGCCCAGGGCCAAACTGCCAGCAAACATCAGGCGCAGCGACCGCGATATTACATTTTCTATCATCATCTGAAATTCCTTGTTATTGTGATAAAGGCGGCAATTATTTTGAAATAACTTGTTGCTTACTAACAATTTATTTGCCTTTTTACAAATCCACCAATGAAAATTCTGTAAATTTTCAGGGCCCTCATCAAAACATTCACGATTCAGATTGTCAATTTCGTGCGGACTTTTTGGACGAAATGCAACATATTGCTATTTTTTTTGCATTAGTTCAGGAATAAAATATCGTCAACCCTTGTCAGGCGCACTCAGGCGCGTAAAATAAAACGGCGCACAGCATCTCTGCTGGCGCCCTCTTCGTGCTGCAGGCAAACGCTTGCCAGCGCCGCCCCGTTGATCCTGTTTTGCCAATCTCCCTTAGAACGTATAGCTGCCGCGCAAGTAGTAGGCGCGTCCGAGCGGGTCCGTATAGCGCGGGTCATAGCCTTTCTGGAACAGGGTGCCCTGGTTCGAGAACGGCGGTTCCTTGTCGAACAGGTTTTTCACGCCGGCTGTCAGCAGCAAGCCTTTCCATGTGTAGCTGCCGGACACGTTCAGCAGGCTGTAGGAAGGCACATCGTGGCGGAATTGCGGGTCCACCTGGTTCTGATCCGTGTAGCTGGACTTGAACGATTGCGACACGGTGGCGCCCCAGTTGCCCAGGCGCCAGTTCAGCGCCGCCGTATGTTTCCAGCGGAATACGGGATTGTTGTCTGCGTAGCGGCCCACGTTGGCGATGAATTCGCCGCCGCGCTCGTTCTGGTAGTCATACTTGTGGGTCCAGGTGCCATCGACCGACACGCTGAAATCGCCATAGGCGCCACGGCCCAGGCGCGCATTCAGGCTGACGTCGATACCGTCCGTTTTTACTTCCCCGAGGTTGTCGTTCAAGTCCAGGATGGCGAAGGGCGAACCATCGGGATTGCGCAGGAACAAGGCCTTGTATTTTTCATAGTTGCCGTAGATGGATTGTTCGGGCAAGGAGGAAATCTTGTCCTTCAGGTGGATGTTCCAGTAATCGACGGCGAGCGTGACTTCCTTGATCGGTTCGAGCACGAAGCCGACGGCGAAGGTGGTGGATTTTTCCGGTTTCAGCTTTTCATTGCCGCCTTGCAGCTTGAATTGCTGCAAGTCGCAATCGCGCAGGGGGTTGGCGCCCGGTTGCGGCACGCCGCCCGGGCAGAGGATGGGGTCGTCGTAGGAATCGTTGGTATCGTTCTTCGACGGCGGTGCATTCTTTTCAAATAAGGTGGGAGCGCGGAAACCCGTGCTGGCCGAGCCGCGCAGCACCAGCGCGTTGCTGGCCTGGTAGCGCAGGGCCAGCTTGGGATTGGTGGTGCTGCCCACGTCGCTGTAGTGGTCGAAGCGGGCCGCCAGCTGCACTTCCAGGTCCTTGATCAGCGGCAAGTTGACTTCGCCGAAGACGGCCTGGATCGTGCGCGAACCGCTCTTTGACAGCGAGCCGGACAGACCAGAACTGGCGGCCTGGCCGGCGATGTCGCGGTTCACGTTGAAGTCGGCTTTTTCACGTCGCAGTTCGCCGCCCAGGGCGATGGCCAGCGGGCCGCCGGCCAATTGCATCAGTTCGCGGCTGCCCTTGATGTCGAAGCCCGTGGTGGTGACCTTGGCGTTCTGCACCTCGCCGCGCAGGGCCGTGCTGTCGAGGTAAGCTTTGCCGGCCGCATCCTGCACGCCAAACGGGTTCAGGATGCCGTTCAGCACGCCGGCGGCAAAGCCCGCATCCTGCACGTAGCCACCTGTGAATTTTTCCGATGATTTGCTGATCGCGTGGCTCAGGCCCGTCTTGTAGTCCCAGCCCGCCAGTTCGCCTTCGAGGGCCAGCACCAGGCGGTCGGCCTTGCCGTCCGAGTCGATCTGCCGCTGGCCCGCTTCCACGGGACGCCAGTTGACACTCAGCGGCTGGCCCGACAAGCCCGGCTGGGCCGGCACGCCGCCCGCATTGCCCGGATAGTATTTGCTGGTGTTGGGCAGAATCAAGCCCGTTTGCGGCGGCGGCGCCGTGCGCGCCTTCACCTTGTTTTCCGAATGCAGATATTCCACCGTGGCCAGGTGGCCGCCGCCGAGCTTGAAGGCGCCCTTGCCGAAAAAGGCCACTTGTTCCTGGGCGGGCAAGTTGTCGATCTGGCGCGTGTAATCCTGGCGGCAGGTGCCGTTGGCGGCGGCTACCGACAAGGGCGGCAGACAGCCGCTGGCCGCGTAGGGGTTGCCGGCCAGGCCGTCGCCGCCGTTGGCTGCCGCATCAAAATAATTGCCGGGGAAAGTCGTGCCGCTGGTAATGGACAGGCCGCGCGAGGGGACGATGCCGGTCGCCGAGAAGGCGCGATCCTGCGAGGTGAGCACTTTTTGCTTGTGATAGTCGAGCACGCCGAAAATATTGTAGCCGTCCGTGTCGAGCTTGCCGAAACCCGTCGACAGGTTGACGCGGTGCTCGCCGCCGCCCTTGTGTTCGGGCGCGATGACCTCGGCGGTGATATTCGTGACATTCACCGAGCGCTTGGTGATGAAGTTGATGACGCCGCCGATGGCGTCCGTGCCGTAGATGGCCGAGGCGCCGTCGCGCAGCACTTCGACACGTTCCAGGGCGGCGATGGGGATGATGTTCAGGTCGACGCTGGCGCCGTCGTACGGATGGTTGGCGATGCGCCGGCCGTTGAGCAGCACCAGGGTCTTGTCGCCGCCCAGGCCGCGCAAGTCGGCGCTGGCCTGACCGCCCGTGGGCAAGCCGCTGGTATTGCCGCCGACGGCATTGCCGCTGCCCATGCTGGAGGAATTGGAGGGGATCTTGCTGAGCACTTCCTGGGCCGTCGTCAGGCCCTGTTTGGCAAAATCCTCGGCCTTGAAGATGGACAGCGGCGTGGCCGTTTCCGAAACGAGGCGCTTGATGGAGGAACCGGTGACTTCGACGCGCTGCATGCTGCTCGTGTCGCTGGCTTCTTGCGCCAGCACCTGCTGGCTGAGCAGGCTGGCGGCAAGGCCGCTGGCGCAGATCAAACGGATGGAACGGGACAGGCGTGTTTCTCTGATCATGTTCAAGACTCCTGGAAAAGCGGTTGGCTAGAAGGGCAAGAACGGCCGCGCTGGTTGGCGCACCGAGAACATTGAAAAGTATTTATATCTTTTCAAGCGATCCACTGTAATGAGCTGTAAAAGTCCTTGTCAACATGGCACACAGGTTTGTGTGCCTAAACAACGCAGTGCACGATAGGCACTGATTTGGAACAAAGAAGGTGCATTTTGTGCCGCATTTTTGACGAGGCTGCCATCGCCCTCGCGCGCAAAATAAAAAACGCCCGCTGCAGTGCAACGGGCGTTGGTGTGGATGGCATGACGATAGTGACGCAGCCTTGCCGGCCCAGGCTGCGCTTGGCAGCCTGGGCGGACGCTTAGAAGAACTTGTAGCTGGCGCCCAGTTTGAAGTAGCGGCCGATGGCGCCGCTGGCATCCATCGGGTTGTAGCTCATGCCGCCGTAGGTCAGCGGGTCGAGCGGCGCGATCTTGTCGGTCACGTTGTTGATCGAGGCAAACAATTGCAATTGTTTGTTGACGTTCCAACGGCTCGACAGGTCGAGCGTGGTGAACGAGGCGATCTTGCAACCGTTTGGCGCCGCTGTGCCGTCGGCCAGTTTGGAAGCGCACGGCTTGCCTTCAAACAGGATGTTCTTCATGTCCGAACGGTAGTTCAGCACGCCGCTGACGTTCCAGTTGCCCAGGTCCCACGAGCCGGTCAGATTGATCTTGTCCTTCGGCGTGCCGGCGCAGTTGGAGGTGTCGCAATTGCCATGCGTGCCGGCGAACTGGTAGCGCACGGTGGACGACTCGGCCCGCACCCACGAAGCGATGTGGGTCCAGGTCAGGCCGAACGTGGCGCGGCCGTAGTCGCCCAGGCGCACGCGCTGCTTGACGTCCAGGTCGATACCCTTGATCTCCGTGAAGCTGGAGTTGCGGTACGGCGCCTTGGTGATCAGCAAGGTGCCCGTGTTCGGCGTGACGACGCCATTGATGGTCAGGTTGTTGTCGGCGCGGATGGCCGTCGGCAGGGCGGCCGCTTCGTTGTACGGCAGCGGGTTGATTTCGTTTTCACGCTTGATCTTCCAGGCATCGAGCGACAGGCTGGTATCGTTGAACGGATCCCACACCAGGCCCAGGGTATAGCCCTTGGATTTTTCCGGCTTGAGGCTGGGGTCGCCGATCTTGACGGCCGCCACTTGCAGTTCGCAGTCGCTGGCATTGGCGCCCGGCAAGCGGGTGCCGCCCGGGCAGCGCACGGGATCGCTCACGGTCGAGGTGCCCGTCGATTGCGAATTGGCGTTGCTTTCGGCAGGACCCGGCGCGCGGAAGCCTTCCGAATACGTGCCGCGCACGGCGAAGGTTTTCAGCGGCGTCCACTTGGCGCCCAGTTTCGGCGTGGTCGACGAGAAACGGTCATATTTGTCGTAACGCAAGGCGCCCGACAGTTCCACCGTCTTGATGACGGGCGCCAGTACTTCGAGGAACACGGCCGAGACCTTGCTGTCGCCCTTGGCTGCCACGTAGCTGGAGTTGATGGAACCGTTTTCCGTGCCCGACAGCGATGGATTGTCGAGTTTGTCGCGGCGGTGTTCCGCGCCCACGGCCAGGCCCAGTGCGCCGCCCGGCAACTGCATCAGTTCGCGCGACGCCTTGAAGTCGATGATGTCGAGCTTGGTGGTGGAATCGGAGGTGGCGTTCGTCACCATGGCCGCGTACAGCGAGGCCGGATTCTTGCCCGCCTGCGCGCCGATGTAGTACGGGAAATACTTGCTGTTCGGATTGCCCAGCGCATCCTTGACGACGGCCATGTTCAGCATGTTGCTGTAGTCGAGGTGCAGCTTCGATTCCGAATGCGTATAGCCGGCATCGTAGTCCCAGCCCATGGCGTTGCCCTTGACGCCGAGCACGATGCGGTTGAACTCGTTGTTGGCCTGGCGTGTGCTGGCGCCCACGTCGAAGGCCTGGTAGCGCACGCGCACCGGCACGCCATACGGATTTTGCGGGTGGTTGGCGGCCAGCACGATGGTGGTGCCGGCGCCGGAACCGTAGTTGACGACGCCAGTCGGGCTGGTGGCGTTCGGCGGGAAGGCGATGGTCGGCGTGATCGATGGCGGTATCAGGGTGAAGGCCGTATCGCGCTTCGAGTAGCCCGCTTCCGCGTACACCTGGGTATCGGCGTTGACTTGCCAGGTGCCGCGCGTGTACAGGTTGATCGATTCGATCTTCGGCTGCATCGAGCGGAACTGGTCGTGGTGCCACAGACAGCCGCCCTTCGGATCTTGCGGTGAAGACACGGACAAGGTGGAGCAGCCTGGCAGGGCCACATAGTTGTTGGTGACGGGATCGCGGATCAGGCCCACCGGCGAGGCATTCGCGTCGTTGTTGCCATTGATGTAGCCGCCGGCGAACTGGGTGTTGATCGCATAGCCATACGGACGCAGGTCGGCCTTGCCTATCCATTTGCGGCCGGAGCGCTCGTTGTTCATCAGCATGTCCGATTTGGTGTATTCGGCATTGAGGACGACATTGAATTTATCCGTATCCAGGTTGCCCTTGCCGAAGGTCAGCGAGGCGCGGTGCTGCTTGGCGTCGCTGTCGCCGGAAATGCCCGTGTCGCCTTTCAGGGTCAAGCCTTCGAAGTCCTTGCGCAGGATGATGTTGACGACGCCGGCGATGGCGTCCGCGCCGTAGGTCGAGGAGGCGCCGTCTTTCAGGATTTCGATACGCTCGACGATCTGCATCGGCACGGTGGACAGGTCGGTAAAGCTCTTCTGGCCGTCATCGGCGCGCGCGAACGGCGCCATGCGGCGGCCATTGAGCAAGACCAGGGTCGAGGTGGCGCCCAGGCCGCGCAGCGAGATGGCCGTGGAGCCGGCGGCAAAGCCGTTGCCGAAACCCGTCGGCAGGGAGCCGGCGCCATCGGCGGTCAGGGTTTGCAGGTATTCGGCGACGGTGGCCTTGCCCGATTTCATCAAGTCGTCGCGGGTGATGACCTGTACCGGCGATGCGGTCTCGGCCGTGGCCCGTTTGATGCTCGATCCTGTAATTTCCACACGTTGTACATTGGCGTCTTGCGCCATTGCCGGCGCAGCCATCATGCCTAGGCTGAGCGCTGCTACGCTACCCGAAAAAATCAGGCGTACGGAGCGGGACATCACTGTTTCCATCATCATTCTCAAACTCCGAAAGTGTGCTCGGCTGGCCCTTGTGCGGCACAGCTTTGCCAGGGTGATAAAGATTGCTGCGTCGGCAATCGCTGTGGATCAAACGGCATATCGTGTGAGTTGCCGCCATTGATAAGACCATTTGCCGTGAAACCTTGTCAACGCGCAAATGGGACATTTCGGGATGGAAACAACAGTGTTTTTTATAATGTTTGGATGTTTCAGTATTGGCAATTATTTTGATGCTGCACTGCGCTATGCGTTTTCTGCCCGCCGATAAAAAGTGCGCTCATTCACGGACATAAGGGTTTCTACCAATGCGCTTTTGCGCGGCATTGGCCAGGCTATGTTGCGGCGCGGCAAATTTCCCCGGCAGCGCCGGTGCTTGTTGCTGCGCACGCCAGAAGTGCCGCGGCTTTTCGCCCGGCGAACAGAATATGCGTTATCGTTACGCGTTTTCCAGCGCGTCAATGCATCGGCGCGGCTGGCTGCGAACAAGGCATAGATCTTGCGAGGATGGACTGGTTTTGGCGGTGGAATCCTGTATCCCAGGGGGAAGCCAGTACAAGCGCACCAATACGGTGCGACAGATAATCGAGATGAAGGGTATTACATGAAGTCACCATGGATGCGGCGCGTGGCGCTGCTCGCCTGCCTGGCCACCCTGCCGCTGGCGGCCGTGGCCGTTGACGCCGCCCCCGCGGCCGCGCCGGTCAAAACCTTGCGCTATATCCTGCCGGCCGCCGAGACGGGCTTCGATCCGGCCACCGCGCGCGACCTGTATTCGAACCACATCACGCAGGCCGTCTTCGACACCCTGTACACCTATGATTACCTGGCGCGCCCCGTCAAGGTGGTGCCCGGCGCGGCGGCCGCCATGCCGGAAGTGTCCGCCGACGGCAAGACCTACACCATCCGCCTGAAAAAAGGCATCCTATACACGCCCGACGCCGCGTTCGGCGGCAAGCGCCGCGAACTGACGATGGCCGATTACGTGTATTCATGGAAGCGCCTGTTCGACCCTCGCCTGGCCTCGCCGCACACCTGGCTGCTCGAAGGCAAGGTGGTGGGGCTGGACGACCTGGCCAAGGACGCGGCCAAGGCGAACAAGTTTGACTACAGCAAGAAGGTGGCCGGCCTGGAAATCCTCGACCCGTACACCTTGCGTATCACGCTGACCAAGACCGATTTCAATTTCCCCATGATCCTCGCCTACGTGCCGACGGCGGCGCTGGCGCGCGAAGTGGTGGAAAAGTATGGCGACGTGAAGGGGGAAGTGGGTTCGAATCCCGTCGGCACCGGCTACTACACGCTCGGGGAATGGACGCGCGGCAACCGCATCGTCCTGAACCGCAACCCGCAGCACTTGCCGGAAACGTGGAATTTCCTGGCCGGCGACGACCCGGACGACCAGCGCATCGTGCGCCAGATGCAGGGCAAGCGCATTCCCGCCATCGACCGCATCGAAATTTCCGTGATGATCGAAGACCAGTCGCGCTGGCTGTCGTTCCAGAGCGGCGGCACGGACGTGTTCTGGCTCGATGGCCCGCTGGCGCCGAAAGCGATGCTCAACGGCAAGCTGCGTCCCGAACTGGCGGAGAAGGGCGTGCAACTGTCGCGCCTGCTGGACCCGGAAATCAGCTATTACTACTGGAATATGGAAGACCCGACCCTCGGCGGTTTCAGCAAGGAAAAGATCGCCCTGCGCCGCGCCATTGCCATGGCGCACAATATCGATGAAGAAATCCGCATCATCTGGAATGGCCAGGCCAAGCGCCTCGACTATCCGATCCCTCCGGGCGTGGTGGGTTACGATCCGCACTACAAATCCCTGCTGCAATACGATCCCGTGCTGGCGAATAAATTGCTGGATAAATTCGGCTACAAGAAGGGCGCCGACGGCTGGCGTACTTTGCCCGACGGCAAGCCGCTCTTGATCCGCTACGCTTCGCGCAACGAAGCCAATGGCGTGCTGCAGGCGGAAATGTGGCGCAAGACCTACAACTCGCTGGGCATCCGCATGGAAAACGACCGCATGATCTTTTCCGACATTTTAAAGACGGAAAAGCAGTGCAAGATGCAGTCGCGCACGGCGCAATGGCTGGCCGACTATCCGGACGGCGACAACTTCATGCAGCTGTTCTACGGCCCGAACACGCACCAGAACAACAATGGCTGCTACCAGGACCCTGAATATGACAAATGGTACGCGGCCAGCCAGTCCATGCCGGCCAGCCCCGAGCGCGACGCGCTGTACCACCAGATGGCGCGCCGCCTGGAAGTGAACGCGGGCGCCCTGATCGGCTACGCGCGCTACCGCAACATGCTGGCGCAAAAGTCGGTACTCGGCTACAAGAAGCACCCGATCCTGTTCCAGGAGTGGGCGTACATGGATATCGACAGCACGGGTGCGCCGGTGGCGCCTGCCCCTGCGGCCTCGGCCAATAAATAAGCGCAGCTTATAAAAACAAGGAATCATTATGTTCGCTTATATCCTGCGCCGCCTGTGGCAGATGCTGCCCACCATGCTGGGCGTCGTCCTGCTGGTGTTTATCCTGTTTAACTGGGTGGGCGGCGACCCCGCCTACATCCTGGCCGGCAAGATGTCCAGTGCGGAAAGCATCGCCAACATCCGCCGCCAGCTCGGTGTCGACCAGCCGTATTACGTGCAGCTGTGGATCTTCATCAAGCAGATCGTCACGTTCGACTTCGGCCAGAGCTGGGCCACGGGGGAATCCGTGTCGCACATCATCACGTCGCGCCTGGGGCCGTCGATGATGGTCCTGATCCCGCTGACCGTGCTGGAAACGTTCTTTGGCGTGGCGCTGGCGCTGGCCATCGCTTTCGTGCGCGGCTCGCTGACGGACCGCGCCGTCATGATCGCCTGCACGGTGGGCATGTCGATTTCCATTCTCGTCTACATCATCGTCTTCCAGTACGGCTTTGCTTATAAACTGGGCCTGTTCCCCGTGCAGGGCTGGGGCGACAGCTTCTGGGAAAACCTGCTGCGCTATTCGACCTTGCCGATCCTGATCGGCCTGGCAGTGTCCATCGCGCCGACCCTGCGCCTGTTCCGCACCTTCGTGCTGGACGAGGCGAACCAGGATTACGTGCGCACGGCGCGCGCCAAGGGCCTCAAGGAAGGGCGCATCATGTGGGTGCACGTACTGCGCAACGCCGGCATCCCCATCATTACCTATGTGATGTCGAACTTGCCGGCCCTGCTGATCGGCGCTTTCCTGCTCGAGCGCTTCTTCGGCATCCCCGGCATCGGGCGTGAAGTGATTTTGGCTGTCGAGCGCAGCGACTTTCCGGTGATCAAGGCGATCACCGTGTACGTTGCCGCCGCCACCATGCTCTTCAACCTGCTCACCGACCTGCTGTACCAGGCGGTCGATCCTCGCGTACAACTGAAGTAGAAAGAGACGATGTCGAAACCTCATACATCGCCCGGCCTGTGGGCCCTGGCGTGGCGCCGTTTGCGCGGCGACAAGATTGCAATGGTATCGCTGGCCATGGTCGGCGCTTTTTTCCTGCTGGTGCTGGCGTCCGCCAGCGGCCTGGTGGCCTCGAACTGGGAAGACGAAGTGGCTGTCAGCTACGCGCCGCCCACGTTTGTGGGCGCCGACAAGGACGTGGCCGCCGACGGCGCCATTCCGCTGGCCGATGAGCGCAGCGCGCCCACGCCCGTCAACGTGCTCGATCCGCTGGCCGACGATATCGCCGAACTGCGCGCCCAGATGGGTAGTAACCCTTCCGCTGGCGTGGAGATGTACGGCGTCACCGACCCGCTGGCCGACGACTTGACGGCCTTGCGCGCCGGCATGGGCAAGGCCAAGAAACTCGTCACGCACAAGGCGGCGACACTGCCGTTCGGCGCCGACAAGTGGGGCCATGACATCATCCAGAAAACCATCAAGGGCGGCGAAACGTCGATCGTCGTGGGCCTGGTGGCGGCCTTGCTGGCCGTCGTGCTGGGCACGCTGTTTGGCGCCGTGTCGGGTTACTTCGGCGGCGTCGTCGATGACTTCTTCAACTGGTTCTACAGCATCTTCACCTCGATCCCCTCGATCCTGATGATTCTCACCGTGGCGGCCGTGCTGCAGCAGAAGGGCGTGCTGACCATCGTGCTGATCCTGGGCTTGACGGGCTGGACGGGGCCGTACCGTTTGATCCGCGCCGAATACATCAAGCACAAGGCGCGCGAATACGTGATGGCGGCCGATGCCATCGGCGCCTCGCACTGGCGCAAGATGTTTTCCCACATCTTCCCGAACGTGAGCCACGTGGCCCTGGTGCAAATGTCGATTCTGGTCGTGGGCTTCATCAAGGCGGAAGTGATCCTGAGCTTCCTCGGCTTTGGCGTGCCGGTGGGCACCGTCTCGTGGGGCAGCATGCTCAACGAGGCACAAAATGAACTGATCCTGGGCAAATGGTGGCAGCTGACGGCCGCCGCCACGGCGATGGCCGTGCTGGTGACGGCGTTCTCGCTGTTTACCGATGCCTTGCGCGATGCGCTCGACCCCAAAGTAAAATAGGAGTTGCTCATGGACCAGAATAACCTGTTGGAAGTGCGCGACCTGCGCGTCACCTTCCGCCTGGACAAGAAGACCACGTTCGAAGCCGTCAAGGGCATCTCGTTCAACGTGCCGCGCAACAGCACCGTCGCTCTGGTGGGCGAATCGGGCAGCGGCAAGTCCGTCAGCTCGCTGGCCGTGATGGGCTTGCTGCCGCCGGATAACACCATCATAGCCCCCGCCTCGAGCATTTATTTCGGCGGGCGCGATTTGCTGCAACTGTCGATCGCCGAGCGGCGCACCATGTGCGGCAAGGATATCTCGATGATCTTCCAGGAGCCGATGTCGTCGCTCAATCCCGTGTTCACCGTCGGCTTTCAGATCGCCGAAGTGTTGCGCCAGCACATGGGCATGAACCGCAAGCAGGCGCGGGCGCGCACGCTGGCCCTGCTCGAGGAAGTGGGCATTCCCGACCCGGCCACGAAGATCGACGCCTACCCGAGCCAGATGTCGGGCGGCCAGCAGCAGCGCGTGATGATCGCCATGGCGATCGCCTGCGAACCGAAACTCTTGATCGCGGACGAACCGACGACGGCGCTGGACGTGACGATCCAGAAGCAGATCATGGACTTGATCGCGGCGCTGCAAAAGAAACACCAGATGTCCGTGCTCTTCATTACCCATGACCTGGGCCTGGTGGGAGAGATCGCCGACCAGGTGATCGTCATGCGCCACGGCGAAGTGCGCGAGACGGGCGAGGTACGGCAAGTGTTCGAGGCGCCGCAAGACAGTTATACCAAGGCCCTGCTGCATTGCCGCCCATCGCTCGACGAGCGCCCATGGCGCCTGCCCGTCATTGCCGATTACATGGAAGGCAAGGCCGGTCCCGGCGTCGAGGTGAAGCAGCGCACGCGTGGCTATACGCCGGGCGACGAGCCCGTGCTGGTGGTGAATAACCTGAGCAAAAGCTTTTATACGCGCGAAGGCCTGTTCGGCAAGCGCGAATTCCAGGCCGTCAAGGATGTGTCGTTCACTTTACCGCGCGGCAAGACCCTGGGCGTAGTGGGCGAGTCCGGCTCCGGCAAGACGACGGTGGGCTTGACCCTGCTGCGCCTGCACCAGGCAACGGGCGGCACGGCCATGTTCCACGGCAAGGATTTGATTGCCATGCCGAACAGGGAGTATCTGCCGTATAAACGCCGCATCCAGATCATCTTCCAGAATCCGTATGCGTCGCTGAACCCCCGCTTTACGGTGGGGCAGATCCTGCTCGAACCCATGCGCATCCACAACATCGGCGCCGATGACAAGGAACGCATCGCCAAGGCCTACTGGCTGCTCGACAAGGTCGGCTTGCCGGAACAGGCCTTCCACCGCTATCCGCACGAGTTCTCGGGCGGCCAACGCCAGCGTATCGCCATTGCCCGCTGCCTGACCATGCAGCCGGAAATCCTCGTCTGCGACGAATCCGTGTCGGCGCTGGACGTGTCCGTGCAGGCGCAGGTGCTCAATTTGTTGCAGGACTTGCAGGATGAATTCGGCCTGTCCTACATCTTCATTTCGCACGACTTATCCGTGGTGAAATACATCGCCGACCAAGTGATGGTGATGCACAAGGGGCAAGTGGTGGAACTGGCCGATTCGGATGAGCTGTACCGCAATCCCGTGCATCCGTACACACGCACCTTATTGAGCGCCATACCGAAGGGCGTGCAAATCTAAACACGCTTTTACGGTAAGATAGCGGCCATGCCCAACCTCATTTATCTGCTCGAACATTACGGTGTCCTGATTGTCTTTGGCATCGTGCTGGTGGAGCAGCTCGGCCTGCCGATTCCCGCCTTTCCCATCCTCGTGGTGGCGGGAGCGCTGGCCGTCGATGGCGACATGAATGGGGCGCTGGTGCTGGCCGCCGCATTGAGTGCCTGCCTGATCAGCGACTTTACGTGGTTCCGCGCGGGCCGCCATTTCGGCAAGCGCATCCTGCGGCTGCTGTGCCGCATCTCGCTGTCGCCCGATTACTGCGTCAGCCAGACGGAAGACAAATTCAAGCGCTGGGGCCCGAAAGCCCTGATCGTCTCCAAGTTCGTGCCGGGATTCAATACCGTGGCCGCTCCGATGTCGGGCGCGCTGGGTACGCCGCCTGGCCTGTTCTTCCTGTACGCGGGCCTGGGCGCCTTGCTGTGGAGTGGCACGGGCATCGTCGTCGGCGTGATTTTCCATGCCAGCGTGCAGCAGGTGCTCGACTTGCTCAGCACCATGGGCAGCACGGCCTTGCTGATGCTGGCCACCTTGCTGGGCTTGTTCCTGCTGTACAAATTCCTTGAACGCCGGCGTTTCCGCCAGGCCTTGCAGATCGAGCGCATCGGCATCGATGAATTGCTCGAGCTCATAGAGCAGGGCGAGGAGCCGCTGATGGTCGACGCGCGCAGTGCCACGGCGCAGGCGCTGGAACCGGCCGTGCCGGGCGCCTTGTTCTTCAATGGCAAGGAGCCGGTGCCCGCCATGATCGCCATGGACAAGGACCGCCACATCATCGTGTATTGCAGCTGTCCCAACGACGTGACGGCCGCGCAAGTGGCCAAGCTGCTGCACCAGCACGGCTTTCACCGGGCCAAGCCCCTGCATGGCGGCCTCGATGCCTGGAATGCCGCCTATCGCTCGGACCAGCCGGCGCCCGCCAGCCTGCTGGGCGAAGGCTTGCCCTCCTGATTCGCGCTGCCTCCGGCGCGCCAGACCGGTAGAAAAAGCCGGTAGTAATAATACGAAACCACCTTTGCGGCACCGTCAGGACGGCAGCGACGCACCAGCGCTGCCGCGTACAAGCGGCTTTGCGCAAACTCCGGCATACTCTGTTTTCAGGGCGACTCCTGCTGCTGTGCAGCATGCTTTTCTCGCGCCTGATGAGTGCAAGCACTTACTATAAATCATTGTTTCTAAGCAATTTTGGCATTGCCTGTTGCATTTGGAGTGGAACTACCAATAAAGGCTTGTTTTGATGTACTTAAACTACAAACTTTGCTTGCCTCCGGGCGCATTCATCCTTTAAGCTTGGCGTCCCATGCGTCCCACTTCATCATTTAAAATCATGAGCGCTTCGTCTTCACCCGTACTGCCGACTTCCGCCTTTGCCGATGGACCGCGCCTGCTGGCCGACGTGGGCGGCACCAATGCCCGTTTCGCCCTGGAAGTGGCCGCTGGCCACATCACCCTGGTGGAAGTGTTGCCCTGTGCCGATTACCCGAGCCTGTCCGCCGCCCTGCAAGCCTACCTGGCCCTGCCGCACATCGCTGCCGCCGGCGGGCAAGCCGTGCGTCATGCCGTGATTGCCATCGCCAACCCGGTCGACGGCGATTTCCTCAGCATGACGAACCATCACTGGTCGTTCTCGATCCGCGCCATGCGCGAAGAGTGCGGTTTCACGACTCTGGACGTGGTCAACGATTTCACGGCCCTGGCACGCGCCTTGCCGCAGCTATCAAACGAGCAGAAGCACCAGGTGGGCGCGGGTACGGCCCGTCCGAACACGGCCATCGGCCTGATCGGCGCCGGCACGGGCCTGGGCGTGTCGGGTCTGATTCCATCGCATGGCGGCTGGATCGCCCTGCAAAGCGAAGGCGGCCACGTCAGCTTTGCGCCGTTCAATGAAGTGGAAGTGAGCATTCTGCAATTCGCCTGGCGCGAATACGAGCACGTCTCGGCCGAACGCCTGATTTCCGGCGATGGCCTGGAACTGATCTACCGCGCCCTGGCCGACCGCGCCGGCGTGCCGGCGGAAGACTTGCCTGCTGCGGAAATCACGCGCCGTGCGCTGGCCGGCGAATCCCAGCTGTGCGACGACGTCATCGAAGCGTTCTGCTGCATGCTGGGCACCGTGGCGGGCAACGTCGCCGTGACCCTCGGTGCGCTGGGCGGCATTTATATCGGCGGCGGCATCGTGCCACGCCTGGGCGCGCGTTTCGACCGCTCCGGTTTCCGCGCCCGCTTCGAGCGCAAGGGCCGCTTCGCCAATTATGTCTCGCAAGTGCCGACCTTCGTCATCACGGCTCAGTACCCAGCTTTCCTGGGCGCATCGGCCATTCTCTCGGAGAAACTCGCCTCCCAGTGATGCGCGAGCAGGGGCGATATGTCGCGCCAGGGCCGGGTAAAACGCGTGTTTTGCCCGGTTTTGCGCTTTTCCGCTTTTTATCAGGTACAATTGGCATCGTTGGATGAAACGACGACTGTCGCTCTCCTGTCTGGCTGGTTCGCCGCCACGGGAAAAGCAGCTGCTCCGGAGTTCGTTTCATTGCTGGTTATTTAAGGCCAGCACCATGGATGGCAGGACTTTCACTGCATCCGCTTTAGTCCCGCTTTGCGCGCATCGGCCAAGGCGTCGGAAAAACAGCCTCAACTAGTAACCCAGCACGGCGTCATCATCGATGTCTGCCATCTGTTACGTTGAAATGAACGTTTTTGATTTCTTTCTCTGCATACGAATTGCAACACACATCCGCACAGAATTGCTATGAATACAATTGAGGCTAAAAAAGTCCTCGAAACCGCGTTGCTGTGCGCTCGTGAGTCGCTGACGATCCACAGCTTGAAAAAGCTGTTCGTCGATGCGGACGAGAATGGTCGCGTGCGCGGTGTCGGCGTTGGTGCCGACACGATCAAGCAATTGCTGGAAGAGTTGCGGCAGGAGTGGGAAGGGCGCGGCATCGAGATCGTCAGTCTGGCGTCGGGCTGGCGCTTTCAAAGCCGCCCGGAAATGAAGATGTATCTCGATCGCATGACGCCCGAGCGGCCGCCCAAGTATTCGCGGGCAACCCTGGAAACGCTCGCCATCATCGCCTACCGCCAGCCGGTGACGCGTGGCGATATCGAGGAAATTCGCGGCGTCGCCGTCAATTCGCAGACGATCAAGATGCTGGAAGACCGTGGCTGGGTCGACGCCATCGGCTACCGCGACGTGGTGGGACGGCCGGCCTTGCTGGCCACCACCAAGCAGTTTTTGGATGACCTGGGTTTGCAATCGCTGTCCCAGCTGCCGCCGTTGCAGCAAATCAGCGAGATGCAGGGCAATGGGCTCGAAGCCCTGGAAGCGGCCCTGCAGGAAAATTTTGACAAGGCAAGCAATGAGCTTGTCCCCCAGCTTGGTGCAGGTAGCAATACGGCTGTGACAGATGTAGATGTGACAGCAAGCCTTGATGCCGGCCCCGATGCTTCGCCCACGGACGAAGCCTACACTCACGACCCTGCGCCAGAACTAACGGTTGACGCTGCGCCAGGTCAGCACAGCCAAGAAACGAAGAATGAATAATCCGAACACACCCGAGACAGTAACCGCCAGCGACGAAGCCATCGTTGCCAAGCCCAAGCGCCGCACCAAGGCCCAGATCGAAGCCGATACGGCCGCTGCCGTTGCTGCCGGCGACACCGCCGCTGCCAAGCCGAAGCGCCGCACGAAAGCCGACGTGGCCGCCAACTCAGTTGCTGAATCCTCCGTCGTCGCCACTGCTGAAACCGAAGCTGCGCCAGCCGCCAAGAAAACCCGCGCCAAGCCTGCCCTGAAGGCCGTGGCCGACGCCGCGGAAGCGGCTGCCGAGGCGGTCGCCGCCCCTGCGCCGCGTCCGCCGCGCGCCCGCGCCGCCGCCAAGGCCGCTGCCGCCGTCGCTGAAACGGCGCCGGAAGCCGTCGCTGACAAGCCGGCCGAAGCGCGCCCGACCCGCGGTCCGCGCCAGATGCGTGGCGTGCAGGCGGAACGCGCCCTGCGCCAGCCGCCGCGCGCCGAAGCGCCGCAGGCGGCCGAAGCTGCACCTACTGCCGCAGAGCAAGCCGCCGCGCCTGTCGCCGATGTGTTCGATGCCGAAGGCAACCTCGTTTCCGGTCCGCGCCTGCCGCGCGGTCCGCGCAACGACGTGCCGGGTGCTGGCAAGAATGCCGGCAAGAGCCGTAAAAAGGGCAAGGGCCGCCAGGCTGCGCCAGGTAAGCTCAGCGACGCTGATGCTGTCTTCTCGTTCGTTACCTCCGACGCGTTCGACAGCGAAGAGGGCGGCACGGGCCGCGTACAGAAAGTGGCCGTGCGCCGCGACCTGACGTCCGACGACGACGCGCCGAAGCTGCACAAGGTGCTGGCTGAAGCCGGTCTCGGTTCGCGCCGCGACATGGAAGACCTGATCATTTCGGGCCGCGTGTCCGTGAATGGCGAGCCGGCCCACATCGGCCAGCGCATCCTGCCGAGCGATCACGTGCGCATCAACGGCAAGTTGATCCAGCGCCGCGTCAGCAAGAAGCCGCCGCGCGTCTTGGTGTACCACAAGCCGGCCGGCGAAATCGTCAGCCACAACGACCCGGACGGCCGTCCATCCGTGTTCGACCGCCTGCCGACCATGAAGGCGGGCAAATGGCTGGCCGTTGGCCGCCTCGATTTCAACACGGAAGGCTTGCTGCTGTTTACCACCTCCGGTGACCTGGCCAACCGTCTGATGCACCCGCGCTACGGCATCGACCGCGAGTACGCCGTGCGTACCCTGGGCGAGCTGGAAGAGGGCATGCGCCAGAAACTGCTGGCCGGCGTCGAGCTGGAAGACGGCCTGGCGCAGTTCTCGAAGATCGCCGATGGCGGCGGCGAAGGCATCAACAAGTGGTACCGCGTGGTGATCGGCGAAGGCCGTAACCGCGAAGTGCGCCGCATGTTCGAAGCCATCGGCCTGACCGTGTCGCGCCTGATCCGTACCCGCTACGGCGCCATGACCCTGCCGAGCGGCCTGAAGCGCGGCCGCTGGGAAGAAATGGATGAAAACACCGTGCGCGATCTGTTGACCGCCTACGGCATCGAAAAGAAAATGCCGGCATCGGGCGATCCCCGTGCCGCTGGCGCCGCCAAGGGCCGCGAAGCGCGCAAGGCGAGCCGCGATGACGAGCCGAATGGCAACCGCATCGATGTAAGCAACCGCAACGCCGATCCATTCCCGGTCGCGCCGCGCCGTGGCCAGCCGCAAGGCCAGTTTGCCCGTCCGCAAGGCCAGGGCCGCCCAGGCGGCGCCGGCCGTCCAGGCGAAGCGCGTGGTCCTGGCCGCGGCCAGCCGCAAGGCCCGTTCCAGGGCGGCCAGCCCCGTTCGTCGGCATCGTTCGAAGGCGCGCCGCAAGGCCAGGGCCGTCCGCCGCGTGCGGCAGGACAGGGTCAGGGCCGTCCGGCCGGTGGTGGTGAAGGCCGCGCACCGCAGCGCGGTCCGCGCCAGCCCGATCCGCTGCAAACGGCATTCGGCTTTGCCAACACGGGTCCGCGCCGCAATGCGGGCGGTGGCGCCGGTGGGCAAGCGCGTTCCGGTGGCCAGCCGCGTGGCGGCATGGATCGTGGCGGCATGGATGGCATGCCGCGCCGCCGCAGCAAAGGTTAATCGGGAAGAGTTTCTTCTTGCGCGCCCGCCGATCTGCCGCGGGTGCGCGCTCTTGTAACTGTTGTAAGCCGGGCCGCTCCTCGTGTGCGGCATTGCGGCGAAGTTAATAAGAGGTTATAATCTGCAGCCTAATAAAAGTTCTCCGCAGGGTTGTTTGGTGGGGAGTGCTTTCATCTGGTTGGGGAAATACAAGAAGATGGGCAGATGCCCATTTTTTTTTTGTTGAACCGTTTGTAATGGCTCCGCAAGGGGCCATATATGACTTGAATGCGTGTTTTTGCATGGTGTCGGCGCTCATTGCGGCGCTGTCATGCCGAAAACGGGCCTTATTTCTGGAGAATTTCTTGCAGCAGTTGGGATTAATTGAAAAGACAGTTACTGGTCTGGGCTATGAGCTCGTTGATGTCGAACGTGCCGAGCGCGGACTGCTGCGCGTCTTTATTGATTTCAGCGCCGCCGATGCCGCTGAAAAAGGTCCGATCACGGTCGAAGACTGTGCCACGGTGAGTCACCAGTTATCGCATGTGTTGACGGTAGAGAACGTTCCTTACGAGCGTCTCGAGATTTCTTCCCCGGGTCTTGATCGTCCGGTGCGCAAGCTGGAAGACTTCGTCCGTTTCGCAGGCCAGGAAATCATCGTCAAGCTGACTGTGGCGATGCCGGGTACGAACAACCGGAAATCGTTCCAGGGGATTCTGCAAGAACCCGTGGGCGATAAATTGTCGTTGGAATTTGAAGGTAAGGATGGTCCGGCGATGTTGGAGTTTACGCTCGCCGATGTGGATAAGGCACGCTTGGTGCCGCAGGTGGTTTTTAAGGGACGCAAAGCATGAGCCGCGAAGTTTTATTATTGGTTGACGCGCTGGCGCGCGAAAAAAACGTCGATAAAGATGTCGTCTTCGGCGCCCTCGAATTCGCGTTGGCGCAAGCCACGAAGAAACGGTATGAGGGTGAGGTAGACATCCGCGTTTCGATCGACCGCGAAACGGGCGAATTCGAATCGTTCCGCCGCTGGCACGTCGTGCCCGATGAAGCGGGCCTGCAATTGCCGGATCAGGAGATCCTGCATTTCGAGGCAAAAGAACAGATTTCCGATATCGAAGTCGATGACCACATCGAAGAACCGATCGAATCCGTCGAATTCGGCCGCCGTTTCGCCCAGGATACCAAACAGGTCGTCCTGCAGCGTGTACGTGACGCCGAACGCGAACAGATCCTGGTCGACTTCCTGGAACGCGGCGATTCGCTCGTTACCGGCACCATCAAGCGCATGGAACGCGGCGACGCCATCGTCGAATCTGGCAAGATCGAAGCGCGTCTGCCACGCGACCAGATGATCCCGAAAGAGAATCTGCGTATCGGCGACCGTGTGCGTGCCTTCATCTTGCGTATCGACCGCAACATGCGCGGCCCGCAAGTGATTCTGTCGCGCACCGCGCCGGAATTCATCATGAAGCTGTTCGAACTGGAAGTGCCGGAAATCGAGCAAGGCATGCTGGAAATCAAATCCGCAGCCCGCGATGCCGGCGTGCGCGCCAAGATCGCCGTCTACACGGCCGACAAGCGCATCGACCCGATCGGTACTTGCGTCGGCATGCGCGGTTCGCGCGTGCAGGCTGTCACCGGCGAACTCGGTGGCGAACGTGTCGACATCGTGCTGTGGTCGGAAGATCCGGCGCAGTTCGTCATCGGCGCCCTGGCGCCGGCGAACGTGTCGTCGATCATGGTCGATGAAGAAAAACACGCGATGGATGTCGTCGTGGACGAAGAAAACCTGGCAATCGCGATTGGTCGTTCCGGCCAGAACGTGCGCCTGGCCTCGGACCTGACCGGCTGGAAGATCAACATCATGACGGCCGAAGAATCGGCTGACAAAGCTGCCCAGGAAACGGCTGCCGTGCGCATCCTGTTCATGGAAAAGCTCGATGTCGACCAGGAAGTGGCCGATATTCTGGTGGAAGAAGGTTTCGCCAGTCTGGAAGAAATCGCTTACGTGCCAATTTCCGAAATGCTGGAAATCGAATCGTTTGACGAAGATACCGTCAATGAACTCCGTACCCGTGCGCGTGATGCGCTCGTTACCGAAGCGATTGCTTCGGAAGAGGGTCTGGAAGGCATGGACGAGGCGTTGGTGGGTCTGGAAGGCATGGACCGCATTACCGCCGGCAAGCTGGGTCTGGCTGGTATCAAGACCGTTGAAGCATTTGCAGCACTGGCATACGACGAATTTGGCGCAATCCTGGCCTTGTCTGCGGACCGTGCGCGTGAACTGATTACAAGTGAATTTAAAGATGTGACCGACGATGAGATGAAGTTGGTTGACTCGAAATACGACGATCGTGCCAAGGCGTTGCAAGCCAAGGCATGGAGTCTGGCCGAATCCGCAAAGGCTTAATTTGAGTATCTTTATCATCTCCGCGACACATAGAAAAGAGGACTGAATGGCGAGTAACAACGTAGCCCAATTTGCCACCGAACTGAAGATGCCTGCAGATTTGCTGCTGACGCAGCTGCGTTCTGCCGGCGTCGAGAAAAGTTCGACGTCAGATCCATTGTCGAAAGATGATAAGGACAAGCTTTTGGATCATCTGCGCCGCACACACGGCGCAGCGGCTGACACAGAAAAGAAAAAAATCACCGTGACCCGCAAGGAAACGACTGAGATCAAGCAAGCTGACGCCACCGGCAAATCGCGCACCATCCAGGTGGAAGTGCGCAAGAAACGCACTTTCGTCCAGCGTGACGAAGCTGCGCCGGTCGCGGCAGAACCGGTCGCGCCTGCCGCACCGGTGATTGATCCCGCCGACGTGGCGCGCCGTGAAGAAGAAGCCCGTAAACAGGCTGAACTGATCGCCCGCCAGGAAGCCGATCTGCGCGAAAAGCAAGAACGTCTGGCCAAGCTCGACGCGGAAAAAGAAGCCCAGGCGAAAGCCACGCAACAGGCTGAATTGGCTGCGAAGAAAGAAGCTGAAGCAGAAGCGAAGAAAGCTGCCGCCAAAGCTGCTGCTGCGCCTGCCGCCAGCGCCGCTGCGCCTGTCGTTGACGACGCCGCCGCCGAAGCGAAAAAAGCTGCTGCCGCTGAAGAAGCGAAGAAGAAAGCGGCTGCCGCTGCTGTTGCCGCCAAGGAAGCCGCTGACAAAGCGGAAGCCACCGAGCGTGCACGCAAGGCCGTTGCCGACGAAGTTGCCCAGATCAAGGCCATGATGAACGCGCCACGCCGCGCCATCAAGGCACCGGAACCCGTACCGGTTCCCGTCAAGCCGAAGGCGCCGGAAGGCACCCTGCACAAGCCTGCTGACAAGAAGCCTGGCGACAAGCCGGGCGACAAGAAGCCTGCTGTTGCAGACAAGAAATCGATCAAGTCGGCCAATGTGTCGTCCACCTGGTCCGATGACGCGAAAAAACGCGGCACCACCGGTGGTCCCAAGCCACGCGGCAATAGCGGCCCAGGCGGCCGTGACAGCTGGCGCGGTGGCGCGAAGGGCCGTCGCCCGACGCACCATGACGACCGTGAATCGAACTTCCAGGCTCCTACGGAAGCCGTCGTCAAAGACGTGCACGTACCGGAAACGATCACCGTGGCCGAACTGGCGCACAAAATGTCCGTCAAGGCATCCGAAGTCATCAAGCATTTGATGAAATTGGGCCAGATGTGCACGATCAACCAGGTGCTGGACCAGGAAACCGCCATGATTCTGGTGGAAGAAATGGGCCACAAGGCGTTCGCCGCCGAACTGGACGATCCGGAAGCGCTGCTGGCCGATGTGGGCGAACACGCGCACTTCGAAACCAAGCCACGCGCACCGGTGGTCACCGTCATGGGTCACGTCGACCATGGTAAGACCTCGTTGCTCGATTACATCCGTCGCGCCAAGGTTGCATCCGGCGAAGCCGGTGGCATTACGCAGCATATCGGCGCTTACCACGTCGATACGCCACGCGGCATGATCACCTTCCTCGACACCCCGGGCCACGAAGCGTTTACCGCGATGCGTGCCCGTGGCGCCAAGGCAACCGACATCGTCATTCTGGTGGTTGCCGCCGACGATGGCGTGATGCCGCAAACGAAAGAAGCGATTGCCCATGCAAAAGCAGCCGGCGTACCGCTGGTGGTGGCGATCAACAAGGTCGACAAACCGGGTGGCAACGTGGACCGCGTGACGCAGGAACTGGTCGCAGAACAAGTCGTGCCGGAAGAATACGGTGGCGAATCGCCATTCGTGCCGGTCTCGGCCAAAACGGGTCAAGGTATCGACGACCTGCTGGAACAAGTGCTGTTGCAAGCCGAGGTGCTGGAGCTGACGGCACCGGTCGATGCACCTGCGCGCGGCCTGGTCGTCGAGGCACGTCTGGACAAGGGCCGTGGTCCTGTCGCGACGATCCTGGTGCAGTCCGGTACCCTGAAGCGCGGCGACGTGATTCTGGCTGGCTCTTCGTATGGCCGTGTTCGCGCCATGCTGGACGAGAACGGCAAGTCGATCGCTGAAGCCGGTCCTTCGATTCCGGTCGAAATCCAGGGCTTGACGGAAGTGCCGGTTGCCGGTGAAGAAGTCGTCGTCATGGCTGACGAGCGCAAAGCGCGTGAAATCGGTCTGTTCCGTCAAGGTAAGTTCCGCGACGTGAAACTGGCGAAACAGCAAGCTGCGAAACTGGAAAACATGTTCGACCAGATGGCCGAAGGCGAAGTGAAAAACTTGCCGCTGATCATCAAAACCGACGTGCAAGGTTCGCAAGAAGCGCTGGTCGGTTCGCTGCAGAAACTGTCGACCTCCGAAGTGCGCGTACAAGTTGTGCACGCAGCCGTCGGCGGCATCACGGAATCGGACGTCAACCTGGCAGTCGCCTCGAAAGCGGTCATCATCGGCTTTAACGCCCGTGCTGATGCCCAGGCACGCAAGCTGGCCGAGTCGAATGGCGTGGACATTCGCTACTACAACATCATTTACGATGCGATCGACGAGATCAAATCGGCGTTGTCGGGCATGTTGGCACCAGAGAAACGCGAAACCGTCATCGGCCAGGTCGAGATCCGCCAGGTTATCCTGGTCTCGAAAGTGGGCGCGATTGCCGGTTGCCTGGTCACCGATGGCGTGGTCAAGCGTGCTTCTTCCGTCCGCCTGTTGCGCAACAACATCGTGGTGTGGAGCGGCGAGATCGACTCCCTGAAACGCTTCAAGGACGATGCGAAAGAAGTTCGCGCCGGTCTCGAGTGCGGCCTGTCGTTGAAGAACTACAACGACATTCAGGTTGGCGACACGCTGGAAGTGTTCGAAGTCCAGGAAATCGCTCGTACCCTGTAATCACAGAAGCAATGGCGCGGACATAGTGATGTCCGCGCAAACACGTGGGGCGCATTGGTCAACGGGCAACCGTTTGACCCATGCGCCCTGCGGCACTTAGGACAGCATAAAATCATGGCTAAACATAGCAAAACCATGCCAGCGCGCGGCTTGCGCGTGGCCGACCAGATCCAGCGCGATCTGGCTGAAATCGTCGCCTACGAATTGAAGGATCCACGCGTCGGCACGATGATCACCATCACCGAAGTGCAGATCACGCCCGATTACGCGCACGCCAAGGTGTTTTTCACGATGTTGAAAGACAGCAAGGAAGCCATCAAGAACACCACCGAAGGCCTGATGGCCGCGTCCGGCTTCATCCGTGGCTTGCTGGGCAAGCGCCTGCACATCCACACCCTGCCGATGCTGCATTTCGTGCACGACAGCTCGACCTCGCGCGGCATGGAAATGTCGCTCCTGATCGACAAGGCCAACGCCACGCGCGCGGCCGACGCCGAGCCGGATGTCAAACCAGAAGCGGACGAGCAATAACAGTGGCGGGTCCGAAGAAACCGCCCGGCATCAAGCGGGTGCGCGACCTGGTCGATGGCGTCTTGCTGTTGGATAAGCCTGTGGGCTGGTCCAGCAACGACGCCCTGATCAAGGCCAAGCGCGTCTTGAACGCAAAGAAGGCCGGTCATACGGGCACCCTGGATCCGTTCGCCACGGGCTTGCTGCCGCTGTGCTTTGGCGAGGCTACCAAGTTCTCGCAGGATTTGCTGGAAGCCGACAAAACCTACGAAACCCTGGTGCACTTGGGACAGACGACGGACACGGGCGACACGGAAGGCGAAGTACTGGAAACGCGCGACGTCAACGTCACCGAAGAGCAGATCGAAGCGGTGCTGGCGCAGTTCCGCGGGCCTATCCTGCAGACGCCGCCCATGTACTCGGCCTTGAAAAGGGACGGCAAGCCCCTATATGAGTATGCAAGGGCGGGCATCACCCTGGAGCGCGAAGCGCGCCCGGTGACCATCCACAAGCTCGAGTTCCTCGGCTATGAAGCCCCGTTCCTGAAATTGTCCGTGATGTGCAGCAAGGGCACGTATATCCGCGTGCTGGGCGAAGACATTGGCCATGCCCTCGGTTGCGGCGGCCATCTGAACGCCTTGCGCCGCACGCACGTGGGCAACCTGACGCTTGACGGCGTCGTCACGCTTGAAGAACTGACGGCGCATGCCGCGCCGTTGAGTTTGCTGGCGCCCGTCGATGCCTTGCTGTCGAGTTTCCCGGCCGTCCAGCTGACGGAAGAATTGGCCAAGCGTTTCCTGCATGGCCAGCGCATCGCGCTGGGCAAGGAAGACGTCGCCGTGCCAGCCGAGCCGGGCAGGGTGCGCGTGTATCACGACAGCAAGCTGCTGGGCACGGGCCAGTTGCAGGAATACAGCATCCTGGCGCCGGAACGCCTCATTGCCACGGCACACCAATAAGTCACAGCAACGTCACATTACCCAGCGACACTCTTCAACCAGTGTCGCTTTTTTAAACAAATCGTCCCCGACTGCAAGAGCCGCCAGCATTTTTAGATAGCGTTGCAACGCAACATGCTATACTACGCGGTTCCGGAAATAGATTAGCATTCGGGTATCTCGTACACCTTGTACGCACTCCGCAGTTTTTCAGTAACTACTACGACCATGTCAAATACAAAACGCGCAATTCGTAATATCGCCATTATCGCCCACGTTGACCACGGCAAAACCACGCTGGTGGATCAGCTGCTGCGCCAGTCCGGCACCTTCCGTGAAAACCAAGCGGTCGACACCCGAGTCATGGACTCGAACGACCTGGAAAAGGAGCGCGGCATTACGATTCTGTCGAAGAACTGCGCCGTTGAGTACGAAGGCACCCACATCAACATCGTCGACACCCCAGGCCACGCCGACTTCGGCGGCGAAGTGGAACGTGTTCTGTCGATGGTGGACTCGGTTCTGCTGCTGATCGATGCACAGGAAGGCCCGATGCCGCAAACCCGTTTCGTCACGCGTAAAGCGCTGGCACTGGGTCTGAAGCCTATCGTTATCGTCAACAAGATCGACCGTCCAGGCGCACGTCCGGACTGGGCCATCAACCAGACGTTCGAACTGTTCGACAAGCTGGGCGCTACCGACGAACAACTGGATTTCCCTATCATTTACGCTTCGGGCTTGAACGGCTATGCCGGCCTGACCGAAGACGTGCGCGGCGGCGACATGAAGCCGATGTTCGACGCCATCCTGGAACACGTTCCAGTACGCGACGACAATCCTGAAGGCCCGCTGCAAATGCAGATCACCTCGCTGGACTACTCGTCGTACGTCGGCAAGATCGGCATTGGCCGCGTCAACCGCGGTACCGTCAAAGTCGGTCAAGACGTGCTGGTCATCAATGGCCCAGGCGCGACCCCGATCAAGGGCCGCATCAACCAGGTGCTGAACTTCAAGGGCCTGGAGCGCGTGCTGGTTGACGAAGCTGTCGCCGGCGACATCTGCCTGATCAACGGTATCGACGAAATCGGCATCGGTTCGACCCTGTGCGCACTGGACACCCCGGAAGCGCTGCCGATGCTGACCGTCGACGAGCCTACCCTGACCATGAACTTCATGGTCAACAACTCGCCGCTGGCTGGCCGCGAAGGCAAGTTCGTTACCTCGCGTCAACTGCGTGACCGTCTGGAAAAAGAATTGAAAGCCAACGTTGCTCTGCGCGTGGCACCAACCGACGACGACACGATCTTCGAAGTATCGGGCCGCGGCGAGCTGCACCTGACGATTCTGATCGAAAACATGCGTCGCGAAGGCTTCGAGCTGGCCGTATCGCGTCCACGCGTGGTCTTCAAAATGGTTGATGGCGTGCGCCACGAGCCGTTTGAAAACCTGTCCGTTGACGTTGAAGAAGTCAACCAGGGCGGCGTCATGGAAGAACTGGGCCGTCGTCGTGGCGACCTGCAAAACATGGAATCGGATGGCAAGGGCCGCGTGCGTCTCGAGTACCTGATCCCGGCGCGTGGCCTGATCGGCTTCCAGGGCGAATTCATGACCCTGACCCGCGGCACCGGCTTGATGAGCCACGTATTCCATGAATACGCTCCAGTCGACAACACCCGTGGCGAAATGGCCGGCCGTCGTAACGGCGTGCTGATCTCGCAAGATGACGGCGCCGCTGTTGCCTACGCTATCTGGAAACTGCAAGACCGCGGCCGCATGTTCGTATCGCACAATGACCCAGTCTACGAAGGCATGGTCATCGGTATCCACTCGCGCGACAACGACCTGGTCGTCAACCCGATCAAGGGCAAGCAGCTGACCAACGTGCGTTCGTCGGGTACCGACGAAGCGGTGCGCCTGGTACCGCCAATTCAGATGTCGCTGGAATACGCAGTCGAATTCATCGAGGACGACGAACTGGTGGAAATCACGCCTAAATCGATCCGTCTGCGCAAGCGCTTCCTGAAAGAGCACGAGCGTAAAAAAGCGTCGCGCGATTCGTAATCTGTTGTAGCGCATGGCCTGCGGGCCATGCCACGCTCAAGCCCGTTGCTCCGCCTTTCCTTCACCGGTGAGGCGCGCAACGGGTTTGTTATTTGCAGCTCCTGTTTTTTGTATACACCATGACTTCCTCTTCTTTGCCTTCCCGCCGCCTGTCCGTCGCCCCGATGATGGACTGGACCGACCGCCATTGCCGCAAGTTCCACCGCGAAATCACGCGCCACACCTGGCTCTACACCGAGATGGTGACGACGGGCGCGCTGGTCTACGGCGACGTGGAGCGCCATTTGCGCTTCAACGAGGAAGAGCATCCCGTCGCCCTGCAGCTGGGCGGCAGCGATCCGAAGGACTTGGCCACGAGCGCCAAGCTGGGCCAGCAATGGGGCTACGACGAGGTCAACCTGAACTGCGGCTGCCCGTCCGAGCGCGTGCAGAAGGGCGCATTCGGCGCCTGCCTGATGGCCGAGCCGCAACTGGTGGCCGACTGCGTGAAAGCCATGCGCGACGTGGTCGATATCGACGTCACGGTGAAACACCGCATCGGCATCGATGACAGCGAGTCGTATGACTTCGTGCGCGATTTCGTCGGTACCGTGGCCGACGCCGGCTGCAAGACGTTTATCGTGCATGCGCGCAACGCCATCCTGAAAGGCCTGAGCCCGAAGGAAAACCGCGAAGTGCCGCCCCTGAAATACGATTACGCCTACCACCTGAAGCGCGACTTTCCCCAGTTCGAGTTCATCATCAATGGCGGCATCAAGACGCTCGATGAAATCGACCTGCACCTGCAGCACCTCGATGGCGTGATGCTGGGCCGCGAGGCGTATCACAACCCGTATGTGATGGCGCAGTTCGACCAGCGCTATTACGGCGACGATGCGCCCGTGAAAACGCGCGAACAGGTGCTCGAAGCGATGATTCCGTATATCAGCGCGCAGCTGGAAAAGGAAGCGGGAAGATTAAAACTAAACAGCGTCACGCGCCACATGCTGGGCCTGATGCAAAACCTGCCTGGCGCGCGCGGCTTCCGCCAGACCCTGTCCGATTCCAAGAAGCTGGCCTCGGGCGATCCGCGTTTGCTGCTGGAAGCGGCGGCGCGCTTGTCGCTGCCTGCGTAATGGACGATTTCCACGGCCATGCGCGCCACATCGACGGCTACCTGCAAGCCGTCAGCGCGCTCAAGGATGACGGCAGCGACTTGCTCTGCACGTATCTGGGGCCATGGCCGCCGCAGGCATCGTTCGATGCACTGTGCCGCGCGCTGGATGTGACGCCCGACGGCTTGCGTCTGCAGCCGCTCGAAACGGTTGTGTGCAGCGGCGCCTTGTGCACGCCGCGCCAGTGGCTGCTCGAGCGCCTGCATCCGACGAGCGAGGCGGACCGCCAGCCGCTCGACACCCGTTTATATGACGGTTTCGAGCGCGAACTGGCCGAACTGCTGGGCAGCGAGCCGAACTGGTATCAACTGGTATCGTCTAGCCAGCGCAGCCTGGCCGGTCAATTGGGCGCCATCTGGAGCGTCTTTGTCTTCGGCACAGAGTGCCACGCCTATGTGATGCATTGCAGCTGGGACAGCTGAGTCAACTTGTCTATACCGGTGCTACTTCGCACTGGTATTGTCCGCACTTCCCCTTCCTCTGAGTCCCCCTCCCAAAACGATGTCATATGGCTATGCCATGTGTTGTAAATGCGCTGTTTCGGCGCATGCCCGCACTGTCGTGGGGCATTTCTAAGAGGCAAGAAACGGCGTTGTTGCCATTTCCCCGAAGAAAGTTAATCAGCCATTTATTCGGGTACATATTGCTTGCTTTGAGGCAAAATTTACACCTATAATTGATTATAGACAAATATTTCTCATATGAATGTTTGATGTTGATCTCACATCAACGGTGTCAAAAATTCAGCGTGCGGAACAAGTTTGCATTCGCAGTCACTGGCATTTCCAGGGCTGCAGAAAGACCAGGAAGTACCCCGGGCTGCGTGCGGCCGGATACCGCCAGCATACCAATGGGTAAGGGCGGATGCCGGTGTTGCGCAGCCTTCGTCTTGTCGTGCCGGGCAAAAATCCTTATCAATAGTTTCATTTACGAAGAGCCGAAATGAATTTAGCAAAAATGAAGGTTGGTACCCGCCTGGGCCTGGGTTTCGCCCTGGTACTGGTTCTGCTGGTGGCCGTGACCGTCCTCGGCATCGCGCGCATGGCGCAAATCCAGGAACGTCTCGATCACGTGATCAATGTCAACAACGTCGTCACCCGCCTGGTGATCGACATGCGTGGCAACGTCAGCGACCGCATCACCTCGCTGCGCATCCTGACCCTGATGACCGACGCGAGCGATATGGAGCCGGAAATGGCGCGTATCAAGACGCAGACGAGCACCTATCAGGAAACGCAGAAGAAGCTCGAAGAGAAATTCGCCGTCGAGTCCACTTCTGAAGAAAAAGCCCTGCTGGCCTCGATCAAGGAATACGAAGCGGCCGCCATGCCGGCCATCGCCAAGGCATCCGCACTGTGGATGGCCAACGATGCGGAAGGCGCCACGCGCGTGATGATCAAGGAAATCCGCCCGGTACAGAAAAAATGGATGGAAGCGCTGGAGCAACTGGCCGTGCTGGAAGACAAGCTCAACGAGCAGATGCAAGCGGACGCCCGCAAGGCCTTCGACAGCGCGCGCCTGTTCATGATCATCCTCGGCGTACTGGCTGTGGCGATGGGCGTGGCGGCGGCACTGGTGATTACCCGCGGCTTGCTGAAACAGCTGGGCGGCGAGCCTGACTACACGGCATCGATCGCCGGCAGCATCGCCAATGGCGACCTGTCGATCGGCATCCATACACAGCCTTCCGACACGTCCAGCCTCCTGGCGGAAATGAAGGAAATGCGCAACAGCCTGGTGGGCATCGTCGGCCAGGTGCGCGTTGGTACGGAAACCATCGGCACGGCCTCGCGCGAAATTGCCGACGGCAATATCGACCTGTCGTCGCGGACGGAAATGCAGGCCAGCGCGCTGGAAAAAACAGCGTCGGCCATGGAAGAACTGACCTCGACCGTGAAACAGAATGCGGACAATGCGCGGGAAGCCAACAAGCTGGCCGCCACGGCCTCGGATGTCGCCATCAAGGGCGGCTCCGTCGTGTCGCAAGTGGTCGACACCATGAGCTCGATCAATGAGTCGGCGAAGAAGATTGTCGACATCATTGGCGTGATCGATGGCATCGCCTTCCAGACCAACATCCTGGCGCTGAACGCGGCCGTTGAAGCAGCCCGTGCCGGCGAGCAAGGCCGCGGCTTTGCCGTGGTGGCGTCGGAAGTGCGCAACTTGGCCCAGCGTTCCGCTGGTGCGGCGAAGGAAATCAAGATCCTCATCGACGACTCGGCCGAGAAGACGGAGCGCGGCACGCGTCTGGTCGGCCAGGCCGGCGTGACGATGGGCGAAGTGGTCGACAGCGTGCGCCGCGTGACCGACATCATGAGCGAGATCGCCAGTGCCAGCCAGGAACAAAGCGCCGGCATCGAACAGGTCAACCTGTCGATCATCGAGATGGATGGCATGACGCAGCAAAATGCCGCCCTGGTGGAGCAGGCAGCCGCCGCGGCGCAAAGCCTGCAGGACCAGGCGGCCGAACTGGCCCACGTGGTCAGCATCTTCAAACTGGTCGAAGGCGAAGAGAAGCCGGTGGCATATGTGCCGGCACCCGTGGCCGCCGCACCGGTGGCCGTGCGCAAGCCGGCGCCGGCATTGCGCCCGGTGAAGTCGTTGACGCGCAAGACGGAAGCGGCCGCTCCCGTGGCGGCTGCGGCGCCACGCAAGGCGGCAGGCGCCGGCAGCAATGACGAGTGGGAAGAGTTTTAAGCGCGGCCAACAGCGCACAGGAAGTTGTAACTACCGTATTTGATAATAATCATGGGGAAGCACATGTTTGAGAATAAGCGTTTGATGAGTGTTGCAGCAGCCTTGCTGGTGTCCGTTTCTTCCGCCGCCTTCGCGGCCGAGGTGCCGGCGTCGTTCGATGCCAAGAACTGCAAGGCCGACTATCCGAAAGCCTCGCTGATGAACGAAGAGCAGGGCACCGTGTCGATGTCCTTCCTGGTCAATGCCGATGGTACCGTTGCCGATTCGAAAGTCGAGAAGAGCAGCGGCTTCAAGAACCTGGACAAGGCCGCCATCAAGGCCCTGTCCGCGTGCAAGTTCAAGCCGGGCACCAAGGATGGCGCCGCGGCGCAAACCTGGACCAAGGTCGATTACGCCTGGAAACTGGACTGATCCACGTATCGCCGGGAGCCGAGCTCCCGGCATGGCCGTATCCGCTACGGGCGGCGCCTGCAAGGGTGCCGCCCGTAGTGTTATGTGCGCCAGCCAACGGCACTGTTGCCGCCGATTCTGTTACCCTCGAAACATATCTTCGGGATCTCCCACTACAAGAGGCCTATCATGCAGCGCATCCTGACACTTTCTTTCCTGGCCGCCACCGGTTTGTTGCTTTCCGCCTGCGCATCGCTGGGCACGCCCGTGGGCTTGCAGGCGGGGCAGACCGTCGCCGTCGTCAATAGCCTGAGCTGGGACAATCCCCTGACGGGCAAGCGCGACGGCGTGCGCACCAGCTGGCCCATCAAGAATGGCAAGATTGCCCCTGAATATTTTCCGCTGGCGCAGCTGAAGCAATGCGAGGCCGGCAAGCCTTGCGCCTGGGGCGTGATGCGGGCGCAGCGCGGCGCGCCCACGCTGAGCTATGCGGACGGCGGCGTCGACCTGGCCGTAAATGTGTCGATCGACGTGGCGCGGCGCCAGGATGCGCGCCAGGGCGAGACGCAAACGGCGATGGCGATTCCCCAGGATGTGGCCGCGCTGACGGGGCGGCAACAGGTGCAGCCCAGCTGGAAATTGAAGTATGGAAAGGTCGAGCAGGTCGAGCTCGATTACGGCGTGCGCTACCAGGTGTGCGTGCAGCGCTACGATGCGGCCGGCAAGGCCATCGATACGTGCGCGATTCCGTTTATTTGAGGAAACATGCGGCGTGGGCCGCTTGTGGCGGCTTTGCCACATTTTATGTTGCGGCGTGCGTCGGGGTGTAACAATCGGTAAAAGCGCAGCAAAGCACCACGTAATTTCTTATAGTACTTAATTAAGTAGTACACATTAGGAGAATTGCGATGAAAACCCTGTTGGCAGTAATTTCGCTGGCCGCCCTGGGTGGCTGTGCCGTGGCGCCGCCCGGCCCCGCGTATTACGGTTCGCGCGCGCCACAGGGGGCCTACAATCCCTATGAATGGCATACGGTCTCGTCCGAGCCGGTGCAGTCGGGCCGCGTGATGAGCGCGCCTCGCGTGGAATACACGAATGAGCCCGTATATGTGCAGCAACAGCCTGTCTACGTGCAGCAGCCCGTGTATGTGCCGGCGCCCGTGTATGCGCCGCAACCGTATTATTACAATCCACCTGTGACGATCGGGCTGGACTTCATGTTTGGCTTTGGGCGCTACGGTGGACACCGCGGCGGCTGGGGCGGGCATGGCCGCTACCACGGCCGCCGCTAGTCTATTGCGGTGGCGTGCAGGACAAAGCCGGACAAGCGCTGCTTGTCCGGCTTTGTCATTTTACTAGTGGAAATACACCGAGCCCTGGTGCAGCACGTCCGCCGAGCACAGGATGTACATCGCCGCCGCTGCCAGACCTATTTGCAAGGCGCCAAAGCTGATCGGGATGAGGCGGGACATGTCGTACTCCTGAGTGGGATGAGGTGTGTTGTCAGGCTTTCATCATAGGATGAGTTGATGCCTTTGGGCATCGGATGAATGTCCGCCACCTTGTAGGACAACACCTCGCGCCTGGCGCCCCGCCTCGCTCTCCGGCGTCTGAGTAACCCCCAATAAATTATTGCGATTTCTGACTTCCATAACCTGCGCTCTGCGGCGTTGCCCACTGCTAGCAGTGCTCGCACTGCGTCGCAGCGGGCGCCTTGCATAGCATCAGGTTCTGTTTGTCATAACTTCACAATAATTTCCTGAGGATTACTTAGCGGTTTTTCCAGCGCACTACCGGCTCTTCGGGCGCCGTGTCCGGCACGTTCGAAATCGCCAGCCAGTGCGTCAGGCGTTCCGGATGCTTGAGGTTGATGCCCATGCCATCGATGATGCCCACCTGCTCCAGCATGCGCGCATCGATTTTCGCTTTCGACACCGTGGGCGCGCCCATGACCATGCGGTCATACGCCTTGCGCGCCTTGTGTTCCCATTTGTGCAGATTGCTTTCGTCGAAGCGGTTCGCTTCGAAATACACGGTCAGGGTGCCATCGAGGTTGCCGAAGCCGACAATGCCCGCGCCCTTGCGGATGGTGGTGGTGTTGCTGATGTCGAATTCCGCCGTGGGCACGAAAATGCCGGCGCGGCCATCGATGTCGGGACGTCCCACGGGCGTTTCCTTGCCGTAGGAACTCGTTTCGGTAATGGTTTTTTCTGCAGACATGGTGCGTGTGTGGTGGCCGTGCCGGGAGCGCGATCGGGCCCGGCAGCGCCAGTCATCCTGTTCAAAAAATGCGTGCTGATGATCAGGGCGGGGTAGGGGCCCTGGCGGAGCGATGCTTGGCATTGCTTGATACCCCGCTATTGTAGCGCTAATTTAATTCTTTTTGGCAACATTTAATGCGGCTGTGCATGCTTTTTCAAACGTGAAAAAGCCGTCCGGCCAAACGGCGGGACGGCTGTTGCGCAGCGACTGCCGGGACTCAGGCGGCAGTCTTGCGGCGTGCCATGAAGCCCAGCAAGCCCAGGCCCAGCAGCATCATGGCGTAGGTTTCCGGTTCCGGCACGGCGGCCGTCACCGAAACGCTGTCCAGGTAGGAACCATAGGTCGGTGCGGAGACCGGGCCGATCGATTCGAAGCGCAGTACGGTGGACGAACCTAGCGCCGTCAGGTTCTGGCTGTAGGTTTGCCAGGTGCCGCCCGTGTTGCCGACCAGTGCCGTTGGCGTCAGCAGGGTCGAGCCCCAGTAGACATTCATCAGGCTGCTGGCGCCGCCTGGCGTGTCGGGACGGCCCGAATAGGCGAACGACAACGCGTAGGTGCCACCGGCCGTGGTAGCGATGCTCTGGTAGGTGGACGACAGGCTTTCCGTGTTCAGTTCCAGATATTGGATGCCATCGGCGGCGACAGGGTTGAAGCCGCCCTGGCCGCCTTGCGTTGCGCCCTTCTGGATTTCAAACGCCGTGTTGCCGCTGACGGATGAGCTCCAGCCCGTGACGGCGCTCAGCTGGGCGTAGGACGAGGAAATGGCGTTGCTTTCAAAACTACCGTTGACCACCAGTTCGGTCGCGGCGTTGGCGGCGCCGGCGGTGACCAGGGTGGCCAGTGCGGCAATTTTCAGCAAGGTGGCAGGCGTGTTCATGTGAGCTCTCGTTTTAGTTGATTAAAAGATCATTCAATTTCTTAAATGACATTTAAAGAATATCACCAAAAATCACATAAAGAACATTCGCTCGCTGAAAATATTTGTAACTGTGAAATCATTTGTGTCTGTACTGCAATTGATTTCCATGATGAACTAATTGCAATTTTGCTCCAGAGCGAACACGGCCTTGAGCGTGCTTGCAGCAAAGAATTTTTGTGACATCGAGTGCGTAAAAAAAAGCCTGCACCATTACAACAATGGTGCAGGCTGTTGTCTGCCGCAAGCGTGCGTCCCCGCCTATCGATGCGATAGGCGGGGCGTCGGATTAGGTCAGAAGGCCAGGCGGCCCTGCAGGTAGACCATGCGCGGCGCGCCCACCAGCTTGCCTAGGTTGCCATCCGAGGTGCGCGTGAAGTAGCGCTTGTCGGCGAGGTTGTTGACGCCGGCAACCAGTTCCAGGCCGTTCTGGCCTGGCACTTTCCATTTCATTTGCGTATTCCAGGTACGGAAGCCGGGAATCACGCCCAAGTTACCAGCCGCGTTTTCCGCCATGGTATTGGCTTCGTCGGCGAACTGGCGGCTCTGGTGGCTGCTCGACAGGTCGAAGCCCCAGGCGCTCAGCTGGTAGTGGGCGCCGATGGTGTCCGTGGTGCGCGAATAGAAGGGCACGTCGTTGCCCGCGTTCACGCCATCCTGCAAGGTCGCCTTGGTATAGGTATAGGTGGCGTAGGCGTTCAAGCCGGCCAGCGGGCCGGACTTGTCGAAGTGGTAGTCGACGGCCGATTCCAGGCCCCGGTGGTGCGTGGCGCCCACGTTGTAGAAGACGACATTTTCGCCGCTGCCGACGGACTGGATCTGGTTGTCGAACTTGATGTTGAACAAGGTTGCTTCGGCCGACAGCTGGCCGCTCTTCCAGCGCGCGCCCAGTTCGGCCGTTTTCGCCAGCTCCGGCTGCAGCGGGTTCTTGCTCGATTGCGCATTGAGCTGCGTATTTTGCACGGCGCCAAACGAGCTGTTGTAATTGCCGAACAAGGTCACGTTGTTGTTGAGCAAGTAGGCCACGTTCAGCGAGGGCAGGGCCTTGTTGTTGAGCAGATCGATCTTCTGGTCGGTCGGCAAGTGGTTGAAGCGTTCCGTCTTGATGTGCTCGTAGCGCACGCCCGGCGTGATGCGCCACGCGTCGATGGCGATCTTGTCGTCGATATACACGGCTTGCGCATCGGTCGAGTTGTCGGCGAAGCGCGTCGGCGCCTGCCGCACGCCGCTGGCGATGACGACATTATAGATGCTCTCGTCGGCCCGTTCGGCCAGGTAGCGGTAGCCGACGGTGACATCCTGCGACACCTTGCCGGTCGTAAAGCGCTGCGTGTAGCGCGGCTCGATGGCCGTCGTTTCATAGTTGCGCGGCTGGCGGCCCAGGTTTTTTCCGCTGATCAGGGTGCTTTCACGCGAACTTTTGTTGTAATAGGCGCGCACCTCGAATTCCTGCGTGCCTGACAGCGCGTTCAGGTAGCCGATGTCGAAGGCCTTGCGCTCGCCGCTCCAGAAGTCGGTCGGGCGCGTGTTCTGGAACGGGTCCTGCTTGTATTGCGCGGCGGTCAGGCCGCCCGGCGTGCGCGACGTCACGTCGTAGTAGGACAGCTTGGCGTACACCTCGGCCGTCGGGCTCAGGTCGTAGCGGAACTTGAGGGCGAAGTCGTTGACCTTCTCATCGCTGCCCACGCGCCAGTCGCTGCCGCGGATGCCGGAATACAGCACGGCCAGGCCCAGGCCGCTGTCGAGCTGGGTGCCGGCAAAGACGCTGGCCTGCGTGTTGTGGCCCACTTCGCTGTACGAGTTGTAGCGTACGGTGGCGTCGCCCGTGATGCCTGGCGTGGTGGGCACGCGGCGCGTCTTGAAGTTGATGATGCCGCCCACGTTTTGCGGGCCGAAGCGCACGGCGCCGCCACCGCGCACCACGTCGACCGCCTCGACATTGGCCAGGCTGACGGGCGCGAACGACAGTTGCGGCTGGCCATACGGCGCCACCGACATCGGGATGCCGTCCAGCAAGACCGTGCTGCGCGGCGAATAGCGCCCGGCCAGGCCGCGCACGCCTATATTGAGCGAGATGGCGCTGCCGGCGCTGCCCGAGTTGTCGCTGATCTGCACGCCGGGAATGCGGCGCATCACGTCGCTGAGGCTGGTTGCGCCCGAGTTCTCGATGTCATCCTTTTGCACTACCGTGCGGGCACCCGCGAAATTCTTCGTGCTGGCGGCCATGCTGGTGCCCAGCAGATTGCTGCTGACCTGGATCGATTCCAGGATGGGACCGGCGTTATCAGCCGTATTGGCTTGCTGTGCCTGCGCGACGATGGGCGCGTTCAGGCAGGCGAGGGCGATGGCCAGCGCGCACGGGCGCAGCGAAAAGGGCAGTGTGGAAAATGTGGCGGCCATGCATGGATCTCCGTAATGACAATGTTTGCGCGGGCAATCGGGCGGCGCGACAACATCGTGGCGTGGACATCCGGCGCAAGGGGATAAGAATGATAATGATTCTCATTTTATCCGTCAATTGCGAACACTGCGTAGTGCCGGCTTTCCCTGTGAGTAGCAAGCAAGTGTTGTTGATCCGGTACAGCGAGTCGCCCGGATTGCCGCTTGGCACCATTGCTCGGGTGCGGCGGCATTGCGTGCGCTTCTTGTATACTCCCGCTTTTGCAGCCGTCAGACGTGAACGTACAATGAGCCAGACAACTGAAACGACACCAGGCATTTCCTCCGTGGAACGCCGCCAGGGCGACCAGCCGGCAAGTGCTGCGCGCAAATTGAATCTGCTGGTGGTCGACGACAACCAGGAAGTGGGCGAATCGCTGGCCATGCTGCTCGAAGCGCTGGGCCACCACGCCGTGGTGGTGCGCAACTGGCAGATGGCCGTCGAGCAAGTCAAGCTGTGCGTGCCCGACGCCGTCTACCTCGACATCGAAATGCCCGGCATCAGCGGCATCGAAATCGGCCGCCGCCTGCACCACAATCCCGAGACGGCCAACGCCGTGCTGATCGCCGTCACCGGCCACAGCCTGCCCATGTACATGGACGACGCGCTGGCCGTTGGCTTCCGCCACTTCCTCGTCAAGCCCGTGCGCCTGGAAGACCTGGCGACGACGGTGCAGTCGGTGCTGGCGGGGTAGTTCGCTGACCTACGGCCGGCTCAGCGACCACTGCTGGTTGTTCGCGTTGGTCAGATTCCACTGGATGATCTGCGCGTTTTCCGCCGTGCTCAGATTTAAGACATCCAGGGTCAGGTTGCTGTAGCGGTTGTTGATCGTCTGGTAGCCGGCAACGGGGCTGGCGAAATGCCATTGCTGGCCCAGTCCGCCCCAATAGCTCCATTGTGCGATATTCGTGCCGGCCGTGGTCGAGTTGTTGTAGTCGTCCAGGCCCAGCAGGCTGTTCGCATTGATCAGGCTATAGTAGCCGTCGCCATGTCCCACCACATACCATTGCTGGTGTTTTGCCCCCGTATACGTTTGCTGCTGCACCAGCGCGCCATTCGCCGTGCCGGCGCCCGCCACGGCCAGCGCCTTGCCGCTCAGGCGTGAGCGCAGCACCGTGGGGCCGTCCGAGATGCCGCCGCAGCTGGCGATGGAGAAATTGCGCGTCAGGCTGGGCCAGCCGCCCTCATACGTCATTTTTAAGATATCGAGCTTGGCCGCGCCATTGTCGTTGACGTCGTAGTAGTGGATCGACGTGTAGTTGCAGCCATCCTGCTTGAGCACGCCGATATGTCCCGGGCCCTTGTATCTGCCGTCGAGGTTGGGCAGCACCGTGCGCGTGCCGCTGTACGGCCCCGTCACGCTGCTGGCGCGCTGCACTTCCACGTAATACGTGCTGGCGGCGCCCTGGCAGCATTTGCCGCGGTTGACGAACAGATAGTAATTGTCGCCATCGCGCGTGATGTAGGGCGCTTCGATATCCTTGCCGCCGCCACCGAGGATGGTGGTGACGTTGCCCGTGGTTTTGCCCGTGGCCTGGTTGATTTCCGTCACGCCGATGCCGCCGAAAAACGAGCCATACGACATGTAAACCTTGCCGTCGTAATCGCGGAACAGGGCTGGATCGATGGCATTGATTTCCGCGCCGCCCCCATATGATTGCACGACGATGCCCAGGTCCGTCCAGCTGGGATTTTTCAGCGAGGCCGAGCGGGCCACGCCGATGGCCGACACGGACGTGCCGAAGGTGGACACCGAGTAATACAAATAGTAATAGCCGTTCATGTGGATCACGTCCGGCGCCCAGTACGAGCCGCTGAAGTTGGGGATTTTATTGGCGATCCATGCCGGCGGCGTGCTGAACACGGGCGCGGGGCCGGCCGACCATTTCAGTAGGTCCGTCGAGGTGGAATACCAGATGCCATCGCCCGTCGTGAAATTGAAATACGTGTCGCCGTCGCGCGTGAGGGTGCCGGGGTCGTGCGCGTTGGGCACGCCCGTCAGGTTGACCGCTTGCGCCGCATGGGCGCAGAACATCAGGCACAGTGCTGCCAGGATTTGCTTCATCGTTGTCTCCGTACTGTTTTTATGGGGCGGTCCAGGCCGCACCCCAGAGTAGGGTGATGGTCAAATTTGCACTAATGAATTTTTTACAGGAAGCGATACCGGGGCGGGTATCTGAAAAAGAAAAAAGCTGGCCTGGAATAGAAAAAGCCCGGTTCGAAAACCGGGCTCTTCTTTATTCTGTGGGGTGGCTGATGGGGCTCGAACCCACGACAACAGGAATCACAATCCTGGACTCTACCAACTGAGCTACAGCCACCACTGTCTTACTTACCTGTTTAGCTGTTTTGCTGAACAGGTGCCGAATTATACAAAGAACTCGGCAAAGTGGCAAATCTAAATGCAGTCTTTTTTAAAGAATCGAAAGATTGCATGAAAACGGTCGCTTTTGCTCTCACACTGCTTACACGGACAGGTGTTCGACGGGCGGGTGCAAGTCCAGCAAACCGGCGAAGGCTTGCGCCAGGGCTTCGACCTTGGCCGTCGTGTAGCCCTGCAGTTGCGGCGCATCGTTGCCGCTGCGGCGCAGGCTGGCAGCGTCGAGCAGGCGGGTCAGCTGGCGCGCCACGGCTTCCCCGGTGTCGACCAGGGTGATCTGTTCCTGCGTATGCGCGCGCACCGTGCGTGCGATGGCGTCCTGCACGAAAGGGTAGTGGGTGCAGCCGAGCACGAGGGTATCGACGCCTTGCGCGAGCAGGGGCGCGATATAGCGCTCGAGCATGACGCTGGTGGCGTCGAGCGGGTCGCTGCCCATCGCGGACTGTTCGATGCGTTCGACCAGGCCGACGCAGGGCTGCAAGATGAACGTGGCGCCCGTCGCGCTGCTGACTTGTTCGCGCAAGGCCAGCAGTTTGTCGCCGCGCAAGGTGCGCTCGGTGGCCAGCACGCCGATCTTGCCGTTGCGGCTGATCGCGGCAGCCGGCTTCAGGCCCGGTTCGACGCCGACGATGGGCAGCTCCGGGTAGCGCGCGCGCAGCGCCTTGATGGCGGCGATCGTGGCCGTGTTGCAGGCGACGACCAGTGCTTTCGCGCCTTGCTGCAGCAGATAGCTGGCCACTGCCAGTGAACGGTCGATCACTTGCTGTTCCGTCTTGTCGCCATACGGCGCATGGCCGGAATCGGCAAAGTAAATCAGGTCTTCCTGCGGCAGCTGCGCGCGGATATGGCGCAGCACCGACAGGCCGCCCACGCCGGAGTCAAAAATGCCGATGGGCGCGTCAGGGTGAGCATTGCTTGCAATAGAAGTCATGGGAAACCGGAGTAGATAAAAAAACGCCGCGCTGATTGCCGCGCGGCGTTAATGGTAGAGCTTGTTTAAACAACCGTCACGGGAATCTTGCTCACGCTATTGAGTTGCTCGATCTTCGCCTGCCACTCTTTCGGGCCCGTGTTGTGCACCGAGGTGCCTTTCGCATCCACGGCCACCGTGACCGGCATGTCGACGACGTCGAATTCGTAGATCGCTTCCATGCCCATGTCGGCAAAGCCCAGCACCTTGGCGTGCTTGATGGCTTTCGACACCAGGTAGGCGGCGCCGCCGACGGCCATCAAATAGGCTGACTGGTGCTTCTGGATCGATTCGATGGCGACCGGGCCACGTTCGGCCTTGCCGATCATGGCGATCAAGCCGGTTTTTTCCAGCATCATGTCGGTGAACTTGTCCATGCGCGTGGCGGTCGTCGGACCGGCCGGGCCGACGGCTTCGTCGCGCACCGGGTCGACCGGGCCGACGTAGTAGATCACGCGGTTTTTAAAATCGACTGGCAATTCTTCGCCCTTGGCCAGCATGTCCTGGATGCGCTTGTGCGCGGCGTCGCGGCCGGTCAGCATCTTGCCATTCAACAGCAAGGTCTGGCCCGGCGTCCACGAAGCGACTTCTTCTTTCGTCAGGGTGTTCAGGTCGACGCGCTTGGACTTTTCCGTATCCGGCGTCCAGTGCACTTCCGGCCACGACGACAGCGATGGCGGTTCCATGTAGGCAGGGCCCGAACCGTCCAGCACGAAGTGGCCGTGGCGCGTGGCGGCGCAGTTCGGGATCATGGCGACAGGCTTCGACGCGGCGTGCGTCGGGTGCATCATGATTTTCACGTCGAGCACGGTCGTCAGGCCGCCCAGGCCCTGCGCGCCGATGCCCAGCGAGTTGATCTTGTCGCACAGCTCGATACGCAGTTCTTCCAGCTTGTTTTGCGGGCCGCGTTGTTTCAGCTCAAACATGTCGATGTCTTCCATCAACACTTCTTTTGCCATCAGCATGGCTTTTTCGGCCGTGCCGCCGATGCCGATGCCCAGCATGCCTGGCGGGCACCAGCCGGCGCCCATGGTGGGCACGGTCTTCATGACCCAGTCGACCAGCGAGTCGGACGGGTTCATCATGATCATCTTCGACTTGTTTTCCGAACCGCCGCCCTTGGCAGCGACTTTCACGTCGACGGTATTGCCTTCGACCAGTTCCATGTGCACGACGGCTGGCGTGTTGTCCTTGGTGTTCTTGCGGTCGAAATGCGGGTCGGCCACGATGGAAGCGCGCAGCTTGTTGTCGTCGAAGTTGTACGCGCGGCGCACCCCTTCGTTGACGGCGTCGGTGACCGTGCCGGAGAAGCCTTCGAAGCGCACGCCCATGCCGATTTTCAGGAAGACGTTGACGATACCCGTGTCCTGGCAGATAGGACGCTTGCCTTCCGCGCACATGCGCGAGTTGGTCAGGATTTGCGCGATCGCATCTTTTGCCGCCGGGCTTTGCTCGGCCGCGTAGGCGCGCGCCAGGTGCTCGATGTAATCAGCAGGGTGGTAGTAGCTAATGTACTGCAACGCTGCGGCGACGGATTCGATCAGGTCTTCTTGCTTTATGACAGTCATGGTGTTCTCGCGGTGGATAAGAAGGGTAGGACTCTTTGCTGAAAGCCCATGGCCGCCGCTGGCAGCCATGGGCTTGTTTCTTTAGTGTGGTGCTCTGGCTTGGTTCTGTGTCACCGTCATGATGCGGTCCGTGTAGGCAATCGCCATGGCTGACAGGATGAAGACCATGTGGATCACCGTTTGCGCGATGACCACGTTCGGTTCCTTGGCATACGCGGTGGCGTTGATGAAGGTCTTCAGCAGGTGGATGGACGAGATGCCGATGATGGCCATCGCCAATTTCGTCTTCAGCACGGAAGCATTTACGTGCGACAACCATTCCGGCTGGTCTGGGTGGTCATCGAGGTGCATGCGCGAAACGAAGGTTTCGTAGCCGCCGATAATGACCATGATCAGCAGGTTCGAAATCATCACCACATCGATCAGGCCTAATACCACCAGCATGATGGTCGCTTCGTTCAGCTTCACGGGAGGCGGCACGCCGGGCACGGTCACGGCGCTGATGACGTGCTGCAGGGCCGCATCATTGCCGAACACGGCGCCGATCAGGTCGGACAATTCCACCCAGAAATGAAATACATACACGCATTGTGCGAGGATCAGGCCCAGGTACAGCGGCAACTGCAGCCAGCGCGACATGAAGATGAAGGCGGACAGCGGATGCAGCTTGGTATGCTTGGTAGTCGGTGGTAGGTGGTCGATCATGTGGGGTTTCCTGGGGGAGTAAATACCAATTTTTGGCATGCCCGACATTTTACACTTGCTGTTGATTACTGCGCATGGCCTTGCTCCTGATTATTAGGTTTGATGAAACACAAAGTGGTATTGAACCTTCGGCGCACCGCGTATTTTCCCAGCGAAAATACTGTACGGCGTCCCCTTGACTCCTATTGCTGAAGGCGCTTATGGTTAGCCTTGATAGGGGTAAACGCTGCATAAACGCGACATGTAAGGCGTCCGTAAGACATGGGGCCTATCGTGTTAGCAAACAATTACTACACTGGAGACAAGCATGAGCGCTACAGAGAACCAAGGGCAGGGCACACAGCAGCAGGGACCAGAAGAGTCACGCGTATTTGAGCCGTCGGCAGCGTTTGCCGCACAGGCAACGATTTCCGGCATGGACGCTTACCGCGCCATGGTGGCCGAGGCCGAACGCGACTACGAAGGCTTCTGGGCCAAGTTGGCGCGCGAAAACCTGAGCTGGAAAAAGCCGTTTACCCGCACCCTGAACGAAGACAACGCCCCATTCTACAAATGGTTCGAAGACGGCCAGCTGAACGTGTCGTACAACTGCCTGGACCGCAACATCGAGAACGGCCTGGGTGACAAGACGGCCATCATCTTCGAGGCGGACGACGGCACCGTTACCAAGGCAAGCTATAAAGAACTGCACGAAAAAGTCTGCAAGTTCGCCAACGGCCTGAAATCCAAGGGCATCGCCAAGGGCGACCGCGTCATCATCTATATGTCGATGTCCGTCGAAGGCGTAGCCGCCATGCAAGCGTGCGCGCGCATCGGCGCCACCCACTCCGTCGTCTTCGGCGGCTTCTCGGCGAAATCCTTGCAGGAACGCATCATCGACGCAGGCGCCGTGGCCGTCATCACGGGCGACGAGCAATTGCGCGGCGGCAAGAAGCTGCCATTGAAATCCATCGTCGATGAAGCGCTGGCGCTGGGCGGCTGCGACTGCGTGAAAAACGTCATCGTGTACAAACGCACGGGCAGCGACCTGCCGATGGTGGCCGGCCGCGACACGTGGCTGCACGAGCTGGTCGAAGGCCAGAGCGCGCAATGCGAGCCGGAATGGGTCGATGCCGAGCATCCACTGTTTATTCTCTACACGTCCGGCTCGACGGGCACGCCGAAGGGCGTGCAGCACTCGAGCGGCGGCTACCTGCTGTGGGCCGCGCTGACGATGAAGTGGAGTTTCGACATCAAGCCCGACGACGTGTTCTGGTGCACGGCCGACATCGGCTGGGTGACGGGCCACAGCTACATCGCGTATGGCCCGATGGCCGTGGGCGCCACGCAAGTGGTGTTCGAAGGCATCCCGACCTACCCGAACGCGGGCCGTTTCTGGGAAACCATCAAAAAACACAACGTCAGCATTTTCTACACAGCCCCCACGGCCATCCGTTCGCTGATCAAGGCGGCCGACGTGGACCCGAAAGTACATCCAAGCAACTACGACCTGACGAGCTTGCGCCTGCTGGGCACGGTCGGCGAGCCGATCAATCCGGAAGCGTGGATGTGGTACTACAAAAACATCGGCGGCGAGAAATGCCCGATTGTCGATACATTCTGGCAAACGGAAACGGGCGGCCACATGATCACCCCGCTGCCTGGCGCCACGCCAATGGTTCCCGGTTCCTGCACCCTGCCATTGCCAGGCATCATGGCCGCCATCGTCGACGAGGCGGGCCAGGACGTGCCGAACGGCCAGGGCGGCATCTTGGTCGTGAAGCGCCCATGGCCATCGATGATCCGCACGATCTGGAACAACCCCGAGCGTTTCAAGTCCAGCTATTTCCCGGAAGAACTGGGCGGCAAGATGTACCTGGCAGGCGACGGCGCCATCCGCAACAAGGACACCGGCTACTTCACGATCACGGGCCGCATCGATGACGTCTTGAACGTGTCGGGCCACCGCATGGGCACGATGGAAATCGAATCGGCCCTGGTCGCCAACCCGCTGGTGGCCGAAGCCGCCGTGGTGGGCCGTCCGGACGATACGACAGGCGAGTCGATCTGCGCCTTCGTGGTGCTGAAGCAAGCCCGTCCGACAGGCGAGGAAGCGAAGAAGCTGGCCCTGGAGCTGCGCAACTGGGTCGGCAAGGAAATCGGCCCGATCGCGAAACCGAAGGAAATCCGTTTCGGCGACAATCTGCCAAAAACCCGCTCCGGCAAAATCATGCGCCGCCTGCTGCGCGTGCTGGCCAAGGGCGAGACGATTACGCAGGATGTGTCGACCTTGGAGAATCCGGCGATTCTGGATCAGTTGAAGGAAGCGTCCTGATGTTGCTTGGGTAGCCAAAACCCAAACCAACATCCGGGGTCGGACCCGCCGGGTCCGACCCCAGCCCTTACGGGGTTACTGTAGAAGCGCTACTTTTACCCCACGGTAAATAACTTTGGCAGTCCGTAGATTCTTTGCTATAATCTGCGGCTTCGCGACAAGCGAGAAATAGTACGCAATGTAAGTAAGACACGTTGCCTGCAGGAGAGGTGGATGAGTGGTTGAAGTCGCACGCCTGGAAAGCGTGTATAGGTTCATAGCCTATCGGGGGTTCGAATCCCCCTCTCTCCGCCACGGATAGTAATTAAGTAAGATCAGGACGTCTCAGGAAGTCCCTCAAAAACCGCTTAGATCATTGATTCTAAGCGGTTTTTTCGTTTTTCGGCGTCTCGAAATGTGCCAAGACGTTTCAGTACGTCTAACTTTTTTGAGGGAAAGCGCCGGGCCGGATTCCCCCATCCTTGACTACCATTCCCGCATAACTGTCCTATAGTGGTTTCAGACGCATTTGCGAAGGAGGCCACCATGGCAAAGCTCATCGTACCGCTGTCCGAACTTCAGGTCAAAAACGCCAAACCAAAGGATAAACCATACAAGTTATCCGACGGCGGCGGCCTGTTCGTAGAAGTCATGCCGAGCGGGTCTCGCATCTGGCGCTGGAAGTTTCGCCAGGCCAACGGTAAGGAGAACGCACTGACGTTTGGTCCTTATCCGGAAATTACGTTGCAGGATGCGCGTGAAAAGCGCTTGGCAGCGCGGCGCCTGATGCTGCAAGGGATCGACCCGGCCAAGCATCGCGACGACGCCAAACGACTGTTGAAAGAGCGCGCCGCCAATACTTTTGAAAAAATCGCCCGCGAGTGGCATGCCAACAGGGTTCCGACCTGGAGCGAGCGCACCGCCAAGAACGTCCTGCAACGGCTGGAGGCAGATATCTTTCCTGCCATTGGCCGCAAGCCCATCGATGAACTCAAGCACCTCGATGTGATCGCCGCACTGCGCAAGATCGAGGAGCGCGGCGCAAGCGAGGTCGCCCATCGCCAGAGAGCGGTATGTGCGTCAATTTTCAGCTACGCGATTCAGTGCGGATTCACAGAGCGCAATCTGGTCACCGATATGAAGGATGTGCTGAAGACCGTCCGCGCCGGACACTTCGCCGCCATCAACGCCGACGAGCTACCGCAGTTCCTGGCCATTCTGGACCGCAACGAAGCACGTATGTTCGCGCCGACCCGCATTGCGCTGCGGCTGATGCTGCTGTGCTTTGTGCGTACCAGCGAGTTGATTGAAACGCCCTGGAGTGAAATTGACCTGGAGCGCGGCGAGTGGATCATTCCATGGCAGCGCATGAAGCGCGGCAAGCTGACCGTCAATCCGGATATGACCAACCATCACGTATGCCTGTCGCGCCAGGCGCTGGAGCTGCTGCGCGAACTGCACGCGATCACGGGCCGCAGCAAGTACCTGTTCCCGAATCAGCGCGACCACGAAAAGCCGATCAGCAATAACACGATACTGGTGGCGCTTGGACGCATGGGATACAAGGGCAAGATGACCGGCCATGGCTTCCGGGCGCTGGCCATGAGCACCATCAAGGAGCGCCTGGGCTACCGGCATGAAGTCGTGGACCGGCAGCTGGCACATGCACCGAAGGATAAGGTGGCCAGCGCCTATGACCGCGCCCAGTTCCTGGCGGAGCGGCGCCGGATGATGCAGGATTGGGCCGACTATATCGATGCCGTCAGCGGCAAGGGAGCGCCGCCGCAGACGCCAAGATTAACGCTGGTCAGTGGCGAATTCAGCCGGGATGGCGGAACAGGAGGGCACCATGTCTAAGTATGTATTGCGCCTCACGGATGAGCTTATCAAGCAAGCTGCTCCGAAGGACAAAATATATAAACTATTCGATGGGGCTGGTCTGTACATCGCAGTGCAGCCCAGCGGCAGCAAGGTCTGGCGCATGAAGTATCTCCAGCAAAGCGGTGGCGAAAGCGTTCTGACTTTTGGCCGGTACCCTGAAGTTTCCATTGCCAAAGCGAGAGAACACAGGCTTGCAGCGCATCAGCTGCTGGAGCAGCAGCAGGACCCGCACACAGAATTCAATCGAGAAAAATTGCATCCACTGCCAAAGCCTATTCCAATCGACGAAATATTCGATGAGCCGGAGTGGGGCCATGTGCAGACCAGTATTCGGCGGGCGACCCTGCTCGCTATCCGTCACCTCGAAACCGCCTTATTTCCGGCATTGCAGCGCATTTCCATCAGTGAAGCACAGCACAGTATCCAGCAAGCAGCCATTCGGCAAATTGAACAGGCTGGTTTGCAGGTCGTCTCCCGTCAGCTGGAGGGTGTCGCGACGGCGCTCGCTGCCAGTTATTTACGTAACGGTATGAGCATGGACCAATTGGTTAGTGCGATGAAGGAGTCAAGGAGGCGGGTACGTCGCCAGGGCGACAACATGCAGTAGCTATCGGAGTCTTTGACCGGGTCCCAATTCTGCGTAGTACGAAAAGCGCACTTGACGAAACGAACCACTTGCAAACGTCGATATCAGGCATAGAATGAAGCTCTCTTATGTGGGAATCGCTCCCACGAGGGCATGCATCGAGCATGTCCCTATGCTTAGCGGCATAGGCGTTGCGGTCGTCACCCGCCACCATGATACATAGCAGTTTCTGCTAGATATATCGCCGGGCCATGCAGAAGCATGCACATCTCGGCACGATAAAGCGCTGCCTTCAGCGTCTACATATCCCACAGTCCGCAAGACGGATTGCCTGGATGATTGCGCCCGGTGGGCGCTTCTTCAAACAGGAGCAAGACTCCTGCCCCGATTGGTTCGCATGCCCCGCGAGGTAGCGCACCGTATGAAGCACAGCATGGCTTTGCCGCAAGCCGCACCGTTAGCAGAAATGCCTGCGATGCGATGCCATCGCGGCTGCCGCCAGCGCGTGTGCTTCAGAGTCGCCAGTATCGTCACCGTGAGTGCGATGCTGGCATGTATGCCGTCACATGCCATGGCTACGTGCGCGCGTCGTTACTGGCGGCGTGCTGCCAGTGACGACGCGCCGCCAACGGCATAGGCCCAGGCGGCAAGCGGAATTCCACCGCGTGATGTTGTTCAGTGACGGGGCCAGGCGCCCCGCATCGCAGGCAAGCCCTGCGATGTCCTTTGCCCGCTACGGGCTGATTAGTAGAAGTTGATCCGTGCACGATGTGCACTCCATGGACCCTGGGTGATTGGTCCCCGCTGCGGCAGCTTCCCCCGGGAGCGCGCAGCGGTGCCACACGCGCATGCGGCGCGGGCAGGCAGTAACAGCAACCGCATACACGGGAGTGGTGTCCCGAGGCCCTTGATTCAACCTTTTCTGCCGAGGCAGTGAGGGTGGCCAGAAACACTTACCAGACAGGATTACACCACGCAACATCGACGTGCAAACCCAAGATCGAAGGGATGACTTTGCCATGCGCGACTTGAACTACCAGCTCAAGCAACTGTGTCACCGCAACCGGGATGGCAGCTTTGCGACGCAGGCTGACCGCGAGCGCCTATTAAACCTGTGCGCTAACGACCTGGCGGAACGGGGCTTCCAGCATATGAGCGTGGACAGTCTGAAACCGAAGCATGTGGCGGCGCTGCTAGACAAGTGGAAGCAGGATGGTGTCAGTACCGGCACGATCAAGAATCGCATGAGCGCCTTGCGCTGGTGGGCCGAGAAGATCGGCAAGGAGAACATCATTGCGCGCACCAACGGCGAATATGGCATCGCGGAGCGGGTGTTTGTCACCAACGTCTCGAAGGCGAAGGTGCTGGACGCCGACACGCTGGCCCGCGTGAATGATCCGTATACGCGCATGTCCCTGCAGTTGCAGGCGGCGTTTGGTTTGCGGCGCGAGGAAAGCATCAAGATCAAGCCGGGATGGGCCGATGGCGGGAACATCCTGCGGCTGCAGGATAGCTGGACCAAGGGTGGCAAATACCGGGAGGTGCCGATTGCGACCATGCAGCAGCGCGCCGTGCTGGAAGCGGCCAAGGCGCTGTCGGGAAAAGGCAGCTTGATTCCGGCGCAGTTGCGGTATCGGGACCAGTTGAACCGCTTTCGGGCGCAGTGCGACAAGGCTGGCATCCATGGCGTGCATGGTCTGCGCCATGAGTATGCGCAGCGGCGCTATGCCGAGTTGACTGGCCGACCTTGTCCAGCTTGTGGCGGCGCGACGTCCAAACAACTGGATGCTTCACAAAAATTGGTAGATCACGCCGCGCGACTGAAGATTTCGGCGGAGATGGGGCATGGGCGTGAGCAGGTTACGTCCATCTATCTGGGCAGATGACGGCCCGCCTGTATCAGGTCCGAAGTTCATGGAACAGAAGATATGCAAGGGGGCAGCCCTGGCGCTGCCGGAACTATCGCGGAGAGGCTGCATGACTCTCCATTGTTTGCTGTTCATCAATCGAAGGAGAATCTTATGACAACGACCAAAAAATTCCTCCGCTTGCCTGCGGTCATCGAGGCCACCGGCTGGTCCCGCGCCACAATCTGGCGCAAGGTGAAGGCAGGTGTGTTGCCAGCGCCTATTCACATCGGCCCCAAGTCCATCGCTTGGGATGCAGAGGAGATCGCTCAATGGCAACAGCGCTGTATTGACGCTAGGCGTGGAGTCGCTTGAGTGGGAGTTTAGTGGCTGGATAGGAGCGCCCCACCTCGTAAGACGTCACGGGGCGGGCCTATCGGCCTTCTCCGAATCGTCCAACTGCTGGCGCTACGTGGCAGCCCCGCACGTTCGTGGTTCTAATTAGGTATCGACTGAGCATGCTTTTACGGCATCCAATGCATCAGTCTGTGTCCGAATGGCGGACCTGACCCTGGCGACCTTCTTGATGATAGCTAATGAATCGGTAGGTATAAGCGGAAATGGTGTACGAAAAATTGCACAGCAAAGCGAATATTTAGAGAGTTATCTCTATGGAAATTATTCGCGTCTTCTCAGGATGAACGGGAGCAATCATAGACATTACTATGTAGTGCAAGATACCCAGCAAATATAGTGTGTGCAAAATTTAGCTACCAACTCTATTTTTTGCCACCGCCTAACCACAAAGCATAGCTATACGGCGATATTGACAACGTGGAGATCTTAAAGCACCTCTTCAACTATCAATTAGCCATTTCGATAAGCTGAAATGTAAAATCACCGGTGTATCTTGCAACTTAATATTACATCATTAGTAGCTCTTAAGTAAAGTTTTCTTTTCAAGAGAATTAATCATCGCTGCGCTATCCCACGATGTGAACCAAGGAAAGCGAGAAAGGGCTTCAGCAAAAGCAATTGCTTCAACATCGGTAGGCTCTTTAGCTTCAACTATTTTGTATAAACGACGTGCGATCTTTTTCCGGAAAACACTATCAAGATAGGGGCAGGCTAAAATATCTAAAAGCAAATATATTTTCTCCGAGTTTTCTTTTAAGTCGGTAAGGTCGTCTAACATTGAATTTATTGAGCACTTGATTTTCTTTGATAGGGAGAAATAAGAGCCTTCCTTATCATCGCGAATGTAAAATAAGAGTGCCACTATTTCAAAATAAGTCGCTTTTCTATCATCGGAAAAAACTACAATTCGTTCTAAAACTTCCTTAGATAAAAGAAAGTTACTTCCAAGTGTTCTGACTGCAGAGAGGATATTAAGAGTCTCTATGGTTGCAACATTGTTGTCATCTTTAGAAGTCTCGCTAAAGGCAGCGCTATCAAAAAAATCGTTTGAAAGTGTATATAGAAGACTTCGGATGGCATTTGACTCATCTGGAATATGTGAATCAAAGTACTTCGAGGTTAAGTCGATAATTATTGCAATTTTAATTGATCCATTTTGACCTGGATTGACAGTGTAAAGTGTATATATGATTTCAATAATGGTGAAAATGAATGTGATGAATTTTGACCTTTCTTTCCCTATAGGACACATGTCCTTATTTTTTTCAATAAATTCAATTAGTAGATTTGAAAATGCTGAAACTAAATATCCAGATACTAGGGAGTAACTTACTAGCGAATCGAAGCACGCCAGTTTAACCTCTTGCATGAAAGCTACTAGTAGACGTTTTCTGTTATATATAGATTTAGGGACGCGACGATTTTTTCCATCGATTGAATCATATTCAAGTATTTGATCCAGAAAACGAGTGAAGCTATTTTTTACTAACCTTATAGCTTTTGACTGCTCTGTTATGAATGGCCTAGTTGTTTTTGTTGTCTTATTGGAATTTATGCTAAGTTTGTACTCATTTAGGCAATCGATAACTACAGTTTGGACTATTTTTGCATTTTCTTCAGAAGTCGAAAAAATAAATATATCGTCCACATAACGTCTGATCGTGTAATGTTTTTCGTTGACAAGTTTTAATTCTAAGAGATTGTCGAAAATATTCTTGTCGATTTGTTGAAATATTACTTCTGCAAAAAGTCGGCTAACCTCAGAGCCAATTACGATGCCAGCGGTTTCATTATAATTTGTGCTTTGCATAAGCCTGTCAAAAATAGAACCAAAGCTATTGTTTACACTTCTGTGAATTTTTGAGAATGGTTTATTTTTAATCGCCCAAGTTATTGAGTGGGTATAAATGCTGTCAAAGCACCTAGCGACATCAAGAGTCCAGAAAACGTTGAATTGTTTTTCCAGTTTGAGGAAGTCAATTGAATCGAAGAAATTGTGAAGCCGTGTATGTGTTCGATAAGAAAAATATGAACTCAGATGTTTGCTTCTTGATTCGAATTCGACATTTGACGTAGCACGATTCTTATACTTGTCTCTATTTTCATCCTGGTTTTTTACGTAATATTTGCTACCAATTTTCTCTGGGTAGCGAATGCTGAAACGGCTTTTTTCGCAAGCAAGGAGAATTTGACTGTCAAATGATTGGTAAAAATGAATGAAAGGCAACTGACTGCGCGGATGAATTAACGAAACTAACCGAAAACTGTCTGAGTTTTTCCGAACCTTATAGGTATAAGGAATGGTGTAATTCGATAAGTTTGGATTTGAGAATAAGGTTTCCATTAATTTTGGAAAAAAGCTTTTGCCTTCGCTATGCTTTTTCCAATGCCAGTAAAATCCGAGATTTGAGAAAATTATAGGTGCATCATATGTGGAGGTCTCAGTAAGCAATATTCTGCTGAAATCTTCCTTCTCGACCCTACGGCGGGTTCTTTTCATCTTTTCCAACCTTCTTTAATTTCGCGCAGTTGCGGATGAGTGAACGAATGAAAAATTCGTTTATGAAAACCTCTCGAGAATGTTAATCCAATCAGTTGGCTAACCTGAGCTGGCTTGAGATGACTGCTTATTCGTAAAGAAAGTTTATGTCGTTTCGAATAAAGCAAGCCACGCAGAAAAGCGTCTAAATTGCTAAGACTGCATGATTCGAAAGAATTCTTGGCTGCGTAGTTAAAGAAGATTCCTGTTTTTATCGGAATACCGGTTGTTGCATCCGTGATGTAATAGTTTCCGGTTAATGTCTTTATTCGATTGATGAGGAGGTCGTAGTTTTTCGCGGTTGGAGGGTTTTTAATGTATTCAATAAATGAATCAATTATTCGATTTTTAATCTTTAGTATTTTTGTTGGTGAAATTTCCACATCAATTTTTCTACGCATAGTACCCATAACCTTGTCCGTAGATGAGGGTTTTCCATATACTTTGAATTTGTAGCCTAGGTAATCAAAATTTTCTTGATCTTTGCTATCGGTACTAATTTTTCCAATATGAATTGCCGCTGATTTTTTTCCAATTTTATGCGCTTTTAGGGGGGCTAGTTTTTGATCTACTAGGGTATTTAAGTTTGATGAGGTCTGACTCGGTGATGTAATAATAAGAATATCGTCTACGAAACGCGCAAAATAGAAAATTTCCGGTCGCGTCTTAAAAAAACTATCAAATTCTAAAAGGACAAACTCAGCAAGCGTGGAACTGAGTCCGATGCCCCGTGGTAGCCCAGAAATAGTTTGTGCGTCTAAGGAATTAAAGAAATTATTCAGTAGAACGATAGTGTGACGTGGACATTTTCCATCATTTAAAAGCTTTTTTATTATGTCTTTTGTAGAAATTTCTTCGAAAAAATTTTGCACATCAAATCTGTAAAGGTTGTAGGGTGATCCTTCTTTTAGGAAGGTTAATGTATTATTTATTATGGAGTGGCGATTTTCTGGCCGAATTCGATAATTTGCTCGAATGTTCTTTGAAATCAATCGGCATACTAATTCTGACTCAAGTTCCCCGAATCGATACGCGGATTTTCCAGCTACAAGAATTTTCTTTAACGGTGAGTTAAAAATCGTGTCGTCTGCGATTTTCGACATGGCTTTCTCACCCAAGCATCTTCGATGTTGCTTGTCTTCAAGGTTAATATTTGATGCTATATCCTTATACAGGATCGTTGACGTTAGATTTCTTCTCGTGAAAGCATACTCAATCATTTTTCACTCTTAACGTTATTATTAAAAAGATCTTTTTTGGAAGGATATTGTTTTTTTCTTGTACACGTAAGCTTTTACGATGCTTGTTTTACGATGTGTAGTATTCTGGAAATACATTCGAAATGTAGCAAATTTGGCGCAACCTTCGTGCCGCGAAATGTTTAAAAGTGCTCAAGCGCATCTTTTTCCATAAGGAACTTCGCAAGTTCAGGCTCTCCACGATAACCGATCAGGTATTTTATAAATACCTTTCTATTAGTGGAATTGTCATAGCCAATGAAAGCTACTCCACCTGAAAATAAAACACATCGCGTCCTGACTAAATAACCACGTTGTTTGTATCTTGGACGTCATAAACATTTTGCGAAAACGGTGATTTTAATCTGTGGTCAAGTAAGGCTGTAAATACGTCGCGGCAATTTATTTCCGTAACGACTAATTTAAGATTTTGATCGAATTGTAGTGCTAAACCATAATCGGTGTAGTTAATGCGCAAGTGACCCATGAAAGCTGGATCCTTATAATGTCCTTTTTGGTGTATGGCTAGGGCACGTCTGAGTCTGATTTTATTTTTTCCAACATATTCGACAACCGGCGCCACATTGGAAAAAATATTTGAAAAATCAACTTGCTGGGTTAACGCAGTAAAATCTTCAAGATGAGCTTGCTTATAGCTGAGAACAGATTCGAAATTTGCTTTTCCTGAAATAATTAACTTGTCCTCTACGATGAAAAAATCTACGTGATTAGAAATATTGAAATTTCTTTGATAATTTATATCAAGACTATCATCACCAAAGAGGGCAGATATCGTACCATTGCTTTTTCTTGAATGCCAAGAGTCGTCCGTTTTTCTCGCTGCATAAAATTTTGTGCGATCTGGCGCAACAACCTTCAACACATAAAAAGCAGAATTATTTATTTCCTTTAAATTTTTTATTTTTTTGTTGAGCACTTCATCGCCAATTTTCTCCAAAATCAATCCGGCATACGTTTCATCTGCCTCAATTGAAAGGGCGCTTCCTTCGTTGTTTTGAGCAAGTATCCCATACTCCAACACCTCTGTTATACGAACTATTTCGTATACAAGTGCATCTCGAATAGCGTCTTTTAGATTTTCGCTTATCTCAACCCAATGACCGGTGTAGACCGGTGCATCTACACCAGTGTACAACGTCTTTTTGAACGTCCATAATATGATCTCGGAATTTTCGACATCGAATGCGAGAAGGGTTTCAAGAGCAGTCGGCATCTATACACTCCTTTGTTTTATAGTTAATATGTCTTGAATATCGTTTTTGCTGTAGGTGACATTGGGTTGTAGTTCGTCATCTGAAAGAGCTCGTCCAGAGTGAATATTGGTGCCACCTAAGTATTGATACTTTATTTCGTACAAACGCCAGCCAAATATTATAAGAAGTGGATTTAACATGAGTTGGCCCGATTTGTAAGTGACCAAAAACATCCAGATTAAAAATATTAAAAAACCAATCATTTTTCCAGTTCCCTTATAATCTAGACTCATAAATGAGACTACGTAAGGGAAAACGTAATTAATTAAATCGGCAGGAATGTGTTTGCTTTCAATAATCTTTATTTTATTGCTGCCTTTAATCGTCATTAGGATGAATAAAGTCACGAGGAATGCAGAAAAACAAAGGATTACGAAAGAAAGAGCGGCTTTGCTGTTGCTGAATGGTATGTAGCAGGATGAGGCGTTCTGCCATATTTTGCAAAACGGGAGACTTGGCGCATCGAAATCGTATTCCTGGACCAGAAGAATAAGACTCAATGGGAGATATGATCCGAGATAGACAAAAATTGCGACGTAAAGCCGTGGCTGCATGGCGGACCTAAGTATTATCGAAGACACTCGGATGTTGCATATTAGCATGTCCTAATGACTAGAAAAATCACAAATTATCACGAACAGTACAGTTGTGGTGAGTTAGGCGTATCGTGAGCGCTGGGATGTGCCTTCAGAGGACAGGAAATGAGTAGCATTTACTCTCATATATTAGAAGCTGTTTGGCCTGCATCGCCCTGGAGTGCCGTCGCAGCAGGTAAGTAAGGAGGTAGGAATGCTTTAAAAACACTGACGAAGATTCCCGAGCGGCTAACGTATATTGCCAGAAGGGGTATGTTTTGGGTTATGTTGAAATTTCAAATTGCCAAAATCCGGAATATATACGGGTTCCGGGCTAGGATTTGAATCCCCCTCTCAAAAAACATAAAGCTACCCTCGGGTAGCTTTTTTTCATCTGTACGCGGAGAGAAGCACTTCGTTCCGCAGGCGCAGGGCGATGCCCTGCGAATTTCCTGCTTCACCCTGCGCGCTCTGCGCGGGAGATTCGAAGGATCGGGCCTACCGGCCCTTTCCGAATCGACCAACTGCTACCGCTGCGCGGCAGCCCCGCGCGCCTGTGGCGCGCGTTCGTGGTTCTAATCAGCTTTATGAATGAGCATGCTTTTACGGCGCCTAGTGCAACAGTTCGTGTCCAAATGGTGGACCTGACCCGCGTCTATGCCGGCACACAGCTTTATGATTGCATACTAAAGCGGCCAACTTCTGCCACTGTAATCCGCGAAGCTGCCCTAACCAGCCAAAACCGCCGAAACAATCGAGCGGCGAAGCACTGTCTTCTCGGCATCGATGCCACGCTGTGAAAACGCCGGTGGTAACGCGACTTCATCCGCAGCAGTGTTGCCTGGCGAAGCCGTTTCCTTTACCAGCATGTTGGCGCTATTCTCGACCTCGAAGTACTCGTCCCAATGCACTGGAACTTGATGGGAGCGGCCATCTCCGCCTCTCACCGAGACGTAGTGGGTTCGCGCGATGCTGCGGAAGCCGCTGGCCGTTACATGCACTTTCTGCGATCCGTCGGCCTCCTGTTGCATGGATGTCTTCAGGATACTTCGCGTGACGCACTCGGGATGCTTGAACATCGCCTCGCCGTGGTAATTGGCAATCGCTTCATGCTCCCAGAAACAGGGTTTGTGCGAATACGTGTCTTTATAGATGTCCGAGTGCGGTCGATGCTGTTGGTACAAGGGGATGGCAAGCAGCGGGGCGATCCCGAAGTAGAACGACTTGAAGAAATCGTTGTGATAGGCGTTGAAAAACATGCGCGCCTGGGCGAGTTCGTAGGCAAGAAATTTCTCCGGGGCGCCGCTGATATCGGTAGCACGCATGTGTGCCGATTCCAGGACGTTGATCATGCGGGTTTTTTCGAATACGAAGGTGTCGCCAAAACCTGTTTGACTATCCTTGAGCAGCTTGAGCATTTCCTGTTGCGCCAGTGGCGTGAACAACAGCCGGAACTGTACTTCATGGTTGCGGTCCGTGGCATCGAACAAGGCGTCGAATTCGCGGTTGGCCATCACCGTAAAAGTATGCCCCTCGTCGACATCGCGGGACTTTTCTTCCAGCTTCTTGATGGCGCGATTCTTCCGCCATTTGTCGAGGAAGCCGTCTTCCAGGCCGGAGAGTTTTGACGGGTGGCGGCTGAACACGAGATCCGGCGCCGCTTCGTTGCCGTAGACGATAAACGTCTGGTTTTCGTACTCGGGCATCGGACGCTCGATCGATGCCCGCAGAGTTTCGTGGCGGGTTCTGGTTTCCGATTTGCCTTGCGAATTGCGGTACTGTTCCGTCCAGCTGATAGCCAGCGAGCCGTTGTATGTCTTGCTGCCCATCGAGTGTGACAAGGTGCGTGCGAGAATGAACGGGTTGCCGTTCAGTACGCCGCTGTGCGAGAACTCGATCGAGTGGTTCTCACCAAGATTGCCATACCAGCCAAAGCTGTTGCGCAGCTCTTCCATGCGGCCGTTGCTGAAATACGGGTCGAATGCGATGCGAGGCACTGTTTGTTGCATCAGCTTCGCCACGATATCCCAGTCGTACAGGCGGTTCAGCGGCACCATCTGGCCCCAGGCCACGGCACGCTTTTCGTCGCAGGCTTCCTGCAGCCGCTTTAACTGCGCGTCGGAATCGTTGATGATGCGGTTGAGCGTATGAATCGCAGCGGCAAGCGCAATCGCCGGGACCATGAGCCATGGCCATGCGTGATAGGCGTAGATATAGAGTGCCGCCAGTAGCGCGGCCACGATGCTGGCGCCGCGCAGGATACGCCACCATTTGTTGCTGGAACTGGCGCCCGCGGCCTGCTTTTCGAGCACGCGTAGTTCCTGCACCGTCGTGATGTTGGCGTTCTCGTCCACGCCGGACTGGTGCACGAGGTCTTCGAAAAAGTCCGACGTATTGCTGGCGTGAGCATTTTTGAAGTGGAAAGAATACTGCTCCAATGGTTCATGGACGTCGTTGATCAAAAGAAGACGCTCCGGGCGGCAGCCTTGGTTTCGGCGGAGGCAGTGAAAGGAATGCGCGTGGTATAACCTTGCCGCGCCGCAACGATCTGCTTGGTCGGCCAGGCAAAGACGTCCTGGTTCCACATGCCGACGGTATCGTTATACAGCGTGCGCGCGGCGGTCACTTCCTTTTGCAGATAACTGTTCTGGCGCATGGCATCGGCGATGACGGCTTGTGCCTTCAGATCCGGATAGGCTTCGCACGCCAGGCTGATGCGGGAAAAAATCCCGTCGATTTTCTGGGATGCCTGATTGCGTTCGGCATCGGGGTTTTGTCCGCTCCGGTAAGCCGCTACCGACTTCATCACGTCCTTGTCGAGGTCGATCGCTTTTGCGACCAGGCCAACCACGTTGTTCAGGACGACGACGCGCTGTTCCAGGTAATTGTCGATCTGTGAAGCATCGGCCTGGATTTTCTGCTGCAGCTTGCGCAGATACGCCAGGGCGGAGATCTTCATGAACAGAAAGACCAGGCCTGGCAGTGCCCCCAGCACCAGGAGTGCCAAGCTGTACGTTTGCGGCAACGCACCGGTCAGCAGCGCCAAGCCTCCGATCAGCGGAAGGACGGTCCACAGGGCGATTTCAAATATTAGCGACCCGGTGCCGACTTGGACGGAAATCTGCTTGCTGATGACGTTGATGTCGCGCCCCTGCTCATTTATCGGGCCAGTTACTTCGTCCAAATCATTTGCCATGCTTGAAAATCCTTTGTATTGAGTGTTTCTTATTGAGCGTCTCTCGCTCGGTTGCAAAATATTTCGCTTTCGCTTTTTAAGGAAGCACTGATTTATTCATCTGGCACCGTTCCCTGCTGTGGTCCGACCTGAGACAATAACGGTATCGCCACCGTCCGCCATCGACCATGCAAAAGAGCTTTTCTGACCTTGAATATGCTGCCAAGAAGAAACTGACGCGGCGCGACCGATTCCTGGCCGAGATCGACAGCGTAACGCCGTGGGGCAAGCTGCATAAAGCCGTCGAGCCGTTCTATCCGAAGGTCGAAGGTGCCGGCCGGCCACCGATTGGACTGGCGCGCATGCTGCGCATGTACGTAGCCCAGCAATGCTTTGGCTTGTCGGACGACGGTATCGAAGACGCGATCTATGACAGCCAGTCCATTCGTGCTTTCGTCGGCATCGACCTGGGCCGCGAATCGGCGCCGGACGCGACGACCTTGCTGAAGTTCCGCCACCTGCTTGAGGCCAACGGGCTGACGCGCCAGATCTTCGACACGATCAACGGGCACTTGGCCGAGAAAGGCTTGATGATGCGCGAAGGCACCATCGTCGACGCCACGCTGATCGCCGCGCCGCCGTCGACCAAGAACAAGGACGGCAAACGTGATCCGGAAATGCACCAGTCGAAGAAAGGCAACGACTGGCACTTTGGCATGAAGGCCCACGTCGGCGTCGATGCCGCTTCTGGCCTGGTGCATACGGTCATCGGCACGGCCGGCAATGTCGCCGATGTGACCCAGGCGCACGCGCTGCTGCATGGCGACGAGACCGCCGCGCTCGGCGACGCCGGCTATCAGGGCGTGGAAAAGCGGCCCGAAAACATCGGCAAATCGGTGACATGGCACGTGGCCATGAAGCGCTCCAAACGCAAGGCGCTGCCCAATAACAAACTGGGGCGCCTGACGGAAAAGTTGGAGCATCTGAAAGCCAGCGTGCGGGCAAAAGTCGAGCATCCGTTTCATGTCATCAAGAACCTGTTCCGTCATCGCAAGACGCGCTATCGCGGCTTGGCCAAGAACACTGCACAGATTTTTACCTTGTTCGCCTTTGCCAATCTGGTGCTGGCTGGACGGCGCTTTACGATCACTGAATCCCGTAGTCCGTCTTGATTGCAGAAAGACGCGCAACATCGCGTCAAATTGAAAGAAAAACGGGCTTGGACGGCTCACCGGTCGAGCATTTGGCGCGCCAGCCTCGCCAGAAAACCGAATTGATCAGCGCTTCCTTAAGTGCGGGAGCGAAATGTCGGTGTATTGTGTAATATTTCCCAAAATTAATTTTTTTGTCATCATATCTTGAAGGATGAGACCCTATCAAGGGCGGTCAAGCCGATATTTCACATAAAGTTTCGGGGAAAATCCTCGATACTTTCCGGTGCGGCCAATTTTCAGCCAGCCGCTTGCATAAACCCGGCAGCAGGGAGGCGGGCACTGGATAAGGGAGACCCGCTTCCAGCCGGCCATGGCGTCCCAATAAACTCCTTCTGGGCCGGCAGGCAATGCCCGCCCTCCACCGTATCTTCGGCTGCGCCAGACCAGACCTTGCGGAGAAATAAATGATCGAGAATTTTTTAAGGCTTTGCCATCGGCAAATAGAGGAAATGCAGGAAGGGGCGGCAATGCAGCGGTGAAGTAACATTGTCGAGCTGGATAAACGACAGTATTAATTAATTTTTACGAATTTAATGACAGGAATGGCAGCACGGCCGGGTAGAACGATATCGATTGCCGTTAGCATCGGCGCTATCGATTCGCGGTATGCCTATCAAGCATTAACATCCATCAGCAAGCGGGATTGCCGTTCGGTTAACGAAAAAAAACCCGCCGAAGCGGGTTTTTCACTTTACAGCCAAGCCAAAATCTCAGAACTGGTTCATGGTGTTGTCTTTACCAGCCGCCTTCAGCGCCGCTTCGCCGCTGAAGTAATCCTTGTGATCGTCGCCGATGTCCGAGCCGGACATGTTTTGATGTTTCACGCAGGCGATGCCCTGGCGGATTTCCTTGCGCTGCACGCCGGCCACGTAGCCCAGCATGCCCTGGTCGCCGAAGTATTCCTTGGCCAGGTTGTCGGTCGACAAGGCTGCCGTGTGATAGGTCGGCAGGGTGATCAGGTGGTGGAAGATGCCGGCTTCGCGGGCCGAGTCGGCCTGGAAGGTGCGGATCTTCTCGTCGGCGGCGATCGCCAGTTCCGTCTGGTCGTATTCCACGCTCATCAGCTGGGCGCGGTCGTAGGCGGACACGTCCTTGCCTGCCGCTTTCATGCCGTCGAAGATTTGCTGGCGGAAGTTCAGGGTCCAGTTGAACGACGGGCTGTTGTTGTACACCAGCTTGGCGTTCGGGATGACCTTGCGGATTTCGCTGACCATGCCGCCGATTTGCGCGATATGCGGTTTTTCCGTTTCGATCCACAGCAGGTCGGCGCCGTTTTGCAAGGAGGTGATGCAGTCGAGCACGCAACGCTCTTCGCCGGAACCGGCGCGGAACTGGAACAGGTTGCTCGGCAGGCGTTTAGGACGCAGCAGCTTGCCTTCGCGCTTGATGATGACGTCGCCATTGCCCAGCGCGTCGGCCGACACTTCTTCGCAGTCGAGGAAGGAGTTGTATTGGTCGCCCAGGTCGCCTGGTTCATTGGTGACGGCGATCTGCTTGGTCAGGCCGGCGCCCAGCGAATCGGTGCGGGCGACGATGATGCCGTCGTCCACGCCCAGTTCCAGGAAGGCGTAGCGGATGGCGCGGATCTTGGCCAGGAAGTCTTCGTGCGGCACCGTGACTTTACCGTCCTGGTGCCCACATTGTTTCTCGTCGGACACCTGGTTTTCGATCTGGATGCAGCAGGCGCCCGCTTCAATGAACTGTTTTGCCAGCAAATAGGTTGCTTCGGCATTGCCGAAACCGGCGTCGATGTCGGCGATGATGGGTACGACGTGGGTGACGTGGCCGTCGATCTTGGCCTGGATGGCTTGCTTCTCAGCACCTTGTGCAGCGTCCAGCTGGCGGAACAGGCCGCCCAGTTCGCGGGCATCGGCTTGGCGCAGGAAGGTGTACAGCTCGCGGATCAAGCTGGTGACGGCGGTTTTTTCATGCATCGACTGGTCTGGCAGCGGGCCGAACTCGGAGCGCAGCGCGGCGACCATCCAGCCGGACAGGTAGAGGTAGCGGCGGTCGGTGCTGTTGAAGTGCTTCTTGATCGAGATCATCTTCTGTTGACCGATGAAACCATGCCAGCAGCCGAGCGACTGGGTGTACTTGGATGGGTCCGCATCGTAGGCGGCCATGTCGTTGCGCATGATCTTCGCCGTGTACTTGGCGATGTCCAGGCCCGTCTTGAATTTGTTCTGGGCGCGCATGCGGGCGGCGGACTCGGGATTGATGGCGTTCCAGGCGCTACCTTGTTGGTCTTTCAAACCGGCAACAGCCTTGATGTCGTCTTGATATTGGGACATGTGTATCTCCTAAAGAAAAACTAAGTTTGAGAAAATCGTCGAGTGCGCCGCTGTGTCGATGCGAACTGCATGACTAAATAGTAGGCTTATCCGTGTCGATGTTCAAGTCTTATATAAGACATATAACTTAAATTAAGTATTTGTTTTTAATGGTATTAATTAATATTTTTCATGATGTGAAATGAATTTTCAAAAAGTGAGAGAGTTTCTGGATGAGTCCGCTGTCGGAAATCCCGCGATGTGAAACGCCTTTTCAGATTTTGGTGCAGCGCGACAAATCGGGACGAAAAAAAGCCACCCGAAGGTGGCTTGGCCGGCAGGTGGCTGATTTAACGGCCTACTGTCTGCCGCTGATCCTTAATGAACAGCGCCGTCAGCATGCCAACCACGCACACGCCGATCACGTAATAGGCGGGACCGAGCACGTTGTTCTTCAACATCAGGGTCACGACCACGGGCGTCAGGCCGCCGAAAATCGCATACGACAAGTTATAGGAAAACGACAGCCCGGAGAAGCGCACCTGGGCCGGGAACGCTTGCACCAGCACGTAGGGTACGGCGCCGACGACGCCGACGAACAGGCCCGTCATCGCGTACAGGGGCAGCAGCAGGTCGGGGCGGCTGCCGACGGTGGTGTAGAAGATATATGTGGAAATGGCCAGCAGCACGGAACCGACGAAGATCACGCGCTTGCCGCCCAGGCGGTCAGCCAGCATGCCGGCGATGATGCAGCCGAAAGCCAGGCACAGCGTTGCCACGGTATTGGCGACCAGGGTGGTGCGCGGCGCGATGTGGTGGATCTTTTGCAGCAGGGCAGGCGTCATGAGGATGACGACGACGATGCCGGCCGACAGCATCCACGTCAGCAGCATGGACACGACGACGGCGCCTCGGTGGCTGCGCAGCACGGATTTCAAGGGCATTTCCGTGGCCAGGGCCTTGCGCTGCTGCATTTCCGCAAACACGGGCGTTTCATGCAGCCAGCGGCGCAGATACATGGCGCCGAAGCCGAAGATGCCGCCCAGCAGGAATGGATAGCGCCAGGCGCCATCGGTGATTTCCGCAGGCGTGTAGACGGTGTTCAGGCCCGTCGCGACGAGCGAACCGAGCAAGATGCCGACCGTCAGGCCCGCCGTCAGCACGCCGCAGGCAAAGCCCGTGAAACGGCTCGGCACGTGTTCGGACACAAACACCCAGGCGCCCGGCACTTCACCACCGACGGCCGCGCCCTGGAAGATGCGCATCAACAGCAGCAGGAGCGGGGCGGCCAGGCCGATGGTGGCGTAGGTGGGCAGCAGGCCGATCAGCAATGTCGGCACGGCCATCATCAGGATGGAGAGAGTAAACATGCGCTTGCGGCCGAGCAAGTCGCCGAAGTGGGCCATGACAATGCCGCCCAGCGGACGCACGACGTAGCCGGCGGCAAAGATGCCGAAGGTTTGCAGCAAGCGCAGCCATTCCGGCATTTCCGGCGGGAAGAAAAGCTGGCCGATGGCGTTGGCAAAGAAGACGAAGATGATGAAGTCGTAGAATTCCAGCGCGCCGCCCAAGGCGGCCAGCGACAGGGTTTTGTAGTCTTGTTTGGTGAGGGGGCGGCTTGCGGCGTTGATTGCGGCGGTGTTGGAAGTAGGCATGTGTCTCGTTCTTGTGTGTTATCGGAGATTGCCAGAGCTAGCATACGCATTTCCGCCGCATGAGTAAACGCGGCGCGTAGGGGGAGCAGCCTCAGCTGTGCTTAATACAACGTCGCTATCATCAGCGTTGGCTTCATTGGAAAGGATACTGCATGAACATCATGATCGTGGGCGCCAGCCGGGGCCTGGGACGCGCACTGGTCGACGGTTTGCTCGCGGACGGCCATGCCGTCATCGGCGTATCGCGCCAGCAACCCGCCGACTTGCCCGCCGGCCAGGGCACGCAGCTGCAATGGATTGCGGCGGACCTGGCCGCACCTGCGGAAGCCGTCGAATGCATCGCGCACGAAGCGCCCGCCGCGCTGGACGCCGTGATCTACAACCTGGGCGTGTGGGAAGAAAAGGCCTTCAGCGATGACTATGCTTTCCTCGGCGATGCGGACGATGCCATCGTCGATATGGTCAATACCAACATTACGGCGACGATATTGCTGCTCAAGCGTCTGGTGCCCCGTTTGCTGACCAGCAGCAAGCCGCATCTGATACTCACGGGGTCCACGTCCGGCCTGCGCCAGAGCGGCCGTCCGGAAGTGACGTTCAGCGCGTCGAAATTCGCGCTGAACGGCATCGCCGACGCCTTGCGCGAAGGTTTCCGCGAACAGGGGCTGGCCGTGACGGCGCTGCAGCTGGGTTACCTGAATACCTACGATGGCTTGTCCGTGCCGCTGGCGGAGGCCGCCGCGCGGGGCGAAGGCGAGCTGATCCCTGTGCATGACGTTGTCGCCGTCGTGCGCATGCTGCTGAGCCTGTCAAATGCTTCGTTCGTGCGCGAACTGGTGATGCCGGCGCTGCGCGACGAGCGCTTTTAGGTTTTACGCGTCTGCGTCGTAGACTTCAGGCAAACACCCGGCGCACGCAGCGCGCATAGCCGTCAAACTCGCGCGCATTCTGGTAGCTGACGCCCGTGTCAAAATCCTTGCACCACGCTTCATCTTCGATGTCGCCCGGCTCGCACGACCAGTACCAGTTGGGGCGGAACGCATCTTTCAATGTCGCGTACAGCAAGGTCTGCTCGCGCCGATCCGGCAGGCTGTGGCCGAGGCTGGCAGCCCAGGCCGATGCGGCTTGCCACGTCTGACATTCCAGTTCGAACTCGCCTGGCTGCAGCAGCAAGTGGTAATCGGGCGCGCGATCCGTGCCAAGAATCAGCCCGGCATAGCGTTCGCCCTGCTGCAGGGGAATGGGCGCAGCGGCCGATGGCGCCACGTCGACCTGGCGCACGGCGCAGGCGCGGCCTGAATAGGTCTTGCGAAAGTTGTACTGGGTGCCGTTATCGAAATCGTGGCTCCAGGCCATGCGGGGCAGGATGGCGTCCGCTTCCGACGACCAGTACCATGCATCCGGGAAGGCGTGGGGCAAGTTTGCGTGCAGCAAGGCCAGTTCGCTGCGCGTCGGCAGACAGGCGCCGCGCGCCGCGGCCCAGTCGAGTGCGGCTTGCCAGGACAGGGCGTCCGCTTCGCCGGGCAGCAGGAACAGCTGGGAGCTGGCGCCGCCATCGTGGCCAGGCATGACGCCGGCATAGCGCTCGCCCGCGATGGCGCCCTCGGTCTTATGCCGGGCGTGCATAGGCAAACATATGTTGTACATACTCGGCCTTGCCAAGTGGCACGCCGTTATGGCGCAGGATGTTGTAGGCCGTCACCAGATGAAAATAGAATTGCGGCGTGGCCCAGTTCACCGCGTATTCCTGGCCCGTCATGTCGAAGGTCAAGCCGCCGGCCAGGGTGATCGACACTTGCCGCTCTGCGCCAGCGTCGATGTCTGCACGGTCCGCCGAGGCGAGTATCGCCAGGGTATCTTCGATCAGCGCTTTGGCTTCTCGCATGTTGGCGGGCGTGGCAAGCTGGGGCAGCGCTTGCCGCGTCAGCCGGCACACGGCTTCCTGCGCCTGGGTGCACGTGAATTCCACTTGGCGCGCCAAGGTGTGCATGTCGGGCGCCAGGCGCGCGTCGAGCAGGTTTTGCGGATCGAAACCCAGTGCCTGGGCGCGCTCTTCGCCTTTTGCTAATAGCGTCGTCAGGGAGCGCAGCATCTGTGCAAAGCAGGGGATGGTAATGGCGTAGACCGACATGGAGTTCCTCAAGCAGTTATGCTGACAAAGAGTAGAAAGGCGCGCGGGATCTTGCATAAAACGGCGCGAAGCTTAGCATGCGGCCATGGGCTCAGGCGCCTAGATTTAAAAGGTCCGCTTTCCAGCGTTCAAATGGGGGAGCGTGGAATGAATAATTGCGATGTGGCTGTCATTATGACTTGTGTCGTCTGTAATTTATAATGATGAAAAATTTCTTTCGACGAAAAAGAATCATTATTTTTCTCGCATTTATCAATTTGGCTGCCAGCGTTGACTCATCGTTACAATTTAAAGTTGGCCGATGGTTTCAAAGCGGTTGTTTTTCCTTGCCTGGAATGGCGAATGAAAAACGGCACTGGAATTAGAATATTTTTCTGCTGTTCAAATCAGTTGTTGCCTATCATATTTTTTAGTTATCGTGAATAATTCGGGTCGAGTGAAATGTCATTAACCTGATCGGAATATCACGTGAATAGTAGAATTTTATTTTGTGCGCTGGTTTTTGCTGCTTTGTCGGCCTGTGGTGGCGGGAGTAATGACACGGCGGACAATGGCGGCGCAGTGACGCCACCCGTTACTCCCCCAGTTACCGTGGTTAATACGCAGCCAGTCGCGCAAGCTGGGCCAGCCCAGAGTGTGGTGGTTGGCAGCGTCGTGACCCTGGACGCGAGTACCAGTTCCGACGCCAATGGCGATGCCTTGACCTACAAATGGGTCATGAGCTCCAAACCCGTCTCCAGCGCCGCCGTCTTGGATTCCTTATCCGCCGTGAAACCGACTTTCACCGCTGATGTGGCTGGCACTTACGTAGCCACCTTGCAGGTCAGCGATGGCAAGATCAGTAGCGAGCTGTCTTCGGTCACGATTACCGTGTCGGTAGCCAATGCCCCGCCGGTCGCTCACGCAGGCCTTGCAATGACCGTCGTTGTGAACATGGGCATCATGTTGGACGGTAGCGAAAGCAGCGATGCGAATGGCGATAGCCTGACTTATCAATGGACCCTGGTATCAAAACCGGCCGGCAGTATTGCGCAGCTGGCGGACGTTAACTCGGCTCGCCCGTTCCTGCGTGCGGATGTGCCTGGTGCGTACGAGGCGAGCCTGGTGGTCAACGACGGCAAGGTCGCTAGTGTGCCAGCTTTCGTGACGACGACGGCGGTTGCCGCCAATGCCCCACCAGTGGCGAATGCGGGCGTGGTGCAGAACGTCCTCAAAGGGAGTACCGTCATTCTCGACGGCAGCGCAAGTTCCGATGCGAATGGCGATACCCTGACATACTACTGGACCTTGACTTCCCGTCCGCCCATGAGTACTGCCACGCTGTCGTCCACCACTCTGGTGAAGCCCTCATTTATCGCGGACAGGGCTGGTACGTATGTCGCCACCTTGCGTGTGGACGATGGAAAGGTAACGAGCAATCCAATGAACGTCACGATAACGGCGACGTCCACGAATGCCGCCCCGGTGGCGAATGCCGGCGTGAATCTGCATGTAAGGGCCGGCGCGGATATCGTGACCCTCGATGGCAGGGGAAGTTCGGATGCGGACGGCGACAATCTCAGTTATAAGTGGACCTTCATCTCCGTGCCTGCAAATAGCATGTTGCAACCATTTCCTGGCGCATGGGACCGCAGCCAGGCAGTCAGCAGCTTTTGGGCGAATGTACCGGGAACCTATGTCGTCAGCCTTGTCGTCAATGACGGTACGGTCGACAGTGCACCATCGACCGCCACCATTATTGCCACTGCCGGCTTGAACAATGCGCCGCCGATGTCCAATGCGGGCATAGACCAGGTTGTCTCTCCGGGAACGACCGTGCGTTTGACGGGACTTGGCAGTGGAGATATAGAACGTGATGTCTTGACATATCGATGGCAATTGAAGAGCAAGCCTACTGGCAGCACGGCCGTGCTGTCATCGCTGACTGCCGCGCAGCCGACATTTGTCGCGGATATGGCCGGTGATTATGTCGCGACATTAATCGTCAACGATGGCTCGGTGAATAGTAGCGAAGATAATGTCACGGTGACGGCGACGCCGAATCTGCTCAATTTGTACCAAGTGCAAGACAATGGGACTGGTCCGGTTGAAACGAAGGCCGGTTTGCCTTACATCACCAATGCGACGGTACAGAAATCGTGCTCAGGTTCGTGTGCTCCCAACTTTACGGTCGATACATTCAAGGTGGCCGCTGCAGGGATGAGCTTCATGATTACCAATGTGACGGCCGTCGATAGTACGGGCCGTGTCGTTCCAGCCATAGTCGGTTTGGTGTCGGGTCAGGTCATTCCTGCCAGCAGCAGCGTCACCTTCTCGCTGGTGTCGCCCAAGACGAATGGCGCAACTGCCAAACTGACGTACAAGTTCTTTGTGGCGGAAACGGGCCAGTCTTTCGTTTATAACGCAGACTTCACATCAAACTAAGTGATGTAATATGGCGAACGCGGGGCTTCGGTCCCGCATTCGCCAGCCCTTCTTGTCTGTGTTCCCATGCCCACCTGGACTTCCCCACCCCAACTCGTCGCCCTGGCCGCCTTTTATGCACAGGCGCAAGCCCATCCTGAAACGTTCAGTGATGCTGTCTTCCTGGAAAACGTGAAAAATGCCCACTGGCCCACCAACTGCTGGAATTATGTGGAAGCGTCGTTCGCCATCATCGCGCCCGCCTGCCTGCTGCGTCCGCATTTGACCGCCGAGCTGATCGCCTTGCCCATCGACGCCATGATTGCGGGGGGCCTGGAAGATGCGGGGCAGGTCATCGCAATCGGCCTGGACTGCGCCACGCGCGACGCGCCGTATGTGAAGCCGAGCGAGGAGGGCAGGCGCTGGCTGACGCAGGTGTGGCCGGGCTTGGGGGAGATGGCCGGGGCCGTGTTCCGGGCCAGGCTGCAAGCGGCGTTGGCCAATGAAGATTAATGTAAATATAAATTGACAGGAATGCAAATGATTGCAGGAAATTTCTTCCCTTCCGACTATAAAACTTTTCCTTTCAAACAAGGAGATCTGCTGCTTTCCCAAGGCGAGGACGGCAAGCTCTCTGTTTCCAAGGTATTGACGATCGATGCGATCGAAGTCGGGCGCGGCGAGGCGATTTACATGGGTGGCAAGGACATCGTGGCAACGGAGGACGATTACCTGCTGATCATCGGCTGTGCGTACGGCGAATACGAGTTCGACACGGCCGAGGAGGCGCAGGCCGCTGCGCTGGACGGCAGCTGGACGGTCCGTATTGGCCACGCTCCTAATCGCAGTCCGGGCGCGGCGGCGGGGCAGTCATTGATTGGCCATGAACCCGTTCATGAAAGCGAGCTGGAGGGCTACCATCTGTGGAAGGAAGCGTTTGATGCGGGCGAGGCTGGCGTGTTCTGACTTCAGCGTGGCCTGTTGTGCGGTGGCTACTTCTTCTTAACCGGGGAAAGCGGTTTGCGTTAGAGTATACGTAACTACTTACATATATGCTGGCTAACATGTCCTCCACCTTGCAAACCTACGGCTCCCTGATGCTGGCCAGCCGCCTTCGCCGTCTTTCCGATCAACTGTATGCCGGCGTCGATACCAGCTATCTGGCGGCCGGCGTCGAACTGACGTCGCGCTGTTTCCCTTTGTTATTGTTGCTGCGCGACAACGGCCCCACTTCGATCACGGCACTGGCGGCACAGATCGGGCAGACGCATCCGGTGGTGGTGCAGCTGGGACGCAAGCTGCTCGATGCGGGCATGGTGGTGGAGATGCCGGACGCCAAGGATGAACGCCGCCGCCTGCTGGCGCTGTCCGACGCCGGGCAAGCCTTGCTGCGCGAGATGGCACCGCTGTGGGACGACGTGCGCGCGGCCGTCGACACCGTGTTCGAGCACGGTACGCCGCAGCTGATGGCCAGCCTGGACCGGGCCGAAGCGCGCTTGCAGGCGCAAGGTTTCGGCGAAACCATCGCCGCCTGCCGGCGCCAGCGCGAGCGGGCCGCCGTGGAGATCATCGATTACGCGGCGCCCTATGCTGCCGACTTCAAGCGCCTGAATATCGCATGGCTGGAACGTTATTTCTATGTCGAGGCGCTCGATGACAAGGTGCTGTCCGATCCGCAAAGCTCGATCCTCGACGCTGGCGGGCAGATTTTCCTCGCGCGCCTCGATGGCAGGATCGTCGGTACCTGCGCTCTGATCCGCGCCGGCGATGGCAGTATCGAGCTGTCGAAGATGGCCGTCACACCGGAGTGCCAGGGCCTGGGCATCGCGCGCCGACTGATCGAACGGGCTTTCGATGCCTTCGAGGCCACCGGCGCGCGACTGCTGTTCCTGGAGTCGAACAGCAAGCTGGCGCCCGCCATCCGCCTGTATGAAAGCAGCGGTTTTACCCACGTGGCGCGGCCGGCCGGCGACGCCCATTACCAGCGCGCCGACGTCTACATGGAGTGGCAGGGCAGGTAGCACACTTGAACGCACCCATCGGCCGTCTCCCGCGTTACAATACGCGCACCCATAACGGAACCACGGTTCCACTATCGAGAGACGCCGACGCCGCATGCCTTCCTTTCCGATGCCCTTCCCGCAAATGATCGTTCCCCCCGAGCCCACCCAGGCGCGCAGCAAGCAGGCGTTCGAGCGCCTGCTGCAGGTCGGTGAACAGTTGCTCGCGGAAAACCGTTTCGATGAAATCGGCGTGGCCGACCTGGCGAAACTGGCGGAAACGTCGGTGGGCACGTTTTACCGTCTGCTGGGCGACAAGGACACTTTGAGCCGTTTGCTGCTGCAGCGCTTTTTTTCCGACATGGTGGAAAAGGTCGAAACCCTGACGGAGCTGCGCCAGTGGGAAGGGCGCAGCCTGGAAGAGTTCATCCGCGCCATGGTGGCCATGTTCGTGGCCGTGAATGGCGGGCGCAGCGGCGTCTTGCGGGCCTTGATCACGCGCGCGTCGCAGGATGCGCAATTTCGCGACAGGGTGCACCAGATCAATCATTTGATCTCGCAACGCACGGTGGCCGTGCTGGCCAGCAAGTCGTCCAGCATCCGCCACCCGAATCCCACGCAGGCGATGATGGTGGTGCCGCCCGTGCTGCTGGGCATCCTGAACCAGCACACCCTGACGGGTTCGCTGTCCTTTTTGTCGGGCGCCGCGCTCGAGGATGAACTGGTGCGTGTTGCTTTAAATTACCTGACTTGAACTATTTAGCGATTTAACTTGAAATCGGAATTCGGATTCCGTATTATGTTTTCCAACAGCGGGAAAACATATTCCTGCACCTGAACACAAAGCATGTTCAACAGCAAGGAGACAGAATGCGGCGTCACACGACATCCGATGTTCCATTGCATTACCTCGACCTGGGTCTCGGAACTGAGACGGGGCAGGGCGAGCCCGCGCAGTCAGAGCCCGTTTTTCTGTTGCACGGCCTCGGTTCCTGCGCCGAAGACTGGCGCCCGCAGATCGACGCCCTCGGCAGCACCTATCGCCTGATCGTGCCTGACCTGCGCGGCCATGGCGCCAGTCCCGCGCCCAACGGCGACTGGCAGATCGGCGACTTCGCCAACGACCTTTTCAACCTGATGGACCAGCTCGATGTGCCGCGCGCGCACATCGTCGGCTTTTCCCTGGGCGGCATGGTGGGCCTGGAAATGGCCAACCGCGCACCGGGCAGGGTGGCCAGTTTGTGCCTGATCAATTCCCAGCCGTTCCAAGGCAGCAAACCGGCCTCGCTGCTGTTTGCCTACTGGCTGCGCCGCACCGTGATCGCCACCTTCGGCCTGAAAACCATGGGCAAGATCATCGGCAAGAAGCTGTTTCCCGATCCTGCCCAGCAGGCGCTCGTGGAGCGCTTCGCCACGCAGATGGCGGGCATGGACAAGCGCGCCTATCTGGCCGCGCTGGACGCCATTTTCCACTGGGATATTGACATTCACTTCCAGACCCTGGCCATGCCCGTCTTCATCATGGCGGCCGACCAGGATTACACGCCCGTCGCCAGCAAGCGGGCCTTTGCCGCACAGTTTCAGCAGTGCGAGATCGAGATCATCGCGAACTCGCGCCACGCCACGCCTCTGGACCAGGCGCAGCGTGTGAATACCTTGTTGCAGTCCTTCCTTACCATAAATTCAAAATAAACAGGCCACTCGCCGCACGGGCCGAGGGCCGGGAAACAGTCATCGCAGGGCAGGTGCTCGCATTGCGCGCGCGGGTACCGTTACGTCTTGCGATCCTGGCATCCGGCCGTCTTCCCTGGCGGCAGGCAAGCCTGACATTGGAGACGCTATGAAACTTGCTTTGAAATTGATGCCCGCCGCCCTTGCCGTTGCCGGCGCCTTTGCCACTCATGCGCAGGCGCAGGATGGCAGCCCGGCCACCGCCGCCACTGCCCAGGAAGCCAGCGAGGCGAAAGAGCGCATGGAAACCGTGACGGTCTCTGCCCGCCGCCGCGACGAGCGCCTGCAGGACGTGCCGCTGGCCGTCACGGCGTTTTCCGCCAAGGCCCTGGAACGGGCGAATATCCAGAACCTGGCCGACTTGCAGGAGCGCGTGCCGAACCTGACCGTATACGCCTCGCGCGGCACGAACACCACCCTGACGGCGTTTATCCGCGGCGTGGGGCAGGCTGACCCCGTCTGGGGCGTGGACCCGGGCGTGGGCATTTATTTTGACGACGTCTATATGGCTAGGCCGCAAGGCGCGCTGCTCGACGTGTTCGACGTGCAGCGCATCGAAGTGCTGCGCGGCCCGCAAGGCACCCTGTACGGCAAGAACACCATCGGCGGCGCCATCAAATACATCTCGCGTCCGCTGGCGAAGGAAAACGGCGCGTCGGCGGAAGTGGGCATCGGCAACTACAACCAGCGCAACTTCAAGGCCGCCTTCAACCTGGCCAACGAGAGCGGCACCTGGCGCGCGCGCCTGGCGGCCGCCAAGCTGGACCGCGACGGTTTCGGCCGCAACACCTTCAATGGCGAACAGGTCAGCGACCAGGACAGCACGGCCGCGCGCCTGTCCGTCGGCTACTTTCCGCAAGACATCCCCTTGACCGTCGTGCTGAGCCTGGACGCCACGGATGATAAGTCCGGCGTGCGCGGCTTCCAGCGCATGGGCGTGAGCGCGTTCGACCCGCTCAAGCGGCCGGCCAGCACGGATGCGTACGACATCCAGAGCGGCATGCCTGGCAACAACTTCACGCACAACCGGGGCGGCTCGCTGGTGGCCAACTACACCTTGTCGAACGACTGGTCCGTGAAAGTGATCGGCGCCAAGCGGCGCAGCACGTCCGAGCAAACCATCGATTTCGACGGCTTGCCGCAGCCGATTGCCGACGTGTTTGGCGACTCGCGCGACGAGCAGAAGAGCCTGGAATTGCAGGCCTCATACAGCAGCGACTACGGCGCCGGCGTGATCGGCCTGTACCGCTTCGAAGGCACGGCCGGCGGCGGCATCTACAACAATTTCCTGGGGCGCCAGTTCACGGCCGCCGTCAGCACGGTGGAGACGGACAGCACGGCGCTGTACACGGACTGGACCTGGCCGCTGGGCAAGGTGTGGAGCATCAATGCGGGCTTGCGCCACACGCGCGAGGAAAAGCGCGCCATCGTGCTCAACCGCGCTTTTGCTGACGTGGGCTTTACGCGGCCCATCCAGACGGCGGCCGATTTCGACAAGTCGCTATCCGTCAGCAATACCTCGCCGAAATTGTCCGTGCGCTACGAAGCGTCGAAGACGACGAATTTCTACAGCAACCTGTCGCGCGGTTTCAAGTCGGGCGGCTACAACGTGCGCGCCAACAACCTGGTGGTGCCGGACTCGGCGCGGCCGTACAAGGATGAAAAACTCGACGCGCTGGAGGTGGGTATGAAATATGCGGCGCCGGACGATACGTTCGACGCCAACGTGGCCTTGTTCTACAACCGTTACAAGGATATCCAGTTGTCCGTATTTACCAGCTACGTGCAGCCGGGCGGCGTGCCGGGCTTCTATGGCGACTTCACGAATGCGGGCAAGGCCACCGTGAAAGGCGCCGAGTTCGAATTCTCGTGGCGGCCCAACCGCCAGTGGGAAGTCAACGGTTTCCTCGCCCTGCTCAATGCCAGCTATGACGAGTACATGAGCGGCGGCAAGAACATCGCGGATACGCAAAAGTTCAGCAACACGCCAGCCCGCCAAGTGGGCTTGAACCTGACGCGCACGGACCGCGACGTCTTCGGCGGCGCCTTGCGCAGCATGGTCGGCTATGGCTACCGCAGCAAGGTCTACCCGACCACGGACTTGAGCGAAACCCTGGCACAGGGCGGCTACAGCATCTGGACGGCTGGCGTCGTGTGGGAAGCGCCGAAGAACTGGACCTTCAGCTTGCACGGCAGCAACCTGGGTAATAAACGCTATCGCACGGATGGCTACAACATTCCGGCCGTGTTCATTCTCGACGGTTTCTATGGTCCGCCGCGCCAGATCATCGCCAAGGTTGGCTACAAGTTCTAAAAGGTTGTTGAAGTGCCAGTCTGGTTAGCGCCAGGCTGGTTTGTTGTCGCTGTTTTCGTCCTTAATAACAATCAGGAGACTGGCATGGCACATCTGCATCACCAACTGCGTCACTTCGTATCCGCACTCATCGCCGCCTGCGGCTTGCTGGCCGCGCTGCCGGCTGCCGCCGGGCAGTGGGACTTCGGCCTGTATGCGAGCCTGTGGGGATCGCGCGAATACCAGGTCTGGCTACCGAGCAATTACAACGCCAACACGCCGCTGCCCGTCGTGCTGATGCTGCACGGCTGTGGTTCCGAGCCCAACAGCATGGCCGCCGTCAGCCGCTACAACCAGCTGGCCGACAGCGAAAACTTCATCGTCGTCTACCCGCGCCAGAACGTCACGGCCAATCCCATGCGCTGCTGGAATTTCATGTTGCCGCTGAACCAGGAGCGGGGCACGGGCGAGCCAGCCGTGCTGATGGGCATCTTGAACAAGGTCAAGAACCAATATGCGGTGCAGGATAGCCGCGTGTATGTGACGGGCATCTCGGCCGGCGGCGCCATGGCTTCCATCATGGCCGCCTGTTATTCGGACGTGTTCGCCGCCGTGATGGTGCATTCGGGCGGCATGTACAAGGGCGCCACCGGCCTGGTCACGGCCGCCGATTCCCTCTTCAATGGCAGTTCGTTCGACCCGAAAGTACGCGGCAAGGATGCGTGGCGCTGCTCCGGCTCGCCGCGCCGCCTGATGCCGGCGATGGTATTCCACGGCACGTCCGACATCGTCGTCAATCCCGTCAATGGCGAGCAAACCATCGAGCAATTCCTGCAAACCAGCGATTATGGCGACGATGGCCTCGACAATGACAGCGTGCGCTACCGTGCCGACAGCATCGTGCGCCAGACGGTGCCGTACGGCCGCAGCTACTCCATCGACACGTACCTGCGCAACGGCGCCGTCATCGCGCAAAAGTACACGGTCGAAGGCATGAACCATGCTTGGAGCGGCGGCCCTCCCGGCTGGCCCTTCAGCGATGAACTGGGCCCGGACGCGACCGTAATCAGCTGGAATTTCTTCAAGAATTACCAGCGCTGATGGCGTGAGGAACTGGCAGCTTGGACCATGGGGCGCAGCGATTGCGCCCCATGGTGCTGCTCAAGGCTCGCCCTGTTAACCAAGCGGTAAGGCTTGATGGAAGTACTGGGAACCTTGACGGGTTCTTACTAAATATCAAGTATTTCTCTGTCATCCCATGGCATTGTCGGTTCTCCAGCTTGACTAGAGGCAAGTGTGAACGAGGAGAACGCCATGGACAGTGACGAGTCGATATCGGGTGCCCAGCGTCCCTTGCGCCTGCGCCTGGGTGTTTCGCCCAAGGTGCCGGCAGGCGTGCTGATACCGCAGCGCATTGCCGGCAGAGAGGCCATCTGTGGCGGCGTCGAGTACCGCGTGCTGTGCGTCTCGACGCATGCCGACTTGCCGCTGAGCAGTTTGATTGCCTTGCCCGTCGCGCTCGATATCGTCACCGACCAGGGCCAGCTGCGTAGTATCTGCGGCATCGTCACGCAAGCGAGCGTCGGTGATAGTGACGGTGCGCTGGCCAGCTACCAGCTGGTGCTGACGGACGCCTTCGCCATCATGGAAAAACGCTGCAATACGCGCGTCTTCCGGCGCCTGACGGATATCGAGATCGTCAAGACCTTGCTCGATGAATGGATACGCAGCAATACCGTGCTGGCACACGCCTTCCAGTATGCGTTTGCCGATTTCTTCGAGGCGCAAGCGTATCCGCAGCGCGAGTTTGTCATGCAGCACAATGAGTCCGATGCTGCCTTTGTACGGCGTCTGCTCAAACGCAGCGGCGTCGCCTGGTTTTTCCGTGCGGAGGGCAATACGGATGCACATGCCGAGCCGGCGCATATCTTGGTGCTGTTCAATCATGCCGACGGCTTGCGAAAAAACATGGCGGGCACCGTGCGCTATCACGCGGACCGGGCAACGGAAGAACGCGACACGCTCACCTCGTGGAGCGAAGTGCGCAAGCTGCAGTCGGGCAAGGTGACGCGCCATAGCTGGAATGAAGAACACCCGCGCGCGCGGCCGTTCATGACTGCCGATGCATTAGGCCAGGGTTTGCAAGGCATGCATGGCAATGCCATTGCCGCCACCCTCGATGATTACCACGTGCTGCCGCCGCGTGCGGGCGTGGATCATGAGGCGTTGTGCCAGCTTGGCATGCTGGCCATGCAGCAGCACGATTACGAGAGCCATTGCTTTCACGCCGAAGGCAGCGTACGCGACCTGTGCCCCGGCGAATATTTTACTCTGGCCGAGCACCCCGACATTGACACCTTGCCAGCGGCAGAGCGCGATTTTGTCGTCACGTCGCTGCAGGTGGCGGCGCAAAATAACTTGCCCAGGGAGCTGGCCGCCAGAGTGGCACGCCTGTTCGCGCGCAACCGTTGGCTGGACGGTGAGGGTGTGCTGCAGCAGCGCGAGCTGGCGGCCGAAGTGGACGGCGGCCCCTTGCGCATGCGTATTGAAGTGTCTGTCGTGCGGCGCGGCGTGCCCATCGTTCCGGCCTACGACACACGCATCGACCTGCCGCCAGTTCCGATGCAAAGCGCCGTGGTGGTGGGGCCGGCCAATGAGGAAGTCCATTGCGATGCGATGGGCCGGGTCAAGGTGCGCTTTCCAGCCACGCGCAAGGTGGACCACGAGCATGCCGGCGGCACGGGCGCCTCCGACACCGATGCCGATTCGGCCTGGGTAAGAGTCGCGTCGAGTTGGGCGGGAAACGGTCCCGGCAGCATGCTGCAATGCGGCTATCTTGGCTTGCCCCGTGTGGGCAGCGAAGTCTTGCTGGCCTTCCTCGGGGGCGATCCTGACCGGCCCATTATCGTGGGACAGCTGTACAACCATAGCGCGCAGCCAGTTGCCTTGAGCAAGGCTGGCGACTTGCCGGGCAACCGTTATTTGTCCGGTATCAAGAGCCGCGAGATCAAAGGCTCGCGTGGCAACCAATTACGCTTTGATGATGTCCATGGACAAATCAATGCCCAGCTTGCCAGCGATCATGGTTCCACCCAGCTCAACCTGGGCTGGCTGACGCAGGACCGGCGCAACGGCCAGGGGACAGCACGTGGCGAGGGTGCTGAACTGCGCACCGACGAACAGTTGGCCATGCGGGCGGGCAAGGGCATGCTGATCTCGGCCTGGAAGCGCCTGAACGGCGACGGCGGGCACATGGCGCGCAGCGAATATCTGGGCCTGATGGAAAACTGCCTGGAACTGTTTCGCTCGCTGGGCAGCTATGCCGCGACGCATCAGGCACTGGAGCAGGAAGACCAGGCGCAGCAGGAATTGCAGCACAGCTTGAAAGGCTGGGAAGGCGGCAGCAATACGGAACCGCGTGCCGAATCGGGCGGTGCGGCGGCGATCACCGTGACGGCGCCTGCCGGCATCAGCTTTGCCAGCTCGAAAGCTATCGTCAGCTATGCCGTCAGCAATATTGATACGGTGGCGCAGCAGCACCTGCAAGCGGTGGCAGGCCAGCGCTACAGCGTGAACGCAGGCAAGGGCATCTCGCTGTTTTCTCATGCCGACGGCATCCGCGCCATCGCGCACCATGGCAAGTTCCTGCTGCAAAGCCAGCATGACGACATGGAGCTCAATGCGGGGAAAAACCTGAAGCTGACGGCCAGCGAGGGCAAGTTGACGGGGATGGCCGATGAAATTGTGTTGATTTCCAAGCACGGCGCATTCATCCGCATCGCCGATGGCATTACCTTTGGCAGCAAGTCGCCGCTGAACTTCAATGCACCCAACTTTGTGTTCCATGACCCGCAGAGCATGGAGGTGCAATTGCCAAGCTTTGCCGAGGGCAAGGCCGATCAGCAGTTTATCTTTCAATATGAGGGCGATGACAGTCCCGCTGATGGCGTGCCGCCAGCACCGCAACTGGCGCCGCAGGCGCACTTTGCCGTGAAGCTGGGCGACGGCTCGTCGGCAGATGGACGCAGTGATGGAGGCGGCAAGACGGATGTGCTGGAGCGCGCAGCGATGCACCTGGCCGCCATCGAAGTGTTCAACAACAAGGATTGATGACGCCAGGAGCGTGCGATGGGCAGCTATCCGAAAATACCGTACGTCGTCGGCGAGGACGTGGCGATCCTGCATTGCGAACGCAGCGTGTGCAAGAAGGTCAAGATACGCCGCAACCTGCCAGGCAATATCATCGTCATCCATGGCGTCAACGACGTGGGTGTCAGCTACAAGGCGGTGGAAGACGGCTTGTGCACCGGTTTGGCCGCCAGGCTGGGACGGCCATTTACGCCGGCCACCTACCGCATGCCCGTGGCGGCGGACAAGGACAAGTTGGAAGACGATCCCGACGCCGTCTTCTTCAAGCGCACGATCACCAAGGATACCAACAGCCCCGTGATTCCGTTTTACTGGGGCTACCGTGAAGTGGCAGTGAAATGCAAAACCATCAACGGCCAGTTCGTCGACCGCTACGGCAATCGCCTGGACAAGGATCTGTCCAAGGAAGGAGGTCCTTTCGGCAACGCCACCAGCAGCTTGCCCGACATGTGGCGTCCGGGTATCTATGCGCCTGGCGATCCCATGGGAGATGCTTTGCGGCCACTGAAGACGGCGCCCGGGCGCATGTACATGGTATTGGCGGCCCAGCGATTGGCTGCGCTCATTTCCATGATCCGCGATTACGACGCGGATGATACCGTCAGCATCGTTGCGCACAGCCAGGGCTGTCTGCTGTCGCTGCTGGCGCAAGCCATGCTGATGGAAAAGGGGCTGGCACCGGCCGATAATCTGATACTCACGCATCCGCCGTACAGCCTGGTGGACAGCCTGCCTCTGTTGATGCGAGGGGCCGCCTGGTTCGATGGCGGCGAGGATGCGGCGATGAAGCCCTATTACCATTTGCTCAGTGGTGCGCAGACTCTGGGTGCGCGCCTGAAGACTTTGGTGAATATCGTGGCCGGGGTGGCGAAAGGCAACGGCCAGGCTTGCCAGCCGCAGTTTGCCAACTTGAAAAAGGATGAGCATCGCGGCATGGTCGGCAGTCACTGGCAGAGCGCTGACGACCGCGACAACCGTCGCAAGGTTTATCTATATTTCTGCCCTGAAGACATGACGGTGGCACTGGATAACATCCAGGGCATAGGCTGGGATGGCGTGCCCGATTATGCGTCGGGAAGCGAATTGGTGGAAGAGGAGGAGACTCTCAGTCTTGATGGGGTTAGCGTCTCCTCAGGACATACCAAGATGGTGGAGCGCGAGCAGGTACGTGGCGCGCTGGCGGAACTGGGTGGCAGATTTTATCAGCGGATATTCAGCAACAAGACCAGGCTGGATCCGGCTACTGGAAAGACCACGATGTCGTTGGTAGGCAAGCCGCCGCCATTTGATTTTCCACTGCGCCTCATGACAGAAAGCGAACAGGCACACGTCGATGTTTCATTACGAAAATACCGTGCGCAACATAAAGCAGTGGCCTGGCCTATCAATACCAGATTGAGCAAGACGGAACAGCGTAATGGCATACGCACCATCAATGGCGAGGCGTTGAAACATCCGGTGCCGGCTGATTTGCGCGGCACTTCGCAAATCGATCCGCTCAATATTCCAAAAACCTCGATGATGCGAAACCGCAAACCTGAAGATCAGGGACCTACGGAAGAAGTCGATCCCTGCGATGCGTCAGTGGCGCTTACCAGTGGAAGCGGCCTGCACACAACCGCCGAGGATCGCCCTGATCCGGCCGGCTATCGCCGCTTCCCAGAGCGCGACGAAGCCATACGCGGGGCCGAACTGGTCTTGATGACGACAGCCTATAACAAGGAAAAGAAACTCGATGGCAAAGGACCGCTCGATCAACGCAAGGTCATTGCCGCCACCCGCTACACGGAAGGAAATGTCTTGGCAACCATCGAGGAAAGCCCGAATGAGGCGCGGTTGCGCTGGCAACGTGAGGTCAGTGCCAAGTCCTTCCACAGTTCGATTATCGGAAGCGCTAAAAATCACAGCCAGGTAACTGCGTATGACGTGGCGATTGGCAGCGGCAAGGCTAGTTCTGATCCGCAGTTCTATGCGTATTTATGTGCTGTGGCGGATTGGCGGGTGAAGATATCGTACGAAAGTGGGAAGCGACGGCCAGGAATCCTTTTATGGCCGGAGTTTCTTGAGACTTTTCGTATGTATTTTGATACGGAAGATAGTTGGAGAAAAAATGTAATCAAAGGGAACATATCTTATTACAACTCAGGTGTTTTACCCGCTGATCTACCGTTGCTGACCGGGTCTTTGTGGAAAATCGTCATATCAGAGACCAAAAGCGGCAAAAGGACCTCTGACATCAAGCAGTCGAAAACTTGAATGACTTTAGATTTTTATGGTTTTCTGCTCGCTCTGCGATTAACTGGGAGCGATACCTTTCAATAGTTGGAATAGGAGGTCATTATGACCGTCGTTCGTTGGATGGGCATTCCATTGCTAGTACTGTTTCTTGTCCTATTTGTTAGGTGGATCAGTGTGTCGGCACAAGCAAATGAACGAGAGTCGGCATCGAAAAAGAGAGCAGCGCAGGTTCAGAAAGAGAGTGTCGATGGTTCTACATCGCGGGACGAATATGTCTTGGAAGTGATAGGACTTGGAGTGACCTTTGATCGGTATCGGCAAGCCAGACTATGGGATGCCTTACAAAAAGGTAGTGCTTTTACTTCTATCCGAGAACAGGACAAGAGCAAGTACGCGTGGAGTGCCTTGGATAAAAATGGGGTCAGCGGAGGGCGTGCATACGATGCGATGGAGAATGGAATTAACTTTACACCGCTGTACTGGGGAGTGCCGTCATTTTATGCTGGCCCACCAATTCGTGATTTTAAGCAACAGCCTGAAGCTGGGGTACCTACGGCTGGATTGATTGCCGGCGCGGGGACTTCCGGCATGGCATGGCATTTGTTTTCGATAGCTCCCTGGAGTCTGGCTGAACATCCTGATAAATTGCTGCTCAACATCTTTGAGTTTTTTGATACCCATCCTGATGTGCCGTATGTGGTTCTGATGGCCGATGATAGTGCAGGGACGAGAGATGGTATCCGCGCGAAAGGGGATGCAAAAATGCTGCAGGATGGGTATTACATACCCGATATGCCTGATACCACCGTGGCATTTGTACTGGCACGGCGCGAACGTGTTGAACTTTTGCGGTCAGCGATATGGGACGACCCGGAAAATAAGTTCGTACAAGAGCAATTCAGAGCGATGTATTATCAATTGATGGAATCTCTGGCAAAACCAGATAAGGAATTAGGCGCGGAATTTCCTCCAATACTTCGTCAACCCACCGTCGCCGAATGGCTCGCTGCTGCCGCTGCCTTCGCCCAGCGGCCCGATATCCGCGGCGTGGGCTTGCATACCTTTGATAAACTCAATCCCTGGGAAAATCGCCCTCCGCGTGACTGGAAGCCGACGCCGTGGTTTCCCATTCCGTGGAACCGGGAACAGATGAAAACCTTCGACCGTTTGCCCTCGTTCGGTTTCGTGCATCGGCCCGTATTCGTCAAATTCGCAGATGAAGAGGGCAAGCCTGTCACGCGGCGTGAGCAGCGCCAGAAGATGTTCAATGCGGGTTGGCAGCAGGCGCTGCAGACCTTGCCTGCAGCGGAGCGCGGCAAGGGACCCGCGCGCATCGTGGCGGGCACAGGCAAGCAGCCCGAGCAGTTGCTGATGCTCGAAGGTATGTTGCATGACTATGCGTCACAGGGCGGGCCGGAAATCGAGAGCAGCAAGAGCACGCAATTCATCAATACCGATCATCGCCTGGGTAATACCGGTGCGGCCACCTGGTTCATGCAGATGGCCATTGGCGTGATGGGCAGCTATCGTGATGGCGGCGCGAGTGCGGCGATTAATTTGCGCGACAGCAATGAGGCCAGCATCATCTTCATTACGCCGCCATCGGATGCCAAACGCCAGCAGCAGGACGCCAATGGCGATATCTTCCGCAGCCGCGTCACGCCGTCCGTCGATCCGGCCAACTACGCGGCGCCATCGGTGGAAGCCATCCTGGAAAGCCAGGCGGGACAATAACTCGGGAGGCAGCATGCGAAAAGTCATCCGTTTGGGGGACGCCACGTCGCACGGCGGCAAGGTACTCAGTTGTGCCGCCACACACTTTACGGTCAATGGCATTGCCGTCGCCTGCGTTGGGGACCTGTGCAGCTGCCCCGTCAAGGGGCATCAGGGCTGCAAGATTGCCAGCGGCTCGTCCCGGCACAGCATCAACGGCATCGCCATCGCCTTCGAAGGCGACACCACCACTTGCGGCGCCAGGTTGCTCGCTGGCGGTGTCAACTTCCGTACCTCCTGACGCCGCGTCCGCCTGCCATTTCCTGGTAACTATATAATCTGCGCTTGGGCGATACCCGCCCTTGAACGTCGATGAAGGAATGCCATGCCAGGATCCATGCCAGCTTATTTCGTGCGCCCCTTGGCGCTGTGTGTAGTGTCGGCCGTGTGCCTCTCTGCCAGTGCCGCCGAGGCGGTGGCGGTCGATGCGCAGCAGCGCGCGTCTCTGCTGGAATTTTATGCGCAGCAATATCCGGGCGAGCCGGCGGCGCGCACCGTGTTCGAGAGCGTGCCCGTGGTGGGGGGCCGTGGCAGCGAAGTGGTGGGCAGCGTCGAAACGTCGCCGTATCGCGGCCATGGCGCGCTGTGCCGGACGCAGCGCACCAAGTTCGTGCTGCATGGCGAAGGCAAGCAGGCGCGCTGGCAGGAAGCAGGGATGGAGTATTACGCCTGGCTCGACCGTGGTGCCTGCCGCGCGGTGGCCGAACCCGTGCGCATGCTGCAGCGTGTCCCTGATGGGGAACTGGAAGGTGTGTTGCTTTATCAAAAGTCGCTGCTGGAACGGGCGCGCTTGCTGATGGCTGGCAATACGGCGTGCGCCCCGTTGCGGGCGCTGAAATTTTCGCTGGCGGCCGTCGACGTGGGTGCCGCCGCACCGCGTGCCGAAGAGCGCTATGCGCTCGTGTTCAAGAGCGATCGCGACAGCTACGCCCGTGTCTGGCTGCGCAAGAGCGGTGCCCAATATGATGCGTGGAATGTGACTTGCCCGCCAGTGCTGTAAGCTGCGCACCCTCGATTTATTTTTTTGACTGTTGCAACCATGAACGAAAATTCCACTTCCGCCCGCAGCTGGGGCACCATCGTCACGCATAGCGACGAGATGGCCATCATCTATCGCTATGTCGATACTTTCCATGACGACTGGGACCTGTCGTCGCAGCCCGACCGCATCATCATCGCCTGGCGTTACGAGGACGAAACGGGCATGCCCGCGCCGAACGAGCGCGAGCACATGGAAGAGCTGGAAGCGGCGCTGGCGCCCGTGGTGGAAGAAGACGGCTTCGCCACCCTGGCGCTGGTGTCCACCGGTGAAAACTTGCGTGAATGGATTTATTACACGCAGTCGGGTGAAGAGTTTTTCAATCGCCTGAACACGGCGCTGGCGCCGCGTCCAAAGTTCCCGATCGAAATCCGCAGCGCCGCCGACCCCGCCTGGTCCACGTATGCCGGCTTCATGGCAGCACTGCCGAAGTAATTACACCAGCGCGGCCGTCACGATGCGCGTGGCGGCCGTGATGATGTCCTGATTCGTGTCCGCTTTTTTCTGTTCGCGCGTGTAGTACACGGCGATGACCAGCGGCGCGCCGCTGGCCGGGTAGGCCACGCCAATATCGTTGACGCTGCCATACGCGCCCGAGCCCGTTTTATCGGCCACCTGCCAGCCGGCAGGCACGCCGGCACGGATGCGCTTGTCGCCCGTCGTGTTGCCGCGCATCCAGGCGTCCAGTTGCTGGCGCTGCGGTGCCGGCAAGCTATTTTCCAATAACAATTGCTGCAAGCTGTGCGCCATCGACGCGGGGCTGGCCGTGTCGCGCACTTCGCCGGGGATGGCGCTGTTCAATTCCGTTTCCCAGCGTTCCAGCTGGAATACCGTATTGCCGATGCTGCGCGCAAACGCCGTCACGGCTTGCGGCCCGCCTAATAATGTCATCAAGAAATTTGCCGCGCTATTGTCGCTGTACTGCAAGGTGGCGGCGCACAGGTCGGCCACGCTCATGCCGTCGGCCAGATGCTTTTCCGTGATGGGCGAGTAGGTGACCAGTTCTTTTTTCTCGTAACGCACGTGCTGGTCCAGCAAGCCCGGCTGGCTGACGCTGCGCGCCAGCACGGCACCCGCGAGCATGGCCTTGAAGGTGCTGGCCAGGGGGAAGCGTTCGTCGGCGCGATAGGCAACGCGCAGCTCGCTGCCCTGGCGCCAGGCGGCAACGCCGAGGCGTCCGCCTGCGGCCTGTTCCAACGTGGCCAGTTGCGTCTGGGCGGCGGCGACGCTGGTGGCGGGCGCGGCAAACAACA
>NZ_LBCO01000033.1:757893-825306 GCF_000988085.1 Janthinobacterium sp. KBS0711 | reverse complement strand
CCTGCCAGTAGGATATTGCGGCGGACGTGGTTCAGGGATTCAGTCATGGTCTGTCAATGTTTTCGGAGTGGAAAGGGTGGCCAGCAGTTCGCCGATGGCGAGCAGGTTGGCCGGTTTGGTCAGATGGTGGTCGAAGCCGGCCGCGCTCGATTGGCTACGGTCGTTTTCGGCGCCCCAGCCCGTCAATGCAACGAGCACGACGTTGGCGCCCGCCGGTATCAGGCGCAGCGCGCGTGCCACTTCGTAGCCATTCATGCCGGGCAGGCCGATATCGAGAAAAATGACGTCGGGTAAGAATTGCGGCGCCACGGCAAGGGCTTGCGCGCCATCGTGGGCCACTTGCGTTGCATGGCCCATCATGTCGAGCACGGCGGCGAGGGTAACGGCCGCGTCGACGTTATCATCGACCACCAGCACGCGGAACTGCGGGCCGCTGTCGGTAATGGCGGGCGCGGCCAGTGCGACGGGGGCGGCCGGCTGCGCCGCCAGCAGGGGCAGGCGTACGCTGAAGGTACTGCCCAGGCCGGCGCCGGGGCTGGCCACCGTGGCGCTACCGCCGTGCAACTCGACCAGGCGACGCACCAGCGACAGGCCGATGCCCAGGCCGCCCTGAGCCCTGCCCATGTTTTGCCCCACCTGCGTGAACATGTCAAACACGGTCGTGATCGATTCAGCGGGTATGCCGACGCCGCTGTCCTTGACTTCGATCAATGCCTCGTGACCATCGCGTAATGCGCGCAAGCCGATGTGGCCGCCGGCCGGCGTGTACTTGGCGGCGTTGTTGAGCAAATTGCCCAGCACTTGCGCCAGGCGCGTAGGGTCGGCTTCGAGCGGCAGTGACTGCTCGTCGAGTTCCACTTGCAATTGGTGACGGCCCGCCTCGATCAGCGGCATGCTCGTCTCCACGGCGCTGGCGATGATGGTTTTCAGATCCGTGCGTTCAAGCTTGAGTTCGATCTGTCCCCGCGTGATGCGGGCCACGTCCAGCAAATCATTGACCAGATGCACCATCTGATTGACTTGCCGCTCCATCACGTCGCGCACCCTCGCCACGGTGGCGGGCTTGTCGGCGGCCAGGCGCATGATCTGCAAGCCGTTGCGGATGGGCGCCAGCGGATTGCGCAGTTCGTGCGCCAGGGTGGCGAGGAATTCCGTCTTGCGCCGGTCCATTTCGGACAGGTTGTCGGCCAGTTGGCGCAACTGTTGTTCAGATCGCTTGCGCTCGCTGATGTCGCTGAACAATACCGTCAGCAGGCGGCTGCCGGGGCCGCCCAGGCGCGCTGCGAAGACTTCGAACCAGCGCTCCATGGCCACGGCTTCGTTTTCGTAGCGCACGGGCTCGCCGGTCTTGACGACCTGGTCGTACAGGTCGAACCAGTGCTGGTCGTGGTCGGGCACGAAGCTGCGGATGGTCTTGCCGATGGCGTTTTCCAGTCCCGACTGCTTGACGAAGGAGGGATTGCCTTCCAGGTAGCGGAAATCCACGGGGCGGCCCTGCTCGTCATACAGCATTTCGATCACGCAAAAAGCCTGGTCCATCAGCTCGATCAGGGTGCGGTAGCGTTCCTCGCTGCGGCGCAGCGCATCTTCCACCTGCTTCTGGCGCGTGATGTCGAGCAGGACGCCGGGCAATTGCAAGGGCGTGCCATCGGGCGCATATTCCGCGCGGCCCCGCGCGATGACCGAGCGGTACTGGCCATCGCCGGCGCCGACGCGGTAGCTGGCCTCGAACGGCGTGTGCGTCTGTAGCGCCTGGGCAATCTGCGCGCTGACTTGCTCGCGGTCATCGGGATGGATGATGTCCAGGTAGCGCGCCAGAGGCGCCGCAGCGGCCGCATCGGCATTGACGGGGAACAAGCGCGCCATATTGCTGTCGGCCGTGACCCGGTCGGCAACGATGTCCCAGTTCCAGGTGGCCACTTCGCCGGCCGCCAGGGTCAGGCGCAGGGTTTCCTCGTTTTGCTTGCTGGCCGTCAGATCGAGCGAGATACCGGACAGGCCGATCACGTTGCCGGCACCGTCGCTGGCGCAGGTGCCGCGCATGTGTGCCCAGTGCAGCGCGCCATCGGGCCAGCGCACGCGGATGTCGACTTCAAAATCGCTGGCGCTGGCGATGGCCGCGTGCACCACCGTTTGCCAGTGCTGCAGGTCGCCGTCGAGCATGGCGCCCGTCAGCTGCGCATAATCGATATGGCTGTCAGGCGGCAGGCCCAGGTTGGCCTTGAACGCATCGGAGCCAGCCATGCTGCCGCTGCCCAGGTCGATCTCCCACGTGCCCATGCGGCCGCCCTGCATGGCCAGGCGCAGCCGCTGTTCCGTCTGCCTTTGCTGCGTCACGTCGCAATGCGAGCCCAGCCATTCGACGATGCTGCCGTCGGGCGCCAGCACAGGCAGCATGCGCACGAGCATGTTGCGGTAGGCGCCGCTGACGTGGCGCAGCCGGTATTCCGCTTCGAACACGCTGGTCAGGTGCGATGGCATGACGTAAGGCAAGTTGCGGTCGTCCGGATGCAGGGCATTGACCCAGCCGCGGCCCAGCAGCTCGGCCTCGGTCTGGCCCGTGAAGGCACGCCAGGATGGCTGGTCGATATCGAACTTGCCGAAGGTTTTCGTGCTCCAGACGATGTCGCAATGAGCGCTCAGCAGTAAATGCGCCGCCTGGGCGGCGACGGTGGAGGAAGGGACGGCGTAGCTGGGCTGGCTGGGTTCTGGCATGGCGGCAATTAACGATGGTGCAGGGGGCCGCCGCCGCACTGGAATGGGGCGGCATGGCAGCGCAAGTCTGGCGATATTACAACTATTTTCACCCTCGGGGCTGTCTTGCTGGATGCGCATTCCGCTTTCGGCTGGCCAGGCGAAAAAGACGTGCCATGCAGCAAGTCATCAGGGGAAATAGCCAGACAAGGGCGCTATTGTGGCTGAATAACCACTAGTCGGCCCTTTATGTTGATGAATGAATATTTTACATAACAATATTCTTGCAGCGCACAAGGCGCTTGAATTAAATTGGCGCCTTACTCAAAAGTTGGTGTTCATCAGACATCCCGGAGATGCGGCCGCTACCGCTGTCAGCAAGCACGACAGCCAGGGCAGAGCCAATGACGCCAGGAGCGGAGAGACATCTGCTCGCGCTGCTGCACCATGATGGTGCAGACGATCATCCAGCGCCGTACATAAGCCGGAGACAGGTTTCGCAATTCTTTTTTAAACTTCTGGGAAACAACATGATCAAGATGTCCAAGATGCACAAGCGGTTGTGCGCCAAAAGCGCCGCCATGCTGGCACTGTCCGCAGCCCTGCCTATCGGCTCGGCCTATGCTGATGAAGTCGCTGCTGATACGACTCCTGCGGCCAGCCAGCTGGAAACCGTGACCGTGACGGCGCAGCGCCGCAAGGAAAATATCCGCGACGTGCCCGTCTCCGTATCGCTGCTGCGCGATGAAAAGCTCGACGTGCTGGTCTCTGGCGGTCAAGATATCCGCGTGCTGGCCGGCAAAGTGCCGAGCTTGAACGTGGAGTCGTCGAACGGCCGTACCTTCCCTCGCTTCTACATCCGCGGCTACGGCAATACCGACTTCAACATCTTTGCATCGCAACCTGTTTCCCTGATTTACGACGACGTCGTGCAAGAAAATCCTATCCTTAAGGGCTATCCGATTTTCGACGTGGCTGGCGTGGAAGTACTGCGCGGCCCGCAAGGTACCTTGTTCGGCCGCAATACGCCTGCCGGCGTGGTCAAGTTCGAATCCGTCAAGCCGAACCTGGACAAGGTTGAAGGCTATTACAACGTTTCCGCCGCCACGCACAACACGACCAATTTCGACGGCGCCGTCAACGTGCCACTGAGCAAAGAATGGGCGTTGCGCTTCTCGACCCTGCGCCAGCATCGCGACGACTACGTCGACAACACGTTTACGGGCCAGAAAAACGCGCTCGACGGCTACGATGAACACGCCGAACGCGTGCAACTGCTGTACGCGCCGAACACCATGTTCAACGCCCTGTTCAATGTGCACCAGCGCAGCACCACGGGCAGCGCGCGCATCTTCTACGCCAACATGATCAAGCAGGGCACGAACGATATCGTCGACGGTTTCGACCCGAACAAGTCGTTCACGAATGCGCCGAACTTCCAGCGCCTGCGCACCAACGGCGCCAGCGCCCGCCTGAGCTGGGATCTGGACGGTATTAAACTGTACTCGGTCACCGGCTTTGAACAGGTCGGCAATTACGTGTCGCATGGCGACATCGACGGCGGCACGCCAACGGGCCCGGGCTTCATTCCTTTCCAGGTTGAAACGGCCGGCGGCATTACCAGCGTGAAGCAATACTCGCAGGAGTTCCGCGCCGAATCGAAGAATGCCGGTCCGCTCAACTGGCAGGCTGGCGTGTACTATTTCAACGAAGATGCCAACGGCTTCACCGACAACTTCAATACCGACACGCATGTGCTGACCACGCACCTGGCCAGCCGCCAGAAAAACTCGGCCTGGGCAACGTTTGGTTCCGTCAACTACGCCGTCAACGATGACTTCATGCTGCGTGCCGGCTTGCGCTACACCAAGGACAAGAAAGATTTCAACACGGTGCAAGCGACCAACATCGTGCAGGTCAGCCCGACCAGCGCCGATGTCAGCAAAGCCAAGGTCAACTGGGACTTGAGCGGCACCTATAAATACAACAAGGACGTGAACTTCTACGGCCGTGTTGCTACCGGTTTCCGCGCGCCAAGTATTGCCCCGGCCAGCACCAGCGTGCCTGTCACCGTGGCCGATGCGGAAACGATCACCTCGTTTGAAGCCGGTATCAAGGCCGATTTGTTCGAGCGCCGCGCCCGTGTCGCCTTCAGCCTGTACAACTACCAGGTGAAGAACCAGCAATTGACGGTCGTGGGCGGCACCTCGAACGTGACGCGTTTGATCAATGCAGCCAAGACGAATGGCCGCGGCGCGGAACTGGAACTGGAAGGTTTTGTCACACCGAGCCTGAAGATGTCCCTGGGCGGCAGCTACAACTTCACGGAAATCAAGGATCCAAGCCTGTCGATCGCTACCTGCGCCCAAACGCGTTGCACCGTGACCGATTCGCTGACCAGCGGCAACCGTGCCATCATCGACGGCAATCCATTGCCGCAAGCGCCGAAGTGGACGATCACCGCCACGGGCCGTTATTCGATCCCGATGGAGAACGGCGAATTCTTCGTCTTCACGGACTGGGCTTATCGCAGCAAGATCAATTTCTTCCTGTATGAGGCAACCGAGTTCACCGGCAAGCCGATGGTCGAAGGCGGCTTGCGCGTGGGTTACACCTGGGATGCCGGCAAGTATGAAATGGCCGTTTTTGGCCGCAACATCACCGACACCCAGCGCATCACGGGCGCCATCGACTTCAACAACCGCACGGGCTTCATCAATGAGCCACGTCAGTTTGGCGTGCAATTCAAGGGCAACTTCTAATGGCCTGATACCAGGCGCCGGCCCTAGCGGCTGGCGCCTGCGCTCCAACCCGCCGACGGTTCGCGCCGCGGCGGGTTTTTTTATGTGCGCTCGGGAAGTTGCGCCAGCCGCTGCGCCCAGGCGGGAATGGCTTGCCGCCAGAAATCTTCCACCTTGTCGGCACGTATGTCGATGCCCAGGAAGCGGGCGGCCGGCAGCAGCGCCGACGTCAGCAGTTCGGTGGCTTGTGTTCCTGTATCGAAGGCGAGGGCGCCCGTCTGCTTGGACAGCTTTTCGCCGCTGTCGTTCGTGACGACAGGCACGTGCAGGAAGCCGGGGTGCGGCAAGCCCAGCACATCTTGCAGATACAGCTGGCGCGGCGTGGAGTCAATCAAATCGGCGCCGCGCACCACCTGCGTGATGCCTTGCGCGCCATCGTCGACGACGACGGCCAGCTGATACGCCCAGTAACCGTCGCCGCGCAGCACGATGAAGTCGCCCACTTCGCTGGCCAGATCCTGCCGCTGTGGACCCGCCCAACGGTCGGCAAATGCGTACACCGCATCCGCCCCCTGCGGCACCCGCAGCCGCAGGGCCCGCGCCGCCTTGCCCGGCGCCAAGCCATGGCGGCAAGTGCCCGGATACACGGCGGCCCCATTTTTCGGCGTTCCCGCCTGCAAGTTCGAATCCTGGATCTCCTTGCGCGAACAGCCGCACGCATACACGAGGCCATCGTCCTGCAATTGCTTCAGCGCCGCCTCGTACAGCGGCAGCCGCCGGCTCTGCCACGTCGCCTCGCCATCCCAGTGCATGCCGCAGCGCTGCAGGCTGGCCAGAATGCCGACGTCGGCGCCCTCGACATTGCGGTCATAGTCCAGGTCCTCGATACGCAACAGCCACGTGCCGCGATGTACCTTCGCATCGAGATAACTGGCCATGGCCGCAACGAGCGAGCCCATGTGCAGGGGACCGGAGGGGGAGGGGGCGAAGCGGCCGATGTAGGGGGCGGTGGAGGAGAGCATACGGATGAAGGTTATTGACAGTAGTAATACGTGCTGGTGTTGCTATGAGCGTTGACTCATCCAAGTATCGTTCAGAGTGATATCCAAGTCAAATTACGACCCTGATTCAGATGTGGCTAGGATCGTTGGCCGACTGTAGCAATAGCGAACACAAGCGTTTTGCGCAACCGCAAGAATTAATCGTTGAATGAGGGCATCAATTGCATTTCGTAATGCATGTCATCGCGATGGCTCGGCGTTGCTGGACTACCGAGGAAACTGTTGCAGCCGAGTCCGCATTGTCCCGTGGCAGGCAGGGACAGGCCGTGCACATCGCTGGCGCGCAGTACCAGCACAATGTCGTAGCGTATGAGCGGCTGGCCGAACAGCATCAGCATGCGCCGCAGCGCTTCGCTGGCAGGAGCGTGCGGCAGGAAGCTGGCGTGCTGCCTGGCAGTGAGCGGGCCCAGGCGCAGGCGCACGGCCAGGTCGGGACGGCGGCAGCGCTCGCCGACGAGCGCGCGCTGGCCCAGCACGGCATTATCCGCGCCCAGCGCCGTTTGTTCGCGCGGCGCCAGCACGTCCATGGCGCCCGTCGCCTCGTCGATGTGGCAGGGCACGCCGAAGTGGTCGGCGAGGATGCGCGCCATGACGATGGACGAGATGTTGCGTTGCTGGAGCAAGCCACTGTACAGGCCGGCTGCCGCCTCGTCCTGGCACGGGCGGAATGCGGCCAGGGCCAGCAGGCGCGACAGGAAGTCACCGCTGTGGCCGGCCTGCTCGATGCGGTATTTTTGCCAGGCCTGGTAAAACAGGGCCACTGCACGGCTGGAAAACAGGTCGAGAAAGGCGCGCGCGCTGTTGTCGCGTTCGCTGTGCTGGTGCGCGGCAATACGTTCCGAATAGTGGCTGGGCAAGCTGCCCTGGCAACCCAGCAAGCCCATGAAGGTGGGCGTGAGGTGGATGTGCTGGCCGTGGCCCGACAGCAGTGCTTGCAGAAGGGCATCCGCATCGTCGATGCCGCCGGTCGCGAGTGCCTCGAGCTGGCTGGCGGGAAAGCGCAGCGAGACGCTATTGTCGAAGCGCACGAGCTTTGCCAGCGCCGTGTGCTCGTCGATGCCGTGTTCGGCCAGCCAGGCCAGCAGCAGGCGCAGCGCCTGGAAGCACTCGAAGCGCTGCGGCGCGTCGAGCAATTGCTGGATCACGCTGGCGTGGCGTCGGCGCTGCGTTCTGGGCATCGGATGAGTTCCTCGCCGTTGCGGTGCGACAGCAGCGTCAGTTGACTAAAACAGTTGAGCTGACTGTTCAGGGCGAAATAGCGCTGCAGCACCTGGGCAAAAACATAGATGCTGCTGCCGACGAAGGCTTGCTCGTCGATGCCCAGACGGATGGCGATGCCGGGCATCAGGGTGGGGAACGGCACGGTGGGCATCCAGGCGCGCGTGCTGCCGTGCTCGAGCGTGGCGATGCCCTGGATCAGGCGTTGCGTGGTGGGCGAGCGGGGCAGGTCGTACAGGCCCAGCATTTTCTGGAATTCGCCCAGGCCCGCTTGCGTGAGGCTCGAGTAGTTGAGCGACAGGTGCGCAATCAGCCGCCAGTGCGCGCCATTATCGGCCAGGAAACGCAAGCCGGGCGTGGGCTTGCGCAGGAAGCGCGCGGGGATGCCGTCGGGCACGTCTTCGGCCAGCAAGTCGCCGCCAGGCAAGCCGTAATGCAATTGCGTGGGCAAGTCGCGGTTGCTGCACAGCAGCTGCGTCGAGACGGTGGCGCAGGCCGCGCTGCCTGGTGAAAACTGCGGGTCGATCAGGCTCAACCGCGTTTCATGGCCGGGACTGATGGCCGCCACGGCTTCGTCGCGGCGCGCCAGCCAGTATTGTCCATGCTCCTGGCCATGCTCTGCCTGGGCGCCTTGCAGCGAGGCGTACAGCGGCATGAAGGTGCTCAGGCGCTCGCCGGCCTCGTCCTTGCGCACCACGGTGACGGCCTCGATGCTGTGGATGTCGTAGGCAAACGCATGCGTGGCATCGGCCACCAGGGCGTAGTCGGGCTCGGTATGCGTGAGGCGGATCGGCACGCCGGACTTGGCAAACAGGTTGACGGCGGGCGTGCAGCCGAGCAAAAGATTATCGGGGCTGACGCCGGACAAGAGCCGCGCTTCGTGGCTGTCGCTGCGCACGCCCTTGAGCGGCAGGTGCAGGGTGAACTGGCGGCACTTTTTCGGCAGCCACGGGGCCAGCAACGACCATCCGATATCGATGAAGTGGAATTTTTCCGGAAATGCGAAATATTCGGTCAGCAGGCGCAGGGCCGGGTGCGAGCGGGCGGAAATGGGGATCAGTGCGTCGTCGTCCGCATAGCCGGCCGGCGCCAGTGGCGTGCCCTCGACAGCTTGCCATGGGCTGTGTTCATCCAGCGCCACGTACGCGCCAGCGCCGTGCAGGAACAGGGCGTCAAGCAGGGCCGCGCGCACGGAAGGTTCGCCATCGGCAAACAGCCTCAGGTTGGAAAAACCGGCTTGGTCCAGGTGGTACTGCTCGCTGCCGCTGGTGAATTGAATGCTGAGCAAGGCGCTGGCGCCATCGGGCAGGCGCAGGCCGGGCGGAGCGTCGATGATCGGTGAGAAATGCAGGCGAGAAATGGCCAGCGGCGCCAGGGTCACGTCATACGCGCTCGTGAATTTGCAAGCCACGCCCTGCACCGGCTGCGAGCGCAGCACCGTGCCGCGCGCAATATGCACCACCTGGGCCAGCTGGCTGCCGCCCGGCGCTTCGTCGGCGGCGATGCGCACGATGGAGCACGATGGAAAAGGCCGCAGGTAGTGCGGGTACAGGGTTTCAAGCAGGGAATGGGTAAATTGCGGATAGGCGTCGTCGAGGCGCTTGGCGACCCTGGCCGTGAGCAGGGCGACGGACTGGATCAGGCGCTCGACATGCGGGTCTTCGCACGTCTCGCCAGCGATCAGCAGGCGCCCGGCCGCCTTCGGATAGCGGCTGGAAAACTCGCGCGTGTACTGGCGGAACAGGCCCAGCTCGCGCTCGTAATACGGTAGTAGTTGTTCCACGGTCGCGCTCTCCGCCAGCAGGAAAGCTTCATGCTGGCATCAGGCGTGACCGTGAGTGTTGATACGAAACAATGAATTTTAGAAATGATACTCCGCACGTATCATCGGCGTCTTCGCTGTCTGGCCCACATTGCCCGTGGTGGCGGGCGAGTTGCCGAACTTGTTCTTCCAGTACTGGTATTCCAGGCCCACGCGGAAGGTGTTCTTGGCGCTGCCCAGGGCCGCGCCCACGTCGAACATCACCTGCATGTCGATGTTCGTTTCCACCGCCGTGTCGCGGCCCACTTCATCCTTGCCTTTTGAATCGATGAGGTTAAAGAAACCTTCGAACGAGAACAGCGGCGACAGGGGGATACCCCAGGCGCCTGTCAGCATGGCGTGCGTTTTATACGTGTAGCGGCCCGTCACTTGCGAGATGGGCGGGAAGGCGCCGCTGGGGGCGTTGCTTTCGCGTAGCAACAGCAGACTGGTGTTGAAGAAGCCGGGCACGTCCCACATCAGGGTGGGGCCGGCCACCAGCATGCGCTTGCGCGAGTTGTAGCCGACGTCGTTCTTGGTGTTGACGTCGAAGCCCAAGGTGACGCCGACGCCGCGCACGGGGCCGAACTTGATGTCGCTGCCGCGCACCTTGCCGATGTCGATGGTGTTGCGGTAGACCAGATACGCTTCCTGCGCGCCGGACGTCTTGCCGAGCGCGCCAGGGTCCTTGCTGTCGGACATGAGGAAATCGAGATTGACGAAATTGCTGCCGTATTTGTAGCCGCTGGCGTGCGTGATGGCGAAGATGTTTTTCTTGATGTCGTCCGGATTGAACGGCTCGCGGTAGTCATTGCCGGCGCGCCAGCTCAGCGCGGTATCGCTCCATTCGGCAGCCTGGGCGGTCGCACCCACGCCGAGGGTGGTAGTGAGGCAGAGCAACAGACACGGTATGGTTTTTGGCACTTTCGGCTCCTGATGATGTGAGAAAACGGGAACGGTGGGATAGCAGGGTGCGTAGTGCGCACGAAGCGCTGCGATGAGGAAAATTGCGCACCGTTCAATCCATGATGCGAGAAGCGCCGCGTCGGGCGATATGTCTTGTCTGCATACTTACTATCAGTTCCTGCATATAATCATCGCACCTTCCCGCCCTTGCGGGGCAAGGCGGCCGCTGTAAAGCTGATAATTTTTTTCAAAATTGTATACAGGTGTTGTTTTTTTGCGGAAATAGAAATGTGTGCCGCCGCGCCCGCCCCCCAAGCGCCGCGGATGCCGATACGATAGAGACAGAGTGTTGATTTTTTTCACCGATCGACATCCCGCATACCACGCAGCGAGGCACGAAAAAAACAATGACGGCACGCCTGGAACTCCTCGATATCAGCAAGCGCTATCCGGCCGTGGTGGCCAATGACGGCATCCATTTGACCGTCGCGCCCGGGCAAATTCATGCCGTGCTCGGCGAAAACGGTGCCGGCAAATCGACCTTGATGAAAATCATTTACGGCGCCGTGCAGCCCGATGGCGGCCGCATCCTGTGGAATGGCCGCGAAGTCGAGATCGCCAACCCTTCGGCCGCACGGGCGCTCGGCATCGCCATGGTGTTCCAGCACTTTTCCCTGTTCGACACATTGACCGTGACGGAAAACATCGCCCTCGGTTTGCCCGCTGGCACCAACATGGCGGAGCTGGCTCAGCGCATCGAAGACACGGCGCGCCAGTACGGCCTGGACCTGGAACCGCAGCGCCACGTGCACACCTTGTCCGTCGGCGAATGCCAGCGCGTGGAAATCGTGCGCGCCTTGCTGGCCAAGCCGCAACTGTTGATCCTCGACGAGCCGACGTCCGTGCTGACGCCGGGCGCCGTGGAAAAACTGTTTATGACCTTGCGCCAGCTGGCGGCCGAAGGCTGCAGCATCCTGTACATCAGCCACAAGCTCGACGAGATCCGCGCCCTGTGCCATACGTGCACGGTGGTGCGGGCCGGCAAGAATGCTGGCGTGTGCGACCCGTCGCAAGAGTCGGCGGCCAGCCTGTCGCGCATGATGATCGGCGCCGAGCCGCCCGCCGTCACGCGCGTGGCGCGCACGCCCGGTGCGGCCATGCTGAGCGTGCGCCAATTGAACTTGCCGAAGAGCCACCCGTTCGCCACGCAATTGACCGGTATCAATTTCGACGTGCGCGCAGGCGAGATCGTCGGCATCGCGGGCGTGTCCGGCAACGGCCAGCAGGAATTGCTGGCCGCCCTGTCGGGCGAGGACATGCGGGCCCCCGCCGCCAGCATCGTGCTGAACGGCAGCCAGGCGGGACGCTTGCCGCCGGGCCGCCGGCGCGCCCTGGGCTTCGGCTTCGTGCCCGAGGAAAGGCTGGGGCGTGGCGCCGTGCCCGACATGGGGCTGGCCGACAACGTGTTATTGAGCTTGCAGACACCGGCCACCATCCGCCACGGCTTCGTGCGCCACAAGGTTATCGCGCAGCGGGCGGCCGCCATCATCGCCCGCTTCCAGGTGAAGGCGGGCGGGCCGCAGGCGCTGGCGCGCAGCCTGTCGGGAGGCAACTTGCAGAAATACATAGTCGGCCGCGAAGTCATGCGCGAGCCCACCGTGCTGGTGGTGGCGCAGCCGACCTGGGGCGTGGACGTGGGTGCGGCCGCGCAAATCCGCGCTGAATTGCTGGCGCTGCGCGACGCCGGTTGCGCGCTGCTGGTCGTGTCGGAGGAACTCGATGAATTGTTCGACATCAGCGACCGCTTGCTGGTGATGGCGAAGGGAGAAATCTCGCCGTCGCTCGACGTGGGCGACGCGAGCGTGGCCCAGGTGGGTCAATGGATGAGCGGGCTGTGGCCGCAGGAGGCAGTCCATGGCTAAGTTTGCCTTGCGCCTGGAAGCCCGGCCCGCGCCATCGCGGCTGATGTCGTGGCTGTCGCCCGTGCTGGCCGTGCTGCTCACCGTGCTGTGCGGCGCGTTGTTGTTTATTGCGCTGGGCCACGATCCGCTGGCGGGACTGGCCGTCTTCTTTGTCGAACCCTTGCGTGATGCGCACGGCTGGTCCGAACTGGGCCTCAAGGTGGCGCCTTTGCTGCTGATCGCCGTCGGCCTGGCCATCTGCTTTCGCGCCAACATCTATAACATCGGCGCGGAAGGACAGCTGACCCTGGGCGCCATCTGCGGCGGCGCGGCGGCCCTGTACCTCGATGACGGCATCGGCGGCGCGGCCATCATCGGCGTCTCCTTGCTGGCCGGCATGGCGGGCGGCATGGCGTGGGCGGGATTGGTGGCGTGGCTGCGCGACCGCTACAACGCCAGCGAAATCCTCGTCTCGCTGATGCTTGTCTACATCGCCCAATTGCTGCTGAGCTATCTCGTGTATGGCGTGCTGCGCGATCCGGAAGGATTCAACTTCCCGCAATCGAAACTGCTGTCCGACGGCTTGCTGTTGCCGATGGTGATCAGCGACACGCGCTTGCACGTGGGCATTGTCTTCGCCTTGCTGGCCTCGCTGGGCGGCTGGCTGTACTTGTCCAGAAGCATTGCCGGCTTCCGCCTGCGCGTGGGCGGCATGGCGCCCGCCGCCGCCCGGTATGCGGGCTTTTCTTCGCGCAAAACTCTGTGGTCATCCTTGCTGATTTGCGGCGCCCTGTCCGGCCTGGCGGGCGCCTGCGAAGTGCTGGGACCGATGGGCCAGTTGACGCCCACGGTCTCGCCCGGCTACGGCTTTGCCGCCATCATCGTCGCCTTCGTGGGCCGCTTGCATCCCGTGGGCGTGATTTTCTCCAGCTTCGTCATGGCCCTGTTTTATATCGGCGGCGAACTGGCGCAGTCACGCCTCGGTTTGCCCAGCGCGATTACCGGCGTGTTCCAGGGCATCTTGCTGTTCGCCTTGCTCGCCTGCGACGTGCTGATCCAATACAAACTGCGCTGGAGGAAACATGGATAACCTGGCCCTGACGATCGCGCCATTGATCGCCGCCAGCATCAATGCGGGCACGCCGCTGATGCTGGCTGCGCTCGGTTTATTGGTGAACGAAAAAGCGGGCGTGGTGAACCTGGGCGCGGAAGGCATGATGCTGGTCTCGGCCATCACGGGTTTTGCCGTGGCCGTCAACACGGGCAGCCCCACCCTGGGCTTTCTGGCGGGGGCGGGCGCCAGCATGGTGCTGTCCGGCTTCTTTGCCTGGCTGACCGTGTGGCTGGGCACGAACCAGTATGCGACGGGGCTGGCTTTGTCGCTGTTCGGCGCGGGAGCGTCCACGTATATCGGCTTGAAGTACGTGGGCAACAGCCTGCAGAATGGCCGCTTCGGCATCCCTGTATTGGAAGATATTCCCGTGCTGGGGCCGGCCCTGTTCCGCCAGCATCCGATGGTGTATCTGTCCCTGCTGTTATGCCTGGCCATCGCCTGGTTCCTGTACCGCACGCGGGCGGGTCTCGTGCTGCGCGCCGTGGGCGAGTCGCCCGCGTCCGCGCATGCGCTCGGCTACCCCGTGCGCCGCATCCGCCTGGCAGCCGTGCTGTTCGGCGGCGCCTGTTGCGGCCTGGCCGGCGCCTTCCTGTCGCTCGTGTACACGCCGCTGTGGGTCGAGGGCATGGTGGCGGGACGGGGCTGGATCGCGCTGGCACTGACCACGTTTGCCACCTGGCGCCCGGCGCGCGTGGTGGGCGGTGCCTATTTGTTTGGCGGCATCACGATATTGACGTTCCACGCGCAGGCGCTGGGCGTACCGATTGCCTCGCAATTGCTGTCGATGCTGCCCTACGTGGCGGCCATCGTCGTGCTCGTGCTCATTTCCAGCAATGCCAATTACATCAAGCTCAACATGCCCGCTTCGCTGGGGAAAAATTTCAATCCCGGAAATTAATCACTGACCACAAGGAAAACCATGTCCAAGAAACTGTTGTGCGCCGCCGTTTGCAGTGCCATTCTGATGCCTGCCGTGGCCGCCGTGCCCGCTGCCGCTCCATTGAATGTCGGTTTTGTTTACATCAGCCCCATCGGCGACGCGGGCTGGACCACCCAGCACGACCAGGCCCGCAAGGAAATGGAAAAGGCGCTGGGCAGCAAGATCACCACCAAGTATGTGGAAAACGTGCCGGAAAGCGCCGATGCGGAACGGGTGATCCGCGACCTGGCGCAAACGGGCAGCAAGCTGGTCATAACGACCTCGTTCGGCTACATGAATCCCACCTTGAAAGTGGCGAAACAATTTCCTAATGTGAAGTTCATTCATTTGACGGGCTACAAGACGGCCGTCAACGTGGCCAACACGAATGCCCGTTTCTACGAGGGCCGCTACCTGGCCGGCGTACTGGCGGGCAAGATGAGCAAGACCCATGTGGCCGGTTATGTGGCGGCATTCCCCATCCCGGAAGTGTTGCAGGGAGTTAATGCTTTTACGCGGGGCATGCGCAGCGTCGACCCCAAGGCGGAAGTAAAAGTGGTGTGGGTCAATAGTTGGTTCGACCCGGGCAAGGAGCGCGACGCGGCCATCACCCTGATCGGCCAGGGCGCCGACGTGGTCACCCATCACACGGATTCGACCGCCGTGGTGCAGGCCGCGGAAGAGAAGGGCAAGTATGCGATTGCCTACCACTCGGACATGAAAAAGTACGGGCCGAAAGCGCAGCTGGCCGCCGTCACCCACCATTGGGGCGACTACTACACGAAGCAGGCCCAGGCCGTGCTGGACGGTACGTGGAAGTCCAGCAGCACCTGGGGCGGCATCAAGGATGGCATGGTCAAATTGGAAGGCATTAACGCCGCCGTGCCCGCCGACGTGAAACAGTTTGTATTGGCGCGCGAGAAAGACTTGGTAGCTGGCAAGCTCAATCCCTTCAGCGCGCCGATCAAGGATAACGATGGCAAGGTGCGCCTGGACAAAGGCGTGCTGGACGATGCGGCCCTGACAAAGATGGATTATTTTGTCGAAGGCGTGGCTGGTAAAGTTTCCGGAAAGTAATAGGTTTGAGTATAAACTTGCTGTAATATTGCCGGAAACGGGAGCCGGGCCGGGAGCGCATTCCCGGCCCATCCAACACAGCAGAGCCCGAACAGGCCCGTACCGGAGATCGACCCATGGACAGACTGGAAGTATTCAAGATTATCGCGCTGCAAGCGAGCAAGGGCGAGCTGACGTTCCCCGCCAACGTCAAGGCCACCTTGAAGCTGCAGGAAGCGCTGGACGACCCCGATTGCCATATCGAAGCGGCCGCCCGCATGGTCATGGCCGAGCCGCTGCTGTCGGCCCGGGTCGTGGCATTGGCCAACTCGGCTGCCTACAACCGTTCCGGCAATGAAATCGCCAATGTGCGCGCGGCCGTCTCGCGCCTGGGCTTTGCCACCTTGAAATCGATGGTGGCGTCCGTCATCGTGCGCCAGCTGGGCAGCCAGATCACGGACCCGCAATTGCGCGCCAAGGCGGCCAAGCTGTGGGAACACACGGCCCACGTGGCCGCGCTGAGCCAGGTGATCGCGCGGAAAGTTACGCACGTGGACGTGGAAACGGCCATGTTTGCCGCCATCGTGCACGAAGTGGGCGGCTTTTATCTGCTGTCGCGCGCCGAGGAATATCCGGGTTTGCTGGACGATAATACCGAAGACTGGATCGAATACGGCGAAAAGCTGATCGGCCGCGGCGTGCTGCGCCAGCTGCAAGTGCCCGACATGGTCTTGCAGGCTGTCGAAGGCATGTGGCATGGCGGCAGCACGTTCCCGCCCCGCACCTTGGGCGCGACCCTGGTGCTGGCCAACGATCTGTCGCCCATCGGTTCGCCCCTGCACCCGCCGGAAAGCGCCGCGCGGCGCCAGGCGGCGGCGAAAATCGATTTCGGCATCGGCGGCAGCACCTTGCACACCATCCTCGAGGAATCGGCGGAAGAGATCGAATCCCTGGCAGCCGCTCTGCTGGTCTGAACTTTCTTCCTGAAGAGTCCCCGCCCTTGCCGCGGGGATTTTTTTCGTCCGCATTTTGATGCGACTTTCCCCATGGCATACAATCGTCGGCCCGGCTATCCGCCGGACCGCTTTCCTCCTCTTACCCAAAGGATCTTATGCAGAAGCTGTTTTCTTCCCTGGCCGTCACGGCGCTCGCTTCCAGCCTGGCGCTGGCGTTTTCCGCGCACGCCGCGACCGGTTTGCCCGTGGTGCAGGAAGCCCCCTTGCGCGCCCACCTGGCCTTCCTGTCCAACGATTTACTGGAAGGCCGGGGCACAGGCCAGCGCGGCGCCGACCTGACGGTGGCCTACCTGGAAACCCAGGCGCAGATGGCCGGGCTGAAACCCGTGCGCGGCAACAGCTACCGCCAGAGCGTGCAGATCGCCGGCGTGAAGTCGCTGCCTGCCGAGAGCAGCCTGCAGGCGGTGGCGGGCGGCAAGACCGTGCCGCTGGCCTTCGGTCCCGACTGGGTGTGGGCCACGGGCGACTCCGTTGCCGCCCACACCTTCGATGCTTCACTGGTATTTGTCGGCTACGGCATCACGGCGCCGGAAGAGGGCTGGAACGATTTCAAGGGTGCCGATGTCAAAAACAAGATCGTCGTCATGATGGTCAACGACCCGCAACCGACCGCTGCCGAACCTAACCGCTTTGCCGGCAAGGCGCTGACCTATTACGGCCGCTGGACGTACAAATTCGAGGAAGCCAAGCGCCACGGCGCCGCTGGCGTCTTGCTGATTCATACGAAACCATCGGCATCGTATGACTGGAGCGTGGTACAGAATAGCTGGAGCGGCAGCGAACGTTTTCAACTGGCCGACCGCACGGCCGGCACGCCGCTGCAAGGCTGGATCGCGGAAGACGCGGCGCGCCGCCTGTTTGCGGCCAGCGGGCAGGACCTGGACGCCTTGCGCGCCCAAGCAGAAAACAAGGACTTCAAGGCCGTCGCATTGAATGCCAAGTTGTCGGGTGAAATGAAGTCCGCCGTGCGCAAGGTGGAGCAATTCAATATCGCCGGCATGGTGCCGGGCACGGATCCGGCACTGAAAGAGGAAGCCGTCATCTACAGCGGCCACTGGGATCACCTGGGCAAGCAAGGGGATAGTGGCGACACGATCTACAACGGCGCCGTCGACAATGCTTCGGGCACGGCCGGCTTGCTGGCCATGGCGCAGGAAGCCGTGAAAAAGCCTGCCAAGCGCACGCAGATCTTCCTGTGGGTAGCGGCCGAGGAACAAGGCTTGCTGGGCAGCGCTGCGTATGCGGCCGATCCGCTGTGGCCCTTGAACAAGACGGCCGCCGCGCTGAATCTGGATAGCCTGAATTTCGTGGGCGCCACGCACGACATCGGCGCGCAAGGCAGCGAGCGCACGGAGCTGGGCGCCATGGCGGCGGCAACCGCCAAAGCCATGGGCATGCACATCGCGCAAGCGCGTCCCGACCTGGCCGGCGGCTATTTCCGCAGCGACCATTTCAGCTTCGCCAAGGCGGGCGTGCCCGCGTTTTCCATCAATGGCGGACGCGAGTACATCAAGGACGTGGAAAAGTCGAAAGCCAAGGCGGCCGCCTATGGCCCCCGCTACCATCAAGTCACCGATGAGTACGATGCCAGCTGGGATCTGTCGGGCATGACGCAGCAGGCCCAGTTCACGCTGAACCTGGGCCTAGCCGTGGCCAACGCGGCGAAGATGCCGGCGTGGAAGGCGGGCGATGCGTTTGGCAAGGCGCGCGAGCAGGCTGCAAAGTAAGGAGCGGTTCGTGCCAACAATGTTGTCGGCTTACGCGCTGGCGCGCTAACCCGACCTACGTGGCTTGTTTCTATCAGCATCAGGCGTAGGTCGGATTAGCTCGTAGAGCGTAATCCGACAACATGGCTGGCGCTGCAGCGTCGGATCAGGCTGCCCGTTCCAGCCGCCGCTGCGTGTGCCGGTACTTGCTCCACACGATCAGCATCAGCAGCGGCATGGCGCCGCCCACCATGCACAGGGCGGGCCAGCCGCCGGCCGCAAAGCTGGCGCTGGCCAGGGCCGAGCCTGCCGATGCGCCGATGAAGCCGCCCGCGATGAAGACGGTGGTCACCCTTGCGCGCGCATGCGGCGCCAGTTTATAGATGATGGACTGGTGCGTCACTTGCAAGCCCATCACGCCCATGTCCAGCAGGACGATGCCGATCAGCAGGAGCACCAGCGAATGGGCCCCAAAGCCGATCAATGCCCAGCCCGCAATGGAGGCCACGGCCAGCAGCCAGGTGGCCTGGCGCGCGTAGCCGCGGTCGGCCATGCGGCCCGCCGTGTTGGCGGCAAACGCGCCCGTGGCGCCCGCCAGGCCGAACAGGCCGATCTGCATTTCCGAATAGTGGTAGGGCGCGCCGCTGAGCAAGAAGGTCAGGCCCGTCCAGAATACGCTGAAGGTGCCCAGGCCCAGGCCCGAGAACAGGGCGCGCTGGCGCAGCAACGGTTCCTGGCGGATGATGTCGGCCAAGGAGGCCAGCAATTTTCCGTATTGCAGCTTGCCACGCTGCGCCTCGTTAGGCAGGATGCGGCGCAGCATGACGAGCAGGGCGGCTACGACGATGGCGGCCAGCACGTAGACGCTGCGCCAGCCGCCGCTGATCTGCGACACCGTGCCGGACACGGTGCGCGCCAGCAAGATTCCCAGCAACAAGCCCGTCATGACGGTGCCCACCATGCGTCCCCGGCTGTGATCGGGCGCATACGAGGCCACCATGGCCGTCACTACCATCAAGGCGCTGGACGTGATCCCCATCAAGACGCTGGCGATGGCAAAGATCACGATGTTCTGGCTGGTGGCGGCCAGCAGCAGGGCGCCGATCTTGGCGATCAGCATCCACGTCAGCAGCTTGCGGCGGTTCAGCACGTCGCTGAGGGGGACCAGGAACACGATGCCCAGCACATAGCCGATCTGCGTGGCCGTGACCAGGTAGCCCGCCTGCGGCACGCTGACGCCAAACGAGGCGGCCAGCATGGAGGTGAGCGGCTGCACATAGTAAAGGCTGGCGACGAGCACGCCGGCGGACAGGGCGAACAACAGGATGCGGGTCGACGTCAGCAGGGCGCTGGCGTCGACGGTGGAAGGTGCGGATTTCATGCGGTTACAACTTTCTTCGAATGATGCTTTTGGATGAGCATGATAGCGGGGCTGCGCTTTTCTTGCCGGGCAGGCAAAAAAATCCCGGCGATCGTTGCCGACGGCCGGGAAAAGGGTATAGGGAAATATACCGAGGGAGAGAGTTAAAACTTACTGCGCGCTGGCCAGTTCCGCATGCACCTGCGCCGTGATTTCATACGAGTGCAGCCGGTGCTGGTGGTCGAAGATCTGCGAGGTGATCATCAGCTCGTCGGCTCCCGTTTCGGCGATGAAGGCGGCCATCTTCGCCTTGACGGTGTCCGGCGCGCCGATGGCCGTGCACGACAGGACGGAGTCGAGCATGGCGCGTTCCTGCGGGCCCAATTGCTCCAGGTAGCCGGGCACGGGCGGCTGCAAGCGCGACGGGCGTCCCGTGCGCAAATTGACGAACGCCTGCTGCATCGACGTGGCGCGCAGGTGCGCTTCCGCATCCGTATCGGCGGCAAAGACGTTAAAGCCCAGCATCACATACGGTTTCGCCAATTGTTTTGACGGCTTGAAATGTTCACGGTAATAGGCCACGGCTTGCATCATCATTTGCGGCGCGAAGTGCGAGGCGAACGCATACGGCAAGCCCAGGTGGGCGGCCAGCTGGGCGCCGAACAGGCTCGACCCGAGTATCCACACGGGCACTTTCGCGCCCTTGCCGGGCACGGCCAGCACGCGCTGGCGCGGCTCGTCGGACATATAGTCGATCAATTCCAGCACGTCCTGTGGAAATTGCTCCGCATCGGACTGCAGGTCGCGGCGCAGGGCGCGCGCCGTCGTCTGGTCGGAACCGGGCGCGCGGCCCAGGCCCAGGTCGATGCGGCCCGGATGCAGCGCTTCCAGGGTGCCGAACTGTTCCGCAATGACGAGCGGCGAGTGGTTCGGCAGCATCACGCCGCCCGCACCCACGCGGATGGTTGTCGTGCCGGCCGCCACATGGGCGATCACGACGGCCGTGGCGGCGCTGGCGATGCCGGGCATGCCGTGGTGTTCGGCCAGCCAGTAGCGGTTGTAGCCCCAGCGTTCGCCGTGCTGCGCCAGGTCGAGCGTGTTCTTGAACGACTGGCTGGCGTCGCTGCCTTCGGCGATGGGGGCCAGGTCGAGTATGGAAAATGGAATCATGGTAGCGATATCGGGACGTGGTGGAAAATCACAATGGACGATTTGTCTATCCCCTGACGACAATAGGGTCGGCCTTGAAAGCGGCAGGGATGACAGGCTGTGCACATGATAATGCGAATCGGGAATTTGCGTACTGATCGGTAAAAAACTCGTGCCGGCTGGGGGCGGTGCTACTGGAACTGGCGGAATCGCCGCAAACTCTGGAACTTTCCTTGCCAGCCCCAGTCTTAAGAATTCGTGTCTTAAGATTGTGAAACATCATGTACTGCAAGCAACTCGTCAAGCCCGACGGGCGCCAGCTGACCCTTTACAGCCGGCGTCTCATCGTCGTCGCTGGCGTTGCGCCGAGCCCTTTCCCGTTGCCGCAGGAAGCCAATCCGCACTTGCGCTGGCATCCCTTGCGCGGCGAGTGGGTCGCGTATGCGGCTTACCGCCAGGGCCGCACCTTCCTCCCTCCGCCAGAGTACAACCCGTTGGCGCCCACGCGCGATCCCGCGCATCCGACGGAATTGCCTGCCGGCGACTACGATATCGCCGTCTTCGACAACCGCTTTCCCACCCTGGCGCTGGACGCCCACGATCCGCCTGCCTTGACGGTGGCCACGGCGCCCGCCAGCGGCCATTGCGAAGTGGTGGTGTTCGCCCAGGATGCCGGCGCCTCGCTGGGCACCTTGCCCGTCAGTCACATCGTCTTGCTGCTGCAAGCGTGGGCCGCGCGCACGCTGGAGCTTACCAAGCGGCCCGGCATCGCCTACGTGCTGCCGTTCGAAAACCGTGGCGCGGAAGTGGGCGTGACCCTGCACCATCCGCATGGCCAGATCTACGCCTATCCCTTCATCCCCCCTGTGCCGGCGCGCATGCTGGAGCAGGAACGCATGTATTTCGCCGAGCATGGCCAGGCCTTGCTGGTGGACATGGCGCGGCGCGAAGCCGATGGCGGCGCGCGATTGCTGTACCTGGGACCGGAGGCCATCGCTTTTGTTCCCGCCTGCGCCCGCTACCCGTATGAAGCGTGGGTGATGCCGCGGCGGCAGACGGACAGCTTTGCGGCCCTGTCGGTGGAGCAGCGCGATGACCTGGCGCGCGCCCTGAAAACCGTCCTGCTGAAATACGACGGCTTGTGGCAGCGCGAGATGCCCTATCTGATGGCCTGGTACCAGGCGCCGACAGACGGCCGCGCGCATCCGGAAACTCAGCTGCACGCACAGTTTTATCCGCCGTACCGCACGCGCGAACGGCTCAAATACCTGGCCGGCACCGAGCTGGGCGCCGGCATGTACGCCATGGATGCCTTGCCCGAGGAATCGGCACGGCAGTTGCAGCAAGTGCGCGTGGCATGGAATATGGCAGAGGAAATCGCATGAACTGGAATGTGGAACTGGAAATTGCCCATAAACTGGCGCAGATGCGCGGCTGGCTGGAACAGGAAAGGGCTGGCGCCGTGCGCCTGCGCGGCGTGGACTGGTTCGCCTGGGCCACGGCGGGCGCGTCCTGCAGCCCCAGCCAGTGGGCCGAGTGCGGCTGCGCCGAGGTGCTCGTCACGCGCGACGCGGCCTATATCCTGACGGATGCGGCCGAGGCGCAGCGGCTGCGCCACGAAGAAGTGCGCGGCAGCTGGACGTGGCAAGTGACGCCGTGGATGCAGCCCCGGCTGGCCGAATTGCGCGAGCATTTCGTGCAGCATGCGGCGGGAGGGCGGCCCGTGCTGTGCGACCGGCCGGGCCTGCATGAACGCAGCCTGCCCGCCGCTCTGCGCGAGGAGCGCCTGCCCTTGCTGGCGCCGGAACAGGCGCGCTACCGTGAAGTGGGACGCTTGGCCGCCGCGGCCGCCAGCGAAGCGCTGCGCGCCGCGCGTCCCGACTGGAGCGAGCAGGACCTGGCCGGCGCCTGCGCCCGTGCCTTGTGGTCGCGCGGCCTGCACGCCGTGTACGTGCTGGCGGCGGGTGCCGAACGCTTCGAGCGCTACCGGCGCGCGCCGCCGGCCGCGTCGCCGCTGGGCGAGCGGGCCGTGCTGGCGCTGTGTGCGCAAGCTTACGGCCTGTGCGCCAGCCTGAGCCGCCAGCGCCGCTTCCGTCCCGCCCGTCCCGTGCGCGAAGGCATGGGCGAAGCGGACGCGACCATCCTGGCGCTGGAAGCGGTGGCGCTCGATGCCTGCGCGGTGGGGCATGCGCTGAGCATGGTGTATCACGCGCTCGACAGCGCCTATGCGTATGCGGGCCAGCCCGATACGGTGCAGGAATTCCGGCAGGGCGGCATCGCCGGCTACCGCTCGCCCGAAGTGGCGGCCGGCGCGCACACGGAAATCGCCTTGAAGGAAGGCATGGCCCTGGCCTTCCATCCCAGCTTGCCTGGCAGCATGGTGGAGGACACTTTCGTGCTCAGCGGCGGGCGCCTGGACAACCTGACCTGCGACCCGGATTGGCCGGCGGCAACGGTGCAGGGACGGCTGCGGCCGCTGACCCTGGAGTTGCCATGATCACCCCCGACGCGTATTTCGGCGCCGTCCCCGTGGTGGCGGCGTCGGCGCCGGGCAGGGTCAACCTGCTGGGCGAGCATACGGACTACAACGATGGCTACTTGCTGCCGTGCGCCACGCCGCAGCGCACGCGGGTGATGCTGGCGCTGGCCGCCGACGGCCACCATCAGTTCTATTCGGCGACCCTTGACGAACTCGTGCGTTTCGAGCGCCAGTGCGCCGCGCCGCCCGGTTTCGGCCGCTACCTGGAAGGCTGCATCCGCCTGCTCGAGGAGCGCGGCGTGGCCGTGCCGGCCGTGCGCGCCCATATCGATTCGGACGTGCCGCCGGGCGCCGGCCTGTCGAGCAGCGCGGCGCTGGAAATCGCCATGCTGCGCGCGCTGCGCCAGTTGCTGGGTCTGCAGATTGACGACGTGTCGCTGGCGCTGATGGGGCAGCAGGCGGAAATCCGCTACGCGCAAGTCAATTGCGGCGTGATGGATCAGATGGCGTCCAGCCTGGCCGACGAGCGTCACATGCTGCTGCTCGATGCGCGCACCCTGCGCCATGAATTGCTGGCGTTGCCGCACGACAGCGAGGTGCTGGTGATCGACAGCGGCGTGCCGCGCACCTTGGCCGGCAGCGCGTACAACGTGCGGCGCGCCGAGTGTGAACAGGCGGCGCGCCTGCTGGGCGTGGCGGCGCTGCGCGACGTGCGCGAGCCTTCCTTGGTGGAAGGCTTGCCCGAGCCGTACCGCCGCCGCGCGCGCCACGTGGTCAGCGAAAACCTGCGCGTGCTGCAAGCGTGCGGCCAGCATGGTCCCGTGCTGTTCGGCCAGTTGATGACGCTGTCGCACGCCAGCCTGCGCGACGACTACGAAGTGTCGCTGCCGGTGCTCGATACCTTGGTGGCGCTGCTGTCGGTGCAATCGGCCGTGTACGGCGCGCGCCTGACGGGCGCCGGTTTTGGCGGCGCCTGCGTGGCCCTGTGCCGCAAGCAGTGCGCGGCCAGCACGGGGCGCACGGTGGTGCAGCGCTTTAACGCGGAAGGACACAGCGCACGCATGGTGGTTCCCCTGAATTGATCGTGGCTTGATCTTGCTCATGCGTGAGAAAGCAAGCCTCTTTCTTTGGAACTTGCTCAGTGCCGCATGCCTCCAACAGGCATGCTCAATGACCACCTCTCCCCCCCCGATACGAATGATGCACAGGCCGGTACAGCCCTGCCTGGCGAGGGCGGTTTCGCGTATCCCCGCCCGCAGATGGTGCGCGAAAACTGGCAATCCCTGAACGGCGCCTGGCGTTTTACCTTTGACAATGAGCGGCGCTACCGGCTGCCCGACGGCGGCATCGACTGGACGCACGACATCATCGTGCCGTTCCCGCCGGAATCGCAAGCCAGCGGCGTGGGCGACCGTGGCTTTCACCGCGTCTGCTGGTACCAGCGCGAATTTTTGCTGCAGCCGGGCGGACCCTGCGTGCTGCTGCATTTCGGCGCCGTCGACTACCATGCCAAGGTATGGCTGAACGGCCATGTGGTAGCCGACCACGAGGGCGGCCATACGCCGTTTGTCGCCAACATCAGCCATGCGCTGCTGCCCGACGGGCCGCAAGTGCTGACGGTGCGCGTCGAGGACGATCCGCACGACCTGGCCAAGCCGCGCGGCAAGCAGGACTGGCAGCTGCTGCCCCATTCCATCTGGTATCCGCGCACCACGGGCATCTGGCAAAGCGTATGGATCGAGCGCGTGGCGGCCACCTATATCGGCAAGCTGCGCTGGACACCCGTGTTCGAGGGCTACGAGATTGGCTGCGACGTGTTCGCCACGGGCGACCTGCAGGATGACCTCACGGTGGCCGTGCGCATCTGGCATGGCGACAACCTGCTGGCCGACGACCAGTACAAGCTGATCGAGAACGAAGCGAGCCGCAAGATCGCCCTGTCCGATCCCGGCATCGACGATTCGCGCAACGAACTGCTGTGGAGTCCGGAACGGCCCATCCTGCTCGATGCCGAAGTGACCTTGTGGCATGGCGACGAGCTGCTCGATACGGTCAAATCGTACACGGCGCTGCGCTCGGTGGCCATCAACCGCGACCGCTTCATGCTCAATGGCCGGCCGTATCCGCTGCGCCTCGTGCTCGACCAGGGCTACTGGCCCGACACCCTGCTGGCGGCGCCATCCGACGACGCCCTGCGGCGCGACGTGGAACTGGCCAAGGCCCTGGGTTTCAACGGCGTGCGCAAGCACCAGAAGATCGAGGATCCGCGCTACCTGTACTGGGCCGACCGCCTGGGCTTGCTGGTGTGGGAAGAAATGCCATCGACCTACCGCTTTTCCAGCAAGGCCATCACACGCATGGTGCGCGAATGGACGGATGTGATCGAGCGCGACTACAGCCATCCGTGCATCCTCGTCTGGGTGCCGTTCAACGAGTCGTGGGGCGTGCCCAACCTGACGGCCATCCAGGCCCACCGCAACGCCGTCGAGGCGCTGTACCACCTGACGCGCACGCTCGACCCCACGCGGCCCGTGATCGGCAACGATGGCTGGGAAGCGTCGGCTACCGACATCCTCGGCATCCACGACTACGACTGCGATCCGGAACGGCTGCAGGCGCGCTATGCGATCAGCGATTCGGCCCGCACCACCTTGTTCGACCAGCGTCGCCCGGGCGGGCGCATCCTCACGCTCGACGGCTTTCCGCACCGGGGCCAGCCCATCGTCCTCACGGAATTTGGCGGCATCGCCTTTGACCGGGAACAGAGCGAATCGGCGGAAACCTGGGGCTATGCGCGGGTGGGCAACGAGGCTGCCTTCCTCGATATCTACCGGCGCCTGATGAACGTCGTCAACACGGCGCAGATGTTCAGTGGTTTTTGCTACACGCAGTTCGCCGACACCTTCCAGGAAACCAATGGTCTGCTGACGGCGGACCGAACGCCGAAGGCCGCGCTGGAGTTGCTCAGCGCGGCCACCCGCAATATCCGGCTCAATTGAACGCAAGCCGGGTCTGGCACGTTTCATCTGGTCCATACATCAAGAGGGGCAGGCATGGCCGATACCGATGGCGCGGCAGCGCCGTTCCTTACTTACTGGCAGGCGGGCTACGAGGGCGCCGACCACGTCACCCATGGCGGCCAGGCGCTGGACATGAACCGCGCCACGGGCCACCTGGACAGGGTGCGCGAAGACTACCTGCTGCTGCGCCAGTTCGGCATCCGCAGCGTGCGCGAAAGCATCGGCTGGCGCCTGGCCGAACGCGATGGCCTGTTCGATTTTTCCTTTATCGAGGAGCGCGCTGCCGTGGCGCAGGAACTGGGGCTGCAGATCAACTGGACCTTCTGCCACTACGGCTGGCCGCCGGAGCTCGACCTGTTCTCACCCGACTTCGTGCCGCGCTTTGCCCGCTATTGCCGGGCGGCAGCGCAGTTCCTCGCGCCGTATGCGGGCAGCGCGCCCGTATATTCGCCCATCAATGAAATCTCGTTTACCAGCTGGGGCTTGTCGGTACACATGTTCCAGTGCCTGAATATGTACCGGCCCGATGCTGGCCACGAAGGCAAGCGGCAGCTGGTGCGCGCCACCGTGGCCGGCTGCGACGCTATCCGCGCCGTCAGCCCGCAGGCGCGCTTCCTGCAATGCGATCCCCTGATCCACGTGACGGCACCACCCGGACGCACGGACTGGGTCGACCAGGCGGCCGCTTGGCGCGCTTCGCAATTCGAAGCGTGGGACATGCTGTGCGGCCGGCAAGCGCCGGAACTGGGCGGCGCGCCCCGCTATCTGGACTTGGTCGGCCTGAACTATTACCACAGCAACCAGTGGGAAAGCGGCAGCAATTTGCGCCTGTGGTGGCACCTGGGCGAGCCGCGCCGCATGCCCTTGCACCAGCTGCTGCTGGAAGTGCAGGCGCGCTACCAGCGGCCCCTGCTGCTGGCGGAAACGAGCCACGTGGGCAGCGGACGCGGCGCCTGGATACGCGACGTGGCCGCCGAGGCGGCGCTGGCCGTCCAGCATGGCGCCGCGCTGCGCGGCATCTGCATCTATCCCGTGATCGACCGGCCCGACTGGGACGATGCCAGCCACTGGCACCGCAGCGGCCTGTGGGATGTCGGCCTGGGCGGCGAGGGGGAGGAGCGGCTGCGGCGCATCCTCGTGCCCCCTTACGCGGCGGCACTACGGCAGGCGCAGCGCCTGACCGGACAACTTTGTTCAACGTTTGCCCCGGCGGGGCAGAAAGGAACTGGCATGCGAACCATCATCGTTTTTTCCCATTTGCGCTGGAATTTCGTGTATCAGCGTCCGCAACAGCTGCTGTCGCGGCTGGCGCAGTTCTACCGCGTGGTCTTCGTCGAGGAACCCGTCTGGCACGATGGGCCGGGTACGCTGGAATTGTCCACGCCTGCGCCGAACGTGACCGTGTGCCAGCCCCGCACGGCCGTGCAGGCGCCCGGTTTTCACGACGACCAGCTGGCCGTGCTGCAGCCCCTGCTGAGCCAGATCACGCCTGCCGACGACCCCATCGTGTGGTTCTACACGCCGATGGCGCTGCCGCTGCTGCCGGCCCTGCATGCGGGCCTGGTCGTGTATGACTGCATGGATGAACTGGCCGCATTCAAGAATGCGCCGCGCCAGCTGTTGCAGCGCGAGACGGCCTTGCTGGCGCGCGCCGACCTCGTGTTCGCGGGCGGCCCCAGTCTGTTCGAGGCGAAGCGCACGCGCCACGCGAACGTCCATTGCTTCGCCAGCAGCGTCGACACCGTGCACTTCGAACAGGCGCTGGACCGCCACAATGGCCATCCCGCGCAGGCGGAGATCGGCAGGCCCAGGCTCGGCTATTACGGCGTGATCGACGAGCGTTTCGAGCCGACCCTGGTGGCGGCGCTGGCCGACGCCCATCCCGATTGGCAAATCGTGCTGGTCGGTCCCATCCTCAAGATCGACCCGGCCAGCCTGCCGCAGCGGCAGAATATCCATTACCTGGGCCAGCAGCCTTACCAGGCGCTGCCGCACTTCCTGGCCGGCTGGGACGTGTGCCTGCTGCCCTTCGCCAGGAACGAGGCGACCCGCTTCATCAGTCCGACCAAGGTGCTCGAATACATGGCGGCGCAGCTGCCCATCGTCAGCACCTCGATCACCGATGTGGCCGTGCCGTATGGCGACATCGTGGCCATTGCCGACACACCGGAAGCCTTTGTCGCCGCCTGCGAGGCGGCGCTGGCCGCAACGCCCGAACAGCGCGCGGCCATGGCCGCCAGCATGCGCGCCGTCGTCGAAGCCACCTCCTGGGATACCACGGTGGAGCAGATGCGCAACTTGCTCGACACGACGCCGCCGGGACAGGGCGCCCGCCAGGCGGTGCCCGCCGCCGGCACGGCGCAGGCCGCCGCACCGGGTGCCGGCGCCGATGTCAACCTGCTGCATCCCCCCGGTGCGCCGCAAGCCGTGGCCTGCGCCATCATCGGCGCCGGTCCGACGGGCCTGAGCGCCGCCTATCACCTGGGCGCCGATACTTTGCTGCTGGATAAAAATGCCGCCGTGGGCGGCTGGTGCCGCTCCATCCAGGACCGCGGATTTACCTTCGATCACGCGGGCCACATCATGTTTTCCAATGATGACTATGTGCTCGACATGTACCGCACTTTGCTGGGCGACAACCTGCACTGGCAAAACCGCGAAGCCTGGGTCTACAGCAAGCAGGTCTACACGCGCTATCCTTTCCAGGGGGCGTTGTACGGCTTGCCGCCGGCCGTCATCAAGGAGTGCATCGTCGGCGCCATCGAGGCGCGCTACGGCAAGGCGCCGGTGGCCCCGGGCCAGGCAGCGGCCTGCGCCGTTGAGGATTGCTGCGCCGACGGCGGCACGGGGCTGGAACAGGTGCACGATGCCGTGGCGGCACCGGCCCAAGCCCAGGCCCAGACGGCGCCCAATTTCGAACAATTCATCCATCAGGTGTGGGGCAGCGGCATCGCCCGCCATTTCGCCATTCCCTACAACAAGAAATTATGGACCGTGCCCCTGGCCGAGATGGAAACGTCGTGGCTGGGCGGACGGGTGCCCTTGCCCAACCTGGAAGAAATCATCGAGGGCGCGCTCGAACCGGTGGCCAGGCCGATGGGTCCGAATGCGCGCTTCGGCTATCCCTTGCGCGGCGGTTTCCAGGCCTTGATGTCGGGCTTCCTGCCGCACCTGCAAGGCAAGCTGGAACTCAATGCCGATGTGGTGCAGGTCTTGCCGCGCCAGCACGTGATCGTGCTGGGCGATGGCCGCCGCTTCCGTTACCAGCATTTGCTCAGCACCATGCCCTTGCCGCAGCTGGTGCGCCTGATCGGTGAGCAGGCGCCGCCGCAGGTACAGGCGGCGGCGCGCGCCTTGCGGCATATTTCCGTACGCTGCGTCAACTTGGGCGTGGCGCGCGAAAACATCAGCGAGAAACACTGGATTTACTATCCGGAAGAGACGATATTCCACCGTATTTTCCTTCAAGGTAACGCCAGCCCCCACTGCAACGCGCCGGGCGGTTTCGGCCTGACGTGCGAGATCAGTTATTCGCCCTGGAAACCGTTGCCGCTCGATGGACAGGCCCTGATCGACCGCTGCGTGGCCGATTGCATCGCGGTGGGCTTGCTGCGCAATGATGACCGCCTGCTGGCAGCGAACCAGGTGGACATGCCGTACGCCTATGTGGTGTACGACCACGCGCGGGCCGCCAACGTGGCGCTGGTGAAAGCATGGCTGTCCACGCAGGACATCGTGCTGGCGGGACGCTACAGCGAGTGGGAATACTACAATTCCGACCACGCCTTCCTGGCCGGGAAAAAGGCAGCGGAATTGATCGGCGGGCTGGCGGCAAGCCAGCGCAAGATAGGCATGGTGGAGTAGGCGCTTGCGCCGGGAGCGCGGCAACGGCGCTCCCGGCGTGGATTCAACAAGGAAGCCGGCAAGAGGCAAGAGGCATGGAATTACCGAAGATCATGGCAAGTGAAGGTATGGCAAGGCAGGATGCATAGCAAGCTGCAGGGGGGAGCTCGCAGGAGACATGGCAAGGCTAAGTATGGCAAGGAAAAGACAAAAAAGACAAAAAGATAAAAAGATATGGCAAGGAAAAGGCAAGGCAAGGCAAGGCAAGGCAAGGCAAGGCAAGGCAAGGCAAGGCAAGGCAAGATGCCTGTCTTGCCATACCTCGCCAGGCCTGACCCTGGTGGATGTGCCTGGCCGCTGGCGTTCAGTACCCCGAACGCCAGCGGCCAGGCGGAATCGGCGCATGCCGCGCTGACCCTTTGATCTTCAGCCCGCTGTAACGTTAATAGCGCTGCAGCAAACCGTTGACCACCTTGACCCTATCGCCGATCTGATAGCCGGGCTGGGAGTTTTGCATGATGGTGCGTGTGCTGCCGTCGTCCAGGCGCAGGGTGACCCGGTACTGCATGTTGCCCGAGGTGGTGCCCGCCGTGCCGGAACTGCCCGATTGCATGTCGCCGCTGCCCTGATCCATGCCGCGCGGCACTGGCTCGATCGATTGCACCGTGGCGGAGGCGATGCTTACACCTGTCTGGCTGCCGTCCATGTTCATGGCGTTGTTTGCCGTGGACGTGCGTGCATCGGCGCTGCCTGTGCCAGCGGTGCCGCTGCTGCCGGTACCAGCGGTGCTGCTGCCCGTGCTGGTGTCGCTCATGGTGCTGCCGGTCCCGGTCCCGGTGCTGGTGCCGGTGCTGGTCGACGTGCTGCCTGTCCCGGCTGTATTGCTGTAGCTTTCACCGCTGCGGCCATTCGTGCTGCTCATGCTGGTGCCGTTTGGATTCGAACTGCAGGCGGCCAGCGTACACAGCAGGCCGGCCAGCGCCATGGTTTTTTTTACTCTCATCTTGTTCTCCTCTTGGTCTGACAAAGTGTTGACCCCGTTTCCAGGGTGCGGCGGAGGTCAGCGTCAATGGCGCATGCCAGGCATGGCCGCAACTGCTGCTAGTAAGAGCGCGGGGAGGGGAGGATGTTCGGCCCTTGTTATTTCACATTGAGGTACATCAAGTGCTTCAATTATCGAGCTTGGTATAAAAGACATTCTTGCGCAGGGTGAGCACGGCGTTCGCGCTTTCCCCTTGTGTTTTCCCCTTGTTCCCCGTTGCCTATCTCAGGAGAATAAATGTCTGCCGATTCCCATAGCGTCAAGCTGATCAATGAGCTGGTGATTGCGGTGTACGGTGCCCCGGACGCGGCGAACGGGGCGCGCGCCCGCTACGCGCTGACCCAGGCCCTGCATGCCTTGACGAGGCTGTCACGGTCGGAACAGTTGATGGAGATGCAGCGCGATGCGGCGCGGGCGGCGGGAGCGGCCAGCCGGCGCGAGATGCGCACGGTGCTGCGCCGGGTCGCCAGCCGGGCGGCGGCCGGCCAGGGGCAGTTGCCGCTGGCACTCGGTGTCGGCGATGACGCCGCGCCGTGATCAGCCTTGCTGTTTCTTCAGCGCGGCGGCGGCCATGGCAGGCCAGCAAAAGTACAGTGGCAGCACCACGGCCGTCGCGGCCGTGATATCGACCACCCAGTCGCTGACGGCGCCACGGCGGTACGGCAGGAAACTCTGGATGAATTCGTCCAGCGCCCCCATGGCCGCCACCATCAGCACCGACAGCAGCGCCCGGCGCGCCATGCCGCCGGCCGTGCCGCTGAACAGGATCAGGGCCAGCACGCCATAGCCGACGGAATGCAGCACGCCGCCCGACGCATATTGGCCGACGTCCGCGCGCACGCCGGGAATGTCGCCGATCAGGATCACCAGGGCGTATAGCACCAGCGCGGTGCGGTAGCGCAGGCGTTCGTAGCGGTCGGCAAAACACAGTTCGGGCAAGGGTGCAGGCATGAGGCGTCAGGACAGGTGGAAAGGCCGTCACAATATCATGCGCATGGCGGGCTACCGTGTTTTTGCGCAAGAGCTTGCCGTGCAGGCAAAAAAAAGGCCCGCGGGGGCGCGGGCCAAAAACCCAAATGAAATGGGTCAAGAGTTGAGAGTTGCTTGGTGCTCACCATGTCGCGCGCCTTGCCGGCGCCCGCCACGGTCATGAAAGGGGAGTGGTGTGCCATCGCGGCACACCTGTCTGGAGTCAGGCATATCGGTTGCCTGTACAGCAGATGAAGCCAGTATAGGGGGTGAAGATGACGGGCTGATGACACGCCGCAACATTTTTTGCGGCAGACAGAATGACGGGAAAGATTGCTCGTTATGGCAAGAATGGCCATGTTCCAGGACGGATAGCGAAAAAAAAAGCCCGCTGGTGAAAGCGGGCTTAAAACTATTTTCTTGGAGGAGAATAGTGGAGACAGGTGCATTATGCTGCGTCGCACGATATGTGTCTAATGGTCTTTTCAGATATCCATTATTGATTTTTGATATAACTCGTTGCGCCTGCCTTTATTCCTTCACGGCCACCGTGTAATTGAGCGCCATGCGCCCGCCATCGACGTAGATGGTCTGGCCCGTCATGTAGGTGGAGTCGTCGCTGGCGAGGAAGGCGGCGATGCCGGCCACTTCCTCCGGCTCGCCGCAGCGGCCCAGCGGCGTGCGCGACAGGATCGTGTGGCGCGCCTGCGGGCTCGACAGCACCGCCTGCTTGGCCAGTTCCGTCAGGATGGTGCCTGGCCCGATGCCGTTCACGCGCACGCCGTGCGGCGCCAGATTCAATGCCATGACCTTGGTCAGCTGGTTGATGGCGCCTTTCGACACCACGTACGGTACCTGGTTCGGGATCGCCAGTTCCGCATTCACGCTGGACATATTGATGATGCAGCCGCTGTTGCGCTTGACCATTTCGCGCGCCACGGCCTGGCCGCACAGGAACATTGATTTCAGGTTGATGCGCATGACCCTGTCGAAATCGTCTTCGCACACGTCGAGGAAATCGGCCGCGTGCGTGACGCCCGCATTGTTGACGAGGATATCGATGTGGCCGAACTGGGCCAGGGTTTCCTTCAGCATGGCATCGACGTCCGCCTTCTGGCTGACGTCGGCGCAAAAGAAGCGCGCCTGCGGGCCCAGGGCGGCGGCGGCTTGCGCGCCTTCTTCCTTGATGTCGACCAGCATCACTTGCGCCCCTTCGGCGATCAGGCGGGTGGCGCAAGCCAGGCCGATGCCTTGCGTGGCGCCCGTGACGATGGCGGTTTTATGGATCAGTTTCATGTGTTCTCCTCGGCGGGTAATAGGGGGCGCTGCCCAAGCCACGGGATTGCGCGGCAGTGGGCAGATTTTAATCCCTGGGCAGGAATCAGAGGAGGATGGGTTCGTTCGGCAACTGATTGCCGCGCGTGCCATCGGCAGGGAAGTGGCTTTGCAGCAAGGTATTCAGCTGCGCCAGGGCTTCCAGGGTGCTGTCATGGAAATTGCCTTCCTTGAACCCTTTGGTCATGGTGCGGCACACGGCTTGCCATTGCTCCGGCGTGACGCGGCGGCCCACGTTGCGGTCGGCAACGATATCGACCTGATGTTCGGCCAGGTTGATGTAGATCAGCACGCCAACGTTGTCTTCCGTATCCCACACGCCATACTGGGCGAACAGTTCGCGCGCCCGCTCGCGATTGCTCACACCCTGGTAAGCCATGCCCGGCGTCAGGGCCGCTTCGACGATCAGGCGCACTTCCGCCCGGTGCAGCGTTTCACCTTCGGCAATCGCCGTCTCGATGGCTTTCAGTGTCCGTTCCGGAAAGGCCTGGCGCGCCGTCGCCGGCGTGCCCCGCAAATGCTTTAATGCCCGTCCACAGCGTTGGCCGAATGTCAGTTGTTTCGTCATTACCAATCTCCCGAGGCGCCGCCGCCGTCAAATCCGCCGCCGCCGCCACCGAAACCACCGCCGCCACCGCCACCGCCAAAACCACCGCCCCCGCCGAAGCCGCCACCGCCGCCGCCGCGATTGTTCAGCGCCTGGCTGAGAATGCTGCCCAGCACGACACCGGTGGCGCCGCTGGACCAGTTGCTGCCGCGCTGCAGCCGCGTCGGCCCGCCGCGCGAGCGGAACAGGGTCAGCACGACGAGGAAGCCGAAGAACAGCAGCGGCAGCCAGAAGGTCATGCCGCCCGCTTCCACCGTGGCCGGCGTTTTCTGCTGCACCGGGGCGGGGAATTGCTCCTGGTTCAGCAGGGTGGCAATCGATCCCACGCCGGCCACCAGGCCGCCGTAATAGTCGTTCTGCTTGAAATGGGGGGCGATCACGTCTTGCAGGATGCGTTTCGATTGCGCATCCGTCAGCACGCCCTGCACGCCGCGGCCCGCTTCGATGCGCAGGCGGCGCAGCGACGATGGGTTGTCTTTCGCCACCATGAGCAGCACGCCGTCATCGACGCCCTTGCGGCCCAGCTTCCAGGCATCCGTCACGCGGATGCTGTACTGCTCGATGGCTTCCGGTTCCGTGCTCTTGACCAGCAGCACGGCGATCTGGCTGCCCGTCTTGGCTTCGTAATCGGCCAGCACGCCTTCCAGCGCCGCCTTTTGCTTGGCGTCGAGCATGCCGGCGTTGTCCGTCACGCGCGCCGCCAGCGGCGGCACGGGCACAAGATCCTGCGCGCTGGCGGGCAGGCTGGTGCACAGCAGCAGCGCCGTCGCCAGCGCCGCCAGATAAGACCAGGCTTTCATCTTATTTGCCAAAGTTGACGGTCGGTGCGGTCGAGATGGCTTTTTCGTTTTCCACCGTGAACGATGGCTTGACCTTGTAGCCGAAGACCATGGCCGTCAGGTTGTTCGGGAAGCTGCGCGCATGCACGTTGTAATCTTGTACGGCAACGATGTAGCGTTGGCGCGCCACGGTGATGCGGTTTTCCGTGCCTTCCAGCTGCGACTGCAAATCGCGGAAGCTCGTATCGGCTTTCAGGTCAGGATATTTCTCGGACACCACCATCAGGCGCGACAGGGCCGACGACAGTTGGCCCTGCACTTGCTGGAATTTCTCGAAGGCGGCGGGGTCGTTCAGCACTTCGGGCGTGATCTGGAAACTGGTGGCGGCGGCGCGCGCCTTGGTCACCGCTTCCAGTGTTTCGCGCTCGTGCGTGGCATAGCCCTTGACGGTGTTGACCAGGTTGGGAATCAGGTCGGCGCGGCGCTGGTACTGGTTGACCACTTCGCCCCAGGCGGCCTTGGTGGCTTCATCCTTGCTCTGGAAGTCGTTGTAGCCGCAGCCCGTCAGGATGCCGGCCAGGACGGTGACGCTCAGCGCCAGGCGCAGCCATTTGGTGAATTGATTGGTGATTTGCATGATGGGTTCCGTGCTGAGTAAAGGAGGTGAGGCAAATATACCTGAAACGGCCCGCAATGTCGGTTTAATAAGCGCTGGCCGCCGCCCCCGGCTGCCTTCCCAGTTCCACGCCGCGTTACAATACGGGGTTTGCAACTGAATATAGAGAAGGTGTGCCGTGAATTTCATCAATAAATTATCCGCCGCGTGGACGGCCAATAATTCCCTGCTGTGCGTGGGCCTGGACCCGGACCTGGCGAAACTGCCGGCCGAACTGCGCGACTTGCCTGATGGAATCACCACCTTTTGCACGCGCATCATCGACGCCACGGCCGACCTGGCCTGCGCTTTCAAGCCGCAGATCGCCTATTTTGCCGCGCTGGGCGCGGAAAAGCAGCTGGAAGACATCTGCCGCTACGTGCGTGAAAACTACCCGCACATCCCGCTGATCCTCGACGCGAAACGGGGCGACATCGGCGCGACCGCCACGCAATACGCGCGCGAAGCGTTCGAGCGCTACGGCGTCGACGCCGTCACCGTGAACCCCTACATGGGCGAGGATTCGCTCGATCCCTACCTGGCGTGGAAAGACCGCGGCGTGATCATCCTGTGCCGCACCTCGAACCCGGGCGGCTCGGACCTGCAATTCCTGAATACGGACGGCGAACCGCTGTACCAGCGCGTGGCACGCCTGGTGGCCGACAAATGGAACAAGAATGGCCAGTGCGCGCTCGTCGTCGGCGCCACTTTCCCTGAAGAACTGGCGCAAGTGCGCGCCATCGTCGGCGACATGCCGCTGCTGGTACCCGGCATCGGCGCCCAGGGCGGCGACATCGCCGCGACAGTTGGCGCGGGCCAGACGGCGAACGGCATAGGCATGATGATCAGCTCGTCGCGCGCCATCATCTACGCCAAGCCGCAGGACGGCGAAGACTGGGCCGACGCAGCGCGCCGCGTGGCCATTGAAACGCGTGATGCGATCAATGCGCATCGTTCGGTTTAAGCACCACCCATAAAAAATGTAGGTCGGGTTAGGCCAGCGGCCGTAACCCGACAACACCGGTAACGTCAACAATGTTGTCGGATTACGCAGGGCTTTGCCCCGCTAATCCGACCTACGGGCTGCAAATTGAGCGCGCGATGCGATCAAAGCGCACCGCGCGGGCTTAAAAATTACATTCAGCAGGCCTCACCGCGCCTAACAAAACCGACGCGCAGTAGGTTTGGTTAGGTGCGACTAATCGCGCATGGGCGCCACCATCTCCGCGTAATCGTAGAGTTCTCCCAGAATTTCCTCTCCCCGCTCATCCACGGATTCCGACAGCACGTCGATCTCCGTAAACAGCATTTCGATAGTGCGGGCGCCGCCGTCGCCGTCGAACAGGCGGGCGGCGCGGTGCTGTTCCCAGCGCAGGCTTTCCGCTTCGCTCAGCGTTTGCGGGAAATTGCGGGCGCGGTAGCGGAACAGCAGTTCCTGCAGGCGTTCGTCGGCAAACGAGGGGCGGGCCGTGGCCAGCTTGGCCGGCGTTTCGCGGCGCAAGGATTCGAGCAGGCGGCGGTCATCGTTGCTGACGAAACCGTTGTACAAATCCTCATCCACGTCCAGCGCGGCATTCGCGCCCGGGCGCTGGAACACTTCGGCCCAGATCGCATCCATGTTTGGCGCCGTGGCGGCGAATTGCGCGTTGACCTTCGCCGCGTCCACGTCGATGCCCCATTGCGCGGCCATGGCCGGCGACAGGGTTTTCAGGTTGCCGACAAGCATGGGCGACTTGTTCAGGTGCACGCTCTTCACGGGCAGGCGCGTCATGCCTTCGGGCATGGCGTCCTTGCGCGTGAACAGCCGCGTGCGGATGGTGTCGGCGTCCAGCTCGAACAGTTCGCGCGGGTCGTAAGCGCAATCCCAGACGAGGATCTCGTTCTTGTTGCTCGGGTGCGTGGCCAGCGGCCAGACGACGCCCACGCAGCCCCGTTCGGCGGGGAACATGCCGGACACGTGCAGAAAAGGTTGGCGCTCGCCGGCGGCCAGGTGCATGCCCATTTCGCTGGCGACCCGGTCCTTTTTGTGCAGGGCCAGGCAGAATTCGAACAGTTTCGGCTGTTTCTGCTTGATCAGGCGGGCCAGGGCGATGGTGGCGCGCACGTCGGACAGCGCATCGTGCGCCGCTTCGTGGGCCAGGCCATTGGCCTTGCTCAGGTGTTCCAGCTTGAAACTGGTCTGGCCATCGTCGCGCTTCGGCCATTGAATGCCTTCCGGGCGCAGCGCGTGCGTCATGCGCACCACGTCGAGGATATCCCAGCGGCCGCAATGGTTTTTCCATTCGCGCGCATACGGGTCGATCAGGTTGCGCCAGAACAGGAAGCGCGTGACTTCATCGTCGAAACGGATGGTGTTGTAGCCCACGCCGATGGTGCCCGGTTCCGAAAAGGCCGCTTCGATGGTGGCGGCGAACTGGTGCTCGGGCACGCCCAGTTGCAGACACTGCTGCGGCGTGATGCCCGTGATCAGGCACGATTGCGGGTCGGGCAGGAAATCATTGGCAGGCTGGCAATACAGCATGATCGGCTCGCCGATCTCGTTGAGTTCGGCATCCGTGCGGATGGCGGCGAACTGGGCCGGGCGGTCGCGGCGCGGCTGGGCGCCAAAGGTTTCGTAATCGTGCCAAAGAAAGGTCTGGTTAGTCATTGATGGTCATTACTTGGTTACTTGATTGGTTATCCGGGCCGGTAAAAGAGCGCCGCTGCTACAGTTTTCTGAAAACCTGCCGATACTACACGAGAGGATGGTCATCATCGCGTTTCCCGCATGGTGGCATACATTGCCCGTTCAAGGAGGTCTATCGTGTCAATTCCCATCGCCGCAAGCGGCAATTCCAACCCTTCCGTGACTTCCGTCAGTACGGGCGTTGCCGGCAAGGACGATAAAGTCCAGCAAAAGGACGGCGTCAACGCTGAAATGAGCGTCAACGACCGTACCAAGCTGCAATTGAACGCCTCCATCATGCAGGCCTCGCTGAACGTGTCGATCGGTTCCGAGAACGAGCCGCTGGCGCTGCTGTACAAGACGGCCATCACCAACATCAATGAAGCGCTGAAGGGCCAGTACGGCGAAGATGCGATCCAGAACGCCGCGTCGCAGGACAATAGCGCCGAAGCGACGGCGAGCCGCATTGTATCGCTGTCGACGGGTTTTTTTGATGCCTTCAAGAAACAGAATCCCGACCTGGATGACGATACGGCCCTGACCAAGTTCATGGACACCATCAGCGGCGGCATGGAAAAAGGCTTCAAGGAAGCGCGCGACATTCTGGGCGGCTTGAAAGTGTTGAAAGGCGATATCGCCGGCAATATCGACAAGACGTACGAGCTGGTGCAGAAAGGCTATGCGGATTTCATCGCCGCGCACAGCAGCAAGAAGGATGACGCCGCCAAGCCGGCCGACAGCAAGGCTGCCTGATCAATATTACGCCGGAAGCGCCTGAGAAAATGTCCAGGGCCAGGCGCATTGCCGAAGGCAGTACGAATGTACGACGAGGCAATGCAACGACGCCATGGGCTTTTTATCAGGTGCTTACGCGGTTGCGGCCGTTGGCTTTGGCGCGATACAGCGCCGCGTCGGCGGCCGCGATCAGCGCATGGTCGTCCTGTTCGGCCGCCAGGCTGGCCACGCCGAAGGAACCCGTGATGTGCGGCAGCGCGCTGCGCATGTCGGCGAAGATGACGGCTTGCTGCATGCGCTCGCACAAGCGTTCGGCCACCCGCAGGGCCACATGTTCGCTCGTATCGGGCAAGATCACCATCATTTCCTCGCCACCATAACGCACGGCAAAATCCGTCGGCCGCAGGGCCGCGCCCAGTACTTGCGCGGCGATGCGCAGCGCCTGGTCGCCCGCCTGGTGGCCGTGCGTGTCGTTGAAACGCTTGAAATGGTCGAGGTCGATCATCACCAGCGACAGCGGCGAGGCGCTGGCATGGGCCGTGACGATCATGTTCGGCAGCAAGTCGGTGAGCCAGGCCCGGTTGTACAAACCCGTCAGGCTGTCGACCATCGACAGCTGGCGGTAGAACTCGCCCAGTTTCTGACGCCGGCGCAGCAGGGCATTCGCGGCGCGGATGCGGAAGGACAGCAGCCGCAGCAGGTTGCGCGCGAGGCCGTTCGATTGCTCGATCAATTCCCAGACGACGGCCGCGTCGATCACCAGCAAATCGGTTTCTTCCAGGGCGGAAATGGCGGCCAGGTTGCTCGCTTCATCGAGCACCGATTGTTCGCCCACGCTTTCGCCAGGCAAGACCTTGCTGACTGTGCCATCATCCATGCCGGTGTGGATGTCGGCGGCCACGGCCAGCGAACCGCGCAGGACGATGTACAGGCTGGTGCCTTGTGTGTCGGCAATGGCTTCGCCCGCTTCGAGGCGCATGACGGGGCAGGGCGCCAGCATGGCGGCCGTCTGGCTATCCGCTCCATCGCGAAATAGCTGTAAATCGCCGATGTTGCAGCCTGAAGCGCCAAAGTTGCCGATCTGTTCCACAATCACACTTTCAAAAAGCCGGCGCGCGCGAGCAGAGGGCCGGTAGCTTCATGATAGCGTAAAGCGGCCTTGGCTGTAACGGCAAAGGCTTGCTTGATGTCACTTACTGTGAGAAATACGACAATTATTTCATTGTCGTGTTAATACGCTGGAATGCTTGCTGTTTTACTATTGATATTGTCGCGCAGGAAGGCGGGTCCAGATGTGCAAAGGCAGCCTTGAACGGCTGCCTCAGTCTCTGGAAATCCTGCAGGTGGGGAATTACTCGGCGGTTTCTTCCGCTTCGGCCGTATCGATCACGGCATTTTTGCCGGTGGCGTGGCGCTTGCTGTCTTGCAGGCGGCCCAAGGCGCTATCGATGGCGCGTTTCAGTTTGTCGGTGGCGCCGGCAACGGATTGATGCACGGTGGCGTTCTGTTCGGTCACGGCGATCGGTTGATAGCCAGCAACGCGTGCTTCCATGACGCAGCGAATATCGTCGGCGCCGCCTTTCGGGCCATTCGTGTCGCTGATGTGGACTTCGATGCGGGTCAGGTTGTCGCGGAAGCGGTTCAGTGCGTTTTCAAGTACGGATTGCACATGTTCGTTCAGTCCAGCGGTGTTGGCGATGGTGCTGTCGGTATGAATATTGATTTGCATATGCTTACTCCTGTCAATTCAAAAAAAACCCATCTCAGGCGTGCTGCGGCCTGGTTGCTGCCCCATGCACATGACCTCTGTGCATGGAACTTATCTTACTCCTCTTTCCAGTATTTCAAGAGGGTGCGCACGATTAAGATGAGCTTAACCCTTCAGCCAGGTCAAGTTTCCAATACGAAATTATTTTTCAGCCATTGATGAGGCCGGCGGCGATATTGATCGACAGCCCCAGCACGACCAGGTTGAAGAAAAAGCTCAGCACCGATTGTCCCAGCACGATTTGCCGCATCATGCGCGTCTGCACGGAAACGTCCGACGTTTGCACGGCCACGGCGATGGTGATGGCGAAATACAGAAAATCCCAGTAATCGGGGTTTTGCTCGTCGTCGGGAAACTTCAGCGGGCGCAGCGCGGGATCGGCCTGGTAATACAGGTGGGCATAGTGGAAGCAGAACAAGGTGCCGACGAGGAACCAGGAACCGACCAGGGTGAGTATCGTCAGGCCGTAATGCAGGGCGCGTTCGTCCGGCGCCATGTCTTTCATCGAGGACAGCTGCGAGACGATGGCCACCAGACTCATCACTGATGCGACGGACAGGGCCGACAGCACCGTGGCCGCCCGCTCGTCCTGGCGCGCCGCCATGGCTTTCACTTTGTGATGGTTGGCGCGCATCATCATCCAGGCCATCGTTGCCAGGTAGAACCAGACGGCCACGTTCCATGCCGTGAGCAAACGCGTCATCTGTTGCCAGGAAGAAGGCAGCAGCAGGCCGGCCACCACGCCGATGACCGTGGCCATGCTCAGGTGGGGGCGGCTGCGGATGAAGCTGCGGAATGGAAGCGTGATTTTCATGGTGCCAGGATGCATCAGTTGGGATAGCGCATCTTAGCGCTTAAGTTGCCGCCGTGGTGGCTGCCTTCGCCGCCGTTTCCTTCTCGTGGTGGGGGAAGCGGTCCATGCGCGACAGCACGGGGAACAGCACGGCCCAGATGCCCGTCACGGCCAGGGTGGCGGCGCCGCCGAAGAGCACGGCGCGCACCAGGCCGAACCAGCCGGCCGTCAAGCCCGATTCGAATTCACCCAGCTCGTTCGAGGCGCCGATGAAGACGGCGTTCACGGCGCTGACCCGGCCGCGGATCTCGTCGGGCGTCTCGAACTGCACCAGCAGGTGGCGGATGTAGACGCTGATCATGTCGCCGGCGCCCATCAGGAACAGCGCCGCCAGCGCCAGCGGGAAATAACTGGTGCTGCCCAGCACCAAGGTGCCCAGGCCGAAGACGGCCACGCCGCCGAACATCCACGCGCCCACGCGGCGCGTGATGGGGAAGATGGCCAGCGCGATCGAGCACAGGGCCGCGCCGGCCCCGGGCGCCGTGCGCAGCAGGCCCAGGCCGCTGGGGCCGATATGCAGCACGTCGTGCGCGAGCGCCGGCAGCAGGGCCGTGGTGCCGCCGAACAGCACGGCAAACAGGTCGAGCGAAATGGCGCCCAGCACGATGGGTTTCGACCAGACGAAGCGCAAGCCTTCGAGCAGGGTATGCCAGCTGACGGGTTCGCGCTTGACCACTTGCGGCGCCGGCGTGGTGGCGCGCATCAGCAGGACGGACACGACCAGCAGCGCGGACGAGATCAAATACACCACCTTGGGGCCGAAGTAATACAGCAAGCCGCCCAAGGTGGGCCCCAGGATGATGGCCACGTGCGAACTCGACGAGCTGAGCGCGACGGCACGGCTGAAGTGTTGCGTGGGCACCATGTTGACCAGCACGGCTTGCGTGGCCGGCATCATGAAGGCGCGCGCGCTGCCGAAGAGCACCAGCACGGCAAACACGGGCCAGACGATGGCAAGTCCGCTGCGCGTAAAGGCCAGCAGAGCCAGCGCGCAAGCGAGCTGCGCCGCCAGGCACCAGGCGATGATGTTGCGGCGGTTGTAGCGGTCGGCCACGTGGCCGGCCGGCAAAATCAAGACGAGGAAGGGGGCGAACTGCGCCAGGCCGATCAGGCCCAGGTCGAACAGACTGCCCGTGATCTGGTACACCTGCCAGCCGATGGCCACGCTTTGCATCTGCACGGCCACTGTGCCCAGCACGCGGGCGGAAAGGTAAAAAGCGAAGTTGCGGTGACGCAGGATGGCGAAAGACATGAACACTTTCCAGGGAGCGGCGGGATGAGGCGGTGGCGGCAGCGGATGCCGCACCTGCAGCATCCCGCTGTCTGGATGCTTACTTGGCCAGGTCGGCTTCCGTGGTGAAGGCGTCCGCGTAAAACTCGTCGGCTGGAAGCTGGCACAGCTGCACGAAATCGCGGTGGGCCGAGTCGACCATCACGGGCGCGCCGCAGGCATACACCTGATACGCGGACATATCCGGAATATCGGCGATGACGGCCTGGTGCACGAAGCCCGTGCGGCCGCTCCAGCCGTCTTCCGGCAGGGCGTCCGAAACGACGGGCACATAGGTGAACTGCGGCAAGTCGGCGGCCCACTGGCGGCACAGCGCATCCATATACAGATCGTGCGGACGGCGGCCGCCCCAGTACAGGGTGATCGGGCGCGTGGAGCGCTCGTTGATCATGTGCTCGACGATGGCTTTCAGCGGGGCAAAGCCCGTGCCCGAAGCCAGCAGCACGACGGGCTTGTCGGAATCTTCGCGCAGGAAGAAGGTGCCCATCGGGCCTTCGAAGCGCAGGATGTCGCGCTCTTTCATGGTGCCAAATACCTGGTCGGTGAACAGGCCGCCCGGCAGGTGGCGGATGTGCAGGGTCACGGGGCCGCCGTCGGCAGGCGCGCTGGCCATGCTGTAGCTGCGGCGCTTGTTGTCGCGCAACAGGATTTCGATATACTGTCCGGCGCGGTAGTTGAGGCGCTCGCTGGCCGGCAACTGCAGGGTCAGCACGACGACGTCGGGGGCGACTTTCTCGATGGTGGTCACGCGCGACGGCATTTTCTTGATCGGGTAGTCGCTGCTGCCCGCCACTTCTCGCGCTTCGATGACGAGGTCGGCGTTCGTGGTGGCGCAGCAGAACAGGGAAAAGCCGGCCGCGTCCTCTTCCGGCGTCAGGGCGCGCTGCTGGTGCGCCTTGTGCTGGACGGTGCCGGAAACCACTTTGCCCTTGCAGGAACCGCAGGCGCCATTTTTACAGCCATACGGCAGGCCCACGCCGGCGCGTATCGCCGCCGCCAGCACGGTTTCGTCCGCTTCGCAGCTGAACTGGTGGCCGCTGGGCTGAACAGTAACTTGAAAAGTCATACAATCCTTGAGATGAAAAATATGTTAATGCACTCTTTGCGCAAGCCGTCAGGCTTGCCGCGCTTGCTGATCCTCGGTTGCGGAGACGTCGGCATGCGGCTGCTGCCCCTGCTGCGCGCGCGCTTTCGCGTCTTTGCCGTCACCAGCCAGCCGGCGCGCTGCGCGCAGTTGCGGGAAGCCGGCGCCGTGCCCATCGTGGCCAACCTCGACGACCGCGCCAGCCTGAAACGGCTGGCGGGACTGGCGTCGAGGATCGTGCACCTGGCGCCGCCCCTGTCGTCGGGCTTGCTGGACCGGCGCACGCGCAATCTGGCCGCCATTTTACCCGAGCATGCACGCATGGTGTATGTGAGCACCAGCGGCGTATATGGCGATTGCGCTGGCGCCTGGGTCGATGAAACGCGGCCGACGGCGCCGGCGAATGCGCGGGCGAAGCGGCGCGTGGACGCCGAACAGGTTCTGCGCGGCTGGGGCGCGCGTCGCGGCGCCAAGGTGGCCATCCTGCGCGTGCCCGGCATCTATGCGGACGACCGCCTGCCCTTGAAGCGCTTGCACGAAGGCACGCCGGCCCTGGCCGCGGATGACGATGTGTACACCAACCATATTCATGCCGACGACCTGGCGCGCATCATCGAACGGGCCTTGTGGCGGGGCAAGCCGGGACGCGTGTATCACGCCAGCGATGACAGCGAACTCAAAATGGCCGAGTATTTCGATGCCGTGGCCGACACGTTCGGCCTGCCGCGCCCGCCGCGCCTGCCGCGTGCCGAGCTACGGCAAGTGGTCACGCCGATGCTGCTGTCGTTCATGTCCGAATCGCGCCGCCTGCACAATACCCGCATCAAGCGCGAGTTGGGCGTGCGCCTGCGCTACGCGCGCGTGGTCGATGCCTTGCAGGGGATGGCAGCCGGTGGGGCCGGCATCGGGTAAAATGGCCGGTTATCTGCGCACTTTGCTGGGCCGGCGCGCAGCGCGCCGTTCCCGCGTTGCGCCACTCACTTAAGGAATACAGCATGAGCACCCTCACTTACGAAGCATACCTGGACGAGGTCACCACCGTCCTGACGGAACTGTACGACCTCGACGACGAGGCCGCCATCAAGCTGGTCGTGGCGGCGCAGGACGCCGAATTTTTCGTCCCGCACGATGCGCATGAAGAAATGCGCACCGTCGAGCAAGCCAAGAAGGATGCGGTCGCCCTGTTCGAGCGCAAGCAGAACCGCCAGCAAACGCAGGAAAAGCAGCAACAGCGCGTGCGCCAGCAAAAGAAATAAGACGGAAGCAGGCCGTGGGGCAGTACGGGCTTCGGCGCAACACCGGGGCCGTGCCATTTGATGCAGCGCAAACGTGTCACGGCGCGCTGGCGATATGGTGAGCAATGTCGTCACGCGTCTGGGCTCTTGTGGCGGGCTCTGCATCTACAACTAGCGTGACGTTGTTTCCCGTCAGCAGGAGCGAGCCATGCGAGCTACGAATCACCCCAGCAAGGAGCAGGTACGCGCCTATATGCGCCGCCGCGAACGTGCGCTGCAGCCGCCGCCGCCGCCCGATGAAATTCGCCGGCAACTGGCCTGGTGCCGCGTCGACGATTTCCCATGCACTTGCCCGCTTGCCACCCCGGCCGGCGTGGCCGCGCAAGGCTGGCATCTATCCGCTGAAATGGCCCGCCTGGGCACCCTCATGGCCATAGCCTGGCTCATGCATAGCGGTGTTGCCCATCGTAAAAATTGATGACGTGCAGCAAATTTTTCCGATTTGAGTTATCCTCTAGCACATTCCAAGTGCGTCAATTCTCTTCAATTATCACAATTTTGCTTTAAGTTACGCAAAAATCAACAATAGCGTGTATTATATTGTTTGCGGCGTAAAGGCCGCATAAGTGATGGCGCTTTTTAGTGTGTTTACCCTGAATTATTGTGAAAGAGACATTCGGTTTCTTTTCGCTCTAATACAACAAGTACGGATTTTTGATCATGTCTCTCAAACAAATTACCTCTTTGCCTACCTACAACCCGAATCGCGTCCTTGATGCGATCATCGACAAGCTGCAGCTGAAAAACGATGCCGCCTTGTCGCGAGCTCTGGAAGTGGCGCCACCTGTTATCAGCAAGATTCGTCACAACACCTTGCCGATCGGCGCCACGATCCTCATCCGCATGCATGAAATCAGCGATTTCAGCATTCGTGAACTGCGCGAGTTGATGGCTGCCTAAGAGCGCCTGACAGACGGCAAACTGAGAGGTGCCGTCTGGGTAAGTCAGGCTTGCCGCGTGCGGCAGCCACATCCGTTTTCCGCTTTTCTATTGCGGCTCGCGGTTCAGTACCGGACGATCGATATAGAAACGCCCCATTTCCAGGCCAGTCGAAGACGACTTGACCACCGCTGCAGCCAGTGAGGCAGGCGCGCTGGAAAAGGCGGTGCTGGCAGCCCCGGTCGCGCGGCCCGAATACGCCGTCGCCTGCACCGCCGCGCTGGAAAACGCCGTTTGCACGGCCCGGCCCGAGTAGGCCGTTGCCTGTACCGCCGCACTGGAAAATGCTGTTTGCACAGCCCGTCCTGAATACGCAGCCTGCACAGCCCGTCCCGAATACGCCGCCTGTACGGCGCGCCCCGAATACGCCGTTTCTGCGCGAATATAATCTTCCCCGAACGTTTGTTCATACAGCTGCTTCATGCGCTCGCCCACGCGATGGTGCGCCGCTTCGTCGTCTTCGCCGCGCAAGCCGATGTACGGGAAGTGATGGAGGAAGTAGCCGAACACCTGTTCGCAATCGGCCGCATATTTCAGGGTGTCGAGGATGTGGTAGTGCCAGAAGGTATCGACGTCCATCAGCGGCGCCGTTTCTTCTTCCGGAAACTGTTTCATCAGGATCAGGAAGCGGCGGTATTCGAATTCCACCGCATTCGCCTTCTCCAGGCTCCATCCCTCGCCTGACTCGCGGTGCATCAGCTTGACCTTGATCGCGTCCAAATTCAAATCGGCAATTGCCTTGAAACTGTCGTTCGTATCCATGAATGTCCTTTGGTAAAGAGCGTTGTGGGAAATACGGTGAAACAAGGGAAAGCGGCGGGTGCGTGCTCCTGGCAAGTGGTCGAGGAATGCCTGGCCCATGGCGGGCGGGCGCTGAATTGTTCTACATCAATATTGCATCTAATTACGAAATATGCAAGCTGAGCTTGCTTCATGCGTGCGTACGCCTGTCAGCTGCTGACCCGGCTTTCTTCCTGGTAGGGAAATGCGGTGGCGTCAGCGCCCAGCGGCACGCTGACGTGCACGCTCATGCCGGCGCCGGGGCTGCTTTCGATGTAAAAAGTACCGCCCAGCAATTTTATGCGCTCCTCGATGCCCACCAGGCCAAACGAGCCCAGCTTGTTGCGCCCGTCGATGGCCGCCCCCACGCCGTTGTCGCTGATGCTCATCGACACCGTATCGCGGCACTTTTCCAGCTTGACTTGCACGCGGCTGGCATTCGCATGCTGGGAAATATTGCTGAGCGACTCTTGCAGGATGCGAAACAGGGCCGTCGCGCATTGATCGCTGAGGCAAATGTCGTCATGGCTTTCGCTCACTTCGCAGGCGATGCCCGTGCGCTGGCGAAATTGCGCCACCTGCCATTCGACGGCCGCATTCACGCCCAGGTCCAGTACGGTAGGGCGCAAGTCGTTGATGATCTGCCGCACGCTCTTGATGGTGGCGTCGATCTGCTCCAGGGTCGAGCGGGCGCGGGCGTTCAGGCGCGGGTGGCGGCGATGCGTGCGCGAGGCCAGCATGTCGGCGTCGATGCGCAAGACCAGCAGGTTCTGTCCCAGGTCGTCGTGGATTTCGCGCGCGATGCGCTTGCGCTCTTCTTCCTTGATCTGGTCCGCATGGGCCGCCAGGCGGCGCAGTTTCTGGTGCGACAGCTGCAGACGGATCTGGCTGGCGCGCAATTCCTCCGTCATGCCGTTGGCCATCTGGATGGCGCGCCGGCGCGACGACGCCAGGGTGTGGAACAGCATATACAGCAGCATGGTGCTGGCAAAACCGATCAGCAGGGCCAGCCATGGCAAAAAGGCGTCGAAGCGCGTATACAGGTCGCTCTTGCGCACGCTGAACAGCGCTTGCCACACGCGGCTGTTGTGTTCGATCAGCATCGTGCTGCTCAGGTAGCGTCCCGAGTTGCCGGGCAGCCACCAAGGCGCATGCATGCCCGCCGTCGTGCTGTCGAAAATGGGGCGCATGTCGTGCGGCAGTTGCAGCGGTGCGCGCGCCTGCGGGCCGATATCGAACAGGGTCAGGCGGACGTTGCGGACCGGCATGTCGGCCAGCGCGCTGCGCATCATCGTCACCAGGTCGTAGCCGATGCCGACGGACCCCTGGTACGCCGCGCGCCGCTGCTCCACCGTATCGACCGGCATGCCGTAGCGGTACACGGGCAGGCGCATGGCCATGCCCGTCAATTGGGGACGGCCTTCCATCGGCACGGGCACGCCGGAATTGCTGATGTGGCCGGAATCGCGCGACAGCGCCAGCGCTTCGGCGATCAGGGGGCGCGAAGCGATGTCATAGCCATATTTTTCCGGGGCGCTGGCAATCGGCTCGATGTACACCAGCACGGAGTAGCGCTCGCGCGGGGCGGGCGGATGGATGGCAAACGCCGGATAGCCGTCGCGCCCCGGCGGATAGTCGCGCTGCATGGCCGCTTCGAAGGCGGCGCGCTGCGACTCGTCGAGTTCCTGGCTGTAATTGAGGTTCATCACCCCCGGGTAGTTCTGTTGCAGGGCGATGTTCGCCACGTAGCGGTGGAATTGCTCGCGGCTCACGTGGTCGTTGGCGTGGAACAGGCTGGCCGTGCCGCGCAGCAGGTTGGCATACGACTTGACGCGCGATTCGATGTTTTTCTGGGTATTGCGGGCCAGATTGTCGAACAGCTCGCTGGCATCGTTTTCGATCGACAGCGAGGCGGCCATGTAAAACAGCAGGCCCACCATCGTCGACATCACAAAGCCGAGCAGCCACAGCGGTCTTTTTTCAGCAGATAAGGGGTGTTCGCCGGCAGTAGAAGACATCGCCATCCGCATCAGGAAGAGGAATCGGGTGCCGCCTGGGCGACTGTGTTGTACAAGTGCTATTGAAATTGCAAATTGCTCAATAGCTGCCTAATATACAAAATTATCGTGAATATAGTCAACAGGCAATATTTCTCGTTGAAACGAAAAAAAACCGCCGCAGCGGTTTTTTTTGAGTCGTCCGGCGCCTTACTTGGCAGGCTGCCAGCTGTCTTTCAGGGTGACGATGCGGTTGAAGACGGGCTTGCCAGGCTGGCTGTCGACGCGGTCAGCCGCGAAGTAGCCGTGGCGCTCGAACTGGAAGCGCTGTTCCGGCTGGGCCAGTTCCGCGCCCGGTTCCAGCCACGCTTGCACCACTTCCTTGGCCAGCGGATTCAGGGCCAGCTTGAAGTCCTTGCCGCCCGCGTCGGGCTGCGGGTCCGTAAACAGGCGGTCGTACAGGCGCACTTCGGCGGGAATCGCCGTCGGCGCGCTGACCCAGTGCATATTGCCCTTGACCTTGTAGTTGGCGCTGCCCTCCGTGCCCGACTTGCTGTCCGGGAAATAGGTGCAATGCACGGCGATGACCTTGCCGTCCGCATCCTTGTCAAAGCCCGTGCACTCGATCACGTAGCCATAGCGCAGGCGAACCTTGCTGCCCGGCTTGTCGTCAATCGGCGGATACAGGCGGAAATAGCCCTTGTTCGGCACTTCCATGAAGTCGTCTTCCTCGATCCACAGCTCGCGCGAGATGGGGAAGGTGCGCAAGCCGCGCTCGGGGAAGTGCGGGTGTACGGGCGCCGTGCATTCCACGCTTTCGCCTTCGGGGAAATTGTCGATGATCAGTTTCAACGGACGCAGCACGGCCACCGTACGCGGCGCCTTCGGGTCCAGGTCTTCGCGCAGGCAGCCTTCGAGCACGCTGTAGTCGATCCAGCCGTCCGATTTCGTCACGCCCGTGCGTTCGCACATCAATTGAATCGCTTCCGGCGTGTAGCCGCGGCGGCGCATGCCTACCAGGGTCGGCATGCGGGGGTCGTCCCAGCCGTCGACGATTTTTTCTTCCACCAGCTGGCGCAGCTTGCGCTTGCTGGTGACGATGTAGGTCAGGTTCAGGCGCGAGAATTCGTACTGGTGCGGCACCGGCTTGGCGAAGAAGCCGCCGGCCGACAGGGTTTCCAGCAGCCAGTCGTAGAACGGGCGGTGGTCCTGGAATTCCAGGGTGCAGATCGAATGCGTGATGTTTTCCAGCGCGTCCGAGATCGGGTGCGTGTAGTCGTACATCGGATAGATGCACCAGGCGTCGCCCGTGCGGTGGTGGTGCGCATGGCGGATGCGGTAGATGGCCGGGTCGCGCAAGTTCATGTTCGGCGAACTCATGGCATCTTCGCTCATCTTCGCGCGCAGGATGTGCTCGCCATCCTTGAACTGGCCCGCCTTCATGGCGCGGAACAGGGCCAGCGATTCGTCGCGCGGACGGTCGCGGAACGGCGAATTCTTGCCGGCCTGGCCGAAATTGCCGCGGTTGGCGGCCATGTCTTCGGCGCTCTGGCTGTCCACGTAGGCAAAGCCGGCCGTGATCAGGTACTCGGCCATGGCGTACAGCTGGTCGAAATAGTCGCTCGCGTAGTGCAGGTGGCTCTGGCCATCGGCCTGCTTCGGCTCCCAGTCAAAGCCCAGCCATTTCACGCTGTCCATGATGGTGTCGACGTATTCCTGCTCTTCCTTGGCCGGATTGGTATCGTCGAAGCGCAGGTTGCACTGGCCGGCGTAGTCGCGCGCCAGGCCGAAGTTGACGCAGATCGACTTGGCGTGGCCCACATGCAGGTAGCCGTTCGGCTCCGGCGGGAAACGCGTGATCACCTGGGGCAGGCCGGGACGCACGTGGGCGCCGGCAGCCAGGTCGGCTTCGATGATGTTACGCAAGAAATTGGGCGCCAGCGCTGGCGCGGCGGTATTCGGTTTATCGTTGCTCATTGATCAATGCGGAAGAGTGACAGTAAAAAGCATTTTACCGTACCGCAAGCGCTTTATAAGCACGTATTTACCCCCATTTCCCGGCATGCAAGCGACGCCGACGCCGTTCTATAGGATAATTCGCCTTTAATTAGTAGAAAAACGTGACCCCGGAGCCTTTTATGGAAAATTTATATAACGTCCTCGGTGTCGCGCCCAATGCCAGCGACGATGAAATCAAGAAGGTTTACCGTTCGCTGGCCATGCGCTTCCACCCCGACCGCAACCAGGCCCCTGGCGCCGAGGCGCGCTTCAAGAGCGTCACCAAGGCCTATGAAATCCTGGCCGACCCGGCCAAGCGCGCCGAATACGACCAGAGCGTGAACCACCGCATCATCATCGATCCGGAAGCGGAAGCCTATGCCCTGTGGTGCGGCGTGTTTCGTTTACATGGCACAGTATTACCTGCCGACTAAAACGATGCGGCCCGTATCAGTCGGCCCGAATTACTTGAAAAACAACAACAACGGCGCTTTTATCAGCGCCGCGCATCACATTGGAAAGCACAGCATGAGAAGAGTACACCCTGAATTCGCGTACCAGTCGCGCGAGCTGGAAGGCCAGATCGAAGGCATCCTCGGCGACCCGCCGAACCGCAAGAATTACAAAAGCATGGTCGACGCGTTGGTGGGCGAATACGCGAGCGGCGGCGGCATCGAAGACGTGAACATGCTGGCCTTCGCGCTGGTCGATCACATCACCTTCAGCGACCCGAAAGGCTTGCTGGCCGAAAGCGAAGACTACGAATTCGGCGATACGGCCCGCGTGTTTTCCATGGCCGCGTGCGCCGCGCCGGAAGCGGCCAAGATGTACGCCGCCATCGAAGAGAGCTTCCCCGACCTGGCGCGCCAGGCCATCATCACGGCTTTCCTGCACAAGAATCCGCGCCTGTGGGACGACGACGACCAGTCGCTCGACCAGCTGGCCGCCAATGACGACGGCGACGACGATCACGACGAAGACGAAGCCACCGACGATTTCGCCCAGATGTTTGACCAGGATGGAGATGACCATGGCCGATAACACGGAACAAAAGAGCAATCTTCCCGCGCTGACGAAACAGGTCACGGAATTGGTGCTGTCCGGTTCGCTGGGCCACGCCGAGCAGGCGTTTGCCGACGCGGCCGACCAGTATGGCGACCTGGCCGTGGTGGAAGTGCTGAGCGCGATCCCGCCACAGGTAACGGCCCTGCACCTGGCCGGTTTCGACGGCGGCAAGATGTCGCTGGCAACCTTGCTGGTGCCGCCGAAGGCGTGGGCCGACAGCCTGGCCTTCATCGCCGCCACGTGGAGCGACGACCAGATCGAGGATGATCCGGAACGCATCGCCGAAGCCCTGTTCGCGCACATCCACGGCGTGGTGTTTTCCACCGACGATGCCGAGCGCCGCCGGGAGCTGCTGCTGGAAGCGTCCGCCACCGACTGGGGCGCCACGGCGTTCGCCATCCTGTTCTCGATGGCGCCGAAGGAAATCCTCGAAGTGGCGGGCGAGATCGTCATCAAGGGACCGTACGTGACGGGCGTGACCTCGTCCGACAACGACGTCGTGCCGCTGGCCATCGAGCTGGCGCAAGCGAATGAAGACGGCTGGGACCGCTCGCTGTTCGAACTGTTCCCCGACTTCCGCCACAGCGCCGACCTGGCCGACGCGGAATACTCGGACGACCCGGACGAAGAACCGACCATGTTGCAGCGGAGCACCAAGGAATTGCTGTACCGCCTGCGCAAGCAAGTGCCGAGCACGCGCAGCGCGCCGCGCTCCAGCACGCGCCGCAGCCTGGGCACGGGCATTTTCTCGTAATGAAAGCAGGGAACGTCTAATGCTGCCAGCAATTGTTGTAGAGAATCTTCCGCGCCTCGTGCGCGCCATCAAACTGTTGCCGGGCGACCCGCGCGAGGACGCGGCCCTGAACCTGGCCGACGAATTGACGGGCATCACGGCCATGGTGGCCGAGAAGTTCACGAATGAACGCACGGCCGACGGCATCCAGAAAGCGCTGTACCTGACGGTGGGCGGCGTGTCCCTGGGCCTGGAACAGGCCGTCACGCATGAAGGCGACCAGGCCGCGCTCGATTTCCTCGTCGAGCACGGCGCCGAGCACGCGTTCCAGGTGGGCTTTCGCCTGATCAAGGAATTGTCGCAGTTGCCGGAAGACGCCCTCGTCGGCGAATACGACCAGGACCCCGTCTACCTGCAGCGGCGCTTGCGCGAGCTGTTCATCGATATTTGCCAGGCCGACCCGAACCAGAACTGGGCCGGCTATGAAAAGTATGCAGTGCAGTTGCAGCAGCGCAAGGAAGTGCAAGCCGTCGTGCGCCTGGCCGGCTGGCTGCGCCGCCACCATGACAACGGTCCCGTCAGCGACAGCGATTTGAATGCCGAGGGCGTCATCGCCCTGGCCATCATCTTCGCCATCGAAGGCGGCGGGCGCATCATCGCGCGCACGGGTCAAAAGGAGTTTGAACGCTTTGTGCGTTCCGTGCGCAAGAACAAGCCCGACTTCGAGGAAGGCTGGGCCGCCCTGGTGGCCAAGGTGCCCGTCCAGCACCACCCCGTGCTGCTCGACCGTATAGAGTCGTACCGCCTCAACTGCACCGTCGTGCATAAAATCCTCACGCGGGCCAGCATGAAGAGCCTGTTCGAGGACCTGGAAAATTATGCGGGTTCGGAACTGGACGCGGATTATTCGTGACGGCCAGTGTCGGATTACGGCCTGCGGCCTAATCCGACCTACGCCGACCTACGCCGACCTCATCGGCCTATTCTTTCTCTTCCATGGCCGCTTCCTCGGCCAGTTTGACAAACGCTGCCACCAGCGGCGACGTCTCTTCTTCCCGTTGTGCAAGCAATAAACTGGTGGTCGCCTGCGGGTCGGCGATCGGGCGGTAGCACACGCCATCCATGCGGATGCGGTCGAACGAAGAGGGCAGCACGGAAATGCCGCAGCCGGCCGCCACCAGGCCGATGATGGTCGACGCCTCGCCCGCTTCCTGCGCCACCTGGGGCACGAAGCCGGCCGCCTTGCACAGGCGGAAGATCTGCGGATAAATCCCCGTGCCCGCATCCTTGGGATACATGACAAAACCTTCGCCCGCCATGTCGGCAATGGCGATGGCGTCCTTGGCCGCCAGCGCGTGGGCGACAGGCAGCACGAGGAACAGCGGGTCCTGGCGCAGTTGCGTCAGCTTGATATCGGATGGATACGTCGTTTCCGGCGGGCGCACAAAACCCAGGTCCATCGTGCGGCCACTGATCGCTTCGAGCTGATGCAAGGTTGCCATTTCGTGCAGGGTCAAGGTGACGTGCGGAAACTGCTGGCGGTAGCGGTTGATGACGGTGGCGAAATACGGCGTGAACGGCGTGGAAAACGTAAAACCGATGCGCAATTCGCCCGCTTCGCCCCGCTGGGCCCGGCGCGCCGTGACGGCCGCCTGTTCCGACAGGGCCAGGATGCGCCGCGCATCGTCGAGAAACAGTGCGCCTGCTTGCGTCAGCCGCACGGAGCGCTTGTTGCGCTCGAACAACTGCGCGCCCAATTCCGCTTCCAGCGCCTGGATTTGCTGGCTCAGCGGCGGCTGGCCGATGTGCAGGCGCTCGGCCGCGCGCGTGAAGTGCAGCTCCTCGGCGACGGCGACAAAGTAACGCAGGTGGCGCAGTTCCATATTCAGTAATATTTTAAAAGTATGAGTTGGGCCTTGAATATATATTGGACGATATGAGTTGGCAATCCTAAGATGAAGACTCGCTTCCTCTTCGAAACATGGCCATGTCTGATTCATCGCTTGCTTTTGCCGCCGCCGCCACCCCGGCGCTGTCTCCTGTTCCTCCCGCCGCTCCTGTCGCTCCCGTGCCCCGTTCGGCAATCGCCAAAGGTACGGCGGAATTCAAGCGCAGCAACCGCGCCCTGTTCTTCGGCGGCTTTTCCACCTTCAGCCTCCTGTATTGCATCCAGCCCCTGTTCCCCTTGCTGTCGCACCAATTTCATCTGACGCCGGCGCAAAGCAGCTGGTCGCTCTCCGTGTCGAGCGGCTTGCTGGCCATTTCCTTGGTGCTGCTCAGCGCCGTCTCGGACCGGGTGGGCCGCAAGCCGCTGATGGTGGCGTCGATGTTTTCCGCCGCGATTTTGACCATCTTGTCCGCGTTCGCGCAGGATTATGCGCAGCTGCTGGCCATCCGCGCCGCGCTCGGCATCGCCCTGGGCGGCATGCCGGCCGTGGCCATGGCTTACCTGGGCGAGGAAATCGAGGGACCGTCCCTGGGCTTGTCGATGGGCTTGTATATTGCGGGCAGCGCCTTTGGCGGCATGTCGGGGCGCTTGATCGCTTCCATGCTCAGCGATTTCCTGTCGTGGCGCTGGGCTTTGGGCGTGCTGGGCGTGGCCGGCGTGCTGGCTGCGGCGGAATTCTGGCGCAGCCTGCCCGCATCGAAGAATTTCGTGCCTACAACCCGTGGCTGGAATGCCTTGCCGCACGCCATCAAGCAGCATTTTTCCGACCGGGGCTTGCCGTGGCTGTTCTGCCTGGCGTTCGTGCTGATGGGCTGTTTCGTCAGCCTGTATAACTACATCGGCTACCGTCTGCTGGCCGCGCCATTCGGCTTGCGCCAGAGCACGGTCGGCTTGCTGGCGTTTCTGTATCTGATCGGCATTTTCAGTTCCGTCTGGGCCGGTCGCCTGGTGGACCGCCTGGGACGCCGGGGCGTGCTGTGGATCATGCTATCGGTGATGTTGTCCGGCATTTTATTGACCCTGTTCGACTCGCTGCCGCTGATCGTCATCGGCATGGCGCTGGCCACGTTCGGCTTCTTTGCCTCGCACTCGATCGCCAGCAGCTGGGTCAGCCGCCGGGCCCGCGCGCCGCAGGCGCTGGCCTCGGCCTTTTACCTGCTGTTCTATTACCTGGGCTCGAGCCTGATCGGCTCCGCCTCGGGCATGATGTGGGGCTTCGACGGCTGGACGGGCGTCATCATCATGCTGGGCCTGTGCCTGGGCGGCGGCGTGCTGATCGCCTTGCGCCTGCGTCATCTGCAGCCGCTGGGCGCGCGCGAAGCGGTGGGCTGAGTCCTGCTATTTGGGGCACATGCCGATCATCGTTTCCCCCTGCTTGCCCGCGCGCGTGGTCACGCACAAGCTGCCCAGCGCGCTGGTGATTTTATACGTGCGGCTGCCCCTGGTCTCATTGGCACCGATTTCCTCGATCTTTGACGCCTCGTACCATTTCGGCGGCACGGCCGCGTAGGCTTCGGCAAAGCCCTGCTGCATGCGCTTGTAGCCCGTGTCGTCGAATTTCTCTCCGCCCCGCTGCGGAAATTCCTTGCGTAAATCCTTGTCGATCTTGCCCACGTCGCGCTTGGCTTGCGCCAGGATATCGGCCGCGCTCGGTGGCGGGACGAGCGTGATCGCTTCCGGCGTTGCCGGCGCCGGCTCGGCGGCGGGTGGCGGCAAGGGACGGCTGATGGGCACTGGCATTGGCAGGCGCGGCACTCTTGCGGTGGCTGGTTTGGCGCTGGGCAACGCTAGGGGTACTGGCTTGGACGGCGCAGGCGCGCTGTAGCGCAGCCAGGTGATGGCCGGGCCCTGCGGCAAGTTATCGTCCACGACGGCACGGGGCCGCGACTGCAAGACGATATACGCGAAGCCCAGGTGCAGCAGGACGATCAGCAACAGGCCTGGAGCGCGGCGGGGCAGGGACGGCAACGAGGTCATGGGTGGCGTGATGGTTCAGGTACGCCAATGTATCTGAAGGATTTGATCATTATCTAAAATGTCACAAGCGCTTACAAAAAAGTGCCGCGTGGAAATTTCGACGCCATGGCCATTGGCGGGGAACCCTGTGCCGGCTTGGCGATCCAACTCCCTACACTGTGGGAGGACACATCATGATGCAGGTAAAGGAAGTGGCACGGCGCTTTGGCGCCATCGAACACGCAATCGGCCAGGCGGCCCAGTTGTGCGGCCAGCAGCAGGGCATGCCGATGGATTTGAAGGATTGCATCAACCAGCTGGACCAGCAAAAGAGCGCCGTACGGCAAGCCATCGACACGCAGGACGATGCACGCATCCGGCAAGCCGTCGACCAGATGGAATCCTTGGGCGACCGCGCCAAACGGGCGTGCGGCACGGCGACCAGCGTGACGCCGGAAATGAAGAGCGCCGTGCTCAAGGTGCACGATGAGTTGTCTGATTTAAAGCACCAGATGCACTAAGCCTTGGCGCTTGAACGTTTTACATCTGGCGGAACAAATGCGCATATAAAGGGCTGACACGCAGTTGCGCCGGATGCTGGCGCAGGGTGAGCGACAGCTTGCCCGCCTCGTCGCGCACGGCCGTGGCGATGGCGCTGGCATTGACGATGATGCCCCGGTGGATTTGCCAGAATTGTTGCGGGTCCAGCTGGGGCAGCAACTCCTTCAGGCTCGTGCGTATCAGCGCTTCGCTGTCCTGGCACACGACGTTGATGTATTTGTCCAGCGCTTCGAAATACACGACGTCGGCCAGCGCGATCATGCGCACGCTGTTGCCGACGGCCGCCCGTATCATCTGCAGGCGCGGCGCGGGTGGCAGCATGGCTTGCAGCTGGCTCAGCAGGCGGGCCATGTTGTCGTCGTTGGCGGTTCCGGCTGCTGGCGCTGCCGTGGCGGTCGTCGCTGGCGCTGAGGTTGCTGTTGATGTTGCTGTTGCTGTAGCGGTGCCGTTGCCGCCGCCTTTGCCAACACCGCTGTCGCGCAAGCGTTGCTGCAGGCGTTCTACCGTCTTGCCCAGGCGCGCATCGTTGACGGGTTTTAAGACGTAGTCGGCGGCTGCGTGTTCGAAGGCGGCCAGCGCATATTCATCGTAGGCGGTGACAAACACGATGTGGGGAAATGGCACGCCGTCGGGCCACTGTTCCGCCAGTTCCTCGGCCGCTTCCAGGCCCGTCTTGCCTGGCATCTTGATGTCGAGAAAGAGGATGTCGGGCTGCAGCGCCAGGCCTTGGCGCAAGGCTTCCACGCCGTTGGGGCAGGTGGCAACGATGTCGAGTTCCGGCCACAGCCGCTGCAAGGCGTGCGCGAGGGCGGCGGCGAGTATGAGTTCATCTTCGGCGATCAGGGCGCGCGGGGTAGGGCTGGTCATGGCGTAGGGCTCGCGGTGGTGGAGTGAATGGGGAATTGAAGGCGGGCGACGACGCCTGCCGGCGTATTGGCGGCCAGCGACAGGCTGGCGGCATCGCCATGCATGCCGCGCAGGCGTTCGCGGATATTCGCCACGCCCAGCTGCGTGCCCTTGGTCTGGCCCGGATGGTCGAGGCCCAAGCCGTCGTCGCTGACGGTGAGCAGCAGCACGCCGCCATCCATGGACGCGTGCACGTGAATGTGGCCGCCTTCGATCTTTGGTTCCAGGCCATGCTGGATGGCGTTTTCCACCAGCGGCTGCAACAGCATGGGCGGCACCTTGATTTGGCGCAAGGATTCGGGCAAGTCCAAGGTAAAGCGCAGGCGCGCACCCATGCGTATCGACATCAGGCCCAGGTAGGCTTGCATCAGGGAAAATTCCTGCGCCAGGGTGGTGGACTCGGCGCGCGAGGACGAGAGGGTGGCGCGCAAGTACTGGATCAGCTGGTCGAGCAGCAGCTGGGCGCGGTCCGGGTCAAAGCTGATCAAGCCCTGCAGGTTGGCCAGGGTGTTGAACAGCATGTGCGGTTCGATCTGCGCCTGCAGCAACTGCAGTTGCGCCTGCATGGCCTGGCGCGCCACGGATTCGGCGCGGGCCTTTTCCTCGGCTGCCGCCATTTGCAGGCGGGCAATCTTTTCGCGGCTGGAGAAAAACAGCACGGCGCCGCCCGTGGCCAGCAGGGTGAATACGAGCGTACCCATCATTTGCGTGGGCAGCAGGTTTTCGAAGCCGCCCACGTCCACGCCCGTCAGCCAGCCAAACAGGAGCAAACCCAGCATTTGCGCCACGGGCACGGACAGCAGGATGATGAGCATGAAGGGCAGGAATCTGGGCCGTTGGCCTGCGCCCCATAAGGTCAGGCGCATGCCGTCGATCAGCAGGAAGGCGATCGTGCCGATGCACATCGAGGCGACCAGGTTTTGTCCAAAATGGCTGCCCGGATTGAGCATGAACGTGATGACCAGCGCGCAGATCACGTTCAGCACCATCGCATAGCGTGCGTCGAGCAGCATGCGGTAGTAGGGGAAGCGGCGCCTGGCGGAGGCATCGGCGAAAGGGGCGTCGGATTTCATGGAAGTGTCTGCTGGTAGCGATGGGGCATTGTGTGCCAGCGCAGGCCAGCGCGCAACAGGGCTGCGACGAAACGGGCCTGGCGCGCCGCCATTCTCACCGGCGCGTCGCCAAACGGGGGCGCTTTACTTTTCAGGATGGGCACGCGATAGTATGGCAAGACAGTCGTGCACTCATAGAATTGCTAAAGGAAATCCCATGTGGCCCTATCCACGCACCCTCGCGCACCGCGGCGGCGGCACCCTGGCGCCTGAAAATACCCTGGCCGCCCTGCGCTGCGGCCTGGCCTACGGCTACCGCGCCGTGGAATTCGACGTCATGCTGGCGTCCGACGGCGTACCCGTCGTCGTGCACGACCCCGAGCTGGGCCGCACCGTGGGCGGCAGCGGCCATATCAATGACTACACGGCCGCGCAGCTGGGCACGATGGAGGCGGGCGCCTGGTTCGGCCCCGCATTCGCCGGCGAAGGCGTGCCCACGTTCGAGGCCGTGGCGGCATATTGCAAGGCGCAGCGCATCTGGATGAATATCGAGATCAAGCCGGCCCCCGGCTTCGATGTGCCCACGGGCGAGACGGTGGCGCAGGCCACGCGAGACTATTTTGCAGAGGAAATCGCGGCTGGCGAATTACTGCCGCTGCTGTCGTCGTTCAGCATCACGGCACTGGAAGCGGCGCGCCAGGCGGCCCCGCAACTGGCGCGCGGCTGGCTGGTCGAAGCGATACCTTCTGATTGGGCGAAAAAAGCAAAGGAACTGGGCGTGGTGACCATCCATTGCGACCACCAGCAACTGACGCCGGAACTGGCGCGAGAGGTCAAGGAGGCGGGATACGGGCTGTTCTGCTACACCGTCAACACGCCGGAGCGGGCCAGCGAGCTGCAGGCATGGGGCGTGGATGGGTTTTGTACGGACAGGATAGATATTATTCCATCCATGGCGTAGGCCGGATTAGGCGCGCAGCGCCGTAATCCGACAACATTGTTGGCGCCGCTGGTGTTGTCGGCTTACGCGCTTGCGCGCTAAGCCGACCTACGTTTCAAGCAGCTTAGAAAGTCACGCGCATGCCTACTGTCAAATTACGTCCCATCAACGGCGCCGCATTCTTGATGAACGAGGTGTGGCTGTACGCCAGTTCATTCGTCAGGTTGTTCGCCTTGATGTAGAACTGGGCTGGCGTCGTGCCGATGCGCGTGTCGTAGTTGGCGGAGAGGTTGAGCATGTTGTAGCCCGGCGTTGCCGTTTCGAACGCTGCCACTTTATCCTGCTTGCCCACGCGGTAGAACTCGGCCACGCCGCTCCACGCCTGCCAGTTGGCGTCGAACTTCACGCCGACGCGCTGGGCCGGGATGCGCGGCAGATTGCCACCGCCGTCGGCCAGCTTGGCCCGCACGTAGTCGCCGAACACGCTGGCGCCGAACATGGGGTTCAATTGCTGGCGGATCTGCCCTTCCACGCCCGTAAACGTGGCGTCGCGCTGGGCGTACTGGATCAGCTGGAAGCCTTCGTGGCTGTCCAGGGTGGAGCCGAAGATGTAGTTGTCGACCTTGTTGCGGTAGGCGCTGGCCGAGAACGTCGTGGCGCCCGCATATTTGCGCAAGGTCAAATCGATATTGTTCGACGTTTCCTTGCCCAGGTTTTGATTGCCCAGCTCATACGTGGCCGTGGCCATGTGCACGCCGTGCGCATACAGTTCCTCGGCGCTGGGCAAACGGTGCGTGCGCGAAATGGTCGAGCCGAGCGAATACTGCGGCGCGAATTTCCACACGGCGCCCAGGGAGACCGACGTGCCCTTGGCGCTGCGGTCCTGCAAGGTGGCGCTGTCGACCGTGATGTCTTGCCATTCGTGGCGCAAGCCCGCTTCGAAGCGCCATTGGTCGAGCTTGTATTCCTCGACCAGGAAGGCCGCGTGTTTCTTCGTGACCGTCGGCGCCACATAGGCTTCCTCGCCCAAGGCGGAGAAATCGCGTTTCGACGTTTGCAGGCCGACGACGCCGCGCCAGCCGAAGACGGGATGGTGTTCCATTTCCAAGCGCGCGTCGTGGCCCTTGTTCTTGAAGGTGGTGGCGATTTCCGTGCCTTCGATTTCATCGTGCTTGTAATCGGTGAACGAAGCGCGCAGGCGCAGCTTGGCGAAGCCGGGCACGGGATCGCGCAATTCGCCGCGCACGTCCCAGCGTTCGCTCTTCAGTTTCACGTAGGGAACGGCACCATCTTCGTGGTCGTGCTCATGTTCCTCTTCATCACCGTGGTCGTGGCCTTCGTGGCCGCCGCAATGCAGGTGCGTGCCGTGCGGGTGGCAGCTTTCGAATTCGTGGTTGTGGCCGGGCAAGCCGTATTCCGCATGCTGGCTGGTGAAGGCCAGGCCCAGGAAGCCGCGCGATCCCACCCACGACACACCCACGCTGCCCGTGTCCGTCTTGTTGTAGCTGCCGCCTACTTTCGAGCCGCCTTCCCAGCCGCTGCCGACCTTGTATTCCTTTGCGTCGCGCTTGACGCCTTCCGCGTGGAAGGCGATGTTGCCGGAGCCGCCAGTCACTTCAAAGGCGCCCGCCTTTTCGCGCGCTGCCGAGTTGGCGCGCACTTCCGCACTGCCTTCGAAGCCTTTCGCGGGCACGCGCGTGGGGATTTTCTTGTCGATCACATTGACGACGCCGCCGACGGCGCCGCCGCCATACGCGAGCGCGGACGGGCCGCGCAAGACTTCGATCTGTTCCGACAGCATCGGTTCGGCCGCGACGGCATGGTCGGGGCTGATGGTCGATGCATCCTGCACTTCGGCGCCATCGGACAGCACCTTGACGCGCGGGCCATCCATGCCGCGGATGATGGGGCGGCTGGCGCCGGCGCCGAAATGGCTGGATGTGATCCCGGGCTGGCCAGCGAGGGTTTCGCCTAGCGTCGCCGCCCTTGCCAGCACCAGTGCCTCGCCTTCCAGTACGGTGACGGGCGTGCTCATGTCGTCGCTGCCCAGGGCCAGTGCGCTGGCCGAGACGGTGACGGCGGGCAAGGTTGTCGCCTGCTGCGCCAGTGCGCTGGCGGGAGCGGCAAATGCCAGCATGATGGCCAGCGCGAGGGGAGTGGGTTGGTGAGGACGGACGGACATGGGCAAAAGTTCCTTATCGGCTATCGGTGTTGGCAGGGTTGGGGCAGCGCGTGAAAGGAAATAGCCTGCCCTAAGATGATAATGATAACCCATTATCATTACTGTGTGACAGTTTTTCCGGGCGGTAGATACAGGCGGATGGTGTATTCTGTTGGCTATGGAACGCACAACACGTCAAAAAACCGCTATTCAAGCCGCCATCGAGTCGGCCCAGCGCCCCTTGTCGGCGCAGGAAATTCTCGAACAGGCCAGCTTGCAGGTGACGCAGCTGGGCATTGCCACCGTTTACCGCAATTTAAAATCGCTGGTGCTGGAAGAAAAAGTGCACGTGGTGACCTTGCCGGGTGAAAACCCGCGCTACGAGTCGAACACGGCCGCCAATCACCACCACCACCATTTCCAGTGCACCACGTGCCAGCGCGTGTTCGACGTGCATGATTGCCCGGGTGACTTGAAGCGCATGGCACCGCAAGGCTTTGTCGTCGAGCGCCACGAGCTGACCCTGTACGGCCGCTGCGCCGACTGCAATGCGGCCGCCGGCGCCAGTGTGGCTGGCACAGCACCGCACGCCTGCGCCAGCCACCACGACCCGGCCTGAGCGGGCCGGCCGTCGATGTTGGCACGGGCGCAACAATGCCCTGGCCAGCCGTCATTGCCGCACCCCATATCACGTATAATCTTCCCTTTAAAGCTGCCGCCACTCTTTGCCAAAAAAACATGAAATCAACTGAAATCCGCGACAAGTTCCTCAAATTTTTCGAGTCCAAGGGCCATTCCATCGTCCGTTCCAGCTCCCTGGTGCCAGGCAACGATCCGACCTTGCTGTTGACGAACAGCGGCATGGTGCAATTCAAGGATGTGTTTACGGGCACGGACAGCCGTCCCTACACGCGCGCCACCTCGGTGCAGCGCTGCGTGCGCGCCGGCGGCAAGCACAACGATCTGGAAAACGTCGGCTACACGGCGCGCCACCACACCTTCTTTGAAATGCTGGGCAACTTCAGCTTCGGCGACTATTTCAAGCGCGACGCGATTCAATACGCGTGGGAACTGCTGACCAAGGTCTATGGCTTGCCGGCTGACAAGCTGACCGTCACCGTCTACATCGAAGATGACGAAGCCTACGATATTTGGGCGAAAGAAATCGGCGTGCCGCTTGATCGCATCATCCGCATCGGCGACAACAAGGGCTCGCGCTACGCATCGGATAATTTCTGGCAGATGGCTGACACGGGCCCATGCGGTCCATGCACGGAAATCTTCTACGACCATGGCGCCGACATTCCTGGCGGCCCGCCGGGTTCGCCTGACGAAGATGGCGACCGCTTCATTGAAATCTGGAACCTCGTGTTCATGCAGTTCAATCGCGACGAAGCGGGCGTCATGCACAAGCTGCCGAAGCCATGCGTCGACACGGGCATGGGCATGGAGCGCCTGGCCGCCGTGCTGCAGCACGTGCATTCGAACTATGAAATCGACCTGTTCCAGCATCTGATCCGCGCCGCCGCGCGCGAAACGGGCGCCACGGACCTGGAAAACAAGTCGCTGCGCGTGATCGCCGACCACATCCGCGCCGCCGCCTTCATGATCGTCGACGGCATCATTCCGGGCAGCGAAGGCCGTGCGTACGTCCTGCGCCGCATCATCCGCCGCGCCTTGCGCCATGGCCACAAGCTGGGCCAGACGAAACCGTTCTTCTACAAGCTGGTGGCCGATCTGGCCATCGAGATGGGCGGCGCCTATCCCGAGCTGGAAGAAGCGAAAGACAACGTCGCCAACATGCTCAAAGCCGAGGAAGAGCGTTTCGGCGAAACCCTGGAAACGGGCATGAAAGTGCTGGAAGCGCAGCTGGCCAAGGATGCCACCGGCATTGACGGCGCCACCGCTTTTACCTTGTACGAAACCTACGGCTTCCCGCCGGACCTGACGGCCGATATCTGCCGCGAACGCAATATCACGTTCGACCAGGCCGGCTATGACGCGGCCCTGAAGGAAAGCCAGGAACTGTCGCGCAAGGGCGGCAAGACGCACAAGGACAGCAAGGTCGAGTACACGGGCGAGAAAAACACCTTCGTCGGCTACGATCAATTGACGTTCAGCGGCAAGGTCGTCGCGCTGTATGCGGCCGGCACGCAGGTAGTTGAACTGAAAGCGGGCCAGGAAGGCATCGTCGTGCTCGACACGACGCCGTTCTACGCGGAATCGGGCGGCCAGGTGGGCGACCAGGGCGTGATCGCCTCGGGCGCGGGCAGCTTTGCCGTCAGCGACACGCTGAAAATCCAGGCTGACGTGTTCGGTCATCACGGCGTGCTCGAATCGGGCGTGCTGAAGGTGGGCGACGCCGTCTCGGCGCAAGTCGATACGGCCAAGCGCGCACGCACGATCCGCAACCACTCGGCCACGCACTTGATGCACAAGGCCTTGCGCGAAGTGCTGGGCAGCCACGTGGCGCAAAAGGGTTCGCTGGTCGACCCGGACAAAACCCGTTTCGACTTCAGCCACAGTGCGCCGATGACTGCCGAGCAGATCGCCGCCGTGGAAACCATCGTCAACAAAGAGATCCTGGAAAACCGCGCCACGCAAGCCCATCTGATGTCGTTTGACGATGCCGTCAAGCATGGCGCAATGGCCCTGTTCGGCGAGAAATATGGCGACGAAGTGCGCGTGCTCGACATCGGCAGCTCGAAAGAGCTGTGCGGCGGCGTCCACGTGCAGCGCACGGGCGACATCGGCCTGTTCAAGATCATCGGCGAAAGCGGTGTTGCCGCCGGTATCCGCCGCGTGGAAGCGGTGACGGGCGAGGGCGCGCTGGCGCTGGTGCAAACCATTAACCGCCGCCTGGTCGAAGCGGCCAATGCCCTGAAGGCGCAGCCGGAAGAACTGACTGCCCGCATCGGCCAGGTGCAGGACCACGTCAAGGCGCTGGAGAAGGAACTGGCTGCGCTGAAATCGAAACTGGCTTCGGGCCAGGGCGATGAACTGGTCACGCAAGCCGTCGATGTCAATGGCATCAAGGTGCTCGCGGCCGTGCTGGACGGCGCCGACGTGGCCCGTTTGCGCGAAACCATGGACAAGCTGAAGGACAAGCTGAAAACGGCCGCCATCGTGCTGGCCAGCGTGACGGACGGCAAGGTCAGCCTGATCGCCGGCGTGACGGCGGACGCGACTTCCAAGGTCAAAGCGGGCGAGCTGGTGAACTTCGTTGCACAGCAAGTGGGCGGAAAAGGCGGCGGACGCCCCGATATGGCGCAGGCCGGCGGTACCGATCCGAGCGGTCTGGCGAACGCCCTGGCTGGCGTGCCGGCCTGGGTCGGCGAGCGCGCGAAATAAAGCGTAAGCTAGCAGGCATGCGGGGTTTTCGCCCCACAGCCCCTTGAAAACGGCCCGCAGACGGTGTTTGCGGGCCGTTTTGCCGTGTGGAATCTCGTTGTGACACCACAACAGCCGATGAACTATTTTGGTGCAGCGCGTCAATGCCCCTGATTTAGAGTAGTATGTCGAAAATCAGTACAACAAAACAATGGTGGGATATTGATGATGAGCGACACACTACTTGATACCGAGATTATGGAATTTCACAAAGAACTCGACGCGCGGGGCTTGAATTGCCCGTTGCCGATTCTGAAGGCGAAAAAGGCTTTGTCAGAGCTGCAGAGCGGGGAAGTGCTGCGCATCATGGCAACCGATCCCGGTTCCGTGCGCGACTTCCAGGCTTTCGCCAAGCAAACGGGCAATGCCTTGCTGTCGCATGTGCAGACGGGCACCGAATTCGTCTTCCTGATGCAACGCAAATAATTCTGCCAGCCGGGGCCGCCGTGGCGCGGCCTGGTTTTCCTTCCCGAGCCAGCCCTTTTGCTGCCCTGCAGCGTAGCGGCGGATACCCCTGAAATCCCCGAAGCTGGACAGTTTAGATGGATTGCTCTAACAAAAAATCGCACGATCGTGCTTAAATTCGGTTCAAGATTCAAATTTCTCTTATAATCGAACGCACAATCAGCACTTGATCCGTCATTTTTATAATTTCCCAAAGGCATAGCTATGAAAGTCTTGGTACCCGTCAAACGCGTGGTCGACTATAACGTCAAAGTCCGCGTAAAGAGTGACGGCACTGGCGTCGATACCGCCAACGTCAAAATGTCGATGAACCCTTTCGATGAGATCGCGCTGGAAGAAGCGATGCGCCTGAAAGAAGCCGGCAAGGTCACTGAAGTGGTCGCCATCTCCTGCGGCGTGACGCAGTGCCAGGAAACCCTGCGCACGGCCATGGCCATCGGCGCCGACCGCGGCATCCTGGTGGAAACGACGACCGAACTGGAACCGCTGGCCGTGGCCAAGCTGGTGAAATCCCTGGCCGAGAAAGAACAGCCGCAACTGATCATCCTGGGCAAGCAAGCCATCGATGACGACAGCAACCAGACCGGCCAGATGCTGGCAGCCCTGCTGGGTTGGCCGCAAGCCACGTTCGCTTCGAAAGTCGTGCTGGAAGACGGCAAAGTCACCGTCACCCGCGAAGTCGATGGCGGCCTGGAAACCCTGGCATTGACCTTGCCAGCGATCATCACCACCGACCTGCGTTTGAACGAGCCACGCTATGTGACCTTGCCGAACATCATGAAGGCAAAGAAAAAGCCGCTCGAGACCGTCAAGCCGGAAGACCTGGGCGTCGACGTTGCGCCACGCCTGAAGACCCTGAAAGTCGTCGAGCCAGCCAAGCGCTCGGCCGGCATCAAGGTCCCGGACGTCGCTACCCTGGTCGCCAAGCTGCGTACCGAAGCCAAAGTCATCTAAGCGGCTTTGCCGTCACTCCAGAACAATTACAGGACATATCATGGTCGCATTAGTTATTGCTGAACACGACAACGCTACCTTAAAGGGCAGCACCCACCACACCGTGACCGCGGCTGCCCAGTGCGGCGGCGACGTGCACGTACTGGTCGCAGGTTCGAACGCATCGGCCGCTGCCGCTGCCGCCGCGCAAATCGCCGGCGTGACGAAAGTCATCGTGGCCGACGCGCCGTACTTTGCCGACGGCCTGGCCGAAAACGTGGCCGAGCAAGTGCTGGCCATCGCCGGCAACTACAGCCACATCCTGGCGCCAGCCACCGCCTACGGCAAGAACATCCTGCCGCGCGTGGCCGCCAAACTTGACGTGGCGCAAATCTCGGAAATCACCAAGGTCGATTCCCCTGACACCTTCGAGCGCCCGATCTACGCCGGTAACGCGATTGCCACCGTGCAATCTGGCGACAAGATCAAGGTCATCACCGTGCGCACCACCGGTTTCGACGCGGCTG
>NZ_LBCO01000033.1:755351-757861 GCF_000988085.1 Janthinobacterium sp. KBS0711 | reverse complement strand
GGCTGCCACGGAAACCGTCGCCGCCGTTGCCGACAATGGCAAGTCCGCCTTCGTGGGCCGCGAACTGGCCAAGTCCGACCGTCCTGAACTGACCGCCGCGAAAATCATCGTGTCGGGCGGCCGTGGCATGGGTTCGGCTGAAAACTTCCATATCCTGGAGCCGCTGGCCGACAAGCTGGGCGCCGCCATGGGTGCGTCGCGCGCCGCCGTCGACGCCGGCTTCGTGCCGAACGACTGGCAAGTGGGCCAGACGGGCAAGATCGTCGCGCCGTCGCTGTACATCGCCGTCGGCATCTCGGGCGCGATCCAGCATCTGGCCGGCATGAAAGACTCGAAAACCATCGTCGCCATCAACAAGGATCCGGAAGCGCCGATCTTTGCCGTGGCCGACTACGGCATCGTGGGCGATCTGTTCGAGATCGTGCCGCAACTGGTCAAAGAACTGGGTTAAGTCACACCCCTTCCGGTTTTGTTACTGACAAAGCCACGCCGGCCCGCCCCACATGGCGAGCCGCGCGTGGCTTTTTTCTTGGAGAAAAGAAGATGAGCTATCAAGCCCCGCTGAAAGACATGTTGTTCGTGATGAACGAACTGGCCGGCCTGGCCGAAATCCACACCTTGCCGGGCTGCGAAGACGCCACGCCTGACACGGCCGAAGCCGTGCTGGAAGAGAACGCCAAGTTCTGCGGCGGCGTGGTGGCCCCCTTGAACGGTCCCAGCGACAAGGAACCGAGCTTCTGGCACGACGGGCAAGTGACGACCTCGAAAGGCTTCAAGGAAGCATTCAAGGCCTACGGCGAGGCGGGCTGGCAGGGCGTGCAGCATCCGACCGAGTTTGGCGGCCAGGGCTTGCCCAAGCTCTTGGCCACGCCGTGCATCGAAATGCTCAACTCGGCCAGCATCTCGTTCGCCCTGGTGGCGTTGTTGTCCGATGGCGCCATCGAAGCGCTGCTGACGGCCGGCAGTGACGAACAGAAAGCTGTCTACCTGGAAAACCTGGTGTCGGGCAAGTGGACGGGCACCATGAATCTGACGGAGCCGCAGGCCGGTTCCGACCTGGCCGCCGTGCGCACGCGCGCCGTGCCGCAGGAAGATGGCACCTATAAAGTATTCGGCACGAAGATTTTCATCACGTACGGCGAGCACGACATGGCGGAAAACATCGTCCATCTGGTGCTGGCCCGCACGCCGGACGCGCCCGCTGGCGTGAAAGGCATTTCGCTGTTCATCGTGCCGAAGTTCCTCGTCAACGCGGACGGCAGCCTGGGCGCGCGCAACGACGCCCATTGCGTGTCGATCGAACACAAGCTGGGCATCAAGGCCAGCCCGACGGCCGTGCTGCAATTCGGCGACCACGGCGGCGCCATCGGCACCCTGGTGGGCGAGGAAAACCGCGGCCTCGAGTACATGTTCATCATGATGAACGCGGCCCGCTTCGGCGTGGGCCTGCAAGGCATCGGCCTGGCCGAGCGCGCCTACCAGCAGGCCGTGGCGTTCGCCAAGGACCGCGTGCAGTCGCGCGACCTGGCCGGTTCGCCTGGTCCCGTGTCCATCATCCACCACCCGGACGTGCGCCGCATGCTGATGTCCATGCGTTCGCAAACGGAGGCGGCGCGCGCGCTGGCCTACGTGGGCGCGGCCATCAGCGACGTGGCGCACCACCATCCGGACGCGGACGTGCGCGCGGAAAGCCTGGCGACGTATGAATACCTGGTGCCCGTCATCAAGGGCTGGGCCACGGAGATGTCGCAGGACGTCGCGCGCGATGGCGTGCAAGTGCATGGCGGCATGGGTTTCATCGAAGAAACGGGCGCCGCGCAGCATTACCGCGACGCCAAGATTCTCACCATCTACGAAGGCACGACGGCCATCCAGGCGAACGACCTCGTGGGCCGCAAGACGGTGCGCGACGGCGGCGCCGTGGCGAAAGCCATCATCGCCCAGGTGCGCGCCACGGAAGCCCAGCTGGGTGAGCTGACGGGCGCCGACTTCCAGGCCATGCAGCGCCACTTGGCCGAAGGCAGCGCCGCGCTGGAAGCCGTGGTCGAGTATGTGGTGGCGAACATGAAGACGGACATCAAGGCTGTGTTTGCGGGCAGCGTGCCGTATCTGAAGCTGGCCGGCATCGTGCTGGGCGGCTGGCAAATGGCGCGCGCGGCCGTGGTAGCGCAGCAAAAGCTGGGCGAGGGCAGCGGTGACGCCGCGTTCTACAAGGCAAAAATCGCCACGGCCCGCTTCTTTGCCGACCACATCCTGTCGCAAGCGCCAGGCTTGCGCGCCACCATCATCGACGGCAGCGCCGGCGTGATGGCCTTGTCGGAAGAGCAGTTTTAAGTTGAAACTTGGCTAGCGTAAGCTGACTGAATGCAAAAAAGCGCTGGAGATTGCTCTCCAGCGCTTTTTTTTAACCCCAAACGTAAGTGCCGGGGTCAGACCCGCCGGGGGAATGTGCGCCAATGGCGCGCATTCCGATCCCGCAGGGACTGACCCCAGATTTACTCTGCGATCTT
>NZ_LBCO01000033.1:726669-755312 GCF_000988085.1 Janthinobacterium sp. KBS0711 | reverse complement strand
GGCGGGCGATGCCGTTGCCGGAATTACGTACCAGATCGCCAGCAGCCAGTCCCGGATCCTGGTCAAATGCGAAGTCAGCCTTGGCGCCCGTTTCGTATTGCACGGTGACGGTCCACGTCTTGGCGTTCTTCATGTGGCCTTCGACTTGTTTGCCAGCGTAAGCGCCGCCAGCGGCGCCGGCCAGGGTGGCCAGGTCCTTGCCGCGTCCGCCACCGACCTGGCGGCCCAGCAGGGCGCCGGCCACGCCGCCGCCGATCATGCCCAGCGCGCCGCCTTCGCCCGCTTTTTCAGTGACGTTGACTGCCAGCACCTTGCCGCAATCGGCGCAGATCTGGTGCTGTGCTGGCTTGCTGTTCTGGCCTGCATACGAGTTGCCGGCCTTTTGCGCGGCCTTGGCGTTGATGATGGCCTGGTCGTATTCGCCCTTGGCGTCGCGCAGGCATTGCATGCGGGCTTTCGAGCTGGTTTCTTCTGCGCATAGTTTCTTGTCATCCGCATAGCGGGTGCTGGCCTGCTTCGTGTCGTAGGCGTATTGCGCCTTCGGCGACAGGTTTTGCGCGAATGCGGAAGTGCTGAACAGGGCCGTGATGGCGACTGCGAGGATGAGTGGGCGACGAATCATGATCTTCTCCTAGGGGGTGTTAAATGAGCCAGTAATGTCGGCATTGTGAATGCAGTATAGAGGAAAATCATGATTGCTTACCAACACTTACATGTGCGTGCGGCGCAAACTATCCGAAGCCATTTTCCGCATGGAAATTAACCGTAGGCGCCGCCTGTGTACAGCAAGTCGAACAGGCGCGCCATGGTGGCGATCAGCACGCCCGCGCCTAGCATCAAGGTAGCGACCAGCACGACGGCCAGGGGCCAGCCCGTGTCCGACAGACGGCTTGACGCGGCGTTGTAGCGGGCATCCCACTTGTCGTCCGGCATCAGGCCCAGCACCAGCGCTTCCAGGAAGCCGCCCAGGGCGGACAGGGTCAGCGGCAAGATCTGGTAAAACCAGTCGGCGTCGGGAAACAGCTGGCGCAGCAGCAGGGAGGCGGGCAGGGCGGCCAGGTGCAGCCAGCCCCAGCGGTCCTTGGCGCCGTGCAGGTAGAAGCGGTGGGCGCCCAGCATACCCAGCAGGAAAGCCAGCAGGGCCGTGAAGGCCTTGTTCTTGTGCGACTGTTGCAAAATGGTAGCGGTGGTCATGGGACTCCAGAGTTGCTCATCGGTAAAGATTGTCAGTATCGGTCATTCGCTGCCGCAACGATAGCACTTTCGTGCCGTGTTCAGGCGATGCCGGCGCCGCCTGGACGTGGCATCGGCGGCACGATAGACGCACGCGCCTATTGCGTCTTCGGCCATGACTGGTCATAATGTTTGATTAGCCCAAATTACACGCCCGTCATCATAACGCTTGCTGCCTGGCGGTAAAGCGCGCTATAATTTGCGGCTTTTTCCGCCTCAGCACACTTTTTGGAAATATTATGGTCGTTATTCGTTTAGCTCGTGGAGGCGCCAAGAAGCGCCCGTTCTTCAACATCGTCGCTACTGATTCGCGCAATCGCCGCGATGGTCGCTTCATTGAGCGTATCGGTTTTTACAACCCGATGGCGCAAGGTGGCGAAGTTCCACTGCGTATCACCGCAGACCGTCTGGCCTACTGGCAAGGCGTTGGCGCACAATTGTCGCCAACCGTTGCTCGCCTGGTAGCTAGCAACAACAAAGCAGCAGCTTAATTAGATCACTGGTTTGACGGTCAAGACTGCATCCGGGGTGAAAGTCCCCGATGACCTGGTACAGGTAGGCTATGTCTCCGGTGCTTATGGCATTGCTGGCGGAGTCAGGATCACTCCTTTCTCCGACGATGCGGATGCATTATTAAGCGTCAAAACCTGGTGGTTTGATAAACCGACCTTGCATGATGTTCAAGTCAGGCAAGCGAAGTTACACGGCGGCGACGTCGTGGCCCAGCTGGTGGGTGTGGTCGGGCGGGATGCCGCAGAAGCGCTGAAAGGCGTCTCTGTGCAAATTCCGCGTAGCCATTTCCCGACGCTGACGGCCGATGAATTTTATTGGTCCGATCTGATCGGACTGACAGTCGAGAATTTGCAAGGCGAGTGCCTCGGCACAGTGCACGACATGATGAGCAATGGTCCGCAGTCGATCTTGCGCGTTACGCCCGTCGCCACTGCTGATGAGACCGTTGAAAAGGCGCCTGAGCGCCTGATCCCGTTTGTTGGCCAGTTTGTCATTAACGTTGACAAGGTTGCCAGCAAGATCACGGTCGACTGGGGCCTCGATTATTAAACCGCCTGCGCTTAACAATGCGCCGGGCAAACTTTGCAGGATGGTGAGCGATGCAATTTGATGTCGTGACCCTGTTCCCGGAAATGTTTGCCGCGCTGACGCAGTCGGGTGTGACCCGGCGCGCCTTCGAGCAGGGGAAATGTGGCTTGTCGCTGTGGAATCCCCGTGATTTCACGACCGACAATCACCGTACCGTGGATGACCGCCCGTATGGCGGCGGCCCCGGCATGGTGATGATGGCCCGTCCCCTTGAAGCGACAATTACTGCCGCGAAGCAGCGCCAGACCGCATTGGGACTGGCGGCGCCCCGCGTGGTGTTTATGTCGCCGCAAGGCCGTCCGTTGACGCACGAGCGCGTCACGCAGCTGAAAGCCGAACCTGGTTTGGTGATCCTGTGCGGCCGCTATGAGGCCGTGGACCAGCGTTTGCTGGACCGTTGCGTCGACGAGGAAATCAGCGTCGGCGACTTCGTCCTGTCGGGCGGTGAATTGCCTGCCATGGCGCTGATGGATGCGGTGATCCGTTTGTTGCCGGGTGTCTTGAACACCGAGGCATCGGCCATCGAGGACAGCTTCGTCAATGGCTTGCTCGATTCGCCGCACTATACGCGGCCGGAAACGTATGAAGGCATGGCCGTGCCGCCCGTCTTGATGGGTGGTAATCATGCCGAGATCGTCAAGTGGCGCCGCCAGCGCATGCTGGAAGCGACCGCGACAAAGCGGCCTGACCTCTTGGTCAGTGCGCGCGCCGCCGGCTTGCTCAGCAAGACCGACGAAAAATTCTTGGCCAGCCTGTAAGCCGTCTCCGGACGGCCGGCAGGGTGGCCAGTAGTGCCGGGCATGTTGCCCATATTGTGTTACCCATCCTCTACCGGGCGGATACTTGCTATCCACAGTGCGCCGGCATGATGGTTTTCGGAGTGTTAAAAATGGACTTGATTCAACAATTAGAGCAGGAAGAAATTGCTCGTCTGGGTAAAACCATTCCTGAATTCGCACCAGGCGATACCGTTATCGTCAGCGTCAACGTAGTCGAAGGTACGCGCAAGCGCGCCCAGGCTTACGAAGGCGTCGTTATCTCCCGTCGTAACCGTGGCCTGAACTCGAACTTCATCGTTCGCAAGATCTCGTCCGGCGAAGGCGTCGAGCGTACGTTCCAACTGTACTCGCCGCTGATCGCTTCGATCGAAGTGAAACGCCGTGGTGATGTTCGCCGCGCCAAGCTGTACTATCTGCGTGAGCGTTCGGGTAAATCGGCGCGTATCAAAGAAAAATTGCCAAATCGCCGCGTTGTGGCGAAAGCAAGCGCGTAATATCAGCGTCTGCGTTGGGAAAAGGGGTACCGTATTGGTGCCCCTTTTTTTATGGTGACACCTGGCAAAACCTGCTGCGCGTCGGTATAGGCAGCCTGCGATGCTCACCGTGCTAGAGCACGGTTGCGCGTCTCGGCTACCTCTTCCTTCCGCTCGCGACGCTTTTGCCAGGTGCTTTTAATCATGAGGGAGGGGCAATGGCCACCATCGCATTTGATCCCAAACAACTTGCCATCGATTCGATCGCCGGCGAGGCGGCGCTGGACGCCGTGCGCCTGACGCCGGACTGGCTGCGCCAGCGCCTGGCCGAACAGCCCGACTGGCAGCCCGAGATTACCCAGGATTTTCTTTCCGCCCGCGCCGTGCCCGTGCGCGCCGCCGTGCTCATTCCTCTCGTGCAACGGCCGCAAGGCTTGACCATCTTGCTGACCATGCGCACGGACCACCTGAGCAGCCATGCGGGACAAGTCAGCTTTCCCGGCGGGCGCAGCGAAGCCTTCGATGCGTCGGCCATCGCCACGGCCTTGCGTGAAACGGAAGAGGAAGTGGGCCTGGCGCGCGAACACATCGAAGTGCTCGGTTGTTTGCCCGATTACCTGACGGGCACCGGCTACCAGGTCACGCCCGTGGTGGGCCTGGTGACGCCGCCGTTCGAGCTGCGCGCCGACCCGTCCGAAGTGGCGGAAATCTTCGAAGTGCCGCTGGCTTTCCTCATGGATGGCCTCAACCATCAGCGCCTGTCGGTGGCGTTGCCGGGCGGACGGCGCTCGTTCTACGCCATGCCGTACGAGCGCTTCTACATCTGGGGCGCCACGGCCGGCATGCTGCGCAATCTGTTTCACCTCTTGCGCGCGTAAAATGGCGTCCCGCACGTAATAAGTTTGATTCCAGCACTGCACTGCGCTATCGTAGCGGGCATTGCGGTATTGCTGAAAAAGACAAAAAGGACGTTTGATGACATTTCTCTCCATACTTTGCGCATTGCTGATCGAGCAGCTCAAACCTTTGCGCGCGGACAATCCGATCTACGCCGAAATCAAGAGCCTGGCAATGCGCATGGAGACCTGGTTCAATGCCGGCCACGCCAACCATGGCCGCATGGGCTGGTTCCTCATGATCGGCGTGCTGATGGTGCCGACGGCAGGCATCTACTGGCTCTTGCAGCATTATCAGCTGACCCTGCTGGCCTTTGCCTGGAACGTCCTCATCGTCTACCTGACCCTGGGCTTCCGTCACTACAGCCATTACTTTACCTCCATCCAGCTGGCCCTGAGCGCCGGCGACGAAGCGACCGCGCGCACTTTGCTGGCCGACTGGACCAAGCTCGACACGGTGGGCATGGAAGCGAGCGAAATCGCCCGCATCGCCGTGGAAAAAGCCCTGGTTACCACGCACCGCAATGTCTTTGGCGTGTTTTTCTGGTTCCTCATGCCACTGGGCCCTGCCTGCGCCGTGATGTACCGCGTGGCCGAATACCTGGCGCGCGCCTGGAACGAACCCGAGCACATGCGCAATGAGGCGTTCGGCCAGTTCGCCGCGCGCGCCTTTTACTGGATCGACTGGATTCCCGTGCGCTTGACGGCCGTGGCGTTTGCCGTGGTCGGCAATTTCGAGGACGCCATCTACGCCTGGCGCAATTTCGCCCAGCGCTGGCAGGACGAGGCCATCGGCATCATCCTGACGGCCGGCGGCGGCGCCATGGGCGTACGCCTGGGCACGCCCGCGGAAACGGCGGCTCGCGTGTTCGTCACGCCGGACATGGCCGTCGATGACAGCGACAGCGAAAGCGATATTCTGCCCGGCGAAGAGCCGGGCGCGCGCGCCTTGCAGAGCACGGTGGGCCTCGTGTGGCGCGCCTTGCTGCTGTGGATGCTGCTGCTGTTGCTGATGTCGGGCGCCGTTTTCCTCGGCTGACGCGGGCGCACACGCGCCATCCATGCGCCTTGCGCGTGGAACAAGGTTAAAATAGGGGCTGGCGCGTGATGCGTGCCGGCCCCTGTTTGCATCGTCAGGGCAGATCGAGGTAGAACCCAAGTCTTCTATAAGATATAATACTGGCTTACCGCAGCAAACGTAGTTGAATTACCAGCCCGGCCTACCCGCCGGGGCCATTCACGCAATCCAGTCCCGACAAGCCACATGGCCGAGTTATCTCAAAAAACAGGGGAACTCTCAGACGAGTTCTTCATCCTTGGTCTCACCAGCAATGGCAAGCAATTCCGACCCAGCGATTGGGCCGAGCGCCTTTGTGGAGTGATGTCCTGTTTCAATCCCGAAGGTGGCGGGCGCAATGCGCACCTCCAGTATTCGCCCTACGTGCGCCCGACCGTCGTCAATGGCGTCAAGTCGGTGGTGGTCAACACCAAGCTGCGCGAGATCGAGCCGATGGCGTTTCACTTCGTGCGCGAATTTGCCAAGGATAACGACCTGCAAATCGTCGAAGCCTGCTTCCTGCCGCCGCCCGAAGAAAAGTAAGACCTGTTTCATTGATGTGCCTCAAACCCGCCACGGCGGGCTGGCGTAGCGTGGACACTCTGCCTCAAACGGAGTGGCGACATGCGCATCGGCGACATCTGTACCTTGCACACCATCCATTGCCGGCGTGACACCAGCGTGCAAGACGCGGCGCTGCTGATGCGTCAGCATCACGTGGGCGACCTGATCGTGGCCGAACAGCCGAATGGCGAGCGCGTCCCCATCGGCATCCTCACCGACCGCGACATCGTCATTTCCGTCATCGCCCTAGGCCTCGACCCCGCCAGCCTGCTGGTGGGCGACATCATGAGCGCGCAATTGCTCACGGCCAGCGAAGACGAAGACGTCTACGACATCATTGAACGTATGCGTGTCAACGGCATCCGCCGCTTGCCCGTGGTCAACAGCCTGGGTGCGCTTTCCGGCGTCGTCAGCATCGACGACCTGCTCGCCTTCCTGGCCCAGGAAATGGCCGAGCTGGCGCGCATCAGCAGCGGCCAGCTCGTACATGAAAAGCGCACGCGAAAATAGGAACACCTGTCAAAACCTGCTGCGCGTCGCGCTTTGCGGTCGGCGATGCTCACCGTACTACAGTACGCTTGCGCTTCTCAACCACAAATCACTGCCGCTCGCTACGGTTTTGTCAGGTGTTCAGTTCGTCCGTAATTGCGCAATTCCGGTCAAGTCACGCCTGCCTGAAAATGCTACAGTCGCTGCTCGTTCAACGGGAAGCGTCCATGCACACTCTGGCCAAGGCACTCTGGTATATCGAATCGCATTATGCGGAGAATCTCTCGCTCGGTGACATCGCCCATGTGGGCGGCGCTTCGCCGTGCCACCTGACGCGCGCGTTTGGCCTGGCCACGGGCCACTCCGTGATGCGCTATGTGCGGGCGCGCCGGCTCAGCGAGGCGGCCCGCGCGCTGGCCCAGGGCGCGCAAGACATCCTCGCCGTTGCCGTGGAGGCCGGCTACAGTTCCCATGAAGCATTTACGCGGGCCTTCCGCGACCAGTTCCATGTCACGCCGGAAAAGGTACGGGCCCAGCGCCACGTCGCCAACCTCGCGCTGGTCGACGCCATTAAAATGGATGTGGCGCCGGGTGTGCCCCTGGAAGCGCCCCGTTTCGAGCAGGGCCCCGCCTTGCTGGTGGCCGGTCTCGCCGAACGCTATCGCGCAGAGACGGCTGCCGGCATCCCCGCCCTGTGGCAGCGCTTCCTGCCCCATGTGGCGCCCGGCCAGCTGGTGTATGGCGTGTGCTGCAACAATGACGACGCAGGCAATTTCGATTACCTGTGCGCCATGCCGGTGAGCGACTTTTCCCAGGCCCCCGATGGCTGGACGCGGCTGCGCATCGCCCCGCAGCGCTATGCCGTGTTCCATCACCGCAGGCATATTTCCACCATCCGCACCACCTGGCATGCGGTGTGGAACGAGTGGCTGCCCCAGTCGGGCCTGGAAGTGGCCGACGCGCCCGATTTTGAACGCTACAACCAGAATTTCGATCCCGCCAGCGGCAACGGCGGCGTGGAAATCTGGCTTCCCTTGAAAGCATGATGATCTCCAATACCTTGTCTGCGCCGGCCCTGTTTGCCGGCGGCACTGCGCTGCGCCAGCGCCTGTTGCAAATTGCCGCCGCGCTGGCGGCGGGCCTGCCCCTGTACTGGGTGCTGGGGCCGCAGCCGCTGGGCTGGCTGGCCTGGTGCGCGCCGCTGCCCGTGCTGTGGCTGGCCCTGCGCTCGTCGCGCCGCGATGCGGCCTGGATGACGTTGCTGGCCGCGGCGCTGGGGCTGTCATCCAACGTCGCCTATTTCCGCCTGCTCATGCCCTTGCCGGCCGTGCTGGCCGTGATCGCCGTCAAGGCACTGCTGTGGCTGCTGGTAGTGCTGGCCACGCGGCGTCTCGTGCTGCGCTACCGGGCAAGCTGGACGGTGCTGGCGTATCCCGTGCTGTGGGTTGCCATCGATACGATGATGGCGGCCTTGCTGCCGGACGGCAACTGGGGCAGCCTCGCGTATTCGCAGGCGGATAATATTACCGTGTTGCAGGTGGCGGCCCTGGCGGGCGTGCCTGGCCTGCTGTTTTTGCTGTGTCTGGCGCCGTCCGCGCTGGCCTTGCTGCTGGCGGGCGGCCGCGCGTATGCGCCAGCGGCGTGCGCCACTGCGCTGGTACTGCTGGCCGCGTTCGCCGGCGGCGCCTGGCGCGTGCACGGTGCGCCCACACCAGCCGGGCCGCTGGCGGGCCTGGTGGCCATCGATGACTTTATCGGCCCGGCCACGCCGCCGGCGCGCGCGCAAGCCGTCTGGGAGCAGTACGCGCGCCACGTCGAAGAACTGGCCGGGCAGGGCGCCCAGCTGGTGCTGTTGCCGGAAAAGATAGCCGTGCTGGCGCCCGCGCAGGCGGACGCCGTGCGGCAGCGTTTCCAGGCGCTGGCGCGCGGCGCGGGCGCGTGGATCACCGTTGGGATCGGCGTGCAGGATGCTGCCGGCCGGCGCAACCTGGCCTGGCTGTTCGCGCCCGATGGCGCCGCGCCTGTCAGCTATCAAAAACATCATCTGGCGCCGCCCGAACGCGAGTTTCTTGCTGGCGGCGCGTATGCCGTGCAGCCGGTGGCGGGCCAGGCCATGGGCCTGGCCATCTGCAAGGACATGCATTTCGCGCCCCTGGGGCACGCGTATGGCGCGGCCGGGGCGCAAACGATGCTGGTGCCGGCCTGGGATTTCCAGCTCGACGCCTGGATGGGCGCGCGCATGACGGTCGTGCGCGGCGTGGAAAACGGTTATGCCGTGCTGCGCGCGGCGCGCGAAGGCAAGCTGACGGTCAGCGATGCGTATGGCCGCGTGCTGGAGGAGCGGTCCAGCAGCGCCATGCCGGGCAGCACCTTGCTGGCGCCGTTGCCGGCGCACCCGTCCGTCGTCACCTGGGCTGGCTGGATGGGGCCGCTGTTCGGCTGGCTGTGCGTGGCGCTGGGCGTGATGTTGCTGTGCATGGGCCGCCGCGCCGCCCCCGCGGTCTGACACGCAAGGCCAGGTTTTGCTGCAATGCGCAAAACCGCATTGCACAACCCTCTTTTATATTCCACGTACGCGGCTACATAATCGCCGACGATGACTGCACCATTGCCGTGCATATATCCGGCGCTTTGCCGGTATATATATATTGCACTGCAATAAGTCGTGTTATCTGGTATTGGCGAAATGGGGCAGTTGATATTAATTGGTACTTAATTCCGCCACGAAGTCATACATATCGCCGCGGAAGTAGGAGCGGCAAAATTCCACGGCGCGGCCATCGCGCAAAAAGCCCAGCCTTTCCACCGACAAGCCCGCGTCGCCTTCTTCCGCCTGCAGCAGGCTGGCCTGCTCTCCCGTCAATAAAAGCGCGCTCAGCCGCTGCAAGGCGCGCACGGGCCGGTTGCCCGCCTGTTCCAGCGCGTCATACATGGAGATATCGACGGCGTCGAGCGCCGGCAGGCAGCTGGCGACGATGGTTGCGTATTCCAGGCACATCGGCACCTCGTCCGCATATCGGATGCGGTGGAAGCGGTACACGGGCGCGCCCGGCGACAGCCGCAGGCGCAAGGCCTCTTCCGGCGTCACGGTGCCTTCTGCGCGCTTGAGCCACACGCTGCGCGGCGTACGCCCACGCGCCCGCATGTCCTCGGAAAACGAAGTCAGCTTGGCGAAGTTTTTCTCGATGCGCGTATTGATGAAATTGCCCGAGCCGGGGCGGCGCACCAGCAAGCCCTCGTTGACGAGGCCATCGATGGCCTTGCGCACGGTGATGCGCGAGACGGCCAGGTCGCTGGCCAGCTGGCGTTCGGCCGGCAGGGCTTCGTCGGGACCGAGGATGCGCTTGTCGATCGCTTCGCGCAGCGCGCGCTGCAGTTGCTGGTACAGGGGCAGGCTACTCGTCTGCCCCAGGCCTTGCATGATGTGAGCCAGGGTTGTCATACGCTGAGGGTCTCCGTTACGGCGCGTTGCAGACGCGCTCTGTATCTGTTTTGTGTCGCTGGATAATACCAAAAAAGACCGTTGTAAAACCAATTTGAATTATCAGGCCGGCAATTTATACGTGCCCTTACTGGTATTTTCCCCGGTCTTACGGGCTACAGATTGATTCAGCTGAAGTGGTCTGTGTGATTCAAACAACGTTATAAAAAAAAAGTTGCAACTGGTAGTATTCTGGTATTGGATAGTAGTATATTGGCGTTGAATTGGTTTTGTAAGTGGTTGTGCCGAAGGGTCTGCAGCATGCCGGTGAGAGTGGCGGGCTGGAAAGAAGACCTACGTTAAAAATGAAAAGGTTCCAATCCTGGAGCCTAAATCAAGGGGGAGTACATGAAACGCAATTTGACACCTGCAGCTGCCGTCGTGAAATCCGGCTCGCGTAGCCGTACGCCGATCGCTGCGGCCGTTGCCGTGATGGTCGCCGGCCTGTCCTTTTCGGCACAGGCGCAGGAAGCGCCAGCCGAAGACGTGGCCACCGTGGTGACGGTGACCGGCGTGCGTGCCTCGCTGGAAAAATCGCTGAAGCAAAAACGTAATGCGGATTCCGTGGTGGAAGTGGTCACCGCCGAAGATATCGGCAAGATGCCAGACCGTAACGTGGCTGACGCGATCCAGCGCCTGCCAGGTGTGAATACCCAATCGTCTGCCGGTGGCGAAGGCGGCTTCGGCGAAAACGACCGCGTCAGCCTGCGCGGCACCAGCCCCAGCTTCCAGCAAACCCTGTTCAACGGCCACGCCATCAGCACGGGCGACTGGTTCGTGCTGAACCAATTCGGCGGCAACGTCGGCCGCAGCAGCAGCTTTTCCCTGCTGCCATCGGAACTGGTGAGCTCCGTTGTCGTGCACAAGAGCGCCACGGCGGACCTGCCTGAAGGCGGCGTTTCGGGCGTGATCGACGTGATCACCCGCCGTCCGCTGGAATTCAAGAACCAGATCACAGCGGAAGGCTCCATCCAGGCTTTCCACAATGACCTGGCCGGCAAGACCGACCCGCAGTTCTCCGGCCTGGTGAACTGGAAGAATGACACGAATACCCTGGGCATCATGCTGCAAGGCTTTTCGCAAAAATCGACCGTGCGCCGCGATGGCCAGGAAATCCTCGGCTACACGCCGATCGCCGCAGGCAGCAACGCGGCCAAGGCCCATCCTGAACTGGCTGGCGTGAAAGTGCCGACCTTTATCGGCGCCAGCCTGTTCGAGCAAAAGAAAACCCGCGAAGGCGGCGCATTCGACATCGAATTCAAGCCCAGCAAGGACTTGACCCTGGATGTGAACGGCTTCTACTCGCAACTGAAGGCGCCGCATCAAAACACCAACTGGCTTGCTGCGCCTGCCAACTCGATCAACAGCACCGACGACAAAGGCGTGTCGACGGGCCAGGTGCCGACCAACTACACGGTCAAGAATGGCACGCTGACAGGCGCCACCTTCGCCAGGAACTCGGGCGAAGTCGACAATATCTACCGTCCTGACGCTGGCGGCGAATCGTACTATCTCGATTTCAACTTCAAGTACCGCGCCACCAAGGACCTGACACTGACGGGTAAACTGGGCAAGACCCACGGCGTCGGTTATGACCGCGACGATGTGTACTACCAGAACAACGTCGATGGCGGCATGGTGTATCAATTGAACGGCTTGAGCCCGGCCAGCGTTTCCTATCCTGGCGGAACTACCAACAAGCCAGGCTCGACAGCATGGGCCGGCGGCGGCGAATCGCGTTCCGTCGACCAGGAAAAATATGCCCAGATCGATGCGGAGCTGCGCCTGTCTTCCGGTATCTGGGATTCGGTCAAGTTCGGCGGCCGTTTGACCGATCACAAGCGCGATGCCGAGCATCCGTTTGAAACCCGTCCGGGCGCCCTGGGCTTCTCCAATCCAGGTCCGGCGTGGAATGGCTCGATGTACCCGAGCGACTTCGCCAACAACCTGGGCGGCAACCTGTCGAGCAACTACTTCAAGTACGACGGTTCGGCACTGGGCGCGTGGGGCGCCGCACCTGGCAACCGCCTGTTCGACTACGTGCGCCGCCATAACTGGACCGACGAGTTCAAGCTGAAGGAAAAAACCTCGGCTGTCTACGCCATGGCCAACCTGACGGGCGACAACTGGAGCGGTAACTTCGGCCTGCGCGCCGTCCACACCAAGCAGTCGACCCTGGTGAACCAGGCCGGCGGCCCGATCACCGGTTCCGACTGGGGCGCGTACTCGCAGCACCTGTATGAGCGCAGCTACAACGACTACCTGCCGAGCGCCAACATCAAGTTCGATGTGCGCAACGACCTGGTCGTGCGCGCCGCCGTGGCCCGCACCATCGCCCGTCCCGACTACAGCGCGCTGGGCGGTTCGGTATCGCTGAATGACGATGCCCTGAGCGGCAGCGGCGGCAACGTCAACCTGAACCCGGTCAAGTCGGACAACGCCGAAGTCAGCGCCGAATGGTATTTCGCACCGAGGTCGGCTTTCTCGGTGGGCCTGTTCTACATGGACCTGAAATCGGTCGTGTCGAACGGTACCGTCAACGCCACGTACTTCAACAGCAAGCGCAATGCCAATGCCGTGTACCAGATCACGTCGCCATTCAATACCAGCGGCAAGAACAAGGGCGCGGAATTCAGCTACCAGCAACCGCTGTTCGGCGACTTCGGCATCCTGGCCAACTACACCTATGCCGACGGCAAGCTGGACAATGGTGATGAACTGGTCAATGCATCGCGCAGCACGTACAACCTGACGGCCTTCTACGAAGCTAACGCCCTCAGCGCACGCCTGGCCTACAACTACCGTTCCGCCTACAAGGCGGGCGTGGACCGTGGCGCGAGCCAGCACGTTGCCGGCGCGGGCGGCCTGGCCGGTTCGCTCAACTACAAGATCAACGAACACTTCACGATCACGTTCGATGCGCTTAACTTGACGAACACGACCATCAAGATGTACGCGGAAAACAAGGATCAGCCACGCGCTTTCTATAGCAATGGCCGTACCTTCTACCTGGGCCTGCGCGCCAAGCTGTAAGCACGACGATCCGGCCTGATGCACCCGCCTCAGGCCCGGTCTTCCTCGGTCTTTTCAAGGCAAGTTCCTGTTTCAGGAGCTTGCCTTTTTTTTCGACGCCCGCTGGCTGGGCGCCTGCCGTCTGTACTCATATAAAACCGTCCCGCCACCGTGGCGGACATCTATAACGAGGAGTCTATGAACAGTCGTTTGCACCCCGTACTACACCCCATCGCCGCCGCTGCCGCCTTGCTGTCCATGAGCATGGCGGCCCAGGCGCAGCAGGCCCAGTCCGCCGCTCCGGCCATGCAGGAAGTCGTCGTCACCGGCATCCGCGCCTCGCTGGAACAGTCGCTGAGCCAGAAGCGCAACAGCGATTCCGTGATCGACGTCGTCAGCGCGGAAGACATCGGCAAGCTGCCCGACAAGAACGTGGCCGATGCCGTGCAGCGCGTGCCGGGCGTGAATATTTCCTCGTCGGCAGGCGGCGAGGGCGGCTTCTCGGAAAATGACCGGGTCAGCATCCGCGGCACCAGCCCCAGCCTGACGCAAACCCTGATCAATGGCCACGCCGTGGGCACGGGCGACTGGTTCGTCACGGACCAGGTGGGCACCGTGGGGCGCAGCGTTAGCTTTGCCTTGCTGCCGTCGGAAATCGTCAGCCGGGTCACCGTGCAAAAGAGCGCGCAGGCGGACCTGGTGGAAGGGGGCGTGGCCGGCTCCATCAATATCGAGACGCGCAAGCCGCTCAGTTTCAAGCAGCCGTTTACGGCCGAGCTGGCCGTGCAGGCCATCTATGCGGACTTGCCGGGCAAGACCGATCCGCAAATGAATGCCTTGTTCAACTGGAAGAATGAAGCGAAGACCATGGGTGTGCTGTTCCAGGTGTTTTCCGAAAAACGCCACGAGCGCCGCGATGGCCAGGAATTCTTCGGCTATGGCGCCATCGACGCCAACAGCCCGGCCGCGCAGAAATATCCGGAACTGGCCGGCGTGCTGGCGCCGCTGGGCATCAACTCGGCCCTGTTCGAGCAAGTGCGCAAGCGCCAGGGCGGCAGCGTCGACCTGCAATTCAAGCCTACTTCCGATCTGATGCTGGACGTTAACGGCTTCTATTCCAAGCTGGACGCGGCCAATTACAACCGCAGCTTTTATAACCAGCCGGGCGCCAACCTGAATGCCGTCGACAATGACGGCAAGCACGTGGGCGTGATTCCCAGTAGGTTTACGGTCAAGAACAACACCCTGGTGGCGGCCGATTTTCCCGCGTCGCAGTTTCCTGCGGCCAACGCCACCACGCCGTATAACGGCCAGCTGTATCCGGCCCTGGTCGACCAGATCTACCGTCCCGGTTCGAACTCCTCGACCGCCTATATCGATTTCAACGGCAGCTACCGCGCCAGCGAGCGCCTGCGCATCACGGGCAGCCTCGGCTACACGCGCGGCATTGGCGAGACGCCAGTCGACCTCGGCTATGAGGCGGGCTTGACGGGCGTGGGCGTGTCCTACCAGCTGAACGGCCTGTCGCCGGCCAGGCTGAATTTTCCGGGCCTCGACATTTCCAAATTCTCCAACGCGGTGACGGCATCGGCCTGGGGTTCGCATGTGGAAACCCTGGATACGGAAAAATATGGCCAGGCCGATGGCGAGCTGAGCATGGATTACGGCGTGCTGGAGTCGTTGAAATTCGGCGCGCGCTACGCGGAACACCACCGCAATGTGTCCTGGCCGGAAAACCGCAGCTGTGCCGTCTGCGATGGCACGACGAATGCGCCCTTGCCGAAGTGGAATGGCGGCACCTATCCCGGCGATTACGGCAAGGGCCTGGGCGGCAGCGCGCAGGGCCGCTACTGGCAGCTCGATCCGGCCGACCTGGTGGCGTGGGCCAACAAATACGACAATTCGGGCGGGCCGAATTCGCGCAACTGGCCGGCCGAGCTGGACGTGAAGGAAAAGGATAGCGCGGCCTACATCATGGCCAACCTGGCCGGCAACAAGTGGCGCGGCAACGTGGGCGTGCGCGTCGTGCGCACACAGCAGACGACGGTGACGAATGTGCCGGGCGGCGAAAATCCTATCGGCCAGGAAAATATTTTCGGCACCTACACGCCCACCGTCGTCAAGCACAGCTACACGGATGTGCTGCCCAGCGCGAATATCAAGTTTGACTTGAGCAAGGAGCTGGTGGCCCGCGCGGCCGTGGCGAAAACCATGGCGCGCGCCGACTACAGCGCGCTGGTGGGTGCCGTCAACCTGAACGACCAACTGCTGACGGGCACGGGCGGCAATCCGGACTTGAAACCGATACGCTCGACCAACTACGATGCGACCCTGGAATGGTATTTCGCACCGAAGGCCATGCTGTCGGTCGGCGCTTTTTACATGGACATGAAATCGTACGTGACGTTTGGTACGGCGCCCGTGAGCTACTACAATAATACCTTCAAGAAATTCAACACCTATGTGATCCAGTCGCCGACGAATATCGGCGCCAAGAACAAGGGCGTGGAACTCAGTTACCAGCAGGGCTTGTGGGGCGGTTTCGGCGTGGTGGGCAACTACACCTATACGAATGGCAAGGCCGACGATGGCGCCGCCGTGGTGGGCAGCTCGCGCGGCACCTACAACCTGGAAGGCTATTACGAGGATGAGCGCCTGAGTGCGCGCCTGGCCTATACCTACCGCTCCAGCTTCCTGGCCGGCCTGTTCAGCAGCTCGCCCCAGTACGTGCACGGCGTGGGCAACCTGGCCGCGTCGCTCAACTACAAGATCGACGAGCGCTATTCGCTGACCTTCGATGTGCTGAACCTGAATAATCCGGTGCTCAAGTATTACGGCGACAACCAGGACCAGCCGACGGCCCTGTACTCGAACGGCCGTCAATTCTATTTTGGTTTGCGCGCCAAGTTATAGTTTTTTTTACCGGCTTTCCGCCACAAGCGGGGAGTCGGCTTTTTTCTTTTGGAATTGTTTGACCATGACTATTGCTTCCCAACGCTACCTCGCCCTCGACGTCCTGCGGGGCCTGACCGTCGCCCTGATGATCGTCGTCAATACTCCGGGCGACTGGGGCAGCGTGTATGCGCCGTTCTTGCATGCCGAATGGCATGGCTTTACCCTCACGGACCTGGTGTTTCCCAGCTTTTTGTTTGTCGTCGGCAATGCGCTGGCCTTTGCCCTGGGAAAGTATGAAAATCTCGGCCATGGCGCCGTGCTGGCCAAGCTGTGCCAGCGCAGCGCGCTGATCTTTTTACTGGGTTTCCTGTTGTACTGGTTTCCCTTCTTCAAGATCGATGATGCGGGCCAGTTCGCCTGGTCGCCGCTGTCGCACACGCGCATACCCGGCGTGCTGCAGCGCATCGCTGTGTGCTACCTGGCCGCTTCCCTGATCCTCCACTACTGGAAGACGCACGGTGCGCTCGTCTTCAGCGCCTGCGCCTTGCTCGGCTACTGGGCCATCCTGGCGACGTGGGGCGACTACAGCTTGCACGGCAACGCGCCGGCCAAGCTGGACCTGATCTTGCTGGGCGACAGCCACCTGTACCACGGCGAAGGCATCGCCTTCGATCCGGAAGGCATCCTCGGCACCTTGCCATCGATTGTCAATGTGATTGCCGGCTACCTGGCGGGCAGCTTCGTGCGCCAGACGGCGCCGGCGCAGCTGCGTGCCGCGTTGTATCGGCTGGTGGTGGCTGGCGTCATCTGCGTGGCCGTGGCCCTGTGCTGGAACGAAGTGTTCCCGATCAACAAGAAGCTGTGGACCAGCTCTTACGTGATGCTCGGTATCGGCCTGGACTTGCTGCTGCTGGCGCTGCTGATGCTTGTCATCGACGTGCGCAAGATCACGGGCTGGACCTACTTTTTTGAAGTCTTCGGCAAGAACACGCTGTTCATTTACCTGGTGTCGGAAGTGCTGGTGATCATCGCGTTTACCGTGCGCATCGGTGGCGGCAATCTGTACCAGTGGCTGTACCAGCACTGGTTTACGGGCTGGGCGCCGGCGCGCGTGGGCTCCTTGCTGTTTGCCGTCAGCTTCATGCTGCTGTGCTGGCTGATCGCCTATGTCATGGACAAGCGCAAGATCTACATCAAGGTCTAGAATTTCAATTTCAGGCCGTAGCGCGTGGCCAGTGCGGTGAAGAGCAGCATCAGGGCGGTGACGGCGGCCGCGTTCCACAGGCCGGCCGCGCCGCCCGTTTCCCAGTACGGCCACCAGAAGCGCGGCAAGTGCAGCACGGCCGCCAGTTGCTGCCACAGGTCGGGCACGATGTAGGCGAACAGGGCATTGGTGCCAGCGGGCAAGAGCACCACGGCCCAGGCGCGCCAGCGCCACACGTCGATGACGACATAAAACACGAGGAACAGGGCCAGGACGAGGGCGCTGCACACGAGCGTGTAGGATTCCGTTGCCGCGATCTTGTTGATGTGGTGATACGGCCGCAGCAGCATGCCGGCCGCGAACAGGCCCAGCGCGAACCACGCCATGAAACGGATGCGCTGCCCATGGCTCAGGGCGGCGCCGCGCAGGAACAGCTGGCCCACCAGGGTGCCTGCCAGTACGTTGGCCGCCGTCGAACCGAGCACTTGCGGCACGTTGACGAAGGCGTTGATGCCTGCAGGCAGGAAATCGAGGCTACCCGCCGTGCCGCCCATGTACAGCACGAGCAGCAGGGAAAATACGCCCATCAGCGCCGTGCCGCTGCCCCGGCATGCCAGGTACAGCAGGCTGCACAGCAAATAGGACCAGCCTATCATGCCGAGGATGCCCCACCACGACGGTTGCAGCCAGGTGCTGGAAAACTCGCTGTTCAGCTCCCCGCGGAACGTTGCCAGCAGGAACAGCATCAGGATGCCGCCTGCAGCCAGCTCCAGCTTGCCCGCGCCTTGGCGCCACAGCAGCATCATGGCCACGTAAAACAGCAGGAAGTATATGGCGTGCGGCAGCGGCGCCGCCTGCGCATCGTAGCGGTAGGCGTTGGCCAGCACCACGCCGGCCAGCATCAGGCTGGCCGAGCGCCACAGCAGGCGTCCCAGCAAGGCTGGCGTGACATGGCTGCAATGGCGCTGCAAGGCCAGCGGTATGGCCATGCCGACCATGAACAGGAAACCGGGAAAGACCAGGTCGGGCAATGTGATGCCGTCGGCGCGGGGGGCCGCATGCTCGAGCCACCAGGCGATGCCGGGCATGCCGGCCAGGTAGTTGACCCAGATCATGATGACGATCACGCAGCCGCGGAAGGCATCGAGGCTGGTCAATCGTTCGGCGGCGGTGGCTGTGGCGACGGTGGCTGGCGGCATGGAATAAGGAAAAAGGTCGAAAAAAAAGCAGCCCCGGCGTGAACCGGGAACTGCCTTGCGCATATTGCTGGGAGCGGGAATTACTGTGCCGCTGCTGCCGGCGCCGCCGCTGCCGTGGCAGGACGGTTCAGCCACAGGATCCAGTAGCGGGCCAGGTCGCCCACGCCATCGCCGCCCTTGACCGTTTCCAGTACCTTGATGGCGTCGTCTTTCTTGCCGGCCATCGCGTAGGAGTAACCGAGGCGCAGCTTGGCGTCTTCTGGACGCTTCAGGCCGCCCTTGGCGATGCCTTTCTGGATCAGGTCGATACCTTTGTCGAACTGGTCCATCGTCACGAAGGCGTAGCCGAGGTTGATCAAGCCCGTGCCATCCTTGCTCTTCATGGCCGATGCTTCACCGCTGGCGATGTTTTTCGCATCGTCGGCGGCAGCCTTGTTGGCCTGGTCGCGCAGTTTCTTGTGCTTGGCGGCATTTGCGCCCGTGCCCAGCACGCCTTTGGCAAAGCCCGCGTCGAGGACTTTTTTCGCTTCCGTCGGGAAAGCGTTCTGCAAGGCGATTTCAGCCATGTCGCTGTAATCTTGCGGCGGCATGGTGCCCACGGCCTTGAATTGCAGGCGCAGCACGTCGAGCGCGAAACGGTCGGAATAGCCGGCCTTGCCTTGCGTGCGGCTCAGCAAATCGCTCCAGTAGTCATCCGACGGGTAGTAGCGCACCAGGTTTTCCATGGCGACCAGGTAGGTGGCTGGATCCTTGCTTTTCGAACCCGTGTTGGCCAGCAATTGCAGTTCTTCGATTGTCGGGGTCTTGCCCGCTTGCTGCTTGGCCGTCAGGTCTGCCATCAGTTCCTGTTTCGCGCGCGCGAAATCATTGCTGAAGTAGTAGGCGCGGATGATGTACTGGCGCACGCCAGCCACATCGCCGGTTTCCGTCTGGTAGCGGGTGAACCATTTGATGGCGTTCGGATAATCCTTGGCGTTGTAGTGGTAGTTGGCCAGCGCCTGGATGAAATCGCCTTGTACCTTTTTTTCCAGCTTGCCCGATTCGATGACCGCTTCCAGTGCCGTCATGGCCATCGGCGCATTGTTGGTGGTCGACGCCAGCGCTACGCGCAGGCGGTTCAGCACGAACAATTCGTACGGCGTCAGGGCCGGGATGGCGGCGGCCTGGTCGATGCGGCTTTGCACGTCGGCGTAGTTTTTCGCATCCATCGACGCCTTCACGGCGTCCGGATCGAGCAGCTTGAACACTTCAGGGCGCACCGTATCGGCAGGCGCGGCGGCAGGCGCACCTGCAGCGGCGGCCGGCTTGGCCTCCTGCGCGTGCGACAGGGCTGGCAAGACATTCAGGCCGATGGCGGCCAGGAGCAGGCTAAGGCGTGCAAGACGGAATTGGGACATGGTCAATCCTTCAATCAATAACAAAAATACGCACCGGCACTGGCAGCCGCAACATCGTGTAGTAGCATTGCCAGAGGGGCAAGGAAGCTCGAAAAAACACATTCATGCCAGTCTGCCTGCACAAGTCAAACAGAAGCGGCATGATACAAAACGGCTATTGTCACATAAACGGCTGAGCGGGTGCGGCAAACGTGCGCGCCAGGGCTTGCCCTTTGGCATCGAACAGCAGGCAGCGCTGCGGCGGCAGGTGCAGGCGCATGGCGTCGCCCGCGTGGCGCATGCCTTCCTCGGCCGGCAGCTTAACGGCCAGCATTTCGGCCAGCATATCGTTCACCCCCGGCATGCTGGCGTAAACGATGGCCACGTCGCCCAGGTATTCCACATGGCTGACGGCCGCGTCCACCACATTGTCGCCCGCATTGCTGCCGTGCTGCAGGCTGACATGCTCGGCCCGTACGCCCAGGGTCAGCTGGTCGCCCGGCGCCACGGTCTCGCCCTGCGCTTCGACGTCGATGACGGCGCCGCCGGGCAGGCGCACGGTCACGGAGCCGGGGCCAGAGGCGACGGCCTCGCAAGCGACGAAATTCATCTTCGGCGCGCCGAGGAAGCCGGCCACGAACAGGTTGCCGGGATTGTTATACAGCTCGTGCGGACTGCCCACCTGTTCGATGCGCCCGCCGTTGAAGACGACGATGCGCTCGCCCAGGGTCATGGCCTCGACCTGGTCGTGCGTGACGTAGATCATGGTCGTCTTCAATTCCTGGTGCAGGCGCGAGATTTCCACGCGCATCTGCACGCGCAACGATGCATCGAGGTTCGACAGCGGTTCGTCGAAGAGAAAAACCTTGGGTTTGCGCACGATGGCGCGGCCGATGGCCACGCGCTGACGCTGGCCGCCCGACAGGTCCTTCGGCTTGCGTTTCAACAGCGGCGTGATCTGCAGGATCTCGGCCGCGCGCTCGACGGCGATGCGCACCTCGGCCTTTTTATGCCCCGCCAGCGAGAGGGCGAAGGCCATGTTCTCGAATACCGTCATGTGCGGATACAGGGCGTAGCTCTGGAAAACCATGGCCAGGCCCCGCTCGGCCGGGGCGATATCGTTGGCCAGCTGGCCGCCGATATGCAGCTCGCCATCCGTGATGTCTTCCAGCCCGGCGATCATGCGCAGCAGGGTCGATTTGCCGCAGCCGGACGGTCCCACGAAGACGACGAATTCGCCGTCGCGGATATCGAGGTCGATGCCGTGGATGACGGGGTGCTTGTCGTCGTACAGCTTGACGATGTTCTTTAAAACGATATGTGCCATGAAGTGCTTCTATCCTAGCTTGCGCTGGCCGGCGCAGAGGTGGCGCCGGCATCAGATGGGTCGGAGGTATCCTTCGGGCCGATGCGCATGAAGCGCGACAGGATCAGTACGGGCACGGCCGACACCAGCACCCACAGGAAGAAAGTCTTGTAGCCGAGCGCCGTCTGGATGTCGCCGCTGATCATCTTGAACAGCACGGAACCCAGCTGCATCACGCCGGTGGCGAACGCATAGTGGGCCGTCTGGTACTTGCCGACCGAGACGACCTGCATCATGAACAGGATCAGGCCGACGAAGCCGAAACCATAGCCGAACATCTCCACGCTGAGCGCGGCCGTGATCAGGGTCAGGTCGGTCGGCATGCTGTGGCTCAGGTAGTAGAACACCAGGTTCGGCAAGTTCATGGCCAGGATCAGGAAGAACATGGCGCGTTTCAGGCCCAGCCACGATGTGAAGTAGCCGCCGCCGATGCTGCCCAGCAGGAAGGCGACGGTGCCGGCCGTGCCATACACGGCGCCCACTTCCGTCGTCGACAGGCCCAGCCCTCCAAGCTCGCGCGCTTCGCGCAGGAACAGCGGGCCGATGGTCTGCACTTGCGCCTCGCCCGCGCGAAACAGGATGATGAAGGCGATCATGCCCCAGATGCCGGGTTTTTTCAGGAAGTCCACCAGCACGTCCCACAAGGTGCGGCTGATGCCAGCCACGCTCTTGTCGGCCACGGCCGCGTTGCGCACCTGCGGCAGCGCCCACAGGTGGTAGGCGGCCAGCGACAGCATCATGGCGCCGATGATCAGGAAGATCACCGACCAGGCGGGCTTGACGCCGATTTTCTTCTCCAGGTAGCCGGCCAGGATCACCAGGCCGCCCAGCGAGATGAATTTGCCGGCATTGAAGAAGGCGCCTTGCCAGCCCGCGTAGGCCGCCTGCTGCTTGTCCGACAGGCTGGCGATATACAGGCCGTCGCAAACGATGTCGTGCGTGGACGAGGCCAGCGCGGCGACGAACAGCACGGCGATGCAGGCGGCGAACCACAGCGGCGTTTGCAGCGCCAGCGCGATCAGGCCCAGGCTCAGGCCGCCAAGGAACTGGAACAGCACCACCATGGTCTTCTTGCTCGACGTCAGCTCCAGGAAGGGGCTCCACAGCGACTTGAAGACCCAGGCAAAGCCGATCAGGCCCGTCCAGCGGGCAATCTGGTCGTTCGGCACGCCCATGCTCTTGAACATCAGGCCGGCCACCAGGGCCACGGCGTAGAACGGCAAGCCCTGGGCGAAGTACAAGGTAGGCACCCAGGTGATCGGGCTGCGGACTTTCTTGCTGATGCTGATGCGCTGGTCGTGCATGGAGGCTTCCTTATCGAGAGACGTTTTCATTTGACTGCGCCGTCCATGCCGCGCATGAAGAAGCGTTGGGTAAACAGGAAGGCGAGCAGGGTCGGCACGATAGTGATCAGGGTGCCGGCCGCGATCACGCGCGTGCTGCTGCCGAAGGTGCCGCGCAAGTACAGCACGCCCACCGACAGGGGAAATTCATCGGGCTTGCTCATGACGATGGACGGCCAGATGTATTCATTCCACGATTCGACGGCCGTCAGGATGCCGACGGTGGCCAGCCATGGCGTAATCAGGGGCAGCATGATGCGGCTGAAGATGACCCATTCGGACGCGCCATCGACACGCGCCGCGTCGATCAGGTCTTGCGGCACTTCCTCGAACGCCTGCTTGAGCAGCAAGATGGCCACGGCCGTCACCACGTTGGGCAGGATCACGCCCGTGTAGGTGTCGACCAGGCTCATTTGCGTGATGGTGATGAAGTTGACGAGGAAGTTGACCTCGGACGGCAGCACCAGCGTGGCCAGGATCAGGCCGAACACGAGTTTGCGGCCGCGGAATTTCAGGCGCGCCAGCGGATACGCGGCCAGTGAACACAGCAGCAGTTTCCAGAACACGGTAAACACGGCGATCAGCACGGAATTCTTGAAGAAGGACCAGATCGGGATCGCCTTGAACACTTCGATGAAGTTGTCGAATGACGGTGCCTTCGGCCAGAAGGTGGGCGGGAAGGCGAAGATATTGCCTTCCGTGGAAATGGCCGTCACCAGTGTCCACCAGAACGGGAAGACGCAGACGACGGCGATCGCGCACAGCACGGCGTAGTGGCCCAGGATGTGCAGGCGCGTTGTCAGGGGGCGGGAACGTTTTTTCATGGTCAGCGGTGCTTCGGTTTCAGATAGCGCAGGCACAGCAGGGCGATGCCGATGCAGAACAGCGAGACGACGAAGCTGGCCGCCAGCGCGCGCGGCAGTTTCAAGTGCTTCAGACCCTGGTCATACGCGTAGTACAGCGCCGTGAAAGTCGAATTCATCGGCCCGCCCTGGGTCAGCACGTCGACTTCCTGGTACGCCTTCAGGGCCGCCAGCACGGACAGGATGGAGCACAGCATGATGGTCGGGCGCAGCATCGGCACGGTGATCTTCCAGAAGCGCTGCCAGTGGTTGGCGCCATCGAGCATGGCCGCTTCCTGCATGTCCGACGGGATCGATTGCAGCGCCGCCAGGTACATCACCATGTACCAGCCCAGGCCGCGCCACAGGGTGACGAACATGACGGCAAACAGGGCCAGGCTGTCGTTCGTCAGCCAGCCCACGGGCGCGTTCACCAGCCTTAACGTCATCATCACGTAGTTGAGCGCGCCCTGTTCATGGAACATGAAGCCCCACATGATGCCGACCACGGAGACGGTGGTCACCACCGGCACGTAGAAGGCGGCGCGGAACAGGCGGATGCCGGGCAGGCGATTATTCACCAGCACGGCCAGCACGATGGCGCCGACCTGCACGAAGGGCACCATCAGCAAGAACATCAGCGAGTTTTTCAGGCCCGAGACGAACATCTCGTTGTTGAAGATGTAGCGGAAGTTATCGAGGCCGACGAAGCGCGTCTCGCGTATCAGGCTGTAATCGGTAAACGCCAGCACGGAGCCGTAGCCGACGGGCCAGAAGGAAAAGGCGGCCAGCAGCAGCAGGGCCGGGGCGAGGAACAGCCAGGCTTGCACGGTATGGCGGTGGGCGAGTTTCATGGTGTCCTTAGTGGCGCGGCAGGGTGGCCAGCTTGCGGTTCCAGATGGCGACGGCCTGGTCCAGCGCCTGCTTGACGTTCTGCTTGCCCGTCACACCTGCTTCGACGGCCTTCACGAGCGAGCGGCGCAACTCGTCGTAGTCGTCGATGCCGGCCACGTACAGGGTGCGCGAGTGGCCCATCGACAGGGCGCCGGCGGCCACCGCCTTTTCGGCAGCGCCTGCATTTTTCGGCGTGGCGAGAAAGAACGGGTCGGCCGCCGCTTTCACGGTGGTGGGAAAGACGCTGGCCTGTTTGGCGAAGGCCAGTTGGTTCTCGTCGTTCGTCAGGAAGTGCGCGAACTTGCCGACCGACGGCAGCTGGCGCGCCGGCACGCCTTTCGGAATGGCGAAATGCACGAGCCAGCCGCCATCGGCGATGCCGGTGGGACCCAGCGGCGCGGGCGCCACGTCGGTGATGGCGTAGATGTCTTTCGCGTCGCTGCGGATGCGCTGCATGGCCGTCGGCGGCGCCAGCAGCATGCCCAGGCGACCGCCCTTGTAGGCGTCGATCACGGCCGGGAAATTATCTTCGGCGAACAGGCTTTCTTTCAATAAGCCACCGACCTTGTAGGTGTCGGCCAGTTTCTGCACCAGCGCCACGTGCTGCGGCGAATTGAAGACGGCGCGGTTGTCGGTGATGACGGCCAGGCCCTGCTGCATGAACAGGCCGTCGATTTTGGAGAGGGCAGGGGCGATGCCGGCCTTGCCCGTGCGTTGCGCGATCTGGCGCGCGTACGCCAGCTGTTCATCGAGGCTGGCGGGGCCGCGCGTGAGGCCCGCCTGCCTGAAGATGGCGCTATTGAAGGCGATCACCGCGACATTGCTGTACATGGGAAAACCGTAGGTGCGGCCCTTGAAGCGCAAGTCGTCCAGGGCGCTGGGAATGTAGCTGGCGCGCGCTTCCTGGATCAGGCCATCGACTGGCGTGAGCAAGCCGTCGCGCGCAAATTCGTCGGCCCAGGGCACGTTCAGGCTGACCAGTGCGGGCGGCGTGCCGGCCACGATGCGCGTGACCAGCTTGGTCTGGATGACGTCCCACGGGAAGTCGATCCATTCGATCTTGACGCCAGGATTCTGCGCCTCATAGCGCGCCACCACCGTATTGAAATACGGCGTGAACTTGGGCTTCATGCTGAAGGTCCAGAATTCGATTTTCTCGGCAGCCCATGCCTGCGGCGCGAGCAGGCCCGCGCAGGCAACAACCGCCAACAGTCTCTTGATCGTCATTTTTATCCTGGAGCGTGGCGCTCCAATGTCCATGAGTCCGCGGCGCGGGTACATGCCCTTGCCGTCGCTTATATTCGGGTGCTTCTGCCGGCAGCCGCACCCCGTGCCGGGGGCGCAGCTGCCGGGGAGTGCTTAGTTTGTTTTTGTTACCTTGCTCAAGTGACGCGGCGCATCCGGGTCCATGCCGCGCGCGGCAGACAGCTTGGCCGCCATCACGTAGAAGGACTGGATGGCGACGATCGGATCGAGGTCCGGCGTGGCCGCCACGGGCAGGGTCAGGTCGCGCTCGGCCACGTCGGCGGGGGCCGCCAGCAAGACCTTGGCGCCGCGGCCGCGCATTTCGCTGGCCAGTTGCAGCAGGCCGGCCTGGGTCGGGCCGCGGGTGGCAAAAATCAGCAGCGGGTAGCCGTCTTCGATCAGGGCCATCGGGCCGTGCTTGATTTCGGCGCCGCTGAACGCTTCCGCCTGCAGGGCCGAGGTTTCCTTGAATTTCAAGGCCGACTCCAGCGCCACGGGGAAGCTGATGCCGCGTCCGACGACCATGATGTTGCGGGCCGGGGCCAGCACGTCGATGGCCGGCGACCAGTCGACGCGGGTCGCTTCAAGCAGCGCCTCCGGCAGCGCTTCCAGGCCGCCCAGCAGTTCGGGGTCGTTCTGCCACTGGGCCACCATGCGCGCACCGGCGACGAGGCTGGTGATGAAGCTTTTCGTGGCGGCGACGCTTTGCTCCTTGCCGGCGCGCAGGGGCATGGCCCACTCGGCGGCGTGCGCCAGCGGCGAATCGATGTCGTTGACGAGGGCCACGGTGGTGGCGCCGCCGTCGCGGAAGTAGCGGATCGGTTCGACCACGTCCGGGCTCTGGCCCGATTGCGAGATCGAGATGGCCAAGGTGTCGCGCGTCACCAGCGGCGACTTGTTGAGGGTGACCAGCGACATCGGCAGCGAGGCCACGACACGGCCCAGGCGCGCCATGATCAGGTAGGCGACGTAGTTGCAGGCGTGGTCGGAGCTGCCGCGCGCGATGGTCAGCGCGGTCGAGAACGAGGTGCTCCTCAATTTGCGGCCCAGTTCCGCGTAGCGTTCCGTGTCGCTGGCCAGTTGCAGGGCGACGCATTCGGCGGCGGAAATGGCTTCTTTAAGCATCATTGAGGTCACAGATTTCTCCTTCTATATACACAGCTTTGAGTTTGAGATCGCGATCGAGTACCACCAGATCGGCGTAAGTGCCGGGGGCCAGCCGGCCGCGTTCTTCCAGGCCCAGATAATCGGCGGCGTTGGTCGACACGCGCTTGGACGCGTCGGCCAGGTCCAGTCCCAGTCCCACCAGGTTGCGCAGCGCCTGGTCCAGGGTCAAGGTGCTGCCCGCCAGGGTGCCGTCGGGCAGGCGCACGCCGCCCATGCATTTCTGCACGGCGTGGCGGCCCAGCATGTATTCGCCGTCCGGCATGCCGGTGGCGGCCGTCGAATCGGTAACGCAGTACAGGCGCGGGATGGCGCGCAGGGCCACCTTGATGGCGCCCGGATGCACGTGCAGCAGGTCGGGAATCAGTTCCGCGTATTCGGCGTGCGCGAGGGCGGCGCCGACCATGCCCGGCTCGCGGTGGTGCAGGCCGCTCATGGCGTTGAACAGATGCGTGAAACCCATGGCGCCATGTTCCAGCGCGGCCACGCCGTCTTCGTACGAACCGAGCGTGTGGCCGATCTGCACGCGCACGCCGGCGTCGGCCAGGGCGCGCACCAGGTCCAGGTGACCGGCGATTTCCGGCGCCACGGTGATGACGCGCAGCTTGGCCAAGGTTTGCAGGCGCTCGATTTCAGCCAGCGTGGCGGCGCGCGCGAAGTTCGGCTGCGCACCGAGCTTGCCGGAGTTGATGTACGGGCCTTCCAGGTGGGCGCCCAGCACGCGCGCCGTGTTCGGGCGGCGGTGGTTGGCGGCGATGCCGATGGCCGTCAGAGCCATGTCGATGTCTTCCGGCGGCGCCGTCATGGTGGTGGCCAGCAGGCTGGTGGTGCCGTGGCGCGCGTGGATGGCCGCGATGGTGTAGACGGCTTCGCCGCCTTCCATGATGTCCTTGCCGGCACCGCCATGCACGTGCAGGTCGATAAAGCCGGGCAGAATATAGTCGTCGCTGTTGCTCGACGGGTGGAGGGAATCGCCCGTGATGCTGTCGACCCGCTCGCCGAAGGCGATGGCGCCGTGGATCCAGCCGCCGGGGGTAAGGATATTGCCTTTGATAGTGCTGCTCATCTGCGCGACTCCGCTACGAATTCATAATAATCACTGCGGCAATACGAGTGGGTCAGTTCCACCGCTGCGCCGTTGTCGAGATAACTGACACGGGTGATGTGCAGCATGGCTTCACCCGTCTTGATATTGGCCAGCTTGGCCTGTTCCGCCGTGGCGTTGACGGCGCGGATATGCTGCAGCGCGCGCATCGGGATGGTGCCGCGCGACTCCAGGTAGCCGTACAGCGAATCGGTCACCTGCTGCGGGTCCGGCATGTACAGGGCGGGGATGGTGGTCGTTTCGATCGCCATCACCACTTCATCGGCCGTGCGCAAGCGGCGCAAGCGCGCCACCGGCATGTGCGGCGACAGGCCCAGCGACAGTAGTTCCAGCGGCGCGGCCGAGCCGATGTCGCGCTGCAGCCAGCGCGAGCCGGCCGTAAAGCCCCGCTGGCGCAATTCTTCCGAAAAGCTCGTCAGGCGCGACAGCGGCTGTTCCAGCTTGGGCGTGATGTAGGTGCCCGAGCCGCGCTTGCGCGTCAGCATGCCCCGGTCGCACAGCATGTCGATGGCCTTGCGCGCCGTGACGCGCGAGATTTCCAGGATGTCCGACAGCACGCGCTCGGAGGGCAGGGCCTGGTTGGCGCGCCAGTCGCCGCTGGCGATGCCGTCCGACAGCATGTTCGCCAGCTGCATGTAGAGCGGCGTGTCGCTGGCCGGATTGGGTTTGAAGGTGGACAGTTTGGCCAGCATGGTCATTGCTCCTGCAAGTGCTTGCGTATCAGGCGCAGACCGCCTGCGGCCGAGTCGCCCTGTGCCGGCACGACCAGTTGCAACAGTTCCGCCGGCAGGTAGCCCGACAAGGGTGCCGCCAGGCCGCCGCACAGGGCCACGGGCAAGGCGCCAGCCGGGTCGAGCGCCCTGGCGATTAGCGCGATCTGCCGGCCCGCGTCGACCAGGATGGTGCGCGCCACGGCATTGCTGGC